>JBDIBI010000015.1:0-161149 GCA_039812885.1 Blastocatellia bacterium
ACTACATTCTTGTCTCTTCCCTCTTCACCATTGGCATAGGAAGATACAACTGTACCCATCCAAAATAGTGCTAATGTAATTGCGATAGCTAAAGTTTTGAGTTTCACTTTTTTCTCCTAAGCTAGGTTTGGCTTGGGTTATTATAATTTTGTTTTTGTAAAACCAAAATTTTCAGGAATTTTTATAACCCAGCTAAACTAACTACTTTTTTATCAATTGTTTTGTTTTACTAACAACCATTTGAGTTTATAGAGTTTTATAAAGCTAGGGCTTCGCCTTTAGCTTTTAAGCCCTTAACTTTATCCTCAACTTTTTTAACTACTTCTGCTGGGAGTGGAGCATAATTAAGATCTTTAGCTAATTTTTGACCATCACTCATTGCCCATTTAATAAATTTAGCCAAAGCTTCAGCTTTAGTTTTGCTGTCCATATCTTGGTAAACAAGTAGGTAGGTGTAGCTAGATATTGGATAAGCTCCATCACCTTCTGCATCGGTAATTGAGGTTCTCATATCATCTGGAAGTTGAGCTACTGTGCCACTAGCTGCCGCAGTAACTGAATCTGGACTAGGAACAACAAACTTTCCAGCTTTGTTTTTTATAGAGGCAACAGGCATTTTATTTTGTACTGCATAAACTAATTCAGTATAACCAATAGCGCCTTCTACTTGTTTAACTTGACCTGTTACACCTTCGTTACCTTTTCCACCTAAACCTACAGGCCAGTTTACAGAAGTACCTTTACCAACTTTATCTGCCCAAGTTTTACTAACTTTGCTTAAATAATCTACAAATACTGCTGTAGTACCGCTACCATCTGAACGATGTACTACTGTAATTTCTTTATCTGGCAATTTAAGATCTTTATTATCTTCTACAATTTTAGGATCATTCCATTTCTTAATATCCCCTAAGAAAATACCTGCTAGTACATCAGAAGTAAGTTTAAGTTCACCATTTACACTAGGTAAGTTATAAGTTGCTACAACAGCCCCTAAAGTAGTTGGAATATGAACTATTGGCTTTTTCAAAGTTTTTTGTTGATCATCTGTCATTGGAGCATCTGAAGCACCAAAATCTACTGTTTGCTCAGTAATTTGCTTGATACCACCACCAGATCCTATTGATTGATAGTCTATTTTAACATTTGGGTTTGCTTTGTTATATTCACTAATCCATTTAGAATAAAGAGGATAAGGAAATGTTGCACCTGCTCCTTGTAAGGAAATTGTATCACCTTTTCCAGCATTACCACCATCTGTCTTTGTTCCAGAATCATCTGGCGCACCAGCGCAAGCTGTCCAAATTAATGAAAAAAGCATCGTTACTAAAACAAGATAAAATTTCTTTGACATAAAAACCTTTCTATTTATCTACCTACTTTTATTTGAATTAAGAGTGCTTTAATTTATTTGTCTGTAGTCTAATGAATGGTTGTAAAGTGTCTGTTAAGCGACTGTAAAAAGTCTGTAACAGTCATGTAAAATTTATGTAAATAAGGGATTTACTGCTAATTTTACCTATAGAAGTACTAGCAGAAAGCTTAAAAAAAAAGTATCCTTTAGCACGTAATCATTCTACTTTTGGAGAGGTAAAATGCCGTTTGAAGATGATGCACTTAATCTGCTGCGTGATAAAATTCTCCTCTTAGGTGGTGCAGCAGAAGCAGCAATTGCTAATGCGACTCAAGCTCTTTTAGAAAGAGATGCAGAGCTAGCAGAAACAGTTATTGCTGAAGATGATGAGATTGATCGGATGGAAAACGAAATTGATCAATATTGTAGTGATCTTTTAATTAATAAATTTTCTGTGAATTTAGATGCACGCTTTGTTATTTCTATCTCACGAGCGGCTCAAATAATTGAAAGAATAGCCGATCATGCAGTAAATATTGCTAAGCATGCACTTGTATTAATTGACGAACCTAACCTTAAAACTCGGTTAGAAATAGCTAAACTAGCTGCTATTGCTCAAGAAATGCTCTTAGGTAGCTTAGATGCTCTTACTCGTTCAGATTGCCAATTAGCTTTTAACACTATTCATAAAGATGACTCAGCAGATCAGCTTTTTCATACCATTTATAACCAATTAATAGCTACAATGGAACAAGACTCTAAAACTATAAGAAGAGCTGTCGAATTATTATTTACAATAAAACATCTAGAAAGAATTGCTGATTATGCAACTAATATTTGTGAAATGGTAATTTATCTAGTAGAAGGTCGATTAATTAAACATACTCCAGAAGCAAAATAACTATCTGGAATTACGTAAAATAATCTATTGTGTAAAGTAAGTTATGCTAAATAAAAACCGTATTTTAGTTATTGAAGATGATGAAGATATAGCCAATAATATTAAGTATAATCTAGAGCGTGGTGAGCCACATGAAGTTCTAATTGCTTTAACAGGTGAAGCAGGATTAGAACTTTGTGAAGGCAATGATTATGATTTAATAATACTTGATCTTAACCTCCCTGGAATGAGTGGTTTTGAATTATGTAGGGCACTTAGACGAAGACAACGCACTTCACATGTACCAATTTTAATGCTTTCTGCACGTAGTAGCGAAGATGATAAAGTACATGGTTTTGATCTAGGAGCAGATGACTATGTAACTAAACCTTTTAGCATGCGTGAATTAAAAGCACGGGTTACAGTTCTGCTTAAACGTCGTAGCGAACCAATTAAAGCCACACCTTTTGATGATGGGCAACTAATGGTAGATTTTGAACAAATGTCTGTTCGTTTCCGTGGTCGTCCTGTTACTCTTACCCGTAAAGAATTTCAACTCTTAAAATTACTATTAGAAAGCCGTGGGCGCATCCTTACCAGAGAACTATTACTAGAACGTGTATGGGGGTTAGAATATTTAGGCGAATCACGAACCATTGATGTGCATGTTTCTCGTTTACGTCAAAAGTTAGGTGGAGATGAATATATCCAAACTGTAGTTGGGCTTGGGTATCGTTTTAAAGATCCTAAACAGGTAGAAGAATTTGATGAATGAAAATATTCTTAGCTCTTCAAATAGTAGCAAAATCAGGGAAGAGGTAACCAATAACCCTCTACTTAGAGCTTTGCTAGATGTAGTGCGTGAAGCTGTTTTAATAGTAGATTTAGACACTAAAATTGTCTTTACCAATCGTGCTGCCCGTGAGATATTTGCTTTTCCCACTAGTGATCAACCAGGGTTGCGTTTAACAGATGTAACTCGCAACAAAGAAATTTACACTTGTTTTACTACTTGCTTAAAAGAAAAAAATCTTTTTGAAAAAAAGATACACCTTCATACTAATAGTGGTGAACGGAAATTGGATCTTAAAGTAGAATCCATTACAACTACGGATTTAAGTGGTATAGAAAAAATTATAGGTGTAGTAGGAACATTTTTTGATAACACAAAGTTGGAAGCATTAGAACAAATGCGTCGAGAATTTTTTGCTAACCTTTCTCACGAATTACGAACACCTCTTACATCTATTGAAACCTATGCTGAGACTTTGCTTTCTGGTGCACTTTATGACAATGAAAACAATGTAAAGTTTGTGGAAATAATTGCTAAACATGCAGCACGAATGCGCAATCTAGCCCAAGATATTTCAGATCTAGCCGCAATAGAATCAGGCAAAGTGGCTATGCGTCCGCAACGAATAAAGATTACTCAAACAGTTCGTGAAGTGGCAGAACTCTTAAAAGACGCTATTAACTCTAAAAAAATCTTATTTTCTAACCAAGTTCCTGAAGATTTATATGTTTTTGTAGATGCTAAAGCCTTAGAGCAAATTCTTTTTAACCTAGTACAAAACGCAGTAAATTTTAATCAGCCTAATGGCTCCATTACTGTTACAGCTAACCCTTGCGGGGATTATCAATTAATTAAAGTAACTGATACTGGAATTGGTATAGAAAATAAACATATTCAAAGAATCTTTGAGCGTCTCTACAGAGTTGATGAATCTCGTTCAAGAAAAGAAGGTGGAACAGGTCTTGGTCTGGCAATTGTTAAGCATTTAGTTCAAGCTCAAGGAGGAGCAATTTTTGTAGAAAGCACTCCTAATCAAGGTAGTACGTTTTCAGTCTCACTACCAACTTTTAAGACAAGTTAACAAAATTCTTGTAACTCATTATATACCAACAATAAAGCATTACCTTATTAGAGGTTTATCTAATAAGTATTTATTTCCTGTATTTTTGGAACAAATATCTTACTCCCCCGTTTAACTCCTAAGACTGTTTTAATAGTCTTTAAAAACTTTCCGTTTTATTAAATAAGTATTTTAGTTTATTATTTTTTATTAATTAAAATTTTGTAAATTTTATTAAAACTTCACTAGGATTTTATAATGTCTACTCAATTGCCTATAGCATCGAGCAAAAAGAAGATTTTATGGCTTTCTCCTTTAATCATAATAGCTTTATTAATTCCTATAGTATTAAAAAGTGGCATTTCTTTTAATCCAAACAATATGTTTGCTAGTTTTTCCTCTTTACCTAAATTAGGTAAAACACCTCCAAAACTAGAAACTGTTACTATAGAAAAAGGAAAACTAGAAAAAACGTTTATACTAGATGGTGAACTACGTGCAGTAAGAGCAAGATCTGTTTTTGCTTCTGGTGATAATGAAAGCAAAATCACTTATATGCCACTTGAAGGAACTAATATAAAAACTGGAGAGCGTTTAGTTGAGTTTGATAACTCCCCTGTTTCTAATAAGGTTCGTGAAGTTAAAGAGAAAATTATTTCGGCAGAAAATGAACTAGTTGAAATGAAGTCTAAGCATGAGTCTGAACTTCGTGATTTGCAAGTAGATTTAAGCCGCTATTGGCTAGCTTATGAACAAGCTAAAATTGAGGCTAATGTTCCAGAAAATTTAATTGCTCGCCGAGATTATCAAGAACGCCAACTTAACTTAGAAAAAGCTAAAACTGAGCATTCTAGCCATTTAGCTAAAATTGATAAGAAAAAACTAGAACAACAATCAGAATACCAAGCTAAAAACCTAGAAAAAGAAAAACTAGAAGTAGATTTGCGTAAACTAGAAAGTCAGTTAGAGAGCCTTAATATCAAAGCTCCAACAGATGGAATTGTTATTTATGCAGATCATATTTTTGAGCCTCGCAAAGTTCAGATTGGAGATGTAGTTTGGAGTGGTTTTCCTGTAATCAATTTACCTGATTTAAGTGAATTAGAAGTTCTATCACAAGTTAATGAAGTTGATGGACCAAAACTTTCTGTAGGCCAAAAGGCTCAAGTATCTTTAGATAGCTATCCTGATATTAAAATTAACGCCAAAATAAAAGAAATCTCTCAAACAGCAGCTAAATCCCGAACTACACGTTCAGATACCACTAAGATCTTTAAAGTAGTGTTCTCTCTAGAAAACACTTTAACAGATATAATGAAACCCGGTATGTCCACACAAATTGTTATTAACCTAACAAATACAGAAGCACAAATACTAGTTCCCCGTTCCGCTGTAATATTTAGCAATAACCAAGCTCAAGTAACAAAGCTAGTTGGTGAACAATTACAAACATTTACAGTTAATATTTTAGATTCTGATACACATTTTTATGCAATCGCTCAAGATAACAAATTACAACAAAGTGATAAACTTGTTATATCTCAAAACTAACTTATGGGATTTACTATGATTAAAAAGCTTCTTAAAACCTTTTTTACTCTAGTACTTTTAGCTGCTGTTGCTATTTCAATATTTTTTCTTTCTACAAAGTTCTTTCCAATGCCTAAAGCAGTAACTAATGTAGAAGAACTTTTGATTGTTCCTAAAAAAGTTAAACTCTCGGTTGACTCAAATGGAGTGTTAAAAGCAGAGCAAGTTCAAAATTTTGGTGGCCCTCCAGCTTTTGAAAATCACTGGCAGTTTAAAATTAGCAATATGATTGCTGAAGGCAAAGTAGTGAAAAAAGATGATTTATTGCTTTATTTTGAAGCTCAAGGAACATTTGAAGAACTTCAACAAGCACAAAACGAACTAGATCAAGCTAAAAAACAAGAAGAAAAAATGAAGGTTCAAATAGCTTTAGAAGAAGAAGGTCTTAAAGCTAAAGTAGCTGAAGCTCAACACAAATATGAAAGTGCAAAGCTAAAACAACAAACTAATGCTGAATTAGCAACTTCAAATACCATAGAAAAAGACCGCTTAGCCGTTGAGCAAGCTCGCCAAGAACTTGCTGCTTTAGAGGAAAAACTACTTTGGTATAAAAAATCTAGTGAAGCTAGTTACAACATAGTGGTAAGCCGTAAAGCTCGCGCTGAAAACAAAGTAAATAAAGTCCAAGCAGGCATGGCTCAGCTACAAATCAAAGCAGATCGTGAAGGTGTAGTAGTTTATAAAACCCGTTGGAATGGGGAAAAATTTCAGCTTGGAGAAAATGTTTGGTCTGGTCAACCAATTATGGAAATTCCGGACTTAAAAACTATTTTTGCTCAAGCTTATGTTCCAGAAGTTGATATAGGTAAAATTAAGGTAGGACAACCTGTAGACGTTAACATTGACGCTTTACCAGGACAAACTTACACAGGAAAAGTAAAGTCTATTGGTAGGCTGATTCATTCTAAATCTTGGGATATTCCTAACAAAGTTTTGGATGTTGAAATTGCACTAGACAATATTGACAGTGTTGTTATGCGTCCTGCAATGAGCTTAAAAGCCAAATTTGAAACGGCTAGTTTAGATAACGCTATTGCTATACCTCTTAGTGCAGTGCAAGTTGGAGCTATTGGGAATTTGGTAAAAATAAAAACTCCCAATGGTTGGCAAGAAAAACAAGTAAAACTAGGTGAATATACTGGCACAGATGTAATTGTTAATGAAGGACTTAGTGCTGGTGATAAAATTGCTAGTGACTTTACTAAAGCAAAATAATTATGCAAATAATAAAAAAAATTCTTTCTATCATCTTTGTTGTTCTACTCTTATCAATAGGTGCTGTAGCAGGATTTAGAAAAGTTCAAGAATTTCTAGTCCCTGCTAAAACTCTGTATGTTCCACTTACTCTACAACTTACACCTCAAGATTTTGCAGTTAAAATTCAAGCTCCTGGAGAACTCCAATCCTCAGAAACCACTAAATTAGTTGTACCTAATGTCCCAGCAGAAAACCTTCGTATTGCAACAGTTGCAGCCGATGGGAGCTATGTTAACAAAGGCGATCTGTTAGTAGAATTTGACCCTACACAATTAAACTTACAATTTCTAGAACAAAAATCTAATTTAGAAATAGCAAATCACAAAATAAGCAAAAGTGAATTGGCTGCCGAAGTAGATAGGTCTGACTTAGTCAAAGAAAAAAAAGTTAGTCAGTTAGAGCTAGATAATATCTCACAATTTCAGCCAAAAGATGAGCTTATTTACTCTAAACGTCAAATTCTAGAAGGAGAATTAAACAAAGATTATACTGAGAAAAAAATTCTTCTAGCTAATGCTCGTCTAGAATTAAAAGGCAAAGTTTATTCATTAGATGAAGCTATTTTGCTTTTAGAACAACAACAAGCCAATGCCAAAATTAACCAAGCAGAAAAGGCTCTTTCTTCACTTAAGCTCACTTCTCCAACAGCTGGAATTGTTGATTATAAAGACCGTTATAGTGGTTTTTGGGCAATAATGCCAGGCCGCAATGTTTACCCTGGTATGGCCTTATTTGACCTGATAAACCCTAACAAAATGGAAGCTAAGTGTTATGTTTTAGAAAAAGATGCTGGACAACTAAAAATTGACCAAAAAGTTATAGTTACACTAGATCCTTTCCCAGGAAAAGAATTTACTGGAAAAGTGAAAAATATTGATAATCTTGCCCGCCCCATTGACCGTGATTCTCCTGTAAAGTATTTCCAAACTGTTATTTCATTAGATACTAATGAACCTGCGTTGATGAAACCAGGTATTAAACTCAAAGCTAATATTCAAGCAGAAGAAATAAAACAAGCTTTAGTTGTTCCTAGAAGTGCCTTACTAGAAAAAGATGGTAAGTATTTTGCTTATGTTCAAGTAGGAACTCAATTTGAAACTAAGCCTGTTACGCTTGGACAAGGTGATTTAATTCAAGTAGTTATAACCGAAGGTCTAAAATCAGGTCAAACTATTGCATTAAATCCACCTAATGCTAAACAAAGTTTTTCACAAAAAGATCCTAATAAAAAATAGAAGTTAATTTAACTAACTCTAAACTTAAGTTGGGTTTACATAAATGGCATATTTATCAGACTTAAAATTAGCAATAGGAAATCTTCAAACCCATAAATTACGCACTTTTCTAACTATGTTAGGCATGATTTTTGGAGTTGGGGCTGTAATAGCAATGCTTTCCATTGGTGCAGGTGCAGAACAAGAAAGCTTACGTATTATTGACACTATGGGAGTGCGTAATATTATAGTAAAGGATAAAGAGTTTAAGGACGAAGATTTAAAGAAAATCAGAGAAACATCTCTAGGTTTATCACTAAGAGATGTTCAAGCAATTCAATCTGTAACTCCACAATTAGAAACCTATTCAGCTAAAAAGAAGGTTAAAACTTTTCAAATATTTTCTTTTTCTGGGAAAGCAGATGATTCAAATGTTCTTGGTGTAAGCCCTACGTATTTTAGATTAGCTAAATATAATTTATTAGAGGGGGGCTTTTTTTCTGAAATAGATGAGAAAAACTATGAACAATTTTGTGTAATAGGTTCAAGAGTTAGGCAAAAGCTTTTTAACAAAGTTTCCCCTATAGGTAAACAAATTAAAATCAATAAGTTATGGTTTACAGTTATTGGAGTTTTAACCGATAATAATTTAGGCAAAGATGAATTTGAAGGTGTTAAACTACAAGACTTTAGCAATGATATTTATATTCCTATCACAACAGCACTTAAGAAATTTGATCTTAAGCGTCTAGAATCTGAACTAGATGAGCTTATTTTAAGTGTTAAAACAACAGATACACTTAAGGCAAGTGCTGTGCTTATCAATCAAGTAATAGTTAATACTCATAACAAAGCTGAAGATTTTTCCATAGTGCTTCCTCGTGAGTTATTAGAACAAAATCAAAAAACCCAAAACATTTTTAACATTGTAATGAGTTGTATTGCTGGCATTGCGCTTTTAGTAGGTGGTATAGGAATCATGAATATTATGCTAGCAAATATTCTAGAACGAACTCGTGAAATAGGCATTCGCCGAGCTATTGGAGCACGTAGGCGAGATATAATGCTGCAATTTCTTATGGAAGCTCTGACAATAAGCTTATCTGGTGGAATTTTAGGTATAGTCTTTGGCTTTGGAGCATCTCGTTTAGTAGCTATTTATGCTGATTGGACAACAGTTGTAACTAGCACTTCAATTATTATGTCTTTTGGTGTATCAGCTAGTGTAGGGTTGATTTTTGGAATTTACCCAGCTATTACAGCATCCCGTTTAAACCCAATAGATGCACTACGTTATGAATAGAAAACAGAAACTCCTAATCTAAACAGCATTTCTATTTTCTATTTAGATTAGGAGTAAATCTAGTAAAAAAACCTAAGGAGTTATTGTACTGCCAACATACGATCTAAAGCTACTCTAGCCCAATGAGCAACTGTTTCTGGAACTTTGATTTGATTAACGATTGTACCAGCTTTTAAGTTATCCAATGCCCAAAGAATATTTTCTGGAGCAATACGAAACATAGTTGAACACATGCAAAGATCTGGAGCAAGTAATCTAACAAAACGATCTGGATATTCATTCTTTAAGCGGTTTACTAGGTTGACCTCTGTTCCAACTGCCCATTGGCTACCTACAGGACTATTAGCAATAGTCTTAATAATATATTCTGTTGAACCAACAAAATCAGCTTTTTGCACTACACCCCAAGAACACTCAGGATGAACTAATACATTAATTCCAGGATGTTCTTTTCTTACTTCATCAACATGCCAAGGTTGGAAACGTGCATGTACAGAGCAATGCCCTTTCCATAAGATAATCTTAGCTTTCTCTAATGCTTCTGGAGTATTTCCACCTAATTCTTGATATGGATCCCAAACCACCATATCATCTAAAGAAACCCCTTTAGCATAAGCGGTATTGCGTCCTAAGTGTTGATCTGGAAAGAAGAAAATCTTTTCTTTTTGTCCCCAAGCCCAATCAAAAATGCCTTTAGCATTAGAAGAAGTACAAACAGCTCCACTTCTTTCTCCACAAAAAGCTTTTACTGCTGCTGTAGAGTTCATATAAGTAATAGGCAACACAGAGTTAATCCCCAAATCATCTAACTCATCCCAAGCAGCTTCTACTTGCTCTATCGTAGCCATATCAGCCATTGAACAACCTGCTGCTAAATCAGGCAAAATAACTTTTTGATGTGGTTTGCTTAGAATATCTGCGGATTCAGCCATAAAATGCACACCACAAAAAACTATAAATTCAGCAGATCTTTGTGATGCCATCTCTGAGAGCTTAAAAGAATCTCCTCGTAAATCTGAATGGCAAATCACATCATCACGTTGATAGTGATGTCCTAAAATGACAAGCTGTTGACCTAACTCACGACGTATTGCTTCTATTCTTTGACCTAATTCTGGTTGATTAATACTAAAATAGGCTTCGAAAGGACGTGCAACTCGTTTTAATTGTGCTACTTGCATAGTTGCTCCTAATACCCTGAGAGTATCGCTTTGCTTTACCCCAGATTAATATATTTTTATATAACCAATGTCTTTCAACACTTATTTGCTTATATAATTACTTGTCAAGCTTGAGAAAATTTTCACTAGCTCTATATTTATTATCCTATGTTAAGAGTTAGGTGTCAAGTGAAAAAAATCACAATCTCCTAATTGATTCTTTAAAATGGTTTTAGGCAAGATATTACAAAAAGTTACTTTAATTTTTCGCACTTAGTGTGAAATAATTGATCTGTTTAAATAAATTATGGGTAAGAACAAGACATACACTAAGCAAACTAAGTAGGAAATAAAAGACAATGTTAACAAAAAAAGCTGATGATATTAAAAGCAGCGAAATTACAGAGGAAAAGTTATATTTTTCTCGTCGCAATTTTATTCGTGCTGGAGCTTTAGCAGCAAGCACTTTAGCTACAGGGTTTGCCTATAGACAGCTTTTTATTCCAGAACAAAAAATTGTTCTTAATGAACAAGAAATTCCAAATATTCAGCCTTCTTCTATTAAATTACCTTTAGCTAATAATGATAAACCTAATGATTTTACAGATATTACTAGCTACAATAATTTTTACGAATTTTCAACTTCTAAATCAGGTGTTGTCAGAGCATCAAAGAACTTTGTTGCCCGTCCTTGGACATTAACAGTGGAAGGACTAGTTAATAAGCCCAAAACTTTTGATTTAGATGAGCTTTTCAAAATTAGCCCTTTAGAAGAACGTACTTACCGCATGCGTTGTGTAGAAGCTTGGTCAATGGTAATTCCCTGGGTAGGCTTTCCGCTAGCTAAAATACTAGAAAAAGTTGAACCTTTATCTACTGCTTCCTATGTAGCTTTTGAAACTCTTTATGATCCTGAAAGAATGCCTAACCAATATAAAAGCCCTGCTTCTTTGTTTAGTGTGCTAGATTGGCCTTATGTAGAGGGTTTAAGGATAGATGAAGCAATGCATCCACTTACAATAATGGCAGTAGGACTTTATGGAAAAATTTTACTTCCTGCTAATGGTGCACCTATACGTTTAGTTGTACCTTGGAAATATGGCTTTAAAAACATTAAATCTATAGTAAAAATCAAGCTAGTAGATCATCAACCAAGAACAACTTGGAGTTCAGAAGCTCCTAGTGAATATGGCTTTTATGCCAATGTTAATCCAGAAGTCTCACATCCTCGCTGGAGCCAAGCAGAAGAAAGGCGCATTGGTGATTTTACTTATCGGCCTACTTTACTTTTTAATGGTTATGCTGAGCAAGTAGGAAACTTATATAGTAAGATGGATTTACGTACATTTTTTTAACATATGAATCAAAAGTAAAATGAATAGTGACATAAAATTTAATAAGGCAATTATTTTTATCAACGGTATCATACCTGTGCTTTTACTAGCTTGGGATGCTTATCATCAAAGGCTGGGAGCAAATCCACAAGAATTTGTTATTCACACTTTAGGCACTTGCACAATAATTTTCTTGCTCATCACTTTATCTATAACACCCTTACGTAAGATAACCAACTGGCATACTTTAACTCGTTATCGTCGGATGTTAGGTTTATTTGCCTTTTTTTATGCCTTTTTGCATGTATTTTTCTATGGTTGGTTTAACAAGTTCTTTAATCTTAGCAAAATCCTAGAAGATATATTTAAGCGTCAATTTATTTTTATTGGAATGATTAGCTTTACTATTTTGTTAGTTCTAGCCATTACTTCATCAAACAAAATGGTTAAGCGCCTAGGAGGTCAGCTTTGGCGCAAAGTTCATCGTTATGTTTATCATGCTAGTTTTTTAGGAATTGCACATTATTGGATGTCAGTCAAAGCAGATACTAGCCGACCAATGATATTTATGATAATAATAATAGTTCTGCTTGGCTATCGTTATTTTACATCTCGACCAGAGCAATCTAACCTTCGAGGCATCGCTCGTTGATATGAGTTCGCGCTTGCCCACTACAACCTAGGATCGCAAATGTGAGAGAACATATTTCTTTGAATGAAAGGAAAACATATGACAGCAGTAACAATCGGCGCAATGTCCGCTGATGAGATGATAGATCTTTGTAAACGCCATAGTATTTATGAATGGTCAGCGCAATCTGCAATTAACCCAATTCCTGTAGCAAAAGCTAAAGGCGTCTATTTTTGGCAACCAGATGGAAAACGCTTTATTGATTTTAACTCCCAATTAATGTGTGTAAATATTGGTCACGGTGATGAGCGTGTTATTGAAGCTATAAAAAAACAAGCTGATACCCTTCCCTATGCCAATCCCTTTATGGCAACTGAAGTGCGTGCTCGTTTAGGACAAGTACTTTCAGAAATTACACCTGGAAATCTTAATAAATTCTTCTTTACTTTAGGTGGAGCAGAAGCTACTGAAAATGCAATCAAAGCTGCTCGTCTTTATACTGGAAGACATAAATTAATAGCTCGCTATCGTAGCTATCACGGTGCTACAGCTGGAGCAATGACCCTAACAGGTGATCCCCGCCGTTGGGCAAATGAACCTGGGATTTCTGGGGTTTTAAGAGTATTTGATCCTTATCGTTATCGTTGCAACTTCTGCAAAATGGCTGAATCTTGTACTTTAGACTGCTTAAACCATGTTGAAGAAGTACTTATGTATGAAGGGCCTCACACTGTAGCAGCTATTTTTGTTGAATCTGTTACTGGAACAAATGGTATTATTGTGCCTCCAGATGGTTATTTACAAGGCTTGCGCTCTCTTTGCGATAAATATGGAATCTTACTAGTCTGTGACGAAGTTATGAGCGGGTTTGGACGTACTGGAGAATGGTTTGCTGTTGATCATTGGAAAGTTGTACCTGACTTAATGCCTATGGCTAAAGGCTTAACAAGCGCTTACTTACCTATGGGTGCTTTAGCAATGAAGGAAGAAATTGCTGAACATTTTAATAATAAAGTTTTTGCTGGTGGCTTAACTTATAATTCTCATCCAATGTCTTGTGCTGCTGCATTAGCTACAATTGATGTATATAAACAAGATAATCTAATTGAAAATGCTCGCAAAATGGGTCAAGTCTTAAAGCGTGAGATGGCTAGATTAACTGAAAAACACCCATCTATAGGCGAAACTCGTTCTATTGGATTATTTGGCATAGTAGAATTAGTACGTAATCGTAAAACTAAAGAACCTATGGCACCATTTAATGGAACATCCCCTGAGATGACCAAACTTGCTGCATTCTTCCGGGAAAATGGGCTATATACCTTTGTACGTTGGAATAATTTCTTTACCAACCCACCACTTTGCATAACTGAAGAGCAATTGATGGAAGGTATTGATATCATTGATCGTGGTTTAGAAATCACTGATCAAGCTGTTGTTGCATAACCCAATCAGCCTGAAGCAAAAATTTTGCTTCAGGCTACAATACATAATTCAACTTATTTTTAAGAAAGTTCAGTATTATCTATGGAATCTTTTGATTTAGTAAAATTAGGTTGGAATGATTTTTTTGCCCAGCATTTTTCCTCACTAAAACTAAAATCTGCAAGTTTTGAAATTGGCAGAGTAGCATTAGAAAATCGACATCAATACTTACTTTATACAAAATCTGGAGAAATTATTGGAGAAACTACTGGTAGGCTTTTACATCATGCTGATACCAATGCGGATTTACCTAAAGTAGGAGATTGGGTAGCCTTCACTCCATTTCCAGAAGAAGAAAAAGCAATTATCCATGAAGTATTGCCTAGAAAGTCAATTTTTTCCCGCAAAGTTGTAGGACGCAAGGTTGAAGAACAAGTGGTAGCAACCAATGTTGACACAGTTTTTATTGTCCAAGCACTAGATAATGATTTTAATCTACGAAGGTTAGAACGCTATTTAATAATGGTTCATGAGGGAAAAGCTAAACCTGTAATAGTCCTTAACAAAATAGATCTTTGTGAAAACCCAGAAGAAAAAATTGAGGAGCTAAAAAAAGCTGTTGGTACTACTCCGGTTATTTCAGTTAGCGCTAAAACAGGAATAGGAATATCTGAGCTAAAATCCTTTATTTACGAGGGTTTGACCTATGCTTTTACTGGCTCTTCAGGAGTTGGTAAATCTACTTTGCTTAATAAACTGTTTGCACAAGAAATTCAAAAAACTCATGATGTTAGAGAAAGTGATTCTCGTGGCCGACATACCACAACTACAAGAAAAATGTTTATTTTACCAGAAGGTGGCTTATTAATTGATACTCCTGGAATGCGTGAATTACAACTTTGGTATGGTGAAGAAGGATTATCAGACACTTTTTCAGATTTTGATGAACTATCAACAACTTGTCATTTCTCTAACTGTACACATACTAAAGAGATAAAATGTTCTGTTCTAGAAGCTTTAGCACAAGGTGAGCTTTCAGCAGAACGCTATGAAAGCTTTATGAAATTACGCAAAGAATCAGAAGCACTTGCAGCTAAACAAAGTGTTAGCAAATACATAGAGAGAAAACAAGAAACTAAGCGTGCACAAAAAGCTTATAATAAAAATAAGCGATATAAAGATGAAGATTAAATGATGTGTTATCTAATAGTTACACTTCTTTATCTTACGTATTAGCTAAATATTTTAAAAATCTGCCTAATATCGTTTGGCCTCACCATTGCATAAAATCTATAATTCAAAAAATTCTCTTTCTGAAATAATAAAAGGATATTTTGTTACTTATGAAAGCTAGGCTAACTATACTAATAGCTCTATTTATTGCTGCGTTATCTTTTCCACTGCTAAAACCTCAAGCTTATCTGCTTAACTCAAAAGATGCTGATAGAAAAGCCGTTTCTCAGTGGCTCAAAGCTCGTCTAAAAGCTCAAATGGCAGGAAATAGCTCCGAATTATGGCAAAGAGAAATACCTAAAGATTCCTCTTCTAAAACCTCTAAACATTCAAAAACTCTTAAAAACTTTCCGGTTATCAGACAAAATTTATTTAATTTATTTCCTAACACACAAATTGATTTTTTTAATTCTTTGGAAAGTGATTTGTTTAATCAAACAACACAAGAAGCAATAGTAGCAGGAAATGAAAACATTCAACTTAATGATCCAAATCAAGAATCTGGCTCAAGAGTACAAAACAACACCTCTAGTGCAGTTAGTGGTAACAACATAGTAGTGGCCTACAATGACATAGGTACAGAAATTGGAGCCGTTAGTTACTCTAATGATAATGGCGTAAACTGGAAGACTACGCATATACCTCAAGTTCCCGGCGGTAGAAACTTTGGAAGTGGTGTAGTAGCAGCTAGTGGTAAAACCTTTTATTATACTGGATTAGGGGTTAATAGCATTGGAGTTTCTGCTATATTTATTTCCCGTTCTACCGATGCTGGACAAACTTGGAGCGTTCCAAGTTTTATTGCTGTTCCACTTAGTAATAATTCTTTTCAAGACAAGCCTTGGATTGCTGTAGATACAACCAACACAGTTACAGGAGGTAATGTATATGTTGGTTGGACTGATTTTACAATTACAGGTATAAACAACGGCTCTAAAATTGTTTGTGCGGTTTCTAATGATGGAGGCTTAAGCTTTTCCCCTCCTGTTACAGTATTTTCTGTTGATCCTTCTGTTAATGTTCAAGGAGTTACAATTGCTATTGGAGCTAAAGGAGAAGTAAATCTTGCTTGGGGAAATGATTCTGTATCAGGAATTACTTTTTCACGCTCTACTGATGGTGGACAAACCTTTTCTAGTCCAGTAATTGCTGCCAAAATTAAAACTTATGAGCTACTAGGAACAATACTTAATAGTCATTTTTCAGTTAATGGTCTTCCTAGTTTAGCTGTTGATAACAGTTCTTCTGCAACTCAAGGAAATATTTATGTAACATTTAATGCGCCATCTACAAGCAATCCACAGGATTTAGCAGATGTTTTTCTAGCTCGCTCTACAGATCAAGGGATAAGTTGGAGTGAACTTATAAAGGTCAATGATGATAAAACTTCCACAGACCAATTTATGCCATCTGTTGCTGTAACTATAGATGGTACGGTTGGAGTTATGTGGTATGACCGTCGCAATGACTCTTTATACAATGGTATGTTAGATGTTTATGCAACAACTTCAACCGATGGTGGAAAGTCATTTAACCCTAGTGTACGCATCAGTACAGCGAATTGGGGAGTACTTACTACTCCAATTGGAATACGTAGTAATTATCATGGTGATTACAATCAAATAAGTGCATTGACTAATCAAGCAGGGTTTTTCTTTAACTGGGGAGATGATCGTAGTGGTAAAGATCCTGATGTATATGGCTTAAAACTACTATCTCCACTATCTAATGCTAATAATTTTGCAATGTCTCCAATTACTCCATCTCAAACAATTGTAGCTGGGCAAAAAGCAGAATTTTTATTACAGCTACTCAATAACACAAGGACTATTAATATAGTTGCAAATTCTGATAGTGATACAATTAATTTTGAGTTTGAAAATCGAGGTCAGCAAATTGTAGTACGGCCTCGAACTAGTGCTACAACACCAGTTGGAACTCATCCAATAAATGTAACGGTTACAAATGCTAGTGGAGTTAAAACCTCTATAACATTGCGATTAAATGTTCTAGCACAACAAAACTTTCCTAGTTTACCAATAAATATTTCCCAATCTGTAAGCCAAAGCATTGAGCCACATACAGCCATTGATCAGCAAGGAACAATGACTGCTGTTTGGGTTGACAATACAACTAGAAATTTTCGTGTTTATCTATCGCGTTCCATAAACAATGGAAATTCTTTCTCTCCTCAAATAGATATTTCAAAAAGTGATAACTTAAGTATTAACCCAAAAGTGGCAGTTGGCCCAGATAAAGTCATTCATGTGATTTGGCAAGAATGCCCTGATGATTCTTGTCAAGTGATGTATAGCCGTTCTACAGATCAAGGAAGCAGTTTTTCTAAACCTAAGCTTATATCTCAGGATATAGAGTTTTCTGAGCTTCCAAACATTATTACTAACCCTAACGGTGAAGTAGTTATTTTTTGGGATGGAGCAAGAACTTTAAGTGGAGCTAAATTTGAGGTTTTTGCTAGTAAATCTAATGATAGTGGGGAGCGTTTTTCATTTCCAACTTCTTTAATTAGTGACAGTGCAAGAAATCTTTTTACTACAGCATCCACAAGTGATGGAAAAGGTAATAGTTACTTAGCTTATGAAAGTTGTAAAAATGGCAATTGTCGCATTGAGTTTAAGCGTTCTAGCAATGGATTTGATAGCTTTACAGATGGAGCAATCGCTTCTGGAGATTTAAGTTTTGCCATTCGCCCAAGTTTAAGTACATCTGGAAATGGTGTTGTACAAGTTGCTATGACTGTAGCTTTGGAGGGTCAAGGAAATCGCTTTGAAATTTTCCAAGCAAATTCATTTAACAATGGAGCAAGTTTTAGTTCACCTAAAAATATTTCTAAAAGTGTTCAAACTTCCAATGACGCAAGTGTTCTAGCTATAAATCAACAAGTCTATGTAGCTTGGAGAGATTTATCTTCTGGAAATCCAGATATTTTCTTAGCTAAATCCACAGACCAAGGAAATAGCTTTTCACCTGCAATCAATGTAACTAGTAATAATACTATTTCAGTAATTCCAACTTTAATTAGTGATTCAGCTAATCGTGTATATCTTTCTTATCAAGATGAGTTAAATGGAAATGATGATATTTATTATCTTAGAGTAGATGGAACTCCACTTCCAACGACACTTGATAACTTTTCACCTACTAGTGGGCCAGTTGGCACAACCATAACAATTACAGGTCAAGAGCTAGCGCAAACAACTGCGGTTAGTATTGCAGGAGTAGCAGCTAAATTCTTTTTCTCTAAACCTACAGAAATTTCTGTTGTTGTTCCTGATGGAGCTAAAACTGGAGTTATTTCCCTTACTACAACTAGTGGAACTATAACTAGCAAAGATTCTTTTACAGTAGTAACACCAATAATCAATATAATTAGTCCATTAGGTGGCGGAGTTTTAAGAGGCGGAAATGATTTTATCATCAAATGGCAAGTTCAAGGTGTTGAACCAGCTAGCTTTGATTTATTGCTTTCAACAGATGGTGGAGCAACGTTCTCTATGCCTATAGCAATGAATTTATCTGCAAGTGATAGAATGTTTACTTGGGCAGTTCCTAAAATGAAAGTAAAAATGGCTCGTATACAGTTAGTTACACGTACTAGTAATGGAGTAAGTTTTTTAACTAATAGTAATACTTTTAAGATTAAAGCCAAGTAATGTTTAACTTTGTAGGGGCAAAGAGTTTTGCCCCTATATTTAATTATCAACATTTCCTCAACTCAACTAATTAATACTACCATAATTTGCTAAGGCCAAAGCATAAGCCATCCAAGCTTGAGACCAACGGAGATAAGATATTTTGTTAACTGAGTAACTAGATTTTTGAAAGTAGAAAAATCCTGATTTATCCAGCATATTTTTTATTGTCCAACCTAAAACTTTGTCTATATGTTGTTTATAATCAGGAATTAAATCTTTTAAGTACACAAAAGTAACTATAGCTTGTGCAGCAGAATGTATATCTATTGGATAAGTGTTATTGTGGTAATACTTAGGTGTACCATCATCAAGAAAAAAATTATCTAAATAGTATTTTAGACCTTTATTTAGAATAGATTGCCATTGCTGAGCTTCACAGTTTTGAATAACCACATTTAGTGAAACTAAATTAAAACCTGTGTGAAAACTATCAATCCAAGTTTGATTGCTAGCCATACCATATGGCCAAGAGCCATCCTGAGATTGCCTATTTACACTAAAACGAGCTGAAGCTATTGCAGCTTCAATTAACTCTATTTCATGAGTAAACCTAGCAGTTCTAGCTAATAATTCTGAGCCTAACAAATTAGCATTATGGACTTGGCTTTTATCTAAAGGAGTATAGCTAAAACAAAACTCCTCTTTACCTTCACTTCTATTTAGATCTTGCAGTACAAATTGACAAGCAGAGCGTGCTGCTTCTAATGAACTAGGTTCTTTGAAAAGCTGATAGTGATCTAGCCAGGCTTGAGCAACAAAAGTTGTGCATACAATTGATGGAGTATTTTTAGGTACAAAAAAGGCTCGTGATTGCCAATCAAAGTTATATCCCCAACACATTCTCTCATCATAACCTGGAGAGCGCAACGCCCATAATCTTTCTAATAATTCTTCTGCATCACGACGATATTTTTCTTGCTTTGTAGCCTGATAAGCACTTAGTAAAGCTCGAACAAACAAAGCTAAACCTTTAGGGTTTTCGCCCTTCTCTACACCTACTAAAGGCCGAAAATTTATTGGAGATCTTTTTATTACTTGAATTAAAGCAATTCGCAAAAACTTAGAATTTGGCATTATTTGATAAAGAGAACTATTTAAACCATCATATGGGTCATAGCCCTGCCAATCTTCCTTACGACAATATTCTAATAAATTATCAAAATGATCTTGATATATAAACAAGTTTGTGCCTTTCTAACAAACGCTTATTTTAACTTTAACAATCTAAAGCTAGTTTTATGAAATATTAAATTAGCAAGGGATTCTACTATAGCTTGAATCTAGTCACTAGCCCAGCTAAGCAAATTAATAGATAAACAATAATCTGTGGATACAGTTGACAAAAGGCTTATGCTATTATTTCCCTACAAATCAAAACTGCCACTAAAGTTCAAGGAAATAGTAGTTATGTTAATAAGTTTGAGAGCAAAAAGTCTTGGATCTACTTACTTTTTTGTTTGCCTTTGGCTTGCTTTGTTTTTGGTTTCCTCCGGATTTGGTCAACAAGCTGAAACTAATTTGAGAAAACGCCGAATTGCTGATCAAACAAGCACCATATTATCAAAGAACAATATTATTACTCAAAGCAAGCTAAAAATAGGAGAAAAACATAACTATGAAATTAAGCTAACTCAAGGAGAATATTTACATTTAGCAGTTATTAAAAATGATGCTGATGTAGTTGCAACTCTTTTTGATCCAAATAATAAACAACTAATTAAAGTAGCCAGCACGGATCGCCCACAAGATCCAGAAGTAGGAATATTTGTACTAGTAGAAGTTACAGGTACATACACATTAACTATTATGCCCAGTCCTCTTAATCCTAATAACATAGTTAGCTATGGACTAAAAGTTAAAGATATCCACCTAGCTACCAAAGACGATAAAATCCGAATTACTTTACATTCGGCATATAGCGAAGCAGAACGCTTAAGATTAGAAAATACTAAAGAATCCTTGCAAAAGGCTTTTAGTCTATATACAGAAATTCTACCACAATGGAAACAAGTGAATGATTTGGAAGGAGAAGGAGCAACTCTTAATGCTATTAGCACTATTTACTATAACTTTGGACAATACCAAGAAAGTCTACAAACCTTTGAACAATCTCTAAAAATCTGGCAACAACAAAATAACCCTTTATGGGAAGTAGCAACTCTTAATGCTATTGGAACAGTCTGCAATGTCATAAAAGAAAATCGTCGTGCTCTTTATTATCATCTGAAAGCTCAACAAATTGCAAATAAACTAAAAGATCCTCAGTGGCTTATACTTAGTCTAAATGGATTAGGTAAAACCTGTACAGATTTAGGCGAATATCAACAAGCACTTAATTACTATCAACAGGTTAGAACTCTTAAAAAATCTCTAGGAGATAAGCGAGGAGAAGCTATTTCCTTAAGTAATATTGCGAACATTTATACAACTTTGCAAGACCATGACAATGCCTTAGCATACCATAAAGAAGCATTAGCAATATTTAAGTCTGTTGGGGATACTACTGGGGAAGCATCCACACTAAATAACCTAGGTAGAAGTTATATGCTATTAGGAAATTATGATGATTCTTTAGAAGAATTTGAAAAGGCATTGGATAAAAAACGTTCTATAGCTGATTTGCGCGGAGAAGCAACAACGTTTAACAATATTGGATATCTTTATATGGTTCGTAGTGAGCAAAAGAATAATAGATATTTTATCCATGCAACTTACTTTGGCTATATTTATAAAACAAAAGCTTTAGAAAAGTTTAAGCAAGCAGTATCTATTTGGCAAAAGATTAACGATCCTGTAGAAGAACAAACTTCTTTATCCTTAATTGCCAAAACTTATAAAAGTTTAGGTGATAATAAAAGTGTAAATGAAGTCTCTCAACAAATACTGGCACTCGATAAATATATTAAAAACCTTAAAAGTGCTTCTGAATCTTTAGTAAAAGAGCAAACTTATAAACAAACAACTGAACAAACAACTAACAATTATAATACTAATAACTTACCTATTAATAACTCATCTGCTAGTAATAGTAACAAATCTACTACTAATTTACCGACTAATAATATAGATACAGATAATTCTATTTCTAAGAACTCCATTACAAGCAATTCTAGTAGTCAAAATTCTCAAACAACTCCTGTAGTACTACCTAAAATCCAAACAATTCCAATTTCAGAGCTTCCAAGTGTTTCAAGAAGAAAAACTTCAGAAAAAACTCAAACTAAGGCAAGCAAAACTGCTTCTAACACAGAAACAGAAAAAACAGATAGATCTGTTATAGATAAAAAAGATGATACAGCTATAGCAACAAACAAAAAGGAAACTACTGTAAACCCTACACCTACAACAAAAATACCTAATCAAATTGAGAAGAATGAATCTATTACAGAAAAGTTATCTACAGGAAAAGGAAATTTTAGTATCCAAGTAGGAGCTTTATCAAAACGAGAAGAAGCTGAAGTATTATCTAATCAGTTACGTAATAGTGGGTTACCAAGTTATGTTGCAGAAGGAAATGCTGGAGGGAAAACAGTTTTTCGGGTTCGTATGGGGCGATTTACAAGTATGGAAGAAGCTAAAAAAGTTGCAGCACAACTAAAAGCCAAAGGAGCAATTAAAGACTACTTTGTCACTTCACAGTAAGTCAAAATACTTCTTTTGTAGTTATAAAAGATTAAATTTTAAGCCGCTAATTTTTATTTTTCTCTGTTGATTCTGTATCAAGTTCTTGTTTATCAGTTTGTGTTGGTTGATAAAAATAGTCTGTTAAACTTGAGTCATCATCAGATTTTACAACAGTTCCAGAAAGCAACCGAGTTCTAATTAACTCTATTTGAATATCACTAACTCTAATTTCATCAAGTATTTTTTGTTTTTCTACTTCTAATCGAGACTGTTCTGTTTTGATGCGATCTTTTTCATCTTCTACTTCTTTTCTAATTGCCTTTTCACCATCACTACGGTTAAGAAAAGTTCTAGTTAGTAACTCGTTATCAATATTTTTAAGTCTAAAATCTAGTTGTGATTGGCGGGACGTTAAAATATTGAGTTGAGCCTCAATTGCAGCAAGTTTATCTTTTATTTTATCTGATCGTTCTTGCTCTATTTTGTAAAAAAGCAAGTCTGTAATTCTACGTTGCTGAGCTCCAAGTTTTCTAATTTCTTTTGTTAACTGGCGTATTTCTTTTGAAAGCTCTACTGCATTTGGTTGGTCAATTTCAGATTTTGGCTTAGCAGTAGTTTCTGTGCGTTGGGCAATAGGAGCTTGGCGAGGCTGTTGTAAAGCAAAAAGCCAAACATTACCATCAATAAATGGACAACAAAACATTAACACTACAGCGGCAACCAACAGTTTTCTTCTGAGCATCACCTTATCCTCCCAAGACCATAAGAGCAATAAATAAAGCCTCTATAGATTTCAACCATTGAAAAGCAAAAAAGTTCCCAAAATATTTAGCTAATAAGGAAAATTTTTCCATAATTTCTGCAAGCTATTAGTTACCAAGTCTTGCAGTTGGCTTGCAATTAAACTATCTTAAAGGGTTGTTGATTTTTATAGATTTTAACTAAAGGCTGGAAACTAAAATCCATGACTGGACATGAAATTAGACAAAAATTTTTAGATTTTTTTGCTTCTAACCAACATCGCATTGTTAAAAGCTCTCCTCTTTTACCTGCAAACGACCCTACCCTGCTTTTTGCTAATGCAGGAATGAACCAATTTAAGGATGTATTCTTAGGTTCAGAGTTACGTGATTACACTCGCGCAACTACATCTCAAAAGTGTATTCGTGCTGGTGGTAAACATAATGATTTAGAAGAAGTAGGAAAAACTGCTCGTCATCATACTTTTTTTGAAATGTTAGGCAATTTTTCTTTTGGAGATTATTTTAAAGAAGAAGCCATCGTATTTTCTTGGGATCTACTCCTAAAAGAATTTAAACTCCCATTAAATAGACTTTGGTTTACAGTCTACAAAGATGATGATGAAGCTTTAGAGCTTTGGAAAAAGGTAGGAGCACCAGCCGATCGGATTTTAAAATTTGCTGAAAAAGATAATTTTTGGCAAATGGGTGATACTGGCCCTTGTGGCCCTTGTTCAGAAATACACTACTATATGGGCGATGACCTTTCTCTACAACGTGCAGATATGGTCAACGGGCCAGGCGACGACATCATGGAAATTTGGAATCTAGTCTTTATGCAATTTAACCGTGATGCAAGCAAAACACTTCACCCTCTACCTAAACCTTCTGTTGATACAGGAATGGGTTTAGAACGTATCAGTGCTGTACTTCAAGGTGTTAAAAGCAATTATGATACAGATTTAATTAAACCAATCCTTCATTTTATAAGTGATCTATGCAAACAAGAATATGTAGCAAATACTCCTGAAGGAATGTCAATGAGAGTACTTGCTGATCATGCTCGTGCTACAGCATTTGCTATTGCAGATGGGATTTTACCAGGAAACCTTGGGCGCAATTATGTATTACGCAAAATTATGCGTAGAGCTATTTATCATGGCAGCCATAGATTAGGTTTATCAGATATTTTCTTCCACAAAATTATAGATTTTGTTACCCATATGATGGGAAATGCTTATCCAGAGCTTTTTACAGCTCGTAATTTTACAGGTCAAATTGTTGAAGGTGAAGAACGACGTTTCCGCAACACTCTAAAAACTTGTTTACCTAAATTCCATGATTTAGTAGAACGTCATGCTGGTGAAATGCCTCCATATAAAGAACTTGCTCGTCTTTATGATACTTTTGGTATGCCTCAAGATTTAATGAAGGTAATGTTAGAGCAACAAAATCATCAATGGTCAGAAGAGGCTTTTGAACAAGCATTAGAAGAACTTCAAAAAACAACTATGGTAGCCTGTGCAACTCCAGCACAAGCTAAAACTAAACCTATTTATCAACAACTCTCTGAACGCATTAAGACAACTTTTACCGGCTATCAAGGCACAGAACTTCTTGGAGCTAAGGTTGTAGCAATACTAGCTAAAGATCAAGAAATTAACGAGTTAAGTGCAACTACAAGTGAGGCTGAAGGAGAAGTAATTTTAGACAGAACTCCTTTTTATGCTGAATCTGGTGGTCAAATTGGAGACACAGGAATCTTTGAAAATGAGTCTACTTTAGTAAAAGTACTTGATACTTATGCTTCTATGCCAGGTCTCTCAATTCACAAAGTAAAAGTTGAAAAAGGCTCTCTAAAAGTAGGGGATGAAGTTGCTGCTTTGGTTGATGATGAACGCCGTCGCCGCATTATGCTCAATCATACATCTACACATTTGCTACATGCAGCATTAAAGGAAGTGTTAGGACAACACATAAAACAAGCTGGTAGTCTTGTTGCTCCTGATCGCTTACGATTTGACTTTACACATTATGCAGCACTAACAGATTCAGAAATTGCTGAGTTAGAACGTTTGGTAAATGAACAAATCCAACATAATGCACAACTTTCTAAAGAGGAAATGGAGCTAGAAAAAGCTCTTGCTTCAGGTGCAGTAGCATTATTTGGAGAAAAATATTCTAGCAAAGTTAGAGTTATAAGCGTTCCCGGTTTTAGTACAGAACTTTGTGGCGGAACTCACGTATCAGCAACAGGAGACATTGGTTTATTTAAGATAGTCTCTGATAGTTCGGTAGCTGCTGGAATTCGCCGCATTGAAGCAATTACTGGCCCTGCGGCAGTAGAACGCTACCAACAAGCTTATAATTTACTTGATGGTTTATCTGTAGCCTTCAAATCTAGTTGGAACGATATTCCATCACAAATTGAACGGTTGCAATCTGCGCTTAAAGCGGCAACATCACAAATTGATGGCTTAAAGCTCAAATTAGCAACTCAATCAGCTTCTAATGCTCTTGAACAAGCTAAAACTGTTGGTAATGTAAAAGTTTTAGCTCAAAAAGTTGAAGATTTAGATCGCAGTGGAATGCGCCAACTAGCTGATACACTTAGCCAAAAACTTGGTTCAAGTGTAGTTGTTTTAGGCTTGGCAGAAGAAGGTAAAGCAGCACTTTTGGTTAGAGTATCTAATGACTTAACCAAGCAGTTTAATGCAGGTAAAATAGTTAACGAATTAGCTACTATAGTTGGAGGAAGAGGTGGTGGAAAACCTGATCTAGCAGAAGCAGGAGGAAAAGACCCTTCTAAACTTGGGGAAGCTTTAACTGCTAGTTATGAACTTGTAGAAAGAATGTCAAACTAACCCTCAAAAGCTCTACTTGATCAACCTAGGGTTAGTTTAACACTAACTCTAGGTTTCCCACTTAAATAAACCTTCTCTTCAAAATCATAACTAGTCAACTACCTACCCGTAAACGGGTAGGCTTGAGGGCGTAAAAGCCAACAAGCCCAGTTGAGCAGACTAAGCTTAGAAATAAGCTACGTTACGAAGAGAGTTAAAGAACGCACCCTAGAATGCGAGCCAGTTCTAGGCTCTGTAACTTCTAAGTTAAACAGACGTAAGGGTATAAAGTCAGTGCCTAGAAGAAATACTGATTCGTAACATTGTCGAGGCAAACATAACCATAGAAATATGAGGTTTTTACTAACTATGCAAAAAGTATTTGTACTAGATACCAAGGGAAAACAACTAGATATGTGTCATCCTGGACAAGCTAGAAGGCTTTTGAAAGCTGGACAGGCAGCAGTGTATAAGCGTTTTCCTTTTACAATTAAACTTAAACGAGAAGTATGTAAGGCAGACTTACAAAACTATCAACTAAAGTTAGATCCTGGCAGTAAAAAAACAGGTGTTGCAATTGTTAACCAAGAAACAGGAGAAGTAGTCTTTGCTGCTAAAATAGAACATCGTGGACAAACTATTAAAGTTAGTTTAGATAATCGTCGTGAAGTTCGTCGTAATAGGCGAAACAGAAAGACTCGTTATCGTAAGTCTAGGTTTCATAATAGAACTCGCTCTAAAGGTTGGTTAGCACCTTCTCTACTGAGTAGAGTAGCTAATGTAGAAACTTGGGTTAGAAAGCTAATACAGTTGTGCCCAATAAGTGGAATTAGCTTAGAACTTGTTAAATTTGATACTCAGTTAATGCAAAATGCTGAAATTAAAGGGGTTCAATACCAACAAGGGACTTTAGCTGGTTATGAGCTGCGCGAGTATCTACTGGAGAAGTACAAGCGTAAATGTGCTTATTGCAAGAAAGAAAATATCCCTTTACAGATAGAGCATATAGTTCCAAAAAGCAGAGGTGGTAGTAATAGAGTGACAAACCTAACTTTGGCTTGCGAAAAATGCAACTTAAAGAAAGCTAATAAAACTGCTACAGAATTTGGTTATCCTGAAGTTCAAGCTCAAGCTAAATTACCATTAAAAGATGCTGCTGCTGTAAATAGTACAAGATGGGAAATATACAATAGGCTAAAGGGATTTGCTTTGCCAATAGAAACAGGTAGTGGTGGACTAACTAAGTTTAATCGTGCTAGCCAAAACTTACCTAAGACACATTACATAGATGCAGCATGTGTTGGAATAAGCACACCATTACTAAAACTAGATAAAGTACAAGTACTAGAGATAAAAGCTACAGGACAGGGCACTCGCCAAATGTGTAAAGTAGATAAAATAGGATTTCCTCGCACTAGCGCAAAAACAGCAAAGAAGTTTTTTGGTTTTCAAACAGGAGACATAGTTAAAGCAATTGTTACTAGTGGTAAAAAAATTGGTACTTATATTGGTAAAGTTGCGGTTCGTGCTACGGGCTTTTTTGCCATTATCACTACTTCTGGCAAGGTCGATTCCATTAAGCATAACTTTTGCAAACTACTCTTTGCTTGTGATGGTTACTCTTATTCTTACTCTATATCAAATGGCAATTCCTCCACAGCCTAAAGTCTGTGGACTCCTTGCCGAAGATTGTTGAATAATGAGCAATAATATGATGGATCCAATAATTGGGCGCGCATTAGGGGATTTTCTAGTTAAGGAAAAGCTAGGAGAAGGTGGATTTGGAGCTGTTTATAAAGCAAGTCAAATTACTTTAGACCGTGAAGCTGTAGTTAAAATTCTTCATACTCGCCATCGTACTGACATAAACATAATAGAACGTTTTAAGCGAGAAGCCCGTCTAGCTTCGCGTTTAGAACATCCATATTGTGCTCATATTTATTCATTTGGAGCTGAAGAGGATGGATTATTATGGATTGCGATGGAATTAGTTGATGGAACTCCATTAAATGAAATAGTTAAATCCCAAGGCCCATTACCATTAGAACGCTTTATCCCTTTGTTAGATAAAATTTGTGAAGTTGTTCATACTGCACATGAAACAGGCATAGTTCATCGAGATATTAAACCTGCTAATGTTATGGTTATTTCTAGAGCTGGACGACTTTTACCTAAACTCCTAGATTTTGGTATTGCTAAGGATCTATCCCTTCAAAATGGCTCATTTGATAAAACTAGTGAACTATCTACAGATAAATTACCTGATTTAATAAATGAATTTGATAGCTTAAAAAACACCCTTAGAAAAAACTCTTTGCAACTTGCTGAATCCAAACATCCAACATTATTTGTTAATACTTTGTTAGCTAAAGAAACTGATGAACAAAACCTTGACCTAGCTACAAATAAAATTACTCATCTTGTAAAAACACATGGAATAATGGGCTCACCTAGCTATATGGCTCCTGAACAGTGGAAAAATGCTGTTACAGCAGATGCTCGTAGTGATATTTATGCCTTAGGAGTTACTGCATATGAACTGCTTACGGGTAAATTGCCTTTCAAAGGCTCTATGAATACATTGATGAATGCACATCTTAACAAGCCTATTCCAACTTTAGCTACAACATTTGCAGAAAAGTTTGATCCAATAATTGCTAAAGCTATGGCTAAAAATGCTGAAGATCGCTATCAAACAGCTTTAGAGTTTGCTAAAGATTTCCGTGAAGCAGCTAATTTTACTCAAGAACAAATAATCCTACCTCATCTAGATGAAATACTTAAAGAAAATTTATTAACCAATGCCCCAAAACCTTTAGCTGATATGGTTGCAAGCCTTGTAGCGGCTCGCAATGCTTATCAATTTAGAGATAGATTATTTTTGGTGTTGCATGTTTTAATACGGTACATAAGCATATTAACCCTAGCAAGCTATGCAAGTACTATTACAAATGAGCAAACTTCTGAGTTAATTACTAAAACAATAGCTAATTTACGTCATAATAGTTTAACTGATTTAGAATGGTTAGAACTTTCGAGAGAACTATGCAGACCTTTTGCTAAAAAAAGAGATGCTTTTCCTATCCCAGAACTAATAACTGTATTTTTTGCAATAGATAGTGAACATCTTAACTTTCTAAATGAAACATTTCTTAAGCTCTTGCAAATGCAAGATGAAATAAATTCCAATGCTTCACTAAAAGAAGAGCAGCTAGTAACTTTACTGGCTCATTTCTTAACTAAACTTACTTATTTATTAAAAGCTACAGCTTGGTTAAGTGATTATTACTTAGTACTTCCAGAAGCCAATAGAGCAACTAAATGGATGGGAATAGCTAAAGAGATAAGTTCAATAAGTTTAAAAACCAGCAATATAACTAACCAAAAGGCTATTTTGGTAGATGCACAAGGGCATTTTGTCTTAACACTTTGGCCATTAATAGAAATAGTTGAACCTACCCCAGGAATGTCATTAGAAGTTTTTCTACTAGAGCGCAAAGGTCGTAATTCAGCAAAATTAGTTTCATTTCCTGATGGATTTGAAATAGAAACTGAAGCTCCTTGGGACTGGTTAAAACAACACTTTATTACAGATGAAGAAAAGGCAAAAACAGCAAAGCTGATAGAAAAATCTCCATATCTAGGTTTAGCTACCTTTTCAGCAAAAGACTCAAATTTGTTTTTTGGGCGAGAAAAAGAAACAGAAAACTTTCTAAATCGTTTGCGTATTCAACCATTACTTGCAGTTGTAGGGCCATCAGGAGCAGGAAAAAGTTCTTTTATTCAAGCTGGTGTTGTGGCTGGGCTTGATGAGAATTGGCAAGTTATAACAGTTCGCCCTGGACTTTCCCCTATTGCTACATTAGCTAGCAAACTTTCAAAAGTAGGTATTGAGCTAGTAGATTTAAAAATTAAATTACAAAAAGATATAAATTTCCTAGGTAATAGCTTACGTCAATTTGCTAGTGAGCAAAATAGTCAAATCTTATTAATAATAGATCAATTTGAAGAAATCCTAACACTCTGTTTAGACAAGCAGGAACAACAACTCTATGTAGAAGCAATAGTTTTAGCCGCACGCTCTGAAGAAGATCCTATTAGAGTTGTACTAACAATGAGAGATGATTTTTTGGTAAAAGCTAAAAAGCTAAAAGCTCTAAAAGATCGTCTTAACCAAGCATTAGAAATACTCACAACTCCAGCATCTACAGAACTTATTAAAATCCTTACAGAACCAGCTAGACAAGCAGGCTATGAGTTTGAAGATCAAGAACTTCCTGTAGAAATTGTAAATGAAGTTACAGAACAAACTAGTGCCTTACCATTACTAGCATTTACAGCAGCAAAACTTTGGCAACAACGAGACAAAGAGTTTAAGCAACTCAGGCGCAGAAGTTATGAAGCAATGGGAGGTGTAGGAGGTGCATTAGCACGTCATGCTGAAAGTATGTTGTTGCAAATGACTCATATAGAACAATCTCTTGTTCGTGAAGCATTTCGTCATTTGGTCACAAGTGAAGGAACAAGAGCCGTTCTAACTCGTCCAGAGATATTGCAATTGTTAGGCAAAAGTGGCGAAAGTGAAGCTGTATTAGAAAAATTAATTTCCGCTAGGCTTCTAGTTGCAACTGAAGGAGAAAAAGGAGTTGATAGAATTGAAATTGTTCATGAAGCATTGCTCTCAGCTTGGCCACGGTTAATCAAATGGCAACAAGAAGATGCAGAAGGTGTACGTCTTAGAGATCAACTTCGTTCTGCTGCTAGGCAATGGCAAGAAAAAAACTACTCTAGAAGCTTATTATGGCGAGATGAAGCATTGACAGAATACCAACTTTGGCGAATACACTATAAAGGAAAACTTACTGAACTAGAAGAAAGTTTTGCTCAATCTAGCTTATCAGAAGCCAATCGACGCCAATTTATAAGAAGAAGCTTAATCATAACAGCAATGGTTGTTTTACTAATAGTTTCTGCTGTGATGTATTATCAAAGACAACAAACACAAGAACAACTCTCACAAACTTTAGTACTTTATGAAGAACAAGCCCGAAAGGAAATACTAAAACAAAACTATGAAGGGGCTGCTGTTTACCTTAATGAAGCATACTTAAAAGGAGCAAATAGTCTAGCATTAAGGTATATGTTAGCTGTAGCTTTGGCAAAAGTAGAAAATCATCCCCCTATTACCCTATCAAATCATACAGATACAATAACCACAGCGACTTTTAACCCAACTGATGATTTAGTAGCAACAGCTAGCAAAGATAAAACAGCTAGAATCTGGCAAGTAGCTGATGGAAAAGAGCTTTTTACTCTCAAAGGCCATCAAGATGTAGTAGTATCTACTAGCTTTAGCCCTGATGGAAAATTACTACTCACTGCAAGTCTAGATAAAACGGCTAAGCTTTGGAAAGTAGCAGATGGAACTCTGATAACAACACTTATTGGACACAGTGATGCTTTAAGAACTGCCCAATTTAGCCCTGATGGACAACAAATACTAACAACAAGTTATGATCATACAGCCAAAATTTGGGATACTAATACAGGGAAGCTCTTAAATACGCTACAAGGACATCAAGCAACTATTTATGCAGCTTGTTATAGTAAAACTGGAAAATTAATAGCTACAGCTTCTGCTGATAAAATAGTTAGTCTTTGGGACAGCAACAGCGGAGAGTTAAAAACAACTTTGAAAGGTCATCAAGCTGCTGTAATAAATGTCTCATTTAGCCCTGATGAAAAACTACTATTGACAGCCAGCATAGACCAAACAGCACGTATTTGGCAATTATCAGACGGACAACAACTTAATATTTTATCTAGCCATCAATCAGCAATAACAAATAGTAAATTTAGTCCTGATGGAAAAGAAGTTTTAATTATGTGCAGTGATGGAAAGAGCTATCTTTGGGAAACAGCGACAGGCAAATTGCATGCAACTTTAGAAGGTCATCAAGCTGACATAGTAAGTGGGGATTTCAGTAAAGATGGAAAACTAATAGTTACAACATCTTATGACAAAACCGTTAGAGTATGGGAAAGAGCTACAGGTAAATTTCTGGTAGCATTTGCAGAACATGAAGCATCAGTATTAAGTGGAATATTTTCTAATAAATGTGACAAAATTCTCAGTACCAGTGAAGACAAAACTGCCAAGATTTGGCCGCTAGTAGTAGAAACTAGATCCCCTATGGAAATAAATACCTTGGTTAAAGCTAAAGTTCCGATTTATTTAAAAGAAGGAAGACTTATAAACCCACAACTTCCTGTAAAGAAAGTAGAAACACCTAACCCCCAAAAAGAAGAAACCCCTCCTGAAAACCTTTATATAGAAGATTTAGGAAATAGTGTAAAAATAGAAATGGTGAAAATAAAAGCAGGTGAATTTATGATGGGTTCACCCTCTACATCAAAAGAGCATAATAATAATGAAACTTTACATAAAGTAACAATATCAAAAAGTTTTTATATGGGAAGATATGAAGTAACACAAGCTCAATGGAAAGTTGTAGCATCATTACCATCAATAAATATGTCTTTAAGTTCAGATACTTCACAAAATAAAGGAGATAATCTACCGGTAGAAAATATAACTTGGGATGAAGCCATGGAATTTTGCGCTAGATTATCAAAAGTGACAGGAAAACATTATAGTTTACCTACAGAATCACAATGGGAGTATGCAGCTAGGGCAGGAAATAGTAATGAATATCCAGAAAATTTAGATGAAATAAGTTGGTATAATAAAAACTCTGAAGGTAAAAGCCATCCAGTAGGCCAGAAAAAAGCAAATTCCTGGGGATTATACGATATGTATGGAAATGTATTTGAATGGTGCTTAGATTTGTATGGAAATTATCCAACCACTCCTTCAGTAGATCCAATTGGAGCAGTTTCAGGAACAAATCATGTTCTTCGTGGTTCTGGTTATAATACCTATGTAGCGGGTTCTCGACCAGCAGATCGCAGTAATGCTGTACCTAGCTATCATATAAGTTATCTAGGGTTTCGCCTAGTTTTAAACAGCGAATAACTTACTATAAACTACTAGCTTGTTTTTACTATTTTTCTCTTAATTCTCCTAAAATAAGAGCACTATAAGCAGGTACAGTAATTTTACCTCTAAAGAATTTAACACGAGAGTTTTTAATTGGATGTACACCAGCTTGTTTATCATCAACAAAGATATCCCATTTGCCTAAAGGCAGCATAAATTCTTCTTGCTTAGAATTAGCATTAAAAAATAGTAAGGCTCGTGTCCAAGAATCAGTATCAGTAACATCACGTAATATATACATTATAGTTTTTTCTGGTAAACTCACACCTAAATCTGTATCTAGGAATCTAATAGCTTCTCTTACCTGTTCTTCTGTAGCAAGTCTAAAGAGTGGATGAGCTTTACGCAGAGCTATAAGGCCACTATAGTATTGAAATAAATCATGGTTAATTAGCTTTTCTTGCCAACGTAACATATTGACAGCATCAGGTTTATTGTAAGTATTGTCCATTCCTTTTTTAGAGCGAGCAAATTCTTGACCACTTTGCATAAAAGGAATGCCTTGAGAGGTAAAAAGTATTGCAGCACCTAATTTATTCATTGCCCTTCTATCTTGATCCGTAATGCTAGCGTCATCTAAGGTAGAAAGCAGTATACGATCAGCAAAAGTATGGTTGTCATGACATTCCATATAATTGATTGTTTCTATTGGAGCACTAGCAAAATCATCTATAGCACCTTTTATTCCCTGCTTAACACGATCAACATTTACACCAGACTGGACAAAGCCTCTTTCACGAGCATGAAAAACACTTCCCTTTATTGCATCTCTAAAATGATCATTAAATACAGAAAACCCTTTTTCTCTTTGTTTACCTTTAGTAGTAATTCCTATAGGAGTATCTCCACCAGCCCAAGGTTCTCCATAAATTAGCAAATTAGAATCAATTTCTTTCAATTCTTTTACTAGCTCTGTCATAGTGCCTAAATCTATCAAACCCATTAAATCAAAACGAAAACCATCTATACCATATTCTGTAACCCAATATTTTGTTGAATCTATGATAAAGCGTTTTGCCATAGGGGCTTCAGAACGAAACTCATTACCTACACCAGAACCATTCCAATAGCTACCATCTAACTTACGTCGGTAATAATAGCCTGGCACTAATCCCTCAAAACTATAAACTCTTTTATTTAGACTTTCATAGGTATGGTTATAAACTACATCTAGAACAACCTTTATACCTCGACGATGCAAGGCATCTATCATTTGTTTAACTTCTTTGACTCGGCGTCCATCAAAGCGTTCTGTAGCATACCATCCATCAGGGCTATTGATATGTGCAACATCATAACCCCATCCATATTCATCTAAGCTTTCTTCATTATGAAATTCCCCTATAGGCATTAACTGCACTGTATTAACACCTAAATCAGATAAATGTTCAAGTCCTGTACTAATATCAGGACGATTTATTAGATGGGTATTTTCTTCAGTAAAAGCTAAGTATTTGCCTCGTTTTTGGACGCAAGAATCTGGGTCAATAGTAAAATCTCTTATATGAAGTTCATAAATAATAGCGTCTTGTGGAGGAAATGTAGGTCTAGGAAAGACCTGAAAATCATCATAAACTACAATGGCTCGGCCATTATGGGCTGTTACAGCACGGGCATAGGGATCTATTAGTTCTCTGTTTGGATCAAATCCAGGATCATCTCCTTCAGCAGTAAAAGTATAGTAATAACCCAAACAATTTTTAGGAACTTTAATATCCCAACTTCCATCCACAGGATTTTTCACCATTGGGAAAACTTCTGCCTGAGTATTTGTAGGAGCTTGATAAAGCCGCAAAGTCAATTGACTAGCAGTAGGGGCAAAAGTGCGAAAAGTAGTTGCTTGAGGAGTATAAATAGCTCCTAAAGGTTGCAAGCAAATATACTTATCTGCTGGGTGTGGAAGTTGTTTGGTTAATGAACCTGTTATACCGGTGCTAAATTTTGTCGAGATCTTCAAACTACTTTTTTATTTCTCCATTGCATTAGTAACTTTTATCTTGCCAGATATAATATCTTCTTTAGCTTTTTTAACTTTTTCTATTGCTTCAGGTGATATTAAGTTGCGATTGTAATCATCTATGGCAAAATCTACACCTTCATTTTCCAAACCATAGACATGAATACCACTCTTAAAGCGTTTTTCTACAATATCCTTGATTACACTATAAACAGCCACATCTACTCGTTTAAGCATACTAGTTAGAATAAAACCTGGTTTAATACCATTTTGGTTAGAATCTACACCAATTGCCAATTTTTTTGTTTCTTCTGCTGCATCAAAAACACCCATTCCAGAATTACCAGCAGCATGAAAGACTACATCACATCCATTTTCATACTGATTTTTAGCTAATTCTTTACCCTTAGCAGGATTATTCCAAGCAGCATCTGTAATACCCACATAGTTTTCAACTATTTTGATGTTGGGGTTAACATATTTTGCACCCTCTTCATAACCTACAGCAAACTTGTGAATAAGTGGAATATCCATTCCACCAACAAAACCTATTTTGCCTGAAGTACTTTTACCAGCAGCTAACATTCCAACCAAAAAAGAACCCTCATGCTCTTTAAAAAGTAATGGAGAGACATTAGGTAATAAAACAAAACCATCAATAATGGCAAAGTTAACATTAGGATAATCTTTTGCAACTTGTTCAATTATTGGAGATTGAGCAAAACCTACACCAATAACAAGATCATATTTAAGCTCTGCAAAGGCACGAAGAGAAGGTTCTATTGAAGTTGGATCCCCTGGCTCAGCATCCCGCAATTTAATTCCTAGTTCATTGCGAGCACGTTTTACACCTTCCCAAGCAGCAGCATTAAAAGATCTATCATCTTTGCCACCAATATCATATACAATTCCAACACGAACTTGCCCAGGTTTTTCATTTTCAGAAAAAACTCCTGTACAACCAGAAAAAACTAAAATAGCTAATAAACAAAATAAGATTACTCGTTTCATTTTTCTTAAAAACCAAGATACTTGCTATAATAATAAATTTCACAATAACAAACTAGTAGCACCAATAAACTATCTATATTCAATTAGTTACTAACTATTATTTTAGCTTATTCTACTTCAACACAAATATTTGTAACAGGAAATTTCTCTGTTTGTTGGTTATTTTTTTGTATTTTTTTTGCCCAAACTACTATTGTATAAATGCCTTTGGGACTTTTAGAAAATTTAACTATACCAGAAAATTTACCTGAAGATTTTTGATATTCAAATTCTCCTCTAGAGCCATCTGTATAAATAGCATTTCCATAAAGCATTGGTCTTAGTATTATAGTCTCTACTTCTGGAAGAGAATACCCTTTTCTTTTGTTAAGTTCTTCTATTTCTAGCATAGTTGGATTAGGTTCATAGAAGAGGCTTATTCTAACTATTTCAAATTCTTTAGGGTTTAGTGTTTTGCCTACTATTTCTATTGACTCTCCAGATTTTATTTTATGAGGAAGAGGTCTAACTTCCACATAACGATCTATAAATTCTTCTGCAAGTTTAACTTTTCCTTCATTAAATGCTATACCAATACCAACATGTGTGTGTGGAGGATATAAAATATTTTGCCGATGCCCATCATTAGGAGGCTCTTCTTCAAACATATGAAGATGCATTTCTACTAAAGCCCCTTCTAATGTTGTTAATGTATTATAAAATGGCCCTCCTTCGGCAAAAGAAAGATTTTCTGATATTAAATCTGTACCATTTGCTTGAGAGTAACGCATATAGGGTTTTAAGCCAAGGATATTCCAATGGCTAAAGTAATTTTCTTTTAGCATTTCCTGACAATGCTCTTCACCAACTTGACCAGCTAGTTCATCTAATTCAACAGGGTTAAGTCCTTTGCTTTGTCTATTTTGATTTATTAAATTAACTAATTTCTGTTTTATTTGGACTAAATCAGTTTTAGAAATTGTATTTTCTTGTGCATACAAACTATTAGTTGAAATAAACGATAAAAATAGCCAAATACATGCATACTTACAAAGCTTTATTTGTAATTTATTGATTTTGAAAAAAGTATCTGCAAGGAATTTTACACTACCAAAAAAGTTATCTAATAAGGGCGAAAAAACCATAGTTTTTGATAATCTCTTTTCACAAAAGCAATTATTAAAAAGCAAATTCAATAACTTTATCTCCAGTTTTTTCTTCTGCTTTTAAGCCTATTTTATCAAACTCTCTGTAAAGATTTATTCGCAATGTATTTATTTCAGAATTTTTAGAATCTACTAAATCAGCTTCTTGCAAATAAGAAAAAGCTTTTCTAGCTGAATCTTGTAGCTTATTGCTATCTTCTGGTTTCCAATTTTTTATAGGCTGATAAATACGTTCTATTCTTTCTTTAACCGCATATATTTGCATCAAATCTGTAACATCATTAGCATATAAAGTAGCCAATTTTATATAAGAATCTGTTTGGTTTTCTATTGTTTGACCAGAAAGATGGGCTCTAGAAATTAACCATTGTTCATGTTCTGTTCGATTGCCAATAGTCTTATAAATATTTGCAAGTTCACGATATATTTCATCTTTCTTTTTTATATCATTTGTCCTTTGCAAAATATCTCGAAATTCTGTTACAGAACGATCCAAAATAGATTTGTTAAGCTGTTTGTCTGCATTTATATCATTAACATATTGTGCCCATATAGAACGAGCATAGTAAATATGTGCATCTAGATTATTAGGATTGTTGGATATGGCTTTTGCAAATAAGCTTTCTGCTTTAGAAAAATTACCTACGTTAAATTCTCTTTGTCCTTTTGCATAATTATCCCAAAACATAGGTAATGCCATTGCTCCGCTATAAGCAATAGTTACACCTAAAACAGCCATGATTAAGAAAGCTCCTGCACTTTTGCCTAGAGCTAACTTTATATCCCTATAAGATTCTTCAATTCTTGAATCCGTTAACTCTTTAAGGTAAGAAAGCCTAAGCCAACAACGAATACCAAGCCAAAGAGTTCGTAAAAATAAAATAAAGGAAGCTATTGATGTTATAGGAGTAAGAATAAGTAAAGGGAAAAACCAAAAGTGAAATTTAAAAAAATCTAAACTTAATCCTGAGGCAGATTTACAACCATTAACCCGGTCAAAGGTTTCATTTAAAAACTTTTCTGTTTCAACAGCTTGTGCAGATTCTTCGAGCCTAACATATGTTCCACAATGACGACAAGATCTTTCACGGCTCATAATGAACTGGTTACAATTATTACAACGAATAGCAGTATTAGTACTAAGACGACGAGCTAAGAACTCTGGTAATGGAGCAGCATTAACTTTTTCTTCATTACTAACCTTAACTAAGGCAATATGCTGACAACGACCACAAAATTGGGTTTCTGGATCAAACATGTCCGATTGGTGGCACACTTCACACCGCTCTTGGACATTAACACTTTTGATCTTTATGTTATTGTCCGCCATTTTTACCTCCTAAAACTACAAGGTTTCTAAGTATTATTAGTATTATTAACTGTATTGTTAACAAGATGGTAGGAAATTTCGTTTACTAAAGCATACAGCAATATTTTATCAACCGCAATTAATTAAAATAACTTCAATATAGCTTAAAACTCTCCCAAAATGAGCTTATAGCCAATTTCTCTGCTATGATAAGATATTAAAAATTTTAATCTATGCATATTTTAACAAAATATCTTGTAACTAAAATATAATTAACTTATATGAGTATATTGAGTAGTTATAGTTTCTATAACAAAACTTGGGTTGAAATTTCAAAATACCCAAAAGAAAAAACTGTGTTACTTCTTCCAATAGGCTCAACTGAGGCACATGGCCCTCATTTGCCGCTTTCTACTGATAGCATTATATCTCAAACAATGGCTTCTATTGCTGCTGATAAACTTACAAAAACAGGGAAATTTGCTCTAGTCCTGCCTACTATTTCTTACAGTGTAACAGATTTTTCAAGTGATTTTCCTGGGTCAATTTCCCTAGGTTTTAACACTGCTATTGCAGTAATAAAAGATATTTGTGTTTCACTATTTAAACAAGGGTTTCGCTATATCTGTGTAGCTAACAGCCACCTTGAGCCTGAACATATAAAATCTATTGAAACTGCTTGTCAAAAAATAATGATGGAAACTACAATGAAAGTTTGTTTTCCAGATAAATGTAGAAAACGTTGGGCAACGAAACTTCCTAAAGAATTTCGTTCTGGAGCTTGTCATGCAGGTTCTTACGAAAGTTCACTAGTAATGGCAGCAACCCCTGAGCTAGTAAAAGAAGAAATAAGAAAGACTATGCCTGCTAATAATATTAGTCTTTCTAAAGCAATTAGAGCAGGAATCACAACATTTAAAGAAGCTGGTGGAGATCAAGCATATTTTGGTATGCCAGCAGAAGCCTCTGTTGAAGAAGGCAAAAACTCTTATCAAATATTGGCAGATATGCTAGTTGAAGCTATCTTAGAAACATATCCAGAACTTAGTTAAATTAGGGTTGTGATTGATGGTAGATAAAAAAAAATGCACTGATATTATTTCTTCACATTCAATTTTAATAGGTTTAACTCCTGTTATACCTATCCCTTTTGCTGATGATATTGCTAAGTCTTATTTTCAGCGTCGTATGGCTCGCAAAATTGCTAGTGAGTATGGACAAAACTTAAGTAATGAAGACCTAAAAGCTTTAACTAGTGAAAAAAAATCTGGATGTTTAACCGGATGCTTAACTTCAATTTTATTTTATCCGCTAAAAGTGATTTTTCGTAAAATATTCTTTTTTCTAGAAATTAAACGGTCAGTAGATACTATTAGTCAAGCCTACCATCAAGGTTACTTGCTAGAATGCGCATTTGAACAAGGTTTATGCCAGCCAATCGGCCAATACAATGCTCAACAAATACATGATGCAATAGAAGCAACTTGTCAGGAAGTAGGTACAAATCCAATAGAAAAAGCTGTTCAAGCTACTGTCAAGCATTCTAAAAAAGCTTTAAAAGATGTAGCTGAAATTTTATGGAAAAATTTATCTCGTGTAACTGGTCAACCAAATGAAGAACAGTTATTAGAAGCAGCTGAATCAGCTGAATCAGTTGAGCAACAAACAGGTATCACACAAGAATTAAAACAAGCTTTAGTTGATGTTCCACCAGATTATTTTCAAGAGTTAAATGAAAAATTCGTTTTTCATCTTAAAACCCCTAAAAATACTCAAAAGAAATAAATTAGATAAACAATTAAACTTTTATCTATCGCTTTCTAGCATAAGTTCCCATTAAGCTACATTCAGCTAGAATATGGCCTTTCATTGCTGCTAATAGCTTTTCTTTTGTTAGGCCTGAAGCTAAATTTAGCTCAGTATCTAATGCATATAGCTTGAAGTAATATCTATGTGGATTTCCTTTTGGAGGACAAGGCCCTCCATAACCTATTTTCTTAAAATCATTAATTCCCTGTTTAGCGTTATCTAAAACTTGTTCAGTTGTTGCAACAGCTTGAGGAAGTTCTTTTGTATTTGCTGGTAAATTATACAAAACCCAATGTACCCAAACACCTACAGGAGCATCAGGATCATCACAAATTAAGGCAAAACTCTTTGTTGTATCTGGTGCATTACTCCAACTTAGTTGAGGAGATATATTTTCTCCATCGCAAGTATATTTTGTATCAATTGGGTTTCCTTCACTAAATGCGTTACTTGTTATCTTCATTGTGCTTACACCTTTTGATTGTTCTATTGTTGTTTCTGTTTGCATTGTTTGCTTGGAGCAACTTGCAAAAATGCTCAGTACTAGTAACAGCACTAGGTAAAATATTAAAACCTTCTTGTTATTTAACTTCATATAGATTTATATTACTTAAATATAACTTAGTAATCAAAAAAACTCCTGTAAAAATGGCTTAGGTAATTTTAGAGCTTCACTTAGCCATTCCACCACTGATGGCTGATTAACAGACACTAAACCTAAAAAATCAGCCTTTTTTAAGCTTATTGCTCCTGAATAAATCTGAGAAAAAACACCTATAGATAATTTAATACAGGCATTTTTTATTTTAACTCTACTCACTTCTATTTTGCCATTTAGAAAAGTAAGCTGAAAAGTGCCATTATTTTCTGGAATTTGTTCATCTTCTATCTCTAAAGTAACGGTTCCTGTTACATTATTATAGTTAGCACGTGACTTAAGTGTTTCTTCTATATGCAAAACTCTTAACATATAACTAAGCCCATAATTTCCTGTTTTAGAAACTAGACCTCCTAACATAGGCTTTTCTACATTTCTTGGATCTTTTAATAGGTAATGAAAGGCTTCTTCAACTTGTGCCCAGTAACGAATAACAGCTACTTGATCAGATATGGTAGCTAAAAAACCTAACAACCCTTGATAGCTCTCTTTATCTTCATAAATTAGTTCACTTACAATAACTTCTTGAGAAAGCATCTCTTGACCTGATTTAAAGCTAAAATTCAAATAACCAGTAATTTTCCCATCTCTTTCATACACCATCAAAATAGCTTCACGATCTTGAATACTTTTTAGTTTACCTTGCCAAACTGTTATCGGACGTTCAGCTAAACAATTATGTTTTTCTACAAATCTTTGATAACAATTCATAAGCAGTTCTAAGTCATTAGTATTAAATCTACGGACATTTTTATGGTTTTCATAAGCAATAAGGTTTTTTGGACTAAATCGGTATTCTATTAGCTCACCTATTGCACCCCAGCCTAACTTTTTATAGAAATCATAGCGAAATGGATAAAGAATAGAGATTAAGTAACCTTGCTCACGACCCCGTTTTATAGCTTCAATACAAAGTTTAGAAGCATAACCCTGGCGACGCGCGTCTAAAGCATTTGCAACTCCAGCAATGCCAAGCATTGGTAAGGTTGTACCTCCTAACCAAATTGTATAAGGAATAGCACTTAAGGAAACAACCATTCTACCATCAACTTCACCTACTAGAACGTCTCTTTCTAGCTTACGTCTAGGGTGTTCTTTATAAAGTTTTAATCGTTCTTCATAACCATAGCCAGAAGGAAAAGATTCACATCCCATTTGAGTTAAAGTTGCTAAATCAAGCTCCGTAGCTGTCCGAATCTGCATATGTACCTTCTTTATTTACAAGTAATTACATTGTTTGTTTTACATTAGAAGCAAATAATAAGAAAACAAAATATAGATGCTATTTATAAATTCCTCAATAGCTCTATTATTTCTTCGTTCTCGTTTTTTTCTGCAATATCTAAAGCCGTTAAACCTTCACTATTTTTAGCTTTTGTATCTACACCTTTAGCAAGTAATGTTTTTACAGCAACTACATTTTGGCTTGAGACTGCATTTAATAACGTAGTATTACCACTAGCAAGTTTAGCATTTACATCAGCACCAGCAGCAATCAAATCATTGAAAATAAGAGTACTCTTGTTTATAGCTTTCTCAAGTATTTGCTCCAAAGTTAATTTTTCTGTAATTTCCTCACTTGCAAGACCCGTTAACTTAGCGGCAAGGGCATAATCAATATCAAAAGCAGTAGCTATAGCAACAGGAGCAATAAGCACAGTTAATAGCGCTGTGCTACCATCATTACCTGCTATATTTACATCAGCACCATTTGCTATTAGTTCTTTGACTATATCAGAAGACAAATTTGCAGTAGCACAAATTAATGCAGTGTATCCATCATTGTTTTGTGAATTTATATCAACACCTTTAGATATTATTTGCTTAATTACCTCAAGGTTTTGATTATTAGTAACACAAGCAAAATGTAATATATTGCTACCATTTGCATCTTTAATGTTTACATCAGTACCGTTTTCAATTAAATCCCTAACAATGTGAGTATCCCAAGTAGTATCAAAAACAATCATTAAAGGAGTTCTACCTTGTTCATCTTGAACATTTACATTAGCACCATTTCTTATTAGCTCTTTAGCTATATCAAAATGATTCAGCTCAATTGCAACTATTAACAAAGGGCGATCTGCAAAATCTTTACCATTTACATCAGCACCTAAGCTAATTGTCCATTTCAAAAGCTCAAGATTGTTTTCATGAACAGCCTTTATTAAATCACCTTCTAATTCCAAAGCTTCCACTGGATCAACTGTTCCATTAACTTTTCTATATATCTCCAAGACTTGTTCACAAAAGGATTTTATTTCATCGTACTTGTTAGCAGCCTTATATATGCCTATAACATTTTTTAGAAGAAAACAAAAATCCAAGCTTTCTTGGTTAAATAAAAGCTTAGCTATTTCCATTGCTTCATCAATAAGTGGCTTTGCTGTTTCAAAACCACTTACTTCCCTATAGTTTTCTGCCATAATTAAAAGCCGCCAAACACGTCCCTCATCCTTTTCACAATTTTGTTTTTCAATTGCTAAAATCTCATCATAAAGAGGCTTTGCCTTTTCATAAAGGCTAATATTTTTATAAGTATCAGCTATTGGAGTTAGAAATTGAGCTAATTCCAAATCTTTCTTAGTTTTTCTTCCAACTTCTAAAACTTCATCTATTAGATACTCTACCCTATCAGACTTACCTATCTGATTATAAACAGATGCAACTTGACTTAAATGCTGAAGGTATTCAGAGCTATCTTTAACATAAATACTTTTGGCAAGTTCTACAGACTCATCAAGAGAAGTTTCAGCTTTATCATGCTTATCTTCATACATAAATGCTGTTGCTAGATTATTTAACTCTGAGATAAGTTCTCCTACTTTTCCTGAATTACGAAGTTTGTTAATTTTTTTGGTAAGTTTTTGTATTTCTCCCATAATACACCATCAAATCCTTTATTAATAAAGTGTTAGCCTTAAAATAATTTTTTAGTATTCAAACAAAAATCCTACTTATGTATAAGCAAGAAAAGAAAAAGCTAGCAAATGCTAGCCTTTGTGTTTAACTATTTTCAATTACAAGTTGCTTAACTATTATCCATTAGCCACAGGCATCTCATCATGATCATGTTGAGGGATGAATGTTTCATCTTCAACTTTCATTTGTGGGCCAGTTTTTTGATTTTGTCGTTCTTTGAGTTTTTCCATTTCGGCTCTCTTCTTCTGATTAGGAATATACTCTTTGTAGACATATTGTTTAAAAGCCGTCACTACCTCAACATCAAATTTTGCTCCTGCTTGATCATCAATTAACTTTATTACATCTTCTATTGGCATTGGCTCTCGGTAATGGCGTTTATGAGTAAGGGCATCAAAGAAATCAGCAACAGCAATAATTTTTCCTCCAAGAGGAATTTTTTCTGAAGTCAGTTTAAATGGATAACCTGTTCCGTCCATGTGTTCATGGTGGCTAGAAGCAATTAGAGGAATATCTTCAAGTTCTTTTGTAAAGTGTATTTTAGAAAGAATCTTATGAGTATCAAAAGCATGTTCTCTCATATGATTCATTTCTTCAGGAGTTAACTTACCTGGTTTACAAAGTATTGCTTCACGTGTCCCTATTTTTCCATAATCGTGCAATAAACCTGCATAGTAAATTAGCTTAATTTGATCAGGAGGCAATCCCATATATTTTGCACAAGTACGAGAATATTTAGCTACACGGGCAGAATGACCTGCGGTCATAACATCTCTAGCATCAATAGATGCAGCTAAAGTGGTAATAAAACTTTCTAAAGTTATTTTCTGTTCATCAATTAAATGAATATTTTCTAAAGCCATTCCAGCTTGACGAACTACAGCCATTAGAAACTCTAGTTCTTCTTCTTCAAAGTTCTTTTGTGTATTTAAGTTATCAACATAACAAACACCCCAAACATTGTTGGCAGAACTTATTGGAGCACACATAACTGAACGAATAGCTTGAAATATTACACTCTTTTGGGATGCAAACCGGCTATCACTATGCGCATCTACACTTAATGTAGCCACATTTTCCTTAAAAACACGATTAACAATTGTAGAGCTAGGTTGAACTGGAGCTTTATTATCAGCATTGCGGTGTTTAGAAGCTTTAATGCTTAGCCCTTCACTATCTGCAAGCATTATAACTCCACGCTCAGCCGGTAAAACTTGAAAAACTAGATCTAAAAGCTTTGTTACTAACTCATCTCGACTTCTAATTGAAAGTACTGCACTAGTAATTTCATATAATGCTTTTAATCTATTTACAGTAGCAAGAGTATTTAACTTTTGTTGTTGAATTAATGAAGTATTAAGATAGCGGGTTTGCCTGTGATCTATTACAGACATAACATGAGGAGCATCTTCTTCTTGGGTAATAGGGCTTTGTTCTACAACAGTTCTAGCAATTGAAATAGCAGGTTGTTTTGCCCATTCAAAGACAAGTTCTATTCCATTGCGTCTACCTAAGTTTACCTTATCTTCTGACCTAAGCGCTTTTTCTGCAACTTTATTACCATTAACAAAACTGCCTGAGGTGCTTCCCTTATCTCGAAAAGTGTAGTTTTCTCCATCAAAAATAATTTCTGCATGATGGCGTGAGACATAAGGATCATCAAGTTGTAGATCATTATCACCCAACCTACCAATAGTAAAAACCGACTTATACAAGCTAAGAGTTCTTGCTACACCACTTGGATCAGTAAATTTTAATGTTGCCCATTTTTTATCTTGTTTCTCAGCCATAAACTCCTCAATACAAGTAGACCCAAATAATACTCACCTTAAAGCTTTTGTTTAATTAGAGTTATAAAATATTAAATATACATATATTATGAAGGATAGAGCATTATAACACACTATAACATCTACTGCTTTGAAAAAAACTGATAGCATTCCGGTAACAAATTAACATAGTATTTATATTTAGATCATTTGGAATAAAGCTAATATGGAAAACACTTTTCTCTATAAAAAAGTTTGGCATTTTGCTAATACACATCAAATGTTTGATTCAAATTCTTATGTTTTGATTGCACTTTCTGGAGGGCCAGATTCAGTAGCTTTAGTTTCATTACTTATGGAAATTCAAAAAAATATATTTCCAACTCTAAAACTCTGTTTAGCTCATCTTAATCATCTATTAAGAGATGAAGAATCTCAAAGAGATGAAATTTTTGTTTGTAGTTTTGCAGAAAAATTAGGACTGCCTATAGTGATTAAACAAATTCCCGTAAAAGAGTTTTCCATAGGAGAAAATTTAGAAGCAACTGCTAGAAAATTACGCTATGCATTTTTACTAGAAACAGCTAAAGAAATTGGAGCAACTTCTGTTGCTACAGCACACAACTTAAATGATCAAGCAGAGACTTTTTTGATGCGACTTATTAGAGGGGCTGGTATTAGGGGCTTAGGGGCAATGAAACCTGTGACCAATTTATCAATATCAACTGAATTATCTGCAAAAGTTATCCGTCCTTTGCTTAACACTAATCGCAAAGACATTGAAACCTATATAAAAGAAAAAGAACTTAATACTTGTATAGATAGCTCAAATTTTTCTACTAAGTTTACACGTAATAAAATTCGACTGGAAATTTTACCTAAGATATTAGAAATTAATCCTAAAGCCATAGAAAATATTGCTCGTGCTACAGTTTTGCTAACAGAATGGGAAGAGTCTTTAGCTGAAAATCTTTCTCCAATAGCATCAAACAAAGAAGGTGAGGTTAAAATCTCAGTTAGTGAACTATTAGCCCTTGCACCAATACTAAGACATCAAAAAATAAGAAACACTATTGAACAAATACAAGGAAAACTACAACGCTTAAGTTCTAAACACATTTTTTCAATTGATAGGTTATTAGCAGAAGGCAAAAGTGGCAAAAAAATTGTGCTACCAGGAAATTTAGAAGTGCTTAGGGAGTTTGACAAAATTGTTATTCAACCTAAATCTGATTTTAAAGTTACCAAAAAAGAAAACTTTATAACTCTCTCACTTGGTGAAACACTTGAAAACACAATATTTAATATTATATACAGGGAAGCTACCTTAGCAGAATTGTCTAGCTATGATAAAAATTCTTATATCCTTTTAGATCTTGATAAAGTTGGGGAAAAGTTAAAAGTTAGAAATAGATGGCCAGGAGACAGTTATCAACCGTTAGGGCATAAAAAGCAAGAAAAACTTAAGAAGCTAATGCTGGAAAAGCGAATTGCTTTTAGCCAAAGGGATATATGGCCGATAATAACCACATTAGAGAATGAAATAATTTGGGTGCCCAAATTACCAGTAGCAACAAATTTTGCTGCTAACTCAAAAACTAGGCGCTTTGCAATCATAATAGCAAAGTGATAAACTTAGCTATTAGGTTTGTTTGAATTAATTTATAAGATATGTTAGTGAAGTGTTAAGTGAAAATTAATTAATAATTCGTTATTTTTTAACAGCATCACTAATTTTTTATGTATGCTAAACTTAAACTTTAAGCTTTTTAGAGCAATAAAAATGTGACTTTCGGAGGTAAGCAAGCATTGAACTCCACAGTAAAACAACTTCTCCTATGGGGATTTATTTTCGGCGGTGCCATTTTTCTTTGGGTTTGTTTTAAAGGTAACACAGGAGTAAGAACAGATAATCTTTCTTTTACTCAGTTATCTGAAAAAATAACAAAAGGTGAAATCAAAGAAGCAACTTTTGATGAAAATTCCTTAGAAGGCGAATATAAAAATAATGATAAAGCTAGATTTAAAATGGATCTTCATAACCAAGAAGTCCAAAGAGATCTAGTTAAACAAATGCAAGAAAAAGGTGTGGATGTAAAATTTAAATCATCCGCTAGTAGTGCTTGGGTAGGAACACTACTACTTTATTCTCCACTACTACTAATTGCTTGTCTATGGATTTTTATGATGAGACAAATGCAATCTGGCGGAAACAAAGCGCTTTCCTTTGGTAAAAGCCGCGCCAAGTTGCTTTCTAATCAAAACAAACGTGTAACATTTAAAGATGTAGCTGGCGTAGAAGAAGCCAAAGAAGAGCTACAAGAAATTATTGAATTTTTGAAAGAACCTCAAAAGTTTCAAAAACTTGGTGGCCGTATACCCAAAGGCGTTTTAATGATGGGACCTCCAGGAACAGGTAAAACTTTGCTTGCTCGTGCTATTGCTGGGGAAGCTAATGTGCCCTTCTTTTCTATTTCAGGTTCAGATTTTGTAGAAATGTTTGTTGGTGTAGGTGCTTCTAGAGTTCGTGACCTTTTTGAACAAGGTAAAAGAAATGCTCCTTGTATAATTTTCATTGATGAAATTGATGCTGTTGGTCGTCATCGTGGAGCAGGCTTAGGTGGCGGACATGATGAAAGAGAACAAACTCTTAATCAACTCTTAGTTGAAATGGATGGTTTTGAATCTAATGATGGAGTGATCTTAATTGCTTCTACTAACCGTCCTGATGTGCTAGATCCTGCATTACTACGCCCAGGCCGATTTGATCGCCGAGTTGTAGTTAATAGACCTGATGTCAAAGGCCGTGATGGTATTTTAGCTGTTCACACTAGAAAAATTCCTCTAGGTGATGATGTTGATATTTCAGTAATTGCCCGCGGAACTCCAGGATTTACAGGTGCAGACCTTGCTAATCTAGTCAATGAAGCCGCTCTTAATGCTGCTCGTTATAATCGAAAAGTAGTTGCAATGTCAGACTTTGAAGCTGCTAAAGATAAGGTTTTAATGGGTAGTGAACGCCGTTCAATTGTCATTAGCAATGAAGAAAAACGAAATACTGCTTACCATGAAGCTGGTCACGCTTTAGTAGGAATTAAAGTACCTAATGCTGATCCAGTACATAAAGTTACTATTATTCCTCGTGGTATGGCATTAGGCTTAACTCAACAGCTTCCAGAAGCAGACCGCTATACCCATACTAGAGAATATATCCAAGGACAAATTGCTATCTTAATGGGTGGTCGTCTTGCTGAAGAAATATTCCTTAATCACAATACCACAGGTGCTTCCAATGACATTGAAAGAGCCACAGAATTAGCACGTAAAATGGTTTGTGAATTTGGTATGTCAGAACTCGGGCCACTTACCTTTGGTAAGAAAGAAGAACAAATTTTCTTAGGCAGAGATATTTCTAGACACCAAGACTATAGTGAAGAAACAGCAATAAAAATTGATCAAGAAGTTAAACGTATTATTCTTGAACAATACACTCGTGCTAAACAAATTATTGTAGAAAATAAAGAAGCATTAGTTCGTTTAGCAGAAGCGCTTCTAGAACATGAATCTCTAGATGCTATTCAAATCCGTAGAGTTATCGCAGGATTACCTTTAGATGATTCTACTAGTAGCTCAAGTTCTGCTAAAGATGATAAGCCTCAAGGAGAACAAAAACCTTCTGTGTTAAAACCAATAATTTCTCCTATTGCTGGTGATAATCCTGCTACGGCTTAAGAAATTAGAATCATTATGTTAAAATCACAGGCGACTCTTTTGGGTCGCCTTTTTATTTATCAACTCTAAATTTTTCTAGGTGAAAAAATGTCACAACCAACCACTCTAAAAGACCTTAAAAATAGTGAATTTAGTGAAGAGAAATATCGCAATCGCTCTGTAAAAATAGAGATGCGGGAAAACCTAATAAATAAACTAACTAATGGAGAAACTCTTTTTCCTGGTGTTGTTGGCTATGATGATAGTGTTATCCCACAAATAACTAACGCTATTCTTGCCCGACATAACTTTATTTTGTTAGGGCTAAGAGGACAAGCTAAAAGCCGCATTCTACGTAATCTTGTTAGCCTTTTAGATGAACACCTTCCTGTTATCACTGGTTGTGAAATAAATGATAATCCTTATGCCCCACTATGTAGGGCTTGTCGTAACCTAATAGATGAAAGAGGAGACAACATTCCAATCAGCTTTATTTCTCGTGATCGTCGTTATGTAGAAAAACTTGCAACTCCTGATGTTACAATTGCGGATCTAATTGGAGATGTTGATCCAATTAAAGCAGCTAGAAGCGGCTATTTGCTCTCTAGCGAACTTACCATTCATTATGGACTACTTCCTCGCGCTAATCGCGGCATTTTTGCTATCAATGAATTACCTGATTTAGCAGGAAAAATTCAAGTTGGCTTGTTTAATATCATGCAAGAAGGTGATATCCAAATTAAAGGCTATCCTATAAGATTGCCTTTAGATGTTGAACTGGTATTTTCTGCTAATCCAGAAGATTATACAGCTCGTGGAAAAATAATAACTCCACTTAAAGACCGTATTGGAGCAGAAATTCACACTCATTATCCATCAACAGTTGAAGCAGGTATTGAAATTACAAAACAAGAAGCTTGGACTAAACGCTATCCTAAAGACATCATTCAAATTCCTTCTTATATTTTAGAAATAGTTGAACAAATTGCTTTTATTGCTCGTGAAGATACTAGAATTGATAAACGCTCTGGTGTAAGCCAACGTCTTCCTATTAGTACTTTAGAAAGTATTGTTAGTAATGCTGAGCGCCGTGCATTAGTTAATAAAAGCGATCTAGTTGTACCTCGTATTAGTGATATTTACGCTTCTTTACCAACTATCACAGGAAAACTAGAACTAGAATATGAAGGTGAACAGCTAGGAGCTGCCCGTATTGCAAGTGAATTAATAAAACGTGCAGTTGGTCAAGTCTTTATGAAATACTTTGGAAAAACCAACTTTTCTTTGATAGTAGACTGGTTTAATTTAGGTGGTACTATTAAAACCTCTGATAGCATTAAGGATGAGGATTACATATCTATTCTTAAGTCAATTAATGGTCTATCTCATTTACTTAAAAACGTTAAAAACATACATATAGAACATCCTAGTTTATTAGTTTCAGCCGCAGAATTTTTACTTGAAGGTTTGTATGCACAAAAGAAAATCTCTCGTGGTGAACAAAATATTTATGCAGCAAACAAAGCTGAAAAACCATCTCGTTATAGTGTTGCTGATTGGTCAGATTTAGACGGCGTAAACTAATATGGATGAGCTATATTACTGGCCTGCTACACAAATAGCTAATGCTATTCTAGAGCGAAAAGTTTCTGCTGTAGAAGTATTAGATATTCATCTTAAGAGAATCTCTGAACATAATCCTAAAGTAAATGCAATAATTCTTTTAGATGAAAAGCAAGCTAGAAAAAAGGCAAAAGAAGCTGATGAGGCTTTAGCTAAAGGAGAAATTTGGGGGCCACTTCATGGTCTACCCTTCACAGCTAAAGATACTTATGTAACTAATGGCCTTCGCACTTGTTTTGGTAACCCACTTTATAAAAATCATATCCCTAATTGTGATGCAACCCTTGTAGCAAAATTAAAACAGGCAGGAGCTATACTTTTAGGTAAAACCAATGCTCCAGATTTTTCATTTGATTGGCAAACCAATAGTTCTCTATTTGGTCGAACTTCTAATCCCTACAACCTAGATTACATAGTTGGGGGGAGTTCAGGAGGCTCAGCAGCAGCACTTGCCACTGGTTTTACTTCTATTTGCCTAGGTAGTGATATTGCTGGCTCTTTGCGTGTACCTGCTCATTGTTGCGGAGTTTGTACTATTCGCCCAACTGAACAAGCTTTATCAGACTTCGGTCATTATATGTTACCAGATCAGCCTAAAATAGGACGTAATATGGTAACCTGTGGCCCTCTAACACGTAATATTGAGGATCTCAAGCTAGCTGTTTCAATTTTGTGGGGGCAAGATGATAATAACTGGACAATTGCTCCTGTGAATCTAAAAAACCAGCCTCCAGTAACTTCATTAAAAGGATTAAAGATTGCCTACAGCTCTACCCTAGGGAATGTTACGGTTTGTCAAGATACTAAAAAAGCTTTAGAAAAATTGTTAGTCCAATTGACTCAAGCAGGTTGTTCTGTTAAAGAAGCCTATCCAAAGGATCTTGAGGCTAATTATGCTCAAGAAGTTTGGGGAATAATTTGTGGTGTAGCTGATATGCAATCATCTTTACCTAACTTTGTACCTAAGCTACTACCTAAACTTTGGTTGCGTTCTAAATTTTCCCAAGCTAGGTTTGCCAAAAGTTTAATTAAAGGGATTAATAGTTCTTATCGTGACCTTATGTTTGCGTTAGAAGCGCGTGATAAACTTATTAAAACCTCTACAGAGTTTTTCAGAGAATATGATATATGGATTACTCCCGTAGGTGCAACTACTGCATTCAAACACTGTAAAACTGGAAGCAAAATTCCTATAGATAACACTTTTATTCCCTATTCAGAAGTTTTTGCACCTTTTAATTGCCCAACAACACTCCTAGCAAATCCTATTGTAACAATGCCTATTGGCTTTTCTACCAGTAACTTACCTATAGGCATTCAATTACATGGAAAACGCTGGAATGATTGGAAAACTTTGGAAATAGCTAAGTTACTAGAAACTTTAATAGGTGGATTTCAACCACCAAAACTTTAAGAATAAATTTTAAAGGTAATTTACACTAAGTCTATTTTAGAGTAATGAAATTTCTTAATCCTAATTTACTTTGGTTATTACTACTGAATTTAATTATTATTTATATCTGGTATAGTCGCCACTATAGATCAACCACAGTATATATTTCTAATATTGCCTCGTTACGTGAAGCTAGCCTTAAGTCTAGTTTACGCAAGCAATTAACTAAAGGGCTTATTCTACTAAGAATCTTAGCATTTTCTTGTTTAATTGTTGCATTAGCTAGACCTCAATCCTTAGATAAAGTTGAAGAAGTCAAAACAGATGTAGTTGATATCATTATAGCTATGGATATTTCCTTAAGTATGGGAGCATTAGATTTCCAAGACTCAAATAGATTAGCAACAGCTAAAGAAATAATTTCACAATTTATTGATAGACGTCATTCTGATCGTTTAGGATTGATAACTTTTGCAGCTTATAGCCAACTCAGATCCCCTCTTACGCTAGATTACTCAATGCTACAAGCATTATTAAAAGATGTAGATTTAGTAGATCGCAATGATGTTGAAGGAAATGGAACAGCAATAGGTATTGCTATTGCCAGCAGTGTTAATCATTTACGTCATTCTGATGCTAAAAGCAGGGTTATAATATTACTTACAGATGGAGATAACAACGTTACAACAATTGAACCTCAAACCGCAGCTGAAATTGCCCATACCTTAGGGGTTAAAGTTTATACAATTGGGATTGGTACTAGCGGAATGGTAAAAATGCCTAGCAATAGAATTGGAGATCCTCCTGGAGTATATACCCTACAACCTTCTACTTTTAATGAAACTACTCTACGACAAATTGCTAACACTACTGGAGGGAAATATTATCGTGCCACTAATCGTCAAGCGTTAGAATCAATTTTTAAAGATATTGATAGCTTAGAACGTACAAAATTACCAATGAAACGCTATGAACATTACAAAGAAGAATTTTCTTTTTGGCTAATTATTTCAGCTTGTGCATTTTTATTAGAGCTATTATTACAACATAGCTACTTACGAGTTTTACCTTAAAGTTTTTAAATGTTTTTAATGAAAAGTATCTCCTAACTTCTTTTCTAACAATAATTTTTCCATCATTAATCCAGCTTGGCTAATTAAAATTTCTAACTCATCCAAACTACCTATCCCGCGATCACCTGGATAATTATCTCCATATAAAATGACTCTAGCTTTATTTTCAACTACTAGAGGAATTCCAAAAGCTGTCAAACTTAAACCTTCTCCACCCATTTGCTTAACAATTTCACGATCATAACTATTAGAATCTAAAGGAGCAATCTGAGTTTTACAAGTTTTAACAACTCTACTTAAAAGTGAAGGTTGTTCTAAATTAATTACGATGCTGTTATCAGTTGATACACTATCAGCAGACAGTCCAAATTGACCTAAACCCTCCACTTCAAACTCTTTTACTAAGAAAAGTACCCCTCGGCTACAAACCTCACTAGCAAGTCTCATAATTAACAACGTCACTTCCCCTTGAAATGACTGTTGTTTTAACTCTTCCAACAAGTATTTTAAGTGTAATATAGCTTTTTCGGCAGAATTTATACTTTCTAAATCATCCCTAGATCGATTTGCTTCAACATAATCATCTAATTCTTTTAATAAATCTTCACTACTAGTAGGTGGGGGAGGTAGAGTTTTTTTAATTTCTGGTAAAGTACCATCTCGACGTTTTTCATCTAGTAGTTTGGTAGCTTCTAAAATTAATTCATCTATATTTAAGCCTTCTGTATAAACATAATCCTGTGTAATATAAGGTAAGCCTCTACCTATAGGAATAGCATTTAGTTTAATTTCAAAAGTGCCTCGCTTCCAAGATAACAATTCTGCTATAGAACTTTGAATCTGGCTTTTTATAGCTTTTAATAAATAATCCCTGCTTATTTTACCTTTTTCTACCAAAATTGAACCAATAAGCCTAGGTTTGGGCATGGAGTTTTGAATTTCTAAAGCTTCTTCCATTTCTTCATAAGTAATTATTTTATCTTGCACCAAAATTTCGCCTAAAGAGTAAAGTATAGAATCTGTACTAGCTTGTACTATTTTGCCACGAATAAAAACCAACATCCCTCTTTGACCCTGATCTCCACGCAAAATTAACGTACCTGTTTTACAACTTAACGCTAAAATCTGTAGAATGTCGGTAAGCGGAAAATCGCTTAACTGTCCAGTTAACTCCATATTTTTACCTTTTGAAAATTACTTGTCCTTACTTGTACTAGAAAAAATACCTACAGATATACCCAAAAACACAAATACCTCTCAAGACTATAGTAGCTATAGCATTATTTCTGAGCAATGCGTTTTTAGCTTAGTAATTAGTCAAGGCACTAATTTACTTATTTGATCTTACTTAATGAATATTAAGAGCTTGTTACATTTTTATTACTAAGTTAGGATGCCATTATGTCCAGTAAAAAAGCGAAGACATTTGTCAGACAAACCAAATCCATTGAACCTGAATATATTGCTGAAATAATAGCACGTTTAAGGCAATTTTATCCTAATGCACAATGTTCCCTTAACTATAACACAACTTTTGAACTCTTAGTGGCAACCATTCTTTCTGCTCAATGTACTGATGAGCGTGTAAATAAGGTAACAGAGACACTTTTTCGCAAATATCGCACAGTGGCAGATTATGCAAATAGCGATCTATCTGAGCTTGAGCAAGATGTTCATCCAACAGGTTTTTTCCGTAATAAGGCTAAAAATATTCAATCTACAGCAATAAAAATTTTAGAAGAATACAATGGTCAAGTTCCACAAACTATGAACCAATTACTTACTTTACCTGGAGTAGCTCGTAAAACAGCCAATGTGGTTTTAGGAAATGCTTTTGATCAAGCTGTAGGTATAGTTGTAGATACTCATGTTAGACGTATTTCACAAAGATTAGGTTTAACCTCTGAAAATAGTCCTGAAAAAATAGAAAAAGATTTAGTAAAAATAATTCCGCAAAATGATTGGATAGATTTCTCTCACTTGCTTATTTATCATGGGCGCAGCCTATGTAAAGCTGCTAGACCTCAATGTTCAAAATGCTTCTTATCTGATATTTGCCCTAGTAAAGAAGCGTAATCTATAGCCTTATGCGCACAGAAATATTATCTTGGGAAGATTTAACTCTAAATGAGCAAACTGCTACAGCGGCAATATTTCCTAGTCAATTAGAAGCTATTAGCCTTTTTAATTCTCTATCTCAAGTAGCTCGTGATTCTTTAATTAATATCTACTATCTAATGTCGAGTGAAAAAGTTGCTGGTAATTTATGGCAATATGTCAAATCACTACGTTGGGCAGGGCAAAATCAAATTGGTATTTATGCTTTTACACTAGATAATATACGCAAGCAAATTGAAATGTCTAATAATTTTATTGCTGATGGGTGGATAACTTGCAATTTCAAAAACTGTCTTTGGAGCTTACGACAAGTAGAAGTGGATAAAAAGGCTATTTCAGAATATGGACTTCAGGTCTATCGCCCTAATGATCCAGCACAACCTGACTTGTTAGTTATAGATATAGACACTATTGTTTTTTCTTCTTGGTTAGCTTGGCCTGAACATGCAATAGATATTTTACGGCCAGACCCATCCTTAAATGACCCTTTGCGTGCTCGACGCACATTAATAGCACGAGGCATCTTCCCTCAGTAGCATCGCTGTGATAATCTGTTGATTTTCATCATAAAGATTTACAACAAAGAAAGGATATTTTGATCAATGACTAAAATGATCTTTGGGCCAACATTTGCCGAAATGTTAGATCCTTCTCAAATTCCTACAGAAATTCGTAGCCGTGCCTTAGCAGCTAAAACAGCAGATCCTCTCAACCCTATTAACCTTTACAATCTGACTTGGAAAAATGAATACGGCCGAGTAAATTATATTGTTCTACCTCAAGAACTTACGGGAATTGAAGCCAATGTTGTAGTTCTTTATGGAAAAGAGTTTCCAACTGGTAGTCATAAAGTTGGTCCCACCTATTCCATTGCAATGGAAAAGCAACTAGCAGGGGAAATTGAACCTGGCCGAGATACTTTAGTTTGGCCTTCTACTGGTAATTTTGGAATTGGTGGTGCTTGGGTAGGCCCTAGACTTGGTTATGATTCTCTAGTTCTGCTTCCTGAAATGATGAGCCAAGAACGTTTTGATAAAATTACTAGTTATGGAGCAAAATACATTAAGACTGTTGGTTGCGAAAGTAACGTGAAGGAAATCTACGATAAAACTAAAGAGCTTTCAGCAGCAGATTCTAAAAATAAAATCTTAAATCAGTTTCAAGAATTTGGTAATTACCGCTTTCACTATGGTGTTACAGGAAATAGCATAATTGATGCAGTAAAAGATTTAGCCCAACGAGGCAAAGGAAATGGCCGTGTAGCAGCATTTGTTTCTGCAATGGGTTCTTCTGGCACAATAGCTGCTGGAGATAGAATTAAACAACAATTTTATGAAGCTAAAACAGTTGGTCTAGAACCTATTCAATGTCCAACTATGTACAATAATGGTTATGGTGGACATGATATTCAAGGCATAGGAGATAAACATGTTACTTGGATCCATAACGTCTTAAATATGGATGCTATAATGTGTATTGATGATATTGAATGTAAAAAAGGTCTTCAACTCCTTACTCACGAAACAGGAATGAAAGTCTTATCAAAGCGTTTTGGTATTCCTACTGAGGTTTTAGAACCTATTTCCCAAATTTTTGGTATTTCTGGCATTTGTAATGTTTTAGGAGCAATCAAAACAGCAAAATATTTTGAATTAGGTAAAAATGAAAATATTGTAACTGTTGCCACTGACTCTATAGACCGTTATCCTTCTGTTTTAAATGAACTAACTAAAACCTATGGACCAATGGATGAGACTGAAGCTGCAATTAGAACAGTTTCTATATTTCACAATGTAAAATTAGATTGGATCAAAGAAGGTACAATGGATGTTAAGAAATCTTGGTTGAACCTTAAATATTATACTTGGGTTGAACAACAAGGTAAAACTGTTGACGAATTAAATGCACAACGTGATCCTGAGTTTTGGCTTGCTCATCAAGCTAAAATAGCTGATATTGATAAGCAAATTCTTGCTAACAGAAGGTTTTTCTAAAAATTTATCAATATATCACTTTTTACTTTTAGGTTTTGTTGAGAACAATATGAAAAACAAAATAATTATTGGCTTAGTAGCTATTATTATTGTAGTTGCAGCATTAATATTTACACATCCACAATATCTTAGTAATAGTAAAATTCGCATATTAATTACACATTATGATTATCGTCGTGGATATGTTGAATTATCAGGTATAGCAGATAACATTGGAAAATCTCCTGTAAAAAGTAATCCCCCGCTTCATGTAAGAATATTTGATAATGAAAAAAATACTATTACAGAAAGTACAGTCTATTTAATGCAATTACAAAATGATAATCCTGATAAAACTCCTCAATCTTTTGGAGAATTTGATTGTTTAATAAAAATTCCTCCAGGACATGATTTTGTTAATTGGGAATTAAATGTTGAAGGTGTGTCTTACATAGTTGAACAAAAAAATAAGCCTTTAACGGAGTAATTTATAATGAAACTAAAATACTTATTATTTATATTTTTATCATTAATGTTATTTTTTTCTATTTCTTGTAAAGAACAAATAGAAGACCCAACTCCTGAATGGAAAAAAAATCAAGTAAAAGTAGTAAATGATTTTTTTGCTCAGATTGTTGCAGGTAAAGATGGAGATAAATTATATTGCCCTGGAGATGGAATAAAAAACAATTTAATTTATGGTGTTCAAAGTTGGAATATTATTGATGATAAAGGAACTTCTCAACAAGTTGGACAATTTGATGTTCAATTAAATTGTGATCAAAATGGTAAAAAAGTAGTTGAGAAATGGACAATCTCATTATTCCGAGTTAGTGAAGATAATTTTGATTATTGTATTTATAAAATTGTTCCATTAGAAGATGAACAAAACAAATAAATTAATTTCTCTAGTTTACAATTAGTTTTTAAGGAGTTTTTCGTTATTTATGTTACAAACAATTAAGTCTTTTGTTCCAACACCTGTTAAAGAAGCTATTAAGAGTGGTGGTCGAGCTGTTACAGGCAATTTAAGATTAATGCCAGACTTTATTGTTATTGGTGGTCAAAAATGTGGTACAACATCTTTATATCATTACTTAATGTCACATCCTTACATAATTAGTCCAACGATTAAACAAATACATTTCTTTGATAACAATTTTGATAAAGGTGTAACTTGGTATCGTACACATTTCCCTTCTTACTTTTATAAATACTATTTAGAACAAAAATATAAAAAGCCAATAATTACAGGTGAAGCAACTCCTTATTATATCTTTCATCCAGTCGCTCCTAAACGTATTGCTCAATTTGTTCCTAAAGCTAAATTTATTCTTTTACTTAGAAACCCTATTGATCGAGCTTATTCACATTACCATCATGAATTACGCAAAGGTACAGAGAAATTAACCTTTGAACAAGTAGTTGATCAAGAACCAGAGCGTTTAGCAGGTGAACGAGAGAAAATGATTGCTGATGAAACTTACTATAGTGCTAATTATCAACGTTATTCATACTTAGCACGTGGTATTTATGTTGATCAAATAAATGAATGGTTTAAATATTTTCCTCGCGAACAAATCCTTATTATTAAAAGCGAAGACATGCACTCTGAACTAAATGCAACTGTAAATCAAATATTAGATTTCCTAAATGTACCTAAACATCCTGACTTTCATTTAAAAAGTGACCAATTTTATAATGTTGGTAAATATGACAAAATGGATACTAAGATGAGAGAACGTTTAACAGAGTATTATAGACCTCATAATGAGCGTTTGTACAAATTACTAAATAGAGATTTTGGTTGGAAGTGAGATTTACTTTCTAACTTTTCTAATAAACACTTTTTCAGTCTAATTTACAAAATAATTATTTTGCAAAATAATTTTGCAGTGTCATTGTTGTCATTTGCAACAATTCTTTTATCTTAGATTTTTCTTTTTCATCATAAAATTTTAGTGGTATTAGAATAAACGGCAGCATTATTGCAAAAGGAATTTTAGCTATAAAAGAAATTATTGGTCTTTCAATAATTATTATTTGACTTAACAAAAATAACACTATAGCTACAATTAATATTTTTGTAATTCTATTCCATTCATAATCAATATGCATTAATTTATCTGATACATAGTATCTAAGACCGCAAATTACTATATAAGAAATCAAAGTTGCAATTCCAGCACCAATCATTCCCATTGAAGGAATTAAAATAAAATTCAAAACAACATTAACAAGAGCAGAAATTGTCATAAGTATTGGACTTATATAAGACTTTCGCTTTAATCCAATACCAACTCCTAACGTTGGATTAGCAATATCTAATACAGCAGCAAGTGCTAACCAAGGAACAACCTTAGCTGTGTCCCAATATTTAGCTGTTGCAAAAATTCTTAATACATCTTCAACTAACACTGATAATGGTAAAGCTAACAACGTAGATATATAAACAACATATGTTAACATTCTTGCATAATACTCTTTTGCATCTTCATCTTTCATAACTGACACTTGCATATTAGGCCAGATCATACTAAAAGGTGTAGATACTAATAAACTAATTGGTGTTGTTAACTGATTTCCTAAAGTGTAGAGTCCAACTTGACGTAAATCTGCATAATGTTTAAGAAAAAATCTATCAATCCATTGAAAACATATAGCTGAAAGCCTTCCAAAAATTAACGGCGTTCCAAACGCTAGCATTTTCTTTAATTCATTATAATTAAAACCCCATTTTAAATAACGAAGCGATAACACAAAAGACATTCCATTTTCTATTACAGCCCCTATTAAATTACCTATTAATATCCCCTTTATCCCATAATTATAATAAACAACTAATGCAATATTGGTAACTAATTGAAAAATAAACCCAGTTGTTTGACAAATTGAATACTGTACAGAAGCATTACGAAGCCTTAACAAAGTATCAGGTACAACATTAAATATTTCTAAGAAAGAAAGTAAATATATTATTTGTAAATGTTCACTATATGTTGGAGTTTCAAACAAATACTCTGAAGTTTGTGCAGAAAATAAACTAAATAAAAGTAATATTGGAGCAGAAGTAATAATTAAAAATATAAATACTGTTGTTGCTAATTGAGGTCTTTGCTCTTCTTCATAATCATACCAAGATCTTAATAAAGCATTACTTAATCCCATTCTTAAAACTAATGGAATTCCTGCCAAAATGATCATTAAAATAGCTAATACACCATAATCACGGGGTCTAATAAAACGAGTGTAGACAGGAATCAAAAAAAAGCCAAGTGCACGATTTATAACACCACTTAGGCCAAATACTAACATATGTTTAAATGTTGTTTTTAGCTTCTCGTAAATTTTTTTAAACTCCTTTCACATTTTGTTTTATTTCAAACAAAACTTTTAGTTAATACTATATTTTTTACATATTTTTTTTATAACAAAATAGAATTAATCCAACACAAATAATTAATGATATAAAACTAATATATAAACCATAGAAAAAAGATTTTGGATGAAAAATTAATTCGATTTTATGATTTCCAGCATCTATAATTAAACCTCTTAATGCATAATCTACTCGTAATATATCTGCTGGTTTATTATCAATAAATGCTTGCCAACCAGGATAATAAGTATCTGTTAATACTAATAATTTTTTACTGTTTGAACTTGTATTTAACATTACTTGATTATTTTTATAATCTGTAATTTCTATTTTGTCAGTTGTTTCAACTGATTTTATATCTGTTATATTTATTTTGTCATCTGTAACAATTATATTTGAATAAAAATCAAAATCAGTTTGTTTCATTTTATTAATAGTTGTTGATAAATCACTAATTTTTTCTACATTTTTAGCAAAAAATGCTCGTGGCATTACATTTGTGTTTTCATATATTTTAACTCCATTGCTAACATGAACTTCTTTATAGTTAAGGTTATTAAAGTTATATTTATCTCTAGTCATTAAATATTTTACTCCAAGAAAATCATATAATGGAGATGATGTTTTCTCAAAAACAATATGACTTAAATGTTCTTGGGGTTCACTTAGTGATATAAACTCACGATACCATTTTGGAAACAATTGGTCTTTACCATAAATAGTATTAATTTGGTAAGGTAACATTGTATTTGGAGGAGAAATTACTTTAAATCCAGAAAATTTTTCTGCTTTTCCACCTAATTCAGCAGGTGTAACAACTAAACGATATAATCCAATATTATTTTTTACAAAATCTGTAGCATCAGTTTTAGGGTAAATTAATGAACTTTGAAAAGTTTTATTATACTGATTACTTTGCCATATTAATTCTGTTATTAAGATACAAAATAATAATATTATTAATTGTAATTTTTTAGTTTGTTTTTCTTTTATGTAATACCAACAAGTTATTGTTAGTACAAATATAATTACTATAGGAATAATCAAATCTATATTTTTATAATAGAAATGTTCATTTAGAGAAATCAAAATTCTTAAGATTAATCGTTTTAATCCAGAGAAATTTTTTGCATTTGGCAAGAATCTTCCTAATAAATTAAATCCTACTAAACTAATTAATAGGCTCACTAATAAAAATATTCCAATATGTTGAATTTTTTTCAAAAAATCTTTTAATTCTAACCAATCTAATTTAGAAAATTTATCTGCTCCATAAGCAACTAATACAGCACTACCAAAAATATAAATGCCGCTAATTCTTGTCACAGCTCTAATTGTTTTTAACACTGGAATATATTTTGTTACATGAACATATATAGGAGCAGAAACCATTACTATTAATGCACCTATAGCTAAAATAGCAAAATAATAGATTCTTTTATCTATTTCTTGTGATTTAGTACGCCAACATATGATTGCAACAAAAATTAATGAAACTAGCCCTAAATAAATAATATGGTCTTGAGAAACACCAATATCTACAAATCTTTTAGCAATAGTTGAGTCAAAAGCACGACCAAAAGCACGAGGTAAAATAAGAGTTAACAAATGCCAAGGAGGAAGCCAAATATAACCTATTTCTGTAGGAACAATTTTTCGATTAGAATAACTTAACAGTTCAAAAACTGGCCACCAATTTGCAGTTGACAGTCCAAATCCTACAAGTAATGTAATTACAAGATATTTTACAGAATATTTTAATTCTTTTAGTTTATCTACAATACAATTGTTTAAATATGGGTAAAGTAAATAATATCCAACTAATGCACTTACATAATAAATAGCTGTAGGAGTATATCCACAATAAAATTGTAAAGCTAACGCTATACCTGCACCAATTGCAGGTAGCATTTTATGTTTATATAATGCTTTATCTGCACCTAACAACATCAATGGTAGCCACATCAACCCACCTAACCAACCTAACCACACTAAATGTTGCATTACATGATCAGATAACAAAAAAACTATGCTACCTATAAGTGCACCAGCAGGATTTAGTCGTAAATTAATTAAAAAGATATATAAAAAAATGCAAGCTAAGGCCAATTCTATAAGTCTAGCTAAGCTATACCCAAGAGGAACATTAAAAACTAAGTAAAGCAAATTAGTTGGAGCAAACAATTTTGTTACTCCATCAGCATAAATGGGATGTCCTCCAAGAATATATGGATTCCAAAGAGGAAGTTCCCCTTTACGATAGCTCTCTACCAAAAAATAATCCCTTGTTACATAAGTATCTGTAACATCACGCCTACTATAAGAGTAATCATCATAAGTTGATACATTTGCACCCCAAGGTAATTGGTTTGAATGTGCAGCTAAATCAATTAAAGTTTCACCCAAAAAGAAAACACGCCAAAATAGTGCAACAATAATTAATAACAACACCAAAATAGAAAGTAGGTGTACTTTTAGAGGTTGAGACTCCTTACTAGTAAATCTATCTAAGAAAGAAATATTATGTTCCATCATAAAATATACAAAATAGCTAAGAATATTTATTCTGATTTAATGCTTAAGAGAAATATGGAATAATCTATAAAAAACCACCAAAACTATCTTTGCTAACAATGAAATGTATGAAATAATTACACCTAAACATTCAAACAATCCACGCATAGTATTAACAACATATAAGCTTAAAATTCATATCTAGAAAGGATAGGTAACGTGAAAAAATTCATCTTATCTACATTACTTGGGCTTTTCCTATTATTAACATTAGGATTTGCAAGCATAGTAAACGCACAAGCCCCACAATTTAAAATTAATTTTACTGTTCAAGTTCGCCCAGATGTTTCTGTTGATATGGGTGCTATTGTAGTAGTTAACCCAAATAAACCTAAAAAAGGTTCAACTATTTTGGTTTTAAACGGAACAGGTCAAAATTCAAACACTTTTATTCCACTTTCCCAACAATTGTTTGCGGATAATGTAACCACTAAGCTAGTGGCAAGAACAATTTTGTTAAATTATCCAGGACATGCCAATAGCAGTTTACCGATTTCAACGACTGGTGTTAAATTCGGAGACTTAAGCTTAAGGGATTATACTACAGCTTTAATTGAGTCATTAAGAAAGCTTAACGATATAGGAATGGCTCCAGATGTTGTTATGGGACATAGCTTAGGATCAGAAATGTTTCATTTGGCACAAGAAAGACTTATGAGCCAAAAAAGCAGCCTTAGAAAAGAATTTAATATTAAAACAGCTGTTTTCCTTGTTCCAGATATTGTTGGTCCTCTACCTTGGGCTTTTACTGACAGTGGAACAGGTGCAGCAGTTCGCAATATGTTAAGAGTAAATGATCCAGTACAAGGCGATGTAATAGTTTTTCCTCCTGCAGTTTGGCTTGGATTTTTCTACACCGATTTAATGGGTAAGTTTGTGCCTCAAACTCCTACTCCAGATCAAGTAGTAGCAGCTGGATTTATTTCTACTGAATCTTCAACAATGACAGGAGAATTTTTAGATGCTCCTCCATTTAAGCGTTCCACTGTAACTAAAGGTATTTTCTCTAGCTCTTCAGGAACAACTACTGGTTTGGTTACTTTAGAACAAGATGGTATTTACACAACAAAAGAACACCAAGATCTTTACACCTATTTAACTCAAGATAATGCTAATAAGCTTTTCTTTGTATTAAAAGGACCTCAAACAGTCCATAATTTGCACGTTTTCAGCCCTGCTACTTTAATTGACCCAATCAAACAAATTTTAATGGCTGGAAGAAAAGCTAAATAAGTCATTTTCTAGATTAAATTTAAAGCTTTACTAAACTACAAAAATATAAAGCCTGCATTTAACTATGCAGGCTTTATATTTTTATACATATCACCCTAATGATTATTTATTAGGCGGTTGTTCTGTATCCTCTTCTTCCTCATCAACAACTCTACGTTTAGTTATGGCGTTTGGAGTATCATCAGAATCACCATCAAAAAGTTGAGGAGCAGCCTGTCTCAAACCTTGTTCTAATTCATCATCTATATCTTGTCCATCTGTTGGAGAAGGAGGTTGAGCTTGTTCTTGAGATTGTGCTGAGCGTTGGCGCAAAGCTATAGAGTATTGTTCATTAGCTCCAGTTAAATCTCCTTTTCTATAAAGGGCACGGCCTAAATCTTGATGTGCTTCATGGAAATTACCATGTCGTTGTTCTATTGCATGTTTATAAGCATTTATGGCAGAGTTGACATCTCCTGTTCTAGAATAAGCTAAACCTAAGTTGTAATAAGCTTCTGGAAAAACTCCTTGCCGTTGTTCTATTGCAGTATAGAAACAGCTTATTGCTTCATCCAAGGAAATTTCTCTAGCTAGCAGTCTTCCTAATTGAAAATAAGCTTCTGGAAACCCAGAGTTTTGTTGTTCTATTGCAGTACGAAATTCTTGTATAGCTTCTGGATATCTACCTACTGCATTAAGTGCTAAGCCCAAATTGTAGTGAGCTTTAGGAAAGTGGCCTTTCCTTTGTTCTATAGCTGAATGATACTCTGTAATTGCTTGCTCAGCTTGCCCACGGTCAAATAAAACTCGACCTAGATCATTATGAGCTTCTGCAAACTCACCCTTACGTTGTTCTACAGCAACTTTAAACTCTGTCATTGCTGAATCAATTTCGCCTCGTTCATAAAGTGCAAGTCCTAGATTACGGTGAGTTTCTGGATCGCTACTATTTATCTTAAGTGCTTGGCGGAAAGCATCTATAGCTTCATCTAACTGACCTTTTCCATAATAAACTAACCCTAAATCATAATATGCGTCTGGATTAGTGTCACCTTGTTTAATAGCCATTTGGTAGTAGCTTCTTGCTGCTTCTAGAGCACCTTTACGAGCTAAAGCATTTCCTAAATTGCGATGTGCATCTGGAAAGTAGGGTTGTTGTTCAATTGCAGTGCGATATTGTTGCAAAGCTGCATCAATATTACCTTCTGCATAAAAAGCATTCCCTAGATTGTAATGTGTCATTGGGCAACGGCCTTGAGATTGTTCTATTGCCACAGTAAAAGCATTGATAGAATCTTTTACTTTTCCTAGCTCAAACAGTATTGTCCCTAAATTATGGTAAGCAGTTGAAAAGTTTCCTGGCTGTTGTTTTACAGCAGTTTGTAATTGGACAACAGCTTCTTCAATACGTCCTGTTTCAGCTAATGCTAAACCTAAAGCGTGGTGAGCTTGTGGAAACTCATCACATTGTTTTAATGCCTGTTGATAACAATCAATGGCACCATTTATATCCCCAATATCATAAAGTGTTCTACCTAAATCGTGGTAAGCTTCTGGGAAATTGTTTTTTGCTGTAAGAGCTTGACGGTAGAAGGAAATAGCTTGTTTAACATCTCCAGAATCAGCTAATGCTCGACCTAATCCATGTAGCGCTTCTGGTAGATTACCTAATTGTTGTAAAGCTGTTCTATAAGTAGTTATAGCAGAACCAAGATCTCCTTTATCATAGAAAGCTCTTCCTAAATCACAATGAGCTTCTGGGAAGTTTTGTTGTAAGCGTACAGCTTGTTGAAGTTCACTAATAGAATTATCTAGCTGCCCTAATTCGTATAAGACTCGACCAAGCCTATAATGTGTCCAAGGTAAATTGGGATTTTGTTTAATGGAAGTGCGGAATTCTGTGACAGCTGTTTCTAAATCTCCAGCACGATGTAGAGCTAAACCTAAACTATAATAAGCAGAAGGAAACATTGGTTGTTGTTCAATTGCACAACGAAAAACCTTTTCTGCTTCTTGATATTTTTCCTGTTGCATCAACACCAAGCCAAGGCTGTAGTGTGCTTCTGGGTAAATTCCATTTTGTTGTCTAATTGCAGTGCTATAAGCTTCAATAGCATTATCTAGTTCATTCTGAGCATTAAAAGCTGTACCTAAACTATAGTAAGATTCTGAGTAAAGTCCATCTGGACGTTGTTCTATAGCACGTTTATAAGAATTTACTGCATCAGGTAAATTACCCTGGGAATAGTAAGCAAGTCCAAGATCATGATAGGCTTCTGCATAATCACCTTTTCTTTGTTCAATAGCTGTAATAAAGGCTTTAACAGCTTCTTCTAGTTGTCCACTAGCATAAAGTGCACGTCCCAAATTGCGATAAGCTTTTGCATAAACAGCTTGGCAAGAGATTGCAGCTCGAAAAGCTTCTAAAGATTCTTTAAGTTGACCAGCATCAAATAAAGCTAAACCTAAGTTATGATGGGCTTTAGCAAAGTTACCATTCCTAAGTTGAATAGCAGTACGAAATGAAGCAACAGCTTCTTCTAGTCTACCTTGTTGATAAAGAACTGTTCCAAGTTCATTGTGGGCATCAGGAAAATTGTGTTGTTGTTTTACAGCAGCTTGAAAAGACTCTACAGCAGAATCTAATTCATTTCCAACTACATAAGTACGACCTAATTCATAATATGCCTCAGAAAAATTCCCACCTCGTTGTTCTATTGCAGTGTGAAAAGCATCAGCAGCCTCGGTTAAATCACCTCGACTATAAAGCGCTCTACCTAGTTCTAGATAAGCACGTGGATAACGTTCACTTTGGTTAATAGCAACTCTATAACATTCAATAGCTAAATCTAATTCTCCTTTAGCAAAATAAGCATCTCCCAAATTATGGTATGCCCAAGGGAATTTTTCTTCACTTTGTTCTATAGCAGTTCGCAATGTGGCAATAGCTTCATCTATTGAACCTTTGCGAAGCAATGCACGGCCTAGAGTATGATGGCCTTCTGGATTTTGAGGCTGTAACTGTAAACTAACACTTAATTCTTCAATTGCATCATCAATATGACCTGCTGAAAACAGAGCTTTACCTAACTCTGCATGAGCATCAGGAAATGGGCTAGTACGTTGTTCTATGGCAGTTCGCAGATATTTGATAGCTTCATCAGTATTACCTAACTGAAAGACAGTTTTTCCAAGCTCATAGTAACTTTCAGGATTAGCTCCTCGACGTTGGTCAATTGCTTGGTGAAAAGCTTCTACAGCAGCTTGTAAATCACCTTTGCGAGCTAGTGCTAAACCTAAATTATGATAAGCCTTAGGGAAATCTCCTTGACGTTGTTCTATTGCTTTACGATGCGCAACTATAGCTCCATCTAAATCACCTGTGCGCATTAAAGCAAGCCCAAGATTATGATAAGCCCAAGGATTTACACCTTCACGTTGTTCAATGGCTGTTTTATAAGCATTGATTGCATCATTAAGTATTCCTTTGCGAGCTAGTGCTAAACCCAAGTGATAGTAACTATCTGGATTGTTAGATTGCTGCTCTACAGAAGTGCGATATGCACTAATAGCACTTTCTAGATCCCCTGTATCAGAGAGTACTCGCCCAAGGTTAAAATAAGCTTTAGCAAATTGACCATTACGTAATTCTATGGCCTTACGATATGACTCAACTGCTTCAATAAATTCTCCACGATTATAATGCCCTAAACCCTTTTCTAAATATCTCTGTGCAGTGTTAGCTGTTACATCATTTTTCACAGTTTTACCTCAATGTTTTGATAAGTTACTAGAAACGTTCCCTTACATTATCCGCCAAAATAGGAAAAAATAACAACCTAATAATTATTAGAAACCCAACCAATTTTCACTAAATAACTGTACCCTACAGCCATATTAGGAAGTAACCATTTGGGAATAAAATTGGCATATAAAGCGCTTAACAAGCCATGTGTTAGCGCTATTGGGTAAAGATTTGGAGCTTGCTGAAAACTATATGCCCATACAAAACCAGCTACTAAAGTTCCAAAAGCCAAAGCCAAGTTAGGCAAATGTACTAACGCAAAAATTATAGCCGTTATGCTAATGCTTAACCAGCCTGCCCCAAAAACTATTTGTAATCGGCGATTTATAAAACTTTGTAACAAATATTGTTGTAATAAAGCCCAAAAAGGTATGCCTAGAAATTGTACTAGTATTTTATAACTAATATGAAATGTACCTAATACTAATGAAAGGCATACAATAATTAAAGTTAATATTGAAACTGGCAAAGCCAACACTTTTAAAGCATTCAAAAAATTGTCTTGTCCTAGTCCAAGTTCTTTTAGTTCTTCGTTATGAGTTAAATGAGAAAAAAAAGTCAGTCCAAAAATAGAAGTAAGGAAAATCAAGTTAACATAAGTACGTAATTCCTGACTAAAATTTTTAGCAAGAGGAACAGCCCAAGCCATTAAAAAGAATAAAAAGACCATTATTAGCACTTCTGTAGCAGCTGAAAACTGTTCTGTTTTGCTAGTTTGTCCAATAATGATTTTTTTCTTATATAAACAACTCATTTTATACCATTACTTGTTTAGTTCTACAGCTAAATTAATTTAACTTTATTTTTTCCAACGATCTAGCATAAGACGATCATCCAAATTTGCTACTCTCCAAGCAGTAGCGTAAATTAATCTAGAAATTCTAGATAACTTCTCAAAATCTATCTTTTCTACCGTGTCTGTTGGACGGTGATAATCAGTATGTAAACCAGTAAAGTAAAAAATTATAGGAATACCTTTACGAGCATAATTATAATGATCGCTACGGTAAAATAACCTGCTAGGGTGCTTTTCGTCATTATAAGTATAATTTAGATGTAAAGATGTTATTTCTGTATTAGTTTGTTCACTCAGTTTATGTAATTGAGTACTATGTTTATCCGACCCAATTAAATAAACAGTATCTTTATCTGAAAGTTCACGGTCTATAAGAGAAGGATTTTTGTCAGTACGGCTACGACCAATCATATCTGCATTTAAGTCGACTACTATAGAATCTAGAGGAACTAAAGGTTCAACTTCAGTAAAGTATTTTGAACCATAAAGACCTATTTCTTCTCCTGTATGAAAAACAACTAAAATAGAGCGTTTAGGAGTTGGGCCTGTAGCTAAAACATGTGCAATAGTCAAAATGGCTGAAGTGCCAGAACCATCATCATCTGCACCACAATAAACATTTTTTCCTTCTGTTTTTAAATGGTCATAATGAGCACTTAGCATTGTATATTCTTTTTTTAGTTTTGGATCACTTCCTTCATAAATACCTACAACATTTTGAGTTTGTCTATAAGTTTTTTCTGTAGATATATTTAAGTCTAATGTTATAGGTAATTGAGTAGGTATATGAGTTTTTCCTGTTTGATCTATTTCAAAAAAAGTTTCTAAGCTCATATTTGCAGAATTTAACAACACTTTTGCCATTTTAGGGCTAATCTCTAAAGTAGGAGGGTTAAAGACAGGTAGCCCCGTTCTAGAGTCACTTGGTTTTGTTTTTTCCATTTCAAAAAGCTCTTCATCATCAACATAATAATCTGACCAATTTGGTTCTACATCATCTTCAGGCATCTTTAGCACAGCTTTTGCCCCATGAGCATAAGCTGCATTTGCTCCATATTGATCATAATTAATACGTCTAGCAAAACTCTTAGGTAGATTTGAGCTAATCAAGACAATTTTATTTTTAACATCAACTTTAGCAAAATCATCTTCTTCCCCAGGAACAGAAATTCCATAGCCAACGAAAACTACTGAAGAAGTTACGGTTAAAGGGCTAGCAAAAGCAGTAAAAAAGTCTTTTCCAAAAGTAAAAGTTTCTGATGGTGTATTAGAACTATTAGTAGTATTAATATAAGATTTCTTAGGGTCTACTAAATTTGCAACAAAATCAATTTGTTGAAAAAAACTTCCATCTGAAGCTGCTCCATGATAGCCAAAGGATTCTAGCTGGCTAGCTAAATAACGAGCAGCAATACGGTTGCCAGAACTAAAAGTATATCGACCACCTAATTCTTGAGAGGCTAAAAAAGAAAGATGCATTTTTAACTCTTTTTGAGTAATAGCGGACAAAGAAGTAGCTGGTACACTAGGTAAACTACGACTACTCGCACTAACATTCACGAATAAAAGCTCTAGAACTACTAGTAAAACAACTATTTGTTTGGATAACTTTTTCATAAAATTGAATACCTTGATTATCAAAGGTGTTAAAATTATTTGTTTTATAGATAATAGCTTAATTACATCAAAATCATATAGTTTTTAACACTAACACACGATTTTTCTTAAAATTAAATCAAATAAAATTTAAATAACTTTGGTAGTGCTTTTGTGAGAGCCTTGCACTGTTGCATATCTTTTTTAGTTTGTTTTGTCTATTATGTTAGTCTATATAAGATAAAACTATTAGATTTTAAGGTAAAAACCTTATCTAATCAAAAAGTTTCTTTTAGAAACTACCTAAATATTTACTATTGAGGAATAATACTGTGTTAATGCAAGGTAAGAAAGGTATAATAGTAGGTGTTGCCAACAGACGTTCTATTGCTTGGGCAATAGCTCAGCGTGTAGCAGAACAAGGAGCACAATTAGCTTTAACTTATCAGAATGAGCGTTTTGGAGAAAATGTTAAAGATTTAGCTAAAGGACTAGAGAATCCTTTATTAGTACCATTAGATGTTACAGATGATGAACAAATTGAAATTGCTTTTAGGCAAATAAAAGAACAATGGGGAAAAATAGATTTTTTAGTGCATGCAGTTGCATTTGCCCTTAAACAAGAGTTAGAAGGAGATTTTATAGTAACTTCTCGCGAAGGTTATAGAATTGCTCAAGATATTAGCTCTTATTCTTTGACAGCATTAACTAGAGCTGCACGCCCATTGATGTCAGAAAATGGTGGTTCAATTCTAGCACTTTCTTATTTAGGTGGAGAAAAAGTTGTTCCCCATTACAATGTTATGGGAGTAGCAAAAGCTGCACTAGAAGCTAGTGTGCGTTATCTATCATATGATCTAGGGGCTGAATGTATTAGAGTTAATGCTCTTTCTGCAGGACCTATTAAAACTTTGGCTGCTGCCGGAATTTCTGGTTTTTCTCATATGTTAGAGTTTCACCGCCAAAAAGCACCTCTTAAGAAAAATACTGAATTAAGTGAAGTAGCAGACGCAGCTCTTTTTCTACTTAGTCCACTTTCTAGAGGTATAACAGGACAAGTCCTTTATGTGGACGGTGGTTATAGCATAATGGGAATGTAATAACACATAGTAAGAATACTAGTATTAATTCGCCTAGTTTATTTTTACCGTGTAATATATACTATATTATTTCAAACTGGAAAAGTTTTTCCTTTAGCAAGCATTTTTGAGTTATTATTTCCCCTATTTAACAAAATCCACGTTTTGCTAAAAATCAAAAGAAGCTTTATATTTTAGCTATCTATTTTACCTAGGGAGATTGCTTAGGCTGTATGATTAGAAAATCGAAAGAAGCAAAAATAGCAGAAGAATATATCAAGAAACTAGAGTCAGTTGGATGGTTTGTAGATTTCCCTAAAGAACTAAAAGAGATAATAGAAAAGCAAATAAAGAAAGATAAGAAAAGACGTCCAGATTTATGTTTACCAGGAACGGTAGTAAACTTAGAATCTGCAAGTTGTGAAGGGGTTTACAAAGAAATAATATTGCAACTTTCCAAAAACTCCTACAATCTCTTTAAGCCCACTTCTGTTACAGAAAAATGGATAGATCTACCAGAAGGAACATTAGTTGAAGTTATTATTGCCGTTGGAGGCAAAGAATATGCTCATGATTGGATAGCAAAGGGTAGTTATGTTGATGAAAACTTTGACTATCTAATGAGAGAAGTAATAGAAAGAGTTAGTCCTAATCTCACTTTAGGAACAATTTGGTTAGGCGAACAACAAGTCCTCTATTTAGTTTGTAACAAAGCTGCCTACTTAAAAGCACTAAAACAAGGGTTATTTTTATCTAGCTACCAAGATATGAATTTTTCTGAAGAAGCAATTAATGCTTTATTAGCTCGTTTTCAGGATAAAAAATCTGCCCTACGTTTGCAAGCAGGAGCTTTTCTTCAACTTTGGTTTGATTTTGGAAGCTTTAACTTTGAATGTGCCAAAGCTTTTCAAACCTCTCTAAAAGACAGAGACAAAGCTGTTAAATTAATGGCTACAGCTTTTGTTGAAAAATATGGTGAAGAAATAGAAAAACATAAAGAAGAACTAAAAAATAGTATCTTTGTTAGAACAGGTTTCAAAGCTCAAGCAGGTTATTGTAGATGTAAGGATCAAGCTACATTTAATGCACGAACTCAAGCAGCAGCAGAATACATTAGTAAGCTAACTGAAGTAGGTTGGTTTGATGGCTTACCCAAAACAATAAAAGAAATAATAGAAGAAGAAATAGTAGATGATGATTATCAACGCCCTGATTTATGCCTACCAGGTTTATATGAATATCTAGACTGTGTTGATAGACCAGGGATCCACAAAGCTTTGATTGAAACCTTAGTTGAACGTTCCTTAAGAATTTTTAACCCTGAACAGGTTGAAGAAAAATGGACTAAAACAAACCAAATTAATTTAACCATTAAAGTTAATGGCAATAAATATTCTTCTAGCTGGAAACAAGAAGACCAAGTCCTAGATAGTAATTTTGAAAACCTATTAAAACAAGCTATAGAAGCTAGTAATCCCAACTTAACATTAGGAACCATTTGTCCAGGTGATGATGGAAAGCTTTTCTTAATTTGCAACAAATCAGCCTATCAAAAAGCTTTGGAAAAGGGATTGTTTGTAACATTTGAGAATAATAAACTAAGCCTTACCCAAGAAGGTCTTGATAACCTAAAAAGTATTTTTAGTAATCCTAAATCTGCCTTGCGGTTGTTTTCCGCTGAGCTTTTAACTCTTTGGTTACAAACTGGGAATTACCAAGATCAAGATCTAGATGTTTTCCGAGATGCATTTACAGATCCAAATGAAAACATTAGAAAAGTAGCTAAAAAATTAGTAACTAGATTTGGGAAAGTTTATACAATCAACTAATAAAAATACTAAGTATTTTTATTACTTATTTATAACATAGTGGGTTTTCTTTCTCATGGGACGAAAAAAATTTAAAACATCGCGATCCCGCCGTGAACCTACTTCAGAACGCTCTTTTTATGAAAAGCTGTTTACTGAAGATCATCCTAGGCTAGAACATTTAGATCTACTAAACTTAATTCGTGGTGGTGAGGATTCTTATTTAGAATTAAAAGTTCGTCTTACCAACAACGAAAAAATAATCTCAGAAATAGTTGCACTTGCCAATTCTGGAGGAGGAGCAATTATCTTTGGAGTCAATGATAATCGTTATATCGAAGGATTAGACGATCCAGAGCAAGTAGAAGAAGAAATACGTGAAATTTGTCGCACACAAATAACACCACCTATTTGGCCTTACATTGATAAAGTAGCCTTTGATAATGGCCGTAGAATTATTGTTTTAGACATAAACGAACGTCGTGCCCCTCATTATGCTTTTGATCACCGCTATTATATTCGAGAAGGCTCCAGCATACGCGAAGCCCGTGCTGAAGAAGTAACCAAGCTTTTTGCCAAATTTAAAACTAACAGATATGAATCTATTCCCTTGTTTAATACAACAATTGAAAATATTGATGAAGCCTTTGTTTGGTCTTACATTCGAGATTTACAAGGCGAACTGTTTAATAAAAATGGCAATTATCCTACTGGTCAAGTAATGCGTGATATGCAATTAGCTGTAGAGCATTCTGACAAAATAATTCCAACTGTCGCAGGAATGTTACTCTTTGGTTATAACAATCAAATAGAAAAACTTTTCCCTCGTAGCTCTCTACAAATACAACGAGTTTCTGGAGATACCTCAAATTCTCCTATCATTGAAAAAACTCTTTTTATTGGTAACTTAGCTTCCCTTTTTGAAAAATCTATAGGGTTTATCTCTCGGTATGTTGATTTATGGGATAACACTAGTATCCCTAGATCTAAAAGAGCTACCCAAATAACTGCTCGCTCAAATTATAGTCGTCCAGTAATTATAGAAGCATTAACTAATGCATTAGTACACAAAGATTATTGCGTAAGAGAACAGCCAATTAAAATAACGATTTATGATTCTCGTATTGAAATTAGCAACGTTTGTATTGCAAATGAGCTTTCTCGCAAAGGTTTAGAGTTCTATGGAGTAGTAAATGCAGCAAATCAGCATTTAAAGGCTATTTTTAAATCATTTGCTTATGGGTTAAATACTTCCACTGGAGGAATTCCAGTAATGAGACAATTAGCCTATCGTGTAAGTGGTCAACAATTAAAGATAAATATTATTCAAGAAGAATTTAAGGTTGAAATTATGGGTTGTTAGAATTTTATTTGAGAGCACAAAAAAATTCATACTCTCAAATAAAATCTTACTTAGGCTGCTGTTGTATTGCTACTAGGCAGTAACCCTTTGATGTCACGCACTGTACGTTTAACAACTTCTTCATCTGCAACAGCCATCATTATGAACTCATAACCATTGTGAATACAAATTAGGCCATTAGAAAAAAGCCAAACGGTTTTTAGCATAGGATCATCACCTAGTAAAATATCTATAGGAAACCCAACAATTCTATCAGGAGAAAAGATTTCTGCCCAAATAGCTACACCAGCAGCTAAATTAAAAGCTCCTAATAAAGGAGCTCCAACATATTTAGCAGCAGATCGCTGAAATTCTATTCTTTGGCGTTCTGCTTCTGTTAAGTGGCCTGCCTTAATTAAGGTTTCTTGTTCTTTCAAGTAGTCTAAATATTTTTCTGAAAGTTTGCGGCTACCATAAGCTAAAAGAGCCGATCGGAAAAACCAATGACCTTTTGCGCCAAGAACTACTACATCAAATTTAGGAAACTGACTACCCACACCAAATCCTAAGAGCAAGGAAAAACTTGCTAAAGCGGCTTTAGCAGGGTTTTCTTTAGCCCAGACTATAGCAGCATTTACAGTATCAGAAATCGATCCAGCAGCACGATTAGCAGACTGAGCAAAGCTATAAGCGTCACTAGCTTTTTGGTAGTAATCTCGTGCTTTTTCCTGATAATCATGTGCTTTTTCACGAGCCTTTTCACTATAATCTTTGGCTGTTTCCCAGGCTTTTCCTCCAAGATCTTTAGCTGTTTCACTGGCCTTTTGTCCTAAATCACTAGCTACTTCCCGGATCTTTTCTCCATAGTCTTTAGCTACTTCAGCAGCTTCACGAGTCTTTTCACCTAAATCAGTTGCTACGGTATTGGCTTTTTCACCTAACCCTAAACTATCCGCTACAGTGCTAGCTTTTTCACCTAAATTCTCAACTACAGCACTAGCTTTTTCTGTTATCTCACTTGCCACAGTATTAGCTTTTTCTGTTCCAGATTTAACAACTTGTTCTGCTATTTCTGTTCCAGATTTAACCGTTTGACTAGCAGTTTCTGCACTAGAACGAAGTGTTTGCTCAGCTTTTTCACGGGCTTGTTTTACATTTTCTTTAATATTTTCTGTAATCTTGTGTTCTTGATCTAGTCGCTCAAACTCACGCTGAGCATTTTGGGCACTATTTGAGACAGCATCATAACTAGCACGGGCAACATCTCCAACAGTTTCTGCACCAGTGCGAACTACATCACTTGCACTTTTTAAACTTTCGTCTATGCGATCTTTGATCTTGTATTTTTCTTCTAGCTCTTTTGCTTTTTCTTGTGCCTTGCGACGCCACTCATCAAACTTATCTGTATAACTCATTTATTGCCTCCAAATTAGTGAAAATTTTTTAGTGTGGCAAATTATTTTTTATGTTATTAAAAATATAGGATTTTTTCTTCTATTCAGCTAGTTACTTTAACGATTATTATATAATGGTAGGTTTTGAGAAACTAGCAACTTTTCAGCAACTGCTTTTAGTAGCAGCTTAAATCCGTTATATAGAGAAAAGGCTTGAAACAAAGCTTTGGCGTGTGATATATATTCACGTCACCTGAAAGTTAAATTTTGTAGAAAAACATCCAAAATAAAACTAAGTCAAATAGCAAAAGTTGACTAAAACAACTAAACTTTTTGTAACTTGGTTTCTATAGCAATCAAGCTGAGCAACTGTTTGCCATTTCAATCTTGAGGTTAAACTAGAATGCCAAATTCTGTGGTAATGTATGAAACAGAGTACCAACAAATTAAATCTATCATTGCAAAACTTTGTGACGATGCTAATGCCAAGATGGTCTTCCTCGTAGATAAAAATGGTCAACAAATAGCTTCTCATGGAGAGATCGGCAATATAGATACTACTTCACTAGCTTCTTTGACAGCTGGTAATGTAGCAGCTACTGACGGTTTAGCTCGATTAATTGGAGAAAAAGAATTTCCTGTTCTCTCTCACGAAGGAGAGAAGGATAATATTCATATCTCTATTGTTGCCCAACGGGTAATTTTGGTGGTAATCTTCGATGAACGTTCTAGTTTGGGGTTGGTACGATTGCGGGTTAAACGCGCTTCTAATGAACTTACTGATGTATTTGAGTCAATTGTCCGCAAGGTAGAACAACAAAAAGAACAAGGGGTAGAGCTAGATTCGCCATTTGCTGAAATTACGGATGAAGATATTGATAATCTTTTCCGTGAGTAGTTTTAGCGGGGCTTTTCTGTCAAAATAACAATAAACCATAATTCAATCTTTAAGTAAGGGTTTCTAAACTTGACATTCATAAACTACGCTTCTCGGGAAATTAATTGTAAAATCGTTTACTATGGCCCTGGCTTGGGTGGTAAAACTACCAACTTGCAGTATATCTATGATACTACTGCACCACAAGCGAAAGGCAAACTTATTAGTTTGGCAACTGAAACTGATCGTACGCTCTTTTTTGACTTCTTGCCTTTAGAACTAGGCACGGTACGTGGTTTTAAGACACGCTTTCATCTTTACACTGTACCTGGTCAAGTTTTCTATGATGCTTCCCGTAAGTTAATCCTTAAAGGGGTTGATGGGGTTGTGTTTGTGGCTGATAGCCAAACAGAACGTATGGATGCCAACATTGAATCACTCTGGAACTTAGAAAATAATCTTAAGGCTCAAGGGTATGATTTAATGAAAATTCCTTATGTCCTTCAACTTAACAAACGTGACTTACCAAATGTTATGGGTATGGATGAGTTGAAGCGCGAGCTGATGCGCAAAGGCGAGCCTGTTTTTGAAGCAGTTGCTTATAAGGGAGTTGGCGTTTTTGATACCTTAAAAGCAGTAGCTAAACAGGTCCTAGTTGAGTTAAAGAAGGGCAGCGGCTAAGGTATACAGATTTTTAATGTAGAAGAAAGAAAAAGACTCTTAATTAAAAGCTTTGGCTTTTGGGGGTTCTTTTGCCTCCTTTTTGGAAGTCTTTTGCTGTAATTGCTTCTCTCAAGGTCTTTTGCTTTCTTTTATATAGCTGTATCTTTAAACGGCTTTCTACTATACTCTTATTTTGTTTCTACCTTAGAGTTTTTCTTAAAGTAACAATACTTTTTCCATCATTACCCCAATCTGTCTTTATACCACCTTACAAAATTAGCTAAACCTGTTTTAAGATCCACTTTAGGTTCAAACCCTAGTTCCCTTTGAGCTAAACTAATATCTGCAAAAGTAACTGGTACATCTCCTAGCTGATCTTCTAAAAATTTTAACTTTGCTTTTTTCCCTATAACTTCTTCTATAATAGAAATCAAATCACTTAAACTTATAGGTGAAGATTCTCCTAAATTATAAATCATAAAAGGGTTTGGCTTGTCTAAAGCAGCAATTACACCATTAACAATATCATCAATATAAGTATAATCCCTCTTAGAATTTCCATCTCCATATACTTCAATTACTTCATCATTAATAACTTTACGAACAAATTTATGTATTCCCATTTCTGGTCTTTGACGTGGACCATAAACAGTAAAAAATCTTAGGCAAGTTATAGGTATCTTATAAAGATAAGAATAATTAAATGCAAGCAATTCTCCTGTGCGTTTAGTAGTAGCATAAGGAGAAATAGGTTGGTTTATAGGATCATTTTCAGAGAAAGGTAATTTACTATTAATTCCATATACTGATGAAGAAGAAGCAAAAACAAAATTTTTTACTGGAAATTCTCTACACAATTCCAGTAAATTCAATGTACCAATTACATTTACTTCCTCATATAAAATAGGAGACAAAAGAGAAGGTCTAACACCAGCACGAGCAGCTAGATGAATAATGGCATCTGGTTTTATTTGATAAAAAACCTCTCGCATCTTTTTAGCATCACGAATATCATATTGATAAAAGTTATAGTTACCAGTTTTGCTAATATCTTTTAGGTTATTATGTTTGATACTTGGAGAATAGAAATCATTCAAGTCATCAACTATTGTAACTTGATCCCCTCTTTTTAAGAGGGTTTCACAAACATGTGAGCCAATAAAACCAGCTCCTCCTGTAACTAGAACCTGCATAATTATCTCCTTATGGTATAATTATAAAAAGCTTTTCAACTTTATCATATAAATAGGCTAAATACCCTTTTATCTTAATAAGCAAATCTATTTATAAGGCTATTTTAGAGGAAAATAAATGAAGTCTAGTCCTTGGCAAGGCTTGGCAGCTATGTCTACATTAGAAACTAAACCTTCAACAATACCTAAAATTTCTATTATAATCCCTGTTTATAATGAAGAAGAAAATGTAGAAAACTTGCACCAACGCCTTTCTGAGGTTATGGAGCAAATAAAAATTGACTATGAAATCATTTATGTTGATGATGGAAGTCGAGATCAAAGTTTTTCTCTCTTAGAAAAAGTGGCTGCTAATGATGTGCGAATCAAATTAGTTAAATTTCGCAAAAATTATGGGCAAACAGCAGCAATGTCCGCAGCAATTGATGTATCACAAGGAGAAATAATTATTCCACTAGATGCTGATTTACAAAATGACCCTTGTGATATTCCTAATTTGTTAAAAAAGATAGAAGAAGGTTATGATGTAGTTAGTGGTTGGCGCAAACACCGTCAGGATACTTTTATAACTCGCAAATTACCTTCTGTGTTAGCTAATCGCTTAATCTCAATTGTAACAGGTGTTTATCTACATGATTATGGTTGTAGCTTAAAAGCTTACCGCGCTGAAATCATTAAAGATGTTCGTCTTTATGGAGAAATGCATCGTTTTATTCCAGCTTTTTGTGTCTTAGAAGGAGCAAAAGTTACAGAAATTCCTGTCAACCACCATCCTAGAATTGCAGGAAAAAGTAAGTACGGGCTTTCCCGCACTGTAAAAGTCTTTTTAGACTTAATGGTAGTTAAATTCTTAGGTGATTATGCTAAACGCCCAATACATATTTTTGGGACAATAGGGCTTTTATTGTGTGGTGGTGGAATACTAAGTGGACTAGTTACTTTATATGAGAAGTTTTCAAACTCAGCAGTATATGTTCACCGTAATCCATTAATTCTATTAGCTGTGTTTCTTTTTTTAGTAGGGATACAATTTATTATGGTGGGGCTTTTAGCAGAACTAATAATCCGTACCTATCATGAATCTCAAGGTAAGAAAATTTACACTATTGCTAAAACTGTTAATTTGCCAAAAATTTCTAACTTATAAAATAAATGTGCGGCATTTGTGGATATATAACAGAAAAAGGTAGTGCCAATAAAGAACAAGTGCGTAATATGGCAAACGCTCTGCGCTCACGTGGTCCAGATGATGAAGGCTATTACGTGAAAGATTCTGTGGCACTTGGACACCGCCGCTTAAGTATTATTGATATAGAAAGCGGTCATCAGCCTATTTCTAATGAATCTTCTTCCATTTGGTTAGTTTTTAATGGAGAAATTTATAATTTTAAGACTCTACGTCAAGAACTACAAAAGCAAGGGCATGTGTTTGCTACTAAAAGTGACTCAGAAGTAATCATTCATGCTTATGAAGAATATGGAGACGAATGTGTAAAACTCTTTAATGGTATGTTTGCCTTTGCTCTCTGGGATGAAGAAAAACAACGTTTGCTTCTTGCTCGCGATCGCTTTGGGGAAAAACCTCTTTATTATGCACATTGTAATGGAGATTTTTGTTTTGCTTCTGAACCAAAAGCCCTTTTTTGTCATCCTAAAGTTAGTAAAGAATTAGATCTACGTAGCTTAAGCCGTTACCTTGCTTATGAATATGTACCTTGGCCTCATTCAATGTTTAAGCAAATACGCAAACTTCCACCAGCACATTTGCTAGTGTATGAACATGGTGAAATAAAAATAGAGCGCTACTGGGATCCACAATTTCGCCCTCTTGCAACCAACAATGAAGCTGAAATTTGTGAAGAATTAATAAATAAATTGCGTGAAGCCGTTCGTTACCGCTTAATTAGCGATGTTCCTTTAGGTGTATTTTTATCAGGAGGTATTGACTCTTCTGCAATAGTATCATTGATGGCAGAACTAATGCCAAGCAAACAAATTAAGACATTTTCTATTGCTTTTGATGATAAGTCTTTTGATGAATCACATTATGCTCGTTTAGTAGCTAAACATTTTGATACAGATCACTCAGAACATCCTTTTAACTTATCAACTCTTTCTGACTTAATCCCAGAAATTACTAGTTATATGGATGAACCTTTAGGAGATGGATCATTAATAGCTACTTTCTTGCTTGCCAAATTTACCCGTCAAAAAGTAACAGTAGCCCTTGGTGGAGATGGTGGAGATGAGCTTTTTGCGGGCTATCCTACTTTTGCAGCCTTTCGTGTTGCAAATCTTTATCAACATATACCTAAGGTTTTTAGATCAGCAATTGAATGGGGAGCAAATCTTTTACCAGTTTCTACTGATAACTTTAGCTTTGATTTTAAGGTTAAACAGTTTCTCAAAGGAGCTCGTTACCCAAATCCAATACGCAATCAAGCTTGGATAGGATCTTTTACACCTGATGAACAACAATTATTATTTTCATCCGATGTAAATCGAGAATTAGCTGGATTTAATCCTTATTCAAAGTTGATGGAATTAGAAAATGAACATGCCCAAGATAGCCCACTTAATCGCTTAACCTATCAATATTTTAATTGCTATCTTACAGATAATATTTTGTTTAAAGTAGATCGTACCAGCATGGCTTGTTCATTAGAAGCTCGCTCTCCTTTTCTAGATCATAACTTTGCTGAGTTTGTCTGTTCAATTCCAGAACATTTGAGACTAAAAGGACTAAAAGCTAAATATATACTAAAGCGTAGCTTAGTAGGAAAATTACCAGAAGAAATACTTTCTCGTGGTAAAAAAGGTTTTGGTATTCCTGTAGCAAAACTTATACTAGGTCAACTACGTAAAGACTTCCAACAGGAATTTGATGCTGAAAAAATTAAAAAGGAAGGTTTCTTTAATCCAAATTTTACATCTAAACTACTTGCGGAACATGTAGCAGGCAAACGTGATAACCGCAAATTATTGTGGACACTAATGATGTTCCAACTTTGGTCTAAACACTATCTTAATACTTAAGTAATTCGTCGAAGTAACTTAACTATGAAACAAAAACTACTTGATTATATAGGTTGCCTTTATTGTCATACTTCACTGAGCTTAATAGATATTATTGAAGAAAACCAAGAAATAATGTCTGGTAAGTTAGTTTGTGAAAAGTGCAAAAGAAAATTTCCTATAATTAATGGTATTCCTAGATTACTTCCTGATAATTTATCTAATGATAAACAGGAAACAGCTTCAGGTTTTGGTTATTCTTGGAAAGCCTTCTCCCACATAGATCCAATTTATGAACAACAGTTCTTGGATTGGATTCACCCAATAGATAGAGAATTTTTTAAAGGTAAACTTATTTTAGATGCTGGATGCGGCAAAGGTCGTCATGCATGGTGTGCTGCTCGTTTTGGAGCTAAAGAAGTCATAGGTATAGACTTAAGTGAAGCAGTTGAGGTAGCATTTCTTAATACTCGTGAGTTTCCTAATGTCCATATAATTCAAGGAGATATTTATAACTTACCTTTTCTGAACCAATTTGATTATATTTATTCAGTAGGAGTGCTTCACCACCTACCAGATCCTCAAGCAGGTTTTCTATCCCTAACTAAAGCACTACGTTCTGGAGGTTCAATTTCTGCTTGGGTTTATGGTAGAGAAAACAATGGGTGGATTACCCATATAGTTAATCCTATAAGAGAAAACTTAACAGCTAAAATGCCTCGCCCTTTATTACAATTTTTCTCTTGGGCTTTAACTACTTTTATCCTTTATCCAGTAGTAAAGTTTATTTATCGGCCAATAAATCTATTTCTACCTGCCTTGGCAAAGTACTTATTTTACAATGATTATCTCTTCTACATTTCAAAACTAAGTTTTAGAGATATTTATTCTATTGTGCTAGATCATCTAATTGCCCCAACAGCTTTTTATCTTAGGCAAGAAGAATTTGCACAGTGGTTTAAGCTAGCCAAATTAGCTAAAGTAGAAATTCAGTGGCATAATCGCAATTCTTGGAGGGGTTTGGGTGTTTCAACCTAATTTAGGAGGAGTTTATGGGGTAAAGCTTTTACCAGTTGGCACCCTGCTTGACCACCGTTACCAAATTGTATCTATTTTAGGTAAAGGAGGTTCAGGAGCAGTCTATAAAGCTTGTGATTTACAAAATAACCATATTGTAGCAGTAAAAGTCTTGACTGTGACTGGAATTGAGCCTCATGCAACAATGCAGCTTCAGTATTTCCAAAGAGAAGTAGGATTACTTAAGCGTGTATCTCATCCCAATATTATTCATATTCTAGATAGCGGAATTAGTGATGAAAAGTTCCCCTATTTAGTAACAGATTATGTGGATGGACAGAGTTTAAAGGCCATTTTAAAAGCAGGTCAACTAACTTTAAAAAGAACTGCTAATATCCTTTCTCAGGTTAGTCATGCACTTCAGGCTATTCATGACCAAGGTATTATTCATCGTGACTTTAAACCACAAAATATCTTAATTACAGAAAACCAACAAAAAGAAACTGCTAAATTGTTAGATTTTGGCATTGCTAAAATGATTCGTGGAGATAGAGAAGAATCTTACTTACATACAATTACTTCTAAAGGAATAGTTTCTGGCACCCTACAATATATGTCTCCTGAACATTGTCAAGGTCATAAATTAGATGAGCGTACAGATATTTATTCTATGGGAATTACAGCTTATGAGATGGTGAGTGGACGTCTTCCTTTTGATATTTCAAGCACTGTTGGAATGATAATGTTGCATGTAGAAGCTACTCCACCTGCAATTCCTGCTATTCCTAAAGCAGTAGAAAGCGTGATAATGAAGGCAATAGAAAAATTCCCTGAAAACCGTTTTGCTCGTGCAATTGATTTTTCTGAAGCTTTTGCTAATGCAGTGACCGAATCTAAGGATTTTTCTGAGAGTTTTGTTATAAAAGGTGATGGCGCAAGCCCAAATCAAGAAACAGAAGAGTTTATAATAGATCCTAGTGAAGCACCTACTGCTCAACATGAATCTAATGATCCAAATATTTGGACTACCATTAAACGAAAACTTAAATTTTAGGACATTACATTAATGCTATTTTCACCACAAGAAATTTTAGAAACTGTAATGATGACCGAGATGGAACATCTCGATATTCGCACTATTACACTAGGTATTTCCCTGAGAGATTGTTGTGACAGTTCTATAACAACAGTGTGCGACAAAGTTATAACTAAAATACGCTCAATTGCAGCTCGTTTAGTGCCAGTAGCAAATGACTTAGCCTCTGAGTTTGGTATTCCTATAGCCAATAAGCGTATTGCTATCACTCCATTATCATTAGTTGGAGAATCTTGTACTAATTTGGATTACGTAAAACTAGCCAAGGCAGTTGACTCAGTAGCCAATGAAGTAGGAGTAGATTTTATAGGTGGATATTCTGCATTAGTTCATAAAGGAATGACTAATGGAGAAAGAGCTTTTTTAGCTTCTATACCTGAAGCTTTGTCTGTCACTAATCGCCTTTGTGGTTCAGTAAATGTAGCAACAACACGTTCAGGAATTAACATGGATGCAATCCTAACACTTGGGCATGTAATTAAACAGTTAGCAGATAGAACAGCAGACAGAGGTGGAATAGGATGTGCCAAATTTGTAGTTTTTGCTAATGCAGTAGAAGATAATCCTTTTATGGCCGGAGCTTTTTATGGAATCGGTGAGCCAGAAGTTATTGTAAATGTTGGTGTAAGTGGCCCAGGTGTAGTTGCTCATGCAGTAAAACATGCTGGAAATTGTGATTTAGGCACATTATCAGAAGTAATTAAACGCACAGCATTTAAGATTACCCGTGCAGGAGAACTTATTGGTCGAGAAGCAGCACGCCGTTTAGGTGTACCTTTTGGAATTATTGATTTAAGTCTTGCCCCTACCCCACTTGTTGGAGATAGTGTTGGAGAAATACTAGAAGCAATGGGACTAGAACGCACTGGTGCACCTGGTTCAACAGCAGCACTTGCACTCCTTACAGATGCAGTCAAAAAAGGTGGAGCAATGGCATCTTGTCATGTTGGTGGAATGAGTGGAGCATTTATCCCTGTATCTGAAGATCATGCAATGATTGAAGCTGTTAATTGTGGCGCTCTTAATTTAGAAAAACTAGAAGCTATGACTTCTGTTTGTTCTGTAGGTATTGATATGGTAGCAGTTCCAGGTAGTACTTCTGCTGAAACTATTTCTGCAATTATTGCTGATGAAATAGCAATTGGAGTTGTTAACAACAAAACTACTGCGGTAAGAATCATTCCTGTTCCTGGCAAAGATGTGGGAGATATTGTTGAATATGGTGGACTCTTGGGTAGTGCTCCTATTATGTCTGTAAACAAATTTTCTGCTAATAGCTTTGTTCGTAGAGGTGGATTAATTCCTGCTCCTGTACAAAGCCTACGTAATTAAACTCTCTATATAAACTACTTAAACCAAATTTTTTGTTTTTGTGGTATTCTGTCAGAAAATAACTTTAAGCTACTAGGTGATCTACGTAAGGCTATTCTAGTATTGGCTAAACTATGAGTACTAATACCAGCAAAAGTGACTTTACTGGAACAGAACGATTTTCTGTTGAGCGCCGTTTAGGATTAGGTGGATTTGGAGCAGTTTATCAAGTTTATGATAAAGAACGTCATGCTAGAGTTGCATTAAAGAATTTAAATCTTAACAATGCTAGCACTATTTACCGCTTTAAAAAAGAGTTCCGTTCATTAACAGGTATTGTCCATCCCAATTTAGTAACTCTTTATGAACTAATTTCTGATGGAGAACAATGGTTCTTTACAATGGAGCTAGTAGAAGGCACTACTTTTTTTGAGTACATTACCACCACATCGGATGATACTGTAGAGTATAATATAGATACAGATCCTAACATTACATTAGACAACCAAGAAACACAACAAAGTAAAATCAATTTCACTTTTGATCAAGAAAAGCTTCGTAATTGTTTAGCACAATTAGTTAAAGGGCTTATGGTGCTGCATAACGCTGGTAAAATTCACCGAGATATTAAGCCTTCTAACGTTATGATTACAAATGAAGGTCGAGTAGTAATCTTAGATTTTGGTTTAGTTACAGAAATTGATCCAGATAACCCTGAGCAAAGCATAGATCTTGTAGGTACTCCTAACTATATGTCACCTGAACAAGGTATAGGGCAAACAACTCCAGCAAGTGATTGGTATAGTGTCGGAGTAATGCTTTATCAAGCGCTTACAGGAAAACTTCCCTTCAGTGGAAAAACCTACCAAGTCATTTCTATGAAGCAAACTTCTGATCCACCTCCTTTAAGCAATTTTACACCTAATTTACCTAAAGATCTTGAGGAACTCTGTTTAGAACTTTTGTCACGAGATCCTAGCAAACGACCTAGTGGAACAGAAATACTTAAACGGCTAAACCCAACTAAACACGTAGTTTCTATCTTTTCCCAACAAACAGAGTTAGCTGGCCGTCAAAAGCATTTAACTCTCTTACAAGAAGCCTTTCTTAAAATTAAAGAAGGTAAAACTGTTATAGTTTGCGTTCATGGCAGTTCTGGAATGGGAAAAAGCACTTTAATTCGCTATTTTCTCGAAGACTTACACAAAAAAGAACCAAAAGCTGTAGTTCTTTCTGGACGATGTTATGAACAAGAATCTTTACCTTATAAAGCTTTAGATAATTTAATTGATGCCTTAACACACTACCTACGTAGCATACCTAATGTAATAGTAGAATCCCTAATGCCTTATGATATTTTGGCATTAGCAAGACTTTTTCCTGTGCTTAGGCAAATAGAAGCTGTTTCTGGAGCACAACGCAAGGTTTTAAGAATACCTGATTCTCAAGAACTACGTAGGCGGGCTTTTGCTGCACTACGTGAATTACTAATGCGTCTAGCTGATCGTAATCCTCTTGTCTTATTTATTGATGATCTTCAATGGGGTGATATTGATAGTGCTGCACTTTTAAGTGAATTGCTACGTCCACCTGAACCTCCTTCATTACTTCTAATAACAAGTCATCGTAGTGAAGAAGCTCAAACTAGCTCACTACTACAAACTCTGTTGCCATTATTAAAAACATTCCAAAATGAGCTTGTGCTTCAAGAACTTGTTGTTGGTGAGCTAGAACCCACAGAAGCCACCAATCTAGCTAGCTCATTACTTACTAAAAATCACTTATTAGATCTTGCAGCCACAATAGCTCAAGAATCTCGTGGAAACCCTTTTTTTATTAATGAGCTTGTAAATTATTGTCAAAGTAATAACATTGATATAGCAAAACCTAAATTAATTAGCTTAAGCGAAGTACTACAAGGCCGTATTACTAGCTTACCAGAAGATGCACGTCATCTTTTGGAAATATTGGCTATAGCAGGTTCGCCTTTAGATATAGAGTTAACAAGGCAAGCCGCTAAACTCTCTGATTCTTTACCTACCACTTTAGCAACTCTTAGAGCAGGAAATTTAATACGTACTAGAAATATAAAAGGAAAAGAAGAACTAGAGCTTTACCATGATCGCATTAGAGAAACCATCCTTAGTAAACTTACTAGCACAACACAAGAAGCTCATCATCTCTCACTTGCAATAGTTCTAGAATCAAGTAACACAGCAGATCCTGAACAATTAGCCATACATTTTCAAGAGGCTAAAGTATGGGAAAAAGCCTTTGAATATAGCGTATTAGCGGCTAACAATGCAGCAGAAACGCTAGCTTTTGATCATGCAGCTCAGTTATATCAGCTTGCTATTGAAATTAACTCCAATAACCCTCAAGCAGAGGTTGGGAGCAAAGAGTTATCTAATAAAATCAAGTCTTTATATACAAAACTTGCCGATGCTTTAGTAAAAGCTGGGCGTGGAAATGATGCAGCTAAAGCTTATTTTAAAGCATCACAAGAGGCTAACTCTATTGAAAAATTAAACTTACAACGACAAGCAGCAGAGCAGTTTTTGTATAGTGGACATTTTGATCAAGGATTGCCGATTCTTAATCAAGTGCTAAAAGATATAGGTTTTAAGATAGTTAAAAATCGTACTAATGCATTGATTTCTATAGTACTTCGCAAAATATACCTAAAATTCCGAGGACTAAATTTTAAAGAGCAAGATGAGAGCCAAATTTCTCCTTCAGAGCTAATAAGAATTGACTCTTGTTGGTCAATGTGTTCAGGTTTAGCAATGGTAGATGTTATTATTGCAGTAGATTTTCATATGAAACATTTACTGCATGCTCTAAAACTTGGTGAACCCTTTCGTGTTGCTCGTGCTTTAGCACAAGAGGTTGCTTATTCTGTAGGAAAACGAACCACCAATAAAAACTATATAAACAAACTTTTAGACACAATATCTTCAATAAACAAAACCATTCAAAACCCACAAATTACAGCTTTAGGTCTTTTCTCTTCTGCAATATCAGCCCTTTTTACAGGAGAATGGCGCAAATCAAAGGAAAGCTGTGTAAAGGCTGAAAAAATATGTAGAGAACAATGCACTGGTGTTTTCCGTGAGTTAGCTAGAATTCAAATCTATAAACTAAAAGCAATGCTTATGTTAGGTGAATTAAGTGAAATATCTAATACTCTACCAGCACTATTAAATGAAGCCCAAGAACGAGGAGATTTCTATTTAGATATTAACTTACGTACTAGAATTTCTTACTATATTATGCTAACGCAAGATGAACCAGAAGCAGCTAAACAAGAGGTAAAAGAAGCCATTAGCCGATGGTCAATAGAGGGGTTTCAAATACAACATTATTTTGCGTTAATAGCAGAAGGTGAAATTTTACTTTATCAAAATCAACCATCATTAGCTTTGCAAAGAATAGATGAAAAATGGAGTGAATTAGAAAAATCTAATATTTTAAGTTTTACATTTGCTAATGTAGAAGCACAATTCTTAAGAGCACGTTGTGTCTTAGCCTTAGCCAATCAAGATAAATCATTTTTGCTAAGAGCAAAACAATATGCTGAAGAAATCAAAAAAGAAAAAGCTGATTGGGCAAATGCTTTTGCTAATTTAATTTATGCACAAATAGAATTAGTTTCTGGAACTAAAGCCAAAGCTATAGAATTATTGGCACTAGCAGAAAAAGAATTTGAAACAACTGAAAGCTTTCTTTATGCTGTAGCAACTCGCCGTCAAAGAGGCTTACTTACTGGGTCAGAAACAGGTAACAAGCTAGTAAAAGAAGCCGAAGCTTGGCTGACAAATCAAAAAATTAAAAATATTAATGAAATGTGTTTAATGCTACTTTCCAGAAAGTAAACCAGAAAAATAAATAGTTGTTTAAATACTTAGTTGCAAGTATGTAAGAACTACGCTACCATCATAAATCCGGCTGCTAATTAACTTCATATACTCTTTAGCGATTTTTTGATCGCTATCTTGTTTTGTTTTCTAATCAAGTAACTTACTTGAATAATCAACATAACTGAATAAGTTATTGGAGTCTATATGGCTTTTAAGATGGAAGATGTGTTTCTACGCCTAGATAAAGTACGAGTAAATATAAAAAATCCTTGGAATATACCTGTTACTTTATTTGCTAGAGAAGATGTAAACATTGAATTTGAAGGAATTAGCCAGCTATTAGAATTTATTTCTTTACAAAAAACTTTACAAGTTCTAAGCAAAACAGAGTTTTGGGATAATGATGCTGGTCAAATCCTTGAAGTAGTTTTAACACCAGACTTTCACAAAGGGTCTGGGATCCCTGTTGGAACAGTAGTTAACACTCATGGCTTTATAATTCCTAAAGCCATCGGGAACGATATTTGTTGTGGAATGAGGCTATTAGTTACTGATTTGACAGAAGATGAACTAAAAAATAACTCTCAAGATATTAAAAAAGCTTTGAGAGCTATTTTCTTTCAAGGGAAAAGACAGTTACCTCTTTCTGTGCGTCAGCGTGAAGCCCTTTTGCAAAAAGGACTTTGGGGATTACAAGAAACTTACTTAGATAATGCTGGTGTTGGTCTTTGGAATTATTATGATGAAGCCCAACAAGCTGAAGAATTAAGTTATGTACATTTCCAAGGAGTATTACCAACTCAAAATACTTTTGCTCTAGGCGATTTTATTGACTCTGCTAGTTCAACAGCAGGCTATGACAGCCAAATTGGTTCAGTAGGTGGAGGAAACCATTTTGTTGAAATTCAGTCAATATCAGAGCTTTTTGATGGAGCAACTGCCCATATTTGGGGACTTTCACCAGGTCAGATCACTATTATGGTTCATTCTGGATCTGTTGGGTTAGGCCATATAGTTGGAGGTCATTTTCAGGACTGTGCTAAGGCAATTTATCCTAAAGCAATACCACACCCTGAACATGGTTTTTACCCTTTACCAACATCAGGTATACATAAAGAGTTAGCAGCAAGTTATTTAGATTCAATGAATAGTGCAGCTAATTTTGCTTTTGGAAATAGGCTTTTTCTTGGCTTAATGGTGATAATGGCATTTTCTCAAGTTTTAGGCCGAAAAATAAAATCTAAATTAATTTATGATGCTCCACACAACTTAATTTGGAAAAATGAACCTAAAGCAGAAAATTACTTGCATCGTAAAGGTGCTTGTCCTGCCTTAGGAGCTGAACCATTAATAAATAGCCCTTTTCGATATACTGGTCATCCAGTAATTATTCCTGGATCAATGGGTGATTCTAGCTATCTGCTTGCAGGGGAAGGAAATAGTGATGCTTTAGCAAGCGCTTGTCATGGTGCAGGTCGTAGCTTACCACGAGGTCAAGCTCGAAATGTTGATGAATACATTTATCAAAAAAATGTTTCACCATTGCAAGTAATAACTCCAATAGATCCAGAAGATATGGAAATAAAGCTAAGAAAAGATATTTTGACAAAATATCATGATCGGCTAAAGGAAGAAGCGCCTTATGCCTATAAAGCAATTACTCCTGTAGTTCAAACTGTTGAAGATGCAACAATTGCCCGTCGCGTAGCGCGTTTGTCACCTTTAATCACAATTAAAGGATAAAAATACTAAGGGAAATTATCATTATATTTCCCTTAGTTTAATTGTTGTCATCATTACCATAACATCAGGAGTTATTTTGAAGGCACAGCAATTTTGTAGTCATCTTGCTTAAGAATATTGAGACTTTTAGCTTTGTTTAATTGAGTTATAGGTTTATCTAAAGTTTGAACTTTATTTGTTAGGCGTTTTTCTGGAGGATGTTTTCCAAGTCCAGAAAGTATAGCTTCTAGAACAGGAAGCATATTAGAAACTCTACGAGCACGGATTATCAAATCCCAAAGAGGTTCAAACTTTTTCCAACCACCTGCATAACCAATATGTCTTAGTTTTTCAATTAAATTTAATTTAGTTGATGCTCCTCTAAAAATTGCTCCCCATTCATAGAACTTCTTATAAGCTCGCCAATAACCTGCTTCTAACTGCTCTGCTCTAATTTTTCTAGGCTTAAAAACCACATGTCTAGTGTCATAAAGATCCCAGTTTTGGTGAACTATTCGTCCAGCTTCTTGCATTCTCTGATAAAGTGCTGTAGATGGATAAGGTGTTAAAATATGAAATGTAGCGGTTTCAATTCCCTGCTCAACTGCCCAATCTACAGTTCTATCAAAAACTGACTCATCATCATCATCCATTCCAAAAACAAAACTACCATTGACCATAACTCCTAAACTATGCAAACGGTTAATTGCAGCTTTGTAATCTTTATTTAAATTTTGTGGTTTTTGTTGTTCTTTTAGATTAGCAGGACTTAAAGTTTCAAACCCTACAAACAGGCTTCTCAAACCAGCCTCAACAGCCTTTTCTAAAAGACCTGGCTTTAGAACTGACTGAACCGTTCCGGCAGCTTGCCAAAGTCGGTTCATACCTTTCATACCTTCAAAAAGTTCTTTAGCAAATTTTGCATTGCCAAATAAATGATCATCCAAAAAATAAAGATGTCTTCCTGGCAAACGCTCAATTTCAGCTAAAGCATCATCAACTTTTTGAGTATAAAAACCTTTACCACCTTCAAAAAAAGCTTCTTTATAACAAAAATCACAAGAATGTGGGCACCCTCGTGAAACAACTATTGAATTTGGAACTAAATAAAGATGATGTTTGATTAAATCTCGTCTTACTAGTGGAACATTTTCTAGAGTACGAATTTGTGAAACATAAACTTTTTGTGGGGTCTTGGCTTGAAAATCTCTTAAAAACTTAGGCCAAGTGTCCTCACCTGGCCCTAAAAATATTGTGTCTGCATGACGGGCAGCTTCTTCAGGTAAAGAAGTTACATGCAACCCGCCTAACACTACATAACAACCTTTTTGACGATAATGATCGGCTATCTTATATGCTCGAAATGCTGATGTTATATAAACTTGAATTACTACTAAATCTGGCTCATCTGAAAGATTAAGTGTTTCTACATGCTCATCTTGTAAATCTATTTGGTCATTCTCATTAAGGTATGCAGCTAATGTAGCTAGTCCTAAAGGTGGAAATAATGAATATTTAATCGGTCTAAATAATGGACTTTTAGCTTCTGTTAAAGCTGGCAAAATCATTTTTACCCTCATATTAAACCTCAAATATAATATTTTTGAGAAAGTACTTTGTATTGTAAAGTAATTTACAAAATTTGCAATCTAAAAATATTATTAAATTTTAAGAAGTTTTATATAAGAGTAAAATTACTGAATGAATGAAGTGTAAATGAAGTATACAAGGTATGGATATTGAAATTATTTAGTTAGTATTTAAAGTCTATAATAGTAAAGTTTAGTATTTTGCTTGTGTACCAAATGCCAATATGTTCTTTAATTTGTGTATTTAGGCAAATAGCTAAGCGATCTCCACGGTTGATTATATTTGCAGCATTGCCAGTTTTCCCAAGGCTTAGAAGCCCAACTTCTTTGCCAATCAAATGTTCTTGACCTTTGACAACATACCAAGTTGGAAATCCTTCTGGAGTTTGACCCAATCTAACAAAGAGGTAAGTGTTATTTTCTGTTACTATTTCAAAACTTCGGATTTGTTTATCTTTTAGGTTTATTTCAAGGCCAAATTTTTGTTTTTTTATATTACTTATATTGATACCTGCATAATTAACTGTTGCTAGTTGCATAGTAAAATCTCCTAATAAAATAATTTTATGAAAATTTGAAAATTAATTTGTTTAACTGATTTTTTAGCTATAGATGCAAGATTTAAAAAAAATTGTCTTAATTTGAGGAAAAAATCAGAAGTTTAATTTTGTGAGGTTAAGAAAAGGGCAAGAACAAGCCTTGCCCTAAGGTTTTATCTCTTTTTGTCATCAGCAGGTTTTTGTAGTTGTGGATTTGCCTTAGCATTACCATCATCAGTTAAATTTATTCCTATAGGTAAACCTTTTAACAAGCGTTGAACTACCTCTGCAACACTTTCACCACCTAAAATTGCTAAAGGCGAAAGATTCTTAGTAAGTTCTGTTGCTAAATGCTGATCACCTAGTACTTTCAATGTGGTTACTAATTCAGGAGCTAGGGCTGTCATTTCTTCCTTAAATGCAGCTACTTTAGAGGCTAAAACTTCTTGGTCTACTACAGCTCTTTGCTTAGCTAGTTCTATATCCGTAGAGTTCATTATTTGTTTTGCTTCTGCTTGATTCCTAGCTCTACCAACAGTTTCTAGCTTATCAGTCTCAATATTGAGTTGTGATTTAGTTAAAGCTAAGTTTTTTCTAACATTTTCTAGAGCAATGGCTTTTTCAACTGTAGCAATTTGGGTTTGGTAGATTTGTTGATTAACTTCTTCTTTAATTTTCTCACTATTTAGCCGCATTTGCTCTTGTTTGCTAGTAACTTCAAAAACAATTGCTGTGCGTTGTGCATCAGAAAGAAGTTTATTAACATCTGGGTCTAAAATTCTAACATCCAACACTTCAACATCATAAACCCACATGTTATTTTCTTCAAAAAGCCGTCCAACTCTTTTACTATCACGCTTTTCACCTAAAATAGCTGCACGTATTACTTCTGTACTATTGGCATGAAAAGCATCAATTGAGGTATTTCTTACTGTACCTCTAACAATTGATCCTAAGTGGTCACAGAGCAAACCCACATAATTTTTTACATTAAACCATTTCTCATACTCTTTTTCATCACCTTTAGCAGTAAAAGAAACACGATAAGACAATACAACTTCTAACTCTACATGGTCGCTTGTTTTAACCCTAACAATATCAGAAACCTTATTGCCATCTGTTTGCAGAAAGCTAGTAGTTAGCAAGTTTTCATCTGTCTTTGGTTTACCAGTGGAAAGCCTTAAAGTCTCTAAATCTTCATCATAATCTAGAATACGGGTTTGAGGGCCTTTTACAACCTCACGTTTGTTTTTAGCAGTTACTAGAACAGCATAACTAGGAGGAATGTAGATTGAGATTGCCTTAGTAGGGTCATATTGTGTTGCTTTTGGCCCAATTTGGTTAGCAAATCGTTGCACCGCAGCACTTTTTTCACGCTTTTGATATGAAGCAACTTCAGCCATCAGAGTTTGAGAAGGTGTTACATAATTAAGACGATCTATTAAACCATAAAGCCTCATTGTTTCCTGATCTAGCTGACGAGTAACTATATCTACTTTGGTTGGGTCTGGTAAGTAGTTCTGTGGCCCAACTTCTGTTGATATCTTTCCTGTTTCTATTTCACGAACATAAATTCCTTCTTTATCAGCAACAGGAATTGCATAGACTTCACCTAAAACTTCTAGATTTTCACTTGGAAAGAAAAAGCCTTCACGATCTTTTAGGAAAAGCTCTCGACCTGCCATATAAGAACCTGAAGGGATTTGATCTTCCCCTTTAGATTCAAAATCTCTCATAACTCTTACATGCAAGCCCATATTTTTCTTTAAGTGATGTGCCTTAAATACCCGGCTAGAATCCTTTTCTACAAACTCTTCTGTAGCCTCTGGAAAAACTACTGCTGGGCCACGAAAATATTTTTTCTTTCCATTTGGAGCAAGTAATATACAGTATTCTCCATCTAGTAAAGTAACTGCGCTTTGAACATAAAACCCATTTGAATCTGGAACTACTTCTAAGCCAGTTTTAGGAATGTAAAAACTAACATCAATACCTTTAATTACTTTCTCTGTACCAATCGGACTCTCATCATCTTCTACTTTGTCATAAACTCTTACTACTAAGTATTGATCCTCCCGTAATTCATGGCCGTCAATAACATCTGCTCGTTGTCCAGGCCAGAGAGGAAAAGCCGCAGGGCCAGGAACAACAATTTTTCTACCTGTAAGTAACTCTATTGAATAATTAGCTCCCTTAATAGGTTTTACTGTAGAATCCTTAGGTGGATTTTCTAAAATTATATACTTAGAGGAAGCTGCTATCACAAAAGGCTTAACTCCTATACTGCCCTCTTCACCACGAATTGGAACAAAACGTCCTTCATAATACTCAACTAAACGTTCAGTGTTGGAAAGACTAATTTTTGTTGGGCCTACATAAAGAATTATATCACCTTTAGTTAAGTCTTGTACGTAAGCATATTCATTAGGGGCAACTAATATATCTCTTTCGCGGACATCTCTTTCGGCCATAATCACATCCTTTCATTAAATAACCCGGCACTTGGCCGGGTTATTGTATCTTTAAGTTAACTTAGAATTTTGGACGGTTGTTATATTTCTCATAAAGCCGGTAATGCTTATTATTATTGAGGTTTACCGGACGACCATCAATATATTCAGCTAAGATTTTTGTCTTAATTTCTAGAGGATCTCCATCTGTTAAAATAAAACTAGCTGATTTACCAACTTCAATAGAGCCTAATGCTGCACCAACTCCTAAAATTTCTGCTGGATAGAGTGTAACTGCTTTTAGTGCTTCTTCCTTAGGCAACCCAAATGCTGCTGCCATTGCTGCATGATAAGGAAGATTACGTGTCATGGCTGCGTCAAAATTACCGCCAGGATTAGCAATACAGAATTTTACTCCTTTATTGTATAACTTAGCAGCAACAGCATAAGCTGTATCATAAGCCTCATCATCACGAGCAGGAGTATTTAAAATGCCTGTGATAATTACAGGAATTTTCTTTTCCTTAAGTGTATCTGCAACACGCCAAACATCTACAGAACCAGCTAAGATCATTCTTAAACCTTCTTCTTCAGTCCACTTTATAGCATTCTTGATTTGACGAATCTCATTAGCATGAATTACTACAGGAGTTTTGCCTTCTAAAACTGGTAACATAGCTTCAAGCACAGGATCAGCCTTTAATGGCTTAGCTCCTGGTTGGTTAGCTGCCGTTTTAGCCTGTTGATAAGCGCGGGCATCTTCAACAGCTTGTTGAATTGTTTTTAAGTTACGTTCATAAGCCTTTTTGCGTTCTTCTTGCTGAGTAAGTTGTGTAGGATCAGTAGTAGGTGTTGGTGGAGGAGGTGGTGAAGGCCATTGAATGTGTAAAGCAACTCTAGAACCTGCTCGTAAATCTTCCCAAGTCCAACCATCTAAGCGAATTAAGGCAGAAGCTCCACTAATTAATCCCCCTTCTGGACAAGTGAGCACATGAGTAATTCCATTAGCGCGGGTAACAGGTATTACTTCAGAATCTGGATTAACTGCTATTTCAGTATTAACATTTGGGTTGACATTTCCTGATTCAGCTAAATCTATGCTTCCATTTACAGAGCCTATTTCCACAAGTCCCACAGAAGTGTTTGCAGAAATTAGCCCTGGATAAAGGTGTTTGCCTTTACCATCTATAACTTTGATTCCTGAAGGCAAAGCTTCATTGGCTCCAACAGCTTTTATCTTCCCGCCTTCACAAATAACTGTTCCATTAGTTATATCCGCACCATTAACAGGGTGAATAGTTACTCCAACAATTGCAAAAGTCTCACCAGTTTTAGCTAAGCGATCTTGATAAACAAGCGGTTGTGCTGCTGGAATTGGACGCTTAGGTTTAGCAGGTTCTTTTACCTCAGATTTAGCTTTATCCTCTTTAGCTTGTTCTTTAACTTCAGACTTAGCTTTATCCTCTGTTTTAGCCTCAGATTTAGCTTTATCTTCTGCTTGCGATGTTTGCGGGGTTTGTGTATTAGATTTATCACCTTGAGTTAAAGTTGATGGATTATCAGATGAAGGTTTATCAGGTTTAGTTTCTGTTTTAGGAGGTTTTTTATCTTCCGTTTTGATTTTTTCAATTAACTGTTTACGTTCTTGTTCGATTGAATCACGTTCAGCTAAATCAGCTTGGCGATCAAATTCTTTTATTCCATCAACCCAAGTTTGTTCTGCAACTGAATATACAGAAAGCGGGCTAGCCGACCAAATAACAAAATCTGCATCTTTACCTACTTCTAAAGAACCTACACGGTTATCTATCTTAAGTTGTTTTGCAGGGTTTAGAGTTACAAATTTTAGAGCTTCAACTTCATCTAGATTTCCATATTTAACAGCTTTTGCAGCTTCTAAGTTTAGGCGTCGTGCTAATTCGCCAGAGTCAGAATTAAAAGAGACTACAACACCTCGATTAGTCATAATTGTTCCGTTATAAGGAATTGCATCATAAGCCTCTAGTTTAAACGCCCACCAATCGCTAAAAGTTGAACCTCCTACTCCATGTTTTGCCATTTCATCTGCAACTTTATAGCCTTCTAGAACATGTTGGAAAGTAGTGATATGAAAACCAAACTCTTCAGCTAATCTCATTAAAGCTAAAATCTCATCTTGGCGATAACAATGTGAGTGAATAAGTCGTTTACCTTGTAGAATTTCCGATATAGCTTCAAGCTGTAAATCCTTGCGAGGTGGTTCATGGTGAGATTTTTCTGATTCACTTAAACGGTTGTATTCGTCCCACTCTTTTATATAGTCACGTGCTTCTGTAAAACGAAGTCTAATTAATTCCTCTACACCCATTCTAGTGTTTGGATAGCGTCGTTCTTGACCAGGTATAGTAAAGTTAGATCGCTTAGGGTTTTCACCTAACGCAAACTTAATACCTTGAGGAGCAGCAGAAAACAACATATCTTCTCTAGTGGCATTCCACTTAAGTTTAATAACTGCATTTTGTCCACCAATAGCATTAGCTGAACCATGTAGAACATTAGCCATAGTCAAGCCTCCAGCTAACTGTCTATAAATGTCCCAATCTTGTGGATCAATAACATCATTTATTCTAACTTCTGCACTAACACTATTAGCAGCTTCATTTACATCCCCACGAACAGCCGAATGGCTATGACAATCAATTATTCCTGGGCTTAGATGTTTTCCTGTTGCATCAATTACGATTGCACCAGCTGGAGGAGTTATATTTTCAGCTACTTGAGCTATTTTTCCAGCTTTAACTAATAAATCTGCCTTTTGTAAAACTCCTTGTTTACCCATAGTCCAAACAGTTGCATTTTTGACTAAGATAATGGCTGATTTTGCTTGTTCAGCTTTTTGTTTAGTAGAAGGAGATTTTACTTGAGCCAAGCAAATTGGATAAAACAAAGTAAAAATTAGAAAGAAACAAACAAATTTTGCAGTGGATGATTTCATAAAATTACTCAACCTCCTTTGGCTCAGGCATTTCAGGTGTCATAAGCTTTTTGTCTTCAAGTTTATATTCAATTCCATCAACAAAAACTTTTTCTAGTTTAGTTTTTTCCCCAAATAGTTCTCCACTAAGCACTAGCAAGTTAGCAATTTTTCCTTTTTCTAATGTTCCAAGGCTAGATGTCATGCCTATAATTTCTGCTGGTATAGTAGTAAAAGCACTTAATACTGTATCTGCTGAGAGTCCTGCGGTAAGCATTTTTCTAATATTTTTACCAATATCAGATTTATTTTTTAAGTTCCGAGTAGTAAAAGCAAAGCGAATACCTGCATCTGAAAGCTTTTTAGGGTTTTCCGGTGCTGTCACATAACGACGAAGTTCCTTTAATGAAACATTTAGTGCTTCATCTTCCTCATCAATTTTGGGTTTATCTGGAAAAGCTACAGGTAAAATATAGGTTCGGTTAAGAGGTTTTATTTGATCTAATAACTCCCATTCATTACCAACACTAGAAATAACTACATTTAAGTTAAACTCCCTAGCAAGTCTATCTACTAGTAAGATGTCTTGGTTATCATTAATTTCAAATACTGTTAGACGAGAACGATTTAAGACAGGAATCAAAGCATCAAAAGCCATTGATTTTTCTGGGCGTTTCATTCCTACAGGATTAGATTTATAGCGTTCTTGCCAAATCTGATAGCGATTAGCATCTAGCAAAGCTTGTCTAAAAGCAGCAATTGCACCAAATAGGCTTGAAGGATATCCTCCACCAAAGAAGCTAAAGTCAAAGCCAACATGTTGAGCTACAGAGTCTTTTAAAACTATATTTGAAACAGGAACAGCAGTTTTTAAATTTATAAGAACACTTTCACCTCTGAAAATACCGCTATCAGGTGTTACTAGCACAGTAGTAAAGCCTAGATTTCGATAAGCTTCTACATCTTTATTTTCAGCATCAAAAGGAACTAACTGTTCACTAACTTGGCTTTCTGGATGTATTTGCGCTAGAGGATGAACTGTTCCTGATTGAGTTTCAGTTTGTTGTCTTCCACGACCAAAAGGAAATCCGGTTGGAGCACTAGCAGTATTGCTAGAAGTGCGTCGTAGGTTTTTTAATGCTACATCAATATCTATTAGTCCAGGGTAAATTGTTTTGCCTGAAGCATCTATTTGGACAGCATCTGGTGGAATAGTAATATTTTCACCTACAGCTTCAATTAACCCATCTCTTAGAACAATTGTGCCTTTTTCAATCGTCTTTCCTGGAGCTACAACAATTTTAGCATTAGTTAATGCATAAATTCTGGGACGTTCAGCATAAGCATAATTTGTTGTAAATAAAAGACAAAAAAGGAGAATTATAAATAGCCTAGTGAGTTTCATTATTTTATCTCCTTTAAAGTTGCCGTGCGGCTTCTTTTGCATAGTAGGTTAAGATTAAATCTGCTCCAGCACGTTTAATTGAGGTAAGAGTTTCCCACATAATTCGCTTTTCATCTAACCAACCATTTTGTGCAGCAGCTTTGATCATTGCATATTCACCACTGACTTGATAGGCAGCTAAAGGTAACTCACAACGTTCACGTAAGCTTTTTAACACATCTAGATAAGCTAATGCAGGTTTAACCATTAACATATCTGCACCTTGTTCAACATCTAACATTGCTTCGGTCATTGCTTCACGAAAATTAGCTGGATCCATTTGGTAGGAACGTCTATCTCCAAATTGTGGAGCGCTTGCAGCAGCTTCACGAAATGGGCCATAAAAGCCTGAAGCATACTTTACGGCATAAGAAAGTATTGGAATATTTTCAAATTCATTTTCATCTAATGCTAGCCTTATTGCGCTAACAAAGCCATCCATCATATTTGATGGAGCAATGATGTCTGCACCTGCTTTAGCTTGGGCTACAGCAGCTCTAGCAAGCAAATCTAAAGTAGGATCATTGCATACATCTCCATCCTCTATAACTCCACAATGCCCATGATCAGTGTATTCACATAAGCAATTATCTGCTATTACAATTAGCCCTTTCACTTCTTTTTTTAGAGCACGAATAGCACGTTGAACAATTCCTTCATCAGAAAAAGCATCACTACCTTGAAAATCTTTTTCTTTAGGTAAACCAAAGAGAATAACTGATTTAACACCAAAACTATAAGCTTCAGCAGCTTCTTTTACTAACTCATCAATTGAAAGGTTATATTGACCTGGCATTGAACTAATTTCACGGCGAATACCTTCACCTTCACAAACAAAAAGTGGATAGATAAAGTCATTAGGTGTTAGATGAGTCTCTCTAACCATAGCGCGAAGATTCTCATTACGACGCAACCGACGAGGACGATTAATTAAAAAATTATTCATAACGTTCCTTAAGTAGAATATAAGAAATAACTTGGCGGACTGAAACTAGGTATTTTTGCACGTAGGTAATAATTTGGTCAATATTAGGTAGATTCTTAATTTAGTCTAATTTAATTATTTCTTAGCTTTTCTCAGATGTGGGAGATTGCAGTTGATTATTGCTATCTCCTTATATTAGCCTGAGGATTTAGCAAAACGCTACCCCCACAGGAGCATTTCAAATAAATGTCTAAACAAATAATTTCATACAAGGCTGAGAAATTTACTGAATCTGTAATTAGAGAAATGACCCGACAAGCTAATAAATATGGAGCAATAAACTTGTCTCAAGGGTTTCCAGATTTTGCTGCTCCAAAAGAAATCAAACAAGCTGCTATTGCTGCTATTGAAGCAGATGTAAATCAATATGCTGTTACTTGGGGAGCTAAAAAGTTTCGTGATGCCATTGCTAACAAAGCTAAATGGTACTTAGGGCTTGAAGTTGATCCAGACAAAGAAGTTTGTGTTACTTGTGGTTCAACAGAAGCAATGATTGCAGCTTTAATGGGAATTACTAACCCTGGTGATGAAGTAATTATTTTTTCTCCTTATTATGAAAACTACTGGCCTGATACAATTTTATCTGGTGCAATACCTAGATTTATTGACTTAACACCTCCTGATTGGCATTTTGATAGAGAAAAGCTTGCAGCAGCCTTTAACAATAACACTAAGGCAATTATTGTTTGTAATCCTAACAACCCTACAGGCAAAGTTTTTAATTTAGATGAATTACAATTTATTGCAGAACTTTGTCAAAAATGGAATGTAATTGCTATTACAGACGAAATTTATGAACACATTATTTATGATGGAGTAAAACATATTGCATTAGCCACTTTAGATGGAATGCAAGAACGTACTATCACTATCAATGGATTGTCTAAAACATATTCTGTAACAGGATGGAGAGTTGGCTATACAATAGCTCCGCCAGAAATAACAAATGCCATTCGCAAAGTCCATGATTTCCTTACAGTAGGGGCTGCCGCACCACTTCAAGAAGCAGGAGCAGCCGCAATGATGCTCCCTGAAAGTTACTACCAACATCTAGGAGCAGAATATCAACGCCGTAGAGATTTACTTGTAGAAGTGCTTATTTCAGCAGGTTTCAAAGTGTTTCACCCTAAAGGCGCTTACTATATTATGACAGATATTAGTGATTTTGGATTTCTCAATGACATTGAATTTACAGAGTTTTTAGTTCAAAAAGTTGGTGTAGCTGTTGTGCCAGGAAGTTCATTTTATTACGATAGTCAAGCAGGTAGTCAACAAGTTAGATTTGCTTTTTGCAAACGAGATGAAACTTTAATGGCAGCAAAAGAACGGTTGTTAAAGCTAAAAGAGCAGCTAAATAATAAGTAGCAACAAGGTAAATTCTCTGCTATCTTATTTTGAACAATTTACTCTTAAAAAGCTTTTTAGTGCCTATATAAAACACTATGAAATTATCACTATATAACCTAACAAAGTTTTTTTGTTTAGTATGTTTTACCTTATTTGCTATTTTTTCCAATCAAATATTGGCTCAAACCCTTCCTATATCGCCTAGTGAGCTTGAGACACAATTTCAAACTCAACTTTTTGGAAATTTAGATGTTGAAACAATAAAAGAAACAAGGTTCGGCAACTTAGATAAGCTAAATAATATTAATGCTTTATCATCTCAAGATAATCAAGCCCCAACTTTTGTAATTGCCCCTGAGGTTAAAACCTTAAAGGTAGGAGAGCAAAAGCTTTTTAATTTCGCCTTTAGTGATGCAGAAAACGACCCTTATTTTGGTGGAGTTGTAGCCCTAAACACTCGTGTTGAACTAGATCCTGGCCACAAAACCAGAAAACAACGCGCTCAAGAAGCAGCAATTAAAATTGATGTTTTACCTTCTAAAGATTCATCCATAATTGTTTGGAATATTACAGCTCAAAATCCTGGAGTAGCTATATTCTTTGTTAGTATTGCAGAAATTTTTTCTAGCAACGAAGGCGGAGTCTTTAAGCTTTCTTCTGGCCGAATTAAATATGTAGCCTATGCTTTTCGTGTAATTGAAGGCAATGATGACACAATGCCTCCTGTTTTTCTTAACAAAGCTAAAGACCTGACATTAAAGCTAAAAGAACGGGTTGAGCTAACTTTTGCAGCTCAGTCCCCTGAAGGCCGCCCCTTAAATTATAGCTTTCTTTATTTAGCTTATGCTTCTAGACTAGTTAATGGCCGTTTTTTTGGTAATAATGCTCAATTAAAAGCTATTGAGCCAGGTCAAGGAGTTTTTATAGCTTTTGTAGTAGATGGTAGAAAAGCCGATCTTCAAACCTTTATTGTCACAGTAACTGATCCTAAAACCCCTCCAGAAATACAGCTAAAGGTTCGTGCCCTTTCAACTAGTGCAACAGTTTTAACTGATAAGCCTAAACAATTAGATATTTATGGAGATAACTTTGCTAGTAACAACCAAATCACCTTAAAAACTGCGGCTGGAATACAACCATTGCCAGTAGAATTCATTAGTAGTACAAATCTACGTACAATTTTACCAACAAATCTAACGGGCATTAACAGTCTAGAAGTTACTGATGGAACACAAACAGCTAACATAGAGTTTCAAGCTTTAGCTCCTGTAATCATAGATCTTAAGCGTATACGCAATGAATCTAAAACCATTTACCGGCTACGTCTTCTTGGTAGAGATCTTGGAAGAGGAGCAAAAGTGTTTGCCAATGGCAAAAAATTAAGCATTTTGAAGGATCGTATTTTTCTTAGCCCATTGGTAGACCAAATTGTAGTTACTTTACCTCTAGAATTACGTTCTCAACCAAAGATAGAATTCAAAATCATAGGAGAAACAGGTTTAGAAAGTCCTACTTTGGTAGTACCATTATTAGGAAATTAGAAACTTAGGAAATTAACCATTACCTTTAACACAAAATAGTTTTAAGCTACTACAAGTTATTTTACTGGCTTTCTATATTTGATAGGATTTAATTAAAAATTCTTAAAATATCCGTTCAAATGGAAAAATGGGCTTAATTGTGAGGAGTAATGATAAATGGTAGAAACTAATAATAATTGTTCTGTTTCTCATATTACCCATGATTGTTATAACTTAGATAAGAGTGATTGTGCGTTAACTAAAAAAAACAACTCTGATAAACATGATCACTCCCACCAGGATCATAATCACAACCACTCACATTCACATAACCATGCTCATAATCATGGACATAGTCACACACACCATCATATAGATGCTGAGAGTCTTAACCTAAAACTAAAAGTTTCTACTGCTATAACTGTCCTTTTTGTAGTAATTCAAATACTTGCTGGGCTTTACACTAATAGTATTGCACTTATCTCAGACGCTATACATAATTTTACTGATGCATTATCTTTGCTCTTGGCGTTATTTTCTTTTTGGTTACAAAAAAGACCTGTTAGTTTAACCAAAACCTATGGTTACAATCGCGCAGGCATTTTAGCTGCATTTATTAACTCTTCTAGTTTGATCGTGATTGTTGCTTGGATTCTCTATGAGTCTATTGAACGTATTTTTCATCCCAAAGCAGTTGAAGCTCATATGATGTTTTGGGTAGCACTAATAGGTTTAATAGTAAACCTTGCTATAGGGCTGTCTTTGCACAAAGATAGTAAGCATGATATTGCGGTACGTAGTGCTTATATACATATGCTAGGTGATGCAGCTAGCACAGTAGGAATTATTATTGGAAGTATTATTATTCACTACACTGGTTATACAATAATTGACCCAATTATAAGTATTATTATAGGTGTTTTAATCTTAGTAACTTCTTGGGATATTTTACAAGAAACTGTTCATTTGTTATTAGAAGGTACTCCTAATGGAATAGATGTAGATAGTGTTAGTAAAGCAATTGAAACCGTTCCAGGAGTTAAGGCTGTACACCATATCCATATTTGGGCAATTGCTTCTCAAGTAACAGCTTTAAGTTGCCATATACAAGTAAATGATATGAATTTAAGCAATTGTCAGAGTTTACTATTTAGTGTTAATACTCTATTAAAAGAACAATTTCAAATTAATCACACTACTCTACAATTTGAAACACAAAATACACCAAAAGAGTAATAGTCTTTTAGTCCTCTAAAATCCTTTTTCTTTTTCTTCTATATTTTTCTTTATTCACAAATAAATCAGCAAAAAAGTGCAAATTTTTGGGAACCTAAGCAGGGGTAAGGCGTGTCTAATGAGTAAAACGTATCAAAAATATTACTTGTTGTTATTTTAAGATAAGCTCTTTCTCAAATTTAGGACTGCTTTAATGCCAAAATTGGCAAGTGTGCCAAAAATGGCACACCCATTTTAACTAGGTGGGAAAAAAAGTGACATCTTTGGTATAGCTAATAACTAATAACCAAAGTACTTTTTAGCTTGATAAAAAAAGTTGTTCTTCTATCTTGTTGATAAGAAAGAGTTGAATGATTTTATAAATAAACAAAATTGAGGCTAGCAATTAAAAATAATATGTTTGGTACGGTAGTTGCTTAATAGCTGATAAACCCTACAAAATAATAAAAATTATGGAGACTGAAGTCATGAACCAACAGCCGTTAAAAGTGTTAGTGTTAGAAGATGAAGATTATCGCCGAGAATTAATAGAACCTTTACTAGAAGGACAAAAAATTTATTGGGCAAAAGATGCAGCAGAAGCTTTAGAATTTATTGATTTAATTAAGTTTAATTTAATTTTATTAGATTATGACTTAGCTAATCGTACTAATGGAGGTATGGTTGCTTCCCGTTTAGCTAATCCAGAATGTTTAAATCATGGTTCTAATATGGTGATTCATTCCATTAACCCAAGTGGAATCAAGAAGATGATGAGAATGCTAAAAAATATACCTCTTCGTATTCCAGTATTTAGTTTACCAGAATTTTTACCTAGTATTATTTCTAATCTTACTCTGCCTGCGGCAGCGTAATTTTTCTCCTTAAATAAGTAGTAAAACTTTAATGGCTAAAAAATTTGGGGCAAAGTTTCTAGTTCTTAAACTAAAAATTTTGCCCCAATGTTATTTCAAACGGTTGTTACCCATTTGATGTTTTTCAACTTTTGGCTAAAACAATTTTAATCATACCAACTGATATCCCATAAATTACTCACGTTACTTAGTGTCTTTTACCTTTAGAACAACAGTTATTACAGACATTTCAGCTTGTTTACGTCTTGCTTCTAGTTTGTCTTGTTCTTCAGTTTGTTTTTTCTGATTCTGTTCTGAATCATCTCTTTTGACAGCTTTTTCTTGAGCCACTGTACTACTTAAAACGATTCTTTCTTTTGTTGTTACTTGAATCACTGTTCCTATATTTTTTATTTGAGCTATTGAAGCATCAAAATTATCAGGAGGTAAAACAATAATCATTGCAACAGTCTTATCATCTTGCTGAGTTATAGATACATTGCCCTGTTGAGATTTAATTAACTTAACTAATTCTTCCTTAGAGGTTTTTAGTTCCTTAGCTTCAAGAGTTATTTGAGCATCTTTCACTTTTTTGCCTATTCTTTCAGGAGTTGTAGCAACTGTTGCTGGTTTTGGAGCAACAGTAGAAAGATTCCCAGGAGACATTCCTGCTCTAGAATTTCCCATTCCTGGTCTAGCAGTTTTACTAGCAGGACTATCATCTAAGGATAGGGATCTAGCACCTTTTTCTTCAGCACGTTTGGCTTCGTTAGCATCTGAGGGTTTTGCAGATTCTTTAGCTTTTGCTAAGCGTTCATCCTTGGCTTTATTGTCAACCACCTCACTTACAGACTCACTTTTAGCTGCTGGCTCAGATTTTGGTTTGTTAACTTTGCCTGTCGCATCTGCAAAATTACTTGGTGAATTAACTTGTGCCAACTCGTCTTGAGGCTGATTTTTAGCACTAGCTACTTTTTTAGTAGTTGATTGAGATGGTGCTGCTTCACTAGCAGATGGAGGTGGTGGTGGCACTGATGCAGGCGCAGTAGAACCAACAACACCACCTACAACACCACCTACAACACCACCTGCTACACCACCAACTACACCACCCTCTACACCGCCCTCTACATCACCTTCCATTCCTACATCTAAATTTGGCTTACTTTTGGCACCACTAGATACTTTTCCCTCTTCTTTTGGCACTTCAAGTGACTTAGCTGGCTGAACAATATTTGAACTTTCTGTTGTTGCTGTTTCTTTATCTTTTGCAAGATCTTTGTTAAGAGCAGCTTGTTTTTCACTATTAAGCTCACTCTCAACTCTAGTAGTGCTAGGAACTGCTTTTTCCTGTTCTGTATAAAGGCTTGATACCTTAGTTGAATTAAATAAGTTAAGGTTAACAGCTAAGACTAAAATCATTAAAGCACCTGCTGTAGCAATAAGTGGGGCTTTATACTTAAAGAAAAATTCGTATATTGATTGTAAGAGTTGTAAAAATGGGCTTTCGTTTTTTATAGCAGCAGTTTTATATCCAGCTTTAACTAATATTTCTTGTCCTGTTGGTAAGTTAGGAATTGGTACATCACAACTTTTCATTAAGTTAGAGAGATCTTTTAAGTCACCTACCATTAAGCTACAATCTTTACAAGCTTGTAGATGAGCAGCCACTTCGCTACGACGAGCATCTTGTAGCTCATTATCTAGAAAAGCTTGTAAGTCTTCTATAATTGCATCACAGTTCATAACTCAATCCTTGTTATAAAATATCCCAAATCAAGTTCTAACCTTTCAAGTCCTAGCACCAGTGGAAAAGCCTGACGAGTCAAGATTAGGTGGCTTTCGCACTTGATCTGGTGTTTTGCTGAGCATTGGTTCTAACAACCTTTTTAGCTCTACTTTGCCACGGAAAATCCGTGACTTTACTGTACCAACAGGGATTTCAAGTATTACAGAGATCTCTTCATAACTTAAGTCTTCATACTCACGTAAAATTATTGGTTCACGATATTCTAAATCCAACATAGTTAAAGCTTGTTGCACTTTTATTTGAACTTCCTGCTGTTCTAAAGATGCAGCAGGAGAAGAATTTGGTGCAGCTACTTTAGCTACTCGTTCTGCATTAGTTTCACTGTCTCCATCTACCATTACTTTATGTTCACTACGTCGCATTTCAGAAATAGCACGATTATGAGCAATACGATAAAGATAAGTTTTAAAAGAAGACTCCTGACGCCATTCTTTACAATGTTCAACTATTGCCATAAACACTTCCTGTGTTATATCCTCAGCTCGACCTTGATGACCAAGCCTACGATAAAGAAAGCGGTAAATAGCCAGTTTATAACGCTCATAAATCGTTATAAAAGCTGTTTCGTGTCCTGCTTGGAACTGCTGCATGAGTTCCTCATCGGATTTACTCATCCACGCCCCTCCATCTGTATCTATAATCTCAACAACTAAGTTTTGGTTCCCAATTAATAGAAAAATTTTTACAGCAATAATAAATTAAAATGGCACAGGATAATAACTATCTCTGTGCCTTAACTTTAACATATAAAAAATAAAGTTTAATTTCTTAAACTCTATTTATCAACTGCAATATCTAGCTCATCAGCACATTTATAAAGTGATAAGCCTAGTATACAGGAAATTACTAAACTAACATAAAAAGTTAGCATCCCTGTCACAGTTTGATAAATAGCCATTCCTAAATATGGAATAATTATTATTGGGGACATAACTATTAGTAACCCTATCTGCATAATACCACTAGCTATAATTACTCCAGCGTACATAAAGAAAGCTTTTACATAAACCATTCCCATACGCTTCATAGTATCTATACCAACCATTGGATTTAGTACTGACCAAAAATCTTGAGTAAATCCAGCTATAGCTATAGCCATTGGATAATAGAAAAAAGCCCAAAGTAGTCCAATACTAACTACTAAAACAGCAACCATTCCAACAGCCAATATTCTACTTAAATCATTATCAGTAAATTGCTCACTAAAAGATCTTTTTTTAGCTCTTTCTTGCTCTGCTTTTCTTTCTTCTCGTTCTAAAGACTTAACTCCAATATCTCTAGTTGGTTCAAGTTTTTGTATTTTTTTAGCAACTTCTAAATCCTTATCTGGATTATCACCTTTAACAAGCGATTGAATATCTTCTTGAGAAAGATTTTGTTGTGGGGTATAAGCTGGCATTGCAGGACCAAAAAGGGAAAACTTCCCTGAAGCAATTAATGCCACAACTAAAACTATTATTGGAGCAAATGTTATTAGTGAAACAGCAATACTAAGCAACATTGGCTTGATTACGTCATCATACTTAGAAAAACTACTAAAATCTGGAAGAAAACTACTACTTATTCTTCCCATTGCCACTTGGCGAATAGTTAAAGACATACATCCAAATAAAAATACTGTTGCCATTATATAAGCAAGTCTGCCTCCACCTATATTAGTTCCTAACACAAAGAAACCATAAACTAGTGTTCCAAAAACAAAAGGAATAGTATGATTAAGAGGGTATTTAATTGCTTGCATAAACTCATTCATACCAAAGTCTTTTTCTTGCCCATAGTAAGAAACTTTTTCAGCAACAACAGAAGCCTTTTGAGAAAGTTCTTCTATCTTGTTACACATATCTCCACAAGCAGTACAAATAGCCATACTACCCATAAATTTTGGACATGCCTGACAAAACGCTGCATTACACATACGACAAACAAACCTGGCATATTCTTGTGGATGATTTCTACAAACAGTTGCTCCTGTTGCAGCTTGTCCCATAGAAGAAGCAACAGCTGGATTAAAAACAGGCATTGGGCTACCAGCAAAGTTATTTTGAGAAGTGCTTTGTCCTCCATATTGAGGATATTGAGAATTATTAGCTTGATTTTGAGGATAACTATTTTTTACTTCAGTACTTTCAACAGGAGTGCTTGGAGGTGTTTGTCCAGAAAAAATAGCTCTTAGCATTGGAACTCTATTGGCATCATTCCAACTTAAATTTCCCTTTTTTACTTTATCTGTTGGTAATAGTCTCCCTTCACTAGCCCATTGTTTTAGTGTTTCTGTATCAGCATCATAAACCTGTCCTTCAACCATTACTTGCCAATTTTCATTTTGAGAACTCATTAAAACCCCTCCTAAAATCGCTCAAGACTGGTAAGTTTGATAGTTTTTTTAATTTATGAAATTTTCTATATCTTTTAGATTGTAACCGAAATATAACCAAAACACAATGGCTTTACTATTTTTAGAAAAGTCACAAATTAAAAGGTATAGTTTTATCTATAGAATTAGCTTAGAGTAAGATACCATATCACATTAAGCTAATAAAGATAATTTATGCTTAAGCCGAAGTGCTTTCTAGTTTGGTCATTAGATCATAGACAGGTTGTTTTTCTTCAAGGAAGGCTTTTAGGTTGGATCCTTCAGGAAGTTGTGCTTTCATTTTTTCTATTACTGCAATTGCCGTTGAGATGGCTTGTCGAGCTTCTTCAAGAGACTGCATTTCTGCTAAAATAGTGCCTTGGCCTAACAATGCACGCCATTCATAATCTAGGTAAGATAATTTATTACATAAAGAAGCAGCATTTTTATAATTTTCCAAGGCAGCTTCTTTTTCTCCTAATCCTTCTTGAGCTTTTCCTAAAGCCCAATAAACCTCTGCTTCAGATATACCACGATGCTGAGCTTGAAATAGTGCAAGTGCAGTTGTTAACAACCCTACAGCTTCTTTAAATTGTTCACGAGCATTTGCAACTAAACCCAAATTTTGAGCAGATAAAGCTTCTACATCTGAGCGTTCAATTTGCCGAGCAATGGTTAGTGCTTTTTGGTAATGTTGTTCAGCTTGTACTAGGTTATTTTTTAATCTGTTAGCCTCGCCTAAGTCTATATACATCAATGCTTGTTGGTGTTGATGACCTATTGCACGAGCAAGTTCTAAACCATTTTCAAAAAAGTATAAAGCTCGATCCTGATCGCCTAGCATGCTATAAATAATACCAACTCTTTCCCAAGCAAACATTTCACTAACTCTATCTCCAGAAGCTCTTAACAACTTTAAGCCTTTTTCACCTAAGTCCATTGCTAAGGTGCCATTACCTCGAAAACAATGAATTAAACCTAGATAAGAAAGAGCCCAACCAGCAGGACGGTTGTCTGGAGAAGCTTCAGCTATGGCAACAGCTTTTTCTAATGGTTCTTGAGCAGCATCCATTTGACCACTCATCCAAAGAGTATAGCCAAGCTGTTGTAGCAATCTACGATGCAACTCTTTGTCATCTATACTACCTTCATTAATTGACTCTAAACCTAGTTTAGCTAGCTCTACTGCTCGTTTCATTGCACTACGGGCTTGATGATAACGACTGGCAAAAAATTCTCCCCAAGCTCTTAGAGAAATATCTTTTTCCCGGCTTGCTAATTCAAAAATGTGAGCTAGTTCTTTTTCTGCTTCCTCAAAACGATTCAATATAATTAGTGCTTCTGCTAAACCAGTATACATTTTGCCTGCAAATTTGGTATCTACTGGAACATCACTTGTTTGCAATTGCTCCATTGCTTGGCTGCCATAGTGAAAGTATGTAACTGCTTCTGCAAAAGCTTCTCGTTTACGTGCAATCTCACCTGCTCTAACGGCTGGAATAAATGCCTTTTTCCAATCTTCTCCCCAGTAATAATGATAAGCAATTTGTCCAACAAACCTATCTTTTTTACTACCATAGATTTGCTCTATGGTTTTTGCTACTTTAGCATGTACTTTGCGTTGATTAGCCTTTGCCATTGAGCTATAAAGCGCACGTCTTAGCATACTGTGATGAAAGCGGAAAGATTCACCTGAAGCAGTTGTTTGTTCTTTAAGAATCCAACCTGTTACACCTTGACGTAAAATTTCATCTAGCTCATCTTCATCTATACCCATTACTTCTACTAATACATCAAAGTCAAATTCATCACCTATTACAGCAGCCTGTTTAAAGACCTCCAAAGCCTTTTGGTTAAAGCGGCGAAGCTTTGCATTAACTAAATTATTGACTGAAGGTGGAATCTCTATTTCTCCTAACCAATTAGCTTTCCATTTATCACCTACTTTTTCAATCTTTCCACTTACCATCAAATGCTCTAGTAACTCAACTAGAAATAATGGGAACCCTTGTGTTTCACTCCAAAGATAATCAACAGCAGAATTAGATATTTCAATTTCACCAAAAACAGCGGCAAGAAATACATCAGCCTCACTACGAGCAAGTCCTGTGATAGAGATTTCCTTGTAGTTGCTATTTCCAACTTGCTTAGCCAACCATTTGCGCAAAGGTTTATCAGAGGTTTGAGTTTCCTCAACTAGTGCTGTAGCAATGATTTGGAGTCTTACACCACTAATATTTCTAATAATATAAGCTAGCATTTCTAGACTTAAACTATCAGCCAAATGTAGATCATCAAAAAGAAAGACTAGAGGAGAAGATTTGGCAATACGTTTATAGATTTCTGTAACTGCTTCAAAAACACGCCATTTATCTGTATTGCCACCACTTAAACTTTCTGCGGAAAAAGCTTCTTCAGGCAAAACAACTCCAGTACGTCCCTGAATAGCTTCTGCAAGTTGTGAAGTATTAGCAGTATCTGGAAGTTTTTGAGTTTCTGTAATAGTAATCTTTTGAGTAATTGGAGGTAATTTATGTCCAAGTAAACAGGCACGCAACATATCTAGAAAGACTTGATAAGGAGCTAATTGACTACCACCATAGTCATAAAATCTAGCTGGTAATACTACGGCTCCTTCTCGTTCTGCTACACGCTGATATTCAAGTAAAATTTGGGACTTACCAGTTCCAGGATCGCCACTAATAATAATAGGCAGGTTACGACCTTGAGCTGATTGCAAGAAATTTTCCCTAAGTTGTTCTAGTTCTTTTTCACGGCCTACACAATATTCTAGGTTTAAGGTTCCAGCTACTCCTTGCCAACGTTGTGCAGCAAAAGTTCCTGTTTTTAGTGTGTCAGGAGTTTCAAAAGTATCTGTTACAAGTTCACCAGTTGCTTTACGAACAAAAATTGGTCTTGCACGGTTTGCTGCATCCATCAACTCTTGAGCCAAATCATTAGCAGATTGATGGCGATCATTGCGATTTCTGGATAGAGACTTAAATAAAATTAACTCTATTCTAGAAGGAATATCTGGCCGTAAGCTTTTTAGAGAACGAGGTTGCTCTTTAGCCATTGCTACAAGCAATTGAGGAACAGAGTTGGCTTGATAGGGTAAAGTTCCTGTTAAAAGCTCATAAAATATTACAGCTAAACTATATATATCAGAACGATTATCTAAATCTTCGCCCTTAACCTGTTCTAATGACATATAGCCTAAGGTTCCAACAACTGCACCTTTACTAGAAGGATCTTGAGAAGCTTGAGACGTAATAGCTTTAGCAATACCAAAATCTACTACTTTGACAAATTCTCCACCCCATTTAAGACGTTGCAAAATTACATTGGAAGGCTTTAGATCTCGGTGAATTAACCCACTAGCATGAGCAGCTGTAACAGCAGCACAAATTGGCTGAAAAATTTCCACTGCTCTTTCTAAACTTAATGTACCATTTTTTCTTAACTCTTCTGATAGGTTGGGACCTTCTAGATATTCCATTACTAAGTATGGAACTCTATTTTCTGTAATACCAAAATCATAGATTTGTACTACATTAGGATGGCTAGCAGAAGCAGCTAAGCGGGCTTCCATTTCAAATTGTGCTAAAGATTCTGGATCAGCAGCAACAGTTTGATTCATTAACTTTAGAGCAGCTAAATCACCTATGTTAAGCCGCTCTACTAAATGAACTACTGCCATACCTCCAGAACCAAGCTTACGTATAACACGGTAACGCCCAGCAATAATTTCATCTAAAGAACTTACACTAGTACTAGTCTTTACTTCTAAAGGAGCAAAGTCATTTGCACAGCGTTTACGCTCTAAATCATCATATTGGGTGTGACAAACTGGGCAAATTAGCATCAAGAAACCTTCGGTCAAAAAGTTAACAAAGTAAGCTAGCGTTGTTATTAACTAGTGAATTCTATTTCAAATTCTCCTACTTCAATTTGTTTGAGTGTATCTTTGCTATTTTCAATTTTATTGCGCCAACGCATTAAAGCAGCAATAAATTCTAAATCTGTTTGCTCATTATTAGAAACTCCAGGACTCTTCATCATTTTTTCTGCCCAAGCTAAATCTGCTACCGTTGTTTGTCGAGCTGGTAAATGGTGAAGTAATATAGATTTTATCGGCCATAACCTTAAAGTATTATCCCTACTACCGCTAACTAATAATTGTCCATCTGGACTAAGAGCTAAACAAGTAACCCAACTGCTATGGCCTTCTAAAATCTTTATTTCTAATTGATGTGCAACAGACCAAAGTCTAATCGAACCATCCCAACTAGCACTGATTAAAGTACGACCATCTGTATCTGGTATTAATGTTGTAATACGATCTTTGTGTTTATCTAGTTTCTTAATGGCTTTACCATCAGCTAAATTCCAAAATCTGATTGTTTTATCAACACTACCACTAATTACTGATTGTCCATCTTTTAATATTAAAGAGTGAACAAGCCCTTGATGGCCTTTCAATACTCTTAATTCCCTACCATCAGAAAGCTGCCACAATCTAATTGTATTATCTCCACTACCGCTTGCTAGGTATTTTCCATTATTACTAAAACTTAAGCATCTTACTAAACCTTTATGACCTTCCAGAGTTTTTATTGCTGCACCTTCAGGAATTGTCCAAAGTTTTATTGAATGATCGGCTAAACCACCACCACTTGCCAAAACATGCCCATCTGGACTAAACACTAAAGACCAAATAGAACCAGCATGTTCTTTTATTTCTTTTAACTCATTACCTTCTGGTAAACTCCACAATTTAATGCCATTATCCAAACTGCCACTTGCTAGATATTTTCCATCTGGACTAATAGCTAAACAGTTTACTTCATCTGTATGACCAGACAAAGTTTTACGTAATAAACCACTAGGTAAATCCCAGAGTTTTAAAGTACCATCAGCACTACCACTAATTAAAAGTTTACTATCAGGTGTTATAGCTAAACAATTGATTGCACCTGTATGCCCTTCTAATTTATTTAACTCTTGACCTGAAGGTAACTTCCAAAGACGTAAAGTGTTATCTAAACTACCACTTGCAAGAATAGTATTATCTGGGCTAACGGCTAAAGAGTTAATTACATCTGTATGACCTTTAAGAGTTGCTATACTGTTAGCAGGAACAGCAGGATTAACAATTTCACATCTCTCTGCTAATTTTAGTAATTCTTCATAATTAGCACGTTCATCATTACGAGGTTTCCAACCAGATTTTTTCATTCTCAAAAGAACTTGCATACTCCAACAAGGAGGTGCTTCTTGAGCTAATCTAAGTATATCAGCTCGTTGTTGAGAATTTTCTACAGCTTGAAGTAGAGCTTCCCATTCTTTGCTAGTCATTTCAGCTAAACGTTGGCGTTTACGCTCAACTTTAACTGGTTCAGCTAAAGAATATCCCTTATGTTTAGCTTTCAAAGAAATTCTATCTTGAAGCATTGGATCGGCCTTTTGATAAATTGCACGTAAAAGCCTTTGGTTTCCATCTAATACTTCATATTTGTCCCATTGTTCAGTAAAAAAGTAAAAAAGTACTTTTTGCTGTTCTTCTTTTGGAGAATAACCCGCTTCAACCGCAGCTTCACGAGCAATCTTATTCTCTCTTTCCAAAACCATTTGGCAGAGAGCTTCTTGTGTCTCAGAGTTTTTTAAGTCTCTTAAAGTGTTTTGGGCTTGTTTAGCAATATCAACATCAGAATCAGTACAAGCTTGTAATAGAGGTTCTAGTACATTAGGGTTAGCTTTTTTGATTACATCAGTTTTGCCAGATTTTAAGGCAGTTAAAATTTGTACTTCTAAAGGATTACGAGCTACATAGCTTTTTTGTACTATAATTTGCCCTAAATAATTATCCCTATCTCTTGCCCAACGATTGCATAAAGCATCAATGGCATCTGAGTTTTGTAATTTGGTTAAGCCCTCTTTGGCTTGTTTAGCTATCTCACTATCACTATCTCGAGTAACTTCTAAAAGTGCTTCAAAGATATCAACTCCACCTTTAGACAAAATATCAAACTTATTTACTTTTAATGCAGTTAATACACGCAATCTAGAAGGAGTACTAGCTACCCAATTAGCACTTACAAGTAATTGTGTTATCTCCTCATGGCGTGAAGAAGCCCAGTCAGCACAAATTACATCAATACATTTTTGATCTTTTATTTGTTTTAATGCTTCTAATGCAATTGTCTTTACCTGTGCATCACCACTTTTAATAACAGCCTCTGATAAAAGAGAAGCCGCTTCAGCGTCTTGTGTTTGAGCAATTTCTGCAAGCTCTGTAGCAGCCTTGCGGCGTTGCCAACTGCCAATTAGCAAAGTCTTGCTGTAAAGCTTTTGTTTTAATTCATCTAATTTTCCTTTATCCATTTATTAACCTCGTGCAAAATCTGATGCTAGCAAAGAAAATGCGGGAAAACTTTACCACGAACTTGATTTTAACCATAGGCTTAATTACCACTAAATAAAATCTGTGCTTTAATTTCTGTAATTTTTGAGATCAATATAAGTTGATTAATATTTTTTTTATTTTGGTAATCTAATGAAGTAACAAACAATTATAATTTCAAAATCATTATTTATATCTCCAAGTTTCCTGTTTGGTTGACGTTACTGTTTCTGAGCGCTATTATTGCACAAAAAGGATTTTATCTTGAATGCTTTAGCATGGAGATTTAGCAATGGCGTTATTTGATAAAGTTTGGCAACAAATGAATACTCGCCTAGATCAGGCAAAAGTCAATAAAGAGATTGAGCGATTGCGCCAAGCCCTTTATATTAATCCTAATGATACAGAAGCACTACGTCAATTGGGAACACTTTTTCAAACTTCTAATATGGTAGAAGAAGCTATAGAAGCTTTTGTTCGCCTTGCAGATCTCTATCAAAGCAGCAAACAATATGATTTAGCTCTTGCCTATTATCGCAAAGTAGAAAAATTAGGTGATAACGAAAGACGAGCTTCTATTCTAAAAGAAATAGAACGCATTCATCATGGCCTAGGCCAATTTGAAGAAGCATACCGCACTTGTCGACAAATTGCTGAAGTATATTTAGCAATGAACCAAAAAGAAGCAGCACGTGGCTTTTTTGCTTCTCTTCCTAATTTCGGAGAAAAAGATGCACTCTACCGAAAAGAACTACGTGAAATGATTGGTGTTAGAGATGAAAATTGGGCACAAGGAGCAAAAGGAACTTGGGTAGAAGAACAGCCTAGAGTTGCAAGTCCAGCTGCAGCTCCTTTACCAGGTTATCCAGTCTCTCGTACTAAAGTCTCTGTAACCCAAGAAGAACAACAAGCTTTTGGAGATCTCAGTATTTTAGTTGTAGATGATGACCCTAATATTTGTTTATTACTTAGTACAGCAATTAAAAACTTAGGATGCCAAGTCATTACAGCTAATAACGGCTTAGAAGGTGTAGATAAAGCTCTAAGATTGCGTCCTAATATAATTATTTCTGACTTATTGATGCCTAAAATGGATGGAAGTCAGTTTTTTAAAAGCTTACAAGAATATCCTGAAACTCAGTCCATTCCTTTTGTTTGTTTAACTTCACGTGGTCAAGAAGAAGAAAAAATTGCAGCACTTGAAAAAGGTGTAGAAGATTATTGGGTCAAGCCTTTTAGCATTGCTGAAATTACCATGCGTATTAAAAAACTCCTTCAACGTCAATTACAAAATGTCCAAAACCAATATAGTGCTGGAACTGGACAAATCGAATTGGCTGGTAGTTTGGGAGAAATGACCCCTTCAGACTTGTTACGTTTTTCTGAAGCAAAACGTAAAAGTGGAATTTTACAACTAAAAAGCGGTGATGTAGAAGGCTCTATTTTCTTTCAAGATGGTGAGATTGTGGATGCTCAATATATGAATTTAATGGGCGAACCAGCCTTGCTTTCATTATTAAATTGGACTAGCGGTAGCTTTACTTTTCAATCACAACATATATCTGTACCAAGAACAATTGTTGCTAGTACTGATGAAATTCTAGCTAGAATGATGCAACAGTATGACGAGGAATATTACTTAATAGAACAACTACCCCACCCAACTTCAACCATAGTTTTAACTCAAGCTTTTTATGATGCATTACAAACTACAAAATTTCCTCGCTGTGTTGATCGTTTGATGATTCTTTTTGATGGTAGTAATCCATTAGGAGAATGTTTGGAACAACTTCGTGGAGACACAGACGCTGTTAGACTTTTAGTAGAGCTTTATAGACAAGGATTAGCAATTGTTTATAACCCTTATGCGCAATATCAACAACAACAATAACCCAAACTTTTTATTTGGTAAAACTGTCTAATGTTTTTGGGAGTAAAATACGACAAGACGTTATACAATATGCTTAAAACATCTATTTAGCTAACTGTTAGGTCTTTGAGAAATTAACAGTCTAAGTTTATTAAACTTTAAATTTGTTTTAATGCTCTAAAATTGTCGGAAACTAATTTTGCTAATATTAAATAAAACTTAACATTCGCTAGTTAGATATAGTATAATTTCGGGGCTCAAACTAGTTTTTTAAAGAGAAAACTACTATATAACATTTTCTACTTTAAATTAAAGCTAGTATTTTCTACAGGATAGTACCTTCTGAAGCTTAATAAAGTAAGCTATAAGTTGGGATGATCTATGTTCTTATGGGTAGTCTTTAATCATAGGCTAACTCTTAATCATTTTGATGTGTTTTATTTTTGCACTTTTCTGTAGTTTTTGCTCTACTTTTTTAAGTGCAACATTTATCGTTACTTTTAGTAAGTATACTAACTCTCTAAAAGTTGGTCCAAACTCAAGAAAGCCATAACTAAAAAAGAAAGGAATAAGGAGGAAAAAAATGCACAAGCTCAAAGCAGGTCTTTGTATACTGTTAGGCCTCTTATTATGTCCGTTATGGCCGTTGCCAACCCAAGCACAGACAACTGGAATAGTACCAAATGTAACTGTAGAACCAGGAGTATTCCAGACCAATCAAACAACAAGTGCAATAATAAGTATAACTAACGTTGGTTCATCTGCAGCCATCGCTTTAGGAGATACTTTTACACTAACGTTTAATACTACATTTGGCACGGTAGCATCTGTAGATCCTCAAGTTTTAGTTGCTTCTCCATCTGCTTCAGGATTTACTTCTAGTCAATTTACTACAAACTTTAACTCAACAACTCAACAAGTTGCCATTGCTTTTGTTGGAGCAGCCAAAAAGACTTTTGTAGCAGGAGATAGTTTCTCAGTAAAAGTAAACTTCACATCTGGCAGCAATGCTGGTCAAGGTTTAGTTTTATTAACTATTCAAGGTGCTGGTCAATATTTAGTTTTTGGTGATCGCCAAGAAGTTCCTATTGTTGCTTTTAACATTTCTGCGACTGGTGCGACTGGTGCGACTGGTGCGACTGGTGCGACTGGTGCGACTGGCGCTAATGGTGTTACTGGTGCTACTGGTGCTACTGGTGCTACTGGTGCTACTGGCCCAACTGGCCCAACTGGCGCTACTGGCGTTACTGGCCCAACTGGTGCGACTGGTGCGACTGGTGCTACTGGTGCTACTGGTGCGACTGGTGCTACTGGCCCAACTGGTGCGACTGGTGCGACTGGTGCGACTGGTGCTACTGGTGCGACTGGTGCTACTGGTGCTACTGGTGCTACTGGTGCTACTGGCCCAACTGGCGCTACTGGGGCTACTGGTGATACAGGTGCGACTGGTGCGACTGGCGCTACTGGTGCGACTGGTGCTACTGGCCCAACTGGTGCAACTGGTGCCACTGGTGCGACTGGTGCGACTGGTGCGACTGGTGCGACTGGTGCGACTGGTGCGACTGGCCCAACTGGCGCGACTGGTGCTACTGGTGCGACTGGTGCTACTGGTGCGACTGGTGCTACTGGTGCTACTGGTGCTACTGGTGCTACTGGTGCTACTGGCCCAACTGGTGCGACTGGCCCAACTGGTGCGACTGGTGGTACTGGTAATACAGGTGCTACTGGCCCAACTGGCCCAACTGGCCCAACTGGCCCAACTGGCCCAACTGGCCCAACTGGTGCGACTGGTAATACAGGTGCAACTGGTGCTACTGGCCCAACTGGTCCAACTGGTGCAAATGGGACTGTTCCGCTACCATTTGTAGCAACAACCTCATTATCAGGAGGAACAACAAATCTATCAGCATTCTCAGTAACTCAAACAAATGCTTCAGTGGCAGCAGTACAAGGTGTTTCCACAGGTTCAGGTGGCCTTGGTATAAGAGGTATTACTAGCAGTACAACAAATGGAATAGCCGTTGCTGGTATATCTAGTGGTGCTAAAACCACAGGCAATTTGGCTGGATTGTTTATGGGTAATGTTACTATTGTTGGCGGTGTTCTAACTCAAACAGGTAGTGCAGATGCTCTCATTATGGATCATCCATTAGATCCTGCTAATAAGTATTTAACACTTTCTTCTGTTGTTTCATCTCAAAACTTGAACATCTTCTCTGGCACTGTTGTTCTTGATCAAAACGGTGAAGCTTGGGTTCGTATGCCTGATTGGTTCGAATCTATTAATTCTGACTTCCGTTATCAACTCACTCCTATCGGAGCTTATGCAAAATTATATATTTCTGAAGAAGTATCTAATGGTAAGTTCAAGATAGCAGGAGGAAAAGCTGGAATGAAAGTTTCTTGGCAAGTTACTGCAATGAGAAAAGGTCCTGAAGTTGAATCAGTAGAAACTGAGCAACTCAAATCATCCAATGATCGTGGCCTATATCTCAATCCAGGAGCTTACGGTCAACCTATTGAAAAGAGTATTATGTTTAAACAAGGTCCCGAAGTTATAGATTTCTTAACACATCAGCACCAAAATGCTGGTAGCTTCAAACCTGTTTCTAAATAATATTTCTTCTCTTATACCCTATTGCCTTTGTTTGCAGGCAATAGGGTTAAAGAAATTTTAGTCCTTATGTCTTTTTAAGTTCAGAATTTATTAAAGGTTCCAAACTAAAAGAAAGCCATAACTAAAAAAGAAAGGAATAAGGAGGAAAAAAATGCACAAGCTCAAAGCAGGTCTTTGTATACTGTTAGGCCTCTTATTATGTCCGTTATGGCCGTTGCCAACCCAAGCACAGACAACTGGAATAGTACCAAATGTAACTGTAGAACCAGGAGTATTCCAGACCAATCAAACAACAAGTGCAATAATAAGTATAACTAACGTTGGTTCATCTGCAGCTATTTCCTTAGGAGATACTTTCACACTAACGTTTAATACTACATTTGGCACGGTAACATCTGTAGATCCTCAAGTTTTAGTTGCTTCTCCATCTGCTTCAGGATTTACTTCTAGTCAATTTACTACGAGCTTCAACTCAACAAATCAACAAGTTGGTATCTCCTTCACAGGAGCAGCCAAAAAGACCTTTGTAGCAGGAGATAGTTTCTCAGTAAAAGTAAACTTCACATCTGGTAGCAATGCTGGTCAAGGTTTAGTTTTATTAACTATTCAAGGTGCTGGTCAATATTTAGTTTTTGGTGATCGCCAAGAAGTTCCTATTGTTACTTTTGGTCTAAACCCAACTGGTGCTACTGGTGCTACTGGTGCTACTGGTGCTACTGGTGCTACTGGTGCTACTGGTGTTGCTCCAACTGGTCCAACTGGTGCTACTGGTGTGACTGGTGCTACTGGTGTGACTGGTAATACTGGTAATACTGGTGCTACTGGCCCAACCGGTCCTACTGGCCCAACTGGTGCTACTGGTGTGACTGGTGTTACTGGTACGACAGGTGCTACTGGCAACACAGGTGCGACTGGCCCAACTGGTGCGACTGGCCCAACTGGCGCGACTGGTGACACAGGTGCGACTGGCGGAACAGGTGCGACTGGTCATACAGGTGCTACAGGTGCTACTGGTCCAACTGGCGCGACTGGTGACACAGGTGCGACTGGCGGAACAGGTGCTACTGGTCATACAGGTGCGACTGGTGCTACTGGTCCAACTGGTCCAACTGGTGCTACTGGTGATACAGGTGCGACTGGTGGAACAGGTGCTACTGGTAATACTGGTGCTACTGGTGCTACTGGCCCAACTGGCCCAACTGGCCCAACTGGTGCTACCGGTGTGACTGGTGTTACTGGTAATACTGGTAATACTGGTGCTACTGGCCCAACTGGCCCAACTGGCCCAACTGGTGCTACTGGTGCTACTGGTGCTACTGGTGCTACTGGTGCTACTGGTGCTACTGGCGCTAGTCCTACTGGCGCGACTGGTGCTACTGGCCCAACTGGTGCTACTGGTGCTACTGGTGCTACTGGTGCGACTGGTGCGACTGGTGTTGCTCCAACAGGTCCAACTGGTGCGACTGGTGCGACTGGTGGAACAGGCGCTACTGGTAATACTGGTGCTACAGGTGCTACTGGTCCAACGGGTCCAACGGGTCCAACGGGTCCTACAGGTGCAGTTGGTAGTACAGGAGTATTTTCACTACCGTTTATAGCAACAACCTCATTATCAGCAGGAACAACAAATCCATCAGCATTCTCGATAACTCAAACAAATGCTTCAGTGGCAGCAGTACAAGGTGTTTCCACAGGTTCAGGTGGCCTTGGTATAAGAGGTATTACTAGCAGTACAACAAATGGAATAGCCGTTGCTGGTATATCTAGTGGTGCTAAAACCACAGGCAATTTGGCTGGATTGTTTATGGGTAATGTTACTATTGTTGGCGGTGTTCTAACTCAAACAGGTAGTGCAGATGCTCTCATTATGGATCATCCATTAGATCCTGCTAATAAGTATTTAACACTTTCTTCTGTTGTTTCATCTCAAAACTTGAACATCTTCTCTGGCACTGTTGTTCTTGATCAAAACGGTGAAGCTTGGGTTCGTATGCCTGATTGGTTCGAATCCATTAATACTAACTTCAGTTATCAAGTAACTGCTATTGGTAAAGAAGCAGAACTTTATATTGCACAAGAAGTAACCAATAACAAGTTCAAGATAGCAGGAGGAAAAGCTGGAATGAAAGTTTCTTGGGAACTTACTGCGGAAAGAAGAGGACTAGGCTTAGAACCATTGGAAGCTGAAAAACTTAAACCATCCAATGAACGTGGCCTATATCTCAACCCAGGAGCTTACGGTCAACCTATTGAAAAGAGTATTATGTTTAGCAACGATCCTTATGTTTTAGAATTTTTGAAACAGCAGCATCAAAATGCTACTAGTCTTAAACCTAAATTTTAATTAATATCTCTTTTCTCTTTCTCGCCCATTGTTCTAGTAATAGAACAATGGGCTTTAACTTTTTTGGAACTATTTGTGAGCAGACAATATATTTAAAACAACAGGTTTAAGCCCATCTATAACAAATTGAATACCTATAGTACAAACTATTAAACCTATTACTCTAGTAAGTACAGCAATACCTGTTTTACCAATAAATTTAACAATGTTTGGCGAAACTAATAAAACTACAGCTGTTGCAGCAATAACTAAGGCAATAGCTAAAATTAAAACTGCTACATGCCCCAAAGAGCGATTTTGCCCCATTAGCAACATCACAGTACTAATAGCTCCAGGGCCACAAATAAGAGGAATTCCTAAAGGCACTATTGCTTGATCTAAGTTTAGAGCCTCTGTTTCACTATCAGTCTTACGTTCTTTACCCATCAACATTTGTAGTGCCATCATAAAAAAAAGAATTCCTCCAGCAATTCTTAAAGCATCTACCGTAATGCCAAATACTTTAAAAATAACCCCACCACCAATAGCAAATACTAGTAAAATAACTAGAGCAGCACTACAAGCACGAAAAGCAGCTTGGCGTCTTGCCTCTTGATCATATTGTTCTGTCATTGTTACAAATACTGGTGCAGCTGCAATTGGATCAATTATTGTAAATAAAGAAGTAAAACTAAGTAGTCCAAAAGAAATTATTTCATTCATCTTTTTTTCCTCCTGTTTGTGATTCTATTGGTATTGCAGTTTCCATTTTAGGAGAAGATAAAACAAACGTTGTTTTTACTCGTGCAATGCCAGGAATGTTAGTAAGTTCATGCAATAGAAAATGTTCATATGCCAACATATCTTTAGTTAAAACCTTTAGCAGAAAATCCTCTTCCCCTGAAATATGATGGCACTCTAGAACTTCTTCTAGTTTTAGTACTGCATCAACAAAACCTTGATGCGTAAGAAGTTTATGTTCTGTCATCTGTACCGCAACGTAAGCTAGTAAGTTACGACCCATTGCTAGTGGATCAATAACAGCACGATAGCCCCTAATAACACCTCTTTGTTCTAACTTTTTAATACGTTGCAACATAGGAGTTGGAGTTAATCCCACGGCTTCAGCTAATGCAGCATTGGTCATTCGACCGTTGTGCTGTAAAAGCCGCAGAATTTCTCTATCCATATCATCTAATTCTTCATCCCAAGTTTGTTGTTTCATAGTTTTTTCTTCCATGTTTAGATTATATACATAGCATTTTATGCTGTCAAGAAGATCTTTGACACTATAAAATTCCATTATAAGATGATTTCCCAGTATCGCCTAAGAATTAGTTCATAAAAAAATCAGCCCAGCACTCTATGGCTGGGCTAGTAAATTTAAGCAAAAATCTTAATAAATTAAGAAGCCTATTTTGGTTCTTCAGAAACTTTAATTATTAATTTTCCTTGGTTTGAGCCATCAAAAAGTTTGTTTATAGCTTGAGGAGTTTTTTCTAAGCCTTCTATGACATCGACTTTATATTTTAGTTTCCCTTCCATAAACCATTGACCTAATGCAGCCATAGCTTCTTGAGTACGATCTAGATAATCCATCACAATAAAGCCTTCTACCTTAACACTTTTAGCCAAAATATTTACAAAGTTATAAGGACCAGGTACAGCTTTTTCTGCATTATACATAGATATTAGTCCGCAAATAGATATACGGCCTTTTTTGTTAATACAGGCCAAAACAGCATCCAATATTTCTCCACCTACGTTATCAAAATAAATATCTATTCCCTTTGGACAAAGCTCTTTAAGACGATTATAAACAGATTCTTTCTTATAGTTTATTACTCCATCAAACCCTAATTCATCTTTAAGCCATTGGCATTTTTCATCACTGCCAGCAATGCCTACTACATGACAGCCTTTTATTTTACCAATTTGACCAACTATTGAACCAACAGCTCCAGCAGCAGCAGAAACAACTAAAGTTTCTCCTGGTTGTGGATTAGTAACATCAATTAACCCAAAGTATGCTGTTAAACCAATATGTCCTAAAAGACCCATATAAGTAGTCAATGGTATGGGTAAACCCTTAGGTATAGGGGTTAACGTTTTACTATGTAATACTGCATAATCTTGCCAACCTATCATTCCTTGGACTAAATCACCTACTTGGAAATTTGGAGATTTAGAATCTTCGACTACACCTAAAGCTATGCCTCTCATCACCTCACCTAATGGTACTGGGGGGATATAACTTTCTTGTTCTCTCATCCAACCACGATTGGCTGGATCTAGAGATAGATAAATATTTCTAACTAACACTTCTCCTTCTTGAAGTTGAGAAACAGATTCTTCACGCCATTCAAAATCTGAATCTTTTATTAGTCCAACAGGACGAGAAACTAAGCGCCATTGTCGATTGATTTTTGTCATAAAATAAATCCTTTAAATAGAAGTTTTTAAATTTGTTACTTCTGAACTAACTTGCCATAGTTTAGCAGCAAGACTTTGATCATAAGTACTTGGGGCAGAAGGGTGAGTTTTCTTTTTAACAAAATACTCACCTGTAATATTTTCAACTTCTGGTGAAGTTGCTAAATATATACTGGTTTGGGCACCATCTTTATCACTAATAGAAAATAACTTTAAGTATAATCTCACAAGTTTGCCCATAATGCCTTTATTATTTGAACCAAAGTTTGTACCAACTACTCCTGGATGTAAAGCATTTGCCGTAATTTTTGTTCCTTTTAATCTTCTAGATAACTCGTAAGTAAATAACACGTTAGCAAGCTTAGACTGGCAATAAGCACTCCAACCACTATATTTATGTTTACCTTGAAGATTATCAAAATCTATTTTTCCACTTTCATGTGCAATAGAAGAAACATTAACTACTCTGGCAGCAGAACTATTTTTTAAAGAATCAATAAGTAAATTTGTTAAAAGAAAATAACTAAGATGATTAAGAGCAAAGGTCATTTCTAGACCATCTTGACTAAGTTGATGGGAAGTAAATATAGCACCTGCATTATTTACCAACACATCTAGTTTAGAAAAAGTTTTTTTAAATTCTTCTGCTACCCTATAAATATCTTTTTGTATAGAAAGATCTGCTGCAATAAAATTTACTTCTTTATTACCTGTTTGTTGTTTAATTATTTCTACAGTAGAAGCACATTTCTCTTTATTGCGACTTACCACTATAACCTTTGCACCTAATTCCGCTAAACTTTGAGCTGTTACTTTACCTATACCAGCAGTAGCTCCTGTTACTAGGCAAATTTTATTAAGCATATTTTTGCTACTCATAAGATTTTTCTGATCAATAAAAATTTTTATGACAATTTTTAAATAAATGGTAATAACGTAACAGTATTTTACAGTAAAAGGAAATATTAATTATGTTAATAACACAATCAGAACTACTTATTGATCACCCAGATAGGCTAAAATGGAATCAAAAATATTCACAATATTCTTCTGAAAAAATTTTACCCCATCCAATTTTATCAACAATACAAACTCTAAATTTACCTCAAGCCCCAATTTTAGAAATTGCTTGTGGATTATCTGGTAATGTTATTTCATTGGCAAGATTAGGTTACAGTATTTTAGCTATAGATATTTCTGAAGTAGCACTTAATTCCCTTACTAATATACTTAAAGAAAATAATCTAGAACACAAAGTAACTTTAATACAAGCAGATTTAGGTAGTTATGATATACCTAAAGAAAGCTTTGCTTTAATTTTAGGGGTAAAATATTGGGATAAAAATATTTTTAAAAAAGCTTGTCATGGAGTAATGGCTGGTGGAATATTAGCTTGGGAAACTTTTAATAAAAAGCATTTATGTTATCATCCAAATTTTAATTCTAAGTGGTGTTTAGAAGAAGATGAACCAGCAAGCTTGTTGCCAAACGGGTTTGAAGTAATGGTTGAAGAAGATTTTGACACTACAAATACACGTCGTCTAATTGCAAGATATAAAAATAAGGATTAATTCTATGAAATATATGAATCTAGGCCATTCAGGGCTACAAGTTTCTCGTATTTGTCTTGGTTGTATGTCTTTTGGAAGCAAAAAATGGCGAGAGTGGGTTATAGAAGAAGAAGAATCACGTCCAGTTATAAAAAAGGCTTTAGAGTTAGGTATTAATTTTTTTGATACAGCTAATATGTATTCTTTAGGTGTTAGTGAAGAAATTGTAGGTCGAGCACTAAAAGATTTTACTAGTAGAGATGAAGTAGTAATAGCAACAAAAGTATTTTTTCCTATGAATGAAAAACCTAATCAAGGAGGACTTTCACGTAAACATATTTTTGCTTCTTTAGATGCTTCACTAAAACGACTAGGAACAGATTATGTTGATCTTTATCAAATTCATCGTTGGGATTATAACACTCCAATAGAAGAAACTATGGAGGCATTAAATGATTTAGTGAAAATGGGAAAAGTCCGTTATTTAGGCGCTTCTAGTATGTTTGCTTGGCAGTTAGCTAAAGCCGTTTATATATCTAGGCATAATGGCTGGAGTAGTTTTATTAGTATGCAAAACCACTATAATTTGGCTTATCGCGAAGAAGAGCGTGAAATGATACCATTTTGCCGAGAAGAAGGAATAGGATTAATACCTTGGAGTCCTCTTGCTCGTGGATTGCTTTCTGGGAACCGCACTTTAGATGGTCAAGCTAAGACACTAAGAGCAGCAACAGATGACTTTGCTAAGAAGCTTTACTATTCAGCGGGAGATTTTCTTATAGCCGATCGTGTTGCAGAACTAGCTGCTAAAAAAGACATCACTCCATCTCAACTAGCTTTAGGATGGCTTTTAAATAAACCAGCTGTAGTAGCCCCAATTATTGGAACTAGTAAACCCACACAACTAGAAGAAGCTACTAAGGCTTTATCTGTAACTATATCTACTGAAGAAGAAAAATTTTTAGAAGAACCTTATCAACCTCATACAATATTAGGTCATAGTTGATGAGTAAAAGTAATATAAAAGTTTTCTAGATTAAAATTTTAAGCGAAAGTTACATTTTTCGAATTTTTATTCAGCTAAGGCTTATGTTATACTCTGTTTCTTAGCAAAACCCAAGTTTTAAAGAATTCATTTACCAAAAATCAAATCTTTTCTACTTCATCATAAGGAGTAAGGGGCGTTTACTTGCATAGCTAGGTACGCTAGAGATCTATGACCGAACAAAGCGAACAATTAGCAGCTGGCACAGTTCTAGTTAATCGATACACGATTGTTAAACGGCTTGGTGGAGGAGGTATGGGAAATGTTTATCTAGCAACAGATAAACATTTGGCAGAAGCACACCGAGCTGTTAAAGAAATGATTGGCCGATTTTCTGATGAAGCATCCAAAAAAAAGGCGATAGAAGATTTTAAGCGAGAAGCTAATGTTTTGTCTTCTTTGGAACACCCTTCTATTCCTACTGTTTTTGACTATTTTGCTAGTGATGATGGCCGTTATTACTTGGTAATGAAATATATTCAAGGTCGTGATTTAGAGGAAGAACTAAATGCAGCAAAGGCTGCTGGTCAGAATTTTCTACCAGAAGCTACTGTAGTAAATTGGGCAATTCAATTATGTGAAGTATTTGACTACATTCACAGCCTAGATCCTCCTATTATTTATCGTGACATGAAACCTGCAAATGTTATGGTTGACTCTAAGCTTAAACGAGCTATGTTAGTCGACTTTGGTATTGCTAGAGTTGTTGCCCCGACTCAGAAAAATGTTACTGCAATAGGAACAATGGGTTATGCTCCTCCAGAACTCTTTGCTGGTAAAGTTGAAGCACGTTCTGATATCTACTCTTTAGGTGCAACTATGTTTCACCTTTTAACAGGAGAAGATCCTCAAGCTAATCCTCTACTACTTTTTGATTTCAGTCGTTTCCCAAGACCAATTCAAATCAATCCTTCGTTAACCAAGACAATTGACGAAATTATTGCTAAGTGTGTTGCTCATAAGCCTACAGATAGATTTAAATCTGCTGCAGAAATGAAACAAACACTAGAAAAACATCGGTTTGCATTAGAATCAGGAGAAGCTACCAAACCTAAAAACCCTGTGGGAGTTTTAAAAATAGTTCTTAGCGGTTCTGGACACCAAGCTACTTTTGAAATAAGCAAAGAAACTAACTTAATTGGTCGTCATGATCCTGCTCGAGGCATTACACCAGAAATTGACTTAGGTCAATTTGATAGCTCTGGTAGAGTTTCTCGCCGACATGCAACAATTCATATCCAAGGTGGTAATTTCTTTATAGAAGACTTAGGAAGTGCTAATGGTAGTACATTAAATCAAGTACCCTTACCATCACAAGAACGCAAGCCTCTAAAACCTGGAGATCAAATCCATATAGGCGAAACAGTTCTAGAGTTTTCTATTAAGTAATATTAGAGTAGCAAGTTTTATAATAAAGTATAAAAAAGAGTAGAATTGTTTCTACTCTTTTTTTATTTTTAAGATGACGATTTCTGGAGGAACACAAAAGCGTACTGGAATAATGCTAGTTCCAATCCCAGTACTTACATAAAGATGACGATTATTTTCTATTACATGCCCAGCAGCATAACGTTGTCCAAAGCTAGAAGGAATACTAGGCCGACCTAAGAAAGGGAGTTTTATCTGGCCTCCATGAGTATGTCCAGATAAAGTTAAACTCACCTTATCTGGAATTTCAGGAAAGATATCTGGATTGTGGCTTAGCATTAAAATTGGATCATCACTAGTTTTGGCTAAGGCTTTTATTATATTTGGAGGGTCATCTCTTTTCCAAAAGTCCATTAACCCTGCAACCCAAAAACTTTTTCCATCTTTGGTTAATTCGACAGAATCATTTTTTAACACATTGATATTAACTTGTTCTAAAGCTGTTTTTAGTGTATTTCCTGTTCCATCTAACCACCAATCATGATTACCCAAAATAGCTATAACACCTAAAGGAGCTTTTAATTCTTTTAGTTTTTGAGCAATTTTATCTGGCTCAGCAAAAAAACCAAACTTCTTATAATTAGGGCTAGAAACAACTGTATCTCCTAAAATCATTATTAAATCAGGAGATTGTTTATTTGTCTCTGAAACAATAAAGGCTAATCTATCTAAACTTACATGAGGAGATCCTACATGAAGATCTGTTAGAATCGCAATTCTTAAGCCATTATGTTCTTGGTGCCACTTCCCTATTGATAAATCTACATTTTTAATTACTAGCCGAGAAGGCTCTATCCAAAAAGCCCATACACCTAAAACTAAGCCTAAAAGAACAAAAAATAAACTAGCAAGTCCTAAGAGTTGTTTTATCTTTTTTCTATAAGAAACTGTTTTTACGACTATTTGCTTTATTTTATCATCATCCAAGGAGTCTGACATAAATACACTAGTCTGAATCTTTAGGTACAAACTTTAGAGATATAGAATTAATACAATAACGTAAGAAAGTTGGAGCAGGGCCATCTTCAAAAACATGTCCTAGATGAGCATCACATTTGCTACATAAAATTTCTTCTCTAACCATAAAGTGGCTATGATCTTGCTCTATTTTTACACTTTCCTGAGTAACGGGTTCCCAAAAGCTAGGCCAACCACTACCAGAGTTATATTTTGTTTCAGAATTAAACAACTCATTTCCACAACATACACAAAGGTATTTGCCCTCTTTTTTGTTGTGATAATATTCTCCAGAAAATGGAGCTTCAGTAGCTTTTTTTCTGCAAACCTGGTATTGCTCAAAAGTTAATTCTTTTTTCCATTCTTCGTCTGATTTAATGACTTTATCGCTCATAAAAATCTCCAACTAGATTAGTTCCCAAGTAAGTAGAACTTACTTGGGGTGATTTTATTTACAGTATTGTTCAAAAGCATTTTTTAGATCTGTAGCAATATCGTTTGCATGACGGCCTTCAATTTGGTTACGGTGCATCATATAGACTAGTTTTCCATCTTTTAGCAATGCAACAGAAGGCGAAGATGGGGGCATTGATTCAAAGTAACTTCTTGCTTTAGCAGTAGCTTCTAGATCTTGGCCTGCAAAAACAGTAGTTAATTTATTAGGTTTAGTTGAGTTTTCCAAAGCTAACGCAACACCAGGTCTAGCTTTACCAGCAGCACAACCACAAATAGAATTTACTACTACTAAAACAGTTCCAGAAGCATTTTTCAAATTTACATCTACTTCTTCTGGAGTACGCATTTCAACAAAACCAATTCGCGTTAACTCTTGACGCATAGGGGCAACCATAATTTCTGGATATGGCATGCAATAATCTCCTCCTTATATTATTTATCCTATTAAGATAAGTAAAAACTTACCTTAAGCTAACAATTGATAGCTAAGTTATAAACAAAGTTATTCTTAAAAATTAGATTAAAAAAGAATAAAACACTATCTAAGCTTTAACTAGAAAACATTGCAAATTTTTACCAATGTGCTTATTTGACTTCCTTTGACTCTTTATTTTTAGCTTCTTGCTTCCAAAATATCATTTCTAAAAGGCTTATACCTGTTTTTATCTCTTGACAAATTTTTACTCATTCTATTATCTTAAATAAAAATGAAAAGCATTTTCATTTTCTATAAAAATAAAAACAAAAAAAGCGTCCTGATTGAATACAAGACGCTAGTTCAGTCATAAAAACAAAACTCCAAGAAATAAGCTTAATGGGCATCAAGCATCACTTGGAGTAGATTACCTTCTTTTGAAAGGATCCACTGTATGTGTAACACACTTATTTTTCTCAAGCAAGGGAAAAACCTTGTTAGGGAAATTTCTTCTCGCTTTAGACCTTCCCAACAAATAAAAGCACTTTCTAGTAAATTGGGTATGTCTCTAGTATTACTTTGTTTATTATCAAGTAGTTATAGTTTGTCTTTAGCTCTAGCACTAGCTAATATTTCTGGACATTTGGCAGATCAAAATGGTTTACCAATTAGAGGAGCTAATATAATTTTGCAATCTCAATTAATTGCAAATGAACAAAATGTTGTTAGTAATGGCGAAGGAATGTTTTTCTTTAAAAATTTACCTGAAGGTAAATATAAACTGATTATTACTGCACAAGATTATCTTCCTATAATTAAAACTATCTCTTTGCCATTATCAGACTCAAAAGAACTAGACTTAACTCTTTCTACAATTAATAAAAATTCTTCTAACACAACTACTTCAACATCAGAAGTAGAACAACTTCGTCAACAATTAATTCAAACTACTCAACAACTTAACCAAACCAACCAACAAGTTGAAAAACTTGCAGCGTTAGTTCAACAATTGCAAGCTAAAATAGATAAAGCTGAAAGTAAGCCTGAAGAAACTATTGGTTTATCTGCCAATGTTTCATCTGTATCTGTTGCATCTACTAAACCTGTAGTAAATGAACCTGCTAAGAAAACAGGTATTCTTGCAGGACTTATACATAGCAACAACCCCCAAAATGATGGGCAATCTCAAGATCCAAATTCTATTGATAAATTAATTAAACCTAAAGCCGAAGGTGGACAGTTTTCTGGCTCTCAAGGTTTGCTTAAAACAGATAGAGTAAAAGTAGGTGGTTATCTTGGATTTCGCTATCAAACTCGTGGGTTAGATGATGGTGTTGAAATACAAGAAAATGTTGATGAAGCAAATGCAGGAATGACTGCGGATACTAATTTTAAGCGTTCTGGCTTTGTTAACAGTCGTTTAGTATTAGGAATTGCTGCGACTTTAGCTCCAAAACTATTATTTAACAGTGAAATTGAATATGAATTTGCTGGCAAAGAAGTAGATATAGAACAAGCTTATGTTGAATACCAATTTCACCCTACATTTAACTTTAGAGGTGGTGTAATTGTTCCTCCACTAGGCCGATTTAACTTGTTCCACGATGATAACTTACAAGACATTGCTACCCGTCCTCTAGTAAGCACTTTTGTTATTCCATCCACCTACAAAGATGCTGGAGTAGGTTTCTTAGGGAGTGTTAACATAGGTAAACGTTCTAAATTAAGCTATGAGGGTTATGTAGTAAATGGTTTGCGCAGCGATGAAGGAGGAGAATTTGCTCGTGAAGCAGGGTTATTTGAGTCAAAAGACAACAATAGATTTTTTGATAACAACCCTCAAAAGTCTGTAGTTGGACGCTTAGTATTTAGCCCTATAATAGGATTAGAATTAGGTGCATCTGGCTACAGGGGCAAACATGATAATCAAGGAAGATATGATTTATCTATTTTTTCCTATGATTGGAAATTTACTCGTGGAGACTTTCAAGTTATTGGAGAATATGCTCGTGCTGCTATAGGTAGAGCACCTGAGACAGATCAAGAATTAGCAGCAAAAGCTTTTCTTCAATCTCTACCTAAGGGAAATTACACAAACACCTTTGAATTTTTAGATGAAAACATTAATGAGCCTATTTTTGATAAATCTGCTCGTTCTACTGATGGTTTATACGTTGAGGCACGTTATCGTTTTCGTCCTCGTTGGTTTACTTCTCGCACAAGTGAAGAAGGGTCAATAGCTCCTGTATTTCGTTTTGATCAAGTTAATTTTGACCGTTCTTACAAAAACTTTAGTTTCCCATTAAATCAACGCCGCTACAGTATGGGACTATCAATTCGTCCTGTTGAAGCAACTACATTTAATTTCACCTATAACTTTAACCGTAAGCCAGATTTATTTTTACGTTTGCCTGATGGTAGACCATTTGGTCCTTATTTTACAAACTTAGGTGTCAATAGCTTTAGTTTTGGAATGGCTGTAGCATTTTAACTTAGTTGGATTTGCTAGTAATCTAGCTAAGTCTTTCTATTTTCTATAAAACCAAATTTCAGATCTCTTTTTAGAGGTCTGAAATTTATTATGTAAAAGTGTTAAGGAAAATTATGCATTCTTTCAAGAAATTTATACTAGCGACGTTTATAGCTTTTTCTTTTTTATTAACAACTTATGAGCCAACAATAGTAGCTCAACAAAGCTTTACAGAAGCAATTACAGGTTTTGATAATGAGCCAAATGGCTTAGTCGATAGTGCAAAACATAAAGAAAATCTAGATGTTTTTGCACAAGTAGAAGGTATAAAAGATGGTATAGGCCCTGTATTTAATTCATTTTCTTGTGGTGAATGTCATTCAAATCCAATTATTGGAGGCAGTAGCCAAATTACAGAACTACGTGCTGGACATTTTGATGGAAAAAATTTTATTGATCACCCTGGTGGCTCACTAATTCAAAGCCGTGCAATTGATCCATCTATTCAAGAAAAAGTCTTAGAAGGCAATGAAGTAAGGACATTTAGACTTTCTTTAAGCATTTTAGGAGATGGTTACGTAGAAGCTATTGATGATAATACACTACTTAATATTGCTAAAGAACAAGTTAAACTCTCTGGAGGAAAAATTGCGGGTCAGGCGATTTGGGTACCTGTTGAAGAAGCTCCTGGAGTAATGCGTATTGGTCGTTTTGGTTGGAAATGCCAACAAGCTAGTTTGCTTTCTTTCTCTGGAGATGCTTATGTAAATGAAATGGGAATTACAACTCCACTTTTCCCTCTAGAAAATACATCTAATGGAAAATCTATTAGTAAATTTGACAGTTTAGCAGATCCAGATGAAGGTGATAATGATGACTTGGAAACATTTACTGAATTTATGAGAGCCACTAAAGCACCTTCTAGAGACGCAAAACTAGCTCAAAATCCTAATGCCCAAACTGGAGAAAAACTATTTACTGACATAGGCTGTGCTATTTGCCATGTCAGTAGTTTAACAACGCTACCAACAGGTTTTAAGATTAACGGTGGTACATTTACTATACCTGAAGCTTTAGGTAATAAAATAATTCATCCTTATGGGGATTTTCTTTTACATGATATAGGAACTGGAGATGGAATAGTGCAAAACGGTGGTCAAGAGACTAGAAATAAAGTTCGCACTGTTCCTCTTTGGGGTTTACGCACTCGTAACCGTTTAATGCATGATGGTCTTTCTTTAACAGTTAACGAAGCAATCTTGCGGCATGCAGGTGAGTCTAGTTTTGTTATAGATAAATATCGTGCTTTAAGCAAAAAACAACAACAGCAAATTTTAACTTTTTTAAGTTCACTATAATTTTATGGAAAGACGCATTTTTATCAACAAACTAATAAAAACTGTGGGTTTAGCAGCAACAACTGTTATAGCTAACCCTTTGCCAATTTGGGCACAAGAACGTGTTTTTTTAACAACAGAAAAAGCCTTAAAACTAGTTTTTCCTAAATCTGAAAAAGTGCTTACAGAATCAAAAGTCTTAAGCGATGAGCAAATTAAAAAAATATCTAATTTGCTTAGAATACCTATCCCAAAACAGCAAATCTTTTTCAGAGGAGAAACAGCAGGTGCTACAGATGGTTATGCAATGATTATAAATGAAATTGGTAAAGATCAGTACATAACCTTTATTGTTGGGATAACTCCTCAATTTAAAGTTTCCAAAGTTTCATTAATGGTATTTAGAGAAACTCGTGGTTGGGAAGTTCAAGATGCTCGTTTTTCCAATCAGTTTAATGGCAAAACGAGCAAAGACCGTTTACTTGTAGGTTCAGATATTGTTGGCATCACTGGTGCGACGCTCTCAGCACAAGCTTTCTGCCGAGGGACAAAAAAAGCGATTGCTCTATGTGAAATAGTTTATGGAGCATGAAGTTTGTCAAGTCCAGTATATAATGGGGACTACCGTAGAAATAATTATTTATGTTGATTCTTGTTCTGACTCACAACCAATCTTAAGCGCTGCTTTTGCCGAGTTTGAGCGTCTAGAACAAAAATTTAGCTACTTCAATCCAGAAAGTGAGCTTTCCCTAGTAAACACACAAGCAGCTAAAAAGGCTGTTTGTGTGTCTCCAGAATTCTTCCATATAGTCGAAAAAGCCTTAAACTACTCTCTAGCTTCAAAAAATAGCTTCTCAATAATGCTTGCTCCTTTAACACAACTTTGGCAAAAAGCTTTTTTAGAAAATAAAATGCCTAAGAAAAAAGATATTGCTGAATTGCAACAACTTAATAACTCTAACTTAATAGAATTAGATAGTGATAACTATACTATTTTTTTCCACCACCCTAAACTAAGCTTAGATTTAGGAGGATTTATAAAGGGTTATGCAGCAGATTGCGCAAAAGCAACTCTTTATCAACACGGAATACTTAATGGACTAATTAATGCTGGTACTAGTACTATTACTGCCTGGGGGACTTCTTTATATAGAGAAAGTTGGCCTTTTGGAATTAAACATTTACAAGAAAATAGTGTGGTAGCTGTAGTTAACCTAACAAATCAAGCAATATCTACTTCAGGGACTAATGAGAAAAACTTCCAACTTCAAAATAAATTTTTTTCCCATTTAATAAACCCTTCTACAGGCTACCCTGTTGATCTTTTAACTAGTGCTACAGTTATTTGTAAATCAGCACTAGAAGCAGAAGTTATTTCCAAAATGCCTCTAATGTTAGGACTAGAAGAAACTGTAATTTCTTGTGAAAACAATGGGTTACTCCTAGATGGTGTACTTTTACAAGAATTAGACGAAGAAAAAAATATCCATTTATCTTATTATCAGTTATCAGACTCAATAAGTATAATATCTTAACTAGTATCTGGAAGGTAAATTATGACTCCATTTCCTCTTTCTCGAAGTGATTGGAATACAAAAATTTTAATAACTATTTTTCTTTTGGTGATGTTAGTCTCTTTTACTGTGGCAGAGCTAAATGTTTATGATAAGGTTGGACGTATTAAAAACGGAGTAGTGCTTAGATATGGCCCAAGCCCAGAATTAACAATTGATCCTAATAACCCAAATCCAGAACCTAATATACTTTCAACAGAACCTAGTTTAACTCCTCCTGTAGAAGGTGAAATAGTAGCCCGTATGAATACCTTCAGTATTTTACTGGATATAACTCACCCACATGTTTTTGAGATTCCTTTAGTTTTATTTGTGCTAGCCCATTTTTTGATGAGAACTAGAGTTTCAGAACGGCTCAAACTTGTAACTTATTTAGTTAGTTTTGGTGGATGTGTAGCATTTCTAGGAACTCCTTGGCTTGTGCGGTATATATCAACTAAATTTGCAAACTTGCTTTATTTAGGAGCATTTAGTATGGGTATAACTGTAGTATTAATGGTAATAATTCCTATATTTGATATGTGGCTACCAGTAAAAAAAGCTGCCAAGTCTTAGTTATTTAGCAACTTTTTGCTTAACCACACTAGTTTTAATACACTTATCCATCAATAGCTTACAAAGCAAATTTAATATATATTGAAATAGTGTTAGAATTGCTATCATTTTTCTTAAAGGTATAAAACATGGACACCTTACACCAAAAACTTATAGAACAAATATTTGAAAAAAAACAACTTTTCCTTATTGCAGGTCCTTGCGTAATTGAAGATGAACATCATGCTGTAAAAATGGCTAGAGAAATCCAAAAAATCACTAGTAATCTTGGAATTTGTTATGTTTATAAAGCTTCCTATGATAAAGCTAACCGCACTTCTATTAGCTCTTTTCGTGGCCCAGGTTTAGCAGAAGGCTTAAGAATACTTAAACTAATCCGTAATGAATTTAATGTCCCAATACTTACTGATGTTCATAGCATAGAACAAGTTCATCCAGTAGCAGAAGTTGTTGATATTATTCAAATACCAGCTTTTTTATGTCGTCAAACAGATTTACTAGTAGCAGCAGCTCAATCAGGTAAAATTGTTAATGTTAAAAAAGGCCAATTTTTAGCACCTTGGGATATGCGTAATGTTGAAGAAAAATTAAAGGCTGCTGGTTGTAAGCATTCAATCTTAACTGAACGAGGTGCAAGTTTTGGTTATAATAATTTGGTAGTGGATATGCGTAGTTTTCCTATTATGCGTAACTTTGCCCAAGCAGTAGTTTTTGATATTACTCATTCTTTGCAACGTCCTGGTGGTTTAGGTAATGCAACTGGTGGAGATTCTCAATATATAGAACATTTAGCACGTGCTGGAGTTGGTTGTGGAGTAGATGGTTTATTTATGGAAGTGCATGATAATCCAGCAGTTGCCTTAAGTGATGGGCCTAACGCATTACCTCTAGATAGATTAGAACCTTTGTTAAATACGCTCAAAAAGATTGACGAATTGGTTAGAAACCAAACAATATAATATTTAACTATTATAGAGGTATAAATAAATGCTACGACGTATATTACCTTGGTGTGTATTACTATTATTCTTTCTGATTCCTTCAAACACAAAAGCACAAGAATTTGAAATTCAGCGTTTTGACGTTAATGTTCAGCTACAACCTTCTAGTAACTCAGCACAAATTCAAGCAAAATTAGGAGTTATTAATATCACAACTCAAGGACGAAGTGGTCCTTTTATAAACCTCAAACTTAACAAAAGAGCCAAAATTACAGGTATTCAAGTTGATGGAACAACTGTAGAAATAAAACAAAAAAATGATGAACGTCTAACAGAGCTAATCAATGTTTCAATAGATTTCCCTAAACCAGTTGCTCCAAATGCAACTGCTACTATTAATCTAAATTATGCCTTAGAGATTAAAGAAAGCTCTTCTATTAATGCAATAGTTCCAGGTACTACGGTTTTACTTCCAGAAAGTTTTTGGGTGCCTTTTATACACACTCCTTTTTTAATTACTTATGGAGTTGATGTTGCTCCTACAAATATACAAATAAATGCTGTAGAAGGAGAACGCCCACAATCGGATGGTTCAAGACGTTCATCTGGCAATGTTATAAATTTTGAACAAACACTTGCAGCTCAGCCAATACTTTTGTCAGGCAATTATGATGATCCTGTAGAAATCAAAGGTCGCAACACTACTACAGAATTTGTCTATGCTCGTGGGTTATCTAATGCTCGTAAACAAGCAGAAGCTATTTCATCGGAAATAGATAAAATAGTTGACTTTTACAATCAATTGTTAGGTACTAGCTTGCCTAAAAACTTCAGGATAATTAGTTCTGCACAAGTAGCCTCTTATGTTACTGGAACAACAATTATTCTAGGAGAAGATATCTTTAGACGAGATACTTTAGATATAGAAACGATAGAGTTTTTATCACGTGCTTTACTGAGAAATAAAATAGCTGGAGAAAACATTTCACGCGGTAAAGGTTGGGCAATTTTACAAGATGCTCTACCTGTTTATTTAGCAGGTCTTTATTTTGAAAAAAGCTATGGTGCTGTAGGTGGACAAGAGTTTTTTGCTCGTCGTATTCGTGCATATGCTCCTGTAGCTGCAACTAAAAATGATGGTGCATTGTTAGGCATTTCCCAACTAGACAATACCTATGCATCTAGTATGTTAAATAAAGCTCCATTACTTTTTAAGATTATAGAAGGTCAAATTGGTCGTGAAAAAATGTTGAGCATACTCAAAGATTTACTTAATAGTAAAAATCATGTGCTCCGTTTTGAAGATTTCCGCAAAAGTATCACAACCAATAAGTCTTTAGAACTATTTTTTGATCAATGGTTTGAAAAAATCATTGATCCAGATTTTGTAATTGGAATTCCTGTTGCAACTGAAGGTGGCTGGTCTTGTGCTTTACGTAACTTAGGCACAGGTAATGTTGAAGTAAAAGTACTAGCTATTACTGAAAAAGGTGAAAAACTCTATCAAATGGTTAGTCTACCTTCTCAAGGAAGGGCCGAAGCCTTATTTAAAACTCCAGAAAAGCTTAAATATGTAGAAGTAGATCCAGATAAATTTTTTCCTCAAACCAACTATGATAATGATTCCCGTCCTGCCAAAACATCTACTTTTACTTTGTTCAAGGATGCCAATGTTTTATTTAATAAACGTTCCTATGAAGAAGCAGAGGCCAAAATAAAAGAAGCCCTAGAACAAGAACCTAACAATATCGTTACTAGAACTTTGCTTGCTCGTACGTTTTTAGCTGAATCTAAATTTAGTGAAGCAAAAACAGAAACAGATACTATATTAAAATCTGCTCCATTACCTACTTATTCTATTACTTGGGTAAACTATGTGTTAGGTGCATTAGCATTAAATCAAAAAAATACAAAAGAAGCTATAGACTATCTACGCCGTGCTATAGCTGTTAGTAAAGATAATATTTTTATTAGAAATAAGCTTATAGAAATTGAAAAAGCTTCAAATCAATTACCAGCAACAGAAGAATCTGTTAGAAACTTTATTACTCAATTAGATAAAGGGATTAAAGAAGCAACTTTTCAAGCCTTAGAACCTGTCATAGTACGTGCTAATTTAAATAAGTTTGCAAAAGGTTTAGTAGGAAATAAACCTGAAAGTTGGTCAACAGAAGTTTTGCGCACAGAAGTAATTTCCTCTGATAAAGTCGCAGTTGATGTAATTGTAACAGCTGTAGATATTAATAAACGAGAACAAAGCGGAGAAGCACTTTATATCTTGCGACGCAGTGGATCAAGTTGGGTTTTAAATAATGTAGAATTCTTTAACATTCAATAAAAGAGGCTTTTAATGAAAAAATTATTTTTAATGTTACTCTGTTTTTCTTTAGTATTGTTTCAAGTTTTAGTATTTGCTCAAGATAAAATTACTGTAGATCAAATACTAAATAACTATATAAAAGCAATTGGAGGAAAAGAAGCATTAGAAAAAATTATATCTCGTACAGCAACTGGAACTTATGAAATCTCCCCTGCTGGAATTAAAGCAGATCTGGAATTATATGCTAAATCACCTAACAGTTTATTACTTAAAGTTAAAGTTTCTAAATCTCAAATAATTCAAAGGGCATTTAATGGCAAAGATGGTTGGGCACAAGAGCTTCAAGGAGATATTCGTACAATTGAAGGTACTGAGCTAGAGTTATTAAAATCAAAAGCTGATTTTTACAAAGCGTTACACCTTAAAGATCTTTACCCACAACTAAAATTTCTAGAAAAAAAACAAATTGAAATCACAGGAAAAGCAAAAACAGAAAAAAAACAAGTGTATGTTTTAGAATCCAAAAAAGAAAACTCTCCAACAGAGAGATTTTACTTTGATGTTGAAAGTTCTTTATTACTAAGAAATGATATAGATACAGAAATTCCTAAAGCAGTTAAAAAAGAAGGTAGCCCTTTATTTGAATCACAAAAAGCAGTAGTTCCAATAGAAGTTTACTTTGAAGACTATAAAGAAATAGATGGAGTAAAAATACCACTAATCACTCGTCAATCAATCGATGAAAACAATATAATTATTAGATTAAACAAAGTAGAGCATAACAAACCTATAGCTGATTCTTTGTTTAATCAACCAGAAAAATAATTAAATTTAATTAATACCTCTATTTATTGTAGGTAGGTGAAGAAGATTGTTGGTATGTATAAATTTTAAGTCAAGTGTTAGAAGAATATACTTTTAGTTTTTAGCAACACGAAATCCTATGAAATCACTGGATTTTGCGCTTCCAAAACGAAAAGGAGCTACTATATCGTTAGCACTTGATTTAAAATTTCCTCCACGTACTGTATAACAACCATTACAATCTATTTTCGCTTTTGTTCCGGCATAAGGTCGATAACTATCGGCAGTCCATTCACTGACGTTTCCTGACAATCCAATAATACCAAAAGGGCTTTTATCACTAGCCAAAGTAGAGCTATTTATAGGAGCTGTAACCCCTAAACTAGTGTCAGAATAAACTGTGTTACCTTTTTCCAAATCATTTCCCCAAGGATAAAGTCGATTTTCTGTTCCACTTGCAGCATATTCCCACTCTTCCTCTGTAGGAAGTCTATAACTTTCTTTCTTTACTTTAGATAACCATTGACAATAATACTGGGCATCTTCCCAGGTAACATTAACTACAGGTAAGTCCTCTGCTCCATTTGGAAAATCTGTCCCTACCCAACCTAAAGGAGACCTATAATTTGTCTTACGTACAAATTCCTGGTATTGTTTATTAGTAATTTCATAACGGCTTAAAAAGAAAGTTTTTACCATTACTTGATGAGATGGAGTTTGCTCTAAAGGAACATCTTTGCTTACATCACGCCCCATAACAAAAGAACCTCCAGGAATCTTAACCATTTCTGGAGTAACTATAATGTCAGCCGTTTTTTGTGTGTTGTTAAATAGCTGTAAAATAAATAAAACTAAGAAAAATAATAAGCCTCCAATAAGAGCTGAAAGAAAAAATAAAACTAAATTAGATTCTAATAATTTACTCTTTTTCTTAGGAGAAGATACATTAGTATTAGGAGGAGTCTCAACTAAAGGCTGACGACTTGGCTCTGAATATTCATTTACTGTATTATTTACTACATTATTTACTACATTATTTACTGATTTTGGATAGTTTAAGGGTTTGGTTTCTAACCCTGTTGGACCAGAAGGAGGTATAGGTCTGAGTGGAGATGGCTCTGGTTGGCTATACTTAGATTCATTTCCAGAAACACTAGGGATGTTTGGCGGATTTTGTGGTGAATAAGGCATATTAGCCTTAGGAACACGTGAGCGAACATCTAATTCATCTGGAGAAGAATATTTTAAGGGTGTTTGATTATCAAAAGATTCGCTAGAAAAATTATTAGCATTATTATTAGCAGGTCTTCTAGGTAAACTACTGACCATTTCTCTAAAATTAACAGCTTGTTCAAAATCTTTTGCTAGTTCCAATGCACTTTGTTGACGATTAGAAGGTTTCTTTTCAAGTGCCTTCATTACCACATCATCTATACTTACAGGAATTTCTGGACAAAGACTACGCATTGAATTTGGTTTACTTCCAATATGTTTCAGAGCCATTCCTACTGGAGTTGGATCATTAAAAGGCAAACTTCCAGTTAATGATTCATATAAAATAACTCCCAAAGCATAAATATCTGAACGGTGATCAATATCTGCACCTTCACAAAGTTCTGGTGAAACATAATTATGTGTACCTAATACTAAACCATGGGAAGTTAGTACACCTTCTGTCCCCAAAGATTTGAGTTTAGCCATTCCAAAATCTAGTACTTTTACTAATTCTTCTCCACCACTTTCATAGATCATTATATTTTCTGGTTTTAAGTCACGATGCACAATTTGATCACGGTGTGCAGCTTCTAAAGCAGAACATATAGGGCGAACAATTTTTAGCATTTCTTTGGGAAGCAGCCTATGCTGATGTTGGAGCCTTTCACGGAAAGTTTCTCCATTTAAGTATTCCATAGCAAGATAGACTACTTCATCACGAGTAATACCAAAATCTAAAACGTTAATTGCATTAGGATGATGTATTTTTGCTGCAGCATGTGCACCACGACGAAATCTTTCTACAGCAGATTGATCATTAACTAAGTAAGGATGCATTATCTTTATTGCCACTGGCACATCCATTTGAATGTGTGTAGCCTTATACATAACACCTAATTCACCTTCCTTAATTTTGCTGATTATCCTATATTTATCATTAATAATTTTCCCGATATAATCTTTAATTTGCTTTCCAGCAACAGGAATACCTATAGTTTGCCTAGCTAAAAATGCTTGAGGATCAAAATTAGCGTAGCTGTGATGAGGAGATTTACCTGCATTTTCCTCATCTAAAAGGCGCATGGCATCCATTAAAACTTCAGCCCAAGATTTAAAAATAGTTCGCTCTGAAGTAGTTACAGAAGCATCTATGCGAAATGAACCTTGTTCATACTTTAAGGCTTCATATATAGCTTTTACCCCAGAATATTGTCCAAGACGTGCATCATATATTTCTCCATCTTGAAAATAAAAAACACCATCTCCAACAGGGAAACGTACTAGTAATCGTGCAACATTACGCCCTAAACAATTAATCTGAATAATGTCAGGTAAGGGTAGTTCTTTTATATCTCCAACTAATGCCATAAGTGTCTCGACAAAAGCGTTTGCTTCAAATACTGGTATGAATATTTAGCATTTAACCACAAAATTCTTATTAGCAAAGTAACAAAAATACTACTTAGTGTCAATCTAGCAACTTTCTAAATTTATAAAGAAAATAACAGCAGAAAGAACTAGTGTAATATACTAGTTCTTTCTGCTACTTCCATTCTCCTTGTAGCTGAAAATTAGCCCAATAAAACGGATTTTTATATTTTTCATCTTGGCGCATTTCCAATTGAGCGGCTCTTAAAGCAGCTATAGGAGTTTGTCCTTCTTTAAGTGTCTTTTGATAGAATTTTTTCATTAGTTCTGTATTTGCAGTATCATTAACATTCCATAAACTAACCATTACTCTAGAAGCTCCAGCATATATAAATCCTCGGGTCATTCCTAATAAACCTTCAGCTTGAGCATTTTTACCTACATTAGCTTCACATGCACTTAAAGTAATCAAATCTACAGGAAGATTAAGGTTAAACACTTTATAAGCCTGTAAAAATCCATCTTGTATATTTCCTTGCTCATCTGTTAGCGAAAGCATAATGCCCGATAACTCTGGATTGCTGCTATTGACTAAACTATAAGTAGAAAAATGAATAACTTGATACTGTGAAGCTTTACCTTCTAGTAAAAACTTTATGTTAGCATCTGCACCTAAAACTTGTTTAACTTTTCCTTCTCCTAAAAAAGTACTTAGCTCTTTGGTTTCATCACTAGAAATAGATAATCTAGCTATTTCTGAATTTAAACCTACTACTCCAACTTGTTGGGCGGATTTTTTCATCAATAAATTACTATTTGCTAAATCTTTTGACTCAGAAGTATTTTTATTGTTATGTTTTGTACTCTTAACTCTAGTATCATTGCTAGAAAAAATCGGATCACCAATTAGTAATACTTCTTTGCTAGCTTGCTTAGATGCCTTATTTTCTCGCCTTATGCTAGATATTGTAGCAATAGAAGGAAGTGAAATTATCTCATGATTTACTAAAAGAGGTTCATCACTGCCTTTATTAGGTTCTGGTAAAGCATTGAATGGAATATATTGTAGTGAACCATCTAATACTAATACTAGGCGTTTTTTTCCTAATAGATCAGCCACAGGTGATAACAATATTTTGCTTAACTGAGAAGCAATCTTAGGATATTCATTATCCGCCAGTTCTAAAGTCATAGGACGAGAACCAACACTTTTTCCTTTAGCTAATAAACTACGAGCTATCATTAATTCCCGCCAATAATTAGTTAATGACTCTATTTCACTACGCTTAGGCAAAGTAAAACTTTTTACTTCTGATTGAGAAATAAACCATAAATAACTATTATCAGTCCCAATAGAATAATTCAATATAACAGTATTTTCATCTAGTATTTGTTGTTGAATTGTTTTTATATCAAAAGCTCTAGGATGAGAAAATTCTGCATAAGTAGGATTAGTTTGTTCAATTTGAGCTTGGCATTCTTTTAATTCTTTTGAGAGACTTTCTATTTCTTTTTCTGCCTCTTTAACTTCAATAATAGAACTTTCTACTATATTAAGTTTAACAAGCCGTGCTGTCTTATCACCAATTAATTGTTTTAGCTCTCTTTCTTGAGCAATAAACTTGTTAGTAGGTGAAAAAACTTCTTTACCTCTTAACAAATTTGTTAGGTTGTAGTCTCTAGCTTGTTCACTAACTTTTAAGGCTTCAATGTTTTTCCCTGCTTTTGGATCTAGTTTATGTTGATGCATTAAAACATTTACATAAAGTTTATAATAATCTTCTACACTAGTACTATAACTGTAATGTAGTTCCTGATCTTTAGAATTACTTTGCAAATTTTCAATAAGCTGAATGGCTTTCTCTATATTTTCCTGTGAGTCTTTAAGCTCATTTCGTCTATACTTTAACAAGGCTAATCTATAAAGCAGTTGAGCTTCTTTTATTTCATCTTGCAATTCTTTAGCTACAATAATTCCTTGTTTATAAGAAGCTATAGCTTTTTCTTCATCATAATTAAATTCCAAAGCTCGTCCAAGGTGATAGAAAATTTTTGCTTCAAGTTCCCTATTACCTTTTCTTTGGTTTAATTTATAAGCTTCTGTAAAAAATCCAGCAGCTTTGTCTCCATCCCCTAAATCAAGATGTGCTTGCCCTACATCTATAGCTGTAGCAACACTTCCTGTTATATCGTTATTTTGCTTTAATAACGTGAATACATCACTATAAATATCAATAGCCTTTCTAGCTTCTCCACTATCTCTATAAACCGTAGCTAGATTGTTTAATATTTGTGCTTGGCGAAGTCTATCTTGTTTTATCTCTGTTAACTCAAGAGCTGTTTCCAAAGAGTTTAGAGCTTTTGTCACTTCTCCAGATCTATGATAAATTTCACCTAAATTATTTAGGATTTCTGCTACTTTTTCTTCCTTACGTAACTTAGTCCATATATCTAAAGCTTGTTCATAATAACTTATTGCATTATTAGAATTATCTAAATCATCATATATATTTCCAATGCTAGTTAACGTACTGGCTTCTAAAAGTTTATTCCCTTGATCATGAGCAATTAACAAAGTTTTTTCGTAATAACTTAAAGCTAATTTTGTTTCAGCTAAAAAATAGTAATCTCCTGCAAGTTCCCCAGTAATTTTAGCAACTTCTTCTGGCTCGTTTAATTCTTGCCAAACATCTAAAGCTTGTTTGTCATAGTCTATAGATTTTTTCATTGCTCCTTGATTTTTATAGAAATTTGCTAAAAAAGTTAAAGTTTGAGCAACTACTTCTTTGTTATTTGTCTCTTTACCTAAGGCTAATGCCTGATTGTAATAGTTTAAGGCTTGTTCTTCATCACCTATTGAATAAGAAACTAACCCCAAATTTTTCAAGCTTCTTGCCTGGCGTGAATTTTCGTTAGCTGTTTTTCTATAATTCAACTCTTTAGTAAAATATTCTAGTGATTGTTGATAGTTTCCTGCTAAGTAGTAACTTTCTCCGAGTCTTCTAAAAACATCTGCTATTGCTGCCTCTTCACCTGCTTTTTGCCAATATTTTAAGGCTGAAAGATACCGATCTACAGAAGTTAAAAAACCTTCTTTTGTTCCTATTTTTTGTAGTAAGTTTGCTTGTTCAGTTAACTCTCTAGCAATGCATCTATTTTTATCCTTAAGCAAAGCTTGTCGCATCTCTTTTATTTCTAAGTGATAAAGTGCAGGGCTAGTAATCTCATCTAATGAAGTTAGTTCTATTTGATAGTTGCCAGTAATTTTTGCAACAATTTCTAAAGTTTCTCGCTGAGTTTGTCTATCTTCTGTTACTAAATGGAAAACAGTTTCTCCACTAGGAGCAGTAATATTTATATCTACAGCCAATTTATCTGTTTGTGCAGCAATTTTTAAATATTGGCCTGCTTTGAGAGCAATTTGATAGGAATGAGATTCTTGCCCTTTTATTTCCCTATTAATATGTTGGCCTACCTTTCCAAACTCCAAGTTTTCCGACTCTACTTTTGAATCTAAATTTGTTTGTGTTTGTCCATTAGTTGAAAAAGGTGTGCTTAGCAATAAAATGATTACTATAGAGTACGTAAAAACTCTTATAGCATAACTTACATATGCCATATTTATAACTCCTAAATTGTTTTTGAAAAGACAGGAAAGTAGCTTAACCTAGCTTAAGCTGTTGTACTTCTAGTATAGCAGTGATAAGTGTTTGAAGAAAATTTTTAATTAAGAAAACTACTATTTTATCCAGAAATCAGAAGGAAAATTTGTAGGAAATTTTTATAAAAAAGGTTTTATAGGAATTTTAAGGAAGGATACTACCTAGAGTTAGCCTCTAACTCTAGGTAGTTATAATTTTAGGAATTACTCATCTGCACCTTTAGCTTTTACATTGATGCTTACATCAATGTCTGACATATCTAGCAAATCATCCTCTTCTTCCTCTTCATTAACATCTCGTAGAGCAGGATCTGTTTCTAAACGAATACGTCTATAGTGATCCATACCTGTACCAGCAGGAATCAATCGCCCCATAATTACATTTTCCTTTAATCCGCGTAGGTAATCTACACGACCAGAAATAGAAGCTTCTGTTAGTACACGAGTTGTTTCTTGGAATGATGCAGCAGAAATAAAGCTATCTGTAGATAGAGAAGCTTTTGTTATACCTAAAAGCAATGGCTCTGCCATAGCCTTTTGTTTGCCTTGCTCCTCAACACGTCGATTTTCATCTTCAAAACGGAATCTATCTACTTGTTCTTCTAACAAGAAATCTGTATCACCAACATCACGAACTTTAACCCAACGTAACATCTGACGTACAATTACTTCAATATGTTTATCATTGATGTTTACACCTTGTAGGCGATAAACTTCTTGAATTTCATTAACTAAGTAGCGTTGTAAGGCTTCAGGCCCTTGAACAGCTAAAATATCATGTGGGTTTAATGGCCCATCAATAAGCGGTTCGCCTGCTTTGACCCTATCATTTTCTTGAACGTTAATGTGAACACCTCTAGGAATTGAGTATTCTTTGGTTTCACCATCATCGCCAATAATCTGAATTTTTCGTTGACCTTTTGTTACACTACCAAACTTAACTGTACCGCTAATCTCTGTCATAACAGCAGTTTCACGTGGTTTACGTGCTTCAAAGAGTTCAACCACACGAGGAAGACCACCAGTGATGTCTTTAGCGCGAGTGGTTTCACGTGGAATTTTAGCAATAATGTCCCCAGGTCTTACTTCTTGGCCATCATTTACCATCAAGTTAGCTCTGATAGGCATTTGATAAGTACGTTGAGCTTTGTCTGTTTCATCACAAATCTCAATTCTAGGCTGACGTTTCTCATCTGTAGAATCAATTACTATTTGGAAGACATTACCTGTATTCTCATTAACTTCTTCTTTTATAGTGATTCCATCAAGCAAGTCTTTATACTTAGCAACACCACTTACTTCAGTTAAGATTGAGAAAGTAAATGGATCCCAAGTTGCTAAAGTTTGACCAGCTTGTATCTTATCACCATCATCTACATTTAAGGTTGCACCATAAACTATCGGATAACGCCCAGCTTCACGATTACGCTCATCTATAACAATGATTGAACCACTACGATTCATTGCAACCATATGGCCTTCGCGATTACGTACAGTTTTTAGCTCAGAGAATCTAATTGTGCCACCTTTGCGAGCTTCATGAGAAGATTGAGCAGTACTACCAGTAGCAACACCACCAATGTGGAAAGTTCTCATTGTAAGCTGTGTTCCAGGTTCACCGATTGATTGAGCAGCTATAACACCAACAGCTTCACCTAATTCTACAATTCTACCTGTAGCAAGGTTACGACCATAACAGTTTATACATACTCCGCGACGTGCTTCACAAGTCAATACTGAACGTATTTTAACCCGGTCAATACCACCAGCATCTTGAATCTTACTTGCTAAATCTTCTGTAATTTCTTGTCCTGATGGTACAATTACTTCATTTGAAACATAGTCAATAACATCTTCTAAAGCTACACGCCCAATAATACGATCTCTAAGTGGTTCAACAACTTCACCACCTTCAATAATAGCTTCTGCCCAAATTCCTTTTAATGTTCCACAATCATTTTCAGAAACAATAACATCTTGTGCTACGTCTACTAAACGACGGGTTAAGTAACCTGAGTCTGCGGTCTTTAATGCAGTATCAGCCAAACCTTTACGAGCACCGTGTGTAGAAATGAAGTACTGCAACACGTTTAAACCTTCACGGAAGTTAGCACGAATTGGGGTTTCAATAATTTCACCTGATGGTTTAGCCATCAATCCGCGCATACCTGCAAGCTGACGAATTTGTTGTGCCGAACCTCTAGCACCAGAGTCAGCCATAACCATGATTGGGTTAAGTTCTTTAGAATCACTTTCACGTTTACGCATTGCATCAAACATCTCTTTTGCTACTTTTTCAGTAGTTTCTGACCAAATTTGAACAATACGGTTATAACGCTCACCTGTAGTGATAACACCATCTTGGTATTGTTTTTCTACTTCAATTACTTCTTTTTCTGCTTGTTGTACAAGTAAAATTTTTGATTGAGGAGTTACTAAATCATCAATACCAATTGAAATACCTGCTCTAGTTGCATAGAAAAAGCCCAAAGTCTTTAACTCATCTAGCATTTTTACTGTTTGACTATGTCCAAAACGTAAGTGACAGTAATTAACTAGTTGTTGTAAACCTTTCTTTTTCAATAATCCATTAATATAAGGCATTGCCTTAGGTAAGTGATCATTAAAAATTACACGCCCTACAGTAGAGTTAATAACTCTATCAACTTCTTCTACTTCAGCACGGATAATGTCTTGGGAATCTCTTGCATTTTCCAAATCCATTAATTTGCCTTTGTATTGAAGTCTTATAGGTGTATGAGTTGAAACAAGCCCAGCATCCAAAGCTAATAAAACTTCTTCTACTGAAGAAAAGGCTTTGCCTGCACCAAATGCATCTGGTCTTTCTTTAGTAAGATAATAACAACCTAACACAACGTCTTGTGTTGGTACAGCAATAGGTTGACCACTAGCAGGACTGAGAATGTTATTAGATGATAACATCAACACACTTGCTTCAATTTGTGCTTCTGGTGAAAGCGGAATGTGTACAGCCATTTGGTCACCGTCAAAGTCAGCGTTAAATGCAGTACAAACTAATGGGTGAATTTTTATCGCTTTACCTTCTACTAACACTGGTTCAAAAGCTTGTATACCTAAGCGGTGTAGAGTTGGAGCACGGTTAAGAAGTACTGGGTGATCACGAATTACATCTTCTAAAATATCCCAAACAATAGGTTCTTGTTTTTCTACCATTTCTTTAGCTTGTTTAATGGTAGCAGCATGACCTTGTTTTTCTAACTGGTTGTAAATAAATGGCTTGAACAATTCCAATGCCATCTTCTTAGGCAACCCACATTGATGTAATTGTAATCCTGGGCCAACTACGATTACAGAACGACCTGAATAGTCTACACGTTTACCTAACAAGTTTTGGCGGAAACGACCTTGTTTACCTTTAAGTGTGTCAGAAAGGGATTTTAATGGACGATTGTTAACACCTCTTAATACACGACCGCGACGACCATTATCAAAAAGTGCATCTACTGCTTCTTGTAACATACGCTTCTCATTACGTACGATTACCTCAGGAGCTTTTAATTCCAATAATTTCTTTAAACGGTTATTTCGGTTAATTACACGACGGTAAAGGTCATTAAGATCTGAAGTAGCAAAGCGTCCACCATCTAGAGGAACTAATGGTCTTAACTCTGGTGGAATTACTGGTATAACATCTAGTATCATCCACTCTGGCTTATTTCCAGAACGGCGAAAAGCATCTACAACTTTAAGGCGTTTAGAATGTTTAAGCTTCTTTTGTTGAGAAGTTTCCTCTCGCATTCTCTTACGCAAATCTTCTGATAAAACATCAACATCTACTTTTTGCAGAAGTTCTTTAATGGCTTCTGCACCCATTTTAGCTAGAAATGATTTACCAGGATAGTCTTTAACTAACTGGCGATAGCGCTCATCTGAAAGCAAGTCTTTTTCTTTTAGGTCTGGTACTTCACCTGGATCAATAACTATATAAGACTCAAAGTAGAGTACTTTTTCTAAATCTCGTAAAGGTATATCTAGTAAATGACCAATACGTGAAGGTAAACCCTTAAAGAACCAAACGTGAGAACATGGACTAGCTAATTCAATATGTCCTAGTCTTTCTCTTCTTACTTTTGCCTGAGTTACTTCAACACCACACTTATCGCAAATAACTCCACGGTGTTTCATCCGTTTGTATTTTCCACACAAACATTCCCAATCTGTTACTGGGCCAAAAATACGTGCGCAAAACAAACCATCACGTTCAGGTTTAAATGTACGATAGTTAATGGTTTCTGGCTTAGTGACTTCACCACGTGACCAAGAGCGTATTTTTTCTGGAGACGCTAGTGAAATGCGAATTGCCTCAAAATCAGGCGCTAAATTTTGTTTTTCCTGTGTCCTAAACACTGTCACACCTCCTGAGATGGCTAGAGCAGATTGCTCTAGCTCTCCTCTATTATTCTTCACTATTGGTTCTTTTAATTAATTCTACATCCAAACAAAGTGATTGTAGTTCTCGAATCAACACGTTGAAAGATTCTGGTAGACCAGGATCAAAGTCTGATTCGCCTTTTACAATAGCTTCGTATATCTTAGAACGACCAGCCACGTCATCAGATTTAGCAGTTAAAAGCTCTTGTAAAATATGAGCAGCACCATAAGCTTCTAACGCCCAAACTTCCATTTCTCCAAAGCGTTGTCCACCAAACTGAGCTTTACCGCCTAAAGGTTGTTGAGTAATTAATGAGTATGGTCCGATTGAACGAGCGTGTATCTTATCGTCTACTAAGTGAGAAAGTTTCATCATATAAATGTAGCCGACTGTTACTTTTTGTTCAAATGGTTCACCTGTCATTCCGTCAAATAAAGCAGTCTTACCACTTTCAGGTAGTTCAGCTTGTCTAAGCATCTCTTTAATTTCTACTTCACTAGCTCCATCAAATACTGGTGTTGCAAAGTGTAAACCTAGAATTTTTGCTGCCCATCCTAAGTGTGTTTCTAAGATTTGCCCTACATTCATACGAGAAGGTACACCCAATGGATTAAGCACTATTTCTACTGGAATACCATTAGGCAAGTATGGCATATCTTCTTCTGGTAAGATTTGAGCAATAACACCCTTATTACCGTGACGACCAGCCATCTTATCTCCAACAGATAGCTTTCTCTTCATCGCAATAAAGACTTTAACCATTTTGATAACACCAGGAGGAAGTTCATCACCTCTCTTGATCTTATCAATCTTATCTTTATAAAGATCTTCTAAAATATCAATTTGGCGTTTAGTTCTTTCTTCCAGCTCTTGAATTTCTTTAGCAGCATCAACTTTTGGATTTTGAACTTCTACTTTGCTTAGTGCTTCAGTATCTATGTCTTGAAGAACTTCTTTAGTTAGCAATACACCTTTTTCTAGTAATACTTTCTTACCATAAACCAAGTCTTTAGCTAGCCTTTGACCTTCTAAAATCTCATAGATGCGTTTATCTCTTTCTTCATGCAAGATTCGAGTTTCATCATTAAGATTCTTACGTAATTTACCTTCTTCAGATTGCTCTATAGAAATACTACGTCTATCTTTTTCTGCACCTTTACGAGTAAATACTTTTACATCAACAATTGTTCCATCAATACCTGGAGGACAAGTTAAACTAGCATCCCGAACATCACCAGCTTTTTCACCAAATATTGCTCTGAGTAGTTTTTCTTCTGCTGTAAGTTGGGTTTCACCTTTTGGTGTAACTTTACCTACAAGAATTGAACCCGGTTTTACTTGAGCACCAATTCTGATAATTCCAGAATCATCCAAATCTCTAAGCATGCTTTCAGAAATATTTGGAATATCGCGAGTTATTTCTTCTGGGCCAAGTTTAGTGTCACGAGCTTCTATTTCAAGCTCTTCAATGTGAATAGAAGTATAGGAATCTTCTCTAACCAACTTTTCTGATACTAAAATAGCATCTTCAAAGTTGTAGCCCCGCCAAGGCATAAAGGCTACTAACACATTACGCCCTAAAGCCAATTCTCCGCGATCTGTACAAGGTCCGTCAGCAATTACATCACCTTTACGAACTCTTTGTCCAACAGCAACAATTGGTTTTTGATTAATACAAGTGTTTTGATTTGAACGTTTAAACTTAACAAGTTGATAGATGTCTGCTGTAACTTCGCGAGAGAGTCCACCATCTTGTTGATGATCAACACGAATAATGATTCTTTCAGAGTCAACACTATCTACAACACCATCACGTCTTGCAACTACCACAGCTCCACTATCTTGAGCAGTTACTTTTTCCATACCAGTTCCTACAAAAGGAGCTTCAGCACGAAGTAGTGGTACAGCTTGACGTTGCATGTTCGAACCCATCAATGCACGGTTTGCGTCGTCATTTTCTAAGAATGGGATCAAAGAAGCAGCAACAGAAACTAGTTGTTTAGGTGAAACGTCTACGTATTCTATCTCATCTCTATGAGCAAGAATAAAATCACCTGCTTTTCTAGCAGCTACGCGCTCAGAAACAATATACATATTTTCATCTAACTCAATGTTAGCTTGTCCAATAGTATGTTTATCTTCTTCCCATGCAGATAGATAGAAAGGATATGTTTCAAACTCAGCCTGTTTACCATTTGTCTCAGCTAATTTTTTGTTTAGCTCTTCTACATCTTTCTTAGATACATGATCACCTATACGGAATTCTGTATCTCCACTATTAGTAATCTTAACAAAATCAATAACTTGACCACTTTCTACCTTGCGATAAGGAGATTCAATAAAGCCAAATTGATTGATACGAGCATAACAAGAAAGAGAAGAGATCAAACCGATATTTGGACCTTCAGGCGTTTCAATAGGACAAATTCGACCATAGTGAGTAGGGTGTACGTCCCGCACTTCAAAACCTGCACGTTCACGTGATAGACCACCTGGTCCTAATGCTGACAAACGGCGTTTATGAGTAATTTCTGAAAGAGGATTTGTTTGATCCATAAACTGAGAAAGCTGGCTAGAGCCAAAAAATTCTCTTACAGCAGCCGTTACAGGCTTAGCATTGATTAAATCTCTAGGCATAGCAGTTTGCATTTCTTGGTGAATGGACATCTTTTCTTTGATAGCCCTTTCCATTCTCACCAAACCTACACGAAACTGATTTTCTAGCAACTCACCTACTGCACGAACACGACGATTTCCTAAATGATCAATATCATCTGCTTCCCCAATATTGCGTTTAAGTTTTAACACGTAACGGATAACATCAAAGAAATCTTTTGGAGAAAGTATTTGTTCATCTAAACCGCTATATTGCTCATAGCCCATTTTGATGTTGAACTTTAGGCGACCAACACGAGAGAAATCAAATTTACGTTCATCAAAGAACATTCCGTAGAAAAGATTCCAAGCTGTAGCAATAGTTGGAGGATCACCAGGACGCATTTTACGATAAATTTCAAGCAGGGCATCCCTAGGCATTTTCACACTATCTTTTTTCAAAGTTTGGCTGATTACCGCCCCAACTTCATCTCTCTCAGGAAAGAATATATCAAACTCACTAATTCCTGATTCAATGATTCTTGCACAATCTCTAGCATTTAACTCTTGGTTACTTTCAACTATAAATTCACCAGTTTCTGTATTGATTATATCGTCTACAACAAAAGCCCCTTCTAAATCCAAAATGTCTACTGGAATTTCTTTTACATTGGCTCTTTGTAAGTTTTCATAAGCAATTGTTGAAATTTTTCTTCCAGCTTTTATTAAAGTTTCTCCAGTTTTTGGATCTACTACTGCGCTAGAGACTTTCATATCCAAGATTGCTGGTGAAACAGCTAGCATTAATCTACCTTCACGGATATATATTTTATTTGTCTCATAGAAAATACGTAGGATATCTCCATCAGAGTATGAACAGAATTTTATAGATTCTTCTAATTCATTATCTGTGATTTCGCCTTTTCTCCACTTTAATATTTCCAATTTTTGGATCAATCCTAACGCACGTAAGAAAATGGTTGCTAAGAACTTACGTTTACGATCTATACGAACGTAAAGAAGATTTTTAGCATCATATTCAAACTCTACCCAAGAACCACGATAAGGAATTATTTTTGCTAAAAATGCTGGATTTTTCTCAAAAAACACTCCAGGACTACGATGTAATTGGCTGACGATTACACGTTCAGTACCATTGATAATAAAAGTACCATTGTCAGTCATTAATGGAATATCACCAAAGTAAACTTCTTCTTCTTTAATATCCCGAATAGACTTATAACTATTTGCTTCATCCTTATCCCAAACTGTTAGACGAATTTTTACCTTTAGTGGTACAGCATAAGTCATTCCTCTTTCTTGGCACTCTTGAACATCATATTTGTGTTTAAGCCCTATAGGTTCACCGCAAACATCACAAAGTTTAATGATGTTTTTGTTAAAACTTCCACAACTACGACATAAAACATCTTCAGAAGAAAGAGGGTTGACTCTGATAGCAGAACCGCAACTACGGCAGTTAGAGCGTAGGTGATATAGTCCTTCTTGACGACCGCATTTACATTTCCATTCCCCAATTGAATAATCAACAAAATCAAGTTGGGAAGTATCTCTAAAATCACTTATTGGAAATACTGAGCGAAAAACTGATTGAAGCCCAGCACTTTCCCTCTCTTCAGGCAATAAATCCATTTGTAAAAATCTATTATAAGATTCTCGTTGGATTTCAATTAAATTTGGGATACGAACTGTAGTATTAATTTTGGAAAAATCGTGACGAGAGCGGACTCTTACGCCATTACCATTATTAACTTGGGATTGAGATGACATATTCTTTCCTTTCGTGTGGCATTATCTGGCCAAACGGAACTCAAAAAGGTTTTGCCAAATTTCTATTAGTTTGACTTTTGAGAACATTGAAGCTAAAACCAAGAGATGTGAGAAGATTATACGCAGCTTGCCTTAGGTTTCTCATCTTAATATTAAGTATTAGTTAGTAAAATTTATTAATAATAATTAACTGTGTTTAGACACGAATGCGAAGGACGCAATTAAAGCAAATTTGCTTTAGTTATGCCCTTCGCTTTTCTAAAGTTATTTTTTCGTAACTGTAGATTGTATACAAATTTGTCTACTTAGCAGTTTTTAGTTTACTGAAAATTTGCTAGGAAAATAGATTTTTCTAGCGAAATCAACTTGATTGACAGGTACAAAGTCTTAGGAAATCATTATTTCCTAAAGCAATACTACTTAATTTCAACAGTTGCACCAGCTTCAGTAAGCTTCTTTTTGATGCTTTCTGCTTCGTCTTTAGAAGCGCCTTCTTTAATTGCTTTTGGAGCAGCTTCTACTAAATCTTTGGCTTCTTTTAGACCTAAAGAAGTGATTTCACGTACAACTTTAATAACGTTAATCTTATTTGCACCAACGCTAGCTAAAACGACATCAAATTCTGTCTTTTCTTCAACTGGAGCAGCAGGAGCAGCAGCGGCAGCAGCAGGAGCAGCAGCAACAGCAGCAGCAGCAGCAGAAACGCCAAAAGCTTCTTCCATCATTTTTACTAGTTCAGCAGCTTCTAATAAAGTTAATCCTTTGATTTGGTCTAAAATGCCTTGTAATTTTTCGGATGCCATGAGTAAAAAATCCTCCTTAGAAAACCTCACCTGCAATTTTTAATCAGGCGTAGGTATAATATTTTAATTTATTGAGATTCCTTTTTTTGTTCGCAAATTTGGTTCATTACAACAGCCAAATTACGAGATACTCCAGAGGTTGCTGTAGCAATTCTTTGTGCTCCAGAGTTAATTAAAAACATAAGCTTTGAGAGCAATTGTTCTTTAGAAGGCATATTTACCAATGCTTCTAGATCTTTAATATCTATAGCGCGACCTTCTACAACACCTGCTTTGAACTTGAATTGAGCATAATCCTTAGCAAATTTTGAAACAAGTTTTGCTAATGTTACCGGATCATCAAAAATCGCTATTGCTGTTGGTCCAGCAAAAGCCTTATTTAGAGGCTCTAATGGTGTACCAGCAGCAGCTTTTTGTGCCAGGGTATTTTTCACAACTTTGTATTTAACATTGTTCTTACGCATTTCACTGCGTAGAACTGTGTCATTAGCTACAGTTAGTCCCTGAAAATTCACAAGAAAAGCATGGTTAGATTTTTTGAACTCAGCTTTTAGTGCGTCTAATTCTTCTTGTTTACCTTTTTTATCCATAAAAGTCTCCTAACTGTAATCAACTACATAGCTGATGAATCAATTTTTATTCCTGGGCCCATTGTAGTAGCTACATAAACAGCCTTAACATAGCGACCTTTACTTGTTTGTGGTTTAGCTTTAATTATTGCATCCATTAAGGTTTTAGCGTTTTCGTATATTTTGTCTCCATCAAATGAAACTTTACCAACAGGAACATGTATTACACCTGTTTTGTCTACACGAAATTCTACTTTACCTGCTTTAGTTTCTGTAATTGCTTTAGTTACATCAAAAGTAACTGTACCTGTTTTAGGGTTAGGCATAAGTCCACGAGGACCAAGTATTTTACCTAAAGTACCTACAGTCTTCATCATATCAGGAGTAGCGATAACAGCATCGAAGTCTAACCAACCTTCTTTAATACGAGCTACAATTTCATCTCCGCCTACTTCATCAGCTCCAGCTTCACGTGCTTCTTTTTGTTTTTCGCCACTAGCAATCACACACACTCGTTTAGATTTACCTAAACCATGAGGTAAGACAACCGTTCCACGCACCATTTGATCAGCTTTACGAGGATCAACTCCAAGCACCATAGTTACTTCCATGGTTTCATCAAATTTTGCGAATGCAATTTTTTTTGCCAAAGCAAGCCCATCTGTTAATGTATATGCCTTTTGTTGCTCTACTTGAGCAAGAGCTTGACGATATTTTTTTCCAGCTTTTGGCATCTTTTTCCTCTTGCGGTGAGGTAAGTCGGTATTGTAATACCTCCCTCACAGATATTCGTAAGAGTTACTCTTACTACATTTAGTCTACTACTTCCAAACCAAGACTCTTTGCTGTACCTTCAACTGTACGCATAGCAGAATTGATATCTGTACAATTGAGATCTGGTAATTTAGTTTCAGCAATTTCTTTGATTTGTTTGCGAGTTATCTTTCCAACCTTATCACGATTGGGTTTTGCTGAACCTTTTGCAAGACCAAGGGTTTTCTTTATTAAGTCTGCTGCTGGAGGTGTTTTTGTTATGAAAGTAAATGAGCGATCAGAATAAACTGTAATTACTACAGGAATATTTATATCTCCCATTTGAGCAGTTTTAGCATTAAACTGCTTACAAAACTCCATAATGTTTACACCATGCTGACCTAAAGCTGGTCCTATAGGAGGAGCTGGATTAGCTTTTCCTGCTGGCACTTGCAATTTCACATATGCAGTAATTTTTTTCATTTAGAAATCGGCCTAACTTCTAAATCTTAACCTTAAAATTTAAGATTTAAAAACTGCCGCCTCCAGTAAAGAAATATAGAAAAGAACTTAAAATAGCTAATGCTTGTTGTAAGCTAGCAATTTACCTTAGATTACTCTTCGGTAAAAGTATGTTTTTCAACTTGTAAAAAATCTAATTCTACAGGAGTGGCGCGCCCAAAAATAGTAACCATTACTTTCAAAGTATTTTTATCTGTGTTTACTTCCTCAACAACACCTGTAAAACTTGTAAAAGGGCCATCTGTAATACGAACTGTTTCGCCAGGACCAAAAGTAAATTTTGGTTTTGGTTTTTCAGCAGCTTCAGTAACATGATGAACTATTTGATCTACTTCTTGGTCAGTAAGGGGAGTTGGTTTTTGGCCTCCAACAAAGCTAGTTACCTTTGGAGTACTTTTAACAGTGTGCCAAGCTTTATCTGACATCTCACCTTTTTCGTCACATTCAATTTCTACTAAAACATATCCTGGAAAAATTAGCCTTTTTGTTTCTACCCGCTTATTGCCACGCATTTCCACTACAGTTTCTTCAGGAACAAGAACTTGTACAAGTTCTTGCTCCATAGTGTAAGCTTTTATGCGGTTTTCAAGGCTTTCTTTTACTTTCCTTTCAAAACCGGAATATGTATGAATAATAAACCACTTTCTTGGCATTATTTATCACTCTATTTCTTGCTTGCTATATTTATGTTTGCTTAGGATAGCAATGGCAGGTATTCACCTTACTATTTATTATTTAAGGAGATCTGTTAAAAACTTGAAGACTAGCCCAATTAGATAATCTGCTCCCCACAAGAAAAACCCAAAAAAGACAACTGCTACCAACACAATTACTGTTGTACCATAAACTTCTTGGCGAGTTGGCCAAGTAACTTTTTTCATTTCAGCTTTAACATCAGTATAAAACTGTCCTACTTGACCGAACTTATTACCATCAGTTTCTTCAAGATCTTGATCTTGTTTTTTAGGTTCATCTACCTCTTCTTTTTTTATAGGGGTGACATCTGTCACATCACTCATTTTAACTACCTCTTAAATTTTTACCACCAAGCTATTAACTTAATATAAGAGAAACTAAGCAGGGGTGGAGGGGATCGAACCCCCAACCTACGGTTTTGGAGACCGCCACTCTGCCAATTGAGCTACACCCCTACAAATTTAATTACTTAGTCTCTTTATGTGCTGTATGCTTACGACAGAAGCGACAGAATTTAGAAAACTCCAAACGTCCAGTTGTTTTCTTTTTATTCTTTGTCGTTACATAGTTACGGTTTTTACAGTCGCCACATTGCAAAATAATATTATCTCTTGGCATAATTTACCCACCTAAAATTTCTGCATACAAAAACACTATTACTCAATAATTTCAGAGATAGTACCAGCACCAACAGTTCTGCCACCTTCACGGATAGCAAAGCGTAAGCCTTTTTCCATAGCAATAGGAGTAATAAGAGTAACCTCAATGGCAATGTTGT
>JBDIBI010000016.1:0-154477 GCA_039812885.1 Blastocatellia bacterium
AATTAGTTTGTTAAAAATAAAATGCGGGCCAAAACCCGCATTTTTCTTTATTTTAGAGTTTTAGGCTTTATGTTGACAAAATACGGTTTAGAGCTGAAAAAAGCATATCTAAGCCTCTTTCTCCAGCAGCAAAACTTCTAAGTTTTCTTTCTTTGTCAAACAAATAATAAGCAGGTACAAAACCTTGAACATTCTGAAATGCATCTCGCATTTTGTGAAGGTTATCTACAGCACAAGGCTCAATAATGCCATATGTTTGAATTGCCTCTTGTACTGCTGTTAAATCTTGATCTTCAGGATAGCGAGGCATATGAACTGCAATCACGCGTAAACCTTGGTCTTTGTACTTTTCCCTCCATTCAGCAATTCTAGGTAGGTTAGTCTTACAAACTCCACAACTTACAGCCCAAAAATGAATTATAGCTGGATTACCCTCTAACATTTTAGACGCTTCTTCTAGATTGCCATTAATCCATTCTGTTGCTCCTTCTAATGAAGGACGCTCAGTTCCTATTTTCATTGGCATAAATTTGACCTCTTTAATGCATTTACCTAACTTACTTTTAGCCAACTTTTAGGGTGTCTTGACCTGGACGCCAGTTAGCTTGGCATAGACCACCGGTTTGTAATGCTTGAATTACTCTTAAAGTTTCTTCAGCAGAACGACCAATATTTAAATCATGAACTACTTTGTAACGTAATACACCTTCTGGATCAATTACGAATAGACCACGTAGTGCAATACCTCTTTCTTCAATTAAAACATCATATTTTCTAGATACTTCTTTAGTTAAATCAGAAGCTAATGGATAACGTAAATCTGCTACACCACCTTGTGCACGAGGAGTTTTAATCCAAGCACGATGGGAATAAACTGAATCTGTAGATACTCCAATGATTTCTGCTCCAATTCCTTGGAATTCATCATAACAATCACTAAAAGCTGTTAATTCTGTTGGACATACAAAAGTGAAATCTAATGGGTAGAATAATAATACTAACCATTTTCCAGCATAATCTTCAGACTTAACGTTTTCATTAAGCTTTTCTAAATTTTTAGTAGATGGCATATCAAACTTTGGCGCTGCCTGACCAATTTTTGCGAAATCTGACATAGATCCTCCATTTGTTTGAACTTGTTAAAGATTTTAATCTTTCTAAATTTTGAATTATTCTAATTATGATTTTCATTTATGTCAATATAATCTACCAATTTTCTGAAATATGTTCTACCAATTTTAGGAAAAATTTTTTTGTTTTAGGGAACCGCTTTTTTTATGTTGCGTCTACTTGAATGAAAACAAATTAATCTCAAGCTTTAAGGAGCATATTATGAACAAATTAGCTAAACAACTATCTATGTCTCTACTTGTTGGGACTATTGGCATCTACTGTGGCAGTGGGCTTTTTGCAGCACAACAAAAAACTACACAAAATCCTACAAAAGTATTAACAAATACAGATTTTTTAGTTGCTTCTAGTAATACTTTACCAGTAGAAACCTCTGCTAAAGATAAACCATCTGATAATGCTAACAAAGCTAAAGAGGTTAAACTTTCACCAGAAGAGTATGCTATCTATATGAAAACTATTGCTAGTACAGCTAATATGGTTGGAGATGGCAAAGCTCAACAACTTGTCTCAAAATATGGCTTAAGTATTTCTAATATAACTTGGGAGGATACAGGGCGTTATAAAGGTTCTTCCGTTGGCCCAAATATTAGTGATATGACCATCCAAGTTGCTGCTCGTGACCCTAGAACAAAACGAAATAGTGTGACTTGTATGCCTGTTATTCGCTATGATAGCTTCTCTGATAAAACTTGTGATATTGATCCAAGAGATTTTACTCTTCTAGTAGGCAATCAGAAAGGAAAAGATCTTAAAAGAATTTCCTTATACGATTTTCTAGAAAAACCAACAACTTACTTAACCAATCCTGGATCTTGGAAATCAGAAAGTAAGTCTCTTTTAGCTGCACGTGATAGTAAAGTGTTAGTAAGCGCTCAAGCTTGTTTTTTACCTATTTCAAAACAAGGCAAAGCTACATTTAACCCAGTTCTCTTTAATTATCAATCATATAAAGATAACCCAGCAGTCTTAACTGTTTTAGTAACTAGAGAAGGTACAAGTGTAACTGTAATTGACAATACAAGAGATGCATTTGAAAGTGGTTCTGTTTGGGGACAAAGATTATTTCACAATGACAATGGCCAGCGAGCTAGCCTAACAGGAGAGCGTGAAAGCGACTTTTTACAATCAAATATTCCTAATAACCAAGGCCCATCTGTAGGTAGTGAGCTTAAAACAAATCCTGAGAACGGCTTAAATATGGTTCTTTTAATACAAATTCCTCTAAAACAAAAAGAACATCCTGTGAGAGATCTTGAGTATTCATTAGCTGGAACAATGTCAAAAGCAGAAGCTGTTCCACCTCCAGCAAGCAATGTTGAAAATGCAGTTATTAGCCATGGAGAGGTAGAAGGTCCATTTACTGAAATAGATAACCTTAAAATAGAGAGAGATGACCGTTTTCCTGTACGTGTTACTGTTCAATTCTACAAAGCTACTTCTAATGGTGTGGTTAGTGAAGAAGATATAAAATCTATAAAAAATCAAATTGAACGAGTTTACTCTCAAAGTGATTATGTAGGGAGTTTAGTGGTAGATGGAGATACAAACCGAGTAACAGAATATGATGGAGTTAAAGTTCAACCAGCTAATTGGTGGGAAGAATTTTGGCAACGCCATGAAAAAAATACTGGCGATAAAAAAGATGTAGCTATTGCAAAGTTACGTGCTTTGTTAGGCAGTAATTATCAACACCGTCCTGTAAACGAACTTTACCTACATAATCTTCTAAAAAAATCTACTAAGTAACATTTGTGGGCTACATTCTTGATCCCCAGGTAGCGCTTCGCTAAAACCTGGGGCTAATATGGGTTGAGTGAATATAGAGTAGGTCTATTTCAATTATTAGCTCATTGCAAATATAGTTATAACTCATTTTGATTCCCAGGTAGCGCAATCCTGGGGCTAATATGGGTTGAGCAAATATAGAGTAGGTCTATTTCAATTATTAGCTCATTGCAAATATAGTTATAATTCATTTTGATCCCCAGGTAGTAGCGCTTCGCTAAAACCTGGGGCTAATATGGGTTGAGTGAATATAGAGTAGGTCTAATTAAATTAAGGGTATTTTGAGAAAAGGATCATGTTTATAATAATTCAACCCATATTAGCCCGGGGTTTTAGCGAAGCGTAACCCCGGGAATGAAGCGTAACCCCAGGAAATAGTAGCAATCTAATGTTAGATAATTTATGCTAACTCTAATAAAGCCTTCTATGTTTTCTTGAAACGTTATTTAAAGATTCTAAGGGTTATTTATGAAAAAGTTTTCAAATTTATTTAAGTTTTCTCTTGTTACTACCTTGACAATTGCTTTTTATATTGGTTCTCCAAGTGTTTCTAAAGTATTTGCTCAAGATGACACAAATACTCAACCTATTGCTCAAGAAACTCCGGAAAACAAACCATCAACAAAACAGAAACTAAGCGATGAGCTTAAAGCAAAAGCACTTAAACTGCTTGATGGGGCAATCTCTGAAAGCTCTACGCTTCGTTTACCATCAAACCGTATTCGTATGCAATTATTAGGTGCAGAAACATTTTGGAAATATGATCAACAACGTTCATTAGGGCTTATTACGGAAGTTATGTCTGCATTAAATGAAGTAGCCCGTTTAGAAGCTGAAAATAAAGATGAAGACTATGAGCAAACCCAATTGCGCCAAGAAATAATAAGCAGAATTTCAACTCTTGATCCAAAGCTTGCTTATCAAATTATATTGGCAATGAAACAAACTTTTCCTCAAACTCCAGACAGTGATGCTGCTAAACAACTTGATGAGATGGAATTATCAGTTGCTTCACAAATGGCAATTGAAGATTCAAAAAATGCAGTTAAAATAGCTGAAGAATCACTTAAAAAAGGCTTTTCTGCAAATCTTCTTCCTGTGTTAAGTCAAGTAAATAGTAAAGATAGTGCCGCAGCTACAAAGCTTGCAACTGACATTATAAAGAAACTTCAAACAGCAGATTCTCTAGATGATCAGATTTTTAGCTTTATGATGGGGTTATTTAGCCAAACAAAAGCTCGTTCTTCAAACAAGAAATCTTCTAGTGATGAACAACAAGATTCACAATTTATAATTATAGATGAGCAATCTCGTCGAGATCTTATAAATATTCTTTTAAAGAAAACTCTTAGTAACAAAAACTCCTCAACCTCTCCATATTTCATTAGGGCTATAGCTAATTTAATAGATGAAAGCCCAACAGAATTTGACCGCTATGCTCGTTCTCAAGCTAATGCAATAAAGGCTAAAGTCGCAGAATTTGATAAGGTGTTTGGTAAAGAAGAGGAATTTAACTCTAAATTTTTTGAGGGCATGTACTCTTTAAGTGTCGATGAAATGCTTGCAAAAGCTGAACAAGCTCCTGCTAATATGAAAGACTATGCCTATTATGCAGCTATATCTCAGATTATAGCTCAAGGTGATATTGAAAGAGCAAAACAACTTATAAATCAAAAAGTTACAGATCCAACTCAACGTACTGCTTTTATGTCACAAATTGATAGTCTGGTTATGAATAAAGCTGCTTCTCAAGGTAAAGTTGATGAAGTTAACCAAATTGTTTCAAAAATACGCAGTAAAGATGAACGTATATCTACTTTGGTTGGTATCGCTGTTTCTTCTGCGCAAAGTAAAGATTTTCCAACAGCTTTAACTCTTGCTAATCAAGTCCAGACTTTGATTGGACAAAAAGCTTCAAACCCCACTCAATTAGATGCACTTATACAAGTAGCTCAAATTTATGCAGAAGTAGCTCCACAAAAGAGTTTTTCCCTTTATTCATCCATAGTTGATCAAATAAATACAATACTTTCTGCAACAATTTCTCTTGAAGGCTTTAATCCTTATGGAGATGTGATAAAAGAAGGTGAGCTATCCTTAGGTGATAGTGGTACTTTTCCTTATATAGATCAATGTATTAATGGACTTTCAGAGCTTGCAAAGGCAGATTTTGATTTAGCTGAATCCGTCAGTAAGCGATTTTATTTGCCAGAACTAGTCATTAAAGCAAAAATACAAATGGCTAACCAATTGCTAAATGTAAGTGAATCTGCTAATGAAGAACCTAAAAACCCTAACAATGTTGAATAAAAACAAACAAATGTTAATTTTTTTAAAAATTTTATGCATATTTTTCTAATTTTGGTATTAACTAAACAAAAGAACAAAATTAAATAATATCGAAAATTTCGTAAAAGGGTTTTAGGAGGAGTTTATGTCAAGTTCTAATGGTGTTGGTGGAAGTAGTTCATGTCATTCTAGTAGTACACATAGTTCAGTCAGTTCTCATAGTAGTTCAAGCAGTAGCAATTCAGCTTCTAAACAAGGAAATCTTTCAGGTCTATCTGTTTCTCGTACTAGTGCAAGTGCTGATAGTCCTACTCGTACTAGTGCAAACTCAAATGCTGCTAAAACAGGTAGCTTAAAGGGTCTTTCTGTTTCACGTGCTAGTGCTTCACAAGATCGCCCTGCTGCACGTTCTACACACGCTGCTAGCCATTCAACCCATAGTGCTACACATACATCAGCAGCACATCACTCAACTGCACACAACACAGTAACACATTCAGGTGCGCATCACTCAACTACCCATCATTCAGCTACCCATCATTCAGTAACACATTCAGCAGCACATCATTCAGCTACTCATCATTCAGCAGCACATCATTCAACCACCCATCATTCAACAGCACATCGTTCGACCACCCATCATTCAACAACTCATCATTCAACCACCCATCATTCAACAACTCATCAAGCACCAAAAGCAACAGCACCTAAGACAACAGCACCTAAGACAACAGCACCTAAGGCAACAACACCAAAAGCTGCACCTAAAACAACTACACCTGCAACAGCGCCAAAAGTTGCACCTAAAGCTCCTACAAATAGTGTTAGAGCTAATGTATTGAAATATAAAAGTGAAATCCAAGCAGCAGCAGCTAAATATAATATTCCTGCTAATGTAATTGCTGGCCTTATTTCACGTGAAACCAATGGTAAAAATATCATAGGTGATAAGGGACACGGACACGGTTTAACACAAATTGATGATCGTTATCATTCTTCTTTCTTAAAATCTCATGCAAATGGCTTAGATCCTAAGTCAAATATTGATTACGGCGCATCAATACTTAGAGATAACCTTAACCGTTACAATGGAGACTTACACAAAGCTTTAGCAGCTTATAATGCAGGTCAAGGTAATGTAGATAAAGCTGTTAGAAGAGGCTTAAGCCCTGATGCTTATACAACAGGTCGGGATTATGGTAGAGATGTACTTGCTAGAGCCGCAGGTTTTAGAAATGATTTTTAGAAATAGGTGATTGTAAATTAATATAGGGGCAACATTTGCCCCTACTTATTTTTAGATTTGGTTGGGCAGGGACAAACCCTGCCCTTAGTGTTTTATTAGCTATTTATTTGGAAAGAACTTCTTACCAGCTTCAGCCATATCTATAAGGATTTGAGCAGGTTTAAAGCGTTCACCAAATTTTTCTTCTAATTTAGATAAGGTTTTAACTACTTTATCTAAGCCTACTTTGTCAGCAAAATAGAATGGCCCACCTAGGTTAGGAGGAAATCCTATTCCCATCACACCACCAACATCTCCATCTCGTGGATTACGCAAGATATTTTCTTGTAAACAGTATGAACTTTCATTGACAAAAGCATAAAGATAACGATCAGCTATCTCTTGTAAATCTGCTGGTTTACGGTCATAAGCATGAGGGATAAGTGAATAAATTGTATGATCTACACCAGCTTTTTTGCCATCGTTGTAAAGATAGAAGCCTCGGCCATTTTTACGACCAAAACGACCATCAGCAACAATTTTAGAAACTAGATCTGGCCCTTTCATTCTGTTACCAAACACTTGCTCTACCACTTTGCCAGCTTTGTCAGCTACATCAATACCAACTTCATCAGTTAAAACAACTGGCCCAACTGGGAAACCAACCTTTGTAGCTGCTAGATCTAATTCTTCTATCTTATAGCCTTCTGCTAATGCACAATAAGCTTCCATAATGTAGCGGCCAATTACACGAGAGGTATAGAAACCAAATCCATCATTAACAACAATTGGAGTCTTTCCATAGCGTTTGGTTATTTCTACTATGGTAGCGGTTGTTTCAGGAGAAGTTTTATCAGTAACAATAATTTCTACCAAAGGCATTTTGTGAACAGGTGAGAAAAAGTGCATTCCAATAAAGCGGTCTGGCCGTTTTGAAGCTTGTGCTAAAAGTGAAATTGGGATTGCAGAAGTGTTAGAAGCAAAGATTGCATGTTCTGGTAATTCTGCTTCAATTTCTTTAATTACTTTGTGTTTTAGGGGAACATCTTCAAACACTGCTTCAATCACTACATCAACATTCTTAAAGCCACTGTAATCTGTACCACCAGAAAGCTTATCCATACACTTAAAGACATTTACATGGCCACCTTTGCGTTTGCCATATTTTTCATTGATGATTTCTGCGGCATAAGCTACACCTTTGCCTACAGCAGCATTATCTCGGTCTTTCATACGTACAAAATAACCAGAATCAACACTAACTGCTGCAACTCCAGCACCCATAAGCCCTGCGCCTAAAATACCAATCTTTTCAACCTTCATTGGTTTAACACTAGGAGCCACAGAAGTATCTTTCTTGGATTCTGTGCTAGCAAAGAAAAGATGTATAAGGCTATTTGCTTCAGGAGAAATAACTAGCTCACCAAATCCACGTGCTTCAGCTTCAAAACCTGCTTCAAGTCCTTTAGTTAAGCTTTCTTCAACTGTATGTAGGATTTTATAAGGTGCAGGGTAAAGTCCTTTGGTTTGTTTATCAACCATGCCTTTAGCACCTTTTAGAATGGTTGCTAGAGCTTCGCCTTGTGGAATAGGCCAAGTTGGACGGCTAATCTTTAGTGTTTTATTAGCTAGTTTTAAGGCACGATCTTCAACTGCTTTGCGTAACATTGCTGGAGGTGCGATTTCATCAATTAAACCTACAAGTTTAGCACGTGGTGGAAATACGTTTTTACCAACAAGCATACACTCTAGAGCCATTTCTAATGGGATTAAACGGATTAGACGATTAGTTCCAGTTGCTCCAGGTAGAAGCCCTAGTTTAACTTCTGGCAAAGCAAAAGTTGTTTTAGGATGATCTGTTCCAATACGATAATGGCAATTAAGAGCTATTTCTAACCCACCCCCTAAACAAGCTCCATTGATACCACAAACTACAGGTTTACGGCTGTCATAGAGACGAGAAAATAATTTATGAGCAGCACGGCTGCCATGATAGCCATCTTCCGCAGTTTTTAAATCAGCAAACATTGTGATATCTGCTCCTGCTAAGAAGTTATCTTCTTTACCGCTAATTAGTCCTATAGCTTTGATATTATCATCGTTTTCTATTTTAGTTAGAATTTGGTCAAGTTCTTCCAAAGCTTGGCGCTTAAGCACATTGAGTTTTTCACCTGGCAGGTCAATTATAATTGTGCCGACTCCATCTTTATTTACTTCTAAAGTAAGAATATTTTTTTCCATCTTTTTTATCTCCTTAATTGCCACGTTCTAAGATGATAGATGCTCCTAAAGCACCACCAGCACAAATTGTTACTAGTCCAAGGTGAACATCTCTACGGTTCATTTCATTGGCTAAAGTTGTAAGCAAGCGAGCACCTGTAGCCCCAAATGGGTGTCCTAGAGAAATTGAACCACCATAAACGTTAAAGCGTTCCATATCTACTTCGCCAATAGGCTCACTACGATTAAGGCGAGTTTCAGCAAATTTCTTACAAGCAAAAGCTTTTAAGTTGCAAAGAATTTGACCAGCAAAAGCTTCATGCATTTCAATTAAATCCATATCTTTTAGGCTTAAACCTGTTTGAGCAAAGGCTTTAGCTGTAGCATATGCAGGGCCTAAAAGCAGTCCAGCATCAGGATCTAATCCAGCAAAAGCACAATGTTTAATATATGCTAGAGGTTTATAACCAAGAGCTTTGGCTTTTTCTTCTGACATTAGTAAAACGGCTGAAGCTCCATCAGTAAGCGGGCTTGAGTTAGCAGGACTAACTGTTCCATATTCTTTGTCAAAAGCTGGTTTTAGAGATGCGATTTTAGCTCTATCTGGATTTTTACGAACAATATCATCTTCAGTAATAGGTTTATAGGATTTAGGTGCATATACTGTAGCAATTTCTGCTGGAATATGACCAGCATCAATTCCACGGCCTGCAAAAAGATGGCTACGATAAGCATATTCGTCTTGATCTTGGCGTGTAACTCCCCATTCGCGATTTAATAATTCACAGTGTTCACCCATTGTTAACCCAGTATAAGGTTCAGAGATTGAAATAGATGCTGGCATAATGTCTTGGAGTTTTACCTGCATTATTGTGTACATTTTTTCTTCTTGAGATTTCTTGGTACTAGCATCCATTAAAATGCGGCGGAAAGGCTCAGATACAGTCATTGGAACATCAGAAAGTGATTCTGCTCCACCTGCAATTGCTACATGAGAATTACCTAAAGCTATAGAAGCTGCTGCTGAAGCAATTGCTCTAGCACCTGTAGCACATGCCATTTGTACTGTATGACCTGGTGCTGAATGTGGGATTCCAACAGTTAAAGCTACTTCACGAGCAATATTTGCTACAGAAGGTTTGCTAATAGCAGTACCGTAAACAATTTCATCCACTTCCTTAGGTTTAATGTCTGTGCGATTGAGCAATTCTTTTACACAGGCTTTGCCAAGGTCTAATGCTGTCATATCGTTAAATGAACCACTTGATTTAACAAATGGAGTACGACATCCAGCAATTATTGCTACTCGATTTAAACTCATAAAAAATAATCTCCTTAATTAAATGGGTAACATTCTCTATCAATAATCCGATCGGCAATGCGGCGACGGGGTTGAACAGTATTAATTGGTTGCCATTGAAGCAAGCGATGTATAGATTTTAGAGAAGCGTTTAACTCAGCTCCTTCACTCATAGCAGCCAAAATCTTACGAGCAGTTACTTCTATACGAGTTACTGCGTCATTAAGGAAAACTTTCATCATATCAACTTGATAGCTGCTAGCTTCTTCACCTTTGTTGTTGATGTGTTTAAGAGTGCGAAGTAGAACGCTTTCTGAAGCATAGGTTTCCATTACACAATCGCTAATTGCTGCTACAACTTCTTGTTGCTCAGCTAGTTCCATCATCCACTTTTGTGCTGCTTGCCAAAGCAACATAATGACAGCTTTTTTCATATTGCTTACTAAAGATTTTTCTTCACTAAACAAGCTGCCATCTTTATTTTCTGGGAGTATTTGAGGTAGAGGGCCAGTATCATAAACATCTTTAATAGTTTGTTGACCAAGATCAACTATTGGTAAAGTGCCACTCATAGCACGTTTAATTAACATATCAATTATCAACATTCGGTTGATTTCATTTGTGCCTTCAAAAATACGTGTTGGGCGAGCATCTCTATAATCACGTTCTGCGGGATATTCTTTGCTATAACCGTTACCACCAAAGATTTGCAAGGCTTCATCTACTGCATAAGCTTGAGCTTCTGATCCATAAACTTTCATTATTGAGCTTTCAATAGCATATTCTTTTAGAACTTCCATTGAACGAGTTAAATAATCAGCAGATTCAGGGTCTAATCCATGTAACTGATCATCAATAAGACCAGCAGTGCGAAATGCCATTGATTCCACAGCATAAGCCTTAATTGCCATTTCTGCTAACTTCTGTTTAATTAAACCAAAATCAGCTATAGTCTTTCCAAAAGCCTTACGCATTTTAGCGTATTTGACAGAAATATTTATTGAGCGTTTAATTTGAGCATAAGAAGCAGAACCAATGTTCATACGACCCATATTAAGGGCATTAAAAGCAATATGATGACCTTTTCCAATTTCACCTAGAATATTTTCAACAGGAACTTTGACATTATCAAAAAATACTGGTCTAGTAGATGAACCAGTTAATCCCATTTTCTTTTCTTCTGCGCCAAGTGTAATTCCAGGGCTATCAGCTTCAACAAGAAACATAGTAAATTTCTTAGCATCAACTTTAGCTGCTACACTAAACATATTTGCAAAACCAGCATTAGTAATCCACATTTTGCTTCCATTGATAATGTAGTGTTTTCCATCTTCTGAAAGTGTGGCTGTAGTGCGTATTGCCATTGCATCAGAACCACAATGAGGTTCTGTTAGACAATAAGCTGCAATCCATTCGCCTGAAAGCAATTTAGGTAAATACTTTTTGCGCTGTTCTTCTGTACCAAAATAAACTATAGGGATCATACCTACTGAAGTATGTACACCAACACAACCAGCAAAAGAAAATTGCATTGTGTGGTTTTCTCCTACAAGTAGAGCGGTAGATTTTTTCATTCCATAGCCGCCCATAGAAGAAGGCACTTCTAAGCCTAACATACCAACGTCGCCAGCCTTACGCATTAGCTCACGAATAGTATCAGTATTAAGTGCTTCTATTTCATCTGTGCGAGGAACGACTTCTTTTTCAAAAAATTCTTTAATAGCATTAGCTACTTGATATTGAATTTCTTCTAAATCATCACGAGTAAAAATTGAGTTTGGGTTAGCTTCATTAACTAGAAACTCACCACCTTTAACCATATGTTTAGAGGTTGCTACTGATGTCATGAGAGAGACTCCTTGTTTTCGATTGCAGGGGAGAAGGGCTAACTATATCGCGAAATGAGTGAGCAATCAAGCTTTGCATTGAATCACCGGTCAGTTAATTTTTACTAGAGATTTGCTAGTGGAATCTAAGAAAATTTAGTTAATTAAAGATAACTATTTAGCTAGTGTATAATTTTGGCAAAAGTAGCAAAAGTATTTTCATAAAGACTTACAAACTTGAACTGCTAAACAAATAGCGGTTGGCAATGCACCAACCGCTATTAGTAAAAACCATATAATTATTTTACTGGAAACCGCAAATGCACTCTACAATTAGACAGTGTCAAAACGGTCAAGGTTCATGACTTTGCTCCATGCTGCTACAAAATCATGTAAGAATTTTTCTTGAGAGTCCTCGCAACCATAGACTTCTGCTAAAGCCCGGAGTTGGGAGTTTGAACCAAAGACAAGGTCAACACGAGTAGCCGTCCACTTGAGTTGGCCTGTTTTACGATCATGCCCCTCAAATATATTTCCGTCTTCTGAAGATGCTTTCCAGGTTGTATTCATATCTAGCAAATTCACAAAAAAGTCATTGGTAAGTGTTGCTGGCTGCTTGGTAAAAACACCATGCTGAGATTGTCCAAAGTTAGCATTTAAAACACGCATACCACCAAGTAGAACTGTCATTTCAGGAGCAGTCAGTGTTAGTAGTTGTGCACGATCAACTAACATTTCCTCTGCTGGTATAGCATATTTGGCTTTGAGGTAGTTGCGAAATCCATCTGCAATTGGTTCCAACACAGCAAATGACTCAACATCAGTTTGCTCTTGTGAGGCATCTGTTCGACCTGGTGTGAAAGGTACAACCACATCATGACCAGCATTTTTTGCTGCTTGCTCGATTCCTGCACATCCACCTAGAACAATCAAGTCAGCAAGTGAAACCTTCTTTTCACCTGAAGCATTGTTAAACTCTTTTTGAACTGCCTCAAAAGCTTCCAATACAGTCTTTAGTTGTTCAGGTTGGTTAACTTCCCAGTCTTTTTGTGGAGCAAGGCGAATACGTGCACCATTTGCACCACCACGCTTGTCAGAACCTCGGAATGTAGAGGCTGATGCCCATGCAGTTGAGACTAATTGGGAGATTGATAGACCTGAAGCAAGAATTTTACTTTTGAGATTTGCAATATCTTGTGCATCGATTAACTCATGATCCACTACAGGTAATGGGTCTTGCCAAATTAAATCCTCTGTTGGGACTTCTGCACCAAGATAGCGTGAACGTGGCCCCATATCGCGGTGAGTTAGCTTAAACCACGCTCTAGCAAATGCATCTGCAAATTGGTCTGGATTTTCATAAAAACGTCTAGAAATTTTTTCATAAGCAGGATCAAATCTCAAAGCTAGATCAGTAGTTAACATAGCAGGTGAATGGTGTTTTGAATGGTCGTGAGCATCTGGAACTGTGCCAGCACCTGCTCCACCCTTTGGTTGCCACTGATGAGCACCGGCTGGACTCTTTGTTAATTCCCATTCGTAGCTAAATAGGTTTGAGAAATAATCATTGCTCCATTTTGTTGGTGTAGATGTCCAAGTAACTTCTAGGCCGCTAGTAATAGCATCGCCCCCTTTACCACTGCCAAAGCTGTTTTTCCAACCAAGACCTTGTTCTTCAACACTAGCTGCTTCAGGTTCAGGGCCTACATTAGAGGCTGGGCCAGCTCCGTGAGTTTTACCAAATGTATGTCCACCAGCAATCAACGCAACTGTTTCTTCATCATTCATTGCCATACGAGCAAATGTTTCCCGAATGTCTTTGGCTGCGGCAATAGGATCAGGGTTGCCATTTGGGCCTTCTGGGTTAACATAAATAAGACCCATCTGCACAGCAGCAAGAGGGTTTTCAAGGTCACGATCCCCAGAATAGCGTTTGTCACCAAGCCATTCTTTTTCAGTTCCCCAATATATATCTTCTTCTGGCTCCCAAACATCCTCACGGCCTCCACCAAAACCAAAGGTCTTAAAGCCCATTGATTCAAGCGCACAATTGCCAGCAAGAATCATAAGATCAGCCCAAGAAATTTTGCGTCCGTATTTTTGTTTAATTGGCCAAAGTAGTCGGCGTGCTTTATCAAGGTTTGTATTGTCAGGCCAACTATTGAGAGGTGCAAAGCGTTGGGTGCCAGAACCAGCACCACCACGACCATCACCAATTCGGTAAGTACCAGCACTGTGCCATGCCATCCTAATAAATAACGGCCCATAGTGACCAAAATCAGCTGGCCACCACTCTTGTGAATCAGTCATTAGCGTGTAGAGATCCTTTTTTAGCGCCTCTAGGTCGAGTTTTTTAAATTCCTCAGCATAATTAAACTCTTTACCCATCGGATTGCTTGCATTAGTGTTCTGGTGAAGAATCTTGAGGTTTAACTGGTTTGGCCACCAGTCTCGGTTTGAAGTGCCTTTGCTAGTTACTTGTTTATTTGCTCCTCCTGTAAATGGGCACTTGCTGTTGTCAGTCATAGATTCGCCTCCTATTAGTCTGTGGGTTTAAGTATTTTTCAAAAAATACCAAAACTATCATAAATTCACAATAAGCCTTACATTACGTAGAGTTACTATGTTGAGTTCTTAGCAGAGTCAAGTTTTTATTTCTAAAGTAAAGACCCGTAGAAAACATAAAAGATATTCTCTATAATGCTAAAATATTAAAAGATAGATAGATGTTAAATAAAAAGATGTATATTCTTACTAGTCAATGAGATATATAAATGTTTTTTGCTGTCAAAGCTTCTCTGACAGAACACTTAGGAAAGATTTACTAGTTTATACTAACAGAGGTATTATTTCTAATGAGAAAGTGTTCGTCTTGTGGTAGAGAGCTAGGAGACGATTTAAATATATGTCCAATAGATGGCACACTCCTTAGCCTAGTTGGTACTATTATTGACGAAAAGTACCGATTAGATGAGAAAATAGGCGAAGGAGGCATGGGGCATGTTTATCTAGCTACGCATGTTAGTATTGGGACTAAGTATGCTGTTAAAATACTTAATCCTATGCTAATAAATGATCAAGAAGCTATAGAGCGCTTTCGTAGGGAAGCACGAGCTGCTGGGCAGCTTCATCATCCTAATGTTGTGTTAGTAACAGACTTTGGAATTACCAAGGAAACCAAAATAGTTTATTTGGTAATGGAATATTTAGAAGGTGAGAGTCTAAAAACAAGGATACAAAGAAAAAATCAGCTTGAGTATAATGAAATAATAAATATTCTAAATCAAACAGCCGCAGCTATGGAGGTTGCACATAGTGCAGGCATTATTCATCGGGACTTAAAGCCAGATAATATATATCTTATAAAAAGTATAGGTGGTGAAGAACAGGTAAAAGTACTAGATTTTGGTATTGCAAAAATTATTGGAGATAAAGAAGGTAAAACCCTGACAGAAGCAGGAGCTCTTATAGGGACTCCACAATATATGTCTCCAGAACAGTGCAGAGGTGAAAAGCTAGATCCAAGAGCTGATATATATAGTTTAGGTATAATTTTGTATCAAATGCTAACAGGTGAAACACCTTTTCATAGTCATAATCCTGTAGCCGTTGTACTTATGCACACCTCACAATCTCCTGAATCGGTCAAGACGCTAAGGCCAGATGTTTCTAAAAAAGTCTCAGAAATAGTTGAACATGCTTTAGAGAAAAAACGAGAAAATCGCTATGATTCTGCTATAAAATTAGCTCAAGACTTTGAAGCTGCAATAACAGCAATGCAACGTCTTAGAAGTGCTGTTGCTAAAGCACAGGTTGATTTAGATGTAGATGAAGATATATCACTATCACCTAACAGATCACTATCTCCAGAAAGATCACTATCTCCAAAGCCTGTAGAGGTAGAAAATAAGGCTATAACTTCAGAAAAGAAAACAGCTAAAGACCTAAAAACAGGTAAAAATTCTTCTAGCAAAACAAACCCAGAAAAAATAGATTCAGCAAAACGCAAAGTCGAAGATACTTCAAACAGTTCTAATCCATATAATGTAAATAAATTAGATGATAGTAAAGCTTCCTTTAAAGATCCTATTAGCATTATTCCATCAGAGAAACAAAGTAGTTCTAAATGGTTTTTAATAGTGTTTTTAGTCTTTTTTCTAGTTGGTGGAGCAAGTACTGTTATTTGGTGGCAATCAAATAAAGTTCCTAAAGTTAGTACACCTTCTGGAATGGTGCTAGTTTCTGGGGGAGTTTTTAAGATGGGCAATAACTTAAGTGATGATGAGGCTGAAAAACCAGAGCATGAGGTTACTGTAAAATCTTTTTATATGGATCAGTTTGAAGTCAGTAATGAGGAGTATTTTGAGTTTGTAAAGGCAAAGCAATATATTTTACCTCCTGATTGGAAAGATGGCAGATATCCTATGGGAGAAGGTAAATATCCTGTGACTAATATTAGTTGGAGTGATGCTTCTGCCTATGCACTTTGGGCAGGAAAGCGTTTGCCTACAGAAGAAGAATGGGAATATGCTGCTCGTGCTACAGATGGACGGCTTTATCCTTGGGGAAATAACTTTTCTGCAACCATAGCTAATACTAAAGAAAGCACAAAAAAAGATTTATTGCCTGTTGGAAAAAATATTGACAACGTAAGTCCATTTGGAGTGCAAGATATGGCAGGAAACGCAGCAGAATGGACTGCATCTGATTATACAGTATATCCAAATAGCAAGGCTAAGGAGCGGGGAGGGTTTAAGGTTGTAAGAGGTGGTAGCTATATTACAGACAAAGTTTATGCTATGACTACTTCACGTGCTGTAGAGCGTCCAGATGCTCATGACAGATCCTTAGGCTTTAGGTGTGTAAAAGATATAGATTAAAATAAAACTAGGTTAATCAGGTAGCAAACTATGGGAAACAAGATAGCTATTTTATTGCTTTTAGGACTAATTTTCTTTTCTCCTGTTGAAAGTTTTGCACAACGAACACTTCCAAAAACAAATGAAACTGAAACCAAAAAAGATGAAGATTCTAAAGATAATGCTTTGCCTAAAAAAGCTGTTCCAGAAGCAGACAAAAAGGAAAATCAAGCTAGTAAAAAACCTAATAAACCTGCTATCTTGATAACACCTGCTAAAACAAAACCTAACTCAAGAACAAAATCTAATAGAAAAAATAGTAGCGAGCCTGTTGACGCTACTACCACTCAGCCTAGCAATACAGAAGTTCCTTTAAGCGAAATTGAAAAATACACAATAAAAATAAAACATGATCCAACTAATAAGGAAAATTACTTGCTTAGAGCTAATGCAAGAAATCAAAAAGGTGATTATGATGGTGCTATAGCTGATTATGAGAAAGCAGTAGAATTGGATCCAGATAATAAAATTTCTTACTTGAAAGAATTAGCAACTATTTATAGCAATCGAGGATATGATAAGAGCTCAGGCATACATACTAGTAAAAGAATTCCTGATTATGAAGGCGCGATAAATGATTATACTACAGCGATAAAGCTTAATCCTTCTTATCAGGGAGCTTATATAAACCGAGCCTATGCTAAACTTGAAAAGGGTGATAATGAAGGTGCAATAAGCGATTATACTAAGGCGATAGAACTAGATCCAAATAATGTAATTGCAGGAGTTTACAATAATCGAGCAAAAGCTAAAGACCAAAAAGGGGACTATGAAGGTGCAGTAAGTGATTATACTAAAGCAATAGAGTTAGATGATAAGTTACCTTCATTTTATCTTGGTAGAGCAGAAGCTTATAAAAAGTTAGGAAAAACAGAACAAGCAGAAAAAGACATTAAAAAAGCACAAGAGTTAAAAGAAAAGTAAAACCTCAAATGGCAAAGAAACAAATAACAGAAAGTTTTGATAATGATAGCGTCTGGAAAGATTTATTAGAAAAATACTTAAAAGAATTTATGGAGTTCTTTTTTCTAGAAGGCTATAAAGAAATAGATTGGGAAAAAGGTTATGAATTTTTAGATAAAGAATTGCAAAAAGTAATAAGAACAGCTATAGGAAAAAGACGCTATGTAGATAAACTAGTAAAAGTATGGTTAAAAGATGGGAAAGAAACCTGGGTTTTGCTTCATATAGAGATACAAAACCAATGGGAAGAAGACTTTAGCGAGAGAATGTATATTTATCAATATCGTATTTTTGATAGGTATAAGAAGAAAGTAGCTAGTTTTGTAGTATTTACAGATGAAAACCCTAACTGGAGACCTAGTAAATTTGAATATAACCTATTAGGTTGTAAACAGTTATGGGAGTTTAATAAAGTAAAATTGTTAGATTATAAGAATTCTTGGAAAGAGCTAGAAGCAAATAAAAGTGTATTTTCGTTAGTGGTGATGGCTCATCTTAAGTTACAAGAAACTAAAGATAATGTGACAGAACGTTACAAGTGGAAGCGAAATCTAATAAAAATGCTTTATGAAAGAGGTTATAGTAAAGAAAATATAGTAGAGATTTTTCATTTTTTGGATTGGTTAATTGTTTTACCAGAAGAATTAGAAGAAAAATTAGATCATGAAATAGAAGAATTTGAAGGGAGTAATTCTATGCCTTATATTACTGGTATTGAACGCAGAGCTATTCAAAGAGGCCTACAAAAAGGTTTAGAGCAAGGTTTAGAGCAAGGTTTAGAGCAAGGTTTAGAGCAAGGTTTAGAGCAAGGCCGTCAAGAAGGATTTCTAGAGAATGCAAGAGAATCAGTGCTAGATATTTTGGAAGTGAGATTTGGTAATGTGCCAGAAAATATCTTAATAGCTGTTGGTAAAATAACAGACCTTATGATTTTAAAGGCTTTAAGGCGAAAAGCTATTCAAATAGAGTCTTTAGAAGAGTTTCAAAAACTTTTAACATAAAACTTTAGCTTGTATATTTTTTTAGAAAATAACCTATGAAACCAGTACTCTTACCTCCAATGCTTAAAGTGGGCGACACTATTGGAATAATTGCTCCAGCAGGTGTTGTCAATCAAGAGACTTTTTATAAAGGCGTTGCTGAACTAAAAAACTTGGGCTATCAGGTAAAATATTCACCTTCAATTTTTGAGCAACACCGCTACAATGCTGGAACTATTGAACGCCGAGCAGCAGAGTTTAATGAAATGCTTTTAGATAAAAGTGTAAAAGCTATTTTTGCTGCTCGTGGTGGTTATGGAGCAATGCAATTGCTTGACAGGCTTGATAAAGAGGCAATTGCTGCTGGCCCTAAGATTATAATGGGCTATAGTGATATTACTGCACTTCAAATAGGACTTTATCAAAAATATTCTTGGGTAACTTTTCATGGTCCAATGGTTTCAAAGGATTTTGCAGGTGGGTCAGGCAGTTATGACAAGCGTTCTTTTACCAAACTTCTTACTCATCCATTACCGGCAGGGCCAGTAGATTCTCATTATACCCAAGTACTAGTTCCAGGTATTGCTCGTGGCAGGCTCTTAGGTGGATGTTTATCCTTGATTATAGCTCTAATGGGAACCCCTTGGGAGTTAGACACAGATGGAGCAATTTTATTTTTAGAAGATATTAATGAAAAGCCTTATCAACTAGATAGAATGCTTACACAACTGCGCTTAGCTGGTAAATTTCAAAATCTCAAAGCTATAATTTTTGGAGAAATGCCTGGTTGTCAGGTAGAAAAAGATGCAACTTTTAGTTTAACCGATCTGCTAAAAGATTTAACAAAAGACTTAGCTATACCAGTAGTTTATGGACTTCATGCTGGCCATAGTGATATAGGGAATCTTACCTTGGCTTTTGGTGTTGAAGTTTCCCTTAATGAACGTGGTATACTTTCCTTTAATGAACCTGCCGTAGATTTAGTGGTACAACCTTAGGTAATATAATATAGGATAGATAATGGAGAATAATGGATTTAGAGATATTTGTATTGGGGAATTGCTAACTCAATTGGCTAAGACTTATCCTGAAAATGATGCTCTAGTTTATCCTGATAGAGAATTGCGATATAACTTTCTAGAGCTAAATAAAATAGCTTCTACTGTGGCTAAAGGTTTGCTAAGACTTGGGATAAACAAAGGTGATAGGGTTGCACTTTGGGCTTCAAATGTTCCTGAATGGATAATACTTCAATTTGCACTAGGAAAAATAGGAGCAATACTAGTTACTGTAAATACTAGTTTTAGGGCTAAAGAGCTAGAATATTTACTTGCTCAATCTGAGGCTTGTGCAATTATTTGTATTCCTAGATTTAAGGATTTAGATTACGTAAATACAATTTATGAAATAGCTTCAGAAATAAAATCTAGTAAAAGTAGAAATTTACAAGTAGAAAAACTACCATTCTTACGGCATGCTGTTTTAATTGGAGAGGTTGCAGAAGGTTTTTGGGAGTTTCAGCAGTTATATACCCTAGCATTAGAAGTAAGCGATAAAGATTTGGCGCTTAGGGAAAGCAACCTAAATTTAGATGATGTAATCAATATGCAATATACTTCAGGGACAACAGGATTTCCCAAAGGTGTAATGCTTTCTCATCGTAATATTGTGAACAATGGCTATTGGCTTGGTCTTGCAATGAGATACTCTAGCAAAGATAAGCTTTGTTTACCTGTTCCACTTTTCCATTGTTTTGGGTGTGTAATTGGAGTGTTAGGCATCTATACTCATGGAGGTTGTTTAATACCATTGGAAGTTTTTGATGCTCACAAAGTTTTAGAATATGTGGAACTAGAAAAATGCAGTGCGCTTTATGGTGTTCCAACAATGTTTATTGCTGAGCTTGAAGATCCAAAGTTTAATGAGTTTAACTTAAAATCTTTGCGTACAGGAGTAATGGCAGGGGCGCTTTGTCCTGAGCCATTAATGAGGCGAGTAATCAAAGAGATGTATTTAACAGATATGATAATTGCATATGGTTTAACGGAAGCCTCTCCTGGTATTACACATACATTGATAGATGATACAATAGAAAATCGTACTCAAACTGTAGGAAAAGTAATGCCTGAGCAACAGGTAAGAATTATTGATCCAATCACTAAAGAAATATTACCTGTTAACATGCCTGGGGAGTTATGTGTGTTGGGTTATAATGTGATGAAGGGTTATTATAATAATGAAACTGCTACAAATGAGGCACTTATTGAGCTAGAAGGCTTAAAAGGTTGGTTACGTACAGGAGATCAAGCTACTATAGATGAACAAGGATATGTTCGTATTACAGGGCGCATCAAAGAAATAATTATTCGTGGGGGTGAAAATATTGCTCCTAAAGAAGTGGAAGACTTAATGCGACAACACCCTAAAATCTCAGATGTTTATGTTTATAGTATTTATAGTGAAAAGTACGGTGAAGAGGTAGCAGCGGCAATAAGATTAAAAGTAGGGGAAATGGCTAGAGAAGAGGAAATAATTAATTTTTGCCAAGGACGAATTGCAAAATTTAAAATTCCTCAGCATATTAAGTTTGTAACAGAATTTCCTACAACTGCATCGGGAAAAGTGCAAAAATTTAAACTGCGTGAAATGCATTTTCAAAAATAAGAGAGACCTATGAAAGAATGCCCTGTTTGTAACGCCTGTTTTGGTGACCATATGCAAATCTGTGATAAAGATCAGTCACTTTTACTAGATCTTTTACCAGGTTTGCCGGTTATAGAAGATTTATATAGATTGGATAAGAAAATAGGCACAGGCTCATTAGGAATGGTTTTTCAAGCTACAATGATAAAAACAGGGCAAACAGTTATTGTTAAAATCATTTCACCAACTCTTACAACAATAGATCCTAGCTTAACAGAACGATTTCTTGAAATACTGAGTGCTTTTGCTGGCTTAGAACATGTGAATATTATAAAGGTCTATGACTTTGGGCAAACTTCTCAGAATGTACTTTATTTTGTAACAGAATACCTAGTAGGTATGACACTAGCTGATATTTTAAAGCATGAGGCTAAACTGCCTATAGATATGGCCTTAAATATAATGTCTAAAGTCTGTGAAGGTGTAACAAATGCTAATCGTAATGGTGTTTATCATTTAGATCTAAAACCAAGCGATATTTTAGTTTATAAAGATAAAAAAGGTCAGCAAAATGCTAAAGTTTTGGACTTTGGCTTGTTTAAGCTTAAAACAACAAGTTTGATTGCTAAATTGCCTCCTACACAACGAGAAATTATCTTAGGGAAACCTTATTATTCTGCTCCAGAGCTTTTTACTAGTGAAGGAGATGGACGTTCAGAAGTTTATGAAATAGGAGCTATTCTTTATCACTTGTTAACAGGTGCTCCTCCTTTTACAGGTGGAAGCTACCCAATGCTAAAAATGCAACATATGGGTGTAACCCCAAATTCTTTAAGAGAAATTAGACCAGAAGTTCCTACAACCTTAGAGTCTATAATAATTAAAGCTTTAGAAAAACGAAGTTCACAAAGACATAGCTCTGTTGTTTCTTTAGCAGTACAACTTTCTGCACAACTTACTAAGTATCAAGAATTTCTTTACAACCAAAGTGCCAAAGCTTCAACATCTAAATTGCCTAAAGTAGAAACGCTTTCTCCAAGGATGCCAGAAGCAAATAAATCAGATTCATCTTCAACTAGAAAAAAACCTGCTAGATTAGGTACATTGATAGGAGTTAATAACTCAATTCCAGCTTTACCTAATCCACCAGAACCATTCTTTTCAAAAAGCCCAACTTCAGCACCAACAGTAAAAAGTACTTTACCAGAAGCAACTTTACCTAAGAAAGATGATACGTTACCAGGTTTGCCAGAAGTTCCAGAGTTTTATTCAGATAATCCAACTCCAGCACCTATGTCGGCGCCACCACCTATATCAGCGCCAAGCCCAAGAAAAAAACCTAATAGACTTCCAAGTTTAATGGGATTAAATAGCTTGCCAACTCTACCTAGCCCAAGAGAAATTTCTTCAAATGCTTCAACATTAGACCAAAAAGCTTTTGAAACAACTCCTAATGTACATGAACTTACAGGTGGAGATATGCTTAAACCTTCTGAAGAGTTTTCTTATACAAGTTCAACTTTTGAAAAAAGAGTATTTGAAACAACTCCTAACATAAATGAATTAACAGAAACATTACCTACATTTTCTAAGCCTCCAGAATCCTTTTATCCAAGTAACACTAATCCTGTTTCTTTACCTGAGACTAACCATTTTGAAACAGATGATTTAGGAAATGTTGATACTGAATACTCTGATTTAATGAGCGAAAGCGGTTCATTTTATTCTGCTTCAATGTTGGCTATTACAACCAAAGTTACTCCACCGCCTGTTGTGGATCCTTCTACTTGGTTTACAGGAGAGAGTGATTTCTTAGATGAGGAGTTTGTAAACCAAAATATTATTACCAGACCTCTTGTCTCAGAGTCTTTTACTTTAGATTCAGATGAAAATATTGAGACTCAAGAAAAACGACCAATATTCCAACAGCCAGAAATAAATGAAACTATAGGAAAATTTAAAATAAGTGATTTTATAGATTTACCTCCTAGTAAAGAAGAAAAACAACAAGAAACTCCTCAGCAATTAAGTCCAACTTGCGTTATTTATTTATTTACAGAACTGTTTTCCCCTGCTATTTCTAGCGGACAACTTGGCCGCCAAATGCATAATGGTTTTGTAACAGAACGGGAACAACTAGCAGCACTTTTACTAACTGTGTCACTTTTCTCACTTTTCTCTCGTGGAATTCTTGAAATTACAGTTGGTAGCAATATTCAGAAAAAACAAATAGCTATAAGCCAACGTAACGAAGGTTTTGTTATCAGAGCTATTAATTTAGACACCCCTCCATTGGATATTTTAGAAGCAAAAATAGTTGATTTGTTAAAACAATCAAACATTACACGCTTCTACAATATTTTCTTACATATTGCTCAAACTAGTGTTGCTACTAGTGAACGAGAAGCTATTTGTGAAATTGTTGCTGATGCAATTGCTGATGAACTAGTTGTTCGTAAGTTACTACAATCAAAATCCCGTAATAGAAAACTTGAATCTGGAGAAAGTGCAATACACTATGAGTTAAATTGTGACTTAACGCCTTATCTTAACCAAGCTACTTCAATGCAAAATTGGTTACAAGGCTTACAACAACAACCTTCTGTTGAATTAAGCGGTAGACAAGTACAGACTTTTCCTTACATACTAAAATATTATACCGACCTCTTTCGCCATAACTCTAAAGAGTTGTCTAAAACTTAGTATGGTTTTTTCAGCCCTTTGTTGAAAGCTTTTTAATAAACAACTTATAATACTTCCAAATTATCTATAATTAAGATAAACATACAGTAATAATTATTTTAAGCTAATAATTATCCTAACATAGAGGAGTAGTGATTTATGCGTAAGGTTTTATTTGGCTTCCTAATTTTGTTTTTTTTAGTTGGGTTAAATACAAAAGCTCTAGCACAAGGTTCATATGGTACAGGTAAATTACCTAATACAGCTCCTAAAATACGTAAAGAGTTGAAAACAATAGTTATAGTAGAATCAGTAAATTCAGAAGAACTTACTTTCAAAGGAACAGATGAAATTACAGGGGATAAATTTAAATATAAAGCTAGTAAGCGCACTTCTATTTATGCAGAAAAGAGTTTATTTAATGTGTTTGGCAAAAAAGAACTAGCCTTCTCAGATATACAAAAAGGTCAACGTTTAGAAATAACTTACAATGAATTACTTCCCACATCTGTAACAGAAATAAAAGTATTAAAACCTAAAGAAAATAAATAGTTAGGTTTCACAAATAGCTAGGATTTTATTTAAATTACCCTAGCATATAGAGTATTTCGTAAAGTATCAGGAGGAAAAAATTTTTATGGTAAAAGTTGCGCTCGCAACAGAGCATGTACAACTAGGAGCAGAGCCTTTAGAACAATTAGGCTGGGAAATGACATCACACTATGGAGATAAATGGGAAGAATATCAAGCCGTTAGAAATAATGTAGGTGTTATAGATCTTTCTAATCGCGGTCGTATTGAACTTACTGGCAAGAATAAAGTGCAATTTTTACATAATTTGGTAAGCAATGATATTAAGGCAATGAAACCAGGTAATGGTATTTTTGCTGCTTTTCTAAATGTCAAAGGCCATATTCTTAGCGATTGCTTTATTTATATGTTAGAAGACTCTATTTTATTAGATACTCCTGCTAGTACTAGAGAAAAAATTTACTTTCACTTAGAAAAATATAGTCCTGCTGGTGAATTTAATGTTACTGATATTACGGAAGCCTCCTCTCTACTAACTTTACAAGGCCCACATTCTAGTGTACTGCTTGATACGTTAGGTGCAAGCAATGTTCATAACTTACAAGAATTACAACTTTGTGAAACTCAAATAGGTACTCACCGCTTAACCATAGTTAAACACTCACGAACTGGAGAGAATGGTTTTGATTTGTTTATCTCCAATGAAAATATTGCTGGAGTTTTTAGCGCTTTACTTAAAGCAGGTGCAAAGCCTGTTGGGCTAGAAGCTTTTGACCTACTTAGAATTGAGGCTGCTGTCCCAGAATATGGCATAGATATGGATGAAGATATTATTTTACTTGAAACTGGGCTAGAAAGTGCTGTTAGTTATACTAAGGGATGCTATTTAGGGCAAGAACCTATAGCTAGAATTCATCATCGAGGTAAAGATCAAACAGCAAAACGTCTAGCAGGTCTAGTTATAAATAGTCAGGAAGTTCCAAAAGCAAAAGCAAAAGTTTACAATGAAAGTGGAAAAGAAATAGGACATGTTACTAGTTCTGGTTTTTCTCCAATCTTAAACCAAGTTATTGCTTTAGCTTATCTTAAGCGGAATAACTTTACTGTAGGGTTAAAACATTCAGTAGAAATTAATGGTAGCAAAGTTCCAGCAGAAGTTTCTAAACTGCCATTTTATCATAGGGGATAAATTTTAATGTCAGAAGAAAAATTAACAGAAAATCGCTTAGATCTTGCTACTGCTGAGTCTACTTATAAGATTATTGTTGCTTTAATAGAACAAGTAGATGCATCTTCTAGTTTAATTGCAGTACTAGCAAGCGCATTAGGTGAAAATGCTGCTCATCAAATTACACAAACATCTGTCTGGGCAACCTATTTAAGCTCAAAACGTTCTTTAGAGTCTCTAAAACCAGAGTTAGAAGCTTTTGTTGCTACTGTTACCAAATTAGTAGAAGAGCAGCCAGAAAATAATAACTAATAAATTCTTACAATTAGCTTAATTTAGTTAAACAGTGGGGTTAAAAATTCGCCCAAAATAGTCACTAATATCGCTTGATAGCTCATTGCGCTTTCGTTCTTCAATTCCAGCAAGTTCTTGAGCTAGTTGCTTTTTTAGCTCAATCTGCATTTGTCTAGCTATTTGAATACGCTGTGCTTGTGGTGAACCTGCACCATGCATGCTTTCTGTAAGATAACCTACAGCATTTCGCCCTAAAGTCATGTTTTCTATAAGCCTTAAAATTCTCATTCTATATTCTGTGGGAACATCAGAACGACCTTTTAGATATTTTTCTAATAATTGCCCTACTTCAGAACTCTTATAGTCTTTTTCTGAAGGCATTGTAACCATAAGACCACCTGCTAGATCTTGTGAGAGTCGAGATATTTCATATGGAATTTTAGTTACATGATGCTTACATACATTTGCTAGCATATCATCACAAATAAAAGCACCAGACTTAGTTGGAATTGATTGGTAAGAAGAAGCTATACCTGTTGCATAAATAGTTTCATTTAAGTGGGTCATCTCAACAAGTTTATCTTTTATATGTGAAACATTTTCAACTCCATTATATTGAGCAATTGTTGCCGCAGCACCAATTAAAACATCTCCAACTCCACTCTTACAAACGTAGCTACGACGATGATAGCAAGTAAATCTCTCAACTAACATTGAAGCAAAATCATATTCTCCATCCATAAAAATTAATTCATTAGGGATAAATACATTATCTAGTATAATCATTGCTTCTTGACCACCATAAGTGGTATTACCTGGGTCAATTGTTCCACCTTCTAAGCTTCTAGTATCACAGGATTGACGACCATAGATATAAGTAACACCTGTAGCTTCTACAGGAATAGCACCTACAATAGCATAATCTTTATCTTTTTCTCTTAAGCGCATTGTTGGCATAACAATCATCCAATGAGAGTTAAGACAGCCTGTTTGATGGGCTTTGGCACCTGTTACATAGACCCCTTCACTAGTTCGGCGGGTGATATGAACAAAAAGGTCTGGATCTGCTTGTTGATGAGGTGCAAGGCTTCGATCACCTTTAACATCAGTCATTGCACCACTGATAACTAAATTTTGTTTTTGGGCTTGAGTAATAAAAGCTTTTAAGCGTTGATGATAGTTAGTGTTATGTTTTTCATCTATCTCAAAGGTTGTTGAATAAAGGGAATTAAGTGCATCCATTCCAACACATCTTTGAAAACAAGTTCCTGTTAGTTGTCCTAAACGTCGTTGCATTTTGTTTTGTAGCACAACTTCATCCCGGCTCATTGCTACATGTAAAAATCGGTTGACTCGCTCTCCAGTAAAAGGAGAAATTACCGAAGCTAACTCTGGCTCAGAAAGCGCTAAATCATAAGTTTCAGCTACAGCATTAATACTTGGCCGAATTAGTGGATTTTCAACAATATCTTCTACTAGTTCACCAAATAAATAAACCTTGAGTTTTCGCCCTCTTAAACTATTTATATAATCTTGACCTGAAACTATAGACTTTGTTTGAGATAACTGTGGTTGAGTCATAAATATATCCTTAATTTTTTTATAACAAATAAAATAACTCTTGTAACTATTGATAAACAAGAGCAAATAGTGTGTAAATCGCTAATAGTATAAATATGCTAGAGTAATTGAGTAAGTGGTAATTTATTTATTTTAGTAAATTGACGCTAGTTTAGAGTTTTGTTAAACTTGTGAACGATGTAAGGGGAGTAGTTTAGCCACACAGGAAAAGTGGTCTTGCAGAAACCGACATACTGACGTGTTTACAAATTAATTTTGTGCGTCCGATCTGCAAGCAGAACTAAATAAAAAAGTTTCTGAGAGCCAGACCTTCGTCATTATCAAGCAAATGCTTGCTTGATAGTGGCGATTGTCTGGCTCTTATGCTTTTTACACCCTAAATTTTTCTATAAAATTTATTTTTAGGAGATAATACTAATGGTAACAGCATTCTTACTTTCACTTTTTTATGTATTTATTGCAGAGATGGGAGATAAAACCCAATTAGTTGCACTAGCGTTTGCTACTAGGTTTAGTGCAAAAATAGTAATGCTTGGAGTATTTTTGGCTACACTTTTGATCCATCTTTTTTCTGTTTTGATTGGACAAATATTGGGTTTAGCTCTTCCAACTTTTTGGATTAATTTACTAGCAGGAATTGCTTTTATTGGCTTTGGACTGTGGACTATTAAGGGAGATGAGTTAGACGAAGAAGAAAAGCTTGAAAGAGGCAACTTAGGGCCACTTCTAACTGTTGGTGTTACATTTTTTCTTGCTGAATTAGGTGATAAAACGATGTTAGCTACAGTAACTATTGCTAGTCAGCAAAGTAGCTTTGTGGGTGTTTGGCTTGGAAGCACTGTAGGAATGGTGATTGCTGATGGTCTAGCTATAATTGTAGGTAAAATCTTAGGTAAAAAACTACCAGAACAGTTAATAAAGTATATAGCTGCTTTTGTTTTTCTTATTTCAGGTGTAGTTACAATAGTGGAAGCATTTTTGCATCGTAAGTAATTACAAGGTTTTTAGAGGATTTTGACACAAACAACTATCAGCATTGGTTTTACAAACATAAACTAATCTGAAAGTAGGGACATATGAGTAAAGACAAATTAACAAAATTTGCTTGGCTTTCGATTGCTGCTGCAATAATTACTATAACCCTAAAAGGTTTAGCCTATTATCTTACAGGATCAGTAGGGTTACTATCAGATGCTTTAGAATCTCTGGTTAATTTAGCTGCTGCACTAATTGCGTTAGTAATTTTAATGGTTGCTTCTCGTCCTCCAGATGAGGATTTTTCTTATGGGTACACAAAAGCAGAATACTTTTCTAGTGGGATTGAAGGAGCACTTATTTTACTAGCCGCAGTTAGTATTTGTTGGACTAGTGTTGAACGGCTAATTTCGCCTCAACCAATTGAACAAATTGGAATAGGTTTACTAATTTGTACTCTTGCATCCTTTGTTAATTTTGTAGTTGCTAAAATTCTCCTTAAAGCAGGTAAAACACATCATTCCATCACTTTAGAAGCTGACGCTCATCACTTAATGACAGATGTTTGGACATCTGTAGGAGTTATTTTGGGAGTTGGAATGGTTAAAATTACTGGCTGGCAACGCTTAGACCCAATAATAGCAATACTTGTAGGAATAAATATTATTTGGTCAGGTATAAGTTTAGTGCGTCGTTCTGCTGCTGGGCTTATGGATGTTGCTATTCCTGAAACAGAACAAAAAATATTAAGCAAGGTGCTAGAACCATATATAAAAGATGGTATGGAATTTCATGCAATAAGAACTCGCCAATCTGGCACTCGTCAATTCTTGTCAATGCATGCATTAGTTCCTCCAATGTGGACGGTTCAACAAGGGCATGATTTAGTTGAAAAAGTTGAAGCGGATATTCATAAAGTTTTGCCAAGACTCCATATTCTTATTCACTTAGAACCACAAGGTGATCCAGCAGCATATAATGACCAAGAATTAGATACATTGTAAAATAAATATAAAAATAATTTAATAAAACAAATATTGCTAGTCTTATAGCTCAACACTGGTTATAGTGTGCTAATAAATACATTAAATAAAAATTAAAAAGTTACTAGCTAGGCTTATGAGTATCATTGAATTACCAGATTTCCAGGCAACAGAAAGATTTTCTATAAAGCGAAAGCTTGGCTCAGGAGGTTTTGGTGTAGTGTATGAAGCTTACGATCATGTGCGTAATACTTCAGTAGCACTTAAAACGCTAAATCCTGGCCTATTGGAGCAAAACCCTCAACTTCTTTATCGATTTAAACAAGAATTTCGTGCTATTGCTGATATTACACACCCAAATCTTGTTACACTTTATGAACTAATTTCTGATGGACAACAGTGGTTTTTTACTATGGAGTTAGTCAAGGGAATAAGCTTTCTTGACTATGTACTGGACAAACCAAATACTACTATAAATAATGGTGCTGCTGATGCTGAAACTGTAAATGTTAATTTAGATACACAATCAAAGGAAAAGGAAGATACTCAAACTAACACTCAATTAAGCACTCAAGCCAGAACAAAACTAAAAACAGATGGAAGTGCTGAGCTAGAAACAAAACTAAAAACAAATGACAATCTAAATGTCTTTGAAATGCAAACTGTTTTACCACAACTAAATTCTGCAAATCCAATAGCAAAATCTCTAGATAATTCAAATGACAACCCAACAAAAATTAAGGCAACTCTTTTACGAAAAACACCTGTAAAATTAGATCGGTTGTTATCTTGCCTTAGACAACTAGCTAGTGGGGTTTCTGCCCTTCATAAAGCAGGAAAATTACACTGTGATATTAAACCTTCTAATGTCTTAGTTACTAAGGAAGGTAGAGTTGTTATTCTTGACTTTGGTCTGATAATGGAACTTTCTAGACAACAAACAGCAGATAGTAGTGAAATAGGTTGTACTCCAACACATGCTTCACCAGAACAACTAGTAGGTTATACAGTATCAAAAGCTTCAGATTGGTATAGTGTAGGGATAATGCTTTATGAAGCATTAACAGGGCAACTACCTTTTTTTGGAACATTTATGGAAATAGTGGAGCAAAAAACAACTCTTGATGCTAATGCTCCAAGCCTAATAGTTTCAGGTGTACCAGAAAATTTAAATCAATTATGTGTAGAACTCCTAAGAAAAGTTCCTGAGCGTAGAATAACAGAAAAGAAGATTATGCGTTATTTAGGCTCAGCACCAACTTCTAGCCTAAAACTACCATTACCAGATAATAGTAAACTTTACTTAATAGGGAGAGAACAGCATTTAGAAACGCTACAAGATATTTTTGAATGTTCTAAAGAAGGACTTGCCTCAGCTATCTTTGTAGAAGGCAGTTCAGGCATGGGGAAAAGCCTACTTATACAAGCTTTTCTTGATCAAGTAAAAACAACAGAAAAAAATATACTTATTTTAACAGGGCGATGCTATGAGCAAGAATCTGTTCCTTTTAAAGCTTTTGATAGCCTTGTAGATTCTCTTAGCCAATACTTAAAAACATTATCTTCACAAAAAGCTAAAGAGTTAATTCCAGAAGATATACAAGCACTAGCTCGGTTATTTCCAGTTCTTCGCCAAGTTAAGTGGGTAGATATAGCCAAAGTGTTGGAAATCCCTGACTTTCAAGAACTCCGCCGTTGGGCTTTTGCTTCATTTAGAGAGCTTTTTACAAGATTAGCCGCTAATAAAACAGTTGTAGTTTTTATTGATGATCTTCAATGGGGTGATTTAGATAGTGCTGCGTTACTTGAAGAGCTTTTACATTTACCAGAATCTTCTAAATTTTTGTTGATTGCTAGTTATCGTAGCGAAGATAAAAACAGTAGCACTATGTTGGGTGCTATTTCAGAACTTCGCTCTAAGAATATCACTTTACAAGTTAAAGACTTAGTTCTAGATAAACTTCCTCCAGAAGAATCTCGGTTGCTAATTAATTCTCTTTTAATGCAACAAGAAGATCTTGCTTTAGCTACAGAAACTATTATACGCGAATCTGGTGGAAACCCTTTGTTTATCACTCAGTTAGTACAATATTCTCAAACACAAAAGCTTCAGCAACAAGAACTCGAAAGCCAAGACTTAGAAGAAATGTTTTCTAAACAGATTAAGTTAGATAACTTAATCTGGATTCGAATAATTAAATTACCAGAAGATGCTCGTAAGCTGCTAGAAGTAATTGCAATTGCAGGATATCCACTAGATCTAGAGGTGGCAAGAGTTGTTAGTAAAATTGACACAGAAGAACAAATGGTACTTAATAACTTAAGAGTAGATCGTTGGATTCGTTTTTCTGGAACAGATGAGTCTAGAAGAGTTTTAACCTATCATGATCGAATTAGAGAAACGATTATTTCACATATTTCACCTGAAGAACTTAAAGCAACACATTATGAACTAGCACTTGCTTTAGAAGCTTCTTCAACACCTGATCCTGAGTCTTTAGCTGTTCACTTTAGAGCCGCAGGACGCTTTAAACAAGCTGCGGAATGTGCATTAAAAGCGGCTGATAAAGCAAGTGAAGCTCTTGCATTTGATCATGCAGTAAAACTTTATAAGCTTGTAAAAGATCTTCAACAACAAGAAAATGTTGTAATAGTTGATAAAGCAGTGCTAGAGGTTAAGTTAGCAGATGCTTTAGCTAAAGTTGGACGTGGTGCGGAAGCTGCACATATTTATCTTGAAGTTGCAAAAAGTGTTTCTAGTTCAGAGTCTAAAAATTTACGACGGCGTGCAGCAGAACAGCTTTTCCATAGTGGACATGTTGACAAAGGACTAGAAGTATTACGTGAGTTGTTAAGCTCACTGGGGTTAAGTCTTTGTAAAACCCCTGCTGGATCAATAGCTTCTGCTCTTTTCTGGCGTTTAAGACTATGGTTACATGGTATAAATTTTAAGAAACGACCTATAAATGAAATAGATCGTCAAGAGCTTTTGCAAGTGGATGTTTGTGGACTAGTCACTCGTGGTTTAGGTTTAGTTGATCCAATACATGGTGCTGAATATCAAGCACGCTATGTCTTAAAAGCATTAAAAACAGGAGATATAGATAGGATTGTTTTAGCTCTTTCTGCAGAAATATACTATGCTGCACTTACTGAGTTTGGTCGCCGTCAGTTGCCAATGTTGACCAAAAAAATGAAAGAACTTTCTGAGCAAGTAGATAAAAACTCTCCTATTTTTAATGCAATTTTGGCTAATTCTACCTTAGCTATTGGATTTGCTGCTTTTCAGCAAGGTCAATGGAAAACAGCTTATGAATATACCAATAAGGCAGAAAAAATATTTCGTGAAAACTGTGCTGGAATGATGGCAGAACTTCACACTGCACAATACTACTCACTTTGTTCTCTTCAACATATAGGGCAATGGAAAGACGTTTTTAACCGTTTACCTATATTTCTAAAAGAATCTAGAGAACGTAGTGATCTTTATTCAGAAATACAACTGATTATTCGTTACTCTTCAGCTTTTCATTTAGCTGCTGATAACCCTAATCAAGCACTAGAAGAAGTAGAACAATCAATGAAACGATGGTCACAACAAGGATTTCATCATCAACATTACTTAGAACTAGCTACTAAAACCCAAATTGCTCTTTATACTGAAGAGGGAGAAGGTTCAAAAGCTTGGGATTATATAAAAAATAGATGGTCAGCCTTAACTCGTTCTATGTTTATTTTGGTTCAAGTTGCTAGAATTGAAGCACTCTATTTACGTGCACGTAGTGCTTTAGCTGCTGCTGCAAAAACTAAAGATATTACTCCTTTAATAAATGAAGCTCGTAGAGCAGCAAAAAAAATTGAAAAAGAAAAAATGCCTTGGGGATTGCCTTTTGTAAAACTAATTGAGGCTATAATTTCTGCTAGACATGCTAATTATGAACAAGCTATAAATTACCTTGCTCAAGCTGAAGAAGGCTTAAAAGCAGCAGATATGGAACTTTACTGGGCTGCTACTCAAAGACGTAGAGGGCTACTCATCGGTGGTACCCAAGGCAGTTTGCTTGTCAAAGAAGCTGATGATTGGATGACAAAACAACAAATTCAAAACCCTACTGCTATGATGAAAATGATTATTCCCGGTAAATGGAACTAAATTTCTGTTACTAAGCTGTTTATAAGGATTAATTATTTTTTTCTTCCAGCATTTTTACTATATCTTCACGTCCATCTCTTTTTGCAATACTAAGCGCTGTATCACCATTTGTATCTTTTATTGAGCTATCAGCACCTGCTTTAAGTAGTATTTTGACGGTTTCAGGATAAGCATATTTGTCTATTGCTAGGATTAAAGCAGTTTGCCCTAATAGATCTTGAGTATTAAGACTAGCTTTGGCTTCTATTAATGCTTCTACAATTTCGTTTTTGCCTACTTTAGCCGCTGTCATTAAAGGTGTTTGACCATCTTCATTAGTAGTATTTACATCAGCACCACCCTGAATTAGAAGCTTAATTATTTCAGGATTTTCTTTTTCCATCGCAAGCAAGAAAGCAGTTTGGTTTCGAGCATCTCTTAAATTGACATTTGCTCCTCGTTCTACTAGTAACTTTACTAGATTTGCGTTCTTGTTCTCAACTGCTGTAAATAAAACGCTTCGGCCTATTTTGTCTGTAGCATCTATTTGCGCTCCCCCAATTAATAGTAACTCTACTACTTCTGTCGAAGCACCAAATAACGAAGCACCAAAGCGAGAAGATAAACGCATTAAAGGAGTTTCACCCGCATTATTACGTAGGTTTGGATCTACACCTAAAGCTAGCAGTTGTCTAATTTGTTGTGGGCCATTATAGCTAAATTTTGTTAAAAGAGTATTGCCTTCTTCATCAACTCTAAGATTAGGATCTATGCCTAGGTTTAATACGTAGTCAATTGTTCTGAAATCTCCTTTAGAAAAGAAAATAGCTTCTTTAGCATATTGAATTTTATCTTTTTCAGGCAAATCCCGAGCAGCAAAAAGAAGTAACTCAAAAACTGGTTGGAGTCCTTTTCTAGAGTCTATAACAATCATTGTTTGTTGAGATTGTGCAGCCATCAAAGCTGTTTGGTTCTTTTTGTTTCTTAACAAAATATCAGCACCAGATTGTATCAACAAAGACACAAACTCTATAGAATCCGCTTTAGCTGCTAAAATTAATGCACTATTGCCTTCTTCGTCCTGCACATCCACATCAGCTTGTTTGTCTAAAGCCTTTTTAGCTTCTTCATAGTTAAGATTTTTAACTGCTTCTAGTAAAGCTTTATCTACAGCGCTTTTAACTCGTTTTGGATCTTTTTTAGAAATGTAGTTAGGCGAGGTTAAAGAAGATTTTTCTGTAGTCCTTTGAGCTTGTGCCGTGTCTGATAATAAGAATAATGCTAAAAATAACGCTAAAACAAGTTTATAACTAATTGATTTATCTGAAATAAACATTTTTAGTATTTACTCCGTAGGTTTTAATAAGTGTAAGGATAATCCATCTGTTTAGCTATTTTAGCTTTAGTTTCTTTACTAGAAAACTTTTCTACTAAATATAAGCCTAGATCTATTGCAGATGAAACCCCTCTAGCTGTAATTACTTCGCCTTCATCAACTATTCGTTGGTCTTCTACTGATGAACAATAGGGTTTTAGTTCATCAAACGCAATTTGGTGCGTAGTCGCTTTTTTTCCAGCCAAAAATCCTGCTGCTCCAAGAATTATTGAGCCTGTGCATACAGAAACTTTTAGTTTTACTTGACTCGCAGTTTTAATCCAATTAATAAACTCAACATCATTTTTTAGCTCTCTAGTGCCATATCCGCCAGGAATTATTATTAAGTCATAACTATTTAGCGGCTCTTTAACCTTACTTGGAATAATTTTAAGCCCTTTATCATCAGCTATATCACTTGTATAAGCACAAATATCCCAAGTTAAATCAGGTATAAATCCCATAGACTTAAGCCTAGTTACCGGATCATATATACCGATAAAGTCTAGGGTTGTCATTTTATTAAAAATAATAAATGCTATTTTCATCAATAAATTAGTAACTCTCTAGAGATTTAAAAATCTCGGTTAATGCTTCTATAAGCTCATTGTTTTCGCTTTCAGTTCCTACACTAAAGCGGATGTAGTTATTTAACATAGGATAACGGCTAACATCACGGGCTAAAATATCTTTTTCTTGTAACTTAGTAAAAAGTTGGCTAGGAGCAATTTTAGTTTCTGTCACAATAAAATTAGCTTGTGAAGGAACAGGTCTTAGTCCATTGATTTGGCTTAAAGCCTTGAAAAGTCTATCTCTTTCAACAATTAGCTTTTCTATAATTGGACTTAGTAGATCAAATTTTTCCATTGTTACAATTGCTGCTGTAAGTGAAAAGAAGTTTAAATTATAAGGTAATTTGGCTTTAGATATTTCACGAGCTAAATCTGGATGAGAAAGCAAATAACCTACTCTTAAACCTGCCATTGCCATGGCTTTAGAAAATGTACGCAGTACAATTAAATTATCAAAGTGCTTAAGCATAGGTACAACACTATGACGGGAAAACTCATGATAAGCTTCATCTACGATTACTAAGCCAGAAAAATTTTCTAGTATCTCTTGCAAATCATTATCTTGGATAACACAACCTGTAGGATTATTTGGCGAGCAAATAATAATTAAGTCTACAGTATTTGCGTAAGCAATATTTTTGATAGCAGCTACATCATATTGTAAATCTTGTGTTAAAGGAACATTTACAACTTCACCACCTAAAACTCCAACAAGCAGTCGGTAAAGGGTGAAAGTAGGTTCAGAAATTAGGACTTTAGTACCTGATCCAACGGTTACACTTAGTAAAGCTTGAATAAGCTCATTTGAACCATTTCCAGCCAAAATACCATCTGGTCGCCAGTTAGAAAATTTAGCCATTGTTACAAGCAAATCTACAGGCACAAAAGTTGGGTAACGTGACCAAGGGCGATTAGCAAGTCTTTCCAGCACTTCAGCCTTAATTTCTGCTGGCATATCAAAAGGATTTTCATTTTGATTGATTTTAATCCGACATTCAGGAGCATTAAGAGTGTAGGCGGAAAGTTCTTTTACTTGAGGTTTAATTTTATCTAAAGGATTAGCCATAAGTAATTTTAGAATAATGATTTTATTGATAGCCTGGTTTTTAACTCCCAGGATTCAAATACAATAGAAAATATATTAGCCTGGGGTTTTAGCGAGTTGTAAGTGAACGCAACCCCAGGAACATAACTCTATATTACTAGTCTTCAATAAAAGGTATTTGAAGACCGGGAATAGCAGATAATGGTCTTGTTGCACGTTCTTGACCTTCTTCCATTTCAAAACGCACAAGAGCAGCACGAGCATGACCTACTAGCCCTTCGCTTTCAGCTAAGGCAACTAAGGCTGAAATATTTTTTTCCAGCTTTGTTTTATTATATTTAATAATGCTAGTACGTTTTAAGAAGTCATAAACTCCTAGAGGAGAGAAAAACCTTGCTGTTCCTCCAGTAGGTAAAACGTGATTTGGACCAGCCAAATAATCGCCTACAGTTTCACAAGAATATTGCCCATAGAAAATTGCTCCAGCATTATGTATAGCCTCTGCTACTTTTTCTTCTTCTTTTACCATTACTTCCACATGTTCAGGAGCAATATAATTAACTAGTGCACAAGCTTGTTCTAATGAGCCTACCACAAAAATTGCACCATAATTTTCTAGGGATTTTTCTGCAATTTCGCGGCGTGGCAATACATGAAGGCGTTTATGTATTTCTTTTTGGACTTCTACAGCATAAGCATGATTGGTTGTAACTAATATGGCTGAAGCAGAAGAGTCATGTTCAGCTTGTGAGAGTAAATCTGCTGCTACAAAACGAGCAGGAGTTTCTGAATTAGCTATGACTACGATTTCACTTGGGCCAGCAATGCTATCAATATCAACTGTTCCATAGAGCATCTTTTTGGCTGCTGTTACATAAATATTTCCTGGGCCAACAATTTTATCAACACGAGGAATAGATTGTGTTCCAAAGGCTAGCGCGGCAATGGCTTGAGCCCCACCTATTGAGTAGACTTCTGTTAGGTTAAGTTCATTAAGAGTTGCTGCAATTATTGGATTAGACATAAAAGTTGTTGGTGGAGTAACAACTACTATTCTTTTTACTCCAGCTGTTATTGCTGGTACAGCATTCATAATCAATGTAGAAGGATAAGCAGCTTTGCCCCCTGGAACATAAAGCCCTACACTTTGAAGAGGTTTAATTCTTTGCCCAAGTGTTACACCATCTTCATCAGTGATTTCCCAGGATTTTTCTAACTGATATTTATGAAAGTTTTGAACGTTTTCTATTGCACGACGAATAAAACCTAACAATTGAGAGCTTACTTGTGATGCAAGTACATTGATTAAAATAGGATCAATACGCAAACTAGCAGGAGAAATAGAAATACCATCAAAGCTCTGAGTAAAATCACATAAGGCTTGATCTCCTTGAATACGTACTTGCTCAATTATGTTAGCTATTTTACTAAGTAACTCAGCATCAAATACTATATTGCGATTTAATATAGCTGTTAATTTCGGATGCTCAGTTATTTGATTAAGATTAACTATTTCTATCATAAGAATACCTATTATGTAAAATCAATTATATAAACTAATTATAAGATTTAATTACTTTGGTTAAAACAGAAGCTAAATCCAAAGTTTCATTACGTTTAAGCTGAAAACTTGCTCTATTAACAACCAACTGTGCAGTAGTTTCACAAATAATTTCCTTTATTTCTAACCCATTTTCTTCTAGTGTACGACCAGTTTCTACTAGATCAACTATTCTATCTGCTAAGCCAAGAATAGGAGCTAATTCAATAGATCCAGAGAGTTTAATTATTTCTGCTGCAACACCACGTTGTTGAAAATATTCTGCTGCAATTCTTGGATATTTAGTAGCTACTCGTAAAACAGAGAGGTTATCAGTTAAAAGAGATTCTTCTTTTTTTCCTGCTACTGCAATACGACAATATCCAAATCCAAGATCTAAGACTTGATGTAGATCAGCATTTGATTCCAATAAAACGTCGTGACCACATATTCCTATATCTGCAACTCCATGTTCAACATACACAGGAACATCAGCCGGTTTAACCAAAACAAAATTATAACATTCTTTTTCATCAGTGAGTAACAACCGCCGTGAAGAGAGTTGTTCTAAGGAAATTTTTATACCAACTTGATGAAAAACTTTTATTGCTTCATCTTGTAAACGGCCTTTTGCTAGTGCAATTGTGAGTTTTGCCATCTGTTTCTATTGCCTAAAGTAAGATGTTTTATGCAGTAAGTATATATAGTATATTTGCTATCCGTTTATATACTGAGACTAGTTTTATTTCCTCAGGTTAAAAAATCTAATATTTACTCTTAAATCTTTTAATGATAAGAAGAGAGTAAAATTTTTAGGAGTTTGACTCAGCTTCTTCTAACTTATTAGAATTATGATGGTTAAGATCATAAGTAAAAATTTCTTTTACCCTTTGGTCATAGAATTGTTCCCATTCAGCTAAAAATCTTTGTTGAATATCTGGAGGAAAAGCGCGATTAGTTCGGATCTGTTTAACTCTTTCTGCATAAATTGCTTGTAAAGTAGCTAAGGTTTCAGCATCTTGGTGAAATTCTGCTTGTATTTGTTCTAATGTTTTTTTCATGATACCTCTTTGGATTATAAATCTATTGGGTTAAAAATAAAATTTAGTAAGCTTTCAAGTCTTGTTCTAAGCGTTTTATATCATAAGATTGATACCATTTTTCTAAATTTGTTAGTTTTTCTAATTGTTTTTTAGAAATACGTTTGCGACTGCGTATACTAGCAATATGTTGTGCAACAATATGAAGACGAATTAACATATCTTTTAGAGACATATCTTCAATAACTTCAACTTCATAGAGCGCGTTCCAAGCTAAAAGAAGTTCCTCATCAATAGATTTTTTTGTTGACACAATATTTCTCCCAAACAGAATAGAACGCTAATATCCGATAACATAACACGGAATTTTAATTATAAAAAAGACATTAAAGATATATTTGCTGGTAAGAGATGTAAACATAAGGTAAAATTTTCCTTCAAATAATATCCTACCTTTTCTAACAGTAATTATTTAGGAGCAAAGATCAATGAATAAAATAGTTTGGGCTAGTCTAATTTTGGCTGCTTGTTTTGTTGGAGATGTTAGTGCACAGCAACCTTTGGTGGCTGAGCAAGTAACAAAAGATAATGCTGCAAAACGGCTTTTTACAGGAACAGATGCGAATGGAGGTATTGGAGATTGGTATATCTCTAATGGCATAGTAGAAGCAATTATTGATAATGTTGCATTTCAAGATGATATAGCAAAACTTGGTGTTAGCCGACCACAACAAAACGGTATTGCCCCTACAGGGGGAACTTTAATAGATTTAGGATTAACTGGAAAAAATAATGATCAGTTTAATTCTATGTTTCAAGTTTGCAATCTTGATCCCAACAATACTTTCTTTAATACAGGTATCAAAGCTGTAGTTACAGATAAGCAAGCTAACATTGTTGTAGATGGAATAGTGCTTTTTACAGGTATCTCAACTTTACCTGGAACAGGTGGCCCTGGCCCTACTTTAGTTGGTCAAACTGTGTATTCTATTTCTCCTGGAGATAATTTTATTACTGTTTCTAGTACTGTAGTAAATAGTGGTAAATCTCCTGTACCACTTTTTAATATTACAGATGCTCTTCCTTTAGTTGGTCGCTCAACTTTACCTTTTGCTCCTTTTCCTGGACGAGGCTTTAATGCTCCAAATTTAGTTCTAACTCCAGCAGGTATTGCTACAGCACTAGGGGCATTTCCTTATATCGCTTTACCAGGTAATGTTCGTCCAGAAGATGGAATAATGGATACAGTAACCAAAGCTAGTTGTGGAGAAGTTTCTTATGCTGTAGTGCCAGTCAATATTGCTTTTGATCCAGATGGCCCAGATGGCCCAATGCCTGCTACAGTCACCACTACACCGGTAGTTATAGGAGTTACAAGTGCCTTAGTTAGTGCAGTAGGAAACCCATTTGATCCAACTAAATCCCCAATGCTTCCAGTAGGAGGATCATTTACTTATACCCGACGTATTTATGTTGGTGGAAGAAATGATGTAGCTTCAGTTTCTGATCAAGTTTTTGCTCAAGCTTTTCCTGCTGCTGCTTTAGGTACCTTAACAGGTGATATTGATGCTGCTGATAGTGCAGATTTAGAAGCTAGTGTAATTATTAATGGCGGACTTCAGCCATTCTTTTCCAGTGGAGCAACTTTACCTGTAACTCAAATTCGCACTGATAAAAACGGTAAATTTTCAGTAACTCTACCTGCTGGGGATTATACTTTAGATATAGTTTCACCTAATCGTGATGATATGAAAGGCGTTAAAGTTACTGTAGCTCCTGGCGCAACTGCTACAGCTGCTATTCCTAGAATGAGTGCAACAGGTTCAGTTAACTTTAATATCACAGAAAAAGGTCAAGCTGTTCCAGCTAAATTAACTTTTATTGGGCTAGATTCTACACCAACTCCAGATTTTGCTAGATTTTTTGATGCTCGTATGTTTGATAGTATGGGCAAAACAACTACTGATCTTCAAGCTAGTACATTTACTGGTGGCCCAGCCGCAAACTTTATTTTTAGCTCTACAGGTAGTGGTAAACAAATTATTAAACCAGGCCGTTATCAAGTAGTTGCTTCTCGTGGCTTAGAATATACAGTTGCAATGCAAACAATTACTGTAACTGCTGGTCAAGAAACACCTTTAAACTTTGCTCTAGAGCGCGTAGTTGATACTAAAGGCTTTGTTTCCGCAGATTTCCACGTACACTCTGGCCGTAGTTTTGACTCTTCTCTTCCATTAGAAGATCGTATTCGTAGTTTTGCAGCAGAAAATGTTGAAGTAGTTGTTTCTACTGACCATAACTTTATTACAGACTATACACCGATAGTAAATAAATTACAGTTAAACAAATTTATGAAAACTGTTGTTGGAGATGAGTTAACAACTAGTTTGCCAACACCACTTTTCCCACAATCTTTTGGTCATCACATAGCATTTCCGCTTCTTGAGCAACCTTTAGCACCACGTCATGGAGCTCCATTTACTGAATATGTTCCTGCTGCAACTTTTTATGATCGAGCAAGAATGATGAATCCTGGAGTAAAAGAAGTTATTCAACTTAATCACCCTCGTGATGGAGTTGCAGGACTAACTTTAATTGGACTCTTTAATATTGTTGGATTTAGCCCAACTCGTCCAATTCCAACTGCTTTTGTAGTAAGTAGTCAGTTAGGCACAGGCACTCGCAACATTGATTTTGATGCAATGGAAGTTTATAACGGGGAAAATATTGCTAAATATCAAATGACTCGTAATGACTGGTTTGGACTAATGAATCAAGGATTTCTAAAAACTGCTACTGCTGTTTCTGATTCACACCGTGCAGTTATTGAAACTCCTGGATTTCCAGTTACTTATGTTGCTAGTCCAACAGATGATCCTAGTCAAGTTAAAGATGATATGGTAACAAGTGCTGTTCTGGCTCGTAATGTTTTAGGCAGTTCTGGCCCATTTATCCGCTTTAATGTTCAAGGTCAACCTATTGGAAGCCTTGTTAAGAAAACTAGTGGAAAAGTCAAAGTGGATATTACTGTAAGTGCTCCTGCTTGGGTGCCAGTTGATGAAGTTCGTTTACTAGAAAATGGTAAAGTTGTAATGACTTTTGATGCTAATAGTAAAATTAAAGTAATGCCTGCTCCAACTGATCCTACCTCAAATCAAGGTGTAGTACGTTTTTCAGTTACAGGTCTTAAGGTAAAACCATCTGGTAAGGATTCTTACTTTACTGTTGAAGCAGGAATTAAACTTCCTGCTGTAGCTGATTTAGATGGAGATGGTGTAATTGATACAGGTGATACAAATGGAGATGGTAAGATTGATGCTAATGATAAAGGCTTTGTTCAACCACCTTCACCACCAATTTATTCTATTATTGCTCCAGGCTTTACATCTTTAGCCTATACTAACCCAATCTTTATTGATCGTAATGGTAATGGTAAGTTTGATGCTCCAGGACTTGGTGCAAGTGCCCAGTTTATCGATACTCCAGCTGAACCAATTGCTATTGAAGTTGATGAAGATAGTGAATATCTAAAAGATAAGCACCACGTTAAATATCCTTGGGGTCAAATGAAAGTTGGTGAAACTGAAATGTATTTATTCCATCAACTACTAGATGATTCTATGAGAAAGATTGTTCAACCTGATTTTCATAAAGATGAAGTAAAGAAAAAGACATCTCAAAACGAAGTTGAACCTTCTGATAAAGAAGACTCTAGAGAACAAGGTAAATAACTAATCCATATTAGCCCCCAGGTTTAAGCAAGCACTAGTGAGCTTAACCTGGGGAATAAAATTAGTAAAGTTATGAAAATTAAAATAGTTATAATATTGGCAATAGTTATGTTTGCAATACCAGCTTTTAGTCATACAGTACCAAAAGAAGAAGTTATTGCATATCTAAATAGTAAAGCAGTTAAAGAAGCAGCTTGTGTTGAAAAAGCACAAATGCAAGAAGATTTACCTAGATTACTAGTTATAGAAGTTGGGGATTGTTGGTTTAAGTTAGGTGAAAAGGAGCGTAAGGATTTTGCTAGGAAATGGCATGCAGCTTGGCGACACAGTGTTGCTAATGGAATTGTTTCTATTATTGAAAAAAGCACAGGGGAATCTGTAGTTAGTTTTCGCCCTGATGGTCGTGTGGATTTGACTAAGTAATATAAATTTGACACTCTAATTTACGAAAAGTATGCTTAAAAAGTATAAAGTTATTTTGTTAATTTTGGTTACAAGCTTAATTAGTTTAGTTTATATACCAAGTTATAGAACAAGTTACGCTACTACTTTACAAGAAAAAATCAGAATTATTACTGGTTCTGCTATCAGATTAAGAAGCGCCCCACAAACTACTGCCTCTGAAGTTACTAGACTTTCAATAGGAACTTTGGTCAAAGAAATAGGGAAATCAGATAAAAAAGAAAAAATTGGTCAGCAAGAAGACTTTTGGTATCAAGTAGTTCTAGCTGATGGTAAACAAGGTTGGGTTTTTGGTGGCTTTGCAGAAGCATTTGAAGAATCTAAAAAAGGGCAAATTTATACTAAATTAATAGATGATCGACTAAAAGCAAAAACTTCCTTTAGTGATCAAGTTGACTTAGTTAATTTCTTAGAACGTACTATCAAAGAAGTAAAAACTCCTGAAGTTATTGCAGAATTAGAACTTGGCTATTTATTAGCACTACGTCAGTCAGTCCATTCTATTCCGGTTGATAAACAATCAGATGCTCAATATAAAAATTGGCTAAAAAAACATGAAAGTAAACTAGTTTATAGTGAACCTAGTGGAGAATGGGAAATTCAGTCAGAGCAATTATGGAATTTGCAGAAAAAATATAGCTCTCTTGCTGTTGGGGAAAAAATTGCTTGGGAAGCTTCACAAAATACACTTCCTGGAGAGTGTGAAGGCTATTTGCCTTGTTATATAAGCATTTTAGGATTGACTAGTGCTAGCTACTTACAACTTTATCCTACTGGGGCACATTCTCAAGAAGCACTTAAAACAATTGCAGATGAGATTGACACTTATGTAGAAGATATGGACAAAAAAGAGCCTACTTACACATTTCCCAATGATGCAGAAACTCGTAAAGATTTACAAGATTCACTAGCTGAAGTGCGTAAGAAATTATCTGGTTTGCCAGCCGCTAAAACATCTAGTTTGTTTAAGCAAATGGATAAAATAGCACAAAAATTTCGCTAAACTAATGGGTTTATAACTTGATCAACAATTTCAATTTGTTTGTTTTCTTTTCTTAGTTTTTGTGCTTGTTGAAAGGTTTGAACAAGATCTTGAGAAGCTGATAAAAAGTCTTTTCTAGTAGGTGCTAGTTTTATATCTTTTATAATAGTACTTAGTAAATCTAGTGATAGCTGAAAACCTACAGCAGGATCTTCTATGCCAAAGTTCTTAAGCAAACTGTCATATCGCCCACCACTACCAATTGCTGAACCTGCTCCATTTGCATAGATCTTAAAAGTCATTCCTGTATAATAATCTAGATTATGTACTTCTCCTAGGTCAATATTAAGATATTTTGCAATATCTAAATTTTCTGCAATTTTAATAATACCTTTTAAGTCTGATAAAGCATTACTAACAAGCTCATTAAAATTGGCAAATTCCCCAGCTTTTTCTAACAAATCTGATTTCCCTGTGTTGATAAATATTTCAGATAACTTATTAACTTTATCAGAGGAAATTTTATCACTAAGAAAACTACTTAAGTGGCTAAAATTTTTGCTATCAACTAGTAATCTTAGTTTTGTTGTTTCATTTTGATTAAGTTGAAGATAGTTTGTAACACCATTAAAAAAACTAACATGTCCTAGTACAATAACAAAGTCTGATAATCCTAAAGTAGTAAGAGCTTCAATTGCTACTAGTAAAATTTCTAAGTCAGCTTCTAAGCGATCATTTCCAATATGTTCTAATCCAAGTTGATGAAAGTCGTGTGGGCGTTGTTCTTGAGCTTCTTTATAGCGGAAGACTTCGCCATTATAAGAAAGCCTAATAGGGCGAGGAGAGTTTAAGAATCTTGTAGCAACAGTGCGAGCAACTAAAGAAGTTAAGTCAGGACGTAGAGCTAGAAGTTCTCCATCACTATCTAAAAAGCGATAAGTATGTTGTGCTGCGGCTTCTCCCATTCCTAAAGCAAAAAGGCTATGATAATCAAAAATAGGTAAGATAATTTCTTGATAAGACCAACCTGCAAATACTGATAAAATAGATTGCTCTATAGCGCGGCGTCTTTGTACTTCTTCCCCAAAAAAATAGCGCACACCTCGAGGTATTTTGGCAATAGCTTTCACTTGAACTAGTTTTTCTCCTTAAGTTGTTTTATTAGTTTTTCTATTTCTGCCACATTTGATGCAGTAGGAGCTAAACGAACATAAGCTTCTAACTGTTCAATACATTGACTTTTTTTACCCCAACGTTCATAGCAATCAGCCAAATAAATTCTTACTGCTACATTTCCACCAATATCTAACGCTTTAAGAAGCATTTTTTCTGCTTCTTCATAAGCAGCAGTATCCATTAAGGCAATACCTAGAAACATATGGTTATTGGCACTTTTATCGCCTAAGTTCATTGCTTGGCGCAAGTTTTCAAGAGCTTCTTTAGATTTGTGGCTTTTAACTAAAATTACTCCTAAATGAAAATACGGTTCTGAGGATTTAGGTTTAATTTCAATTGCATGGCTAAATGCTATTTGTGCAGCAGGCAAATCATTATTTTTAGCATAAAGTTCACCTAAAGCCATATGAGCATCAAAATAGGCTGGATGTATTTGAACTGCATTATTTAACTGTTCTAGAGCTTCTGTTGTATTACCTTTTTTAGCACTCTTGCTACCTTTTTCATAGGCTTTTTTAGCTTCTTTAGGAATAGAAGCATCTAGTTTGCGATCCTCATTGCTAACATTAGGTGCAAGCTTAATATCGCTATCTTTAGGCGTAAGAAATACATCTTGAGTTACAAGTTGTGGAAGGCGATTGCCAGACATAAAGAAGATTTGCACTTCTACTATTGTGGTTGAATAGGTTTGACCATCACTAGGAACTACTAATTGGTAATTGCCATTAACTACTTGGCTAAACATATATGTTCCACTAGAGTCTGTAACAGTTTCTGCTTGTAAAGAACCTTTAGTCAGTAATTGTACGCGAGCAGATGATTTAGGCATATTACTATTTCCTGGAGTATAAACTTTACCCCGAAGTGTATGTCCAGGTTGTTGTTGAGCAACAATTGATTGTAAAAAAACAAAAAGTAACAATATAGGCACTAAAGCTACTCTAAATATTGCTGCTAATTGAGGCACTATGACCATTTTCATAAGTCCCCTCTTGTATATTTATGATAGTTATTAAGGTGGTTTTGTTTATGTTTAGCTATTTTAGCTAAGATAATTATCCCAAATCTAATCAATAGAAGGAAGAAAAATATTTAGGTAAGTTTAGTGGAAGTTAAAAGTCAAAAAATTTTGGTGGAAATTCTAAAAACTAGCTACTGGTACCAGGCTAGGTAATTCCTGGTAACCAGTAGTTTGCAATGAAGTAGGAGCTTGATAAAACAAATACCAGAAAATTAAACTTATCAGAAAGGAAATACACTGTGAAACTTACTTAATACAAATACTGAAATACTTAAAAATTTTTAATAACTGAAAAAGACTAGATATTAAATAATTTAATTTTATTGATTTTAGGTAGAGCAAATTTGATGCCACATAATATAGAGGAAAAGTTAGTAGCTTTACTGTATTTTTAGTGGTTTAAAGTGTGGCTGTTTTGTCACTGTGGCAGAAATGTACAAGGTAGTAATTATTTTTCTTTATGGGAAGCCTGTTTTTTATTTTGAGAAATATAATATTCTTCTAGATCTTTGGCATCGCCTTTGTTCTCTATTAGCAGGACTAAAAAAATTGTGATGGCAGCGAGGATTAGTATTCCTACTAAAAACATAATAATATTACTCCTGGCTAATAAAGTTTTTGATGAAGTCAGTAAAAGATCTACATCAAAAATGGTGCCAAAAGTTTTATTTTGCAGTTTATAATTTGGAGCAAAAGTGAAACCGCTAAGATTACATACAAAAATTTCTTTATTAAGTGCGGCAATTTTGATAATGGCTTTAGTGTCAGCACTTGTAATAATAATTAATCAGTTTTCTAAGCTAACTTTAATTGAGCGGCGAGAACGGGCTATTTTAGCTGCTATGACACTTGCTACAGAAACAGCAAAATTAGAACAACCCAATGCAATTGATAGGGCGAAACGTGAAGCTACCATTATGAGAAATGCCCGCAGAGACTTTACCGCAGTACGTATTTATGAGTTATTTAATGATAAGCTAACTGAAACTGCACAAGCTGAAGGTAGCAGAGATGCTGAAGCTGTTAGCGCTGAGGAAATTGCTAAAATAAAGAAAGGAGAAATTGCTCAAAAAGAACTAATTAATTATGAAAATAATAGTGAAAAACTTTTTCGTGTTTTAGCTCCAATTAGCGTTAATCAACGTAAAAGTGCTGTAATTGGTGCTGTAGAAGTTGAAATAACTTTGCAACCTGCCTTAGCTACTGTAGAAAGATTTAGTAGGTATATTTTATTGATTATAGGTGCAACAATTTTAGTAGTGTTAGTTTCATCTTATGGAATGCTAGATTTTATTGTTTATAAACCTATCAAAAAACTACTCTTAGCGATGCAGCAAGTAGAAAGAGGGGAATTAAATGTTGAAATTGAAGCACGTGCTCCAGATGAGTTAGGCTTGTTAACACGTGGTTTTAATAGAATGCTTTCTAGACTTCAAGAAATGATTGCAGAACGAGAACACCAAAAAGAGCAGCTAGCTATTGAAGTAAGCAAAGCAAAGCAAGAGATTTGGGATTTAACAGGGCATATGTCACAAATGGAAAGATTAGCAATTGCAGGCCAAACTGCTGCACAATTTGCTCATGAAGTTGGAACACCATTGCATATTATTAATGGTCATGTTCAATTGCTTAAACTCTTTATCAAAGATGCACCTAAAGAAGTGAACAGAGTTGAAATTATTTCTGAACAAGTTAAGCGTATTGAAAACATTGTAAGGACAATGCTAGATAGAACTAGACAACCGGAGTTGAAAAAAGAAAAACTTTCTCCTAACAATGTACTAGAAAAAGTTTGTGAAGCAATTGCTCCTACTGTTGAAACTCATTCAATAAATTTTGTTACCTCATTTACCCCAGAAATTCCAAATATACTAGTTGATCCAGAACACTTACAACAAGCATTCTTAAATTTACTTAATAATGCTTTAGATGCAACTCCATCAGGTGGAACAATTAAGGTAAGTACTAGTTATAATAGTTCTAGTAATGAAGTAGTTTTTGAAATAAGTGATACTGGTTCAGGTATGTCAGAAGAAGTGGCTACACATATCTTTGACCCACTTTATACTACTAAAGAAAAAGGCCGAGGTACAGGTTTAGGTTTAGTTATTGTTAAACAAGTTGTACGTGAACATAACGGACATATAGGGTTTGAGACTAAATTAGGGGAAGGTACAACTTTTAGACTTAGTTTTCCAGTATCTTAGAAACGAGCGCAACCCCAGGTTTAGAGGGTAAATTTGGCTAATATGAGTTAGGTAAATGAAATTTTGTTTAATGCAACAATTAAATCTGTTGCAAAGAGAGTTCTAAGAAAAATGGATCTAATTTCTATAAATGATTCTTATATTAGCCTGGGGTTTTAGTGAGTGAAACGAGCGCAACCGCAGGTTTAGAGGGTAGAGGAGGAAGAATGAAAAAAGTTTTAATAATAGATGATGATTTAGTTGCTTGTGAGTTACTAGCAGAAGTTTTTAGCAGGCAAAATTGGGAAGCAAAAACAGCACAAACTCCTTTAGTTGCAGAAAAAATGGTACAAACGGAATCATTTGATTTAATAGTTAGTGATATTAATTTAGGTGATAAAACTAATGGATTAGATTTACTACGTAAATTTAGAGAAAAGATGCCAGTAATTCTAGTTACAGCATTTGGTTCTTTAGAATCGGTTTTAGAAGCTAGACGTGAAGGAGCTTGGGAGCTTTTAAGCAAACCATTTAATTATGAAGATTTAATAAACTTAGCAGAACGAGCTGTTAAATCTCGACAAGAAAACCAGGCTACAGCCAGCACCACAGCTGTAGTGGATTCAAAAATAGTTGGGCGTAGTCCAGCTATGATTAATCTTTTCAATGAAATAGCTCGTGTCTCACCTTCTCAATCTACAGTTTTAATTATTGGAGAATCAGGAACAGGAAAAGAACTTATAGCTCGTGCTATTCATGAAAATAGTCCTCGTGCTAATGCTGCTTTTGTTCCAGTCAATTGTGGCGCAATTACAGAATCGCTTTTAGAAGCAGAGCTTTTTGGGCATATTAAAGGTAGTTTTACTGGTGCAAACATTGATAGAGCTGGATTATTTGAGCAAGCTGATAAAGGAACTTTATTTTTAGATGAAATTGGTGAAACATCACCAGCTATGCAAGTTAAATTACTTCGTGCTTTGCAAGAAAGCGAAATAAGAAGAATCGGCGGCAGCAAGCCAATTAAAGTAGATGTTAGAGTTATAGCTGCAACTAACCGAGATCTAGAAGCAGAAGTTAAAGCAGGGCGATTTAGAGAAGACCTATTTTATAGACTTTCAGTAGTAACACTAAGAGTTCCTAGACTAAAAGATAGACGAACAGATATTCCACTTCTAGCTACAAAATTTTTAGCAAAATCTGCTGCTAAAATAGGACATACACTTTCTTGGTCAGAAGATGCGTTAACTACTTTAAGTGCATATAATTGGCCGGGTAATGTTAGAGAATTAGAAAATGCTATAGAATATACAGCTTTGCATGCTCGTGGTGAAGTAATAGATATTGAAGATCTACCAGAAAGAATTCGTGCTGCTGTTCCTACTGCACAAGTTAAGAAAAAACATGCTGAAGTTAATAGTCTTTTCCAAGATATGCCTACTTTAGATGAACTTGAAAAACGCTATATGATGTATGTCCTTGAAAATGTAGGATATCATAGAACTCGTGCAGCTGAAGTTATGGGTGTTGATAGAAGAACTCTTTATCGCATGGCTGAACGCTTAGGAATTACCTTAGAAGAAAAAGAATAGTACTAAATACTATCAATATTTTAATAGAGTATAACTTATGAGAATATTAATTACAGGAGCATCAGGATCAGGTACTACAACTTTAGGTCAAGCACTGGCTGCAAAGCTTGATTTTGCCTTTTTTGACTTGGACAACTATTATTGGCTTAAAACTGATCCACCGTTTCAAAATAAGCGAGATGCAAAAGAGAGACAATCACTTTTATTAGGAGATTTAGCAAAAGTTTCATCAGCCGTTTTATCTGGTTCGCTTGTAAATTGGGGTGAGGAGTTGGAAGATTCTTTTTCTTTTATAGTTTTTCTTACGCTAGAAGCTTCTATAAGAGTTGAGCGATTGCGTAAGCGTGAACTTATTGTTTTGGGGCGAGTTGATGAAGAGTTTCTTATTTGGGCTGCTCAGTATGATGAAGGAAAATTGAGTGGTCGAAGTCGGGCAAAACATGAAGACTGGTTATCAAAACGTTCTTGTAAGATTATTCGAATTGATGGAGATTTGTCTGTAGAAGAAAGAATTGAACGTTTTTTGACTGAGATGAATGGAATCGGGGCGTCTTTGTAGTTGTGGCAATCTGGTTTAGCTAAAAAGAAAAACTTTAATTAAAGAAGTAAGTTAAAAAAAATTTTTTTCTAAAATTAATAATTTTTCTAAAATTAACTGTAACTAATTGAAAATGCAATAGTTTCTGCATTAATTATAATTTGTAATGGTCTAACCAAAGGTTATTAAACTTGTAGCAAACCATTTTTCTATAAAATTTAAATCTCTTGGCATACTTCTTGTATTAAATCACAGACAGAAAATAAACCAAAAAAGTTAAATTAAATAATAGGTTGATTAAACAAGGAGAGTTAATTTTATGTTCCGTAAAAATATCATTGCTTTAACAATTATCGCTTTATTAGCTACAGTTTCATTTGCAGCACCTAAGACTAAGGGTCAAGATGACAAAGCTAAACCTGCTGCTACTAAACCAGCTAAAGAACACAAAGAAGCAAAACCAGCAGCAGAACACAAAGAAGCAAAACCAGCAGCAGAGAAAAAAGAAGCTAAACCAGCTAAAGAACACAAAGAAGCAAAACCAGCAGCAACAGAAGCATCTTCAGAAGCAAAACCAAAACACCACAAACGTCATCACAGACGTCACCACAAACATCATGCAAAAACAACAGATGCTGCTCCTGCCTCTACAGCAACCAAGCCAGAAGCTAAGCCAGAAAAAACCAAACCAGCTGCTAAATCAGAAAAGAAATCAGAGAAGAAGTCAGAAGCTAAGGCAGAAAAGAAGTAAGATGTAATATTTAGCGGTAACCTTTTCTTAATGTTAAGGTTAGTTGCTCCTTTCTGATAGTCCTCTTCCGTGCTACCGTAACCGGCACACATTTTGTAGAATGTGTGCCAAATTTTTTTTGCCATAAGTTTTTATCTTCAGTTTATCTCTATTTTATCTCCATAAGTTTTTATAGAAATTTCCTTAAGTTACTAATATAATCTAGCCAGTATATCTTCGTTATATATAAAAATTAATTTAATTAACTACCTTGCTCTTACTTATTTTATGGATGAAGTATATTATAAACAGTCTGGAAAATTTACGGCAGGCAATCTCTTAGGTACATTTTTGTTTTGTGTTATTGTATCAGTGATATTTGCTTTTATATACTCATTGATCAATAGATATAACCCATTTGCCTATGTGCAAGTTATAGCTACAGTAATTTTTGCTATATTGTTAGGAATAATGAATGCACAGATACTGGAAATTGGTAAAGTGCGAAACATTTCAATAAATGTTATTTATGGGCTAATAATGAGTTTAATTGCTCTTTATTTTAGTTGGACATTTTGGCTTTTTGAAATTTTTAATTATAAGTATGAATTGCTAAGAATTGTGACTAGTCCGTTAATAGATTGGCAAGTAATAACAGATATATCTAAAGTAGGGACTAAGACTTTTCGAGGTACCGAACTTAAAGGAACAACTCTTTGGGGGGTTTGGTTTATTGAAGCCTCCATTATTGTTATTGGTGTAATTTACTATAGCGTTAAAGACCAATCTTGTAAGGTATTTTGTGAAAACTGTGCAACTTGGTGCAAAATAGCAAAAGGTTTTGATTTAGTTGGGCAAATAGAACTAGATTCATTAAAACGGGCTACAGAGGCCAAAAATTTTTCCTATCTTGAAAAACTATCCTTAAAACCAAATCAAGTAAATTCTTGGTTGAATTTGTATATACGTAAATGTCCTAATTGTGAAAATACTAATACTTTAAGTATCTCAGAAATAAATCGAGAAACAAACTTTCAGGGAAAGACCTCTATAAAGGAAAAAGATTTACTTATCAACCTGCTTGTTTCAAGCAAAGAAGTTTCTAAAATTGAAGAAATTTGTGATAAAGCGCAAAAATACTCCAACGCAAATTAGGAGTATTTTTGCACTATATAATTTATTGATTAGATTTAGTAGAGAAAGAACTAGTTACTTAAGGCAGTTTGCTTAATGAGATAAATCATGACTATGGGATTTATCTCCGCTAGGCAAAACATCAGTTGAGGCACAATTTATTTCAAATGTTGTATTTGGATCGGAAGTCAAACTATAAACATCAAAGCCAAAGGAATCTAAATAAGAGGTCAAATCAAGAGTAGAACGAATATAAAGGACTTGGCGCTCACCATAATAATCACAGATTTCTAAAAGTCTTTCGACTACTTCGATCGGAGCAAACCGCTGTCCTGGATCTTTGAAACTTGCCATGGTGGTATCTCCTCTCATCAAAAATTATTAAAAAGTCCAAACTAGTTATAATTTACTGTACACTGTTAAGATGCTTTTTAAAGTATCTCTGGTTGTACAATAAAGCAATTATCTTGCCAAAGACTTTGAAAAACTCTAAAAAGAAGATAACACAGATTTATTTTATTTTTCAGAGGAATTTGTGGCTTGACTTAAATTAATTAAAGCTTGTAGTTTTTCTAGAGCTTTTCCTTGATCAATACTGCTAGCTGCTAAGTCTACTGCTTCCTTTAAGTTAGAAGCTTTATCACATAGGTAAAGTACTGCTGCAGCGTTTGCTAAAACTATTTTTCTAAGACTATCTTTGCGATCACCTGATAAAATTTCTTTTAATATTTCTGCATTTTCCCTAGTTGTTCCACCTACAAGCTCTTCTTTTTTTATAGCATTAAATCCAAAATCTTCTGGCAAAACTTCAAAAAATGAAACTTTATCAAAAATAACTTCTCCTACATAGGTTTTGTCTGTTAAGGTAATTTCATCTAATCCATCTGCTCCACAAACTACCCACGCACGCTCTGTTCCAAGCTTAGAAAGCACTTCAGCACAATGTTTGATTTTTGTAGGTGAGAAAACTCCTGCTAATTGTCTAGGAGTTCTAGCAGGATTAGTAAGAGGCCCTAATAAATTGAAAGCTGTTCTTACACCAAGTTGTTTGCGAATTTCAGCCACTCGTTTAGTAGCTGTGTGAAAAGCAGGTGCAAACATAAAACAAATGCCAATCTCATCTAAACATTGGGCTGCTAGCTCTGGAGTAAGAATAATTTTTATACCTAGTTCGCTAAGTACATCAGCACTTCCACATTGGCTAGACACCGCTCTATTGCCGTGTTTGGCTACAGGAACACCTGCTCCAGCAATAACAAAAGCTGCTGTAGTAGAAATATTAAATGTCGCTTGACCGTCACCTCCTGTTCCTGAAGTGTCAACATATAGTCTATGTTTAGTTGTAAAATTTGCTGCTCGTTGCCTCATTACACTGGCAAAACCTGCTAACTCATCAGCCGTTTCCCCTTTTGCCGCAAGTGCAATTAAAATTGCGGCAATTTGGGCATCAGTAACTTCACCGTCAATAATTTCATTAAGTATAGCACTAGCTTCTTCTTTAGAAAGGTGTTTGCCTGCGATAATTTGCTTAAGTACTTCTTTGATCATTACTTTTCTTACTTAAAGAGAGAGGAAATTTTTTAAAAGCATTTTACCATTGTTGGTCATAATAGATTCAGGATGGAATTGAACTCCTTCACAAACATAGCGGCGATGTCTTAAACCCATTATTAACCCATCTGGAGTAGTAGCGGAGATTTCTAAGTCTTGAGGAAGACTGTCATGCTCTACAATTAAAGAATGATAGCGAGTTGCTCGAAATCTATATTCTAAACCTTTAAAAATCGTTCTTCCATCATGACAAATTTCACTGGTTTTACCATGCATTAAATAAGGCGCCGAAATTACTTTGCCACCAAAAACCATTCCTATTGCTTGATGTCCTAAACAAATCCCTAAAATAGGGGTTTTTCCAGCAAGCTCTTTAATAACTGTAGGTGTAATTCCAGCAGCTTCTGGACGGCCTGGCCCTGGGGAAATTACTATGTGAGTAGGTTTAAGTAGCTTAATTTGATCTACTGTAATTTGATCATTTCGGTAAACCATTATATTAGGCTCATATTCACCTAAATACTGTACTATATTGTAAGTAAATGAATCGTAGTTATCTATTACTAGGATCATTGCTGTTTAGACTCGGTTTCTTTTGGTTTTTCAGTTTCTTTTTCTTTTATAAGAATGTGTTTAACTGCTATATGTTCAGCAGGTTTATCTTGAGTTCCTTGTTCTATAGGGGAGGCAGCGATAGTGTCAACAACTTCTATTCCATTAATAACATGTCCAAAAATACTATATCCATTGTCTAAAGATGAAGCTTTTTGAGAACAAATAAAAAAGTGAGTAGTTCCACCATCAGGATCATTGCCTGGTCTAGCCATAGAAAGCGTACCACGTTCATGTTTAACGTTGGTATCATACTCTGCTTTTAATTTTGGGATATCAAACCGCTTTTTCTTGTTAGCGTTTGATTCATCCCAAGATGAAGGATTCCCGCTTTGAATAATAAATTTTGGAATGATTCGGCTTATTGTCATTCCATCAAAATAACCAGTACGAGCCAACCAAACAAATTGCCTAACATGATTAGGTGCAGACTTCGGATAAAACTCTAGGGTAATATCACCTTTGTCTGTTTCCATAACTGCAATTAATTTTTCCATTTCTTCCAAACTTAAAAGTGTTTCAGGTGGTTTAATTACTTGAGGTTCGGCTGGTTTTGGAGTTGGAGTTTCTGCTGGAGCTGGAGCAGGTTTAGAAGGCTTGCGTTTTTGGGCAAAACTTTGGCTAGAGAAAATTAAGGTTATTGCTAAGAAAGCAAGAAATATATAGTAAAATGAATTATTAATTTTATTCTTAAGCATAACTAAATAACTCCATCTTTGTTTAAATCTTGGGTTAGTTCTGCTAAGTCGTTATAAACTATTTGCTTATTTTTTAAGAAACTAAGCCGATTAGCATAAGTAGTTAACTCAGATGACATTAGGTCAATTACTTCAACGGTTTTAGTTAGTAATTTTAGTGCAGCCTTTTTATTTCCTTTTGCCATTTCACAACGAGCAAGTCCATAAAGTGCGCGCCATTCAAAAACAGGGCTTCCAGATTGTCGAGAAAGATCTAATCCATATTGAAAATAGCTTTGTGCATCTTTGACATTGTTAACTGCTGCTAAGGAATCTCCAATACTTACTAAAGATTCTAGTTCTGTAGGTCTAAGTCCAAGTTCTTGAATAATTCTTTGGGCTTTTATAAATTCTGATAGTGCAGTTTCATGATTACCTTGACCTTGGTAAAGCAGCCCAATATTTAACAAGATAGATGCTTCTGTAGGTCTATCGGATGTTTCTTTAGTGATAGAAAGTGCTTGTTGATAGTACTCATAAGCTTCTTGATACCGCATTTGTCTACGGTAATGTTCACCAATATTATTAAGTATAGAAGTCTCACGTAGTCTATAACCCATATCACGAGCAATCTTTAGTGCTTTTTCAAAGTTTCTTAGTGCATCATGGAATTGACCAATTTCTAATAAAATTACGCCCATTAAGTTCTGACAACGTTCCTGAGCTAAACGGTCACCTGTTAAAGTACTAATTTCTAATGCTCGTTTTGCTGCATCTTGAGCTTTTTCATATTGCCCTAAACGGTAATAAATTACACCCATTCCGCATAGAGCGCTACTTTCTTGAAACCGATCTTTAATCTTTCTAGCTAATACTAATGCACCTTCATATTGTTCTAAAGCTTGAGAGAAATGACCTAAACCTTCGTGAGAAGCTCCTATTACCATTAAGGATTGAACTTCCCATTCAGAATCTTCAATAGAAGTAAGTACTGCAAGCCCTTGTTCTCCATATTCTAAACCACGAGAAAGCTGTCCATATTGACGGTAAAGCTCACCTAATGCAGTAAAAGCCCTTCCAACTAGTTTTAATGAACGGACTTGACGAGCTAAATCTAGTGTTTGCCTTAATTGAGATTCAGCTCGTTGGTGATTTCCAAGTTGCATAAAGAGTTGACCATAATTTAGATGATATTGTGCCATCCGGTCAGATTCTATTTGCAAACCACAAATAGCTAGTTGAAATACTTGATTGCCTCCAGTAGTTCTAGCTAGAGGTTCATCCTTAAGAGAAGAGGTAAGGTTTTGAATAGATTTTTCTGCCCACTCATAATATTTTGCTGCTTCAGAAAAGGCTAAAGCCCGCCAAGCTAAATTACCTGCTTCGACTGCGTAACTTAAAGCATGCTCATAATCTTCTGCATTGTAGTAGTGATAAACTAACTCAGAAGCAATTTTATTAGCACGATCTGCATGCATTTCTTCTAACTTGCGGCCAATTTGCTGATGAAGACGTTTGCGACGTCGGCGACTTGTTCGCTCATAAAGTACTTTTCTAATTGTGCTATGGTAAAAAGAATAGCGATCTTCTCTTGAATTTGAGCTAGGTTGTTCTCTTAAAATGTGTTCTCGTAAACCTGTTTCAAGAATTTCTAATAGCTCATCTTCATCAAGTTCTGTTATAGCTTCTAAGGTTTCAAAAGTAAACTCATTACCTAAGACAGCTGCTTGAGTAAAAACATCTAAATCTTTTGAGGCTAGTTTAACTAAATGTGCTTCAACTAGATCTACTATAGAATTTGGCAGGCGGATTTCGCCAACATCTTTACAACTCCAATGCTCACCGTTCCATTCTATTGCTTTTTCTTCAATTAACAAACGAACAATTTCATTGAGATAAAATGGGTTACCTTTGGTTTCTTGGCAAAAACGAGCTAGCATTGCTTGAGGAATATCAATATGACCAAACATTGATTCTAAAACATTGGCAACTTCAGTTTCTGTTAAAGGAGAGAGTTTTATTTGTTCTTGGTTTCCATAACGGCTCATTTGCCTTAGCCAAGCGCGTACGGGGTTACTTTCATTGGTTAGCTCCCATTCTCTTGAAGTTGCAAGGAAAAAGAGTCGTTCACCTGTTGTATTACGAATTAAATAAGCAAGAAAATCTAAGGTAAGCTCATCTGCCCACTGTAAATCATCTAAAAATAAGACAACTGGTCGTAACTTAGATAAATTTAAATAAATTCGTACTAAGTAATCAAATATACGGTATTTTTCTTGCTCAGCATTATTAGAGGAAAGTTCATTACTTAATAATAGTGAGAGAGGATCATTGCTACTAAAATCCGCTATAACTTTACCTGTCATTGAACCAAAAACAGCTTGAGTATCTTCTTGATTATATTCCATTAAGTAATGTAACGAGCCACGCAAAGAATCACAAAAAGCTTTATAAGGAATTGAGCCACCAGATTCATAAAAGCGACCTTGGAGGAAAAGAGTATCTTTACCTGCTAATTGGCGGCGGAATTCTTCTACTAATCGGGTTTTACCTAAACCAGCATCTCCAGTTATTAGAATAAAACGTCCACGACCAGCAACACTTTGTTCAAAATTGCGTTGCAGTTTTTCTAGTTCTAATTTCCGGCCAACAAAGCTTTCAAACTGAACTTGTGGCTCAGTATGACTTACTAAATGACTTAATGGCCCACTAGAACCTTTACGAGCAACTTCTCCTAGACCAATGCTTTTAGCTGTGGCTAGAGATTGTTTAGCAATTTCAAAAAGATCTATTGCGTCTAGGCTATCTTCAGGATAAAAAGATATTCCTGCGGAAATGGTTATTTCTAAACCTTCTGGTAACTCTTTGGTTAAAAACCTTGTTCCTCTAATGGTTTCTATTAGTTTGGAAGCTAAGTCAACTACTAACTCAGGGTTTTTGGTTGCAGCCATTGTAGTAAATCCATCTCCAGGCGCACGACATAAACTCATTTGTTCAGGTAAACGTTGACTTAATAAATGTCCTACTTCACGTAAGAGTAAATCCCCTAATAAATAGCCATAAGTATTATTAATACGTTTTAATCCATCTATACCAAACAATACAACACCCAAAGATTCATTAAGTTGTGAACATCGCAAAATATTTTCTTCTAAATTGCGCATAAAGTAAGCATGAGAGTGAAGTCCTGTTAGGCTATCATAGTTAAGTAAGCCACTCTTACGGGGTGGCATTGCGTTAATATTGCGGGAAGGAGTTGGTATTTTACTAGGAGCAGACTCATAAACTTGAATTTCAGAGGTTTCTGAAGCCTTAGAAATTTCAGAAGTTTTGATTGGTTCAATAATTATATCAATAGATTCTGTAAGTGTTATTCCAGCTAAAGCTCGTTCTAGTTCTTGTCCCATATCACGAGCAGTTGCTGGGCGCTGAGAGCGTTCTTTGGCTAAAGCACGCAGTATTACAGTTTCCACTGATTCAGTAACATCTGGACGAATTTTGCGAATAGGAGGAGGAGGTTCAGTAGCATGCTGAATAATTACGGCAGACAAAGTTCTCCCGCGAAAAGGCACATGACCTGTTAGCAGTTCATACAAAATAATACCTAAGCTGTAAACATCTGCTCTTGGATCAAGAGGTTCTCCTCTGCATTGTTCTGGAGAGATATAGTAAGGAGTTCCTACCATCATTCCAGCTTCGGTTAACTTAGTCATTGCATCACTAATTATATGTTCTCTTAGTTCTGCAACACCAAAGTCTACAACCTTTATAGATTCGCTACTATCAGAAAATGTTTCCACCATTATGTTTTCAGGTTTTAAGTCACGGTGGATTATTCCAGCTTCATGAGCTGCATGTACAGCACTACAAACAGCACTAAGCAAACTAACTGCTCTTGGAACGGATAGGGTTTTATGTTCTTTTAATTCATCTCTTAAGCTATGACCTCGAATGTACTCCATTACCAAAAAGGTGTTTCCTTCTGGTAGGTTTCCCATATCATGAATTGTAACAACTCCACTATGGCGAATACGAGCTGCTGCTTGTGCTTCACGGCGAAATCTAGCTACTGCTAAAGGGTTTCTTAAGGATTCTTCATTGAGTACTTTAACGGCTACATTGTCACCTATCTGGGCACGAGTAGCAAGGTAGACTGTAGCCATTCCACCTACGCCAATACAATTTTCTAGTTTGTATTTTCCTTCAAGAAGTTTTCCTATCATTGGGTCAGGATTAAGCATCAATATTTGACCATCATGTGGGCACATGGTAACAGCATCTGAGTATTCTTGATGGCAATTTGGACAGCGTTTCATAACTAAATATACCCAATGTTAGGTTAAAGTAAATGGTTTAAAATTTGCATTTTAAACTTTATAGCTAAATATAACTAAAGTTCTTTTTCTGCTAATTCTACAGCTTTAAGTAAAGCACGAGCTTTGTTTACAGTTTCAATATATTCTTTTTCAGGCACAGAATCTGCTACTACACCTGCTCCTGCTTGGATATAGGCTTTACCATCTTTTACTAGCATTGTACGAATGGCAATACAAGAATCTAAGTTTCCTGAGTAATCTAAATACATTACTGCACCAGCATAAGGCCCACGGCGAGTAGGTTCTAGTTCATCGATAATTTCTAAAGCCCGTACTTTAGGTGCGCCTGAGACTGTTCCTGTTGGAAAACAAGCTACTAAAGCATCAAAACAATCATTACCTACACGTAGTTGGCTTCGTAATTTTGAAACCATATGCATTACATGAGAATAGCGCTCAATTGCCATTAAATCCAATACTTCTACAGATCCGATTTCAGAAACACGTCCTAAATCATTGCGTCCAAGATCAACTAACATAATATGTTCAGCTACTTCTTTTTCATCGGCTCTAAGTTCTTCTCCTAAAAGAGCATCTTCAACATCATCTGTTCCTCTTGCTCTTGTTCCTGCAATGGGACGGTATTCTAATTTACGATCTTTACAACGTACTAACATTTCTGGAGATGCACCTATTAGAGAAATTTCACCCATATTTAAGTAGAACATATAGGGAGAAGGATTAATCATTCTTAAGGCTCGGTAGATCTGAAATGGAACAGTAGAAATGCTAGCTTCAAAACGCTGTGAAAGTACAACCTGAAAAATATCTCCAGCCTTAATATGCTCTTTAGCTTCTACTACAGCTTTTTCAAATTGCTCTTTGGTAAAGTTAGAACGTACTAGTAAATGTTGAGGGTTTTTTGATGAAGAAGGAAGATTTATTGGGGTTTGTAGTAATTCTTCAATACGAGCAATTTCTTGTAATGCTTCATTATATTTGGTTGCTAAATCTTGAGTAGATTTATGAGTAAAAACATTGACAATAATTATTAGTTGTTGTTTTACGTGATCAAAAGCTAAGATAGAAGAAAAAAACATCATTAAAGCATCATCAATTTTTAGATCATCAGGGTTTTTATTAGGTATGCTTTCGAACCAACGTATCATGTCATAGCTTAAGTAGCCTACTGCACCACCAGTAAAAGGAGGTAGTTCAGGCACTTTAACAGGAATTAAATGACCTAAATGTTGGCGAAGAACATCTAACATTGTTCCTGGAAGTCGCTCTACTTTACCATCTTGAATGCTTTCAACCGTACGACCACGCACACGAAGAATTAAGTGGGGTTTTACTCCTAAGAAGGAATATCGGGCAACTTGCTCAGCACCTTCTACTGATTCTAGCAAAAATGAATAGGGATTAGATTGCTGCAAGTGTAGATAAGCAGCTACAGGAGTAAGCAAGTCAGCCGCAATTTTTTTAGCTACAGGAATAACATTTCCTTGACTAGCCATTTCTTCAAATTCTTGAAAGTTTTTAGGAGCAATAAACATGATTTTTATGAGTATTTTCGTTCAGTAGTTTTTCCAGCTCGTTGTTTTAGTTCATTAAAAATATCTTCTAACCTAACTCCACGCTCACTCATCAATACTAACAAATGATAAAGCAAATCTGAAATTTCAGAGGTCATTTGTTGGGTTGAGTTATTTTTAGCAGCAATAATAGTCTCTGCTGATTCTTCACCAACTTTTTTTAGTATTTTATCTAACCCAGCGTTGAATAGATAGGTAGTATAAGATCCTTCTGGACGCTTTAGTTTTCTTTCTTCAATTAGACGGTAAAGCTCATCTAACAAAATACCCAATTCTAGCGAACTTTGATTTACTAGGGAAACACTTTTATGCAAACGCTCATATTCTGTTTCTTTTAACTGACGATGGAAACAAGTATTTTCACCTAAATGACAGGCAGGCCCCTCTGGATCAACTAATATTACTAAGGCATCTCCATCACAATCTATGCGTATGTCAACAACATTCTGAAAGTTACCAGAAGTTTCTCCCTTATGCCATAATTCTTTCCGTGAGCGGCTCCAGAACCAAGTTTGACCTGTTTCTAAGGTTCGTACAAGACTTTCTGCATTCATGTAAGCTAATGTCAAAATTTCATTGGTACGAGAGTTTTGAACAACAGCAGGTATCAAACCTTGTTCATCAAATTTAAGACTTTGGACAAACATCTCGGACATAAATGATATGAAGACTCCTAAAATATTAAAATTTGTTGATTTTGTTTGCCATTTTAACAGAATTTCTTTGTTAAGGACAAAGTAGGATAGAAAAAAGACTATAACTATAGCTAATATACTATGCTTGTTTTATATAGAATAAAATACTTTGACCAAATTACTAGTCTATATGTGTTAGGTGAAATTAAGTAGGTGTGGATGGTCTTACTAGTATACCTTTTTTAGATAAGTACTCTTTAGCCTCTTCAATACTAAATTGTCCAAAGTGAAAAATAGATGCTGCTAGCACAGCAGCAGCTTGACCTTCTGCCAAAGCTTGATAAAGATGCTCTAAAGAACCTGCTCCACCTGAAGCAATTACAGGTATTTTTACTGAGCTGGCTATTTTATTAATTAACTCTAAATCATAACCATTTTTAGTTCCATCTCTATCCATGCTAGTTAGCAAGATTTCTCCTGCTCCTAAACGCTCAACTTCAATTGCCCATTTAACTGCATCAATGCCTGTAGCGTTACGCCCACCATGTGAGTAAACTTCCCATCGTTGATCTCCATTTGCAGAGATTACTTCTTTAGCATCTATTGCTACAACTATACATTGACTTCCAAAACGCATTGCTGAAGTAGAAATTAATGTTGGATCATTTAGTGCTGCTGTATTTATAGAAATTTTATCTGCTCCAGCCAATAGTAACTCTCTAATGTCTTTTATATTGCGTATTCCTCCTCCTACTGTAAAAGGAATAAATACACAATCTGCTACATCCCTAACCATTTGCAGCACTATTTTGCGATTGTCTGAAGAAGCTGTTATATCTAAAAATATTAGCTCATCCGCTCCTTCACTATCATAACGACGGGCTTGAATTACAGGATCGCCTGCATCCGATAATGATACAAAATTAATACCTTTTACAACACGACCTTGATTAACATCTAGGCAGGGGATAATTCTTTTTGCTAACATAAGTCTCCAAACAAGAAAATAGGCTTGCCAGAGCAAGCCTATTTTAAGTATTTTGGTAAATAATTTTTTATTGTCCTGCTACAGGTTGACTACCTAATTCTTTTAGAATTTTTTCAATTACATCTTTATGGACAACAATTTTTTTATCATTCTTTAATTTTTTCTTGGCATTATCTAAGTAAGCATCATAGATCATAGTACGACGTTCTTCTAGCAATCTTTCTTCGATAGCCTTAGCTTGTTCAGTATACTTTTTGGTATCAGGTTCATTTCGTTTAGTGATGCCAAGAAGTAAATATTTATCATTTCCAAAGATAGGTTCTTTAACAACTTCGCCTTGTTTAAGTTTCATCAAAGCAGGAGTTATTTTGTTTTGATCTAAGAAATTTTCTAAAGATTGTCCATCTTTGAAATCATCACGAGTATTTACCTTAAGACCAGCTTTTTCTGCTGCAGCTTTTAATCCATCAGTTGTGCCATTAGCGGAGGCTAAAATAGTTTTAGCTTGGTCAGATGCTAGATCTTTAACTTTTTCTTCCTTGTATTTTTCTTCAACTTTACTTTTCACTTCTTCTAATTTAGCATCGTGAGGTTCTTTTATTTCTACTAGTTTTGGAATAGCAAATCCTCCACGAATACCTACTTTAACTCCAACATCTCCAACAGCTTTTAGACTTGCAACAGCTTCTTCAAATGATGGGTTACTCCCAATTCCTGGCACATCATCACCTTCAGAAAACAGTGGAGTTTGTTTTAGAGTTTCTTCTTCTTTTAACCCTTGTTTTTTAGCTACTTCAGCAGCAACAGCTTTGATGTCTTTTTTATCTGCTAGTTGTTTAGCTACTTCATCTGCTAGATCGGAAGCTCTTTTATAGGAAGATTTATTACGAGCCGCAGCTAAAAGACCTTCTTTTGCTTCTTCAAAGGATTTATTTTTAATCTCATTTACTTTAATGATATATACATTGTTGCCATCAGCGATAGGGTCAGATATTTCACCTGGTTTCATAGAAAAAGCACGTTGTAAATAGCTACCTGGTTTAAGGGTATCTTTTTTAATAAAACCTAAGTCTCCATCTTTATCCTTAGTTGCAGTGTCTTGAGTATTACCTCTAGCCAATGCTCCAAAGTCTTCAGCCTTTACACCATTAGCCCCGCGAGCACGATTTACTAACTCTGAAGCTTTTGCCATTACAGTTTCTCTATCTTTATCAGCTAAAGCTTTAAGCATAATTTGTTGTATTTTAGCTTCAGAGATAAATTTTTCTGGTGAGTAATCTTTCTTTAACTCTTCATCAGAAATTTCTAGATTTTTGGAAACAGAATCTTGGCTAACAAATATGTAATCAACTTTGCGTTGTGATTTGGTAATACGGAAATCGGCTTTATGGGCTTCAAAATATTTCTTTATGTCATCATCAGTAAATGTAACTTTATCTGTTATTTTGCTTGCCTCTAATACAGCATAAAGAACACTAAATGAGGTATTTTCTTTATTGAATTGTTCTTGAACTTCTTGTGGAGAAACTTGAATGGAGCTAGTAATTAAACTACGTAATTTTTCATCAGCTATTTGATCCCGTAAAGCATCTTCAAATTGAGGAACAGTCATACCAGTTCTTTCCACATAGCGTTGGAATTTATCATAGCCTATCCAAGCTCCATTAACTGTAAACTGTTCTTTGATGCGGTTTTTAACTTCGGCATCTGTTGGTTCAAGGTTAAGACGTTTAACTTCTAAAGCAATAATTTTTTTTCTGATCAAGCTTTGTAAAACATTTTTATCTAAGCCCATATTTTTAGCTTGAGCAAAATCCATCTGTTTACCGCTTTGACTCATAAACTGTTGATACATTTGCATCATGCCTTGCAGGCCGCTAATATAGTCACGGGCAGTTATTTCTTGCTTATCAACTTCAGCTATTGAGTCAGCATCATTAACTGGCATATCTCTACCATCAATAGATGTTGCTCTACGCATTGGAGCATAAAAAACTACCATACCTAAAACTACCATCGCAGAAGCTACTATCCATATAGCGTTTTGTGATCGCTTGCTTTTATTTAACAATCTTAGCATCTAAGAAAAAATACCTCCGTTATTACTACTCCCTCAAGTTAACAAGTAAGCCAAAGTAAATCATAAAAGTCTGTAAGTCTTAGTATTTACAGGGTACTTGGGCAAAATAGTAGAATGTATAGGTTTAAGGCTTACTAAAGTAGAAAAAGGAATTTTAGATGACCAATTATAGCTTTGCAACGTGTTTTGGTTATTAGAAAAGTTCCTCTAAAAAACTTATATCAAAAATACGCAATAACTAAGCTTCTAAAGTGTTTCTATTAGCTTTATATAGCTTACTTTAAGCAATAAACAAATTTATGTTCAAGTTGGCAAGGCAAAATAACAACTTGAGACAAATCCTTTTTTATAAAGTTTCTTATTGGTCTTGTTGGAAAATATCAAAAAGAAAAGTATTGCCAGCTATTATTGACTTAGATATAGCACCTATCTTTTGTAAAACAAAAGCTTCTAATTTCGTAAACCTGATCAAAAAATCCATCATAACACTTGACGAAACTGATAACTAACTTCTATTATCAAAGTTTATTTTTACCTCCTAATTTATATAGAATTTATATAGAAGGTATAACAGGCAAATATTTACGTTTTATGAATCAAGAAGCCTTTGAACCTTTAGAATTTGATAAGCTACGAAGTTTGCTTTCTGCTTATGCTCAAACCCCTATCGGGCGCAAACAATTGCTAGAGTTGATGCCTCAAGAAGACTTGGCTTTGATTGAGCGTGCGCATCAGGAAGTAAAAGAGTGCGAAGATTACCAAAGAGAATTTGGTCGTATCAGAATTCCTGAAATGACTGATCCTGCTCCACTTCTATCTCGCTTAGCTATAGAAAATACTTATCTTTCTGCTGAGGAAATGCTAGAACTCCAAAGCATTATTAGTGCAGGTCATTCTCTAAAAACTCAATTTCGAGAGGTAGAAAAAGATTTTACTGCTTTAGCTGCTATTATTAGCCAAATCCCAAATCTTGCTGCTATTTATCAGCGTCTTAAAGCTAGTCTTTTACCATCAGGTGAAGTAAATGAGGATGCTAGTCCAGAGTTAAAACGTTTACGCAGAGAGATAAATAATCTTAGAGGCCGTATCTATAAGCATTTGTCTAATGTTTTAGAACTAGCAGGACAAGAAAATGCTGCTCAAGATGATTTTGTAACTATGCGTAATGGGCGTTTTGTTATTCCTGTTAGAAATGATTTTCGCTCTCGTGTTCCAGGTGTTGTTCATGGTATGTCTTCTAGTGGTGCAACTGCCTTTGTTGAGCCTCTTTCAACTATTGAAGAAAATAATGAAATCGTTCGTCTTAAGGAACTTGAGGAAGTAGAAATTACCAAGGTACTATTTAGTATTTCTCAGCAACTACGCAAAGATTTACCAGGGTTAAAATCACTAGTTAAAGCACTTTGTGAGCTGGACATAGTTGTAGCAAAAGCTAATTTTGGGCAAGATTACAATTGTGTTAAACCTGAGATGAATACTCAGGGAGAGCTAAATTTAGTTTCTGCTCGGCATCCACTTTTAGAGCAAAATTTACGTGGAACAAGCTCAAAAGTTGTTCCAATATCTTTAGAACTTAGCTCAAAACGTAATGCAATGGTTATTAGTGGCCCTAATGCTGGAGGTAAAACTGTAGTCTTAAAGACGGTTGGACTTTTAGCTTTGATGGCACAATCAGGAATGCATGTTCCTGCTCGTAGTGCACGACTGCCTATTTTTCATCAAGTTTTATCTGATATTGGGGATCATCAATCAATTGCTGCAAATCTCTCTACTTTTTCTTCCCATATTCGTAACATTAGCCAAATGGTTGAGGTAATTGCTCCTCCTGCCTTGGTAATGCTAGATGAAGTTGGTACTGGTACAGATCCTGAAGAAGGTGCAGCACTAGGTGTTGCTATTGTAGATTTCTTTAAGCAAAAAGGAGCAATAGTACTTGTATCTACTCACTATAACCCCCTAAAAATTTACGCTACGGAAACTTCTGGAGTGGTAAATGCTTCAGTAGAGTTTGATGAAACAACTTTGCAGCCTACATATCAGCTATTAATAGATATTGCAGGCACTTCTAGCGGAATAGAAATAGCTCGTCGGTTAGGGTTACAGGAAGAAATTTTAGCTATGGCAAGAAAAAGACTTGACCAAAGAGACCTTCATCAAGCAAACTTCCTAAAAACCATTAAGATAGAAGCACAACGCTGGCAAGATCTAAACACTGCCTTAGAAAGTGAGCGTCAAGTTACAGCAGAAAGATATCAAAGACTTGATGATGAATTTGCTCTTAAAGAACTTTCAAGGCAAAAAGAATTTGAAAAACAACTAGCTAGCGTAATAAAAGAATTTTCCACACAATCTGAACGGCTTCTTTCAGAGCTTAAGGATAAATCCTTAGCTACTAAGTTACTTAAAGAACAACAAAAACAAGTTTTTCAGTTAAAAAAACAAGCTCAAGAAATAGTAGTAGCAAAACAAAAAGCAAGCTCTAATAATAAAGTAATTTCTAATGATTCTGTTAATGCCAAACAGGTAAATGCAAATAATGCCCCAGGTGCAACTTTTGTTTATACTTTTTCTGTTGGAGATAGAGTTGAAACAGAACTAGGTCAACAAGGTGTAGTAGAAGAAATTAAAGGGGAAGATATCTTTGTTAGAGTTGGAGCAATGCGCTTTAAGGCTAACTCTAATAGCCTTAGACCTATTGGGCAAAATGTTAAAAAGAAAGCTGCTTATCGATTACCAGTAGGGGTTAATTTACAACGTGAAGAATCTAACCCATTAGTTAATGGGGAGATTAATGTAATAGGTTGTACTAGTGAAATTGCTTGTGATCGAGTTGATCAATTTTTAGATAAAGCTTTTATAGAGAATTTTGATAGAGTCAGAATTGTACATGGGACTGGGATGGGAACGCTTCGTCGTGCAATAGGGTTGTTGTTAAAGTCTCATCCTCATGTAGCAAATTTTTATCAAGCTACATCTGCTGAAGGTGGCTCAGGGGCTACTATTGTTGAGTTAAGGCAATAGGCGTTAAAATTATGCTAACCCTAGGAAAAAAAATGGGTTTTGGGAAAGCCTTTACAGAAGAAGTAAAAAATCAAGCTGATATAGTTCGGATTATTTCTGACTATTTGCCGTTAAAAAAAAAGGGAAGAAACTATCTAGCAAATTGCCCTTTTCATACAGAAAAAACGCCTAGTTTTAATGTAAATCCAGTAAAGCAAATCTTTCATTGCTTTGGTTGTTCTGTAGGTGGGGATGTTTTTGGCTTTGTAATGCAAATAGAACGTTGTGATTTTGTTCAAGCCGTAAAAATTGTAGCGGAAAAAGTTGGAATAGCTCTTCCAGAAATAGATAGAAAAGTAGATGAAAACAAATTAGCTGAAGAGCGGGAAGAACTTTTACAGATAAATATTTGGGCTACAGAATTTTTCCAAAATCAGCTAAAAGAAACTACTGAAGGCAAAGTAGCTTTAGAATATTTTGAAAAACGCGGAATTACTAAAGAGACTATAGAACTACTGCGCCTTGGTTATGCTCCTGACAAATGGGATGCTTTAAGTGGTTACTTACGAGCTAAAGGTGCTAGCACTAGTCAAATTGAGCGTAGCGGGCTAGTTGTAGTAAAAGATCAAGGCAATGGGCATTATGATCGCTTTAGAGGTCGTTGTATTTTTCCGATTACTGATACACAGGGCAGAGTAATTGCGTTTGGTGGGAGAGTTTTAGCAGAAGGAGAGCCAAAGTATTTAAACTCTCCAGAAACTCCGCTCTATAGCAAAGGCCGTAACTTATTTGGGCTAAGTTATGCAAAAGAAGCTATTAGGAAACAACGCTTTGCTATTTTGGTTGAAGGCTATTTAGATTTTGTGATTCCATTTCAAGAGGGCATACAAAATATTGTGGCTAGTTTAGGAACAGCTTTAACCGAACAACAAATAAAGCTACTAGGTCGTTACCTAGAAACACCACAAATTGTGGTTAATTTTGATCCAGATACTGCTGGAATAGCTGCTACTAAACGAAGCTTGGAAATTTTGTTGGAACATGGTTATAAAGTTAATATACTTAGCTTGCCGGAAGGCCAAGATCCTGATACATTCATTAGAAATCATGGTACAACACAGTATCGACAACTTCTCAAAAAATCTCAGCCCTATATTGATTATATTTTAAGCCAAGCTATCCGTGAGCATGACCTTAATCGTCCTGCTGGCAAAGTGGAAATACTTAATGAAATTTTGCCTTATCTAAGTAAATTAAAGGATAGGATTGAACGGGCTGAATATGCAGAACAAATTGCAGATAGGCTAAAAATAGAAGGAAAAGTTGTTCGTGAAGAGCTAAAGCGTGCAGCTCTAAACCGCCAAACATTATTAGATCCTGTTAAAGTCGCTCCTGCTATACGTATCTTAACAGGAGAAAAACAGTTATTAGAGCTTTTACTATTAGATAAAACGCTTAGACCATTGTATTTACCTAAACTAACAGAAGATTTATTTAAGGATTTGGCTACTGCACCAATTTTTTCTGCTTTAATAGAACTTAGCCAAAAGGGAGAGGAGATTAATTTTGCTAATCTTTCTTCAGCAATTGATCCAAAAAGACTCTCTCAATGTGAAAGAATTCTTACTGAATTGATGATTAGTTCAGACGCTCTAGCAGAACTAGAGGAACAAGAGCTAATTAAGCGTGCTGAAGAAGCCTTTGCATCACTAAACCGCCTTCAATTAGAACAAAAACTTGCCGTTCTACAAGGCGAAATTAATCAAGCACAACGTGAAGGCAATAATGAATTAGCAACAAATCTTTCACTTAAGAAAATAGAACTTATTAAAGAAATGAGACAATTATTAAGTAACTAATACTAGTTAGTAAGTATTAGGGGACTGGGAAAGAGCTGACCACTCAATATTTTATTTTATGGAGTCCAGTGAAGGGGGACAGGGATTTGATATGGCAATCCATGAAAAGTATCAAGAAGATGTTGACAAACTTTTAGAGGTGGGCAAAGAAAAGGATTATCTAACTTACGATGATATAAACCGTTTGTTACCTCCAGAAGTAAACTCTGCTGATGACATCGAAGCAATTTATGATGTACTCAACTCAGAAGGTATACAATTTGGAGATGAGAAATTTGACGATATTTCAGACTTAGATAAAAAAGAAGTCCTGGAAGATGAAGATATTGAATTAGATCTTTCTCCAGGAATGTTAGATAAAACTAACGATCCTGTAAGAATGTATCTAAGAGAAATGGCTATAGTTCCACTACTTACTCGTGATGGAGAAGTAACAATTGCAAAACGCATTGAACGTGGGCAACTTTGTGCTAAAAAATCTATTTCTCGTTCACCTATTGTAGTAGAAGAGTTTTTAAAAGTAGGCGAAGAGTTAAAAACAGACATGCTTTCTATTCGTGAGGTTGTCACTTTTTCTGATGCAGAATCTCTTACAGAGGATAAATCAGAAGAATATTTAGCTCATGTTCTAGGTGCTTTTTATGAAGTACAGCGTCTTTATCAAAAGATCTTAAAGCTACAAGAAAAACCTAAATCAGAACAAAAACGCACTACAAAATCAGGCAAAAACCGTACAAATGTAGCTCGCCTAAGGATAGAAATTTCCCAGCTAATACAATTAATAGATTTTACTTCTGAAATACATGATCGATTTGTAGATCAAATACGTAGCCATGTAAAAAATTTAGAATCTTCTAAAAACAAACTAAACCAATTAAAGAAAGCATTAGATAACAATAGCTCTGCTTATAATGAACGTGAACTCAAAAAAGAAATAAGAGAAGCTGAAAAGAGACTCTTAACCACAGAAAGCCGCTACAATAGTTCTGCTCTAGAAATTGAACGTTCCTTAAAGACAATTAACGAAGGCGAAAGAGAAGCTAACAAAGCTAAACGTGAGCTTGTAGAAGCTAACTTACGACTTGTTGTATCAATTGCTAAAAAATACACCAATCGTGGCCTACAATTTCTAGATTTAATACAAGAAGGCAATATTGGTTTAATGAAAGCTGTAGATAAATTTGAATACCGTCGTGGTTACAAGTTTTCTACCTATGCTACTTGGTGGATTCGCCAAGCTATCACCCGCGCTATTGCTGATCAGGCTCGTACAATAAGAATTCCTGTCCATATGATTGAAACAATCAATAAACTTATCCGTACTTCTCGAGCTTTAGTACAAGAAATAGGTAGAGAACCTACCTCAGAAGAAATCGCTAAGCGTATGGATATTCCTGTTTCAAAAGTGCGTAAAGTCTTAAAGATTGCTCAAGAGCCTATTTCCTTGGAAACTCCTATTGGAGAAGAAGAAGATTCCCACTTGGGTGATTTTATTGAAGATAAAACTATTATTAATCCTGCGGAAGCTGTTATAAATACTAACCTAAGAGAAATTACTGAAGAAGTATTAAAAACACTTACTCCAAGAGAAGAAAAAGTTATCAAGATGAGATTTGGTCTTGGAAACAATAGTTCAGAACATACTTTGGAAGAAGTTGGACAGCATTTTGCAGTTACTCGTGAAAGAATTCGTCAAATAGAAGCAAAAGCACTACGCAAGCTTCGTCATCCTAGCCGAAGTCGTAAGCTTAGAGCATTTCTAGAAGGCGTAAGATAATTGAAATTAAAAGATGGGCAGGGACAACCCTGCCCTTAAATTCATTTACCTACCTTTATGAAAAAAAATATCTTCTTATTTCTGCTAATACTTTCTCTGATCCAAAATGTTGCTAGTGCCAATAAACAAGAGTCTTCTAGCAATAACACTCCACAAGATTGGGAAAAAACCTATTTAAGTGTTCCTAATTCAGAATCTGTAAAAAAACATTTGCGTGTTTATACTGAAGATCCACATATGGCAGGAACACCACAAGACTATCAAACAGCGGTTTATACTAGAGATCGGTTGCGTGAATATGGAATTTCAGCAGAGATAGTTGAATATGAAGTATGGCTTCCTTATCCAAAGGAAAATAGCTTAGAAATGCTTAAGCCAACTGCTTATAAAGCTAGCTTAAAAGAAGATGTAGTTGCAGAAGATAAAGACTCATTTGATGAAAACATAACTCCTATTTTTAATGCTTATTCACAAAATGGAGATGTTACAGGACAATTAGTTTATGTAAATTATGGATTACCAGCAGATTATCGTAAACTGTCAGAAATGGGAATAAGTGTTAAAGGTAAAATAGCTATTTCCCGTTATGGAAAAGCGTTTCGTGGAGTTAAGGCAAAAGTAGCAGAAGAAAATGGTGCAATTGGGCTTTTAATTTATTCTGATCCAACAGATGATGGGTATGGAGTAGGGGATGTTTATCCACGTGGGCCTTATCGCTCTGCTTCTTCAGCCCAACGAGGAAGTGTACTTTATACATTTCTTTATGCAGGAGATCCACTAACTCCAGATGTTGCAGCTACTAAGACAGCAAAACGCTTAGATCCAAATCAAGCCACCAATATTCCTAAAATACCAGTTCAACCCTTATCTTATCGTGATGCTGCTCCACTTCTAGAATCACTTGGAGGAGCAAATGTTCCTCGTGCTTGGCAAGGAATGCTTCCATTTTCTTATCATACTGGCCCAGGGCCAACGGAAGTAAGATTAAAAACAAGCTTTGACTATCAAGTTCGTAAAATTTGGAATGTAATTGGTGAAATTAAAGGTGCTACTGAACCAGAAAAACTTGTTATTTTAGGTAATCATAGGGATGCTTGGGTTTATGGAGCAGTTGATCCTAATAGTGGTTCAGCCACAATGTTAGAAGTAGCTCGTGGTTTAGGGGAATTGTTAAAGCGAGGTTGGAAGCCTTCTAGAACAATAATTCTTGGAAGTTGGGATGCAGAAGAATTTGGTCTTATAGGATCAACTGAATGGGTAGAAGAGAATGCAGAAAAGTTAAGAAAAAATGCAGTGGCTTATCTTAATGTAGATGTTGCAGTTGATGGTTCTAATTTTGGAGTTTCTGGAGTTCCAAGCTTAATGGCTTTTGCTCATAGTGCAATGGCAGATGTTGTGGATCCAAAAACAGGAAAAAGCATTTTTGAAGCTTGGGTCAATCGTCAACGTGGCGAAAAAGCTTCACAAGTTAAAATAGGTGACTCAGATTTTCAAATGGGAAGTTTAGGAAGTGGTTCAGACTATACCCCTTTTCTACAACATATAGGTGTTCCTTCCTTGGATATGGGCTTTAATGGGCCTTATGGAGTTTATCATTCAGCATATGATAGCTTTCATTGGATGGAGAAATTTGGCGATCCTAGTTTTACTTATCACACTACTCTAGCAAAAATTTGGGGCTTGATGGCTATAAGATTAGCTACTACACCACTTTTGCCATTTGAATATGGAAATTATGGTAAACAAATAGAAAGATTTATAGAAATTATAGGTAAAGAAGTTAAAGAAAAAAATCTAGATCTAGATTTAGGACAATTAAGACAAGCTGCTGTAGAGTTTAGACAAGCTGCTGAACGCTATCAGGAAAAAATAAATGCTCAACGCCTAACAGGTAATACCTTAAATAATACCAATGATATGTTCTTAAAGGTTGAACGTGCATTTATTGATCCTCAAGGATTAAAATTGCGGCCTTGGTATAAGCATGTAATTTATGCTCCTGGAATCTATGCAGGTTATGATGCAGAAGTGTTTCCTGGACTACAACAGGCTATAGATGAAAATGATCTAGCTCAAGCACGCATGGCTGTCAATCAAGCAAAATTAGCATTAGAACGTGCTAAATCTACCTTTTTATTAATTGCAAATCCTTGACAACTTTGTTGGTTAGTGCCTATAATGCAAACCTCTACTATAAGTTTGATAAAAGAAACCATTGCGAAGTCTTACTTTAGCAACACCGCTATAGTAACTAGCAAATTTAATTATTAAGGGGCCAAAGCATGATCAAGTTGGATATAGTTAATAGAGTATCAGAAAAAACAGGTGTTCCAAAAATTAAAGCAGAAGTTGCTGTGGATGCACTTTTCAATGCAATGAAAGATGCTATGCAACGTGGTGAACGTATTGAACTACGCGGATTTGGTGTGTTTGTTGTTAAACCTCGTAAACGTGGTATTGGTCGCAACCCTCGCACAGGCGAAGTTACAGATATCCCACCAGGAAAAACAATTAGATTTAAGCCTGGCAAAGAATTACAACAATAGTAAATGCAAGGGTTTAGATTAAATGCTTAGTTTTTAGCACAATTCCCAGGCAACTTTTCTTGCCTGGGAGTTAATATCTTTTTATATTTAACTGGATAAGTTCTTCCATTTTAGAACCTAACCAGGAGTTGTAGGGTTGAAGTTACCGTTTTTCTCAAAAAGTGAGCCTGAAAATAATAGCCTGCAAAAAGAAGACAATCACTTTTTCTTTTCAAATGATGATGAGGCTACATCTGAAATTGCTTCCTTAAGTACTGGCCTAGGAGTTACTCCTAAAAAACTTCTTTTACATATTTTTCTTTTCCTTGCCACAATATTAACAACTACAATTACTGGTGCAATCTTTCCTTATGTGCTACAAGAAGCTGAATTTGATCAAATTTGGCATATTCTAACAACTTCTCCACTTCCAATAATTAATGGACTACTGTTTTCTTTTACCTTATTGGTAATTTTAGGCACACATGAACTAGGTCACTATATTGCCTGCCGCTATTATGGTGTAACTGCTACACTACCTTATTTTATACCTGTTCCTCCTCCATTAGGTGTTGGTACATTAGGCGCATTTATTAAGATACAATCTCCTATCTATAATAAAAAAGCATTGTTTGATATAGGTATTTCAGGCCCACTAGCAGGATTTATTTTTGCTATTCCTGCTGCAATAGTAGGTATTTATTATGGGCATCCAGTAGTATCAGCACTATCAATTAATTTTAATAACCCTCTACTTTTTACCATTATTTCAAAAGCTTTGGGTATTCATTCAGAACTAGCTTGGAACCCTATTTGGTTTGGTTGTTGGATAGGAATGCTAGCAACTGCACTTAATCTACTTCCTGTAGGGCAATTAGATGGGGGACATGTGGTATATGCTTTGTTTGGCAAAAAAGGACATAATGTTATTGCCCTTATAATTACAGTTTTACAAGCTGTAGTTGCATATGTTGCATATGTTAAATTTAATTGGAGTGGCAGTTTCATTTACTTAATTATGCTGGTAGTCTTATTTGTTAAACGCCATCCTCAAGTTATAGATGAACAAGAATCTATAGGTTTTTGGCGTAAGTTGTTAGGTTTTGTGGCTTTAATAGTTTTTGTGCTTTGCTTTATGCCTGTTCCACTAAAAATTAATTGATCCCCAGGAAAAAATTAGCCTCTGAAAGCTAATTTTCCCCTGGGGCTAATATGTGTTGTGCAAATTAAGGCTAGATCTATTTCTAATAAAACTCTGTTGGAAACGGACTTAATTATAAGAGTCGCTCAAATCTATATTCGCTCAACCTATATTAGCCCGGGGTTTTAGTGAGCGTAGCGAACGCAACCCCGGGTTTAGAGGGTAGCGAACGCAACCCCGGGTTTAGAGGGTAGCGAACGCAACCCGGGTTTAGAGGGTAGCGAACGCAACCCGGGTTACAAAGGCTAACGAGTACAATTCAAGAAATAATGTTAATTTATTAATCTTCTCCCACTATTTTACTGGTAATTGTGTTACGAAAAGAGGAAGTTTGATTAGGTACAATTGTTCTTTGAGGTTTAGTGCTTTTAGGATCTGGGGGAAGTAGAGGCAATATGTTATTTAGCTCTTCAGCTAATTGTTGTGCTGTTGGGCGATTTTCTGGGCGTTTATCTAAAGTTCTCATTATTATCTCACCTAATTCTTCGGGAACATTAGAGTTAAGTTCTTGGATCGGATCAGGCATATAAGTTAGATGCATTGTTATTACAGTTGTAATACTTTTATCAATAGATTCAAATGGACATTCTCCTGATAACATATTGTACAAAATAACACCTATGCTATAGACATCTGAGCGCCCATCATAAGGATGATTACGTAATCTTTCAGGAGCCATAAAGGTAGGGGTACCAAGAACTAGACCTTCTGAAGTAAGGTTACTGACATGTATTTCAGAATCATTATTAAAGTTTTTAGCAATACCAAAATCTAGAACTTTAATGATTTCACCCCCAGGTGCATTGTGCAAAAATATATTTTCAGGTTTAATATCTCGGTGAATGATGCCTAATTTATGGGCTTCTGCTAAGACTTGGCAAACAGGAATCATTATTTCTAGACTTCGCCGAGGAGGAATAATCCAATTTTCCTCTATCTCATCTGCTAAAGTGTGGCCTTGCAAAAATTCCATCACTAAATAAGCTATTCCTGAAAAAGAAATATCAAATTCTAGAATTGAAACCGCATTAGGGTGAGTAATACGACTTGTAGAAGTACCTTCAAGGCGAAAGCGATCTAAAGCTAAACCAGTATCATTGCCAGGAGTTGGTTGAAAAATCTTAATGGCTACAGGACGATTTAAACTTAGCTGAGTAGCTTTGTAAACAACGGCATAACCACCTTTGCCAATTTTATGTTCTAGACGATATTTTCCTTCTAAAATAGTTCCTGGTAGTGTTTCAGCAAAAGCAGAAAATACTAAATTAGTTCGTTTCTGTGCTTGGATTAGCGCTTCTTTTTCTTTGGCTAATTGTATATTTTGTTTTTCTAGTTCTTTGCGAAGTCTAGAAATAGTCAACTGATTTTCAATTCTGGCTAAAACTTCCTCAATTTGAAATGGTTTAGTAATATAATCTACTCCACCTACCTTAAATGCTTTGACTTTATCAAAAACATCATCTAGCGCACTAATAAATATTATAGGAATAGGGCTAGTTGTGGGATCAGCTTTTAATTGTTGGCAAACCTCATAGCCATCCATCTCAGGCATAGTTATATCAAGCATAATAAGTTCTGGAAGACCTGCTTTTATTGCTCCTAATGCGCGTCGTCCACTATTTGCCATTCGGACTTTATAGCTATTTTCAGTTAGTAAGTTTCCTAGAAGCTGAAGGTTATTTAAGTTATCATCAACAATAAGGATATCGCCTTTCATGCAAAGACCTTTCCTATTAAATCTAGCAACTCATCAATTTGGAAATTTTTAACCATATTGCTTAATTCATTAGCTAAAGCTTTATCTTTTTGAGCTATTTCATCAATTAACATAAAGGCTGTAGTGTTGTCTCCAAGATCTATAGCTTGAGCTAGATCAGTAATTAGTTTTGTAGGAAATTGTGCAAGTCTGGCTGGAGTTAGAACGGGTTCATTGCTATCAGAGCTTTCACTAATAACGATTGAGTCTTTAGATAAATCAGGTTCCTCAAATACGGCTCCTAGGTGTTCAGCTAGCTTATTTATAATGGTTTGCTCATTTAGAGGTTTGATAACAAAATCATTACAACCTGCTGATAATACTGCTTTACGATCATGATCAAACACACTAGCTGTTAATGCAATGATAATAGGGGCTTTAACAGTTGGTTGTTCAATACATAGGTTTCTAATAATCTTAGTTGCTGTTTGACCATCCATCACAGGCATACGAATATCCATCCAAATTAAATCTGGACTGCTCTTTTTCCAAACTTCTATAGCTTCTTCTCCATTAGTTGCTTCAAAAAGCTGGAAGCCTAACGGTTCAAGCAACATAACTAAGAGTTTACGATTTTCTGCAATATCGTCTACAACAAGAACTTTATAGTTAGGTTGACCAGCCTTAAGTTTAGTGATTTTAAAGTTTTCCTCAATTGGGAGTACTTCTATATCAGAACATCTTAGTTTAGCACTAAAATAAAATGTTGTTCCTTGGCCTAACTTACTTTTGGCTTTAAGTTCTCCTCCCATTAGTTTGACAAAATCTTTACTTATAGCCAGTCCTAGCCCTGTGCCTTCTTTAACTTTTTTGCTACTATTTGTTTGAACAAAGGCTTCAAAAGATTTGTTTACTTCATCTTCTGCCATACCTAATCCCGTATCTTCAACCTCAAAGTTCATTACGTTGTTTTCCCAGTTGGCACGCAAAACTATCTTACCTACCTCGGTAAATTTAACAGCATTGCTTAATAAATTAATCAAAACTTGACGGAGTTTTCCCTCATCACCTATTACGCTACTAGGTATATTGCTTAATTCAAATATTAATTGTAACCCTTTCTCTTTAGCTCGTATCTGTAACATTTCTTCAACATTACGTAACATTTGCTTTAAATTAAATGGTTGCTCATTAAGAGTAAGTTTTCCTGCTTCAATTTTAGCTAAAGATAAAACATCATTAATTAAATTTAGCAAGTGCTGACCACTTCTAACTATAATGCCTAAATGTTCATGTTGTGTTTGATTAAGGCTTTTATCTCGAACCATAAGTTGAGCAAACCCAATAATTGCATTTAGTGGGGTGCGTAGTTCATGGCTCATATTAGAGAGAAATGTGCTTTTAGCTTGACTAGCTTCCAAGGCTTTCTTTTTAGCTTCCAAAGCATTTTCTTCAGAAATTTTTAACTGTTCTACTGTTTGATTAAGCTGATTTAAGTTTTTAGCTAGTTCTTCATTCTTTTTGTCAAGTTCAGCCGTTCTTATATTAACTTTGGTTTCTAACACTTTATTTAAGCGTTGTAAAGAATTTAGCCTAATTATTAAGCCTCCTGAAACAAGACCTACAATGCCTAAAACATAGAAAAAATATGCTCCCCAAGTCTTCCAAGGAGAAATCATTACTTGAAAATCAATAAAAGCTCCTTCTTCATTCCAAATCCCATCATTATTACAAGCTATAACTCTAAATTGGTAAGTTCCTGGGGGTATATTAGTGTAGTATGCAGTACGACGTGTATCAACCATTTCCCAATCTTTGTCATAGCCTACAAGTTTATATTTGAATTTAACTTTGTTAGGAGCCAGAAAACTAAGTGCTGTATAGTGAAAATCTACTTTTTGTGTTCCAGGAGTTAGTTTAATTTGTTGATTAATATTTATTGCTTTACCATCAACTACAACTTCTTCTATTTTAAGTAAAGGAACTAAGGTATTAAGTTTGATGTTCTGTGGGTCTATTTTAGCCACACCTTTTGCAGTAGCAAACCAGAGATTACCTTCACGGCTTTTCCATGCAGAAGGTTGAGTAGCACCATTACATTGATTAGTTCCCATTCCATCAGCTTTTCCATAAGAGATATAGTTTATAAGACTGATTTTTCCTGCATCATAATCATCTAAATCTTTTTTGCTTACTTGAAAGATTCCTTTATTACAACTCATCCATAAGTTGTTTTTGGAATCTTCTAAAATCTGAAAAACAACATCATTAAATAAACCTTGTTTAGTTGTGTAGTTGGATATTTTTCCTTCTTTAATACGATATAGCCCTTGATCAGAACCTATCCAAAAATTTCCTGCTGTGTCTTGGTAAAATGAAAATACTGTAAGTCGGTTATCAACATCTTTAAGAAAAGGAGAAGGGGATATAATATTGTCCTTTAAGAAATTTAATCCATTAGTAGTGCCTATCCACAAATTGCCTTCTATGTCTTCAAAAAGGGAACGTACTGTATTGCCAAGCAACCCTTCTTTAATTGTGTAATTAAAGAATTTACCATCTTTAAAACAACTCAAACCTCCGCTAGAAGTACCAATCCAAATATTTCCTTTTTTATCTTCAAGTATTGCATTAATTACATCACTTAATAAACCATCTTTAATAAAGTAACTAGTAAACTTACCATCTTTTAGCTGGCTTATTCCGTTAGCTGTGCCTATCCAAAGAGTACCTAAGTGATCTTGATATATGGTACGAACAACATTATTACAAAGCCCATCTTTTGTTGTGTAATTAATGATAGCTTTTTCTTTTGTTAGGCAGTTCACACCACCGCCATCTGTACCAATCCAGATATTTCCTTTTTGATCCTGATATATGGTACGAGCATTATTATTAGCTAAGCCTTCTTTAGTTGTGAAATTAGTAAACTTTCCATCTTTGAGACGATTTAATCCTCCATTAGTACCAACCCAAAAGCTTCCTTCTTTATCTTCATAAAGTGAGCGAATGCTATCTTGAGAAAGACCTTCTTTGCTAGTAAAAGTAGAGATTTTTTCATCTTTTAATCGGTTTAATCCTTCTTGTGAGCCTGCCCAAAGATTTCCGTCTTTATCTTCACATATAGATTCTATTACATTGCTAGATAAACCGTTTTTAATTGTGTAAATAACAACTCTACCAGTGTTAGTTAGACCACAAAGTCCTTCAGTAGTGCCAAACCAAACATTATTATTTTTATCTCTGTATATTGTAAAAATTCCAGTCTTTGTTAATGGAAGTTCATTGACTGTATAACTAACAAAATTTCCATCTTTATTTAGTTTATATAAGCCACTAGTTTCAGTTCCAATCCAGATTGCTCCATCAAAGTGTTGGTAAATTGCTCTAACAGGAACTGCAATATTGTCAGTAGTATGGTTATAGAATTTTCCATCTTTAAATCTAGAAATCCCACGATCTGTTCCAATCCAAAGGTTTGCTTCACTATCTTCAAAAAAAGATCTAATGCTATTGTTGGCAAGACCATCTTTAGTTGTATAAGTAGTGAAAACTCCATCTTTTAAGCAAGTAAGTCCACGACCTGTTCCAATCCATAAACGTTCTTTACTATCTTCATACAAAGATAAAACTAGAGGGCTTTTAAGTTCGCTATTATAAGGATCAAAAACTGTAAAACGATTTCCATCAAATCTTACTAATCCACCATAAGTTGCAAACCACATATAACCATCATGGGTTTGTATAATGGATTGTATGGAGTTTTGAGGTAGTTCATCTTGCCAAATATCATGACTATACTGAGTGATAAGTTTTTGGGGATCTAGTGCAAAAATCGAGATATTAAAACAAAAAGCTAACAAACATATAACTATAGCTTTAGCAAAAATTTTAGATAGATAAGTATACATAGCTTTACTCTAATAGTATTTTGTAGAAAATGTATATTACTTAATAATTTAAGATTTGGGTACTTTTTAATTTATATTACTCATTTGACGCACAAAACTTGTTTATAGTTAGTGATTTGTTTATTCTTTCTGTAATCAAAATTTGGAAAACTTAAATGATTTTTAGACGGACTATTTATTTTGTACTTTTATTTCAAATATTTCTAGCGGTTTCTTGCACCGATTCGCCTACTTCTAATTCTACAAATATTCCTAATACTCCACGACCATTTTGTTCTACTTGGAAAGAGCAGCGTTCTCCAATCAATAGAAATTTAACTGCTGTAGATTTTGTTGATGAAAAAACAGGTTGGTGTGTAAGTGATATCAATGAGTTAAGTGGTGCAATTCTTAAAACTACAGATAGTGGAGAAACTTGGAAAACAATAACTAATGCACAAGAATTTTTAAGCGATATCGACTTTGTAAGTAAAGATGAAGGTTGGGCAGCAGGCTATAATGGCACAATTAACAAAACCAATGATGGTGGTGCAACTTGGCAAACTATAAGAATTGGTGAAGAAAATGAAGTTCTAAATTCAATATGTTTTATAGATGCAACCAAAGGTTGGGCAGTTGGGTCAGGCGGACAAATTATAAAGACTACCGATGGTGGCCAAAGTTGGACAACTGTTGATGCTAAGGTAATAGATGATCTTTGGCGAGTTCGTTTTCTAAATGAAAAAGAAGGTTGGATTGTAGGTGAAGAAGGAATAATACTCAATACTACAGATAGTGGAGAGACTTGGAATCGTTTATCCACTGGTACAGACACTGCATTTTTTGATGTTTGTGCAGTAGATCCAAATAATGTTTGGGTAGTTGGTTTAGGAGGAGCATTATTTAACAGCATAGACAAGGGTATTACTTGGCAAAAGCAAACAACTAAGTTTGATAATCTTTTTCGCTCAATACAATTTAGTGATCCTAGTCGAGGTTTTATCATTGGCTCTGAAGGTTTGTTGCTGTGTACTAGTGATGGAGGCAAGACTTGGGAGCAAATTCCTCTTTCTAGCAAATACGATTTAGTAGGCTTAAAAGTAACATCTAATGGTGCTGCTTGGGCAGTTGGTCGACGAGGTTTTATTGTTGCTAAAACTTTGAAGTAAGCCTAATTCTAACAAAAGTAAATCCTTGACGATAAGCCTATAGTATTTCATACTTACACAAACCTTTCTCAACTCCTGGAGTTTTTCATGAAAAAATTAAAATATACTATCTTAGCCGTTTTGCTAGCAGTATTGTTTAGCACTCAATTCCTTACTGCACGGGCTCATCATGCTGTTTTGCAGTTTAACTTAGAAGAAATGATTGCTACAGCAGATAAAGTCTTTGTTGGCAAATGCGTTTCTGTCAAAGAAACTGAGGAAATGATTGCTCAAGGAATAATGCCAGTTACTTATTATACTTTTGAAGTTTCAGATAAAATTAAAGGCGATATTCCACAAACTTTTACATTTAAACAATTAGGTCATCAACCCCGCAGACTTAATAAAGGCGTTAAAAATAAAGGACTTGTGCCAATGATGGGTGGGCAAATAGCTGATCCAGATGTGATGCTTGTTCATGGAATGAGCTATTACAAAGTTGGCGAAGAAATGATGTTAATGTTAATCCCTAATTATATGGGAGATTTAACTTATCCTGTTGGCCTTTATCAAGGGGCTTTTTATATTACACATACCTCTACAGGTAAAGCTGTATTAAAAAATAGTATTAATAATCGAGGGTTATTTACTAATCCTTATACTAATTACACTAAATCTGCTACCAATGCCAAAGTGATTCATCCAGAGGGAAGTAGGGAAGTGCCAATAGTTGAAGCTAGAAATAGTAAACAAAATTTTTCACTCTTGACTAGCAAACCTGGAACACTACCACTCAACGATTTTACTAGCTTGGTACATACAATTGTTGAGGCAGAAAAATAGGAGGCAAGACGTGAAAATATTTAAGACACTATTTGGTTTAAGCTTTGCCCTTTTGTTTTTACTTGTGGCAGGTGGTTTTCAGGAAAGTTTTGCTGGAGGGCCACTTTTTGTTGCTTCTAATGGTAAACCTGTTGTTTGGGCAAAACAGGAAATTAAAGGAGGCCCAATTGGCAGTAATACTGTTAATGCTCAAGGCCAAGTTGTTTATCGTGTTGATAGCGGCCCACTCGGCCCACTTTCAAATGCTGAAGGCGTAAGACTTGTTGATAGAATTTTTAAACTCTATACTGATATCCCTACTGCTACTATAGAGTTTGTTAATGGTGGCCCAATAAAAAGCCCTGCTACTAATGCTCCTATAGATGTTGATAGAACTAATGTTGGAATGGTAGTAAGTTCACGTAATCCTAGCTTTCAAAACCCAATTGTTTTTGATACAGATGGTTCAATTATTGGTAGAGGTGGAGTTTTAGGAGTATTTTTCTTCTTACAAATTACTCAAACAGATTTAACCACTTTATCTTTAACTGAAGGTGGCGTTATTCTTAATGGTGGTGCTATTAATTCTATTGGTAAAGTACCTTTTATAGGTGTATTTACTCATGAATTTGGCCATTTTGCTGGGCCTTTAGATCACTCACAACTTAATGGTGGTATTGCTGAAAGCTCTGATGCTGCTACCATACCAGACGGTTATACTGCTTCACAACAATTTGATGTGTTTGCTCCATTTATAGAAACCGTTTATCCTTTCCTATTTCGTGCTCCAAGTGGTAGTAAGTTAGCTGGACTAGGTTTTGGGAGTTCAGGTGGTTTTATTACTTCACTAAGCTTTGATGATGTTTTAGCTATGTCCTTCCTTTATCCTACTCCAGGGTATTTACCTAGTGAACCAGGCTCACAAGTAGGAGGTATAACAGGAAGAATTGTAATTAGAACTCCTAGTGGAGATTTTCCTGTTACTGGTCTTAATGTCACTGCCCGACGAATCAGTTTAGGCAAATATCCACCAGATCCTAATACAGATGTTTATAAAGGTAGTGTTCCTACAGATGCTGATGGAGCACCTCTTAGACCTACAGATAGACCAGATTTAGACCCATTATTTACTGCTGCTAGTTTTTCTAGTGGACAAATACAAAATGATGGAAAATATCAATTTATTGGTTTACCTCCAGGAGATTACCTAATTTCAGTAGAAAGAATAGATCCTAACTTCTTAGGCGGTTCTAGTGTTGGTCCACGAGGTGATACAGAACAACTTAATTTACTTGTTCCAGAAAGCTATAGTGGTTCTAGTGAAAGTAATGATCCTAAAGTAGACAGTCCAAAAAGCTTTACCCCTGTAACAGTTACAGCAGGAAATATTACTCAAAACATAGATATAGTACTTAATGGGTTTGGATTAAACCAATTAAATTCTGTTAGTGAATCTGAACCAAATGAAGCTAAAAAACAAGCTCAACGCTTAAATTTAGATAGTGTAATTGCTGGTAACATAAGTGGTAGTGATTCAGCAAAAGTTAAAGTTGATTTTGGTCAAAACCAACTTCTTCCAGTTCAAGATCTATATCGCATAGATTTAAAATCAGCTACATCTTTGATGATTTTCTTAGATGCTGATAATATCAACAAAGATATAGACTTATTTATTTTTACTAAGAGCTTAAAGAACGGTACAGTTTCCATTGATAATCCAGCTGTTTTAGATGGAAGCTTTGGAGCAACAGGTTCAGAAGCTGTTGGAACAGGTATCATTCCAGCAGGTACTTATTATATAGGTGTTTCTTCTGGCCAAGATTCTGCTAAATATAACTTAAAGATTTTTGCTCAAAAGTAAATTTACTTTGAATGCTTAGCTACAATCCAAAAGGCACAAAGAATCAACTCTTTGTGCCTTTTTTATTTTTGATTATAATTTAGCCGTTTTAAAGTTGGGACTAAGGAGAAAATTTTTGATGTTAATAGGAATATCTGGTGGAAGTGCCTCTGGTAAAACTACAATTGCAAAAAAAATTATTGAAGGAGTTGGACAAGACAACATCGTTTATTTACAACAAGATAACTACTATCATGATCTAAGTCATTTAAATGAGCATTTTCGTCATCATATAAACTTTGACCATCCAGACTCTTTAGATATAGAGCTTTTAACTCAACATGTTAGAGCTTTGCTTTCGGGTAAGGAAATCCAACAACCTATTTATGATTTCTCTAAACATAATCGTACAGGTGAATTTCAAACTATAGCTCCTAAATCAGTGATTTTGCTAGATGGTATTTTAGTTTTTGCTCAACCAATGGCTATAATAAGAGATTTAATGAAGCTAAAAGTCTTTGTAGAAACCGATGATGATTTACGTTTTATCCGCCGATTACAAAGGGATATTACTGAACGTGGAAGGGATAAAGAATCTGTCATACATCAGTATTTTAATACTGTAAAACCTATGCATGATGAATTAGTTCAACCAAGTAAAAAATATGCTGATATAGTAATTTCTGGTAATCAAAATAATCAGTTATCTATAGATTTATTTATTGCTTGGATAAAGAGCCTTCTTGATTAAACTTGCTAAAAATAGGGGTTCTGCCTATAAAAGCAAGGAATATTATATTAAAATGGAAAAACTACTGTAGTTGATATAGAAATTTTGCTTCTAAAAAATAAGTTTGTTCTTTTAGTAAACTATTATAGGTAATATTATTTCAGGAAAATAATGTAATATGGATAACACGATATCTGGCGGACAAGCAATAGAGCTACAGATTTTGTCTAAAATAGCTAAAATTTGTGGGAATCCTCAGCAAGCAGGAAAAGTGTTTCAACAGTGCTTAGAGGAAGCTGGAATTAATGGTATTCAAAACTCACAAGACTTAATGCGGTTTAACCAAGCTCTTTCTAAACAGGGTGGAGAATTTGATAAACTTGGTCGCTCGTTAATGTCTGAAATAATGGATGCAAGGCTTAAACAATGCCATAACAAGTTAACTAAAGCCTTGGGTAAAGAAAAAGGCGAGCAAATTATCCAAGAATGCTTAAAAGAAGCAAACCTATCTAAAATTTCTTCTTCTCAAGAAATGTATCAATTTGCAATGAGTTTAATAAAACGAGGTGGAACCATAGGTGTTATAGGCCATAGCTTAAAGATTCAAGCTATTTTAGATGGTGCGCAACAAGAATAATTTTTCTAACAGTCTCTCAGTAATTTTCTAAGAAGTTGAAAAACTAAAATTTAAAATGTAAGTTTCCTCCTACTTACTAAGTTCAAAATAAAATTATGCAAATAAGAAAAACACTAAAAATTTTTTGGATGTTGGTAACAACTATTTTAGTAATGAAATTTTCTGCCTTAGCTCAATCAAGTGCTACTACAGCCTCAGTTCTAGGAGTTGTAAAAGACTCTCAAGGTGGGGTTTTATCAAATGCTAAGATAACAGCTCAGTTACAAGGCACAAACAACACTCGTGTTGTAGAAAGTAAAGAAGATGGCTCATATACTATTTTGCAACTTCCTCCTGGCAATTATGAAGTGCAAATAGATGCAGATGGTTTTACTAAACAAAAAATAAATATAGAACTATCAATTGGTACTAGCTCATTGATTAACTTTGATTTATCTCCAAGTGCTACAACAGATGTGGTTGTAGTAGAAGCTAGTAGCGGATTAAGTGTTAAGACTGAAAGCAGTACTAACATTAAACAAGATCAAATAAATAATTTGCCTATTAATTTAAGGAATTTTCTTGGTTTCACTCTAACTTCAGCTCGTGCTGTTAAAGATCGGGTGTCGGCAGAAAGCACACTTTCTACTTCAGGCATTTCCTTTAATGGACAATCAGCACGTCTTAACAATATTACAATAGATGGTCTAGATAATAATGAACCTGGTTCTGGTTCTGTACGCTCTACTTTTGGACAAGAAGCCATACAGGAATTTCAAGTTGTGAGTGACAACTACTCAGCTGAATTTGGTCGTGCTTTAGGTGGTGTAATTAATATTGTTACAAAATCTGGAACAAATGATTTTCACAGTACAATTTTTTCCTTTTTCCGAAATGATCAAACAAGTGCAAGAGATGTTTTTACTCCTAAAAAAACAGATTATAAACAAAACCAGTTTGGAATAACCCTAAGTGGCCCAATAAAAAAGGATCGAGCTTATTTCTTTGCTTCTTTTGATCGAAGATTAATTAGGCAAAATAATTTAGTTACAGTTTCTGATGCTACAGTAGCTTCTGCTAATAGAGAAGGTTTTATTTTTAGCAATGGGCCAATACCTTTTTCTGTTGGAAACACAAATGTGCTAGCACGTATGGATTTACAAGTAAATCAAAATGATACACTTTGGGTACGTTACAACGGTGGATTTTCTTATGATGGAGCATTTGAGCCTTTTGGAAGTCTAAAAACTGATAGTAATGGAGGCATTCAACGCTTAAAAGACAATAGTATTGCTTTTAACAATACCTATATTAGCACTGGTCTAAATCTAGTAAATGAAACTAGGTTTCTTTACAATAAATTTGACCAAAAAGTTGATCCGATATCTAATCAAACACAAATTTCTTTGTCTGTTCCAGAAGGAAATGTCTTTTTTGGAACTAATCGGGTTTTACCACAACCTAGAACCATAAATGTTTATCAAATGGTTGATAATGTTTCTTTAGTGCGTGGTAAACACCAAATAAAAACAGGAGTAGACTTTACTGTTAAAGATACTGATGCAGCAATCCCTATTTTTCAAACAGGTTTTGCTGTGTTTCAACCTATTGATTTTAGTGCATTGTTTAAGATGCCTAACTTGCCTGTATTTAGCACATTACAAGCATTTGATCCTACTTTAAGAACTCCTCAACAACAGGCTTTCTTACAAGTTTTAGCAAGTACCTTACCTTCTCAAGTTCCAGGATTTCCAAAACTTCCTTTAGATAAATCAGGAATTCCATTAACTTTTATTCAAGGGTTTGGAAATCCAAATGTTAGTGTTAGAGCAAAACTATTTTCTGCCTTTATCCAAGATGATATAAAAATAAAGGATAACTTATTATTAAAAGCAGGTTTGCGCTATGATATATCACGCTATGAGTTTTTCCCAAAAAATAATGGAGATTTTAGCCCACGCCTCTCTTTAGTTTATAGACCACATAACACACAAAAACTAAGTCTAAAAGCTTCTTATGGGATATTTTTTGCCAGTCAATTAGTAGGTACAGCACTTGCTGCCAAAGATTTTGCTTCTGGTGGTTTAAAAATTTTAGTACAACCACTTCCTTTTTCTTTTGTTCCTTATTACCTTCCTGATCGTAGATTTCCTGTACAAGCAACTCTTCCTGCTGGGGCTAACTTTACTCCTCAACTTAGTCAAAATTTAATTGTCCAACCAGATTTAAAAGATAGTTATAGTCATCAAGTGACTACAGGCTTTGATTATTTTCTCAACCGTGATACTGCTATTTCTGTTTCTTATAATTTAGTCCGAGGTGTAAAGCTTTTTTCTGTTCGCTCAATTAATCCTATCGTAAGACCTGTTCCAGGAGATATTTTAACTAGTGTTACTCAAGGCCGTGTTGACCCAACCCAAGGTGATGTTTTTGAGTTTGAATCAGCTTTTGATAGTTATTTTCATGGACTAACTCTTTCTGTAGAAAGACGTTTTACTAAAAACTTTGGATTTCTTGCTCATTATACTTTTTCCAAAGCAATTGATAACTTTGTTGACTTTAGAGCTGATTTCCAAGAAACCAATGATTCTCTTAAACCAGGTAATGAGCGCGGTTTGTCTCTTCAAGATGTTCGCAGCCGAGCAGTTTTTTCTGGAGTTTGGAATTTACCCTATAGTAAGAATTTCTTGCTAAAAGATTATTCACTATCTGCTATTGTTACTTTAGAATCTGGTCGTCCTTATAACTTACTGGCAGGAGTTGACTTAAACCAAAATGGTGATAACCCTCCTGGAGATCGCCCTTTAGGCATAGGTAGAAATGCAGGGATCACCAAAGGCTTTTCTAGTGTAGATCTTAGACTCCAACGCATTGTTAAACTCCGAGAAACAATGAGCTTACAAGCTACTATAGAAGTCTTTAACCTATTTAACAGGGTTAATTTTAATACTAATAGTGATAGTACTAATCGTATATTTTTACCAGATGCTCAAGGGCAATTTACATTGCCAAATAAAGATGGTGGTAGGTTTACTTTACCTAATGATCGTTACCAGGGAGCATTTTCTCCTAGACAATTCCAAATAGGAGTAAAATTTGTTTTTTAATTACTTTATCTTCAATGAGTTTCTTATGTCATACATTTGAAACCAAATCTTAGAACTATCATTGTAGGGTTTTGGAGAAACACAGAAAAATAGAACAGTATTTTTCTGTGTTTTTGATACAGCAATATCAGAATTTAGTTCTACTTTCTCACCTTTGTTGAAAGAATCAAATATTGTTATTTGAGCATCAAAATGCTCATTATATTTACTGTCCAAAAACAAATCAGATGTGTTGTGTTTTGTAACTTTAGCCTTTATTTGATTGGTATCAATTGTTAGCTTTTTAGCCTCTCCTACCTCTTTGCATAAACCTCTGAAATATAAAGTAAGATTTTGCTCAAGGTTTTTTGCTGTAATAGTTTGATCTCCTTCTAGATACCAGAAAAACACATAGGTAAAATATGTAGCTGAATCCCGTTTAAACATTCCTGGAGCAAAGCGCAATTCCTCAAAGCCTTTGTATTTTATTTCTGGAGCAAAATCTAATGGGAAAGGTATTGTCTCAGGTCTCCAATCTTTAGGAGCGCTGAGTTCAAAGTTTTGTTTAGGCTCTTGTGCATTAGCTATACTAACTAAGCCAATTAAACTAAGTATTATAAATAGATGAAAAAATAATTTCATTTTATCTCCAAGTTTCTTAGACTTTCTTTATAACTTAAAAATTGCTCGTAGCTTTAAGCCTTCTTCTACTTGGCCTTCAGCCTTAATTTTGCCTTGTAAAAATGCTATTTCTGCTCGTTTCTTTCTTAACAAAATTGCTGCCCATACTCCAGCTGGCATTGTAACTGTAAATGTTGTATCTTTAGGTATTTCACCGTGAGTAATTGCTATAGTACCTTTTTTAATTGCCAAACAAATCTTCTGATCTGCAACAGTCCCATCAGCTGTTAAAAAAATTCCTATAGAAATATCCCAATCTGCTGCCATTTTAGGATCAAAGCTTTTAACTAAATCTTCAGTAAGCGCTTTTGCTTGAGGTGCATATTGTGAAAGGTCTTCTTTGCCGAAAAAGGGAATTGACCATTGACGAGCTTGCTTTTTAGGTCGATTTTCATTACGCCGTCGCCAAGCATAAAAGGCAGGCCAAGTGCTATCTAGTTCATCTAAATAGACTTCTCGTTGAAGACGAGCAGCTTTTTGTACTGCTAAAGCAAATTTGAGTATTTCCCGTCCTTGTTGACCTGAAAGTAGCGGTTCAGCCTTACCTTTAATTGCATCAATGAAATTCTGTGTTGCTCCTCTAAAACCAGCACTCCAATCTGATTCTACTTCAATATCTTTCATTGAATGACCGTCAAAAATGCTTATCACAGCACCAGATTGAATATTACCCGAACAACGTCGGATAAAGATAATTCCTTGAGAACCAGTAATTTCCAGCCATTCATCATTGGCATAATATTTTGATGGAATATGCAAGTTAGTGGAATGAGCAAAATCACAAGCTCCATATTTATTGCTATTTTTGTACTTCCAAATAACCATTGCTGGACAATCTAAAACATCTTGTGAAAAATCAATCCAACCAGAAACCTTGTCTACTTCGCCTAACAAAAACCAAGCTGTAGACCAAAGATGATGGCCATGATCAAATGTAGCTGTGCCTCTACCAGCCAAAATCTCATCCATACGCCAAGCCCAAGAATCTGATGGAACAGTCCAACCTCCCGATGAGCCACTAATAAACTTGATCCGCAAATTAGTAACATCACCAATAGCACCTTCTTCAATGAGCTGGCGTGCCTTTACCATAGGGGGATAAAAGACATAATTTTCCGTAACTTTGTAAACCAGTTTTTGTTTATTTACAGCAGCAAGCATTCTATCAGCACTAGCTAAACTTGTTGTCATAGGCTTTTGTACTGCAATATGCTTACCAGCATTAGCCGCTGCTACCACAATACTTTCATGTAGGTTTTGATTGTGAGGGACTAAAATTTCGACTGCATCAATTTCTTTGTTTGATAATAGTTCTTGGTAATCTGTATAGGCTTTTACAGCTTGCCACTCAGCTTTGCGGCTGTTGACTACTTCTTGGTTAGTGTCACAAACAGCATAAATTTTTGCATCAGGGTTGTTTTGATAGCCTAGATAATGTAAGTCCGCAATACGCCCGCATCCGATAATGCCAACATTGATTTTTTGCATCAGAAACCTTTTAAAAAAGCTAAAATTTTTGAAGGTTAATATACAAAAACTATTTTGTTATTAATATAAAAAAAACAGTTTTAGGTAAAAAGCTATGAGAAAGAAAGTAACAGCAGTAGGAACATCAGCTGCAATAATATTAAGCAAAGATTTATTAGCCCAAATGCAAATAGGAATAGGGGTTAACAAAGTTATAGAGTTCCAACAGAAGAACAAAATCTGGGTTTGCAAACAGATAAAATTAGAAGCTATAATGATAATATAGTAATCATCATTGCATCATCAAACGTTAACTATTTACACTATGACTATCTCACCACAGCATAATGCCTTAAATATAGGTAATATCATTGGAAATAAATACCGAATTGAAAAGTTGCTTGGTCAAGGTGGTATGGGGCAAGTCTATTTAGTTACTCATATCCAATTGGACAAGCATTTTGCCTTGAAAGTTATGCTTTTAGGCGATGACCAAGATTCAAAACATTTATTGAGGTTTAACCGAGAGGCTAAAGTTTTAGCAAAACTAAGCCACCCTAACATTGTAATGATTGCTGATTTTGGTGTTACGCCTGATTCTAAACTACCTTATATAGTAATGGAATATATTAAAGGAATATCATTACGTAATATTTTACGTATGAATGGAACTTTATCAGAAACCACGGTCGTAAATATAGGCAAGCAGATTTGCGCAGGTCTTAGTATAGCTCATAAAAATGGGATTGTTCATCGAGATCTTAAGCCTGAGAATATAATGGTAGAAAAATTGTTAGATGATCAGATTATTGTTAGGATACTCGACTTTGGAATTGCCAAAATAACTATTCAAAATCAAGAAATTACAAGTGAGAATAAAAATCTAACAGAAGGAGAGATAATTGGTACTAAACAATATATGTCTCCAGAGCAAATTTTTGGTTCAAAAATAGATGAAGGTTCTGATATATATTCACTTAGTGTTATGCTCTACGAAATGCTTAGTGGAGTAATACCTAGTGCTGTATTTGGTAACATAAAACCTTTAACTGTAATGCGTATTGGGACTAGTCCAAAGCTCAGTAAAATCATTGAAAAAGGTTTATCTTTTCAACGTAATGAGCGACAGCAAGATATCTTAGAGCTTAAAACACAACTTGAAAGTTTTAATACTGATTCTGAGCCAACCAAAATAAACGATATCCCAAAGCTTATTTTAGCAGAGAAACAAACTTCACCACCCCCATTAATAACGGAAATAACAATTAAAAAAGTGCCAATAAATGAAAACAAAATAGCTGTTAAGGAAAACACACCAGCTAATAAACCTAATACATATTATTTACCACAATATATTGCTAATAGTATATCTAGGCCTAAGAATCAAAGGTACTTAGCTTTTTCTATAATTGCCGTTATAGGATTTTTAGCCATAGTAATTCCAATATGTTTTTATGATAAGTTGCCTGGACACAGCATTGCAGTAGAAACTAAAAGTATAAATGAGGAAAGTTTTCAAATGATAATAATCCCTAGTAATAATTTTACTATGGGAGATGATAAGGGAGATATTTATTGTAAACCTACACATAACGTTCAAGTAAGTTCATTTGAAGTTTCTCGCTTTCTAGTTACCAACAATCAATACATTGAATTCATTAAAAATACTAATTATCCATATCCAAAAGAATGGAATGGTATAATGCCGGATAAAACTTTACTAGAAAAACCTATTGTTAATATTAGCTGGAATGATGCTAATAACTACTGCAATTGGCTAGGAAAACAGACAGGTAAAAATTATAGGCTACTTTATGAAAAAGAGTGGGAATATATTGCTCGTTATAAAAACAAGTTTAGGGTTGAAGAAATTTTAGCTGATTATGTTGAATGGACAGGTACAACCCTTGAATTATATCCGGGTGCAAAAGTTGAGCTTCCAGAAATTCTAAAAACTACTAGCCCAAGAATTATCAGGGGCAAAGATGAAAAACTACTAGCTGACGATTTTGTTACTTATAGACAATGGCAAGTTTCTGATTTTAGACATGATAAACTAAGTTTTAGAATAGCTTGTGATATAAAAATAAAATAAAACAATGAATTGCTCCTTTATAGCTACATTATTAGGCATTATTGTTAGTTATATAATTTTTCCAAATGTAGCATTTGGCCAACCTATAAGATATGGGGTTGATTCAACTCCAGCATCAAAAGAGAAAAAACATGTTATAGAGTTTACTACTAACAGTCAGTTTCGTTATTTTCCTCAGTTAAGTGGTTTACGGTTTTTTCCTTCTAGTGGTGCAACATCCGCATCAATTGTACGTGTGCCAATTATAACAATTAAGGAAAAACGTACCAATTACCTTAATCAAGCCGCAAGCCTATCTAAAAAAGGTTCATTTCAAAAGGCTATTTTACTTTATAAGTTGATTCTTAAAGATAATAATTTAATAGAAGCACGTTTAGGTTTAGGCTATGCTTTAATACAAACAGAAGCTTTTTCAGAAGCTATTTTAGAATTTGATGAAGTGCTAAAAAAAGATCCTAATAACGTTGAAGCCCAATTAAATCGTGGGGTTATTTTATACTGTCTTGGAAATATTGATAAGTCTATAGAGCAATATAAAAGTATTAAAACTGACAAAAAAGATTATTTGCCAACAATTAATTTTAATTTAGCTTTAGCCTATTGTTTTCAAAACAATTTTACTCAGTCAGAAAAATATTACCTTAAGGCAATTGAGCAAAAATCTATTTATCCAGAAGCATATAACAATTTAGGTTTACTTTATCAGTTCAACGGAAAAACAGAAGAAGCTATTAAATGCTTTAGGATGGCTATAAAACAACACTTTGATTATTATCTTGCACATTATAATTTATCAGGTTTATTAAATGAGCAGTTGAAATTTGATGAAGCTATTAATGAAACTAAATTGGCTATTAATCAAAATTCAAATTTCCCGGAGGCATACCTTAACTTAGGTACTTCATACTTACAAAAAGTACTACTAGAGGGTTCTAAAGATATAGATAATGCTATTACAGCCTATAGAAAGGCACTTGAGTTAAAAAATGGAAATTATCCTTTTGCACACGAAGACTTAGCTATTGCTCTAACACTAAAACAACAACTTGACGAAGCTTTTAGTGAATATAGAATTGCCGTAAACCAGTATTCTATAATTCCAGAGGAAACAATAAACAATTTACTTTCTTCTATAACTAACCAACAAACTTTTGCAATAGCAAATGAATTAAATCGTGTTGATGACAAAACTAAGGTTAAAATAAGACGGAAAGATATGGTTAGTGTTCTTGAAAATGCCTTTGCACAATATCAAAGTCTTGATGAAGAACTAAAAAATAAAGTTGACATTAGATACTGTTTAGGTCTTACCTATAAACAAATAGGAAAGTTCAAAGAAGCTTATCAAGAATTATTAGAGGCTCTAAAGCTCTCACATAACATGGATTTAGAAGTTAAAAAAATTATTGAGGAACTCAATGGTAACCTAACTTATTAGGTATTAATGATTTTTATATAAAAATTTTTATTATTATTAAATTTCTCTAGAAAGGTTACTTATGTTTTATCGACTACTTCAAATTGTTATATTTTTACTTACATTTTTTAGTATTGATATAATAACTAGTAATTATCAATTAGTTTTTGCACAAACTGGGGCAACTACTGGCTCCATAACTGGTACAGTAAAAGATTCTCAAGGTAACATAATAGCTGGAACTAATATACATATCAAACAGATAGAAACTAATGTAGAACATACTGTTCAAGTAACAGATACAGGGGTCTACAACCTTACTCAACTTACTCCAGGTGTTTATGAAATAAGAGCAGAAGCAGATGGTTTTTCTCAACAATTGCAGAAACTGACCGTTAATATTGGTAGAGTAATAATTGTTAACTTTACTCTTTATGTAGGTAGTACTAAAGAAGTTATTGAAGTCAATGCTAATAATTTAATTGATTCTGAAAAGACTGAAAGTAGCACTAATATTACTAGACAAAGTATCGAGAATTTACCAATAAATCAAAGGAATTTTTTAGATTTTTCACTAACTGCTTCAAGAGTAACTAGGGATAGGATACCTCCTAATGGAACGACTGCAACTTCAGGGCTTTCCTTCAACGGCCAAACTGCCCGTGTCAATAATATAACAATTGATGGTAGTAGTAATAATGATAGCTTTACTGGTGGAGTTCTTTCTACATTTAGCCAAGAAGCTGTCCAGGAATTTCAAATTGTTTCTGATTCTTATTCAGCAGAGTTTGGGCGCAGTGCAGGTGGGGTTATTAATATTGTGACCAAAAGCGGAGCAAATAGTTTCCAAAGTAGCCTTTTTAGTTTTGTTCGTAATGATTCGCTTAGTGCCCGTGATGCTTTTACAGCTTTTAAGCCAGAGTTTAAGCAATATCAATTTGGTGCAATTTTAAGTGGACCAATAAAACAAGATAAAGCTTTCTTTTTTACTTCTTTTGAACGCCTTTCTCTTAAACAAAATAGTATTGTTACTATTAGTGATGAAGTAATAGCTTCAGCTCATCGCCAGGGTTTTCAATCAGTAGCAAATGGAGCCTTACCCTTTTCTATTGGTACTACTACTTTTCTTGCGCGAAGTGATATAAATATTTCACCCAAAAATAGGTTTAGTGTTCGTTATAATAGTGGTTTTACTTATAATGGAGCTTTTGAAACCCTATTAAACTCTTTGGGAGGTCTTGTTAGTCCAACTAGTAGCGGGTTAGAAAGATTACGAGATAATACTGTTAATATAAGTAATATTTATGCCAACATTAATTTAGTAAATGAAACACGCTTTCTCTATGCTAATCGCCGTCAAAAGGTTTCTTCTGCTGATAATGATAACCCTGCTGTGTTACTGACTACTGATAATGGTCAAGTTGTATTTGGTCGTAATTTTATCACACCACAAGTAAAAGAGTTGCAAATTTACCAAATTACTAATAACGTCTCTGTAATCAAAAATTCGTACCAGCTTAAATTTGGCGTCGATTATAGTTATATCACTGCTCCAAATATGAAATCGGATTTTACAATTGTTAAAGGGGGGTTGGCTATATTTGTTCCTTTAGATTTTTCTACAATCCTTGGCCAAAAAGGACTCCCTTCTTTTACTGCATTACAAAGCTTTGATCCTAACTTACGTACTAATGAGCAGCGCAGTTTCCTTATGGTACTATCTAAGATGTTAGCTAACCAAGTTCCTAATTTTCCCTCAGGCGTTCCATTAGAAAATTTGGCATTACCAGTGTTGTTTGGACAAACTTTTGGTTCCAATACACGCAGTGTAAACCAAAAGTTTTTTTCCACATTTGCTCAAAGTGATATAAAGTTAAAGCCTACCTTACTAGTTAAAATAGGTTTACGTTATGATATTTTCAGGCAAAGTTTTGTTCCTAGTAATAATGGAAACTTTTCTCCTCGTGTAGCTTTTTCTTATCAACCTACAAAAAATCTAACCATTCGTAGTGCTTATGGAATTTTTTTTGCGGGTGGTCCTAGTCTTCAAACATCAATAATAACAGATGTTTATAATAGCCGAAAGCAAGCGTTTGAAGCCACTTCAGCTATATTACAATACTTTTTATTCCCTTTATCCACATTACCTTTTTCACAACCAGGGCATAAGTTTTCTAACCCAGAGCAACTTCCTACAGGGGTAAAGATCATCCCACAACTTACGCAAAGTTATCAGTATCAACCAGATTTACGCAATAGTTACACTAATCAAGTAACAACAGGGCTATCTTATAGTATTGGTTCTAATACCTTAATATCAGCTGAGTATAATTTTGTTAGAGGTGTTAAGCTTTTTTCAAGCCGTGAAATTAATCCTATAGTTAACCCTATTGCAGGTAATCCATTACTCAGTGCATTAACAGGCAGAATAGATACAGCAAAAGGTCTAGTATTAAGCTTTGAGTCGGCTTTTGATAGTTATTATAATGGATTAACCTTATCTGTTACCCATCGTTTAGCAAATAAACTAAATTTCCTTCTTAACTATACTTATTCAAAAGGAATTGATAATTATGTTGACTTTCGTACAGATCTGGCATCAGCCAATAATTCCTCAAGAATTGATTTAGAAAAAGGATTATCTTTACAGGATGTCAGGCATAGATTTATTGCGTCTGGAACTTGGGATATAAACTACACAAAAAACCTGCTTTTAAGAGGTTATCAACTTTCCACGATTATAAATTTAGAGTCTGGAAGACCTTATAACTTATTGGCTGGATCAGATATAAATATGGATGGAGATATTCCACCAGCAGATCGCCCTCTTAGCATTGGACGCAATACAGGTATTAGTCCAGGGTTTACCAGTATAGATGTGAGAATATCTCGCAGTTTTTCGATAAAAGAACGTTACAAGATACAAGTTATTATAGAAACCTTTAACCTATTTAATAAAACCAATATAAGTCAAGTTAATAATGTTTTTCCTCCAGATGCCCAAGGAAATTACTCTTTGCCTGAGCAACAAAATGGTCGTTTCATTGTGCCCCCTGAACGTTACACCAATGCTTTTGCGCCACGTCAAATACAAATAGGGATAAAATTAGCATTTTAAACCATTATTTACTATAAACTCTTTTGATGGCTTTCATACTTCATTAACAGTCTGTGTGATCTACATACATCATCTGTTATGTGTAAGCTCAGTATCCAGAAGATATTTTCAGATTTACATATAACTCTTAAGCTCAATATAACTCTTCTTTTTTCAATAATTTCTTAAGGAAACTTATTGAAACCATGTATGTAGATCACACATCTAAGTTTTAATTTAGAACAGACTTATACCTACTTTTATTGATGGTAATAAACATGTTGCAGCAGCTTCTACAGCTTTTATAATGCTAAATAATGCTTTCTTAAATGTTGATGAAGACTAAGAATTTTTCCTCTTACAAATAGATTTACCAGAGATAAAAACACACTCTCAATAAAACTTAACATTGTTACGTTCTGGATCAACAACCTCTAGAAAATGGAAGTTATAGAAAAATAAGACTAGCCATAAAAGACAGATCTAATATAGTGATTCGTTATAAAAAAGCTTATGATGCTGACTCATTTGCTGATGTTAAAAAAGACCCTGTTTATATAGCCCAAAATGATCCAACAACAACTTACAAAGCAAGCCCAAGCTTTTCCTTAGAAAGTAAAAAAGATGTTTCTAGCGGTCTAGGAATAATATCAAAAACTATAGGTGCAACTCCTTATTATGGCAAACGTATACGTTTAAATGCCTACTTAAAAGCAAAAAACGTTCAAAGTCGTGCAGGAATGTGGCTAAAAGTTGAGGATCAAAAAGGTCAAACAATTAACTCAGACACGATGGATAATAGGTTTATAAGTGGTACTCAAGGCTGGTATAAGTATGAATGTGTTTTAGATGTTGACTAAAGAAGTAAAACAATTTCCTATGGAATTTTGCTTGATGGTGTAGGTAAAATTTGGATTAGTAGCCCAAAAATAGAAGTAGTTGATAAAAATATTCCTAGTACTGCTACTGATAGTTGGCAAAATTATAAAATTAGTGAAATGTATACAAATACTGGTTTTCAATAGAGTTAAATACAATGTAAAAATAATAAAGGGTAATGCTTAAACTTAAGCATTACCCTTGTTACTTTTGGCAATAAACTTAGAGGCTAAATTAGAAAATATATTTGCCGCTTTCGGTCATTGCTTTAGCAATCTTTTGACGTGCTTCAATTGTGTTATATGGAGTGTGACGAGTGAAGCGCTTCAAAGCTGCTATTTGTGTGCGTAACATATCGCCTTCAACTATTGCTGCAAGTATTGGACGTGCTGTAATTTCAATGCGATCCATTGCATCACTGATAAAGGTCTTAGTAGCTTCAATTCTTAATGCTGCCTTTTCTTCACCATTAGCTTCAACATATTTGATTGTGCGAAGTAGTGCACTTTCCATTGCATAGGTTTCCATAATGATGTTAGCTGCACCCATTAACAATTCTTGTTGTTCAGAAATAGCTTGCATGTATTTTTGTGCTGCTGAACCTGCTACCATTAAAACTACTTTCTTAGCATTACGTACTAATTTTTGCTCTTCTGCTAATACTCCATCTTCTTCATCATCCATTGATGGGAAGGAGAGTAGTTCTTCCATCAATTGTTTAGCAGCAGCCATTACTGGTAATTCACCCTTCATTGCTTTCTTAAGCAACATGCCGGGGATTAACATACGGTTGATTTCATTTGTACCTTCAAAGATTCTGTTAATACGGGAATCGCGGTAAGCGCGTTCTGCTGGATATTCTTCAGAATAGCCATAACCACCGTAAACTTGAACCATTTCATCTACTACGAAATCTAACATTTCTGTGCCATAGACTTTCATTGCTGAACATTCAATAGCGTATTCTTCAATACCTTTCATAATGTTAGCGTTATCATCAGCATCAACACCTTCTAGAGCTTGGTCAATAAGTCCAGCAGTACGATAAACAGCACTTTCAACTGCATAGCAACGAATTGCCATTTCAGCTAATTTTTGTTTGATTGCACCAAAAGTTGCTATAGGTTTGTTAAATTGATGACGTTCATTAGCATATGCAATAGCGTCTTTCATAGCTGCTTTAGCGCCACCAACACAACCTGCACCTAGTTTGAAACGACCCATATTGAGCACGTTGAATGCGATTAAGTGTCCTTTTCCAATTTCGCCAAGTAGGTTCTCTGCTGGTACTTTAGCATCATTAAGCTCTAATGTACGTGTAGATGAACCACGAATACCCATTTTATGTTCTTCACGGCCTGTAGAAACACCAGGGAAGGTTTTTTCTATGATAAATGCAGAGAACTTTTCACCGTCAACTTTAGCAAATGTAATAAATACATCAGCAAAACCAGCATTGGTAATCCACATCTTTGTGCCGTTTAGGGTGTAGTGTTTGCCATCTTCAGAAAGTACTGCTCTGGTTTTAGCTGCTAATGCATCTGAGCCTGAGTGAGGTTCAGTTAAAGCGTATGCTGCAAGTAGTTCACCTGTAGCAAGTTTAGGTAAATAGTGTTTCTTTTGAGCTTCTGTACCAAAGTAAATAATAGGCCAAGTACCAATACCAGTATGCCCACCGTGAGAAACAGCAAAAGAGCCACCACCAGGAGCTAAGTTTTCTGCTACTAGCATTGAGCAAACCTTATCTAGTCCTAGTCCTTCATATTTTTCAGGTATATCAAAAGCTAATAAGCCTAATTCACCTGATTTACGAAGTAGTGAAGTTAATACTTCTATATTTTTGTTTTCAATTTCATTAGCATTTGGTACAACTTCGCCCATTACAAAATCACGAGTAGTTTTTGCAATTGCGCGTTGTTCTTCAGAAAAATCTTCTGGAGTGAAAATTTCTGATGGTTTACGTTCTTCGGTTAAAAAGCTTCCGCCTTTAACTATTTTTGCTTTTGCCATTACTGAGGTTGACATATTTACTTCCTTTCTTGATAATGCGAAAAATGAATTGAATTTATGTAATATATTTTTGAAATCCCAGAGTTAAATATTTTTAACTCTGGGCTATTTTTGCTATTTGTTTTAGTTCAAAGCTTCAAATATGCCAGCAGCACCCATACCGCCACCAACACACATTGTTACCATACCATAACGACCACCGCGGCGTTTTAATTCATAAACTGTTGTTGCTATTAGTTTTGAACCTGTACAGCCAAGAGGATGACCTAGAGCAACTGCTCCACCATTGACATTGACTTTAGCTGGATCAAGACCGCCTGCTTTAATTACAGAAAGGGCTTGAGCTGCAAAAGCTTCATTTAATTCAATTACATCAATGTCTTCTAATTTTAAGCCTGCCATTTTTAGAGCTTTAGGTATTGCTACAACAGGGCCAATTCCCATATTTTCTGGCTCTACACCACCTGTAGCAAAGGAAACAAATCTAGCTAAAGGCTTAAGTCCTAAACGAGCAGCTTTTTGATCTGACATAAGTAGCACAATTGCAGCGCCATCAGACATTTGAGAAGAGTTTCCTGCTGTAACAGTACCACTAAGCTTAAATGCTGGCTTTAACTTACCTAAAGCTTCTATAGTAGTATCTTTACGTGGCCCTTCATCTGTATCAAAAACTACTTCTTTAACTTCTTTTTTGCCTTTAGCGTTGATGAAGTCTTGTTTAACTTTGATTGGTGCTATTTCATCTTTGAACTTGCCTGCTTCAATTGCGGCAATAGCTTTTTGGTGGCTTTGATAAGAAAATTCATCTTGTTGCTCACGACTAACTTCATATTGTACTGCTAGACGTTCTGCTGTAAGTCCCATACCTAGGTAAGCATCTGGATAGTTGTCTACTAGATAAGGATTAGGAACAATCTTATGGCCGCCCATAGGAATCATAGACATTGTTTCTGTTCCACCAGCTAAGATAACATCTGCACCACCAATGCAAATACGTTCTGCTGATTGAGCTACGGATTGAAGACCGGAAGCACAGAAACGGTTAATAGTCATTGCTGAAAGGGAAATTGGAAGCCCTGCACGAAGTGAAGCAATGCGGGCTACATTCATTCCTTGTTCGGCTTCTGGCATAGCGCAACCTAAAACTACATCTTCTATTTCTTTAGGATCTAATTCAGGCACGCGACTGAGAACATGATTAATTACTTCAGCAGCCATATCATCTGGCCGAGTGTTAGCTAAAGTGCCTTTGTAAGCTTTGCCTACGGCGGTTCTAGCAAGTGCGACAATTACTGCGTCTCTCATTTATTTCTTTCTCCTATTAATTTCTCAATGGTTTGCCTGTTTTAAGCATGCTTTGAATACGTTCTTGAGTCTTGCGCTCACCGCAAAGGCTTAAGAATGCTTCACGCTCTAAATCTAAGAAACGTTGTTCAGATACAAAGGTCTTGTAAGATAAATCACCACCAGTAAGAATATATGCAATCTTACGAGCAATGTGACCTTCATACTCAGTAGCAAAGCCACCACTAACCAACATATGAACACCGAGTTTTAAGGCGGCTAAAGCGCTTTGACCTAGTGCAGGAATATCAGTTCTAGGTTGTGGACGTTGATAACCTTCTTTTACTAGACCTAATACTGTTTGCTTAGCATCATCAATTAGACGATCTTTATTCATAGAGATTTGGTCAGTTCTACGTAGTAAGCCTAATTTCTTAGCTTCAACTGCGCTAGTAGCTACTTTAGCTGTTGCAATTGTTTCAAAAGCTTGACGAATATAGTTAAATGGATCTGCTTCTGCATCCATTGCTGCTAGCTGTGTAGCGCGTACAGCCATTTCCTTAGTACCACCACCGGCAGGAATTAAACCTACGCCAATTTCTACTAAACCAATATAAGTTTCTGATGCTGCACGAGTGCGAGCTGAGTGCATACTGATTTCGCAGCCGCCGCCTAAAGTTAAACCAAATGGTGCTGTTACAACAGGTTTTTCACAGTAACGCATTGCCATATTGGCATTTTGGAAACCTCTAATCATTATGTCTATGTCGTCCCACTCTTGCTCTTGAGCAGAAAGTAGTAGAAGCATTAAGTTTGCACCAGCAGAAAATACATCGCCTTGGTTGCCAACTACTAAACCTTCAAAGTTTTGAGTTACTTCTTTAACTGCATAATTCATCATTGATACAGTATCAGCACCAACGGAATTCATCTTAGAGTGGAATTCTAGACAAGCTACACCATCACCGAGGTCAATAAGTGATGCACCTGCATTTTTCTTAATTAGTTTTTGGCGATCTTTGAGAGAGGAAAGAATTATAATTCCTGGTTTTTCAGCAATTTGTTTATAATCACCAGTTTCTATATCATAGTAGTAGCTATAGCCATTTTTGTATTGGTAGAAAGAAGTTTTGCCAGAAGCAAGCATTTTTTCTACAAGAGCTGGAACTGCACGGCCTTCGCTACGAATCTTTTCAACAGATTTTTCTACACCAATTGCGTCCCAAGTTTCAAATAGACCTAATTCCCAGTTAAAACCCCATTTTAAGGCATTATCAATTTGAACAAAATCATCAGCAATTTCAGGAATACGGTTAGCAGTATAGATTAAAGTCTCGCTTAAAGTTTTCCAAAGGAAATTGCCAGCACGATCATCCCCATAAACTAAGGTTTTAATTCTTTGTTTGGGGTTTTCGATGGACTTAGCTGTTTCTAATGCAGGTAATTTGATTTTTTGAGATGGTTTATATTCCATCGTAGTTATGTCAAGAGCATGAATTTCTGATTGGCCTGTTTCAGCATTTTTAGCTTTTTTGTAGAAGCCTTGACCAGATTTGTTTCCTAACCACTTGTTTTCAACCATTTTGGTAAGAAATTCTGGAAGTTTAAATACATCTCGTCGCTCATCATCAAGTGCGCTTGAATAAACGTTGGTAGCCACCATTGCAAAAGTATCTAAACCTACTAGATCTGCTGTGCGGAAAGATGCGGTCTTAGGACGACCTACGGCTGGGCCAGTAAGTTTATCTACTTCTTCCACAGTATAACCATCTTCAACCATTACTTTCATACAGTACATCATTCCAAATGTACCAATACGATTAGCAATGAAGTTTGGTGTGTCTTTAGCATAGGCAATGCCTTTTCCTAAACGACGATCACAGAAATCAGCAACAAAATCCCTAACATTTGGACAGGTGTCAGGTGTTGTAATGATTTCTAATAACTTCATATATCTAGGAGGGTTAAAGAAATGTGTGCAAAGGAAGTGCTTACGGAAATCCTCGCTACGTCCTTCAGCCATAGCACGAATAGAAATACCTGAGGTATTTGATGTAACTATTGAGCCAGGTTTTCGGAATCTATCTACTTTTTCATAAAGTGAACGTTTAATATCAAGTCTTTCTATAATGACTTCAATTATCCAATCAGCTTCTTTAATTTTTTCTAAATCGTCTTCAAAATTACCTACCATTAAATTATCTGCTAAGTCGGGAGCAAAAAACGGAGCAGGTTTTAGCTTACGTGCATTAGCTACAGCACCAGCAGCAATAGCATTGCGTGGGCCTGCTTCAGAAGCCTTTAATCCCCACTGAGATGATTTAGTTGGTTTTGCTGGAGCGGGGCTGTCAGCTAGATTGGGAGGGAGAATATCTAGCAATAGCACTTTATAGCCTGCATTTATAAAATGTGCGGCAATTTGTGCGCCCATTACACCAGCGCCTAAAACAGCTACTTTTTCGATCTTATAAGTCATCAAGCCTCCAAAAATAACTTGGGCGCGAAATCGCGCCCAACAAATTAAATCCTTGTCATCATTTTGCAAGATGAAATAAAGCAGCAACAGTTAAAACAAGAATAAATACACATACTAATCTTTGCCACCTTCATACATCTTATCAATAAGGTCTTTATAGTGTTCTTCCACTACACGACGTTTAACCTTTAGCGTTGGAGTTAGCTCACCATTTTCAATGCTGAACTCATGTTCAATCAACGCCACTTTCTTGATCTTTTCGTATTGAGCCAAATCAGGAGTTAAACGGGTAACTTCCTTAAGCATCATGTCTTGTAGTTGCTTATTGTTACAAAGCTCTTTGCGAGAGCTAAAGGAAATTCCACTGGATTTAGCATAGTTTTCCATTGTCTCCCAATTTGGAACAATTAAGACAGAGGGGAATTTTTTGTTATCTCCAATTAGCATCACTTGCGCTACATACATACTACCTTTGATTGCACTCTCAATTGGCTGAGGAGCAAGGTATTTACCACCACTTGTTTTAAGTAGTTCTTTTTTACGATCAGTTATATAAAGGAAACCATCTTTGTCAAACTTACCAATATCTCCAGTCTTAAACCATTCACCATCAAAGGCGTTAGCTGTTTCTGTAGGTTTATTGTAGTAACCTTGTAGGATATTTGGCCCACGTGCTAATATTTCTCCATCTTCTGCAAGCTTAACTTCTACATTTTTAACTACCTTACCAACGCTTCCTACTCGATTAGCTGTAGTTGTATTAATGGTTAATACTGGGGAGGTTTCACTTAGGCCGTAACCTTGTAGTATAGGAATACCCATAGCTAAGAAGAAATAAGCAATATCATCAGCTAGAGGAGCACCACCAGAGAGGAAGAGTCTTACACGACCGCCCATTTTTTCATTATAGAGCTTGTCATAGAAGAGGACTTTAGCTAGTTTGTATTGTAAGTCTAATAAAAAAGGAATGGATTCACCTTTGTGATTCATTCTTGCCCATTGGCGGCCAATATCAACTGCCCAACGTACAATGTTAGCTTTAGGAAATCCGGCAGTCATACCTTGTTCGGTAATCTTTGCCATAATTTTTTCAAACATACGAGGCACACTAGTCATAATGGTAGGTTTTACATCTACCAAGTTCGCTCCTACAGCTTCAATACTTTCTGAAAGATACATAGGAATGCCCATATAGACTAGAGTGTAGACGACTGCACGCTCAAACACGTGTGAGAAAGGCAAGAAAGACAAAGAGCAATCATCATAAGAAAAATCTGGGCTTTCTTCAGCAGTGTTAACAACATTAAACGTCAAGTTCCAATGTGTTAACATAACCCCTTTAGGTTCACCAGTTGTACCAGAGGTATAGATCAATGTTGCAAGATCTTTAGCTTGGATTTTGCTTGTTAATTGGTTGTAAAGATCTGGTTGTTCTTTATCAAGGGTTTGCCCCATTGCTTCTAAATCTTTAAGTTTGATTACTAGATCAGCTTTTTTAACTAGATCAGCTTTATAATCATCAAAAATCACAATCTTTTTAACTTGGGGTAATGCATCTGTTACTTCTAGAATTTTCTTTAATTGTGATTCATTAGATACAAATACTATTTGTGAGCCGCTGTCTTTAATAATATATTCAGCTTGTTTTGCTGTAAGAGTAGGATAAATAGGAACATCAGCTGCTCCAGAAGCCAGAGCTCCAAAGTCAGCAACAACCCAATTAACAGAACTTTCTGCCATTATAGAAATACGATCACCATGAGTTATTCCTAATTTATTTAGGCCAAGAGCTGTATAACGGGCACGTTGTGCTAAATCAGCATAATTTATACTTACCCATTTACCACTTTGTTTATAGTAAAAACCTGCTTTTTTGCCATGTTTTTCTAAAGCATGATGTAGTACTTGGATTAAAGTAGAAGGCTTTCCAGGAAAAGTTTTTATTTCACGCATTGCGGTTGCACTCATTTTTTTACTCCATTTAGGAAGATGTCAACAACAGGATCTGCCATATCAGATAGATTATATTCTTTTCTGCTTAAAATCCAATTAGTTACCATCTCATCTAATGCGCCATAAAGAACTTTTGCCGCAATTTGTGGGTTAATAGCTGTACGGAAAAGACCTGTTTGTTGTCCTTCTTCGATCGCCGTACGAATAAATTCAAAATAAACGCTTAATTTACTAGTAGAAAACTGCTCCATAAATTTTAATTGGCGTAGTTCTACTTGGAAAACTTTTGCTAAGTTTTCATCTCTACCCATAAGACTTAAATGTAATCTAGCAAGCTTACGGATTTTTTCTCCTGGATTATCTACTATATGTAATTCTTTGCGAGCAGTTTCAATAGCTTCATCAATTGTATAATTAAAAATGGAAATCAATAGATCTTCTTTATTTTTGAAATAAAGATATACTGTACCGTCAGCCACCCCAGCATCCTTTGCAACATCAGCTACTTTAGAATTAAAAAATCCATTACGAGCAAAAACTCGAATTGCTGCCAGCAAAATAGACTCATATTTATCAGGAGTAGGGCCAGCCGCAATCACTTCTGTTAAAGGTTTATTTAACGAAGGTCGGTTGACTTGAGAAATAGGTTTATTTAACGAAGGTCTGTTGTTCATTGACAGTCCTCAAAGCTTAATTAAATTTAGAAAACAATAATTTAATTATAAAAAGAATGAAGCTTCACTCATACTACTACTGGAAATAATAAATTTCAAGATTTTTTATTTGACTTTCTGGTAATTTATTTATTTCCTATAAGGAGTTTATTTATCATTTATTTGTGGGATTAGTAAAAATCCGAAATTATGAAAAACTGACTGTAGAGTCAGTTTTTGGCTGGTAAAATTTAAGAAAATAAAGTTTAAAATAGATAATTGATTGTAAAATAGAAAGTTGTCTAAGAAATTATTTAGAGTTTATACATTAGGTATTTTATGAGGGGTTAATAGAGAAAATACAAAAGCCTAGCACGAAGTAAATTAGTACTTCGTGCTAAAGCTTAAGGAACTTTTAGATGTTTTTAGTTTGGAGCGCTTTTTAGATTGTTAGGAGTAACAGCATTGTTAATAAGTAAGCGCACATCTACACGGCGATTTTCTGCTCTTTGTTCTTTCTTAGAAGCGCCTGGTTGTTCTTGCAACTTGCCTAAACCAACAATAGACATCTTGTAAGTAGGTATTTCATGTTGTTTAGCTAAGTAACGTTTAACTGCTTCTGCACGTTCATCGCTTAGAGCATCATTAAGCGATGCACTACCTCTAGAATCTGTAAAGCCTTGAATCTCAAGAATATAGCCTTGATGATTTTTAGCTTCTAAAGCAATACCATCTAATTCTGCTTTAGATTCATCGTTAAGTATTGAGCTACCAGTTTTAAACTTAACAGATACAGTCTTTAAGAGAGTGTACTTATCTAAATTGGTACGTAAATCTTCTACGTTACGATTTACTTGTTCTGCACGATTGGCTGCTGCATCTGCTGCATTTTTAGCTACAAGAGCTTGTTGATTAGCTGCATCAGCAGTTTGTTGTGCTTTGTCTGCCTTAGCATCAACGCCAGCAATTTCTTTAGTTAAGCGTTCGTCTAAGGATTTAATATCTCCGGTATTGCGCCGTACAGTTTCTTCAAGTTCTTGAGTACGGCCTTCTAGCGGGGTAACACGCTCATTTACTGTTTGGCGAACATACTTTTTAGTAGCACATCCGTTTCCAACCAAAGCAAATATAGCTATTGTTGCTAGAATAATAATCGGCAATCGCTGTTTGATAGTCATAGCAATGTTCCTCAAAATTTGTATTTAGCTTATAAATTTATAAATTGCGGATTATTTGATGCTTTAACTGCACTTAGAGTGATTGTTGATTTTAGAGCAAAATTTAAAAAGGTGCAAGTAAAGGGTTATAAACTACCCGGCAAAAATTTGCCAGGTAGTCAAAGTTAATGTCTTAAGCAAGTTTAGTTACTCAGCAATCTTAATATGTAGCTCTTTTAATTGTTCTGAGGAAACATCACTTGGGGATTTTGTCATTAAACAAGAAGCACTAGCTGTCTTTGGAAATGCTATTACTTCACGAATTGAGCTTTCTCCTGCTAGTAATGCTACTAGTCGATCTAAACCTAAAGCAATACCTCCATGTGGAGGAGTTCCATAAGCTAAAGCATCTAGGAAAAATCCAAAACGACGACGAGCTTCTTCATCAGAAAAACCTAAAATTCGGAAAATATCTTTTTGTACATCTGGACGATGAATACGAATAGAACCTCCACCTAGTTCAGTACCATTAAGTACTAAATCGTAGGCTTTGGCTAAAACGCTTCCAATAGCACTATTTTCTTCCTTTAATTTATGTAAATCTTCTTCACGTGGGGAAGTAAAAGGATGGTGCATTGCATACCAGCGTTTATCTTCTGGATGGAATTCAAACATTGGGAAGTTGGTTACCCATAATAAATTCCATTTTGAGTTATCAATTAGATTTTCACGTTTTGCTAATTCTAAGCGAAGTCCACCTAAGGCTGCTGCCACTAAATCCATTGTGCCAGCAATAATACAAACCAAATCTCCATTTTTAGCTCCTGCATGAGAAGCCATTGCACGAACTCGCTCTTCTCCAAAGTTCTTAAGCAATGAAGATGTAACTTCTCCACTTTCACTAAGTTTGATCCAAGCAAGTCCAGGAGCTTTATATTTTTCACGAACAAAAGCAGTTAGGTTGTCTATTTGATTGCGGCCATATTTAGCCCCACCGCTTAAGACAATTCCTTTTATCCAACCACCTTTTTCTAATATTTGTAAAAATGGAGCAAATCCACTTTCACTAACTGGAGCTGCAAAATCAATAAACTCCATTCCAAAACGGGTGTCAGGCTTATCTGAGCCAAAACGAGACATTGCTTGCTTGTAATCTAAGCGTGGGAAAGGTGTGGATACTTCAATACCTTGTAATGCAAAGATTTCTACTATCATTGGCTCAATTATATTAAAAACATCTTCTGGTTGAACAAAAGACATTTCTAAATCTATTTGAGTAAATTCTGGTTGGCGATCTGCACGTAAATCTTCATCACGAAAACAACGAGCTATTTGATAGTAGCGGTCAAAACCAGAGATCATCAAAATTTGCTTAAATAGCTGAGGTGATTGAGGTAGAGCATAAAATTCACCAGCAGTTAAGCGGCTAGGAACTAAATAGTCCCTTGCTCCTTCAGGAGTTGATTTAGTTAAAATAGGAGTTTCTATTTCAAAGAAACCTGTTTTATCTAAATAGTTACGAGCGGTAGTAGTAATTCTATGGCGCAAGCGCAAGTTGTCTTGCATTTTTTGGCGTCTTAAATCAATGTAGCGATACTCTAAACGGGTATCTTCAGATGGAATATTTGGAGAATTAATCTCAAAAGGTGGAGTTTTAGCTTCATTAAATAGCCAAACTTCCTCACCAACTACTTCTACTTGACCAGTGCCAATATTAGGGTTAATTGTTTCATCTGTTCTTTTAACTACTTTGCCACGTACACCAAAAACATATTCGCTACGTAAGCGTTTAGCTTTAGCATGAGCTTCGGAAAAAAGTTCTTCATTGAAAACAACTTGAGTAACGCCTTCACGATCTCTTATATCTATAAAAGTTAATGGGCCAAAATCTCGTCTAGCATTAACCCAGCCCATTAATACTACTTCTTGATCTACATGTTCTATTCTTAATTCACCTGCTCGGTGTGTTCTTTTTATGCTTCCTAAATTATCTAACATAAAGTACCTAATTGATTTGAATTAATGTAATACTAGTAACCAAAAGTAAAAAGGCCAACCGCTCTTTATCTTTAGGCTAACTGTAAAAATTTCATTTAGCTTTGTTTTAAGAAATCTACTAACTCTGTCTCTGTAAGTTCTTTTTGCTCACGATTAAGCATATCTCTTAAAACTAGTTTACCTTTATTAAGTTCTTCTTCGCCAATGATTATACTATAGCGAGCTTTTGAGCGATCTGCCAGCTTCATAGAATTTTTTAAATTGCGTTGCTCAAAGTCCATTGCACAACTTACTCCAGCTTGGCGTAGGCGATGAGCTAATAGCAAAGCATATTCAAAGGCTTTTTCTCCTAAGTGTGCAATAAAAGCAGTAGGAATACTAGGATCTGGAACATCTTCAGGTAAAGAGATTACAAAACGATCTAAACCCAAAGCAAACCCAAAACCTTTAGTTGGTGGCCCTCCAAGGGTTTCTGACAACCCATCATAACGCCCACCACCTAGAAGAGCATTTTGAGAACCAAGATTTTCACTAGTAGTCACTATCTCAAATGCTGTTCGAGTATAATAGTCTAAACCTCTAACTAGTTGTGGATCAACAGTGTAAGAAAGTTTGCGAGCATCTAAATGTGCTAAAAACTTAGCAAAATGCTCTCTACATTCTACACAAAGCAAATCTTGTATTGATGGAAGTTGCTTAACTATTTCCATATCTCTCTTACAATCTAAAACTCTTAAAATGTTGGTCTGATAACGATGATTGCAATCTCCACACATTTGCTCAAGTTTAGGTGCAATTTCTCTTTTGAGCATTTCATTAAATTCAGGACGGCATTTTGGACAACCAACAGAGTTTACAAGCAAGCTAGTATTTGGGATTTTAAGCTCTGTTAAAATCCATTGAAGCATTTCAATTACTTCTGCTTCGATTGCTGGGTTGTCACTCTTGCCAATTATTTCTACTCCAATTTGGTAAAACTGGCGGAAACGCCCTTTGCGACCGTGTTCACGGCGAAATTGTGGCCCAACATAAAAAAGTTTTACTAATTCACTTTGAACCCACATTTGGTGTTGAATATAAGCACGAATTACAGGAGCTGTATTTTCTGGGCGCAAAGTTAAACTATCACCTGCTCCAGGGGTGTTATTTGCTCCTAAATCTCGCCAAGTGTACATTTCTTTAGAAACAATATCTGTTTCCTCACCAACTCCACGAGCAAATAATTCTGTATATTCAAAAATAGGAGTACGAATTTCTTGAAACCCATAAAGACGAAAGGCTTCTCTTGCAACTTTTTCTACATACTGAAATTTATGTGAATGAGCAGAAGTGTCAGTAGTAAAATCTCTTGGTAAAATATCTCTAGTGTGTTTTACTGTTTTAACTTGTTTGCCCATTATAAATTCATCTCCAAATAATCATTTTTAAGATCCACATAATGTTGCCAATTTTCTTCTATCCGAGCCAATTCTTCTGGAGTAAGCTCACGTTTAACTTTAGCTGGCATTCCAGCAACTAAAGTTCGTGGAGGAACTTTCATTCCCATAGGAACAAGGCTTCCTGCCGCAACTAAAGCTTGTTCGCCTATTTCGCAATTATCTAAAAGAATTGCTCCCATTCCAATAAGAGCTTTATCTTTGATTGTACAACCATGTGCAACTACATTGTGTCCCATGATCACAGAATTACCAATTATAGTAGCGTAAGTATCTGTAGTCACATGTATTACAGATCCGTCTTGAATGTTAGTATTATTTCCTATACGGATATAATAAACATCACCACGAATAACAGCATTAAACCAAACACTACTATTTTCACCAATCTCTACATCCCCAATTACAACAGCAGTTGGGGCTATAAATACAGTTGGATCAATTTTAGGCATTTTTCCTTTATAGGGGATAATATGAGCCATAAAACATTCCTATTTTAGTTTTTAACTTTAGGTAAATAGTTATAACTGCGAAGTTTCACAGGATAGCACAGCTATTTGATGGGTCAACTATTATCAGCAGACATAAAAATCAACTTCATATTAGCCACTAGGTTGTGTTCTGGAGCTAGTATATATTTAATTCATATTAGTTGAGCGAGTCTATTCAACTCATATTTCCCCAGGTTACACTCGTTTTTTTAACCCCAGGTTGCGCTCGTTTTTTATAAACCCCAGGTTGCGCTCATTTTTTACAAACCCCAGGTTGCGCAAGCCTGTGGCTTGCTAAAACCTGGGGCTAAAAAAACGAGCGCAACCTGGGGTTTATAAAAAATAAGTGCAAGCTCTGATCAGAGTACAAATTGAGGGAGAAATAAAAACGCACCCGACAGATTTCTGTATTTGGGTGCATTTTTAAGGAGAACCTTTAAGGAGAACTTTTAAGAAGGGTACTTTTAATTTTTTTTCTTTTTCTTTACAACAGGCTTTTTACTAGGATCTTTCTTTTTAGCTTTGGTTTCAATTCCCCAGTCATCTTTTAAGTGTGATAAGAATTCAGCTTCATCATCTGAAAGATCATCTAAAGATACAATTTCTTCAATAGCATCAACTAGTTCTTCTAGTTTTTCATCAGGGAAGAAATCAGCAAATATTCTAATAGTTTCTTCTAATAGTTCAGTATTAGGATCTTCTGCTATATCTTCAATACATTCTGTTAATAACTCTTCTAAGTCTGTGTCTACTTCTAAGCCTTCTATTACCCCTTGAACATAAGCAGCAATTCCTGTGATTTCTTCCTCAGAAAGGTCTCCATCAGAAGCACAAAACCATAGTAATAAGTGACAAACACGATATTCTAATGGGTAATCTCCCATTGCTTCAAACATTTCTTCGCTAAGAAAACCTTTTTTAGCCATAATTATTCCTTTAAGTTAATGAGATAAAACGCCTCATTTTTCCCTACTCTGGTAAATTTTTCAAGCTAGCAAAACCAATAAGTCCCTAAAATTCCCTGTAAAATATTTTAATATTCCAACCGGTAAATTTTTCTTTGATTTTGGGATTTTGCTAGACAGCCCTATTGCTATTGTTTATCATTGCGCCGATTAAAGGAAATTTTATGTACACAGCAGACCAGTTGCTAGGTTTTATCCTAGAACGCAAATATAAAATAACTCGCCAAATTGGGGATGGTGGAATGGCTTATGTGTTTGCCGCAGAGCGACTACACCTTGGAGATATGGTGGCTATTAAGCTACTTCATCCAGAATTAGCCCAAGATGAGCTTAAAAAAAGACGCTTTCAGTTAGAAGCTTATACTACAGCTGCTGTTAAACATCCCAATGTTGTCAGTATTTTTGATTACGATGAAACTATAACGGGACAACCTTATTTAGTATTAGAACTATTAAATGGAATAACACTTTCTAACTATATCAAGCGGGGGCGAGTTTTAAGTGTAACTCGTGTTTTAGAAATAATTACTCCTGTATGTAATGCATTAAATCTTGCTCATCAAAAGGGCATTTTGCATAGAGATCTTAAACCAAGTAATATTGTTTTGCATAAATTGGAAGATTCAACAGAAGTTGTAAAATTAATAGACTTTGGAATAGTAAAAGTACTAAATGATGATAGTAATCCTTTAACTCAACAAGGTTTTATTGTAGGCACTCCAGAATATCTTTCTCCTGAGCGTTATATGGGACACGCCTTAGATGCTCGTTCAGATGTTTATAGTTTAGGGATTTTAGTTTATCGCTTGCTTACTGGGCGAGTTCCTTTTAATGGACAAACTGCAACAGAAATACTCCAAAAACATATAAAGCAACCTGTTCCTCCTTTAAGATTAATTAATAGCTCTATTTCTGAAGAAGTAGAAAATGTAATTTTAAAAGCATTATCTAAAAAGGCAGTTGATAGGCAGGATTCCGTTGTAAAATTTGCTGAAGAATTAGGTGAAGCTCATATAAGTTCTGGCGACACGCTAGATCACTTTTCTACACCAGAATAATCCAACCAATAACAAGTTAATACAAGCTTTCTTTAACTTTATAGATTTGACAAAAAGCAAAGTGCTACTACTCGCTTAATTAAAGAATTTGGTTTATAATTAAAGGATAAACAAAGTAAGTTTTGTTTGTGTCGTAAGTTCAAAACAAAAAACAAGCTCAAAAAACTAAACACCCTAAAACAAAATATTTACATAAGCCACTAAAAGGTTTAGGAGCTATTTTTATGAAAGCCATATTAACTTTTTCTTTAGGATTATTTCTAGCTTTAGTCTTTTTTGTTGTTCCAACACAAGCTCAGCAACGGGTTGTTTTTCATAGGGTAATTGTAAACGTAATCCTACCGAATACTATTTCTTACCCTCAAGTAATTGAAGTAAAGCTAGATTCTGAGCGTACAGGTTCACCTCTTTCCACAAGAAGCTTAATTAGAGAAACACGTACTGAATTTAGCCAAGTAGGAAATGGAGAGTATATTGTTACAGTTACAGCAGATAATGAGAAAGTTCTAGAAAACTATACAGAACGCTTTTCTTTAAGGGGTGCTTTTTCCTTAATCAAACAAATTAATGTATTAATGAGACCAAAGATAAAAATGGCTGGAGAAACAGTTGCTCCAGGTACTTTAGCTGTGCCCGGTACAGCTAAAGCAGGAAAACCAGAAGTTCCTAAAGATGCGATAAAAGCTTTTGAAAAGGGAATTAATAAATCTTCTCAAGGCAAGTCTGAAGATGCAATAAAAGCTTTCCAAGAAGCTATTAAATACCACCCTACTTACTTAGACGCTATTAACAATCTAGCTGTTGAATATATAAAACTTGCTCGTTTTGATGAAGCTGCTACTCAACTGGAATCTGCTCTTAAAATAGACAATAATTCTTCATTAAGTCATTTGAATATGGGTATTATACTTAATGAGAAGAAAAAGTATAATGATGCAAGAGACCATTTAGCAAAGGCAGTTGAGCTAGATTTTAACAATCCACTTTCCCATTATGAGTTAGGAATAGCATCTTTTCAACTTAATGATTTTACACAAGCTCAAATAGAGTTTGAGACTACTGCAAAGATGGCAGCACAAAAAATTCCACTTTCTAGACTTTATTTGGCAGAACTTTATAAGCGCAATGCACAAGTAACAGAAGCTATTCAACAATTAGAGGCTTTCTTAAAAGAAAATAAAGATAAAGACAATCCTTATGCTCAAGTGGTTAAAGACGAACTAGCTAAACTTAAGCAAATAAAGCAATAAAATATTGTTGTAGGTTTTTAAGTCTTGGCCGTTTATGTTTAAGCTTAAGCATAAACGGCCAAAGCTTTTTAGAAGCTACCTTCAGGATTATTTTTGGAGATAAATGCTACTCTAATTAGAGCCTTACCACCTGCTTGAGGGCTTATTTTACGTACTTGGACGTATATTTTATACATAGGCTCATCAAAATCATATAGTCTAAACTCTTTTGGCATTGGTAAAGAAATATGTAGTAGGTCATCAATATCCACTTGGTTTCCAAGCAAGAAAGAAGCATCCATTTTGCCAAGTTGAAGAGTTTCAGAGTTTTCTAGAAAAGTTCCAGAAACTGTATTTACCCCACGTATTTCTATGGGATAACGAGTACTTACTTCTCTAGTTAAAACATTAGCATTTCCTAAGAGTTCAAGCCTTTTACGAGGCATTTGGTCATCTTCTGCATAGGGGTCAAATGTGCTTAAATGACGAACCTCAGTTGTTAGTTGTTCTCTTTCTTTTCTAGTAGTTAAGGCATCACCTTCAAATTTAGCTAAAACAACAGTGATATTATCTTCTCCTCCACGTTGCTTAGCTAGATTTACCATATGAGTAACAGCTACATCGATGGAATAATTAGTTGTATAACTCATTAATTCTTGTGCAGAAAGTTTATTGGATAAACCATCGCTACACATTAGCAAGTAGTCGCCTTGTTCTAGGTTTATGGTTGAAATAGCAACTTGAATAGACTGAGCATTTCCAATAGCTTGTAAAATAACGTTATTGCGGGCGTGTTTATGAACTTCATTGGGGCTTACAACACCTTTGGATACTAAGACTCCAGCCAAGGTTTGATCTGTGGTAAGTTGTTTAATTCTGTTGCCACGAATAATATAGGCACGTGAATCACCTACAGTAGCTATATAGGCTTTGTCTTGTTCTATTACAGCAGCTGTAACAGTAGCTTTCATCCATTGTTGTTTAGGATCTTTAACATTTTCTGACCAGACAATATGATTTGCTTGCTCTACAGCAGCAGTTAAGCGGTCAGAAACATCAATATTATGACTCATTGACATTAAAGCATCTTTTATTGATAAAACAGATAGTTCGCTAGCAAGTTCTCCTAATTGAGAACCTCCAACACCATCAGAAACAACCAATAATAATGAATTATCCCCAATGACTTTTTCTATTTGGCAAGTATCAGCTAAACTTTTGCCTTTTTTAAGATCTGTAAGTAAAAAAGAATCTTCATTATTAGTACGAACTATACCAGGATCACTAATAGCAGAAATTGATGTAATTAAGGATCGGCCTTTCATGTGCTTCTCCGAGATTTTTTATATTTAGAATAATTAATAAAATTTTATATTTGTATTTATAATCTAGCTCGCAAACTATAATAAATACTTTGTAGAGCGGACGCAAGTACTGTTCCAACCATATATAGCGTGAAGACTCCCAATGATAACGCAAAGACCAATCCTGAGAAGAAAGATAACAACCCAAAAACAACGGCCAAAGAAAGTATTTGAAACACTCCTGCTATTATTGTTAAAGATAAAGAACCTAGCATTACTAGAAATGTATAAATCAGAACTTTAGCAAAAATATTTTGCACCGAACTTACATTAGTTGCTCCTTGAGTAGTTTGAGGAGTATAACTATTGTTATTAATTGGCAAAGCTATTCCAGAACAACGTTGGCAAACTTCTGTGTTTGGATCAAATTGATCAGAAAGATGACAAATTTCACAACGGGTGGGAGGGGTTTTTTTACGTATCAAAATTTGGTTACTCAACAGCCTTTACTCCATCCCACAATTAAGCCAAAAGACTAATTTGTAAATTGACAAAATAATTATAATTTTTTGTTATGATTACGTCGAGACTTAAAAAGTATATTCAAGCTAGGTTGTAATAAAAAACAATTAAGCTCTTTAGAAAATACTATAGTAAAAATCTGGAATTAAAAGGAGATTTTTTATATTAACTTAAGTTAAGCTTAAGGTTTATCTTGGCTTTAAAGTAAGAATTATAAGGCATATAAGGCAAGAGGCAAAATTCTTGTAAGGATTAATTAAGTATGAGAAAAAATGTTGCAATTTTTGGTGGTAGCTTTGATCCTCCAGGCATTCATCATTGTTATATTGCTAAAGAATTAGCAAAACATTTTCAGAAAGTTATAATAGTTCCCTGTGGGCCGCGACCTGATAAAGCTACTACTAATGATGTTGACCCTATACATCGGGCAACTATGGTGGATTTAACTTTTAAAGGGTTAAAAAATGTTAATGTTGAACTCTTTGATTTAGAAAATGCTACCTTTACTCGTACTCACCTTTTACAAGAACGCTTTGCTTGTGAAGGCGAGATTTGGCATGTAGTAGGTATAGAATGGATTCATGGCGGAAGCCAAGGGAAATCCCCTATTCAACTTTCTTGGGAAAATGGCAAACAGGTTTGGGATACTTTTAATTTTGCTGTTATTACCCGTCAGGGTGTTGATTATAATCCAGCAGATCTTCCACCAAAACATAAACTCCTTGAACTTAGTTTTAATGGCTCTAGTGACAAAATTAGGGAAGAAATATTTAGACATAAAATTATTTCCCCTTTAGTTACTCCTGAAGTGGGTGAATATATAAAACGTTATGGTTTGTATCGCGGTAGAATACCTAATCGTATGACTAAGTATAGCTTAACAGAACCTAAGCTCTTAATTGTTTCAGATGAAAGAAATAAAAAAGCTGTAGACTTTGCCAAATCCTTTAGAAAGTTTGAAAATCAAACCGAACCTAATTGCATTTTAGTTATAGGTGGTGATGGAACAATGTTGCACGCTATTCGTCAACATTGGCGTTTAAGGCTACCATTTCTAGGGCTTAATGCAGGACATTTAGGCTTTCTACTGAATGATCCTGAAGAATTTTTGCCAAGTAATTTTCCTCCTAAAGATTTGCTTCTAAGGCAATTGCCTTTACTTTATGTGGAGACTCAAGATTCCACAGGGCAAAAACAAAGAGCTTTGGCCTTCAATGACACTTGGGTAGAACGTGCCACTAGTCAAACTGCTTGGTTAGAAATTAAGCTTAATGGAGAAATAAAATTGGCTAAACTAATAGCAGATGGAGCTTTAGTTGCAACTGCTGCTGGTTCAACTGCTTATGCTAGAGCAATGGGAGCAATGCCATTGTTAGCTGACACTCCTGCATTACTTCTAGTTGGCTCTAATGTTATGAATCCACCAAATTGGAAATCAGTACTGCTTTCCTATGAGAGTGAAGTGGAAATACGTAATCTAGATACTAGTAAACGACCAATAATTGCTTATGTAGATGGTTTATCTCAAGGTAAGGTAAGATCTATAAATATTCGTGTAAGTCGAATTGCTGCCGCAGAAGTAGCTTTTTGTCCTAGTCACGATATGGCTGAAAAAATTGCCCAAATACAATTTCCAATTAATAGATAAAGTCCCAACTGGCTGGGACTTAATTGTTTTGTTGTCTTTGAGTTATAAGGCGTTTTGCCATATTACGTATTACTTCTGGAACACCTTTATCTTTGGTTAATGATTTTAAATCTTTTAATTGTAATCGGTTAATAAATGTCATTGAAAAAGTTAAAGGAGTTCGTGGATTAGTGGTTAGATTATGTACAATTGTGTAGTTACTTGTCCAGACTCTATTCATACACATCAAGCGTAAAGCTTCTTCACTAAGTCCTTTAAGTTTAGCAAATTTCTCTACTTCTTGATCCGTAATCTTAGGGTTTTTAACTACAGCAGAAGACACCATTTTATTAGCATCTCGAATTAAAATTCCACGAATTTCTCTACCTCCTTTAGCTGCTGCAAATATACGCTCTTTAGGAGACATTTTTGCAAGCTCTTGATATATAGAAAGTTTTTCATGATCCTCATGATGTGGAACTTCTTCTCCATCTTCTCTGGCTTCAGATAATAAACGCCTTAATTCAGCTTCAGGATCAAAGTTAACAGGGTTATGCTCTTCAACCTTTATACCCATGTCTTTTTCAAATTGTGCTACCACATTTTGAAATTCTTCTTCTGAAATTTCTGCCCCAATTACTTTAGACAAGCGAGCGCGAGCTTTTTGTTCTTCTGCAACACGAGCAGCACCAAGTTCCTTTTCAAAGAACTCTAATTTTATTTCGCGAGCACGACGTTCTGCTTCAGGGCTTTTATAAGGGTTGGCTAAAATAGCTTCAATAATTGCAGGATGTTGAATTAAACGTTGTTGGTTAATAGTAATTGCTTCAAGTAAAGAAGCGTTACTATTTCTTCCTGCAATATATTCTATAGCTTCATTTGAGGTAGTTTTATTTAAGATAAGTGCTTCTAGGATTTTAAAGTCAGACTTAGGCCATCCTGCTAAAAAGTTAAGAACTTCTATTGGAGCATTAACATTTTGTGCTATAGGTAGCATGGTAGCTGGTTCATAGCTATTTAAGGTGGTTTGACAAGTTGTACGTACATCTTCTTCAGGATCTTGATATAGATAGAGTAACGCTAGAATAATTTCTTCTTGAGAAAGAGGCAGCATACCGCGTGCTGCGGCTAGACGAGCAGGTTTTGGCGCAGTTCCAGCTTTAATAGCATTAAGTATAGGATTAGACATAAGTTAAGCTCACTCGTTTTGATAAAGATTAAGAATGCAAAGTGTAGCCACAAAAGTCTTTTATGGCTACACTTTATTTTTAGAAACTAAATATTAAGCACCGTGACACTTCTTATATTTCTTACCTGATCCACAACTACAAAGATCATTGCGTCCTACTTTAGGATCAGTATTAACTACAGTTTTAGGCTTATCATCCTCTGCTTCTGCTTCTCCTGTAATGGAAGGAGCATTAGCTTTACTAAAGGTGATATTGGTCATGCTTTGTCCTTTTCTACGTCCTGTCGATGATGGAAGTGTAAAGGATTGAGACATTACAGGTGCTTTGGCAGCAGCAGCCTTAGGTGCAGCTGTAGCAGCTACTTCAATTGGTTCTTCTTCATCATCTTCAGCTTTTGCTTCTTCACGAACAAACTTCAGACGGAAGAGAATCTTAATAGTTTCTTCATCAATTTTTTCTATCAACCCATCAAAAAGCCGCTTGGTTACTCTCTTGTATTCTACTAGAGGATCTTTTTGTCCATAACCAACTAAACCAATACCTTGCTTTAAGTGATCAACATTAAGTAAATGATCTTTCCATTGTTGATCAATAACTTCTAGCATAATCATTCTTTCATAATGACGTAAGAAATCTGGAGTGGCAGTTGTTTCTTTCTCTAAGTATTTCTCTTTAAGAATCGGCCAAGCTTTTTGCTTGATTTCATAATTAGTTAAGTCTTCTATCTTACGTCCTTCTACTTCACTAATGTCAAAATCAAATAGCTCTTTTATTCGTATTTTTAAATCACTGTATTTCCAGTCTTCTAAACCACCATCTGCTGGTATTAAATCGTCAACAGTATCGCTAAAGAAATCTTCAGCAATATCTATAAATTTGCGATTATTTTGTTTCTCAAGTAGTTCGCGCCTTAAACTATAAATAGTCTCGCGCTGCTTATTCATAACGTCATCATACTCAAGTAAGTGTTTACGAATTGAGAAGTTATGAGCTTCAACTGATTTTTGTGCGCTTTCAATACGTTTAGTTACAATACCGCTTTCGATTGCAACACCTTTTTCCATACCAATACGTAACATGAAATCCTTAATCTTATCTCCGCCAAAGATACGCATTAAGTCGTCTTCTAATGAGAGATAAAATCTTGAAGAACCTGGATCACCTTGACGACCAGCACGACCACGTAATTGATTATCAATACGTCGAGATTCATGGCGTTCTGTACCAATGATATGTAATCCGCCTAGGTTTACTACTTCAACATGTTCTGCATCTGTAATGACTTTAGCTTTTTCAAATTGCTCTTTGAATTGTTCTGGAGTTGCTAAATCAGGGTTGACTTCCATTTTCTTTAAAAATTCTTTAGCTAAAGCTTCAGGATTTCCACCAAGTAAAATATCTGTACCACGACCAGCCATATTAGTAGCAATGGTTACAGCCCCTTTACGGCCTGCTTGTGCCACAATATCTGCTTCACGAGCAACGTTTTCTGGTTTAGCGTTTAATACATTATGAGGAATACCTGTTTTCTTTAAGTGTTTAGAAAGATTTTCTGAACTGTGCACAGAAACTGTACCTACTAGAACTGGCTGACCTTTCTGGTGTATTTCCTTAATTTCTTCTACTACAGCTTCCCATTTTTCTTCTGCTGTTCTAAATACTACGTCAGAAGAGTCCTTACGAATCATAGCTCTATGTGTAGGGATAATAACTACATCTAGATTATAAATCTTAGCAAATTCAGCAGCTTCTGTTTCAGCCGTACCAGTCATTCCTGAGAGTTTTTTGTACATACGGAAGTAATTTTGTAAGGTGATGGTAGCTAAAGTTTGATTTTCTTTTTCTACTCTTACACCTTCTTTAGCTTCAACAGCTTGATGTAGTCCTTCAGACCAACGACGACCTGGCATTGTGCGGCCTGTAAACTCATCTACAATAATTACTTGGTCATCTTTTACAATGTAGTTTTTATCTCTAAAGTAAAGTGTATGTGCTCTTAATGCTTGATTGACACAGTGAAGTAGTTCAATATTTTCTAAATCAAACAGGTTGTCACACTTAAGTAATGCTTCTACCTTGTCTACACCTGCTTCAGTAAGAGAAGCTGTATGGGCTTTTTCATCAACTTGATAGTCTTCCTCTTTTGTTAGTTGAGGAATTATAGTATTAGCAAGTTTATATTTTTCTGTGGAATCTTCTGCTGCACCAGAGATGATAAGTGGAGTACGAGCTTCATCAATTAGGATTGAGTCAACTTCGTCAACAATTGCAAAATTATGACCTCTTTGAACACATTGAGCTAGATCATATTTCATATTGTCACGTAAATAGTCAAAACCAAACTCATTATTTGTTCCATAAGTAATATCTGATTGATAGGCAGCTTGGCGTTGTAGATCGTCCATATCATGTTGTATACAGCCAACTTTTAAGCCTAAGAAACGATAAATTTTCCCCATCCATTCAGAGTCACGTTTTGCTAAGTAGTCATTTACTGTGACGATATGAACACCTTTGCCTTCAAGGGCATTAAGATAAGCAGGTAAAGTTGCTACTAGGGTTTTTCCTTCACCTGTACGCATTTCTGAAATACATCCGCTGTGTAGAATCATTCCACCTATAAGTTGAACATCAAAGTGACGCATTCCTGTAACACGACGAGATGCTTCTCTTACAGTTGCAAAAGCCTCTGGTAATACGTCATCTAGAGTTGCCCCTTTTTCTAATTGTTCCTTAAGTTTGACGGTTTGGGCTTTTAGTTCTTCGTCAGATAAGGGTTTTACCTTAGCCTCTAGTTCATTGATTTTTTCAACGATTGGTCTAGTTTGCTTTATGCGCCTTTCGTTAGCGCTACCAAAAATCTTGGTCAAAATCTTATTTAGCATAGTTATTAATATTTACCGTTTCCAAAAATTTTGTCTGTCCCTCTTACGCTTTAGTAATAGCGGCAAGTTCACGATTGATTGCAAAAATAAAACTTAAGGCAAATAATCGTATTTTGCAATTGTAGAAGATGGAAAAATTTGCGTCAAGAACGCCTGATATTAAACAGCTTATTACAAAAAAACTCTCCTCTATTTGTTCTATTTGAGAAAGCTAGATTTACCTTTTCTTTTCCTTAAACTATAATTATAGCAAAAAGTTAGAGGTAATTTTATGAAATGTCCAATTTGTAAGCAAGAAACCTTTTGGAAAGATAACCCTGTTAGACCATTTTGTTCTGAAAAATGTCAACTTCTAGATCTAGGTAAATGGGCAACAGGTGATTATCGTGTTGAAGGAAACCCATTGTCAGAACTTGATAGAGAAGCAGAACAAATGTTTTCTAAAGAAAACCTTCTATAACAAGTAAGGTAGGCTTATGCCTACCCACCTATATTAACCACAATTACAATTATAAACTTAAGGTAAATTTATGACAGAAAATACAAAAAGTGATCCTGTGACTAATCCTGTGTGCAAAATACGCTTTCGACGTAGAGCTAAAATTGTTGCTACTATTGGCCCTGCTTCTCGCTCTATGGAAGTACTTAGAGAGCTAATAAACGCTGGTTTAGATGTAGCAAGGATAAATATGTCACATGGTTCACATGAAGAACATGCAAAAGTAATAGGCTACTTACGAGCTTTAAGTGAAGAAATTCATAAACCTGTGGCCATTCTCTTGGATCTTTGTGGCCCCAAAATCCGAACTGGCAAACTAAAAGGTGGTAAAGCTGTAGAGTTACAAGCTGGAAAACTTCTTAGAATTACCACAGATGAGATTGAAGGAGATTCAGAACGTGTTAGTGCTAGTTACCCTTATTTAACTCAAGATCTGCGAGTCGGAGATAAAATATTGATAGATGATGGGTTACTTGATTTAGTAGTAGAACATAAAGGAGAACGAGAAATTTCTTGCCGAGTAATTCATGGTGGTATGCTAGGCCAAAATAAAGGAATTAACTTACCCGGTATACCTCTTTCTATTCCTTCAATTACGGAAAAAGATAAACGAGATTTAGAATTTGGCATTCAACAAAGAGTCGATTATGTTGCACTTTCTTTTGTTCGTGCTGCTAAAGATTGTGCTGAGGCTAAGGCTTTAATTGAACAAATAGCCAAAAATACAAATGGTCATACTCCTCCACTTGTTGCCAAAATTGAAAAACGAGAAGCTCTTAAAGAACTAGATGCAATTCTAGAAATTGCTGATGGTATTATGGTTGCACGTGGTGATTTAGGCGTAGAAACTTCTACTGAAAGTGTACCTGTTTACCAAAAAGAAATGATACGTAAAGCAAATAAAGTAGGTAAATTGGTAATAACTGCAACACAAATGCTGCAATCAATGGTAGAAAACCCACGTCCAACACGTGCTGAAGCTTCAGATGTGGCTAATGCTGTGTTAGATGGAACAGATGCAGTAATGTTATCAGGTGAAACAGCAGCAGGAGCTTATCCAATAGAATCAATAAAAACAATGGATAAAATAGTTTGCTATACAGAAGAAGCTGTTTATAAAAAACGTTTTTGGCAACCTGAACAAAGACAAGTTAGGCAATTAATGAGTTTTGGCGGAGGTAGTGGTTCTTATGGGAGAGCTTTAGCTGAAGCTGCTAGATTTGCTGCTGATGAAGTAGGTGCTTGTGTAATTGTAGTCTTTAGTGAAAGTGGTTTTATGGCTCAACATGTAGCGGCTCTAAGGCCAAAGCAAGAAATAATTGCTTTTACACATGTTTTAGAAACTCATAGAAAACTGGCTGCTATTTGGGGTACAGAAGGGTTTTTATTACAAATTAATGGCATTGCTGATTTATTACCTTTAGCTGAAAAAATGCTGTTAGATTTGGGTTTAGCTGAAGCAGGTGAAACTATTGTTATTGTTGCTGGAAGCATTTCTGGAGTAGCACTTTCTAATATGGTTAAGCTTCATCGCTTGGGGGAAAATAAATGAACAAAAATCGTGATATAAGGGGATTGTTAGGATTGCTTTTTAAACCGCATCCTTGGCATGGAGTTGCCCCAAAGAAAAAAAACTCAGAAACACTTAATGTCTATATAGAAATTGTACCTACAGATACAGTTAAATATGAGATTGATAAGCCTTCGGGACTCTTAAAAGTTGATCGACCACAAAAATATTCCAATCTTTGCCCAACACTTTACGGATTTGTGCCACAGACCTTTTGTGGAGTTAAAGTGGGAGAATACTGCGAGCAACAAACAGGCCGTAGCAGTATTGTTGGAGATGGTGATCCACTAGATATCTGTGTTCTATCAGAACGTGCAATTTTGCATGGAGGGATTTTAGTTGAAGCCATCCCTATTGGCGGACTTCGTATGATAGATGGCAATCAGGCTGATGACAAAATTATTGCTGTTCTAAAAGGGGATGCAGTTTATGGAAATTGGAGAGATATTCAAGATTGTCCTAAAACTTTGATTGATAGGTTATGTCATTACTTCTTGACTTATAAGGATTTACCTGGCACAGACTCCCCAAACCAAGTAGAAATAACTGATGTTTATTCAAGATCTGAAGCTCAAAATGTTATAGAAGCTAGTATTTCTGACTATCGGGCAGAATATGGCGATCCTAACTTGCGTTTGCCAAAATTAAGATCTTTACTCATTGATGAAATTAGCGATGAATTAGATAGGGAGTAAATTAATTATTTATGCCAGCAAAACTTACAGATTTAACTTCTCTTGAACAATTAAGCGAAGTTTTGGACAACTCAAATCAACGTACACAACTGATTTTTAAACATAGCAATACTTGCCCAATTAGTACAACAGCTTACAAACAAATGCAAAGCTATTTACAAAATTCTCCTTCAGAAAATGTAGATTATTCGTTAATTGTGGTACAAACTGCTCGTAATATTTCTAATGAAGTAGCTGCAAAATTAGGTGTAGTTCATGAGTCCCCTCAAGCAATTTTAGTTAAAAATGGGCAGGCTGTTTGGAATAAATCCCATTTTGATATTACTCAAAAGTCTTTAACAGAGGCTATTAACAATAATTAGCTACTAAAAGATCGGACTTAATATAAGGAGTAATTCATATGGAAATACCACAGGCTTTTGTTGATGGCTCACGAGCATTTTTAACTAAAGATTTTCTACCTAAAATTGAACGTTGTGTAGAAAGATTAACAGATGAAGAAATTTGGTGGCGAGCCAATGAACATTGCAACAGCATTGGTAATTTATTGCTACACTTATCAGGAAATGTAAGACAGTGGATTGTTAGTGGACTTGGGGATGAGCCTGATAATAGAACACGCCAACAGGAATTTGATGAGCGTTCACATATTCCCAAAAATGAACTTTTAGCTAAGCTCAGAAGTGCAATAGCTGATGCAGACGAGGTTTTAGCTAAACTTAATTCTGAAACCTTGCTTGAAAGAAAAACTATTCAAGGTAAAGATGTATCAGTAATGTATGCTATCTATCATGTAGTAGAGCATTTTGCTATGCATACAGGACAAATCCTGATGATAACTAAACAGGCTACAGATAAAGACTTAGCCTTTTATGATTTTTCTACTGGAATGCCAAGAGCAAGATGGTAAGAAAAATATATCTAGTAATATAAAGTAGGGTAAGTAAATAGTTGCTTACCCTACACTTAAACGATGATAGCCAGCATTACGTTTTGCTGGTATAAAACCTTCTGAAACAATAACTTCCCTAAGCATATCTTCTGTAGCTTTATGTTTAGCTCCTGCTTTAGAGATAACATTTTCTTCAATCATTGTGCTACCAATATCATTGGCTCCAATGTGTAGTGCTTTACGACCTACATCTAAGCCTTGAGTTAGCCAAGAAACTTGGTGATTTTTAATGTTTTGTAGATAAATACGAGCTAAAGCAAACCAACGTAAGTATTCTTCTCCAGAAACTCTATCAGGATATTTTTTCCAAAGAGGAGTGTTATCAGGTTGCAATGTCCAAGGAATAAAGGCGATAAAGCCACCTGTCTTTTCTTGCAATTTACAGAGTTTCTCTAAGTGCTCAATTCGGTTTTCAATGGTTTCACCCATTCCAAAAGTCATTGTTGCTGTAGTTGGAATACCTAGTTTATGTGCAACTTCCATTACATAAAGCCATTCCTCAGCATTGCATTCAGTACGACGGCGGCGACGAATTTCATCAACTAGAATTTCACCACCTCCACCAGGAACAGAATCTAAACCAGCTTCTTTTAGCTTTATTAAAACTTCTTCAACAGACATTTTGTAGATTTTAGCAAAATTATCTATTTCTGGTGGGGAAAAACAATGTAAGTAAATACCATAACGAGCTTTTAATTCTCTAAGCATATTTTCATAATATTCAAAAGGTAAATCTGGATGTAGACCACCTTGCATTAAAACCCCGCTACCACCTATTTCAAGCATTTCTTCGACTTTGTGGAAAATTTCTTCATAACTTAAAACATAACCTTCTGCTGAGCCAGGTTTACGGTAAAAAGCACAAAAAGTACAAACAGAAGTGCAAACATTACTGTAGTTTATATTTCTATCAACTACGTAAGAAATAGTATTGTCTGGATGTAATTTTTGGCGAACTTCATGAGCTAGAGCAAAAAGCTCTTTGGAAGGCATTTCTGTAATAATTTCTAAGGCAAGCTCTGGTGTGAGCCGGTTTCCAATAATATTAGCTGAAGAAACAGAAAGCATAAAATTTTCCTAATAAAAAGATAAGTTTATTTTGCTAAAATCACTTTTTAGGCTAATCCTAGAAAATCTGTATGTCAATAGAAGGAAACTTGTTTGTTTTCAAACAAGCAAATAGGTCAATTAAAATAATGCTGTTAATAGAAAATGCTAACTCTCTTTTAGAAAATATTAGATTACAACAAATTTCCTCTCTTACCTTTACTAAAAGAGGTTTAGCTTCTTGTGAAAAAACATCAGAAAAGCTTCCAGAAGATAAAATGCTACAAATAGAAAAAGCTTTTACAACAACACAATGGAAGGAAGCTTTTGCAAAAACTCAGCCTATAAATACTGTAATTTCATTAGAGGTAGATTTAAATTGGGCAAATTGGAACCAAGAAATATTAGATTTAGTTGTAAGTAAAATTCCTAGGCTACAAGATTTATTTATTATGGTTGATCCGCTCAAGCAAGAGTCAATAAACCTAGCTTTTACAGAGCTTACTAGCTTAAAAATAAATATTAGGAAAAGAAATCAAACTCCTGCTTTAGAAATAAAAGGTTGTTTACCTAAACTCAAAAATTTTCAAATAACTTATTATGGTAAGACTAAATTAAATGCTGAAAGCTTAGGTGCTCTTTTGGTTTCAGCTATAAGGACACTAAGTAGGATTACTATTTTTTCCTACTATGGTTGGCAAATAGCAGAAAAACTTGGAAAAGTTTTACATGCCAAATCACCTTTGCCTGACATTTGTCTTACTGTACAACAAGCAACACATTATGCTAATTCATTGAGTGATAGTGGGATAGATTACTCAAATGATACAGAGAATTTGTATTTAAAAGATTGGCAAGCTTTTTCTAATTTAAGAAGCTTAGGTTTTGAAATAGATATTACTAGTATAATACCACTAGTAGATTGTCTTGAGCGATTTAACCAGGTAAAGGATTACTTAGAACCTAGAGTATCTAACCTAGTTTTACAAAGTCAACAACATAACTTTTTGATAAAAGAACCTGAGTTGTTAAAAGGATTTGAACAGGTGGAAAGTTTAGTTATTTTTAGTGCTAATAGTTTAACAAGAGATGGATTTGTTTGGTTTACAACTAACTTGCCTAAATTGAAAGAGATAACACTTTTTAACAACCATAATCCTGAATTTTCCATCTTAGATTTACAAAGTGATACATTAATTAGTTTAGTACTAACTCATTTTCATCAACTTAAAGATTATCAAATCAATTGCCCATCTCTAGAAAAATTAGAATTAGATAATTGTAGTGAAAATACAGAAAATTACCCAACAATCAATGGTGAAGTATTTTCTTGGTGCAATGGCAATTTTGGAGAGCGATTTTTAGCAGATCTTCTAAATGGAGCAAGTAATATTAACTTACCAAAATTAAAAGACTTATATATTTGGCATAATCAAAATAGTTTAGGTTTACCTCTTGTGTTGGAGCCATTACGCATAGAAATAAATTGTAGTGCAGGACATCCAACCCTTCAAGAACTTGTCTTATCAAGGCTTTCACATATTAAAATTCTGAGATTAAAGCATTTACCTAAACTTCGTAGATTTGCAATGTGGGATGATTTTGAAAAAGGCCAAGGGTGGCTAGAAGAGTTAGACATATCAGAACTTCAAAAAGATTGTGTAATAGAGATAGATTGCATAAGTGATAAACCGAAGATTGGGAATCCATTGTAGTTATGATTACAATAGATTTACTAGTTGCTGCTATGTTGATTAAAAACTAAGCAAAAATGCTAAATTTGGTTTATAGTAGCCAAGAAAATATAGTGTTCTAATATTCAAACTCTTGCAGTTTTACTTCAATAAAACAAACTTTAAATTTTAACGGTTCTTATGACAGATTCAACAAATATAGTTAAAATAGACTCTATAGTAGGGAAAGAGTTTAACTCTACTTACCGGATAGAAAAAAAAATAGGCAGAGGTGGAATGGGTGCTGTCTTTCAAGCAGTGCGCTTGGCTGACAATGAAGTAGTTGCTATTAAGGTTATATACCCTGTGCTAACAAATGCTTCTTTTATCAAGCGTTTTCAAAGAGAAGCCAAAGTTGGTCTAATTTTGACTCACCCTAACATTGTTAAAGTTTATGAATATGGTCATAGTTCTTCAACAGGTTTGTATTTTATGGTCATGGAATTTGTTGAAGGAGAAACGCTTAGAAGCTATTTAGAAGCCAACGGTACTCTTAGCATAAAGAAATGTTTAGAATTTCTTACCCCTTTATGCGAAGCCTTAGAAGAAGCTCATAAACACAACATTATTCATAGAGATCTTAAACCTGATAATATACTTATGCCTAAAACAGGGAATCCTTTATTAAAGTTAGCTGATTTTGGCATAGTAAAATTACTTGAGCCGCTAACGGATGATACTAAACTTACTAATATTACAGGAACACAAGAAATATTAGGTACTCCACAGTATATGGCTCCAGAACAGCTTTTAAATGAGCCTCTTAGCAGTTCTGCTGATATTTATAGTTTGGCTTTAATTGTTTATCAAATGCTTACAGGAGATTTTCCATTTAAAGCTAATGGGGCTCAATCTCTTATGGTTAGTAAGCTTAATTTTGACCCTAAACCAATTTCACAACAACAAGCTTTTCTTTCACCCTTAGATCCAATATTTAATAAAGCTCTAAGCCGCAATCCTGCAACACGTTACCAAAGTGCTAATGCTTTCTTTCAAGATTTTAAGAATGTTGCAGAAAACCTTCTAGATTTGCTTTCTTCAGATACCGAGGAAATAGAAAAAGAACCTCTGATAGGTAAGGTAATAGACAACAAATACTGCTTAGACGCTTTACTAGGCAAAGGAGGAATGGGAAAAGTTTTTCGAGCTACTCATATTCAGCTAAAAAAAGTCTTTGCTATTAAGGTGATGATTAGTGAAAAAGTTAACACTGGAGGTAATTGGATAGCAAGGTTTAAACGTGAAGCAGAAACACTAGCTAAAATAAGCCACCCTAATGTTGTTATGATTACAGATGTTGGCGTTAGTGAGGATTTGCATATACCTTATATTGTAATGGAATTTATTGAAGGCAAAACACTTCGCAAAGTCTTGAAAGAAAAAGAAAAACTTTCTCCATTAGAAACCATTGATATAGCTAAAGCTATTTGCTCAGGCTTGTATGCTGCTCATATAAATGGAATTATCCACCGCGATCTTAAGCCAGAAAATATAATGTTACAGTACTTACCTGGTGGTGGAGTAATGACAAGAATCCTAGATTTTGGAATTGCTAAACTAGTAGATGATGATTCTGGAGCAACAACAGGCAATGGAATTATCGGAACTATGAAATATATGGCTCCAGAACAGCTTTTTGGTCAACCTGTAGATGTTCGCACAGATATATTTACTCTTTGTATGATAATCTATGAAATGTTAGTAGGTGTAGTTCCTTCAGTTATATTAGGTAATTATAGACCTTTAATAGAAATATTTCCTACAATTAGCCCTTCACTAAGCAATATAATACATTCAGGGCTTTCTCAATCCCCAGACCAAAGACCTAAAGATATCTTAGAACTTAAAAAAGCTCTAGAATTTATAGATTTAAGTGCGTCTGATAAGGCAGATCAATCTTTAGGATTAACAAATTCTAAAGATTTATCAGATATTAAGACTAAAGCAACAGGGAATGAAACTATTCCTAATGTTGAAAATACTAATGTAGAAACTAATAAGGTAACTTCTAATACAACAAATAAGAATACAGGTATTAATACGGCAGATACATTATTAAATCAAAGCAATAATAATCGAACAATTACTATTGGTAATCAGGCAGAGATAAAACCTACTAGCTCTAAAACACCTTGGTTAATAGTTTTTTTCTTAATAGTTATTATAGCAGGAGCGGGTGGTTTTTATTTCTATCAAATAAGTAACAAACCTGTTCAAACAATAGCATCTACTTTGCCTAGTATGATAAATATCAGGAAAGCAAAGTTTAAAATGGGTTCTAATAGTGGAGATGAATTTGCACAACCAGAGCATGAAGTTGAAGTAGATGAATTCCAAGTATCTAAATTTTTAATTACTAACTATCAGTATTCAGAATTTCTAAAGCAAAGTAATTATAAGTCTAATACAGTTATTTCTATACCTGTAGCTTTAATGGAAAAGCCTGTAGTTAATATTAGTTTTGAGGATGCAGATGCTTACTGTCGTTGGCTTTCAGTACAAACAGGGAAAAAGTATAGGTTACTTTCTGAAGCAGAATGGGAATATCTAGCTAATAATTCTATCAGGTTTGGGGTTAGTGAGATTATGGGAGATTTTCTAGAATGGACAGGGACTAAACTATATTTGTACCCAAATTCAAAAGCAAAGCTACCTGAAAAGATTTTTTTATCTTCAGAAGGAATATATATTTTGCGTGGTAAAAATGAAAGTAGCAAAAAAGACCCTATTACTTATCGCTTTTGGGAAAAAGAAAGCTATAGAAAAGAAACTTTAGGTTTTAGGGTAGCATCTAGTGAGACTAAATGAATATTAGTAACTTAAAACAAAGAATTTTATATTTGCTTGGTTTAAGCTTTCTAAGTTTATTATTTATTCCAAATCCAGTATTTGCACAGCGATACGGACTAGAAGAATCTAAGCCAGCTAATACTAATATTCGCTATATACCGCTTGAGTATAGCCAGAAAAAAGGAATTCAGCAGGTAGGAGAAGCTAAAGCAGAATCAATTCACTTAAGTCTAAAAATAACTGTTAGTCCAGCAGCAAACTTAGTAACTAAAGCTAATCAAGTGTTTTCAGATGAAAAGTATTCACAAGCTTTAGAGCTTTATAATCAAGCTATTAAATTAGATCCTAAATTCCTAAATGCCTATTTAGGCGTTAGCCATACTCTAGTTGAGTTAGGAGATTTTGATTCTGCAATTAAGTTCCTTCAAGATAATACTTCAAGATTTCCTTCTAGTAATAATACTTTTAAATTAGAGTTAGGGATGACTTTTTATCGTAGTGGAGAGATAGAAAAAGCTGTTGAACTCTACAAGGAAGTGATAGCAAAGGAAAAAGATGCAACTGCAATAGCACATTTTAATCTAGCAATTGCTTATGCTCATCAAGGAAACTTTCAGCAAGCAATAGAAGAATATTCTATTGCCATAAAACAGTCTAAAATTTATCCTGAAGCTTATAATAATTTGGGTTTAATCTATGAAGCACAAGGAAATATAGTTTTAGCAAAAGAAAATTTTACCCTGGCTATTAAGAATAAAAATGGCAATTATCCATTAGCTCATTATAATTTAGCTAGATTATATTTTAATCAAGGCGACAAACAACAAGCTACTCAAGAACTGAATTTAGCTATAAAAGAGCAAAATAACTTTCCAGAAGCATATTTAGAGTTAGGCAATATATATTTATTGCGTAGTATTCTGGATAGAACTAATGAAATAGCAGAAGCTATTTCTGTTTACCAAAAAGCTATTTCATTACGCTCAAACTTTTACCCATTAGCACATAATAACTTAGCTGTAGCATTAAGCTTACAAGGAAATAAAAAACTTGCCTTAGACCATTACCAACTTGCCTTTGAGCAATATGAAGGAAAAAATCCTGGGATTTTAGTTAACTTGATTAATACTTTGTTGGACGAAGTAGACTTTAATATTACCAATGAATTAAGCCAAGCAGATAATAAAGGTAACTTAAAAAAAACAACAGTATCTAATAACAATTTTGTAGAACGCATAAGCTCTTTGCTAAAAGAGTATGATGATATAGATGATGATAAAAAAATTTCTTGGCAAGTAAGCTATTGTATTATTTCAGCATATTTGTGTATAAATAAAAAATCTAATGCAATGTTAGAATATGAAAAAGCACTAAAATTAATTCCTGACAACGATTTAAGCATAAAAGAAAAATTTGATAAATTGCTAAAAAATCAATAATTAATAAAAACCCTCTACGTATTTTCAATAAATATTAACTAGGGAGTATACTAATGCGTGTTAGCAGAGTTCTTCTCACAAAAGTGTTTTGTTTTATATTTATAGCAGCAGGCTCAATACTATTTCATTCTCCTATAACTTATGCTCAAAGTGCAGGCTCAACAGTTGGGCAAATTGTTGGTATTGTCGAAGATCCACAACAAAGAGCAATTGTAGGAGCAACTATAACAGTTCAAAACCTGGATACAAATATAACTCGCACTAGTACTAGTAATAATACTGGTAATTATATATTTCTACAAATTCCACCAGGTAACTACAAGATCAAAGTAGAGGCAAGTGGTTTTCTTGCTGTTGAGAAAACAACATCAATAAATATTGGTACAACTTCACTAATAAAATTTACTTTGTCAGTAGGCGATAAAGATCAAAACGAAGTAATAGAAGTTGTAGCAGAAAATGAAGTAGGCAAAACAGAAAGTAGTTTTAATGTTAAACGCGAGCGTATAACTAATTTGCCAATTAATCAAAGAAACTTTTTGGATTTTTCTATAAATACTGCTCGTGTAGTTAAAGATAGACTCCCAGATTCAGGTTTTTCTGCTACATCAGGATTATCATTTAATGGACAATCAGGACGTAATAATAATGTAACAATTGATGGTCTTGATAACAATGATATTGGTTCAGGTTCTGTTCGCTCTACCTTTAGCCAAGATGCTGTTCAAGAGTTTCAAATAATAGAGAATAACTACTCAGCAGAGTTTGGTCGTGCTCTTGGAGGTATTATCAACATTGTTACAAGCAATGGTAGTAACCAATATAACGGCAATTTATTTTTCTTTAACCGCAATGATAAAACTAGTAGTCGAGATCCTTTCTTAGCCATTAAACCACCTTTCTCTCAATATCAATTTGGCACAGTGCTTAGTGGGCCAATAAAGAAAGATAGAGCATTCTTTTTTACTTCTTTTGAGCGATTAACTTTAAGTCAAAATGAGATAATAGCCATTAGTGATGCAGTAGTTCGTTCTGCTAACACACAAGGTTTTGCTTTGCGTAATGGTGCTGTACCGTTTTCTGTAGGAAATACAGTAGTACAAGGGCGAGCTGATTTAAAGCTAAAGGATAATGATACTTTTTGGGTTCGCTATCATGGAGGTTTTAAATATGATGGAGCGTTTGAAACCTTGAAGCCTCTTAATGGTGAATCTAACGGAAGTATTCAAAATCTAAAGGATAATTCCATAGCCTTTAATAACACTTATATAAATACTGGCTCAAATTTTGTAAATGATACACGGTTTCTCTATGGAAGACGCAAACAAGATGTTACTCCTTTTGATAATGGCCCAGCTATCAATTTGTTTGCTCCAGAAGGTACAGTTGTATTTGGGCGCAATATGACATTACCTCAACTAAGAGATGAACGAATATATCAAGTAGTTGATATTCTTAGTCTTGCAAAAAATCGTCACCAACTTAAATTTGGAGTTGATTACCAAAGTATTCTACAAGTTCCTGGTAAAACTACTGCTGATATTTCTGCTGGAGGTGGAGCTTTTTTTGCTCCTCTGGATTTTACTTCTAGTCGAGGCCCTTTTATCTCAGCACTACAGAATTTTGATCCAAGTATTCGTACTCCAGAACAAAAAGCCTTTCTGAAATTTCTAGGAAGCGCCCTTTCTACTTCTATACCAGGCTTTCCTCTCTTACCTTTAGACCAACTCTCATTACCTGTAGTTTATACTCAAGGATTTGGTAATGCTGATTTAGGTGCAGATACTACACTATTTTCACTGTTTGCTCAGGATGATATTAAGCTAAAATCTAATCTATTGCTTAAAGCAGGGCTACGCTATGATTATAGCCACATTGAGTTTACTCCTAGTAATAGTGGTAACTTTAGTCCAAGAATAGGACTTTCTTATCAACCATCAAAATTGCCTAAGCTCAATATTCATGCTGCTTATGGCCTGTTTTTTGGATTACCATCAGTTAATGTTGGGAGTTCTATTAAGCTTCTAAAAATAAACCAATATAAGTTAGTAGTGCTTCCATTTCCTCTTTCAATAATACCTTTTTCTCTTCCTGGGCATCATTTTCCAGAATCTACAAAAGTTCCAGCAGGGATTCCTGTAACTCCTCAGCTAGGAGTTATCACACAACAAGATTCAAACCTACGTTCAAGCTATACTCAGCAAATTAATTTTGGCCTAGATTATGAGCTACCTAGTAAATGGAAATTAGAGTTATCTTATACATACGTAAAAGGCATTAAGTTACTTGGAGAGCGCAATATAAATCCAGTAATTCGCCCTGTGGCTAACCCTTTGACCAGCAAAATAACAGGTAGAGTTGATCCTACACGTGGAGATGTACTTGAATTTGCTTCTGCTTATGATAGTTATTATCATGGGTTTACTACTACTATTCGTCGGCAATTGAATAGTAAGTTTGATGTTTTAGCAAGTTATACATTTTCTAAAGCAATTGATAATTTACAGCCAATTTTTCCAGGAGACTCTATTGCTTTAGATAATGCTGCTGATCCATTAAATATTAGTGCAGAAAAAGGTTTATCAATAGAAGACTTACGACATAGGTTTTTGCTTTCAGGTTTATGGAATATAAGCTACGGCAAATCAAAATTATTCAGAGATTTCACGTTATCAACTATTCTTAATATAAATTCTGGTCGTCCCTATAATTTACTTTCAACAGTAGATTTAAATATGAATGGTGATAATAATGATCGCCCCGCAGGAATCGGTCGTAATGTAGGCATTACCCCAGGTTTTGCTAGTTTGGATTTGCGCTTAGCTCGTAGTATTAGTTTTGGAGAACGTTACCAGATTCAATTTTTAGCTGAAGTTTTTAATCTGTTTAATAAGGTAAATATAAATCCTAATACAGTAAACAGAAATTTCACTCCAACTGCTTTGGGAACTTTTAATTTACCTCCTCAAGAAAATGGGCGTTATACAGTAACTCCTGACCGTTATACTAGTGCTTTATCTCCAAGGCAAATTCAACTGGGTTTTAGAATTAGCTTCTAGTAAAAATAAATAGTGTTGCTCTTAAAAGATGAGAAAATATATAATTCTAAATAAGTGTAGAAGCTGACTTTGAGGTTTGCTCCTACATTTTCTCGTCTTTTTACTTAAAAATATACTTAAGTGCATTCCCTTTGTTAAACCTCTAATCTTATGAATAATTTTTGGTTTAAATACACTAAAACAGTTTTATTTTTAGTAGTCTGGATGCACTTTTTGCTGTGTAAAAGTATTTTTGCTTTAGATCCTACAAAAGCCATCACACAATACATTCATCAATTTTGGCAAGATGAATTACCTCAAAGTACGATTTTATCCATAACTCAGACTAGAAATGGCTATATTTGGTTTGGCACTTACAAAGGTTTAGTTCGTTTTGATGGAGTACATTTTACAGTTTTTGATTACAGTACAAACAAAAACCTTAAGAGTAATAACATTCGTGCTCTTTACGAAGATAAAGCTGGAACACTTTGGATAGGCACAAATGAAGGGCTTTGTTATCTAAAAGAGGGAGATTTTTATATCTTTACAGAAAATAAGGTTTTGTCAGAAACTCCTATAATTACATTTTATCAGGATAAAACAGAAACACTTTGGATAGGCACAAATAGTGGATTATTTCGGCTAAAAGATAACAATATCAAGAGTTACAGAAATACAGAGGGCTTATCTTCTAATGTAGTTACTGGAATTTGTGAAGATAAAAATAACGTTTTATGGTTGGGCACAAATAAAGGACTAAATTCTCTAAAAGATGAAAAATTTACTGTTTATACTACTGAACAAGGTTTATCTAATGATTTTATCAGAGGAATATGTAGAGATAGTTTAGGAAATATATGGATTGCTACTGCTTCTGGATTGACTTACTTAAAAGATGAAAAGTTTACTGTTTATACTACTAAAGAGGGACTAGCTCATAACCTAGTTTCAACTGTGTATTTGGATAAAGATGGATTTTTATGGGCTGGTACTTCTGGCGGAATAAGTAGAATAGTAAATAATACGATTAGTAATTACACCATTGAAGATGGGTTATCAAATAGTAGTATAAGGTCTATTTATCAGGATCGTGAAGGCTCTTTATGGGTTGGCACAAATAGCGGAGTTAATCGTTTTAGTGAAGCAAAATTAACTACTTACACTACTAAAGAAGGGCTTGCGCTAGATTTTGTAAGAAGTGTTTATGAAGATCATAAAGGAACAATTTGGATAGGCACAGATGGTGGAGGGCTTAATGAGTTTAAGAATGGGAAATTTAAAACCTACACCATGAAAGATGGTTTAATTGATAATTCAATAAGAGCCATTTCTGAAGATGGTCAAGGCAATTTATGGTTTGGAAGTGTGTCAGGGTTATCAAAACTGAGTAATGGAAAATTTACTAACTACAATAAAGATAATGGATTATCTAGTAATTATGTAAGAGCTCTTTATAAAGATAGCCAAGGAAATTTATGGATAGGGACAGAAGGTGGAGGAGTTAATCTTTATAAAGATGAGAAATTTACAGTCTATAGCGTTGCTCAAGGTTTAGCAAGTAACAACACTCGTTGCATTTCTGAAGATAAAAATGGAAATATTTGGATAGGCACTTATGATAGAGGTCTAGCTTGTCGTTCAAAAGATGGAAAGTTTACTAGTTATACTTCAAAAGACGGATTACCTGATGATGTAGCACTTTCCTTTTATGTTGATAAAGAAGGGGTTTTGTGGATAGGTACAGATAAGGGTTTAGTGCGTTTTAAGTTTGGAAAATTTTTTGTTTACACTGTTCCAGCAACACCTTTTGAAGAAGTATTTCATATTCTGGAGGATGATAAAAACAACCTCTGGGTAAGCTCTAATGAAGGAATTTATCAAGTTAGCAAACTACAACTAAATAATTATGCTCAAGGCAATATAAACTCCATCTCTGTAACGAGTTATGGAAAAGGTGATGGAATGAAATCTTCCCAATGCAATGGAGGTTCTCAACCGGCAGGTACTAAATCTAAAGATGGAAAGCTTTGGTTTCCTACTGCTAAAGGTGTAGTAATGATTGATCCTCAAAACATTGTTCTAAACAAAGTAATTCCTCCTGTTGTTATTGAAAAATTGTTAGTTGACGGTAAGACAGTTGATCTAAAAAATAAGGCTTCTTTGTCTCCTGGAAAAGAAAAATTAGAATTTTATTATACAACTCTAAGCTTTGTTGCTCCTGAAAAAGTAAAAATAAGATATAAGCTAGAAGGTTGGGATAGAGATTGGACAGAATCTAATAGCTTACGACGTGTTACTTACACAAATTTACCTCCAAGAGATTATAATTTTAGGGTCTTAGGTTGTAATAATGATGGTGTATGCAATGAGTTAGGATCAAGTTATAGTTTCCATATAGAAACCCCTTTAAGCCAAACTTGGTGGGCATATCTTAGTTATATACTTGGTATTGCAGGGCTTACCTATGCTGCTTCTCGTTATCGTTTACAAACTTTAGCTAGTATCAATAAAAAACTAGAAGCAAAAGTTCGTTCTAGAACTTTAGAGCTTGATCAAAAAAATCTTTTGTTAGGTGAAAAAATAGACTTACTTAATGATGCTGTAGCAAAACTAAAGTTTTCTGAGGAAAGAGCTTTAGAATCTGAACGTAAAGCTATAGAAGCAAGCAAATATAAGAGTATATTCTTAGCTAATATGAGTCATGAATTGCGTACCCCATTAAATATTATTTTAGGTTTTGCTCAAGTTCTAGCACGTGATAAAGCTTTAAATAATATTCACCGCGAAACTTTAAACACAATTATGCGTAGCGGGGAACATCTCTTAGGTTTAATTAACGATGTATTATCAATTGCTAAAATAGAAGCTGGTAAACTTAATCTTCATAATGAAAGTTTTGATCTTCTACAACTACTTAATGATATTGAGAATATGATTAGGGTTAGGAGTCAAGCAAAATCCTTAGACCTTATTTTTTCAATTGCTCCTGATTTACCACAAATGGTCATAGGAGATGAAGGAAAGTTAAGACAAGTATTAATAAATCTTTTGGGAAATGCTATTAAATTCACTAAAGAAGGAAGTGTTGCGTTAAAAGTTAGTTGCCAAGGAGATTTGGTTTCTTTTGAAGTTTCCGATACAGGCCCAGGGATGTCAACAGAAGATACTGAAAAGTCTTTTGATGCTTTTACTCAGGCTCAAGCAGGGAAAAATTCACAAGAAGGAACAGGACTTGGACTTACTATTAGCAGGGACTTTGTTTCTTTAATGGGTGGAACACTAGATGCTATTTGTGAACTAGGAAAAGGCTGTATATTTAGCTTTACTATCAAACTCCCTAAGTCACCAGAAAACACCAAAGCAGAAACTCGTAAAGTTATAGGAATAGAAGCACTCCAAGAAGAAGTCAGGGTTTTAGTAGTAGATGATGTTTTAGAAAATTGCAAATTATTAGATATGATTTTGTCTCCATTAGGTTTTTTGGTTAAACAAGCTTCTAATGGGGAAGAAGCCGTTAAAATTTGGCAAGAATGGCACCCACAATTAATTTGGATGGATATTAGAATGCCTGTAATGGATGGCTATGAAGCTACTAAACAAATAAGGGAAATAGAGCAAAAAACAAATCGCAAACCTACTATTATTATTGCATTTACTGCTAGTGTTTTTGAACGTGATAAAGAAGCTGTTCTTGCTGCTGGGTGTGATGATTTTGTTCTTAAGCCAGTACAAGAAAGAGAAGTTTTAGATAAATTAGTTAAATATTTAGGAGTTAAATTAAAGTTTGACACTTTAGAAGCTGAACCTATTTTGCCTAAAGTAGAATCTAGAGAGGAAATGTTTTCTCCTTCTCGACTCTCTATATTACCTACAGAATTAATTGGTAAACTAGAACGAGCATTGATTGTTGGAGATAACAAAATGGCACAACAGCTTATTGAGCAAATCATGCCTTATGATGAAAAACTTGCTCAAGAAATGATGGAAATGGTTAAAAACTTACAAATAGATGAACTCTTAGAGTTGCTAGAGGGAGTTACTAAATGAATGGCGATGTTTTTATTGTGGATGATAACTTAAGTAATTTACAATTACTAGAAAGATTACTAAGTGAAAACCAATATAGAGTGAGAATGGCAAATAGTGGAGTTCGTGCGCTAAGAGCAATAAAAACTGAGCCTCCAGAGCTAATCATGCTTGATATTAACATGCCAGAAATGGATGGTTATCAAGTATGTATGGAACTTAAAGCCAATGCTGAAACTAAAGATATTCCAGTAATTTTTATTAGTGCCTTAGATGATGTCTTAGATAAAGTAAAAGCATTTAAACTAGGTGCAATAGATTACGTAACAAAACCATTTCAAGCAGAAGAAGTGTTAGCAAGAATTGAAAACCAGCTTACAATCTCACGACTTCGCAAAGAGTTGGAGAAAAAAAATAGTGAATTACAAAAGAAAAATGAAGAGCTAAACAAAAAAAATGAAGAACTAATAGAATCCTATGAAAGAGCAAATAGAATTTTTGATACATTAAGCGAAGTACTGCCAGGAATGGTTCTGGATGAAAAATACCGCTTAGAAGAAAAAATAGGTTCTGGAGGTTTTGGTTCTGTTTATAAAGCTACTAATTTAGCATTGAACAAGCCTGTTGCAATAAAAGTTTTTTGTCCTTCTCAAAGCACTAGCTTAGCTAATATAGAGAGATTTCGTCTTGAAGGTATTTCAAGTTGTCAAATCAATCATCCAAATGCAATAACAATTTATGATTTTTCCATTTCTCCTAGAGGAATTGCTTATTTAGTAATGGAATTGCTAAAAGGTTATACATTAGCTGAATACCTAAAGAAAGTTGGGAGTATAAGTGTTAGCCGTTGTTTGGAAATAGCTGTTCCGATCTGTCAGGTTTTAACAAAAGCTCATAAAGCAGGAATAATTCATAGAGATATAAAGCCAGAAAATATTTTTCTTCATCAAGAAGCTAATGGAGAAGTAATAAAAGTATTAGATTTTGGGATTGCTAAACTCTTAGCAACAGATGAGCTAAAAAGTGTAGAAACCTCAGGTCTAATTTTAGGAACACCAGCTTATCTTTCTTTGGAAAGGCTTAATGGACAACCTTATGATGGGCGCTCTGATGTTTATAGTTTAGGTGTTATGCTGTACTTAATGTTGACAGGGCAAATGCCATTTTCTGCAAAAGAAAATAGTATTGTTTCTTTAATTTATATGTATATGACAAAAGCTCCTACACCAATATACGAACTTAATCCAGCAGTACCAGGGCAGATGGAAAAACTAGTTATGAAAGTGTTGAGCATGGATCCTAATGAAAGACCAACAGCCAAAGAACTTGAATCAAAACTAGTAGATTTGCAAATTGAGTTAGTTGGTTCAGCATATGTTACGGAAGAAACTCTAGATTTTACTCAGCCTTCAATATCTGAATCCATAGCAGTACAAACTACACAGGTATTAAACCCAAATGTTGTAACACAATCAAACAGAGAAGTTAATTTTGAAACTACTAAAGCAATAATTTCAGAGAAGGAATCTTAGCAGTCAGTATTGATTATTGAGTTAAAACAAAAAAAGCTACCTTTTAAAGGTAGCTTTTTACTTTTGATTGCGGGGGAAGGATTCGAACCTCCGACCTTTGGGTTATGCTTACCACTACAGTTTCCACTGCCAAAAACTTATAAAAGTTTTTTGTTTGTGGTCTGGACTGTCCCTTCACCCTCGGCTTAACCGTTAGGGTGCCTATCATCCAGTCTCTACGCCTTCTCTAGAAATTCTAGAGCTTGGTTCGGGATTACCACCGCTAGAGGCTTCCCCGACTTTGACAGGTGATCGCATATAAATTTCTCTATATGCAGCCCATTGCAACATTAAATCCCAGGCTTTGCGATACTCAGCGGAACGAGGTTTTCGCTGCCGTTTTTTAGCTTTACTATGTGAATTTCACTAGCATAGCTAATAAACACATTCACAGGGAAAATATAAAAAGTTGTTATATCTGGAATATATACAACAACAAAATCAAAATCCGACAAATCCTAAGTATCACGTTTTATAATACGCCGATTTGTTTTAGTACGCCGGGTATCTACCACATAATTACCTCTTGCGGTATCTAACCAAGCACACTTAACTTGGATCTTGACCAGAACCCCATTAATATCGAATACCAAATCATAAGGTAATCTATCACTAACAGGTTTTAAAACACCCCATCCTCTCTTTAATGCTTAAAGGATAGTTGTTTGTTCTGCTATATTTCCTTTGAGTTTTGTGTCTATGTTTTCAATGTTGCGGATTGAGCCCAACGAGCTACCAGACTGCTCCACCCCGCGTCAATTCCCTTATTTCTAAAGGAATAGGGAGTATACGAGTCTAATGACAATCAGTCAAGAAAAAAATTAGGAGTTTTAACAGTTTTTCCGGTCTCATCTTTGGGTATAAGCAATAATTTTAAGTATTCATTTTTGATATTATTTGCTAATTGTAAGAAAATAATTACTTAAAACAACAAAAACCTCTAATGGAAAAAACTACTATAAACTATAAAAACTTCTGGGAAAAAGAAGCAGGAGTTTATCAGAAAATATATAAAATCGGACTTGAAGAATACGCTAAATACTTCATCCCCAATCTTTATTGGGCTTTTAGCTCTGTTTTTATGTCTGTTGCTTGTATGGATGATGGTATTACTGATGGTAAAATGCGTATTGGGGGATCTGGAATTTTTGAATTTAAGACTTTAGAAGATGTAGCAGATGTTTTGTTAGCAGCAAACGTTGACCTAGTAACTACACATGAAGATTGTGGAGGGGCGCGATTAGCTTATGCTGAAAAACATAGAGTTTCCCTAGAAAGCATATCTGATGAGCAAGTAGATCAATTTTCAATAGCTTGGGGTATAGCATTAGCCGATAGGTTAAATGAATTAATACATAAGCAAAATAAATATAAACAAATTTTTCATAGGCATATTAAAAACAACGAATTAAACAGGCCAAAAAATTTTCATCCCGCACGCATGCTTTATCTAAACGCAACAAAGAATCCATTTAATCCTAGCAGAGTTATAGGTTTACCTTGTGGATATGTTATTAGTCGTAGTTATCTTACTGCAACACAAGCACAGAACTTTGCAACACGTGCTATTGCAATTTCTTTTAGTAAAATTGGGTTTCAAACTTGGATTACAGAAGCTAATCCATTTATAGTAAGTATAATTACAAATATAAGAGAGGATGGGGTTTCTTTTTCAGCATTAAAAGAGGAAATAATGCCAGTAATTGCACCTTATGGAAATAAGGTAATTATTGATAGCTTGACTACTAATTGGTTAGCCTTTTAGTTTTGCTAACTCAAGCAATTAATTATAAGTAATCTGCCTACTTGGGTTTACAAAGCAAGAGAAAGGCTTTATAACAGATTTGGAGGTGAATGGGGCCTGGTGGTCTCCGCAGACTTCAAATCTGTAGTGGGTCAGTGAAGGCTGGCCTGGGTGGGTTCGATTCCTACACATCTCCGCCAATATTTTCAGTAAATTATAAAAACTTACAAGTAAAGCTTTGTTCCTCTGTTTGATAATCCTAAATTTCCTACATAACTTGTTTTCCTACAAGCTTTAAAATTACTTAAAAGAAATTTTCATTCTAGCTATATTACTTAGGTCTATTACTATTAAGTTGGCAAAATCATTAAACTGTAGCTTGAGAAAATAATTATTTCCAAAAGCCTAAAGCTTTAGCAATGATATAAATAAGTCCTAGTAAGATGGCTAGCTTGATTGCAACAAAAGCTAAATGAAGTATTCCTAAACCAAAAAATAGTATTTTAAGTACTATTAAGCTGATTAATATTAAACCAATTACTTTAAGGATTTTCATAACCCACCTCCAGATAAATGCATTGTGAATGCACTGTTAATTGGCTCTACGATAGGCAAACAGAGGAATTTTGGACGAACTTAGTAACTTTGCGTCTAGAACAGGATAAAAACGCTGCTATGTTAGATGGGTTTATGATTAGTGCTGCTAAATTTTTTGGAAAAGAAGGCTGACCTAGAAAATCTCTAAATGCTAAGAAATTGTTTCTAGTTGCAGCCTTCTAAAAAGATTTGACTAAGTAATCTTAAAATCTATAGTTTATATCTAGCTGAACACGTTTTGAGGTGCGGTTGTCTACACCTTTAGCCACATTAAATTTTTGGCTAAATAACCCAATAAATTGGAAATAGACATTCTTATTTAATGTATAAGCTCCAGTTACACGGTTATTGCGGCTATTAGTACCTAAGAAATCATCAAAGCTAAATACACTTAGCACAGCATCTTGTTGCACTCGATCAAATGTATAGGTAAATTCAACATCGCCTTTTTCTTTTGTTTGCCCAACTTTAAACTCTACCCAATATGCATTTCTTTCTCTTAGTAAATCTAACTTATCTGACATATTACGAGCATAATCTAGAGTTAATGTTATTGGGAAATGATCAAATTTAGTGTAACGTACTTCACCAATAGTATCTAAGATATTATAGTTGGTAACAAACCCTATAATATTTCCCATAGCATCTCTACGCACCCGGTTAGTAGTTCCAAGTTCTACACCACCACCTACTTGAGTACTTGGTTTGCTTAAAGCACGAGCTAGGGCATCAGCTTGATTGAAATTTAGGTAGGCAAGAGCACCTGTAAAAGCTAGTTTGCCTTTGCCAAGAGTGGCTTGTAGTTGTCCACCAAAGAGAGCAGAATCTTTTCCTCCAGAAACCTCATTAAAAGGCAATTGGAAAGCTATAAGTCTTGCATCTTTTAACAATCCATCTCCTTTATAATAAACTGTTTCTGATGCTCCTTCTGGTTGTAAGTCATTGTCTAAAGTTAGTTCTGTACGCTTAAATGTGTAGTCAAACTTACCTGCTGTTAAACTAACCCCTAAACCTTTTTCTGGCTTGCTGTCATAACGAATAAAATAGCGATCAAATCCTACAGGTTTGCGGTTAAAGAAATCTGTTTCTGTTTGGTTAGCACCTGTTGGATTAGTAAAGCTACCTGTACTAACTCTAACTGCCCAATCTAAATTTTTATTAATTACTCCTGCAAGTTGGATTCTTGCTCTCATACGTTCTCTATTACGATCTGGAGCACCGCCTTTTGCGTCAAATCCTTGATCAAACTGACCATCATAACGAAAGCGTAAATCACCAGAAATTGTGATTGAACCAAAAGCTTTAGTTAAAGCTTCTAGTTTCTTTTGTTGTTCTTCAGCTAATGCTTGAGGTTGGGAGGTTGTAACTGTTGGTGTAGTAGTTGTGTTAGCTACAGCTATAGAAGTAGTTTCATTAGTAGTTAGGTTACTTGTTGAGGTAGTAATACTAGAGTTGTTAGCTTCGGATGTTTTAGTTTGCAACATTTCAATCATTTTTTGTTGTTTTTCTACTAACTCTTCTAATTTGTGTACTTTATCATTGAGTAAATAGATTTGCTCATCTACAGAAGGTTTTGAGGCTGGTTTCTCATCTTTGCCATCAGCTTTAGAATTAGCAGAGGCTTTGTTGTCAGATATTGTAAGTTTATCTTTTTCTTCACCACTTTTAGCATAGGAAGATACATTAGTTCCTACCCAAAATAGTGCTAATGTTATTGCAATAACTAAAGTTTTGAATTTCACTGTTTTTCTCCTAGGTTTGTATTTATTTTATAATTGGAAAGGTTTTGCTGTAGTTTGCTAAACTTTTTATTTGTAAAGAAATAACAGCTATATTTTTAACAAATTATTTGCTTTCAGTTAAGCTAATTATGTAACAATACTTTTAGAAAATAATGAAAAAACATTAATATAACAAAAATGTATTTTCTCTAAAAAATGCTTACACAAATTTTAGAATATTAATCCTTTACTTGTCATACATAATCTGATTTGTATTTGTGCAAGATCAGACATTGTTCTATCTACAATTAAGTAAAAAAACAGGTTAGGTGATTTAGTTATTGGATGAAGTAAATGATAAGTATTGTGTAAAACAATTAGCATATGTTCTACTTCCGTTTTGTTATCTAAAGAGGCAAAGAAGGAACTAATGGAATTAAAATTTATGGTTGGTAAAATTTCAGGATCTTCTTTTTTATCATAAGCTAAACATTGTTGTTTTTGCCAATCAACAATTGCTACTAGAATAACACCAGGAGTTTTAATAATTTCGGTAGTTGCTTGTGCTATTGTATAATTACTTGGTGTAATTATATCTTTTTGGTTTTCTAAAGAGTTAGCATTAGAATCATTAGACTCATTTAATAAAGAGTCTGTTTCTGAAATGGTGTTTAGGCTAATTAGTCCCTTTTCTCTTTCATTATCATCTTTTATTTTAAAAGCATCCATTAAAACTTCATCTAAAGAAGTTTTAATTATGTTTATCTTTTTTCGGCAAACATTATCTATTTCTATTTTGGCATTTTCCCAAGTGAGTATTTCATAAGCACTATAGATGCTTTCTATTCCTTCACAAATTGCACTAATCATTTCACCTGAGGAAAAGTATAAAAACCCTCTACGTCCACTAGATTTTATTGTTAGTGTACAAGTTCTTTTGTCTATTTGTAAAAGCTGTAAAAAGCTAAATAATGAAACACCCTCTATATGACCTTTAGTAACAGTTGTTAATGATCTTGATACTTCTTCAGAAAAATTTTTGAAATCTAGATTATTTTTCTGAATAACCCTTAAAACCCCAAAATTCAGTCGTCCCTCAAATTTTTCGGGATCATAACTTGTTAAAACGATTATAGGTAGAGAATGGAAATTTTGCATTATGTATGCAATTAGTTGAAACCCATCCATTACAGGCATTTGTAAATCTGTTATTACTAGATCTATTAGTTCAGTTCCTAAAATGGAAATAGCTTCTTCACCATTTTCAGCAGTAAATAGAGTAATCTCTTTTACGTATGTTGTAAGGACACGCGTTACTAGCTTAATAATAAAGGGTTCATCATCTACAATTAAGATTTTTTTCATAATACAAATTCTACTGTATGTTTGTTTTTGCGAGGATGTAGGCTATTTAAATTAAGCTAAACTCTGTTTTTATAGCAATTATACTGTCAATATCTAAAATAGCTAATATCTCTTCACCCAAATCAAAACATTTTATTGCAAAAGATTTTTTGTCAAAAAATGGATTATCAACAGGATTGAAGTTAACAGGAAGAGTTAAACTTTTAACTGTTGACTGAATTTTTATTGCTGCTAATCCTTCAGCTAATGCTGAACGGACAATAAGCAATCTGCTATCTTGACTATCTTGTATATCGGTGAAACCTAAATAAATGTTTAAATCAATAAAAGGTACAGGTTTACCTTGCCAATTAATCAATCCTAGCAAGTAATCGGGGGCACTAGGAACACTAACTACAGCAGAGTTTTTCAGTATTTGTAAAACTTGGGTAACACTTAATCCAAATACAAGGTTTTTTCCCCTTATTTTTTCATTGTTTATTTTGAATAACAATAATTGTCCATTATATTCTGAATTTGCTTTGTTGTCTTGTATTAAACTAGACCAACTACTTTTTAATCTATCTTCTGAAACAACTTTGGCCGGGGCGTTTGGATATAAGTACTGTGGATCTAACTGTAGCAATAAATCATCTTTTAGTTGAACAATTGCTTGAAATTTTGATACGGAAGAATACTTAATTATATTTGGAAGAGGAAAAACAGATTCTTTAGTAACTTCAAAAACTCTAGAAACCTTATCTACTATAATTCCCCAAGAAGGTTTGCTATTAAACAAAATAACTTTGCTTTTTTCAATATCTTGATTGGAAGAGAGATTTAGTTGAAGAGCAAGACTAAATATAGGTATTTTCTGGTTTTTATCTCCTAACCAACCTATAGGAGTTTCACTATTTTTATTTAGTGTTAATGTATCAGCATTTTGTACACCTTGCACCCAAAAAGTATCTAAGCAATAAGTTTCACTGCCAATATAACAGCGAATTAATTGTAATGTGTTGGTTAAGTTCATCAAATCACCTCAATTACTCTACTTTGTTCTAAACTGAGCTAAAGCCAATAAATGACCTATTCTTTCAGGTGTTCCAACTTGGTCTGCTAAGCCTTGTTCTTTTGCTTGCCTAGGCATAGTGTTGACTACACAACTTTCTGGATTTTGAGCAAAAGTTTTACCTCCCTTTGCTTTAATTGCAAACATGCCTTTAATTCCATCATCTCCCATACCAGTTAGTATAACAGCACTAGTCTTATAGCCATAAATTTGTACAACTGATTGCATAGTAACATCTATAGAAGGACGAAACCCTTTTACTAAAGGCCCATCACCTAAAGTTAAACGCAAATCAGGACGTAAAAGTAAATGATGGTCAGAGGGTGCAATATAAGCAGTTGCAGGTTCTAAACGGTCTGACTCTTCTGCTTCTTTTACTCTGATTGCCACTTGTCGGTTTAGCTGTTCAGCTAAAGCTTTTGTAAACCCTTTTAACATATGCTGTACAATTATTACAGCAGATGGGAAATCTACTGGTAAAACACTTAACAACTCTCGTAATGCTAATGGCCCTCCAGTTGAAGCACCAATAACTACAACACTTGCAGGTGTTAGTTTTTCTTGTAGTGGTTCTTTTCTTAAAATTGCCTTTCCAACATGCTTAGGTATTTTATCACTACTTTCATCATACAAAGAGCGAATTACTTTAATTTGTGATGCTAACCGAACTTTGCTAATTATCTCTTGCTTTAGTATTTCAGGTTTAATATCTGTATTAGGTGAATATTTTAATATAAAGTCTATTGCCCCAAAATTAATTGCTTTTACTGTAGTATCAGCTCCACGTGAACTCACACCACTTACTACTACAATAGGAATTGGGCACTCATACATTATATGTTTAAGAACTTCTAGCCCACTGATATCAGGCATTTCTAAATCCAAAGTAACTACATCAGGTTTTAGTGTTTTAACTAGATTTATTCCGTCTTTTCCATTAAGTGCAGTAGCAATAACTTCCATCTCAGGACAAGATTGCAAATAAGAAGTCATCACCCGACAAGTAAAACGTGAATCATCTATCACTATTACCTTGATCATTTTACTTACATCTAAATCTATTCAAATTTAGTTAATCGTTTAATAGTACTTAATAGTACTTCATCTTGATATGGTTTAATTAAGTATTCATCCACTCCTATATCAATTGCCCTTTGACGGTGTTTTCCACCAGCCCGAGAGGTAAGCATTACTATTGGAAGATGCTTATAAGTTTCTTGCCCTTTTAAAGCAGAAGTTAATTCATAACCATCCATTCTTGGCATTTCAATATCTACTAGTAAAATATCAGGTAGTTCTTTTGCTTGTTGGAGCATTTGTAAAGCATCCATTCCATCCTTAGCTGTAATTGCTGTCCATCCTGTCTTTTTAATTAAGTTTGAAATAACCGTACGTACACTTAGAGAATCATCTACAATAAATACTGTTAAGGAATCTTTTTTAGGTACTTCTGCTTTTACAACTTGACTAGAGATTTCAGCAAAAGTTAAAGGTAAAGCCTCTTTTGCTTCTAGTTCAGAATTTGGGGTTTTGGGTTGAATTTCTTCTTGAAAAGCTTCTTGAGTTTCTTGTCTAAAGGAAACAGGCATTTCAAATGGTTCAGAAGGTTTTGATAAAGATACTTCTTGTTTTTGGCTAAGCTGTTTAGGTTTCATAGTTGGAGCTTTTTGTGTTTCTTGGTGTCCAACAATATTTTCTAATAACTCTGCTAAATTAAGGATTAAAACAACACTACCATCTCCCATTAAAGTTCCACCAGTAATGCCATGCAAACGCCGCAAATGAGATCCTAAATTTTTTACTACAACTTCGCGTTGTTCTTGTAGGCTATCAACAGCCAAAGCAATCTTTCTTTCCCCTAAATTAATTATCAAAATAGGGTGTTTTTCTAGTGCTTCACTAGATCTAGTTAAATCTAAAAGATCTGAAAGCAGTACAAGAGGATAAATTTCATTCTGAGCCTTGATAACTTGTTTATCTCCTAAAAGTTGAATGTTAGAGGATTCAATTCTAAAAATATGTGTTATAACACTTAATGGAATAGCAAAGGTATCTTTACCAACATTTACAGTTAATACTCTTGTTATAGCCAAGGTCATAGGGAGTTTTATGGTAAAATTTGTTCCTTGTCCAGCACTAGAACTAACAGTTATGGTTCCTTTCATTTTTTGGACTTTTGCTTTTACAATATCCATTCCTACACCACGACCAGAAATCTCACTAACTTCTTTTGCTGTAGAAAAACCTGGTAAGAAGATCAGAGAAAACAACTCTTCATCTGTCATTTTTCCAACTTCAGTTTCTGAAAGAATTCCTCGGTTTATTGCTGTGGAGCGAATTAAATTAGCATTAAGGCCAGAGCCATCATCACTAATACGAATAACTGCATAGGTTCCTTCATAATAGGCTTGTAGTTGAATTGTTCCTTTTTCTGCTTTACCTAAGGCTTGGCGTAGTGCAGGGGGCTCAATACCATGATCTACAGCATTGCGGAGTATATGAAAAAGTGGGTCTGTAATTTCTTCCAAAACTGTTTTATCTAATTCAATTTGTTCTCCTTCTAGAATTAGCTCTACAGATTTTTGTTGTTGTACAGCAGTTGTTCTAACAGTACGATGTAGCCTTGATGCTAAAACAGCAACAGGTACCATTCTTAATTGCATCAACTTATCCTGAGTTTCTCTAGTCAATCGCCCAAGTCTATTTAGGTAACTATCAAAATCTCCTTTTGTGTTACGTAAGTTTGCCCCGACAGTCTTCATATCTGTGGAAGTTTCTACTAATTCTTTCAAAAGGACATTAAATTCTGTATAACGATCAAATTCTAGCTCATCAAATTCATAAGCAGAGGTAGTAGTAGTTCTAGAATTATTATGTAAGAAGACAGGTTGCACTAGTTGACTAACTTGTTTATTTATATTAGTTAAACCTTTTCCTCCTAATGCCATTACTCCATATTCTGATTCTAATTTGGCCGATACACGGTGCATGCGGTTTGTACTAAAATTCAACTCATCTAACTCTCTAGTAAAATCACCGAAGTATTGTTCAAAGGAAGAACGATTAATAACTAACTCTCCTACTAGTTTTATAATCTCATCTAGTCGCTCAATAGGAACTCTTACATAACCAGCTTGCTCACGGCGTTCTGTTCGGCGTCGATCATTGGAACTAGAAGAGCTAGAGGCATTAGCTTTTTTATCTTCTTTGACTAAATTATTTAATGAAGGGTTTCCAGAAATTTCGCTAAGTTTTATTTCAGTTTCTTTCCCAGATTGTATTGTGAGTAAATTCACAGCATCTTGTTGTATACCAGTATTTCCAATTAATTGTTGATACTGAGCTAGAATTTCTTCCAATAGGGATAAGTTGTTTGTTTGCTTAGAATCAATCAGATTTTCTATAGTGTCTAAAGAATTAGATAATAAGTTTATTACTTTAGTACTTGGAACAGTATTTTTCTCATACAAATTGTCTAAAAGCTCTTCTATTACTAAAGAAAGTTTATGAATTGTATGAAACTTTACTACTGCTGCTGCACCTTTTAAAGTATGAACTGGGCGTCGAACCTCTTTTAATAACTCTTTATCAGTAGGTTTATTAGCCAACATTTCTAAAGCATTGGAAATGTTTTGAGTGTATTCATAAGCTTCTGCTACAAAAGCATCCATTAGCTCAGAAGAAACTACTTCTGGTTTGAGTTGAGCGTCTTTTAGGACTTCTTTTGGTGTTGTGCTAAGAGTTGATGGTGGTGATGTTGGTAAAACAGGTGTAAGTAATGGATGAAAAGGAGTTAACCCATCTAAAATCTTTTGGTATTGAGCAAAAAGATCTGTTAGTGAAGAAATATCTTTGTCTTGCTTTTCTGTTATAAAACCTTCTATAGCATCAGAAGAAGAAAATAATAAATCAATAACCTCTTTGCTAAGAGCTATTTGGTTATCATAAAGATAATCCAATAGATCTTCCATTCGATGAGTTAGTTTACCTATAGTAGTAAAGCCAGTCATATTTGCAGCACCTTTTAGTGTGTGTATATGACGACGGACTTCTTGTAAAAGCTCTGAGTCTGATGGTTGTTGGGCTAAATTTGTAAGACTTTGAGAAATATTTTGCCAATGTTCTTGGGCTTCTATTAGAAAAGCCTCCATTAACTCCTTAGTAGCTTCTTCTATATCTTCTTGAGTTAATTCCTGAGTAGCGGCAGGTACTAATTTTTTATTGATTGTTTCTATCTTGGATTTTTTTAGATCGTTAATTATTTTTTCACATCTTACAGAATATTCGTCTGATAAATGAACTACTTCTAATTCACGTTTTTCCATTAAGCCTTTTGTTTGCTCAATGTACCAAGAAAATAGTGAAAAAATTTCTTCTGAGGGAATTATTGCATTTTCATAAAGATATTCTAGTAATTTTTGTGTGTGAAAACTAAGCAAATAAATAGTTTGAAATTTAACTAACCCAGCAGCACCTTTTAGAGTGTGAACTGGACGGCGAAATTCTTCTATTAGTTCTTTATCTGTTGGGTTGTTAATAAGTGCAGCTAAATTGGCTGATATATTTTGCAATAGTTCTGTTGCTTCAGGTAAGAAGGCTTCTATAAATTCTGCCATCTCATCGCTTAGGGCAGGAGTAATAATTTGTGGTTTATCTATAGATTCCACAGCCTCTTGTTGAGGTAATCCTATCAATTCATCATCATCAAGTTCATCAAGTTCAGTAAAGAAAAGTTTTTCTCTTGGAATGTTTCCATTTTTTTCCCTAAGTTGATCTCTAATCTCAGTGAATTGTTGTGTTAATCGATTAAATAGTTGTTTAACATCTATATTATTATTACTTAATAATCTATCTATGTATTCATCAATTAAAGAAACTGCTTCATAGATTAGCGCAACTAACTTAGGAGGAATTTCTAATTGGCCTAAGAGAACTTCTTCTATAGCATTTTCCATGTGATAGCCTAAGTGGCTTAGCTCTGAAAGCCCAACCATAGAAGATGCCCCTTTAACTGTGTGTGTGTAGCGGTGTGCATCTCTAAGCTCTTGCACATTTCCAGGGTCTTTCTTGTAACCTTCTATTTTATCAATGATTTTAGGTAAATATTCTTTTATCTCTTCAGCAAGGGTAACTAACAGTTCTTTATCTATACTTTCACTCATAAAAAGAAACCCTCATATGCAAGTTATTGGAAAACAATGCAGTAACAAAGTAAAATTTGTTTTACTTTGTTACTTATAATCAATTACTGTTTTGTACTAAAAGAATAAATAACACCCAAAGTAAGAGTACTTTGAGCCTTTACAAAACTATCAACAGATTTGTGAAAGAAATTAATATTAGAAAAATCTCTGCGGTATTCTAGTC
>JBDIBI010000017.1:0-143289 GCA_039812885.1 Blastocatellia bacterium
AATTTAGCTAGTCTTTATTATAGTAAAAATGAATATGAAAAAGCAGAACCTCTGTATATTCAGGCTTTAGAGATAAGAAAAAAAGTACTAGGAGAAGATGACTTAGACACTCTTTTTAATACTACTAATCTTGCTAATCTTTACTATAGTAAAAATGAATATGAAAAAGCAGAACCTCTGTATATTGAAGTATTGGGGAAGTTTAGAAAAATTCTAGGGGACAATAACCTTAATACTGCTAGCGCAAGCTACAATTTAGCTAGTCTTTATTATAGTAAAAATGAATATGAAAAAGCAGAACCTCTGTATATTCAGGCTTTAGAGATAAGAAAAAAAGTACTAGGAGAAGATGACTTAGACACTCTTTTTAATACTACTAATCTTGCTAATCTTTACTATAGTAAAAATGAATATGAAAAAGCAGAACCTCTGTATATTGAAGTATTGGGGAAGTTTAGAAAAATTCTAGGGGACAATAACCTTAATACTGCTAGCGCAAGCTACAATTTAGCTAGTCTTTATTATAGTAAAAATGAATATGAAAAAGCAGAACCTCTGTATATTCAGGCTTTAGAGACAAGAAAAAAAGTACTAGGAAACAAACACTTTGATACGATAACCTCAATAAAAGATCTTGCTAATTTATATAAACAAATAGAAAGATATGAAAAAGCAGAAAGTTTATACTTAGAAGCTAAAGACAAGGCTGTTTCTACCTTTGGAGAAAATCACATTATCACAGCAAACATAATCCAGTCTCTTGAAGAGTTATATTATGATACAGGTTACTATAATAAAGCTGAAATACTAGCTAAACAAAATCTGAATATCATATGTAATTTATATGGAGAAAAAACCTCTCAAACAGTTGATGCAATCAGCAGGTTAGCTTTACTTTATTGTAATGAAGGAAAATATATTGAATCAGAAAAACTCCATACCCAAGCGTTAGAAATAGCTAAAAATTTGCCTTCTCAAGATATACTTAGTGTTTTATCTTGTAAAAATAACCTAGCGCTACTTTACCATATCAAAGGGAATTATAGTAAAGCAGAAGAACTTTATTCAGAAGTTTTAGAAAACTACCGCAAAATTTTAGGAAAATATAATATTAAAACTTCAATTGCCCTTAACAATCTTGCAAGTCTTTATAACAATTTAAAAATGTATGATAAAGCAGAACCTTTGTTGATAGAAGCAGTAGAAATCGCACACAAATTATCAGAACAAAGTATTAATACAGCAATTAACATCAATAATCTTGGATTATTGTATTTTGATAAGAAAGAATATGACAAAGCTAAGTCATATTATCTCGAAGCATTAGAGATTGTAAAAAAAACTCTTGGCGAAAATAACCTTCAGGCTGCTCAAATGATTAATAATCTTGCATTAGTTTACTTTAGAGAAAAACAATATGATAAAGCTGAAGAGTATCATTCACATGCTTTAGAAATAAGAAGAAAAGAGCTAGGGCAAAAACACTCTAGTACAATAGACATAATTAATCAATTATCAGCAGTATGTTTCAGTAAAGGAGACTATCAAACAGCACTAAAATATAATATAGAGGCAAATGATGCTAGAGAAGAAATTATAATAGAAAATCTTCTACTAGGTTCAGAGAAGGAAAAACAAAACTATTTACAAAAATATATATACGAGACAGATCTTGCTTTATCCCTAGACTTTTGTTCAGCTAAAAAAAATACACTTGCTACAAAGTCAGCGTTAACACAAATTTTAAGAAGAAAAGGCCGTTCTATAGATGTAATGGCGCAAAGCATGGATACTGTACGCAAATATGCTAAGGCTGAAGATCTTGCACTTCTTGATAGGTTAACAGAAAGTAAGAAGACCCTTTCTTCTTTTACAACTGGGTTAAACAATTTAACCAATAAAGAATACCAACAAAAAGTTAAATCTCTTGAAGAAGAAATTGAAAACCTAGAATACAAAATAAGTGAGCGTATTATTAGTTTTCCTGCTCAATTTCAACCAATAACCTTAAAAGCTATTCAAGATATTATACCTACAGATACTACATTAGTGGAATTTGCTTTATACTCTCCTGTAGATATTAAAAATAATGGTTATGAAAACCCTCATTATGCTGTTTATTTGCTTAATAAACAAGGAGAACCCATTTCAGTAGATATTGGAGACTCAGAACCTATAGATAAATTAATAGACGAGTTAAGGCTGAAACTCAGTAAAAAGGAAAGTGACATAGAAAAAGATATTAAGCCATTAGCAAGACAATTAGATAAGATAGTAATGCAACCTGTTAGGAAACTAACAGAAAAAGGAAACCGGTTGCTGATTGCTCCTGATGGGAAATTAAATTTAATCCCATTTGCTGCATTAATAGATGAAAAAGGTCAGTATTTAGTAGAAAACTATTCTCTGTCATATCTGACAAGTGGGCGCGATTTACTTAGACTACAATTTAAAACTGATAGCAAACAATCAGCTGTTATTATTGGCAATCCAGACTTTGGGACAATTCCTAAAAACTTAGCTATAAAAGAAGGAAGCACAATATTTGCTCAACTAGAGTTTGTTTCCTTACCAGCTACGGAAATAGAAGCTAAAGCCATTAAAGAAATATTTTCTGATTCAGCACTTCTATTAAAAGAACAAGCAAATGAAGAGTCACTAAATAAGGTTAATGCTCCTAAAATATTACATATTGCTAGTCATGGATTTTTTCTAAAAGGATTACAAAATGACTATGAAGAAACTCGTAGAACTAAAGTTATTAACTTACAATCAAACCAAACTATAAGAATTGAAAATCCCTTATTGCTTTCAGGAATAGCACTAGCAGGGGCAAATCTTCATGATGAAAAAGAAAAAGGAATATTTACTGCACTTAAAGCAACAACTCTTAACTTATTTGGAACAAAATTAGTAGTGCTAAGTGCTTGTGATACAGGAGTTGGAGAAGTAAAAACAGGGGATGGTATTTATGGACTTCGTCGCGCTTTAGTGCTAGCAGGAAGTGAAACTCAAGTGATGAGCTTATGGTCTGTTTCTGACAATGGAACTAAAGACCTTATGGTTAATTATTACTCTCGCTTACATAAAGGGGAAGGTAGAGCAGATGCCCTTAGAAATACTCAGTTAGATTTATTACAGAATCCAAAAAGAAAGCACCCCTACTTTTGGGCTAGTTTTATTCAATCTGGCGAATGGGCTAATTTAGATGGTAAACGCTAAAGCTATCTTAATTTTTCTATTACCCATTTTTCCTTGTAAAATGGACAAGTACCTCTGTTTAGACAGAAGTACTTGTTAGTTAGAAATGTTAGTTAGAACTGGAATTTCAAAGTACTAGAAAAATAACGAGGTGAAGAAAATTGAAGAGGAGTAAACTCACTTTCTTTGGAAATTGCATAAACTCTATTAGTCAAATTCTCAATGTTAAACTGAAGAGAAAGTTTGCTAGTATCACGTTTGAACACATCTATTGCAGTGTAAAGATTTACTACAAAATGTTGTGGTAATCGTGGATTTCCAGGAAAAGGTGTTCCGCTTCCATATTCAAATGTCATATTTGCAGTAAAACCACTATGTTTTTCTCTCCACATTAAGCCTGCTGTTGCTGTATGAATTTGGTCAAAAATTGCTGACATTCTTTGGTTTTTAGCATCTGGCTCAGAACTAGGCATTTCATCTGAAAACCCTCCTATAACTTCACCATATTGGAATGCTCGTTGTGCCGTGTAATTAAAATATGCAGATAATCCTAATCTTGTTATTTCTGGTAATTGCACTGATGTCTCTAACCCAAAAGCTTTACCTCTATTAAATACTGAAGGTAAAAAGTATCGAACATTAGCAAGCTCTGTTAATTCATAAGAACGATCATCATTGCGTAAGAAAGACTTAATCTGAACGATCAACCGATTTTTTATTATTTGGCTAACTCCTAATTCAAAAAGATTGCTCTTAACTGGCTTTGGTGGCCCAACTTCAGCTAATTGTGTCGAAAGCAAAAGATTCTCTATGGGAGATGGAGCAAATAAACGATTGTAGGAAAAGAAAATAGTAGTACTTTGTGGTTTTACTGTATAAGATAAATTTATTCTTGGACTAAATGAATTTTCGCTAGTTACTATGCTGTATTGATCATAGCGAAACCCTAAATTAGCTGTGAGTCTTTGAGTAAAACGTATTTTATCTTGAAAATAGAAAGCTAAGTTTCCTCCTGTTTTTCTTCCTCTAAAGTTAAAGGCTTCTGGCAAATCATCATTATCACGTGGGTCAAACTGAAAATCCTCTCTAAGCCTGTAAAGAGTTAGTTCTAAACCTGTTTTAATAGTGTTACTAGAGTTTGCAAAATAAGTATAATCACTACGTAACCCTAAAGTGATATTGTTTCTTAACCCACTAGCCTGTACAGAGATTGGATCACTACTTGGTAGTAATCTATTACTAGTCAAACGCTCATAAAGTGATGTAACTAAAAGAGACTTAGAAGAAATATTTTTTTCATAAGTAAGAATTGCTGTTTGTTCGCGAGAGCGTTGAAAAAGATCTCGTCCATTTGCTTGGTCTTCTATAGTATTTGGGATTTCAAAATTAGAACCACTGTTGATTAAAAGTAGCCTGAAAGTATCAGTTGAAGTTGGTTTATAGTCAAATTGCGCAAAGGTACGCAATCCTTTGCCAAAAGAGTGAAGTTCTTTTGGTTGTGGAGGATTGATAAATCTTAGTGATTCAGTCCCAGCAGCATAGAAATAGTAACCAAACTTTTTAGTATGACCACCAAATTCAGCATCAATATTATTTCTTAAGAAATTACCACTGCTAAAAGTAATAGAGCCATGATTATCAGCATCAAAACCCGAACGTGTAACAGCATCAACAATCCCTCCAAAACGATTTCCATATTCAGCAGGAAAACCACCAGTTAAAACATTGAAAGACTGAATAACATCAGGAGGAATCCCAGCAGCAAAATACTGATGAGGATTATCAATAAAAGTAACTCCATTAACTGCTGTATTTAGAGAAAGTTCATTGCCACGAAAATGAATAAAGTTGTCATGACTAGCAATTGCACCTGGCATTATTGTAGCAACTAAGTCAGGAAGATTTGTACGTCTTGCTGGTGGCAATGCTTTAATCGTGTCTGGATTAGCAATAGCAAGACTTATACTTTTTGTTTCATCAAATGGAACTTGATCTTTTACTTCAACAACTTCTGAGACATTAGACCCTAAATCTAACTCTAAATCTACAGTTACATTAGCACGAGGAGCCACTCTTATTTCAAAACTTTTGTTTTGATAGTTTGGAGATGAAGCCGTTATTTTATAATCGCCTGGAGTTATTTGTAAGAATAGAAAAGAACCATCTTCTTTAGCTGTGGTTTCTAAAATACTATTAAGTGATGGGTTTTCTAGCTTAACAACTGCTCCTGAAATAATTGCATGTGTTTTATCTTCTACTTTACCACTTACAGTTTGTTGTGCATAAGAAGTTAAACTAGCTAGTAGTATTAGTGGTAAACTAAGTATTATTGATGAGAACATAGATTTTGGCTTATTGAGCCAATAGGTCAAATTGCTGTTATACACACTAACAGCTATGATTCTTGATTTTTGCATAAACAAGTCCTATCTTGACCCAAATTGATAAAAATTTAGGTCAATATTAGTTAAATAAGTTGGTAGTATTGCGTAGGGTGTTTTTGGCGGCAAAACTTCTTTAAAGTTTTGTTAGAGCCAAAAAATAGCTACAGTTGATGACAACATTTGGATATAAAGTATTTCTATTTAGTAGATTGTTTAGGCAAGAAATGGGGGAGAACGTAAATGAACAAAACTTGGTTTATTGGTTATTTGATAGTTGAAGTATAACTGTTCAAATAGAGTTAAAGAGTTTGGCTTAACCAAACTAATACTTTTCTCTGGTAAATCAAGAAAAGTTATTAAGCCATTAAAAGGTGTATCAGAACAAGAACAAGCACTATTTAGGCTTTCTTGTGAAAAAGTAGAGTCTTTGTTAGAAATATTGTTGTAAAACTTTAGTTGTTCATTTGTTAAAAAAGGGAACTCTGATGAAATAGGCAAAAAATATGTTGGTGTTTTTATTTCCTTTTTACAACAGGAACAACTACCTTTTTCAACTTTATTAGCACAACAAGACATTCCACAGGTTTCGTTATTACTTGTTTGAATTGGCTCAACATTGAGTTCTAAATGTTTAGACAGAGCAACATTTAAGCTAGACAAATGCCCATGCCCAATAAAAATATTTAGAACTAAAATTGTGCTTAATAAAATTTTTAGCATTTATTGTAGTGTTTTATGGACAAAATAGAGTCTCTGCTATTTTACCGCGAAATGTTTTAACCGTCTAATCATTGATGCCAAAGCTTAGCTTAAATGGTTACCTTGATATGTGTTTAATACTAGGTTAAATTTTTTATGTTCATTCTAGTTATCTTTATACAAACATTAACTGGTGTATTTTCAATAAAATACTGTCTGTTTTGGTTTCTGTATTTTGTGACAAGTAACTCAGTTACTACTTTGTAAAGAAAATAAGTTAATAAAGTTTCACCAATTTCCTGAAATTGGTGAAACTTTATTTTAAGTGTAGCGTGTAGTTAGCCATTACTGATTACGCCGGTGTTTTCAGCTTAATTGTTCTTACTTTTAATTACTATTAAAAACTTTAAGGAGTTGATTATACTAAATGCACAAGAAAAATTTTGTGGGTAAACAACCAGCTATATTTTGTAGTATTTTGCTTACACTAGCTTTATTTTTTCTACCTATAGTTGGTAAAGGACAAAATCCTGTTGAGGTTACAGATAATGAAGAATATTTAGCAGAACAAAATGGCAAAACACTTGCTGGTAAAGGCGTTTTAACCACGCTTTCTAAGTTAATGGTTAAAAGAAGTCAAGCTGTAATGATGGGAGTAATAGAAGATGTCAATTCAGAAAAACTTTCTATTCAACTGTTAGGGCAGAAAATAATACTTAACAATGAAACTACTTTAATTGGTATTTCAAAAGGCTTTGCTGGACTTAAAGCAGGTCAAATTGTAATTGTTACTGTTCAAAACATAGATTCTAAACTTACAGCTGTAGAAGTTTTTAAACTTCCTAAATCTAGCCGTAAGTTATAAAGTTTTTCTCCTTGTTTAGATTTAAAGGCAGCAAAATTATCATAACATATTGATTCTAAATAAATTTTGCTGCTTTTTTAATTTCTGTTCTGTTGTAACTTAATTAAGAATGGAAAACCTATTAAAATGGATAATCTTCAGGTTTTGCTTGGGAATGTTTTGCAAACCAGTCTAAGGCGGCAGCAATTTCCTCGTTATATTTTTTGCCAGAACGTTTACCTGCTCCTAAGACCATCTGCCTTGTACAAACGGTATCTTTACCGCCTAGAATGGATATAGTGAAGTTATATTCTTTCAAATCAAAAATATCACACTTAATTTTTCCACCAATTTTATTTTTAAGCCAAGCATATTGAGGCAAAGTGAATAAGTTTGTAAGAATATCTAACTCCTTTAATCCAGGTATATTTGCAAGTGGTGTAATATCTTTATCTCCTATTTTGTCTGCACTTATTGATAAGTATTCTAATCCAGGAATTTTGGTAAGAGGTAAAAGGGAATCAATTACACTTTTATTATTATTTATACCCATCTGATAAATAAATTCTCTTAAGTTTTTTACTTCAACAAGAGGGCTAAGATCATGAATTTTGCTATAACCATCCAAACTCATCCCAGTTAACTTTGGTGTTTTGCTAAAATCCCAAAAACTATTTGCTAACTGATTCCAATTACCATCAAATATTTCTAGATTTTCAAAGTATTCCATTGGTTTAAGACTAGAAATTCTTGGACAATGCCAGAAAGTGACAAATCTAAATTGTTTGCCATAAGTCTTAGCAAGATATTTAAACTCTTCATCCTTTAATTTGGAAACAAATAACCCATCTTTATTTGCAAAGTTTTTTATTGTGTCGATTATTTCAATTGCCTTGTTTTTACTGTTTTTATCTTGTTTATTATCAAATGTTTGAAGATAAATTGTACGTTTTTCTGCAACTTTGCTTCTTACAAAATTTAAACTGAGGTTCAAGGTTTTTCCCTTTCATTCGAAGTTTGTATTTACATCAAACTGTAACTTATATGGTGTGTCTAAATCGAGTTTTATTTTCTAAATATAACTATTTTTTCTTTTCTGTTTTAAAGCTAGAGCCAGTATTGTCAGACTTGTCAAATTGAGCAATAAATTCTGGTAAACTGGGTTCTTTACGCATAGTCATCCCTTTGCTAATTGTCCAACGATGTAGCCAGGAAATTCCTATTGGGCCAACATACGTATCTGGTAATGAATAAGCTTTGTCTTTAAGTGCTTCTTCTAGTGAGATAAATTTGTAACCTCTAGACTCTAGCATAGCTGCAAGCTTATCTAATTGCTCTGCGTTAAGTAGGTTAGCATGTAAAAGTAGAATTTGAGGAACTTCATAACCTATTACATCTACAGAAAGTTTTTCATAGAACTCAAACATTTTTTCCATATAAGGAATATATTCTAAAGCTACTTTGTTTTTAACTCTTATATCTTGTTCATTTTCAGCATTTGCATAAATTTGGGCAAATAACCATTCAGAATTGTCAATTGTTACAGGTGCTATTGTATAGCCTTGCTCAGTTAAGAACTTTTCAAAAGCTTGTTTGGTTTCCAAATTTGGCCCAGTGTTAAGAAATGGATGGCGAAAATATTTTGTTTTTCTCCCTTTATCTTTAAATAACTGGCTAGTGATTTTTTCTCCTTGAAGAACATTTTCTTGAAAATCTTTTAATGTCATTTTGTAAAAATAAGGATGTGAAAAAGTATGATTTCCAAGCTCAACTCCTTTATCTATCCACATTTGTAAAATAGCTGTACGTTCTGCTAGCTCATCATTTTGATAGAGTTTGCTTTCATTTACAAAACCAACAGCAGGAATATTATTTCTCTTAATTGAATCTAACAATTTTCTAGTCATTTCTTTTAGTTCTTTGATGGAAGATTGTTTACCTTGTTGTGGTAAATCATCAAAGGTAAAAGCTACTCGTCTTGTTATAACTTCTTTTTTTGCTTGTGTTTGGATAGCTGTTATAGAGTTTACAGAAATTAACATTACAATAGTGATAAAAACAATTATAAACCTGCTCATTAATTAGCATTCCTTTGATATATATTTCCAATTTTAGGAGTTTGTACAAAACACTTTTTTAACTTAATAAAAATAGCTTATCTAGGTGGGAAACCACATAGAAGCAATGTAATAGGTACATATCTACCTAAAAAGAAAATGTAAGGACAAAATCTGTCCTTACATTAACTCTTTACCTAATAACTACTTGACCTGTAACCTTAGTAAATCCTGAATAATTAGATTGTTGATTATGTGCCCAAGTTTCAGGGGAAGAATCAATAATTATGTAAACTCCTGATGGCAGAATTACGTTAGGTCTAGCTACCCAAGTTGCATTAGGGACTTTATACATACCTTCTATTCCAACTGTTTGCCAAGGGCCAAAAACACGTTTTGATGAGTTTTCAACTAAAGAGATTGTTCCTGGTTTCATTCCTCGACCATTATTCCAATGGTATGTAGTTATTTCTGTAATTAAAGTGCTCTTTTCCAACTTAAACCAAGTAGAGGATAGCGGAGAATTTTCTACTCTATAAATGTTTTGGTTATCAAAAAGTGTTTGTGGCGCTGTGGAAGGATTAACAGGGTTGTTAGGAATATTGGAGTCATTTGCTACAGTTACATTTAGATCCGCCAAACTTTGTATTAAAGTAGGTCTAATTGCTCCATTATCAGCACTTAATTCTGCTCCTGAAGTTATTGCGTCTCCAATAATTTTTTGTCCTTTAGAAACTACAAAATTGTAGCGAAATGTTGAACCAGATTTAACAGGCCCAGCACCGTGACCAAAAAACATTTCAACTTTTCCTGAATCAATAGCTTTAATTACTAAAGAACAATTGATATTTTCAGGATATTCAAACCAAGTTATCCAACCTCCTTTGCCATCAGGCATGCGAGCTGCTAAGACTTCTGGAATTTCATGGCGAAACTCATTCCCAGCAAATCCAGTTATTCTGCCTGCACTATCCTTTAACCTTACATCTACAGGACAATGTACTGCTGCTTGTTCTGTGCGATTACGGTTGTTATAGGCATAACGAATTAATTTTCGCCAAAAATTAGGATCTGAATTGTTATATCGATCAATTCGATTCCGTACTTCAGTAGGTTGATTTTGATACCAAATTTTTTCTTCTGTAGAAAGCTTATTATTTGCAGGATTTACATAATCTCCACCTACTGTTGGATATTCTGCAGGATGTTCATAAACACCACTTCCACCAATACCATAATAAGTCCCTTGTCCAAATCTGACTGCCCATTCTTGAGTTGTACAGGTTGTAGGGGATTGTGTAGGCCAAGGATCTAATACTGTGCCTGTTTCAAGCCAATTTGTACCTTTAGGGTAAATTACTACAGCTTGATGGCCTCCATAATATGCTTGTATTGGGCCATAATCAAACTTATCTAGTAGCGCCCTTTCATTTGGATCTTTACTCCATTTAAGTCCATCTAGAAAAGCTAGAACTTTAGCTTGATAGCCACCACAAGCAAATTCTTTAAATCTTTTGTCAAAGAAGCTACAAACATTATTGGTAAAACCTCCTGGAACCATTCCTTTAGGAATAGCTTTGTAGTATTTATCTAGTATGGTTTTGAAGATTACAGCATCACTAGGACTTTTAGTGTCATGTTTAGTTGTGTCTGTATTAACAGGAGCCATTGTTGAAAGATAGCCTAAGACTTGTAATCCACGTGTTCCTACGTTGTAATTACCAACGCAAACAATGCTAAAGCCACCACTAGCAGCGGTTGTTGGTATTCTGACACTAAGATTAAAGCTAGCTGTTTTGTTTGGTTCAACTTTTAGGCTAGTTTTTTGTCTTTGCTCTCCAGCCCAAACTTCTATATTTGCATCAGTAAAAAATCCAGCACCTCTAACAGTGCCAGAAATACTTAGCTGACCATCACCTAAAGCCCCTTGAATTTTTCTTACAGTTGTAAAGTTAAACGTATCTTCTGGGGCTTTTGTAATACGTGCTCCAGATACATTATAAGTAATTTGTAGGCCATTAAAAGGTTCACTAGGAAAAGTACCAGAAGCTTGGAAAAAGCTAGCAAAAATTGAATGTCCGCCAACAGAAATTAGTACTACTACTAGGATTAACATAAGATAAGAAAATCTTGTCAATTGCTTTGTAATTAGGCTATGAAGCCATTGCCAAAAGGGTAAACCTTTATTTCTAACTATATTTTTCATAAACTTACCTCCTTTTAGATGAAGTTTCTGATTTTAATAATCTAAGTAAATACAAACAGCTATAGCTATTATTTGTTAGTCAGCAAATAGCTTGCCATAAAAGTTATGACTCCTAAAAGAGCTAAATATATAATAAGAAAATGGTTATGGCACGCTTATTTTATGGAAATTTACTAGAATACGTAAAATTAAGCTATAAAATGATAAAAACTCCACATCTTTGGTTATCAATCATATTTTGATTAAGGTGTAAATACTGTAAACATTGTAAGAATAGTAAGATTGAAGAAATAGTAAGAATTTAGAAGATAAAAGTATTTCTGTTTAAAAACTACTGTGGATTTCCACAATCAAATTATGAGTAAGACTTTTCATATTTTATCTATAATTGTGGTTAATCTCGTTAAAAATAAATTTACTTAAATTTACAATTCGCTCATTAATTTAAGTCATTTTGATTTTTGATGGCACAGAAAGTATATGAAACAAATAATATATATATTTCTTATAGTTTTACTCGTTAGTATGACTGCGACAGCCAGTTTCCTAAATACTAAAGAGCAAAAAATATCAACAACAGGATTTCCTTTAGCAAAAGGTAACTATTGGCTTTATCAAGGTAAAGTTAAATGGGACAAAAAACCTAACTATAGTATAGCTTCCGGGCAAATAGCTGATTATGATTTATTTGCCAACAATTTAAAAGAGAAAGCTATAACTTTTCAAATAAATGTTCTAGAAACCTATCAATCTAACAATATTAAAGTTGCTTTATTAGATAATGATTTTAGAAACTTATCAATAGATAATTTCGGTGGAAACAGTCTAAGTAGAGCTTTTGTTATAATTAGCGTAGATGATAAAAAATATTATTTGATTACAGATGAAGAGGCTGAAACTGTTATTTCTATGGCTAAAAGCAATAATTTTGACTTTAATAACCTAGGATGCATACAGGAAGAGTATTTAATGCTTTCGCTACCATTAAAACTTAATAGCCATTTTGGTAGAGATGAAGAAAATAATACAGAATCGATTTCTGACAACAAAGGTTTTGCACCTTGGTGTTGGAATGTTATGCAAAAGAATATAATAGATTTAAATATGAGCACAGGCTTAAATATTGACAATCCTGTCAATCAATATCTTCTTTCTTATGGATATAATAATGGTCTTGTGAAGAAACAATTTGTTTCAGGTGTTGGTTTTACTGAATATATTTCTGTTTATCATGGACCATCTTTATATGAAAAATTTTCTCTTAACTTAATTGCTTGTAAAGTAAATTAATTTAAGAGAAGTTATAAATAAAGTAAACGTTGTAGGAGAAAACCACACACTACATCTTGGAAAAAACTAGATTCTTGTTATTATTTAGTTGTTTTTACTAGTTTGAAACGCTTCTGCAAGTGCAATCTCAGCTATTTTAGAACAGAGTTAAGTAAGTAATAAGTTTAAGAAGTAATTTATCATCAAAAAGAAACCCCTCAATAAAATGAGGGGTTAGCTAGGATGCAACGCAATTAGTAAAAGGGAAGGGTAAAAATTTTGAGCAGCGGGCTAGTACAATCTTAAGCTTGTATAGATTTAGCGATTGCGCCATCTAGGGTTATAATAACCATTATTGTTGTAATTACCATTACGATAGCTACCATTGTTATAGTTACCATTATTATAGTTACCATTACGATAGTTACCATTGGTATAGTTACCATTATTTCCATAGCCATTATTATAGTTAAAATTACCGTTATGTTTAGCGTTATAAATGTGTTGGCTTATATCATCAAGTTCTGCTTGAATACGATCCACTTCGGCATTGGAAATATAACCATTGCGAGAGATATTATTAACTCTAGTTTGAAGATCAACCATGCGTTTTTGTAATCTATCAGCTTCTTGACGTGTTAAACTTCCATCACGCAAGCCATCTGCAACACGATTACGTTGATTTTGTATACGTTCAAAAATGGTGCGTTTAGGTTGGTAATAGTTGTAATAATCAGATTGATTATTGTTATAGTTAGGATTTTGATTGTAGTTGTAGTTAGGGTTAGAACAGTTACCTTGTTGGCCATAGTGAACTTGAGCATTAGCGGAAATTGTTGCAAACATTGCAAATAGTATTACAAATGAAAACAAACTAAATATATTCTTTTTCATAACTCACTCCTTAAAACATTTAATTTTTTATTTAACTTTTACAGCCTTGTCTATTGGCAATAGGTATGCCAGAAGTCTTTAAAGAAAATAAAATTTTGTAAAACCTGATTGTTGAATGAGTTAAGCCTTATTTTGCAAAATGCATTAATGCAAAAAGGCTTTTATAATGACGAAAAGAGCAAATGTTTACACTTATTGGTATATAACTTACTTCATATTTTTCTTAAGCTTTTTTTAGTTGATAAATATCTTAGTTAGTTTTATTTATGAATAAACTCTTTACCTAATCAATAAAATGCAAACTAAAGAAATTTGTATTTTTGCCCGATAAAGCAGCTAACTTAGCTTTGGGTTTATCAAGCTAAATAACTTCTGTGTTAGACAAAAGTTCATCATAAAAGAGGGCATTTATAATGGTTAAACAAACAGTAATTCATCCTTCTCTTAGGCTATCTACAGAATTACGAGCAAAATCACTTTTTGATGCTCATCAAGAAAAGATCTTTAGACAGACTGATAAATTGTTTGCCATGTTGCTCTTAGTTGAATGGGTTGCTGCTATAGTAGCTGCTTATTTTATATCTCCAAGAACCTGGATTGGTGCTGATAGTCAACCTCATATTCATTTATGGGCAGCTTGGTTATTAGGAGGAATAATAGTAGGGTTTCCAGTTTTATTAGCAATTATTCAACCTGGTCAAGCTATAACTCGCTACACAATTGCAATTGGGCAAATGTTAATGTCAGCCTTACTAATACATCTTTCTGGTGGGAGAATTGAAACACACTTTCATATTTTTGGTTCTTTAGCTTTTCTTGCTTTTTATAGAGATTGGAAAGTGCTTGTTCCTGCCACAATAGTTATTGTGTTAGATCATTTTCTAAGAGGTATTTTTTGGCCCCAATCGGTTTATGGTGTTTTAACAGCTAGTTGGGGAAGAACTTTTGAGCATGCTGGGTGGATTATTTTTGAAAATATCTTTCTTATAGCTGCTTGTATCAAAAGCAAAGTAGAAATGCAAAAAACTGCTTACAAAACTGCTGAACTTGAAGTGAATGAAGAACGATACCGATCTGTAGTAGAACAATCATCAGATTGTATTTTTTTACTTGATGCTTCAACTAAAAAGATTTTGGATTATAACCCTGCATTCAAAGCACTTCTAGGATTTAGCATAGAACAAATGGAAGACATCACAATTTATGATTTTACAAAAGCTAGTAAAGAAGACATTGATAAAGATTTAGAAATTGCCTTAAATGAGAACGTTTTTGATATTGATCAAAAGCAATATAAGCGTAAAGATGGTTCATCAGTTGATGTTTGTGTAAATATAAATACTATCAATTGTATAGGTAAAAAGATTTTATGCTTTGTGGTACGTGATATAACTGAGCGTAAACGAGTTGATGAGTTGATAAGATCTAGAGAAGCCGCCATAGAGACAGCAAAACTTAAATCTGAATTTTTAGCTAATATGAGCCATGAAATTCGTACTCCTATGAACGCTGTGATTGGTATGACAGGACTTTTGCTTGATACCAGACTTACTAATGAACAACAAGAATATGTTGAAATAATTAGAAATAGTGGAGATTCACTACTAGCTATAATAAATGATATCTTAGATTTTTCTAAAATTGAGTCAGGCCGCTTTGATTTAGAAGAATGTACTTTTGTCTTAAGAGATTGCGTTGAAGAGACTTTAGAATTATTAGCTGCCAAAGCAGCAGAAAAAGATTTAGAACTTGCTTCAATAATAGATGATTCTGTTCCTAATACTATAATTAGTGATATTACAAGACTCCGCCAGATTTTAGTTAATTTGGTGAGTAATGCAATAAAGTTTACCAACAAGGGGGAAGTTACCGTTTCTGTTTTTGCTACCAATAAGGGTGACTCATCTTATGAAGTTCATTTTAGTGTAAAAGATACTGGTATTGGTATTCCAGAATCACGTATGTTTAAGCTTTTTCAATCATTTAGCCAAGTTGATGCATCAACTACAAGACAGTTTGGAGGAACAGGTCTTGGCCTTGCAATAAGCAAACGCCTTAGTGAATTGATGGGTGGTAGAATGTGGGTTGAAAGTCAAGAGGGTGTTGGATCTACTTTCTACTTTACTATAAATGCTAAAGTTGTACCTTCTCAAAAACGTATATATATACAGGGTCACCAACCACAATTAGTTGGAAAAAGAGTACTTATTGTTGATGATAATGCTACTAATAGACAAATTTTGTTAAAACAGACTGATTCTTGGGGAATGATTCCAACTACAGCAAGTTCAGGGATTGAAGCTCTAAATATAATAACTAAAGGTAAAGAGTTTGATTTAGCTCTATTGGATATGAATATGCCAGAAATGAATGGGCTAACTCTTGCTATTGAGATACGTAAAATACCTCATTTGAGTCAATTACCGTTAGTAATGTTAAGTTCTGTTATGCAACATCGTGGAGATTTTCAAAAAGCAAATGTTAACTTTGCTGCTATAACAACAAAACCTATTAAACAAGGACAGCTTTTTGAGATTATAAGTGGAATTTTTGGAGGAGAGCAAAATAAGAAAGAAGTTCGTACTCAAACACAAATTGACAAAGATTTAGCACAAAGAGCACCATTGCAAATATTGCTGGCAGAAGATAATCCAATTAACCAAAAAGTAGCTATAAGTTTACTAAAAAAGATGGGTTATCGTGCTGATGTAGCTGCTAATGGTTTGGAAGTAATAGATGCTTTAGAACGCCAAAATTATGATGTAATTCTTATGGATGTTCAAATGCCAGAAATGGACGGACTTGAAACTACTCGTGAAATTCATAGAAGATGGCCTGATAAACGTCCAGTAATTATTGCTATGACTGCTGGTGCTATGAAAGATGATAAAGAGAAGTGTTTAGAAGCTGGTATGGATGCATATACAAGTAAACCTATAATAATAGAGGCTTTACAATCATTATTGGAAAAATATGGTTCAGCTTCTTCAAAAAATATCAATCAACCTAGTATAATTAGAAACGTTGAAGAGCTTATTGATATTTCAGCTATTGAACAACTTGAATTACTTCAAGATGATGATAACCCTAAGTTAGTCATAGAGTTAATACAAGATTTTCTAAAAGAGTCTCCTAAAAAACTAAACTCAATGGCAGAAGCAATTGCTACAAAAAATGCAAAAACACTAGCAGAAATAGCCCATAACTTAAAAGGTAGCAGTGGCACATTAGGAGCACGTAGAATGATGGATATTTGCAAAACTTTAGAGCTTTTAGGCCAAGCCAGTTCTATAGAAGGCGCTGAGACTATGTTAAGAGACTTAAATGATGAACTTAAACAGGTTGAAGAGTTTTTAAAGAATTATGTAAATCAAAGTGTGCAGAAAAATAATACAGTTATAACTTGCCAGCACTTAGTTTAAAATAGAGTATTATATATAGAGAGAATATAGGAGGAAAAACTTGCATTTATACTAAAAGTATGATGTCCTCTTTCCTACTTTTATCCTTAAAATAATGGAAAATATTATGTCCCAACAAAAAAATGAAAGACCATTGCCTTTAATTTTGGTTGATTTGATGAGTGGTATGATGGTTAGCCAAGCACTTAATGTGGTTGTGAATTTAGGCATTGCTGATTTACTTAAAGATGGAGAAAAAACTATCAAAGAATTAGCACAACTTACTGATTCTAATGAGGATTTTCTTTATAGAGTATTACGTGCTTTGGCTGGGTTTGGAATATTTGCTGAGACAGAAAAACATCATTTTCAGCAAACGCAAATATCTTATTTTCTGAGATCTGATGTTGCTGGCTCAATGCATAATTTTATAAAAATGTGGGGAGCTGATTGGAGATGGAAATCTTGGGGAGCTTTGCTAGGCTCTGTAAAGAGTGGTTCACCTGGGTTTAACTTAACTCATAAAGAGGCAAATATTTGGGACTACTTTACCAATATAGATCTAGCGTCCGGTAAAGTCTTTAGTTTGGCAATGAGTAATTTTGCTAATACACTAAATCCTGCAATAGTACCTTCTTATGACTTCTCATCATTTGAAAAAGTTGTGGATGTTGGTGGTGCACATGGCAACTTACTTGTTGAAGTCCTAAAAGCAAACCCAACTTTGAAAGGCGTTTTATTTGATAGACCTTCGGTAGTTGAAGATGCTAAAGCTTTTATAGACAGTAGTTCAGTTGTTGATAGGTGTGAAATTATTGGAGGAGATTTTTTAACAAGTGTTCCTGTTGAAGCTGATCTTTATATGATGAAATTTGTTTTGCATGACTGGAGTGATCAAGATTCAATTAAAATACTTAGTAATTGTCGTAAACATATAAACCCAAATGGAAAAGTGTTAATCATTGAACAGCTTATTGCACCAGGTAATGAGCCATCTTTTAGCAAAATGTTAGATCTAGAAATGATGGTTTGTACTCATTATGGTAGAGAGCGTACAGAAGATGATTTTAAAGCTATTTATGAAGCGGCTGGTTTTAAGCTTAATAGAACTATAAAAACGCCAACTATAGCTAATATAATTGAAGGTGTTGTAGCTTAAACTCTTGTATTTCTGATAATTATAACATTTTAAGTTTGCCAAACTTGCAGACCTTCATAGTCAAAAACAAAATCTAGTATATTGTATTGGGGTTGGTTTGCAGTTTGGCTATATTGTTTTTCTAATAACTTGCGTAATGTAGCTCTTTCTCCATCTTTGCAGTAAAAAACTATACACCCACCACCACCTGCACCACAGGTCTTTCCACTTATTGCTCCATTTTCTGTTGCTAATTTATAAAGTTCTTCTAATTCAGGGCTACCACAAGAAGCATGTAATTTTTTATGCCAATACCAATTTTCATTTATTAAAGATGCAAAAGTCTCTAGATCCCCTTTGAATAAAGCAGCTTTTCCTTTATCTGCAAGCTCTTTAAGCTTGTGCATAGCTTCTTTAGTTTCACTTTCTGGTTGGTAATAAGATTTTTGCATATCTCTAAGAATATCACTTGAAACATGAGATGAACCTGTGTAGACAAGTAGTAAACGTTTTTGCAGTTCAAAAATGGTTGAAGGTGCAATTGATGAAGTTGTAAAACGTCCTGCAAGTTGTTGTATTCCAACATCTTTACCATGAAAAGTAAGATAGTTTATTCCTCCTAATGCTGCACCAAACTGATCTTGACTCCCTCCAAAAGTTCCTAAGTCTTCTCGCTCGACAGCAAAAGCTAAAGATGCCATTTCATGTGGTGTTATGCTTTGACCTAATGCTTGTTTTAATACTGCTAATATAGCAATGGTAAGAGATGCAGAACTCCCAAGTCCACTACCAGGAGGCACATCACTGTATGTTGTAAGCTTAAATCCTGTGTCTAAAGTAAAACGCTTAAGGCAAACTTTCATTAAGTCTAAATTTCCATCTAACTCTAAGGCATCTACATTAAGGGCTTCAACGCTAGAGTTAAAATCCTTAGAAGTCAAACAAATATTCTTATCATTAGTTAGCTCTAAGGTTGCATATATATATCTAGAAATGCCTGCATTAAGTACTGCTCCTTCATGCTCATCTGAAAAAGGTGGGCAATCCGTTATACCGCCAAGAAAATCAATTCTTACTGGAACTCTAGCATGGAATTTCATCATACCTCCAAAATTTAATTAAAGAAGAGTGCTTAAGCTTTTTCGGTAACTTGTTCTTTGGCTTGTCTAACTTGAGCAAATACTTCTAAAAATTCTGTTTTGTTCCGAATTTGAAAGAAATATGATTTATTATTGTTTAGCTTTATATAAATTCCAGGTGAGCGCAAAGCAAAGGTTAAAGGTAAACATCTCCAAAGCTTTTTGGAAAGCCATATATCAGAAAATTTTTGTAATGAAACTTCTTTGATTTCGCTAATAGGAATTCTTAATGCTCGATAAAAGAAGTATTTTATTGCTAAACTGTCAGTAAATAAAAGAACTTTACTTGGTAAACTTGCTAGCAATAACATAAATAAAAGTAATGCAATAACAGTCATTACTAAACTTGTTAACCATTGTATCCAGAAGTTTTCAATATGTAAAATAAATCTATAAGATATTGATTCACAAAGGAATATAAATAATCTAGCTCCAATAGCTACAAATATAAGTAGTCCTAACCAGGTAATTAAACGAGTCAATAATGGCATCTTAAATCTTGCAATATAGCGGATTTGAGCCATAGGCAGTGGTTGCATTAAATACCGTCTAGATATTTCAACTGTAAGCAATATTACTACTAGTATGACTATGGCATAAACTTCTTGGCTTAAAGGCTGAACATGTTTTACATAAAGGACTTCATGGTTTTTTACTAAGTAAGCCTTAGCAAACTCTTCTATATCTTTTTTGGTGAACTTCTCAAATATAGTTACAATGTCTGGGAAGTCTTGATAGCGTTCTGGATTATAAAATGAATTTGCTACCCATTGTTCTAAATCTTTTGGTGAGTTATAAGCCACTCTTAATTTACGAGTAATTGCTGCTTTCTCTGTTTCAAAATCCTCATTTTTGAGTGTGGCATTACGTAAGGAATTTAATTCTTTTTCTATTACCTCATAGGCAAAATTATATTCACTTTCTTTGAGGTTTCCTGAGATTTGAAGGGTAGTAGCTAAACCACGTTGCACAGGGGCTATTCCTAATCCATAAGTAGCTTTTCTATCTCCAAATCTTAGTTGTGCATTTAGACGGTTTTGTAAAAAATGACTAACAAATATTAGTTTTAAGGATTGTTCTTGGTTTGGGTTATAGAGTTTAAATGCATGAGAGTAAAATGCAGTAGATTGGACATCCCAAGCATAAGATTGCCAATAACGGCCAGGATTTTTTAGTTCTATTGAACTTTTGTAGCGAGGTCGTGAAGGTAAATTAGCAAAAGTACTATTGATTTTATTTAATACTTCATTACGCTCAAGATTGCCAATTACTGCTAATGTCATGCCTTCTGGCGTGTAGTAAGTTTCATAAAAATTTTTTAGATCTTGGGCAGTAATTTTATACAAACTACCATAATAATAATAATCTCGCATTGGAAAGGCTTCTTTGCCAAACTCTCTAGCCCAGAAATCAGGTTGGCTTAAAAATGGGGGATTGAAATAATAAGCATTTATCCAGTCAAATAGCTCTCTTTTACGGGCTCCTACTTCTATTGCAACAGGTTCGCGCTGCTTTTCTACTATGTTTTCTTCCATAGCATGTGGCGAAATAATTTTATAAAGCCAATCCATTGCAAAAAGTCCATATTGTTTATCTATTCTTACAAAATAAAAAGTTCGATCTGGATAAGTGAGTCCATTACGAACTCCTCCTAGATCTTCAACCTCTTTTTTGATTTGCTCTTCACTACGTCCTAAATGATCACTAAAAAGCATATGCTCGGTAAAATGTGCAAGCTCTTCTTTACCCGCAGGATCTTGGTCAGCACCCCAAGGTACAGTTATACTTACAGAAACGTTAGCTTCATTTGGTAGATATTTGTACCATACTTTAAGTCCATTAGGTAATTTTATAGTTTCAAAATTAGCAAATGGATTTGGAGAAGTTTCTTCTTGTGCTAAAACTGGGCTTGAAATAAAGCTAATTAAAATAATTAAGGTAAGTAATAGAAATGAATTTGCTAAATAAGAAGAAATAGAGAAAAAAAGATTTTTATGATTTTTACTTGGTATAAATAACATTAGTTTTTCTCAACTGCTTTTTGATTTGAATTAAGTCTAAATACTAAAAAATCCAATTATAACACATCACAGAATATTTTCTTTATGTAAGAAAACTTGAGATACAGTTGAGTAGATTAAGATAAGTTTTAGGATTAGAATTTTTGCTTTAAGACTTTAACTTTAGATTTATAAGTAAGCCTTTGTTTTTATTTCTCCAATAATTTAGTTTAATTTCGAGTTTTAATTTTAGAAAGTCCACCATCAACAGCAATAACTTGACCTGTTACCCAGCTTTGTTCTGAATTTAAAAGCCAATCTATAGCTGAGGCTATATCATTGGCTTCACCTACTCGGCCAAGAGGGTGCATTGATAGAGAACCTTTCAATGCTGTTTCATTGCTGGTAATTCTTGCTGTAAGGGGGGTTCTAACAAGTCCTGGAGCAACACAGTTTACTCTAATACCTCTTGGTGCATAACTAGCTGCTGCTGAAAGAGCTAATCCAATGATTCCAGCTTTTGCTGCTGCAATTGCTTCATGGTTTGCTAGTCCTATTTGAGCAGCAGCGGAAGATACCAAAACTATAGAACCTCCAGTATTTGACATTGCTTTTGCTGCGGCTCTAACAGTGAAAAATGCGGAAGTTAGATTAGTTTCTAAAATTGATGTCCACTCCGAATCATTTGTTAAATGAGCAGGTTTAAGCAAAATAGAGCCAATACAATTAGCTATACCTGTTAGTTTTCCATAGTTTTCTAGTGCTAAGTTTATAGCAGAATTTATAGAGCTAGGATTAGTAAGATCTAGTAGGCAAGCTTTAGCTTCAAGTTTATTTGCTAAATCCCAAGTTTTTTCTTCATTTCGTCCTGCTATTACTAGATTAGCTCCTCTATTTTTAAGTCTTTGACAAAGCTGAGAACCAACACCTCCAGTTGCTCCTAGAACTACATAAACAGGTTTTTCATCATTTTCTTGATTAATTGAATTCATTTATTTTTTTCCTATATTTTAATTAATTTATTGGAATTGACAGGGTTAACTGTTTTGATTGGTTCATTTTGAGCAGCAGCAGCAATATTTCGTAACATACCAGCAAAAATAAATTGATGAAGAGGAAATAATAAATACCAATACAAAAGACCTAATAAACCAACAGGGTCAAAAATAGCTGTTTGACGTATACAAGAAATATTTTTTTCTTCTTTGACTTCAAACTCTAACCAAGCTTTTCCTGGAAGTTTCATTTCTGCTACAAGCCTCAACAAATGATTAGGTTCAAAGGCTTCAACTCTCCAAAAATCTATGGTTTCGCCTACAGTTGGATTTTCAGGATCTCGGCGTCCTCGTCTTAGTCCAACTCCACCAACTAATAAATCTATAAACCCTCTTATTCGCCATAAGAAATTGGCATAATACCATCCTGACTTACCACCAATTTTTCTAATAGGTCTAAAAGCATCTTCTTTTGGTCGATTTATATAAATCACTCTTGAATCTACAATACGGCTTCCAAACTTAACTCCTCCCCAAGATTTTTTCTCTCCTGCTGAGGAAATTGCATCAGACCATCTTGTTTGAGCATATTCACAATCCTCATTGATTAATGCTCTGGTAATAGCTTCTTTTATAGACTTAGGCTTAACAGAGAAGTCTTTAAGTGCAGAACTTTCTTCAACAATTGTTTCATTAGGTAAGCTTTGTATTAATTTTCGTCCAACTCTAGCATAAAGAGGTGTGACTAAGCCTAACCATAGGCTTGAAAGGTAGGGGGTAAGAAATGGGACTGGAATAATATAGCGTTCTAATTTTCGTTGTTTAGCATATTCAAGCATTATATCACCATAAGATGCTCTGCTTTTACCACCAATTTGATATACTCTGCTAGAATTTATCTGCAAAGTCATGGCTTCTTTTAGGTAATCTATAAGATCTTCAATTGCAATTGGTTGAGCTAGAGTTGAAACCCAACGAGGAGCAATCATTATTGGTAAATGTTCTGTTATTGTTCTAATCATTTCAAATGAAAGACTACCTGAGCCTATTACTATTGAAGCTCGAAGTTCAATAACGGGAACTTTATAACTACTTAATATTTCTCCTACTTCTTGACGGCTAAGTAAATGAGCTGATAAGCCAGAAGCTTTATTCCCAAGACCTCCTAAGTAAATTATTCTTTTTACACCCATTTCTTGGGCAACCTCTGCAAAATTTTGCGCTGCTAGTCGGTCTTGCTCTTGGAAATTTTTCTCATTTCCCATAGAATGCACTAGGTAGTAGGCTACGTCTATATCTTTAAGTGCTATTCTTAGACTATTTATATCTAGTAAGTTTCCTGTAATTACCTTAGTTGTTTCTTTTACTTTTGCCTTTAGCATTTGAGGATGACGTGCTAAACAAGTAAGAGAAATTTTTTCTTTTTCCAGAGCTTTTAGCAATCTTCCACCAACATAACCTGTTGCTCCTGTCAATAAAATACGAGGACATTGATTGTTGATTTGATCAGTATTTTCCATATGTTTTAGTCCTCCAAACAGTTTGTTAAATTGATTTTATTGCCTTTAATAGCTCTGTCTTTAATATTTTTATTGTTGTCCTGGACAAATCCTAGACATACATAAATGTATTCTTATAAAAAGAGTTTGTCAAGGATTTTTCTATGGTAAAAGCTAGATAATAGCTTGACAAATACAGATTTTATTCTTTATTCTCGTGAAATACTTAGAAAATTTAAGAAGAAAGAGTTATTTAGGGTTTTATGAAAGAATTGACTTATCCTATTCGTGCTGTTTCTAAATTAACTGGAATTAGCATAGATACTTTGCGAGCTTGGGAAAAACGTTATAATGCTGTTATTCCATTGCGGGAAGGGCGTGAAAGGGTATATAAGGAAACAGATGTTCAACGTCTTTACTTGTTAAAAAATGCTATCGATAATGGATATTCAATTGGCCGTGTTGCTAATTTAACTAACCAAGAAATTGAAGAATTAATAAATACTTCCAAGAAACAAGAAGATTCTATAGTAGAAACAAATCCATTAGAGCCTCTTAACAGAAAAACTAATTTTGAACCTCTCTTAACTACTATAAAACAATTTGATTATGTAGCAGCAGAGAGGGAATTAAACCGTTTAACTGCAATGATTTCAGTAAGGGAGATAGTTCATCAAGTCATAGTTCCTTTAATGCAAAGAGTAGGAGAGGATTGGCATAAAGGAAAACTAAGTATTGCTCAAGAGCATATGATTTCTGCCTTACTAAGAAATTTCTTAGGTATCCTAATTCGAATTTATATAAGGGATAATTCTAAAATATCAGTTTTATTTGCAACTTTAAGTGGTGAAAGACATGAATTTGGCCTCTTATTAGCAGCTATATTAACAGCTTATAGTGGATTGAAAGTTATTTATCTTGGAAGTGATTTACCTGTAGATGAAGTAATCCAAGTAGCAAAAGAAACACAAATACAAACCCTAGTTTTAGGTTTAACAAATGCAAATAATCTAGAATTAACAGTTAAAGAACTAAATTACATTTCTCACGAGTTACCATCTAAGATAGAAATTTGGGTAGGAGGTGCAAAAACAAAAGAGTTAACAAGAGAAATAAAAAAAACTCGAGCATTGTTTTTTGACGATCTTTATGTATTTGAACAGCATCTATTAAGGCTAGGAGGTCAGCTTTAAAAACTTCACTCTTAACATCATAATAACTGTACTTTTTACCTAAGTCTATTTATTGTATATATTTTAAGCAGATATTTAGAAAAAGTTTGTCTGTGTAAAAATTTTTGCTTATATTTTTTGTTGGTTAGCAGCTTAAACTAGTATAATAATTTTTTAAATAGTTAGTAATTTGTGATATTGGATTTAATATGCCAGAAATTCAAATTAAATCATCATCATTACCAAGAAGATGTGAAATTTGTCATCAGACAGATCTCTTTGATGCTAACTCAAATATTTGTTCTCGATGTGCAAGTGTTGCTTTGCCTACTACAACCAACAATGTTAGAAAGCCTGCTATCACAAACTATCAAAATTCAAATAAAGTATTCACCAATTTGTTGATTTCTATGTCTATGGTTTCGGTGGTAGTTTATGTTCTAGTAGCTTTTATTGTAAATATATTATTTTCAGAACTTTACCATAAATTTGGGATTCCAACTTTTTTGATATCTATATTTAGTGTAATAGTTATCAATTACCTGATCTTACTATATGTAAAAGATAGCATGATAAAAACAATTCCAAATACTATACGTTATGTTCCGACAAAAATAGAAAATTTCCCTAATTTGGATATTGCAACTCTTAATAAATATACTCAAGAGCTAATTTACCTAGGGTTTCAACCAATGGTTGATATAACTTTAGAAGCACAAGGTGGTATTTCTACTCCTGGATTTGCAAGAATATTTTTTCATCCTCAGTATTATTGTTTTGCAGAAGTTGCTGAAATGTTTCCAACTAATAAAAACTTATCTAAACCAATGAAGGCTGGCTTTATTACTCATTTTGAAAATGATTGGTCTTATGGTTCAACAGACAGAGACCCCGATTCTGCAAGTTATATGATTAGAAGACCCAAAAGATTGGGTGTTTCATATCCTAATAGAAGGATTTCAGAAATTTTTCAAGCTCATCTTTTACAGGTACAAACTATTTCCCAAAATCTTAACTGTCCAGTAATCCCAATAAACTCTTTAGAAGAGTATTTTTTCTTGCAAAGTGTGATTTCTAAAGAAATAAAACCACATGTTGAGAAATTAAATATAGTTAAAGGGATTTTTGATGGGTTAATGTGCGAAATTTCTCCAAAGTATGAATGGTTAGGAGATTACCCTAGGCTATCTAGGGGTAGATAGCTATTCAAGCTAAGTTAGAGAAGGTATTAACTTATTAAAATCAAAAAGTAACTATTATTTTTTTGATTTCTCAAGAATAAATCCTGGTTCCATTGCAGATAATGATTCTAAGGTTTTTTGAATATCTTCAGATCTTCTATCATTAGCAATTACTCCAAAAGCTAAGAATGCCCAGAAAGCATCTGCTATTTGTTCTGGAGTACGTTCACCTTTAGGTGAATACCATTGAGCAACCCAATTTATAGCACCAAATCCAAAAAGACGTAGTAATTTAAGATCTATTCCAGGGTGAAAACGACTTGCACCTGCTGATTCATAAAGTAAGCCTTCCCATAAGGCTTCATACCTATCACGCAGTTTAACCATTGCTTGTCTAGCTTCACCTGTAAGCGCACGCCATTCATAGAGAAGGGAATAAACAGAATCATCTTCTGAAACAAGAACTTTAACATAGGCTCTTAAAGCCATTCTTAAGCGTTCTGTTGGATCGGTTGTGGATGCAATAGCTTGACGAATAGCTAAAGTTATACGATTGATGCCACGTTCCATTAAAGCTAGTAAAATAGCTTCTTTACTTGGGTAACGATAATATAAACTACCTAGCAATATACCAGCCTCTTTAGCTATTTCCCTTAATGTAGTGGCATTAAAACCATTTTTACGAAATAACTTTGCTGCTACATCAAGTAGTTTATCAGTGTCTATTTTGGGTTTTTCTTGTGTTTTAGCCATGCAAAAAATATTAAGGATACAAAGTTATTCTGTCAAATAGTTACACTTGATGTAGCTATTTCTTGTTCAGATGACAAATCATTCTCAAAAACAAGCACTCCCATTTTTTCATACTTTGGTCTAATTCGATCACTTAAGAGCCCCAATTTCTTTAGGTTCGGAATAATACGTGAAAACAATGATTGGCGAAACCCTTGCATAATGATGGAGTTATTGTTATGTTCAATACATTCTTTTACTGGAAGACCAAGTTTTTCCCACATTTCACGGCCATCTAGACGATCTCTCATTAAAACACAGGCTTCATAAGCAAAATCTTCTCGTTCACGTCGATCATTTTCACTAAGTTGTTTATAGAAATCTGCCAATGACATTAATCCAAATGCAACATGACGTGCTTCATCCTGCATTACAAGTTTTAATAAATTATCAAGCAATGGCTCTTTGTATATACTACGTAATACTCTTATACTAGCTAAGGCTAAACCTTCGATAATTATTTGCATTCCTAAGTATTTAATATCCCAACGAATATCTTTAAGAATAAGATCTAGTAAGGTTTTTAAGTCGTTATTAACAGGATAACTAGTCCCTACTTTTTCGTTAAGATAACGATGGAATACCTCAACATGTCTGCCTTCATCCATAACCTGGGTTGCTCCATAAAATTTAGCTTCAATAAATGGTACAGAAACAACAATTTGTGCTGTAGAAAGTAGTGCTCCTTGCTCACCATGCAAAAAATTACTTATTCTCCAAGCAGTGTTTTCATAAATACATTGCTTGCGCTCTTTTTTATTCATACGTTCCCAAATATTACTACCGTAGAGTACTGCTGAGGTTTCTGGAAATTTCTCTAGATTTTCTGGATCTATATCTAATTTCCAATCTAAATCTTGAGAGGAGTTCCATTGTTCTTTTTTTCCTTTTTCATAAAGACTCTTTAAACTTGAATTTACAGATTCATAATTCCAAGTATAACTAACTTCCATTTCTGTCAGGAGATTATCTAAAGCATCTTTCATAAACTTACCTCATTACTAGCTTTTTAGTAGTTAATATTGCTTCTTTAGTAATAATTTATTTGGTCATATGACTAAATAAATTGAATAATACATAGCTTTTTATAAAGAGACAAATACTTTTTTAAGTAATAAATAAGAACAATATAAATATTATAGTTATATAATTTGGTTATATGACTAATAGATATGAGTAATATAGATTTGTTTATAGAAAAAGTTGAGTAGGAGAGCAAACAAATATTAAAAAAAGAATATTTACTTAATTTTGAACAACGTAGCTTTTGTATCAAAATTAACTTCTATCAAAAATTTATTCTTTTTGGGTTTTACATCTGCAACACGTGCTTGTGCTTGAAATACACCATCTTCTCCCCAAAAGAATATTTTTTCTCCAATATTTATAGCAAAATCCAGAGTTATAGTAGCAGCATGTCGAGTAAAAGTTTCTGTAACACATTTATTATCAAAGGGTTTACCATCGGTATCTATTCCTGAAACATATAATTCTACGGATAATCCATTTTCAGGAGTTTTTTCTACAATATTTTCTAAATCTGGATAAAAACCTAACAAACTGCTTGTATTGGATTTTGGAGGAATATTTTTTGCTTCACTCCAAAAAACACGGTAGGTTTTAACAGTTTGTTTCATTCCTTTAACTTGCAAGCTACCCATTGAACGCATTGAAAAGTTATACTCTTTAAAAATACTTAGTTCAGGTGTTAGAGAGTTAAAAGTATTAGAAGTTTTTTTCCAAGTTTTTATATAATCTTGTACCAAAAGGTAAGTCTGCTCTCCTATAAGTATTTGTCCTGCACTAGCGGTGGATTCTAATCTAGAAGCAATGTTTACAGTATCTCCTATTACTGTATAATCTGTGCGTAAAGTTGAGCCTATATAACCTGCTGTAACTTTTCCTGTATTTATTCCTATACCGACTTCTAGCTTATGTTTAGTTCCATTGAGTTCTAGTTCTTTATTAAGTTGTTGTACTTCTCTTTGTATTGCAATTGCCGTCAAAATTGCATTAACAGGATCACTTTTAGAAGAATTAGGTGCACCAAAAAAGGCCATTATTCCATCACCTATAAATTTATCTAATGTTCCATTATGTTTAAAAATTGCATCTACAGCTCTTTCAAAATAGTTATTTAGTAGACTTACAATTTCTTGAGGTTCTTTATTTTCTGATAATGTAGTGAATCCTCTAATATCAGCAAATAAAACAGTTACTTCTTTGTTAATACCTCCTAGCCTTAAATTTTTTGGAGCAGCAACTATTTCTTCCACTACAAATGGAGGTAAAAAGCGAGAGTAAACAAGCCGTCTTTCGGCTTCTTGCAAAAGTTTCTCATGAGTTGAAATTCTTTCTATTGCAGTTGCTGTATTTGCTGCAACTGCGGTAAGAAAATTTACATCATCTTCACTAAATTGTGTAGGATAGATTCGATCAACATAAATTGCTCCTAACACAGCATTTTGCTGCCCTAACATAGGAACACACATTACAGACCGTATTGTTCCTAGAGTAAATGATTGTGTTTGACTAAAGGTTGTATCAGAGAGAGGATCTGTTGAAATTGAGACTTTTTCTTCTATTACTTTTTTAACAACAGTATGACTAATAGATAGTAACTGGTAATCTTGTTTGGTATCATCATCAAAATACTCTGTCCAATTTACTTGTAGTTCTACATTATTTCCTGTGTTTTTAAGTGTTACAAAGGCGATTCGACCACAATCAGTTACTTTGAAAATACTGTTACAAATGCTTTTATACATTTCTTCTAAACTGAAAGCATGATTTAGTGACTTATTAAGTTCATAAATAAAACTTAGTATTTGGCTACGTTTTTGTAGAATTTCTAAATTTTCTTCTTTTAGCTCTGAAATATTTAACTCATTAGTTTCTCTAAGTCTTAGCTCTTGTGTACTAGAAAATGTACTAAGATTTGGAGGTAGCTCAGATGTGAAAGAAGAACGCAATAACTCGGCTGCATTACATAGATAGGAAGTTTTAGACAAAGGTAAATCATCTATTATTATTTCTGAATAAATCAGTAAGCAATTTCCTAAAAGTAAAGTATCTCCATTTTGTAGCGTCCAAGACTCATTTTGTCTTAGTTTATGGTTTTTATTAATAATAACCCCATTTGCACTATCTGAATCTTTTATTGAATATTTACCATTATCAAGCTTTAAAATTGCATGAGTACGGGAAATTTCTTTATCAGGCAAAATTATAGTGTTAAGGCCATCTCTTCCAATAGTAATAAGTTTTTCTGTTAATGGGATGTGAGTTTCACCTTCTTTAGAAACTATAAGTAAGCTTTGCTTAAATTTATTCATAGAATTACCTTTGTTAGATTTTATATAACAGGGTCATTTACAATCAACAGAACAATAAAAGGATAATATAATCATTATATTTTCTGTAATTTATTACAAATAACTCGATAACTAAATGTTGTTATAAAGTTTAGTTATTCTTCTGTTAGAACCTTTGTGTCGTGCTTAAACTAGAAAAAATCGTCTCTTAGATAAAATTTTAACAAGAAAAGTAAGTTTGCTGATATAGTAATTTGACTAGTACTCAATTAGTAAGCTAAGGAGTAAATATGATTATAAATAGATTTAACAAACTTATTATGCTTGGAATTTTCATTATTTGTTTATTAACTTCTTTTTATATACCTTCTACAAAGGCAGCAATAGACGAAAGTAACTTTGATGCTAATGGAGTAAACCTTCACTATATAGTTGTTGGTAAAGGTGAACCAGTGCTACTTATTCATGGTTTTACTTCTAGTGCTAAAGCTAATTGGCAATTAACAGGTGTTGTTGACTTATTGGCAAAGGATTACCAAGTAATTGCTGTTGATATGCCTGGTCATGGTATGTCAGATAAACCAATTGAGCCACAAGCCTATGGATTACAGCTAGTAGAAGATATTGTTTTGTTAATGGATCATCTTAAAATCAAAAAAGCTCATATTGTTGGCTACTCAATGGGTGGAATGATTACAATGAAAATGATGGCTAAGCACCAAGATCGAGTCTTATCAGGTCTAGTTGGGGGTTTTGGTTGGTTAAAAGAAGGAGGATTTATGCAAAATGCTTTTCAACGTCCTTCTAGAAATCAAACAACTCACTTGTCTATTTGTTTTAATAGTTTAGCCAGGTTAGCTTTGACAGAAAATGAGCTTAAAAGTATAAATGTTCCTGTAACAGTTGTAGTAGGTGATCGAGATCCTGTAGAAAAACTTTATGTAATTCCTTTACAACAGGTTAGAAAGGATTGGCCTGTTACTGAAATTAAGGGTGCAGGACATATTACATGTGTTGCAAATCCACAATTTAAAGAAGAAGTTAAGAATTGGCTTGATAAACAAACCCGCTAGATTTATCTAGGTGCTCTAAACAGAGTATTTTAAAGAGCTATCTTGAACAAAATATTATAACTAGAAAGCCTAAAAACTAATATAGGATAAAGAACTATCCCAACCCTTATAGGGTAAGGCCCCACCCTAACCCTATAAGTTCGAAGACAGATTTTTATTTTACAGAGTAGTTATTCTCTCTCAATATAAGTGGTGTCAGAAGATTTTTCGTAAGTCATTGTAAGTTTTGAAGCCCCATTTAAATCAATCGCATTCCAATGAGAATTAGCTGAACCATCAGTCCAAGCACACATCAAATCCCATTTCTCAGCATTCTTCTTTGCTGTATAAGTAATTTGGGCAGCTTCTCCATTTTTAAAAAGTTGTCCTTTCAATAATTCATCGTCTGTATCCCATTCTCCTGAAGAACTAGGAGCAAAATAAAGCTCTTTGATATCATAACCTGTTTTATTAACAAGTGTGAATTTATATGTTACTTGTACTGTTGTTGCTGCTGACAAGCTATTGGTATGGCTATATTTAGCAGATGCAAAGCTGGCTGAATTTATTGATAGCAAAGCGGACAAACATATAATGGAAAAAAATGCTAAACGTTTCATATCTTCTCCTCTGGTTAGATTATAGTTTTATTTATTTATCTTCTAAACTTTCAAATTAATCAAAACGATTAAAAGGAAGTTTCTTAAATTTGATTAATGGCATTTTCCTACAATAATTCAAATTTTCAAAGAAATAATCTATTAAGTGGAAATATATTCGGTAAATGATTTTTTTAGTCGCCAAATGGAAATAATTTTGGTGATGGTGCAAAAACATTACATAGTTTATAAGGTTTTTAACTTCATATTGAGATAAAAATTTTACATAACTAATATTACTTATCAAAGGAAAACCTAATTCCTAGTTGTATTTGGCGTGGTGGAAATGAGCGTACAAAACGCTCTTGAGGCAATATAAATCTCCCATTTTCTTGAGGTGGTAAGTTTAATTTACCCTCTGAATTTGGTTGGAAAAATTGGTTTAAATCTCCATCAATGTTTACTTTATTAAAAAGGTTAAAAACTTCTATGTAGGTCTGTATCTGATAATGCTCTTTTAATAATTTATGCTGCAAGCGCAAATCTACATTGGCAAAGCTAGGTAAAATTCCTTGGTTACGCCCACCAATACCTACTGGGCCTGTAATAGTATCTTTAACTAAATCATAAGGTCTTCCTGATTCTAAAGTTACTATTGTAGAAAGTTGTAAGTCTTTTAGTATAGGTTTTTTTAAGTAATCTAATTGCCAGATTGATGAAGCAACAAAACGATGTCTTAAGTCTTGTAAGGATAGCCCTTTCATATCTTTAGAGTTTGGGCTACGAACTATTAGCAGATCTGCTCTTACATCATCAACTACATTATCAATAGCTTTAGAATAAGTATAAGAAATTGTGCTTCCAAATCTGTTTGTGAAGTTTTTATCAAAAGATAATGTTAAAGCATGATAATAGCTATCAAAAGCTGTAGCTGTTTCAAAAACTGAGCCTTTAGTGGGATCAAGTGTTTTATCACTAGTTTTGTTAATGTCACGAACTCCAGTTAGTTTAATACCTTTTACAAAATCATAAATAGCTGAAATAGAAGTATTTGAGGAAAGTGAATAACTTAAAGCTAAATTGGTTTGTTGGCTATAACTGTTGCTTAAATTAGGGTCGGTAGTAAAAGTAAGTCCAGTTTGAGGGCTAACACTAACATTAGTTGGAGGTTGTAATGTAATAGGAAAGCGATGTCCAGGCAAATTAAAAGGTATAACAGAGAAGGGAAATGTAAAGCCTTGAATTTGATATTGCTTAGAAGAAAATACTTTGGCTAATCCTGTTGAGCTTGTTAATGGAACACTGAAAAATAAACCATAAGAAGCTTTAATTGTTAGTTTTGGAACTTCTTTAGGTTGATAGGCTATTGACAAACGCGGACTGAAATTATTGTTGCTAGTAGGGTTAATAGAAATATTGCTAAAATCATAACGTAATCCAGCTTTTAATAAAAGATTTGGCTTTATACGAAAATCATCTTGGAAAAATGTTGAAGCATATCGTGTTTTAGGTTTAATTTGGCTACTGCCAAAACCTTGTAAAAAGGCAACTGGTAATGGGGAATCAGCTAAGGCTATTTTAGGAAAATTAGGAATAATTGTTGGAAATAAAGCAGATAGAAATGAAAGAAAGGCTCTTTGTTGTTGGTTACGTTGTTTAGGATCAAATGCTTGTTCTGCTGAAAGACGTGGTCCATTGTTATTGGTAAAATCTATTTCTGAAAAAATTCCTACTCCTGATTTTTGGAGATCTAAATTTAAGTTTTTTATATCATCAAAAAATAAATCTACTCCAAAACGAAATAAATGTGAGCCTCTAAGCAAAGATGTGTTGTTAACTATTTGATAAATACCTTGTTGGGAAAACTGAGGCGCTGTTTGATTATGTCCAAATATAAGCCGACCATTGGACGTTGTAATTCTAACACTAGGGTTAGTATCTGCTGCTAAAATATCTTGGCTACGGTAAGAATAAAGTAACCTTGTTTCATTAACTAAGTTAAGCCTTGAATTTACATAGGTATTACTTAGGGTAATAGTATTATCTAATAGTCGTTCAATACCGCTAGAGGTATCACTAACTAAACCACCTAAACTAGCTCCTTCTGTATCAAATGCTCCATCATATTTAAACCCACCATTATAACGAAGAGTTAAGCGATTATTAGTTGTTATTTGCCAATCCAAACGGTTAAGTAAATAAGTTATACCTACAGAAAATGGTCTGATTCCATTACTTAAAGGAAAGCCTTGTTGACGAGCTGCTTGAACAAACAAATCTGGAATTGTAACAATAACATTTTGTTTTATAGAAATACGTTCAAAAGAGGTAAAGAAAAAAGCTTTATCTTGTTTTATCGCACCACTTAAATTAATGCCAGCTTGATATTGTCTAAAGTCTGGATTGATGGATGTAAAAGCATTGCGAGCGCTTAAAGAGTCATTTCTTAGAGAGAAAAAACTAGTAGCTTGAAAATTGTTTTTTCCACTTTTTGTAACTATATTAATTGTTCCACCTAAAGCACGACCAAATTCAGCAGAAAAGCTATCTGCAACTACTTGATATTGCTCTATTGCATCTTGACCAAAAATCGATCTTACAGAACCTGTAGAAAAATCTGTGTTGTTAAGTCCATCAATTGTAAGGTTGTTACGTCTAGCAGATTGTCCATTAATTGAAAGTCCTGAAGTTGCTGAAATTCCATTTGGAGGCAAACGATCTGGGACAACTCTGGGTGTAGTTAAGGCAAAATCTAAGTAACTACGCCTGTTTATAGGTAAATTACTTATTTGGTTAGACTCAATATTTAGGCCATTGCTAAATAAAATTGCATCTTTTGTGGATGTTGTTATTTCTTCAACGTCTTCAAAAGCTGCTACTTCTAAACTTAGATCTAAAATTGCTGTAACCCCAACATTTATAACTACTTTACTAACTTTACGACTAAATCCAGGAGCACTAACTACTACCTCATAGATACCTGGAGGTAACTGAATTACCTGATAAATTCCTTCATTGTCTGTTTCTATATTCCGAGTAAGATTAGTCTGAGTTTCTTTAATAGTTAAAGTGGCTTTGGAAATAAAAGAGTTTTGATTATCTGTAATACGTCCAATTATTGTTCCTGTAGTTGAACCACTTTGTGCAAAGGTTACTGGAGCAGTAAATAAAATAAAAAAACATATTGGTATTATTTGATAACATCTTATTTTAGAATTATTTGAACTTAAATTTTGCATATTAAAATTAAACTGATTTCCGGAATAATAACTAAAGCAATATTATCATAAAGCAGCTCTAAGAGAATATCATGATTTTTGCTTTACCTATTGCTTTGCTATAGATTTAACAGAGGTAATATTATGTAAGTGTTAAAAATAATAATCTTGCACGATTTCGTATAAAACATCATACCAAAAAGTATTTCTTTTTTACCATTCTAGCACTTACTGCAAAATTAACTCATTGCATTGAATGGAGTTAGTGCGATAACTAACTTTAAAATGGCTTGCAGGTATAAAAATTGCACAATGGCGAATCAATCTAGCAACTTTAATCAACACTAAATAATTAAAGCAGAATCTAAAATCTTTATATTCCTATTGATGGTTTTATTAAAAATAATGTTGGAATTTAAGAAGATTCTCTAAACCCAATATTGTGAGGAGCTTATGCAGATACAAAATATAAAAAAGAGAAGTATTATTTTTTGCTTACCTATACTATTGCTTACTTGTTTTTATGTATATGGTTTTGCACAACAAAATATTCAAGAAGAACCTGCGGTACGAATTAGTACAGAACTGGTGCAATTTGATGTTACTGTTGAAGATGGCAATGGTAATATAGTCAAAAATCTTAAACCAGAAGATTTTGAAATTTATGAAGACAAAGAGCGTCAAGAAATCAATAACTTTTCTTTTATAGATGTGACTACATCTTCTATCTTAGACTCAGCTAATACAAAAACTTCATCAAACCAAAAATCATCAGAAACAATAAATAAAAATCTTCAACCAAATACAAAAAGTAAAATAGGTCGTACTATTGCTATTGTAGTAGATGAAATAGCTATACCGACTGATACTATAGGCACAATACGTAGTATATTAAAAAAATTTGTTGATACACAAATGCAACCAAATGATTTAGTTACAATTGTTAAAACAGGAGCAACCACAGGGGGCTTACAGCAATTTACTAGCAATAAACAATTACTATATTCAGCAATAGAAGAGATAAAAGGAAATATCACAAACCTAAATCGCAGTGGGGTTAAATCTGTTCCTTCAGTACAAATTCCTGGAGGTGGATTTTTATCTGTTAACCCTTTAGGTTCTTTTCGTACTTCTGTTTCACAAATAAAAGTTGTTATTGATGCTCTAAAGCAACTGCCAGGAAGAAAATCATTAGTTTTACTTTCTTCAGAATTTCCTGGAGTTTTCTTAACCAACACTGCTGAAGCCAATCAAGAACTTAATAGTTTGATAGAAGTAGCTAATAGAGCTTCTGTAGTATGTTATACAAGCGATGCTAGAGGAAACAAATTTTTGGGATTAACAGCACAAGATGATATTGATTTTGAGCCAATTTTTGGCTCTAGTGGCACAGATCAAAATGGAGAAGCTGTACGCATTTTAGCATCACTAAAACCAGAAATAGTAGAGTTAGCAAGAAAAGGACTTAGAGTTTTAGCTTCTTCTACTGGAGGTGTTTTTTCAACTGATTCTGAAACAGGCATTGCAACTACCTTAAAAGCTCAACAAGGATACTATTTAATTGGCTATATTCCTAAAAAACTATCTTTTTCCTCCAAGGATGTTTACCACCATCTTTCTGTAAAAGTGAAAAACCCTAACTTAGTTGTAAGAACTAGAAAAGGTTTTTATTCCATTGATGATAGGGAATTAAAGAAACTTACTCCTGAAGAAGAAATAGTTAAGACTGTTACTTCTGCTATGAATACTAATAAAATAAACTTAAAAGTAAACCCTGTTTTTACTTATGACAAAACTGTAGGTAATATTCTAAACTCAACTATTTATGTTGATTGTGCAAATTTATCTTTTGTTGATGAAGCACAAGGAGCAAAAAAATTATCTCTTGAAACAACCATCTATATTTTTAACCAAAATGGTAATTTACTTAGTCAAATTAGCCATAAAAATAATGTAACAATTCCTGAGCAAAGATACCAAAGTTTTGTTAATAGTGGATTTGCTTTTTCTCTTAACACTTCTGTAAAAGAACCTGGTACTTATCAATTACGCATAGTTGTAAAAGATCTAAACAACAATAATTTAGGAACTATTGGTCAAGTAATAGTAGTTCCTGATACAAAAGCAAAGTTATCTTTATCTGGTTTAACTTTAGTAGATGAGCCTAATGCAAAGCCCGAAAATAGTAATAAACAATCAGCTTTATTAGCTTTAGCTACACACAAATTTAAGTCAGGCTCAACACTTGTCTATAATACCCATCTTTACAACCTAAAACTTGAGGCAAGTACTAAAAAGCCTAACCTCAAAATACAAGTAATTATTTATAAAGATAATGAAGTGGTTTCAACAAAAGATGTTGTTTTAGAAACAACACAAGAAAACCTAGATGAGCTTCTGGTGGAAGGTAAGTTAGCTTTAACAGAAGAGTTAGCTCCAGGAAAGTATACTTTTCAAGTTCTCGTCACAGATTTAGCAAACGAAAACCAAGTTCAGACTCAAGAAACAGAATTTGAAGTAGTTTAACTACTTTGTAACTAGGTATTATAATTTAATAGAGTCACAAAGCGAACACACAATTTTTATTAGAAATTTCTAGAGCCTATTATGAATTTTGAATCTGATTAAAAAAGTTCATAATAGGCTCTAAATACAGGTATTTGTGGGACTACTCTTTAAATTAGAAGAGTAGTAAAATAAAATTTATTTATAAGAAGGTGTTGCAGGATAGTTAGCTCTTTTATCTAAGGTAACTTTCTGCATTGTAATTTTTTCACTTGGACGTTCAGTTCCAGGTGTAGTAGGGGAATTGGCTATAATATCAACAACATTCATTCCTTCTACAACTCGGCCAAAAATTGTGTATTGTCCATCCCATTCAGGTTTAGGAGCTTCACAAATAAAAAATTGACTTGTAGCACTATTTACATCATTTCCACGACGTGCTGCTGATACAATACCTCTGGTGTGTTTATGAGTATTGAATTCTGCTTGAACTGTTGGTTGATCAGGTTTTCCCATACCCCAAGTTTCAACTGGCCCAGATTTAGTGTTAGGATCTCCACCTTGAATAATCATATTAGGGATTACACGATGGAATGCTAATCCATCATAAAATCCTTCTTTAGCAAGCTTTTTAAAGTTTTCTACATGCTTTGGGGCTTCTCCAGGGAAAAATTCAATCACGATACGACCGACATCTGTTTGTAATACTGCTACTTCATCATCTATTTTATAGTTATCACTGGAAGCGGGATTAGTGCTATTTGTAGCAGGGGTTGAAGTATTAGGTGCTTTATTCACACTATTATTTTCACAAGCACTAACTAACACACATAAGGATAGAAAAAGTAAACAAAACAATTGTTTCGCTTGTACTCTAAACATTAGACTTACACCTTTCTCCTAAAAGAGTTTTTAAAATATCATTAACCATTTGTGGATTGGCTTTGCCAGCGGAAAGTTTCATTACTTGCCCAACAAAAAATCCAATTAAAGATTCTTTGCCTTTGCAGTATTGTTCTAACTGTTTGGGGTTGTCATTAATGACTTTTTCTGCAATAGCCTGAATCTGAGATAAATCTGTGATCTGTGTTAACCCAAGCTCTTCAACTAAAACTTTAGGTGATTTACCTGTTTGAATCATCTTTTCAAATACTTCTTTAGCTATTTTTCCACTAATTGTGTTATCTCCAATTAGTTTAATAAGTAAGCCTAAGTCAATGGCTTTTACTGGAGATTCTTCAATATCTAAATTAGCATTTTTAAGTTCTCTTAACAGTTCACTTAACACCCAATTAGCTGCAAGTTTGGCATTATTTGAGCTAGTTACTACATCTTCATAGTAATCAGCCATTTGACGTGATTGGGTTAAAATCATTGATTCATCCATTGTTAAACCATAATCTTTTTGAAATCTCTCACGTCTAGCTTCTGGTAATTCTGGTAATTGTTTTTCTATTTCTTTAATCCAATCACTAGAAACAATTAAAGGTGGTAGATCTGGCTCAGGAAAATAACGGTAGTCATGTGCTTCTTCTTTGCTACGCATTACATAGGTGCGACCTTCCCGATCATTCCACAACCTTGTTTCTTGAGTAATACGCCCACCTTCTTTTATTACGCGAATTTGACGTGCTATTTCATAATCAAGCGCTTTTTGTAAAAACTTAAAGGAATTTAAATTTTTAATTTCTGTCTTGGTGCCAAATTTTTCTTGTCCATATGGTCGCACCGAGACATTTGCATCACAGCGCAAACTGCCTTCTTCCATATTTCCATCACATACGCCTACATAAAGTAGAGTTTTACGTAAGTACTGAACATAGTCATAAGCTTCCCAACTGCTACGAAAATCTGGCTCACTTACAATTTCAGCTAAAGGTACACCACTACGATTTAAATTTACGTAAGACTTATTACTAGACTCTGGCATCCCATCATGTATTGATTTTCCAGCATCTTCTTCCAAATGTAGACGAGTAATATTGAATTTCTTCTTTTTCCATTCAATTGCTCTGCCTTGTTCATCACGTTCGCTAGTAGGAATTTCTACCCAACCTTTTTCTGAAAAAGGCTGATCATATTGTGAAATTTGGTAGCCTTTAGGTAGATCTGGATAAAAGTAATTTTTGCGAGCAAAAATAGATTTGTCGTTTATTTTTAAGTTAAGTGCCATTGCTGCTTTAGCTGCAAGTTCAACCACTTTGCGGTTAAGTACAGGTAGCGCACCAGGCATTCCTAAACAAACAGGGCAAGTGTTCATATTAGGTTCACCACCAAAGCTAGCTGAACAACCACAAAAAATCTTAGTTTGAGTAAGTAGTTGGGCATGAATTTCTAGTCCAATAACTGCTTCAAAATCTTTTTCCATATGCCTCGCTAATATTTAATTCTTTATATAGAAATGAAAACAAAAAAGTTATTGTACTCAAGCAAAGAAAGAAAAAAAATTGAAATAGCCGGGTGAGAAAGAAAAATCGGAAAAAAAACTTGCCATTCAAAGAAAAAAAGCTAAAATCTTGGTTTTAGCAAAATAATTTGGGCCGTTAGCTCAGTTGGTAGAGCAGCAGACTCTTAATCTGCGGGTCGATGGTTCGATCCCATCACGGCTCATTAAAATAAATACTTTATTATCACAAACTTAAAAGGCTAGCCAATTGGCTAGCCTTAATTATTTTCATACTTTGACAGCAACCCGCCCAAAATTACTTAGTTCACTTACTTTTTTTTAATTTGGGATACTTCTTAAGAAGTATCGTCTGATAATAGTTAATTTAATTCTTTTGTCATAAAGACGCTGTTTGGATCTTCTTTATAATTTGAAAAGGGTGAGCAGGGTTTGAATCCATGTTTTTTATATAAATTTCTTGCTGGCTCAAAAAATGGCATTGCTCCTGTTTCTAGGCTTAGACGACTATAACCTCTTTTTCTAGCTTCAGTTATAAGATGATTAAGCATCATTGAACCAAGCCCTTTTTGTCTATAAAAGGATGAAGTACGCATTGACTTAATTTCTGCATGTTCTTTATCTAAATGCTTTAATGCACCGCATCCAATGATTTGCTCATTGTCAATAATTGTCCAAAAAGTGATTTCTGGCTTTCTTAAACCTTCTAAATCAAGTGCATGTTTGCTTTCAGGTGGAGAAACCGACTTCATGTCTTTTATATGTTCTTCTAAAAATTGAGCGATTTCTTTACTGGATAAATCATCAATGACAATTTTCATCTTTAATTTCCTATTCTATTTCTTGGGATAATGGGAAGAATTAAATTTGTTATTTAGAACAAGCTGACCATAAATCTTGTAATTCAGATTGGCTTAAAGATTTTAGCTTAGTGAATTTCTCTATACCAAAAGTGTCTTTAATGAAGGAAAGTTCTCTAGCATCAATAGTTTTAAATCTAGAACCGTTGCACAATAACAAATGTCCACCAAATTGAGCAATTTTGATTTTTGTATCATCTTCAGTAAAATCCAAATCATCTTTGGTTTTTGGTGATTTTTTAGACATAAAAACTAACCTTAATTGATCTTGTAATGGTCACATAATAACAAGACTGAATTTTTATTGGTTTTAGCTTTTATTTTCTTTTGAACTAACTTTGTCAAATTTATCCACAAAAGTGTCTATTAATTTTCCTGTGTTATTGTGGTATTCCAAGTCAAAAAGTTCGAGTTTGGAAATAACTTTAACAATTTTATCAATTAACTCTTTAGATTCTTCCTCTAATTCAAGAAACTGGAGGCCAACACTAGACTTTGCAATTGAATAACATACTGTTCCGCTAACATTAACAATATGACCAGGATATAATTTCATCTTAAGATTTAGAATAGAGCCTATAGGAAAAGTAGTATGAATTTCTAAATCACAACCAGTTCGACTAATACTATTTGTTACTGTTACACCAGAAATATTTTCTCCTTGAAACTGAACTTCACAAAAAAAAGGAACTCTAGGGCTTTGAGTAGTATCAGATGTTAGAGCCAAATTCTTACTTTTTTTCATTTGAGATGATAAAGTAGAAGTTACTAGTTTAGATAAAATTTCTAGATTAATAGGTTTTTCTAAAAAGCCATTTGCTCCTAGTTCAATTACTAAATTACGAGTATAGGAATCATTTTTAGCAGACACTACAATTATTGGGACTTTTGGGTATAAACTACGACATTTGTCAACAAATTCTAACCCTCCCATTTTAGGCATCATAATATCAGAAATTACTAAAGAAACAGGAGATACCTCCATCAACTCTAACGCTTCCTTGCCATTTTCTGCTGTAATAGTTTCATATCCTTGTTCCATTAAATATTCTGAAACTATCAGAGTGATTGTTGGTACATCATCTACTACCAATATTCTTATACCCATAGGTTCTCCTAAGATGTAGTTTTGTGGATTAAGTGTCAATTGTAACTTATTTAATAGAAATACCATAATGTAAAATACTTCTTTAATAAAATTGTTTAACTTGAGTTTTATAGATGTGGAATTTATAGCTATATTTGGATTTTTGAGAAAATAATAGCTGTGTTGTTGAGGTAAAAATACTAAATGATTTCTAATCTAAATCATCTTTTGGCAAAGTAATACAGAAAATTCTTAGATAGGTTAGTAGTTTTAATAATTATTGTAGATATAGAGTTTATATCCACAATAATCTACACAATGGCAGTTTATATGATGTATATTATGTAGAAAGTGCTATTTAGAGGCTTTCTGTTTAGCTTTAGAAGCTTTTTGTTCTCTATGAGCAAGTGTTTTCTTTATATATTCTGCTGCATCAGGAGTTTTACAACTTGTGTCTCCATGATCTACTTCTACTTTTCCTATTTTGGCAGCTACTTTCAAAGCTTTTTCTTCTAAGTTGCTGTTAACTACTCCAATAGCTATTAAAGCTTTGTTCATAGAGGACTTAATATAATTTTTTCTTGTATGAATATCTTTTTCAATAATATTTAGATATTTTTCAAAAAATTCATCTGGAAGAATTTTTTCTGTAACTGCGAGTTTAGCCAGTAAATTCCATCCTGTACATCCTATCCATTCATCATCAGAGGAAGCCCATTTTTCTATTTTTTCTTCTACAAGAGATGTTTTGCTTACATATGTGGAAAATTGGTCAGATAAAGGGGGACAATCTATGTTAGATAACCAATTTTCTAACATTGTATCTGTTGCTGCTTTTGGATCAGCTATCATTGTTGCTAAAATCCGAGCATCATAATTACTACTATCCCAAAGCTTTAGAGCTAATTGATGGTCAACTTTAATTTGTTTTTTAAGCTTTTCTAAATTCGCAAAACTGACTCCATAAAGTTCTCCTGTTGCTCCATGTTTTTTATAAATTTTGCAGTTTTGTTCTGTTCCCAAAGCTTTTAATTGTGACATCAACTCTAAATAATCCATTGATTTATGCCTTTCAAAGGGTCTTATAACTCATGTGTTTTATATATATTTCGCTTATATTATCAGAGTGTTAATAAGTAAACAAGTCTTTATTACCTAAATCAAATATTCTTAATTTTGCTTAAAAATAAGTTTGATAGTTTGATAAAAAAGGTTATTGTGTTTGAAACAAAGATAACTCTTCTGGATCATGTGCACAAAAAACTTTTACCTCATTTGAATGATTTTTTACAAGTTTACGCAAACGATCTTGATTATTTATCCTAGCTTGACCATCTACTTGAACTATATGTTGAAACAAGCGCAAACCTAAAGTACAACGATAAACTTCTGGATCCATTTCTCCATGGAAAAAATAGGCATCTCCACAATGAACTAACCATCCTTGAGATGTTTTAACTGCAACTGCACAATGTCCCCAAGAATGTCCGATTACTGGAATAAGTAAAACTTCTGTTTCATTTCCAACAATTGCTTGCACCTTATCAAATCCAAACCAACTTTCACCATTTTTTAGAGAATGTATTTCCCAAGAAGGGTTATGCTGCCATTGAGTAGAGCGATAGCGCATTTTTTCTTGAAAAGTAAGAGGGTTAGTAGCTGCTTTATATTCTGGTTCAAAAACATGTATTTTGGCTTTAGGGAAATCTGGTAGACCTCCAGCATGATCTAAATCCAAATGAGTTAATACGATGTGGCGAACATCCTCTGGCTTAAAGCCTAATTTGATAATTTGATTTACAGCCGCTTCTGTTGGATCCAAAACTGGTCTGGCAACAGAGGTAAAGAGTTTTCCTAGTCTAATTTTAGGGTTAGCAATATCTTGTAATCCTATTCCTGTATCAACTAATATTAAACCTTCATTAGTTTCAATTAGTAGGCAATGGCAAACCATTCTACCTGGAGAAAAAAATATAGAATCATTGGTTAAATAAGAACTTACACCAAATAATGTTAAAAATGGTATTTTACTATTACCATTTCCAGGGCTATTGCTAAAGTTTTTAAGATTAATGCCATTAATAAAATAGGCACTGTAGGGGCACATGGTAGCGCAATTTAAGTGATGAATACGCATTTTTTAGTCCTTTTGCAACTGTAAAAAAAGACATTTTACTGGTAGTTATAAACAATGGAAAGTTAAAAAAAGGAGGTTTTGTGGTTCTTGAAACAAAACGACTAATCTTAAGAGAACTTTTAACAGATGATAACAAATTTATCTTGAGGCTTCTTAATGAACCTTCCTTTATTGAAAATATAGAAGATAAAGGAGTTAGAACTCTTGAAGATGCTACAGCTTATCTATTAAATGGCCCTATTGCTAGCTATAAAAAAAATGGTTTTGGACTTTGGCTGGTTTTAACAAAGGACACCAATACTGCAATAGGTATGTGCGGTCTGATAAAGCGAGATATTCTTAAAGATGTAGATATTGGATATGCTTTTTTTCCAGAGTATTGTTCTAAGGGATATGCTTTAGAATCAGCTACAGCTGTAATGTCTTATGCAAAAGAGCAGCTTGGTTTAAAAAGGCTTTTAGCTCTTGTGAATTTTGACAATCAACGCTCAATTAAGTTACTTGATAAGCTAGGATTTCATTATGAGCGAAATATCCAATTATCAGCACAAGATGAGAAAGAAGTTAGATTGTTTGGTACAACAATTTAGGTACTAATTAAATGAAAGATAGTAAACATGCGTATAGTTCCATTTGAGATTACTTCTGATAGCAAAGTGTTAATTAGTGGAGCAGGTGGAGGTTTTGACTTTCTATGTGGTTTGCCAATTGTCTTGGAATTAGAAAGGGAGGGAATCCAAACCTATATTGCTAATTATTCTTTTACCAATCTAACTAAAGTTCAAAATGCAAAAACTGAAACTGAAAATTTATTTGAAATTACTGCTGATTCAACTTTGATTGAAGGAGATTATTTTCCTGAATTACAATTAGCAAAATGGTATAGAGAAAAACATTCAATAGAAAAAGCTATTTGGTGTTTTGCAAAACTAGGTGTTATACCTACTCTAAATAGTTACAACTATCTTATAGAAAAATTTGGAATTGATATAGTGATTTGTGTTGATGGAGGCGTAGACGGTATATTTAGAGGGGATGAGTATGATTTAGCTACTCCATCAATGGATTCTATATCAGTAATTTCAACTAGTTTATCTAAAGCAAAAACAAAGATCTATGCCTTGACTGCTTTTGGAACCGAAGGTGCAGAAGGAAAAGTCTCACATGCTCAAGCCTTAAATAGAATTGCAGATTTAATCAAAATTGATGCAATGCTAGGACTAGGAACAATACTAAAAAATACTAATGTAGGAACACAATTTATTGATGCAATAGAGTTTATCTTTGATAAAACTCCACCAATTAAAAGAAGCATAATATTAAGCACCATCTTAGCTGCAATAAAAGGGGGTTATGGAAGAATGGTTGTTAGTCCAAAAACTATTTATAACCCTCCTTGGATTTCTCCTTTAACATTATTGATATGGTATTTTGACGCAATTTCTGTGGCAAAAATGAAGCTCTTTTATAACCAATCCATAAACTCTCAAAATGTTGAAGATGTTTCAAATGCAATAGAGTTATTAAGAAAAAATATAGATATTAAACCTTATGAACCAATTCCTATTTAATTTATTTAGTTTATTAGATAATTATGGAAATATCACCTTGCAAAATTGATTCAACTCCTATTACAGCAAAAAGAACACTTTTAGGAAAAACTTTCTCTGCTCTTGTCAGCACTATATTTGCTTTAATCTTTTTATTCTTAGCTATATTGATGGTTCTCGCTTATTTCAACAACTTAAAAGCTATGTTAGGCGATTACCTAATTTTTAGCTCTCTTACAGTGTTAGGTATTAGATGGTTAATTAGAGATATAAAATATTATTACAAAAAATCTTTACTCAAAAATAATAAGGAATATAAACATAAGCCTTGGTTAATTGATTATCATTGGCAAGAGCAAGGTGCAAGCTATACAGGTTTTAGTGATATTGTAAGTTTTTTAGTCCCATCATTAGTAATTATTACAGTATCAGTTTCAATCTATGAATTAGCTAGAGATTACAATTGGGGCATAATAGGCTATTTAATAGCCTTTGGTGTTTTAGCTATAGTCTTATATTTTTTGTGGAGAACAGTAGAAATTCTTAAGCACTATAATGATTATGGCAAGACTACAATCTATTATGGTAATTTTCCATTTTATTTAGGAGAAGAATTAAAAATTACTGTTGAAATTGAAAAATGGCTAGACTGTCTTTCTTCTTTGGATTGTAGCCTTTCTTGTTATAGGGAACATTGGGAATTACAGCAAACAAGTGATTCAACAACTAAAACTTTAGTAGTTTCCAGACTTTACAATATAGAGAGACAAGTTAGGCTAGATAGCTTTGATAAAGATGAGAAAAAGTTCTCTATAACTTTTCCAATAGAAGACACCTTAACTTCAAACAGTTTAGTAAAAATACACCCAGTTTATTGGGAGTTAGAGATAAAATCTACAACGGGAAACTATAACTCACGCTTTTTATTACCTATTTATAGAGGTGAGTAGCCATTATATAAGTTAAAGCTAATCTTTGCTTTAGATAGTTTTTCTATGACCTAAAAATAAAATAAACTGCTCCAAGTAAACAGAATGCTGCCCATAAATAGTCTAACTTTAGTGATTGTCCCATATAGAAAAAAGCAAAAGGAGCAAATACAGATAAAGTTATTATTTCCTGTAATATCTTAAGTTGTGGTAGTGTTAGCTCTTTATAGCCAATTCTATTAGCTGGAACTTGAATTAAGTATTCAAAAAGGGCGATTCCCCAGCTTATTAGTGCTGCAATATACCATTTTCTATTGCTTAAATTTTTTAAGTGAGCATACCAAGCAAATGTCATAAAAACATTGGAAAGTATAAGTAAAAGTACAGTTTTAGTTATAGTAGACATTTTTATTTAAACTCCAAAAATTTTAAAATATTGTTTTATAATAAAAGTTGTAGTAAACAGCAAACTTTGATTATTTTCAAGATGGGACTTATTTTGAGTTAATCTTCTGTTATGTGTTAAAATGGCAAAAAATAATTTTTTATGGAGGACTAATGAAAAAGTTTATTTCATTATTAATGATGCTTTTTTTATTTTTGGGAGTTTCAATCAATGCCTCTGCTCATAATAAATATTATAAAGATGAGAAAAAAGCATTAAAAGAACATCAAAAATATGAAAAAAATAAACTAAAAGCACGTCAAGAAAAAGAAAAAGAACGTGCAAAACTCTTTGGAGGCGATGTAAAAGCCTTAGAGAGACGCCAAAAAGAAGAAAGAAAGAAATTAAAAAATGTTCAAAAAGCTGAAAATGAACAAATTAAATATGATTAATAATTCTCTAAGTTTTAATGATAAGTAGAAAGCCCGATATTTCTAGACAAAAGATTTATCGGGCTTTAAATCTTTTAGACTAGAAATTTAGCAAAAGATGAAAGGATAAAGAGATGTTAAAACGATCTAGCTTATTACGTCGCCGCTATCAATTGGCAGTGATCTTTTGGCTTTTGCAAAAAAATGTAACACCTGATAAAACAGTTGATACTTCAACAGAAAAAAAAGAAGAAGAAACAGGATTAAAAGGGATTCGTTGCCCTTTATGTCATTGGAGGCCAAGTCTATCTAGCCGTTGGTTTTGTTGTGATTGTCATCATCCTGAATATTTCTTTGGTGGTTGTGGAACAAGTTGGAATAGCTTTTTGACAGGTGGACGCTGCCCAGGATGTAATCACCAATGGCGCTGGACAGCTTGTTTAGCTTGTACTGGTTGGTCATTGCATGAAGATTGGTATGAGAAAGGGTAGTTGATAAAATGCAAAGTAGGGAAATTATTCACCATTACATCAAAGCTTATAATCAATTTGATCTAGAATCCATGCTTTCAACTTTACATAAAGATATAGTTTTTGAGAATTTTTCAAATGGGGAATTAACTGTAAAAACCATTGGAATTGAAGCGTTTAGCCAACTTGCTAATAAATCAAAAACTCTTTTTTCAAGTCGAAATCAAAAAATAATTAGTCTACTAGAACTTCAAAACTTTATAGAAGTAGAAATAGAATTTGAAGGAGTTTTTGCCGTAGATTTACCTAATGGAGTTAAAGCAGGTCATAAAATTACTTTACTTGGAAAATCTAGGTTTCAATTTAGAGATGGAGTAATTGCTTATATTGGTGATTATAGTTAGATATAGTAATTGAGGTAGTGTTATAGATTTTATTGATTTAGTTTGTTGTTAATGAGGAAAATTTCTCACTTTTGCTCAAACAATTCCACAACTTTTTTAACAGAGCTAAGTATTTTTTTGAAATCGTTTCTTAAATAAACAATTAAAGATCCTACCAAATTCAGTAAATTTGTAACTCATTGATTACACAGTAGATTAGCCTCCTCAAGTTAGTCCAAATATTTTAATTTAATGGCATAAGATTTGAGTACCTAAAAGACAAGATTTTTGTAATTTAGGAGGTGACAAATGAAAAAGATATTATTTTTGATGTTTTTTATTTTCTTCACCGCCTCTTTGATAAAAGCACAGTCAAATGAGTCTATAAAACAGACAGAAATATTTGTAGGCCATTCATTTATTAATACAAATGCTGATCAAAGGTTAAATGGCTCTAATATTTCAATGACAAGTAATATCAACAAATATTGGGGTATAAAAGGAGATTTTGGAAAATATAACTCTAATAGAGAAAACACCTACACCGTCATGGCAGGGCCTTCTTATGCTATGAGATTCAAAAAATTTAGGACTGAGCCCTTTGCTCATGCCCTCTTTGGAGCTATCTCAAATCATACAACAAGTTTTTCTATGGCTTATGGAGGCGGTTTGGATGTAAAAATTAATTCCGCTTTTGCTGTTAGAGCTTTTCAAGCTGATTACTTACGATTTCATGGAGATAGCAACTATAAAAGTGGAGTTCGTTTTTCATTTGGTGTTGTTTTACGGTTAGGGTCAAAAAATATTACTAGAGATTAACCTTAATCTGATAATCTATTAATATTAGCTAATATTATTTAGATGTTAAGGTCAAGCCTCTGAAGATTTTCGCTTCTGTGTTGCAGTAACAGCTTTTGCTGAATTTTTGAGAGATAGTGTTGCTGCTAGAGGTTGGTCTTTAGAGAAGATAGCCAATATTTCTGAAACTGCTTTACAAAATAAAAACTCTGAACGTCAAGAATTTTTTCAACTAGTGAAAAAAACTCAACAATTACAACCTGCAATAAGAATTATTAGACGTAATTAGAGAAAATATTAGCTTTACAGGGTTTAAGCACTCTAAAAAACAGCAACCGCTACAACAAAAAACTTGTAGCGGTTGCTGTCCTTTTTACCATATTCTAACTACATTCTGCTACTATTTCTTTTATTGCTAACCGAAACTTGTACATTTGCTTTTTTCTAGTGTATTTTCTATTTAGTTATAATGTGTATGACTTTTTGTAAGTTTTGAGGAAAACTAAATTGGCAGAAAATTATTTAAAATTTAATTTAGTTAGACCACCTTTTTTTTGGGTAACACTTTCTTTAGGTGTTGTTATGTTGCTATATTTTGCTCAAGCTATTGTGCTTGTTTATGATTTTGGAACGATTAAAAAAGACTGGGGTTGGGAATATCAATTAAAAGGGGGGAAATATTATGTTGCTAAAATAACTGATAATGGCTCAGATTTTGGCAAATTACAAATTCATGATCAAATTATAGCTATTAATAATGATAATCGCATTGAACAGGGAAACATAGTACCAGCAATGAGGTTAAAACTTCGTACTATTAAGCCTAATAGTTTATATACTATAACAGTAATACGGAATAATACTAGTTTACAATTTGAACTATTTCTACCAATAAAGCGCGATTTTAATCAATTGCTTTTTACACTTTCTTACCTTCTTGCTGCATTTTCTTTTTTAGTTTTAGGACTTTTAGTTGGCATACTAAAGCCTCAAGAAAAATTAATACAGTTTCTTGTACTAACAAGTTATTGTACAACCATTATTTTACTTAGAAATGGTCTTGAACCAACATTTGAGTCTATTCCAGAATATGCTTACAAAACTGTTATTTTGTTAAGTTCTGCTTCTCCTTTAGTTGTTCCTTTTCTATATGAACATTGTTATAGATTTAATGAGACATTGTTACATAAAAAATTTTGGATAAATCTTAAATATTATTTTTATTTATTAGCCATAGTTTTGGTGTTTGTTAATTTTAATAAATATTGGTTGTTATTATGGCAAGGTGAAGAAGCTGCAATCTCAATACTCACAAATTTTAATTATTCTTGGCTGGTTAAATCATATACATCAATTTATTCATTACAATTTATTTTGGGAGTTTCTGTCAGCTTATTTGTTGTACTTCATAGTTATTTTCATAGCCATGAACCTACACTACGTCGCCGTATAAAATGGGCAGTTTATGGGGTTACTCTAGGAATATTCCCATCTGTTATTTTTTATGCTGTAATAGTAGCACTATCAAATACACAATATAGCTACATTCTTTTGACAAAAGGAGCTAGACTTGTAGAATACCTTACAAATGTATTCTTAATCATTTGTCCAATTACTTGTGCTTATGCAATCATTCGCTATAGGCATTTTGATATTAATTTTATTATTCGTCGAGGTTTACAATACTTACTTGCAAAAAGCTCAATATATTTTCTTCTTGTTGTGCAAATTGGTCTTATTGGCAATATAATTATTAAGAACCCAAAACTAACAGTAGCAGAAATCTTTTCACCAAAATCAGTTTACATTTATTTGCTTGCTACAACAGTTTTTAGCTTAGCTTTTCGTGTAAAAGTAAGTTTATGGTTAGATCGTATATTTTTTCGTCAAGCTTACAACCGTGAGCAAATTCTGATCGATTTACTTGAACAAATTAAACAAAATGATGATTTTGTAGAAATATCAAAATTAGTACATAAACAAATTAATGCCGCATTACACCCTAAAAATATTCACACAATTTATGTAGAATCAAGAACACAAAAACAATTAGTTTCAAACTATGATGCAGCAGTAAAACGCGATACAAAGCTTTTTGAAATACTTTGTAACATTAACCATGCGCAAGACTATCCTTTTTCATCTCAAGCCTTGGTCTTACCAAGCGATGAACAGTTATGGCTTAATAAACTGGAAATTAAGCTAATTGTACCTATAAAAAGCACACATATCCAATTGATAGGTTTAATGTTCCTAGCAGAAAAAAGTTCTGAAGAACCTTATTCTGCGGCTGATAAAAAATTACTAGAAGCCATTGCCAATCAACTTGCTGTTATGCATGAAAATCTTTTTCTAAAAGAGGATGTTAACAAAGAACGCAAGATTAAACATGAAGTACTAAACCGATTAGAATGTCAAAATATCAATTTAGTAAAAGAATGTCCTAAGTGTGGAAGTTGTTTTGATAGTACAACAGAAAAATGCTCTAAAGATGACACTGAATTGATCTTAAGTTTGCCTGTAGAACGCATAATAGATGAAAAATATCAACTAGATAGGCTTATAGGTAAAGGTGGAATGGGTGCTGTTTATGAAGCAACAGATCTACGTTTAAACCGTAAAGTAGCAGTAAAAATTATGCTTAGTGATATGTTTGGAGATCAAGAAGCTCTGCGTCGGTTTGAAAGGGAAGCTAAAGCTTCAGCAAAGTTGAATCACCTTAATATTATTTCTATCTATGACTATGGGCAACTTGTTACAAAAGGTGCATATTTGGTTATGGAATTTTTAAAAGGAGAGTCTTTACGCTCTTTTTTAAATAAACAAGGAACTTTGCCACCAGAATTACTAGCAGAATTGCTAGGTCAAATAATGGAAGCTATTAAAGCTGCACATCAAGCAGGTGTTATTCATCGTGACCTCAAACCAGAAAATATTCTTATTACAGAAGAAAAAAAACATTACCTTGTAAAAGTTCTTGATTTTGGGCTTGCTAAATTAACAGAAATAGACAATCAATCTTCTAAAAACTTGACTACTCCTGGAACTGTAATGGGGACATTTGGTTACATGCCATTGGAGCAACTTTCAGGTGAGATAGTTGATACACGTGCAGATATTTTTGCCTTAGGTGTAATCACTGTAGAAGCACTTATTGGACATCGTCCATTTGAAGGACGCACTCTTGCAGAGCTTATGTTAGTAATGATGAAAGATGATTTTCAATTGGAAACAGATGAAAACCTTAAAGCTCTTAATCTTGCTCTAAAAAAATCACTTGCAAAACTCCCCGACGATAGATACCCAACAGTTGAAGCAATGCAACAAGAGTTAATACCTCTGTTACAAAATACTGATTTTAATACTAGTAAAATCTATTATTCAGAAGCTAAGACATTACAAAAAAAAATATAGATTTGATAATACTCTTTATTAGTATCACACTAAAATAAACAAGTTTCTAATATCTTTATTCAAGAACAAGCCATTATTGACAGATGGGTTAGTGAAGTTGTTTCAAGGAAAAATTTTTAACCCAGCACTACCAATAAGTTAATACTGGGTTATTTTAAAATTTTTTAGAGTGATGAGAGAAATTATTCTGAAGGCTGCCAAACAAAATTGCCTGATTTATCTATGTAACCTTTTTTGCCAGCGACTTTTACAGCCGCTAAGCCATTATAGAAATTAGAAGCTTCAAAAAATTGAGGAGCAATAACAGTTTCCCCATTTTTATTGATATAACCATATTTAGCTCCCACTTTTATTTTGGCCATACCATCAGAAAAGTAATCTGCTCCAGTACCTTGAGGGAGTTCTATAACCATTTTCCCTGTTTTATCGATATAAGCAAGGTTAGTTTTTAAATAAACCAAACATAAACCATCAGAAAATTGACCTGTAAGATATTCTTGAGGTTGAATTACTAGTTTGCCACTATGATCAATAAACCCCCATTTATTAGCTATTTGCACAGCTGCTAGACCTTCAGAGAATGGTTGTACTGATTTAAAATTTCCTCTTATAACTATTTTCCCGGTTTTATCCATATAACCACGTTGTTTATTAGGTTCTTCTCCTCTTGAAACAGGGGCTAAACCTTCAGAAAACGGCCATTGAAAATCCCGTGCTAGACTTATAACTACTTGACCTTGTTTGTTAATAAAAGCTGCTGTTTTTTCATCAAATGAAATATGAGATAATCCATCACGAAAGACAGAAATATCAATATATTGATTTTTAATAACTAGTTGGCCTTCTTTATTTATAAAGCCCCATTTCTTATTTTCATCTCGAACTGCAGCTAGTCCTTCAGTAAAAGGAAGTGCAAAATCATATTGAGGCTGAATAACTATTTTTCCTGTTTTATCAATAAAACCATATTTTTTATTTATTTCCACTTCCGCTAGATCTTCGCTAAATTCATAAGCTTTATCAAATTGTGGTTGTATTACAATTTCTCCCTGACCATTGATATAGCCTTCTTTTCCTCCTTTACGGATTGGATAAAGATAATTGCCAGTTGTAGAGGGTTTACTAGAGATTTCATCATTAGTAAGAACTTTAGCTTTTTGAGCTAGTGTTGATAAGCTAAGCCCTAAAATTACTATTATTAAAGCAATAAATTTATACATATCTGCAAACTCCTATTTGCCAAAATCAAAGGCGTTTTTATAGCCTGTTGGGATTTGGAAAAGATTTGCAGGTTGTGAGCCTACACTAACATTAGTCCAATCAAATTGTTCTCTTGTAGTTGTTAATCTAACAGGAATTTTTGTTTGTTGATTAACCCAAAGATAAGTGTCTCCAAATGTAACACCTCCATGCAATAAGTATTTATCACAGGCTTGGCCGTTGATAGTTTCATTACCAACTTTTTCTTGGAATTGAGGGTCACTTTGTCCTAAGAAAAGTGCAAAAATTTGTTCATAACCATCAGCAGGAGCATAAATTTTTTTCTCTGGTGAGAGTAAATAGCTTTTACTAATGGAAGCATTACTAATAATTATTACACTTTCATCCTTTAACTTCATTTCTACTCTGAAACTGCCTTTATCTATAAATACTTTACCTGTTTGTGTTCCTGAATTGTCTTTGTAATTTACGTCAGCTTTGTATGACAAGCTAGGATCAACATATAATTTTGGTGTGTTGGAACTTTTTGATGAGGTTGAACTGGTTGAGGTTGAGGACGAAGATGATGATTTACTGCTACTAGAAGAACTGCTATTAAAATCATCATTGCCGAAAGTTTTGCTTTTTTGAGCATAACTAGGAAAAGCAATAACACAGACTAAAGCTAGACTACAGAAAAAAGGCTTTAACTTCATAATTTTCTCCTAAAAATATTATTTTTTGTTGAATAGAATTTTAGATAACAGGTTACTTAAAGACTTTTGATTAGTAACTTATTGTTATAGTTGTGACGATTATAAAGTGTGTATTTGCAAAAGATCAGACTATCTTGTAAAAGTGTGTCCAAATAGTATTTAATTTCAAGTAGTTACAAGCCTATACTTTCTACTATAAGAAATAAACAAATCTTAACCTACTATTGTAAGTTTATTTTTATTATTTTTGTTGCTCACTAATTAACTTTTCTGCTTTTTGGAGTGCTTCTTGACCAAATTTTCCCCATTGTTGTTTTGCTGCGCTACGAACCCAATTTTGCAGGTATTCAGGTTCTTTTTTTAGCCATCTAGCTAAAACTACAGGTAATTGTTTATATTGATGTTTGACTAACCATTCTATTATGTGAAACCTTAATATATCTGTTATGTTTTCTTGGTGAACCCAATTAACTAGAGATTCTACAGATTCATCAAGATCTAATTGAAGGATACTTTCTAGTAGATCATCTACTTCTTTTTGAATAGGGTTAGGATAAAAAGACTTTTTAATTTTAGGATTTGTTTTTAATCTTTTAAGATGGTTGTTTATTAAATTTATCGTGTTAGTCAATTCTGTTTTTGGAGCTGATTTTAATAGCAATATCCTTAAATTTGTTCCATATAGCTCATATTCATGCTTTTTTATAGTTGTTAGCCATTTTCTTGTTATTTGGGCTATTTCTTCTGAAGGAGAAGCATTTTTTTCGAGAACTCTCACAACATATAAATCACATTCAATTTGATTAAAATAGGGAAGTATTTCATGCCGAGCACGCTTAGGATCAATTCTGATTAATAAATCCCAATACCTTTCTCCATCACCATTAGTTGGCCCTTTAGGCCAATAATGATGTATGTGGTTATAAGCTGCTAAACATAAACTTTGAGGTAACTCTTTTGCAAAACGATCCAATAAATTGAAAAGAAGGCTATAGGTGGAAATGTATTTTTCCTTCTCTATCAAAATAGGTATTTGTTGACTTGCCCACTCAATATCAGCTGCACTTGTCATCAGGTGAGGGATTTGGCTAGAGAAATTTTTGTCTTGTTCAAGTTTTGTAATGTAAGTTTCTAAAAGTTCTATCCTACGCCTATCAGGATTTTTAGCAATAGCTGTCAAATATGCATAGCAAGAAGGAAAATCAGTAAGAGGGTAGTTTTGCAATTGATAAGTAAGAAAAGCTAAAGACAAGTTCAAATGTTCTATAGATGGTAAAGGAGGTGCACCACGATTTTTCCAATGTTGTCTTATCTCAAAATTTTCTGAAAGTATCTTTTCTACTTTTCTTACATTGCTTTCCCAGGTTTCTATGTTAGAAGCTTTTAATTTTTGGGCTTCTTCTAAAAGTTGTGTATTTATATTTTTTTCCTGCAAATTGTTTTGCATCGCAAACACACTGAAAAAAGAGCTTAGAATGGGTAAACTTATAATAAAAAAAATACCATATAGGGTTAAAGTTTTTTTCATAAATACCTATTACAATTTAGAAAGAACTCTACTTTATTAAACTTTGTTTTAATTTAACAAGTCGCTAGTAAAACTAAAGCTGCTAATACTAGAAAGTACTAGCAGCTTTGTTTCTAACATATTTGACTTTTAGTACTTACGAACTCCATGCATTCCTGAGCTAGGAACTTCATTTATCAAACTATCTTCAGATGAATCTAAGGTTTTAGGTTGACGGTTTTTAAAGTAGTCCCCTAAATTCATTGGTGTTAACTCATTACCAATAATTGTAGCTTTTCCTTGATCTTTATCTGCAAAGAGTGAAAAGACAAAAGTATTAGATTCTATTCCATTAGAAAGTATCTTAATTTCATTTTGGCTAGCTTTTAGAGCTAACTTTTTCTTATTACCTTTTAATAACACCATTGTGCTAGATAAGTTTTTAATGAAATTAGAAACTTCTGTGTTGTTGATAAAGACTCTAGTACTGATATCAAAATTTGTTCCTGTAACAGTTAATAGAGGCTTAGCATAGTTGACGGTATTGATTACAGGTTTAGCTGCTGCTTGTACAATTAAGGTAGCTGAAGTTGAACGAGTAAGCCCGCCTCCTGTACCTGTAACTGTAATTGTATAAGTTCCTGCTGGAGTTGTGTTTCTAGTGATGATTGGTAGAGTCACAGGGAAGGTGAAACTACTAGGTAAACCACTAGTGGCTCCTGGAGGTAAACCACTAACACTCACAGCTATATTTCCTGTAAATCCACCTATGTTGGTTCTACTTAAAGTGTAATTAGCTGTATCTCCTGAATTAATAGTTAAAGAGCTTGGAGAAAGTGACAAACTAAAGTCTTGTTGTTGAGCTTGATTAACTACTAAAGCAAAAGCAGCCGAATCACTAACAGTTATCCCTGACGCAGTACCTTTGGCAACAAACATATAAGTTCCTGCTGGAGTTGCTGTTGTGGTGTTGATGCTCAAAGTTACATTAGAACTTGTTGTTGGATTTTGTGAATAACCAAAAGTAATTCCTGGCGGAACTGTATTGCTTAAAATCACTAGATCTAAGTTGATAGCTCCAGTGAAATTAGTACGATTGATGGAAACAGGGTAGTTAGCTGTTTGTCCTTGAACTACAGTTGCAGATTGTTGATTCACATTTAAACTGGCTGAAGCAGGGGCACTTTGTACAATTAGGGTAGCTGATGTTGAGCGAGTAAGCCCTCCCCCTGTACCTGTAACTGTAATTGTATAAGTTCCTGCTGGAGTTGTGTTGCTAGTGATGATTGGTAGAGTTACAGGAAAATCAAAACTATTTGGTAAACCATCTGTTGCTCCTGAAGGTAAACCACTTATGCTAATTGTGACACTTCCAGTAAAACCTCCTGAATTGGTACGGCCTAAAGTGTAGTTAGCTGTCTGTCCACTTTGTACCGTTAGAGAGCTTGGGGCAAGTGATAAGCTAAAATCAGGGACTTGAGCTTGGTTAACCACTAAAGCAAAAGGAGCAGAATCACTAACAGTTATTCCTGACGCAGTACCTTTGGCAACAAACATATAAGTTCCTGCTGGAGTTGCTGTTGTGGTGTTGATATTTAATGTCACACTAGAGCTAGTTGTTGGATTTTGTGAGTAACTAAAAGTAATACCTGGAGGAACTGTACTGCTTAAAATTGTTAAGCTTAAATTAACAGGCCCAGTAAAATTAGTCCGATCAATTGAAACAGGATAATTAGCTATTTGTCCTTGAAGTACAGTTGTAGAGAATTGATTTACATTTAACCTGACGGAACTAGGTATATTTTGCACAACCAAAACAGCAGTTGCACTTTGAGTTATTCCTCCTCCTGTACCTGTAACTGTAAATGTATAAGTTCCTGCTGGAGTAGAGGAACTTGTCACAACACTAAATGGAATAGGGGATTGGCCTTGGAATGCAGGCACATTTGAACCAGGCGGTAAGTTAGAGAAAGAAAAGTTTATAGGACTAGAAAAACCACCTGAAGTTGTTATAGCAAGCATATAGTCTGCTGTACCACCAATAGAAACTGTTTGCGAGGCTGGACTAATAGAAAAAGAAAAATTTGGCCCTTGAGTTACATTCAATGTGGCTGTAACACTGTGCACTAGACTTCCACTTGTGCCTGTAACTGTAATGGTATAGCTACCTGTTGGAGTGCTGTTGCTGGTGATAATTGGCAAGGTAACAGGGTAGTTAAATGTGGAAGGTAGTCCATTAGTAGCTCCTGGTGGTAGTCCACTAACAGCAATATTTATATTTCCTGAAAATCCACCTATGTTTGTACGGTTTAATGTAAAATTGGCTGTTGAGCCAGGATTAACAGTTAAAGAACTTGGACTTAAAGATAAACTAAAATCTTGTGTTGGCCCAGAATTTGTTGGATAAATAAAACTTACTCCCATAATATCATCACTACGTAAAGATGCTCCTCGACCATCTCCATGAGCCCTAAAAAACATGATGGCATCTTTGAGAGTTGCATTTGGCTCATTTGGATCTTCTGATGAATGTCCAAGACCAATGCTATGACCTATTTCATGAGTCATTACTTCAGTTAAGTTGGCTGAGTTACTTAAAAAACATTCAAAGTTGTTGTTAAAAGTTACATTAGCATCAACAATCCTAAAGAAAGTTGTTCCATTAACAACTTTTGTTTCACTATTTCTAAAGTATCCTCCTATAGCCAAAGTTCCTGTACAATTTACCGGATCATCAATTTCATTGCGACAATCTCCAAATGAAACAACATTTATTCCATCATTAACTTGACCACAAGCTGAAGACATTCCTCCATTTTGTAAAGTTATTGAAGCACTGGAAACATTTGTCCAGGCTGCTAGCCCAGAATTAAATTGGCTAAGCCCTCCCCCTGTGACAGGTGCGCTATCAGGGTTTAATTGATAGGGGACTGCTGTATTAGTGTCTGCTTCAAAATGGCGTGCTGGTGGGCTAAAAAATGTAAAATTAGGTTGAATATGAGAAGAATGGCTTTTAGAAGTAAATTCTATTGGTACAGCTAAGAGAGGCCGATTGGCGTTTAATTTATCAAATTCAGCAACTCTTTGAGATGAATTTATTAAAGTGTTCTTAATTTTTGCTTCATAAAGAGAAAGTTCCATCTCATTAGTTATAGGGTCTTGAGTGTTAGCTACAATGCTTACACCATTGACAAAGCGTTTTACATACTTTTTGTTATTTTGACTATCATGCACTATAGAGAACTTACCCATAAAAAGATGAGCTACTCTTAATGCTCCATCATCGGCAGTGTTTAAATAAAGTAGGACTTTTTCACCTACATAAAAACTTGGCGCACCATAAACTTCTTGACCAATATCTCCAACTGTACCACCAAGTTGACGAGTCACAATTTCTTGAGACTCTATTTTACCTTTAAGCACTTTTTTAACTTTGACTGTGATGTAAGTATAAATTTGAGATTTATCTTCACTAAATCTACTTTCTATTGCACTTACTTCTCCTTGAACTATTGCACGAACACTAACAATTAAATCTTCGTCACTAAGCATAATCACACTAGTAGCTAGAGTATTTATAGCAAAACAAAATGTAATTATTGTGGCTATTACTAAACTGAGTATTTGCAGCTTTTTAGAGTAGAAATAATCAAAAATAGAAAAGCTTTGCATATAACCTCCTGTTTGGGATAAGTGGTAGTTTCTATGCTAAGTTATTATCTAAAAATAACCTTTTAACTTACTTTAATAGTTATTATTTTAACAGATACCATAGGGTAAAACATTAAAGATAATCAGAATAAAAATTAAAACTTGCTGCTTATAAATAATGTCGGCATGCCGACAAACTAAGTATTTTCTTTCAAATCAATAGGTTAGCCAATAATTAATAACTCTATCAGCAATTCCCGGTTTAGAAATAGATCCATAATGTTGTTTGGGTAATTGTAGGGGCAGCCCTTGTGGCTACCCGTCTTATTCATTGAAGAACGGGCAGCCACAAGGGCTGCCCTTACAGTAATTTCACTAGCATATCCTTATTTTCACTTCTAAACTGGGAATTGCTGTAACTCTATTATTAGTTAAGTTAAAACAAAGAAATAGCTTAACCAGAAAAAAATCTCTTTGGGCATAAATCCATTTATCCAAGAGGGAATATTATGACAGGTTTTCTCAAAAATTTACGCGTCATTTAATAAGCAATTAAGTTATCAAACTAGTTTTGTCATTTAATGGTAACTTGCTTAATTAGATATTATTTAGGAGAAAAATATGTCGAAAATAAGATTACTTCCAATGCTTTTCTTGGTAATACTATTTCAGTTGTTACCTGTTCATCATGCAAGTGCTGATGGGCCAAAAAAGAAATTACAGATTAAATCTGATAAGAATTATTTTTTGGTTAAACCTGGCGAAACAAAAATAGTGGATATTAATGTAAACAAAATGGATTTGTCTAAAGAAGTTGAGCTTAAAGTAAAAACTTCTCCACTACAAATAAGTACTAAGGAAGATACTTTTAGTACCAACTCAAATACTTTTCATGCAACCATGCAAGTTACTACTCCAACCATTAATGAAAAGAAATCTTATAGTCTGGTTCTAAGTGCTTCTAATGGGGAAAATAAATCCAAAAAATACAATATAACTTTTAATACTAATGAAGAAGCTCCAGGCCCAGATTTTAATATTTCTTCAGCTGCTTTATCTGCTCCAGAAGGTGCTACTCAAGTAGAGCTATATTTGGGAGGTATTGGTTTTGGACAAACCCCTAGAGTGATTATCAATGGGGTAGAAGTGAGTTCAAAAATTGTTTCTGTTACAGATAGCTTGCTTACTTTGAAAGCTTCTAGCAAAGCAGAGCTTAATTTTAACGATGACGAAAATGAAATCCTGATTGATGTTAATAGTAGGGTTTCTAACCGGTTTATTCTAGATCTTGACCTTTCAAATTAAGTTTTTGGTGTGAGTCTAAGCTTTTTCCAAAGATTATTTTTAGTAAAGCTATCATCAATGGCCTGAGCATTTTGCTCAGGCCATCTTTATTATTACTAACTCCCATATTAAGAATATGTTAACAAGAGTAACCTGATTTTATCTTTAGCAAAAACCTTCTTCTTGTTTTTATGATTTTTAGCTCTAGTTTAGACTTTACTTTTAATGTAATGGTTTAAGTGAAATATAGACAAACAGCTTTTAACTAAATAACAATTAAAATATTTTAAATTTGATTATTGGTATATAGACTAAGTACCTGGTTTTACAAGAAATAAATAGAAAAACTTAATGTATTACTTGAAAATAACTGGTTAACGTTCTCAATAATAAGGGTTTAGTGTTTTATGTCTTAATATGTTTTATTTTTCTAAATTTTTAGCTAAAAATTTAAGTTGAGCTAATTTTGGTAGATTGTTTAATGAAGAAATCTAATGTGGTATTAATACAGTAGGTTTAAGCTGTTGAATGGACTTTAAGTATTTTACAATTCAACAGCTAGTTCAAAGAAGTTAAGAGAATAGTTATTTATTTTCTAGTAATTTGTTTATTTTTGCTGTCAACTCATCTACAACAGCTATTTTTTCTTTAAGCATGTTTTTATAGTCGCGAGTATCTGTATGATTTATTTCATGAAGCATGTCTTTATGGGTTGCTTCCAAGAGTTCTAATAAATACTTACTTTCTTGTTCTGATATTTCTAACATCATATCTTTGAATCCTTATATGTTTAAATTGACATATGGACAAATATTATCCATATGTCAATCAACAAGTTAGCAGTTAGACAAGTTCTAGTTTGCTAAAGAAATAAGCTACTTCAATAGCTGCATTTTCTTTGGAATCTGAACCGTGAACAGCATTACGTTCAATATCTGTTCCAAAATCGGCACGTAGTGTTCCAGCAGGAGCTTCTTTGGAATTAGTTGGACCCATTAGGTTACGCCATTCTGTTACTGCATTTTCTTTTCCTAAAGCCATTACAACTACTGGGCCACTTGTCATAAATTCAACTAAGCTACGAAAGAAAGGGCGATGGCTATGAACTGCATAAAAACCTTCTGCTTGTTTGTCAGAAAGGTGAATTAGTTTTAGACCATGAATTTTAAAGCCACTATCTAGAACGCGTTGGATAATTTTGCCAGCGTTATTAGCGGCCACAGCATCAGGTTTAATAATACCAAAAGTTAAATCACTCATCATTTATCTCCTTAATAATACTTATTTTTGTAAAGCTGCTTGAACAGTAGCGCCAATATCAGCAGGACTACTTACGACATGAATACCAGCTTCTGTCATCATTTTCATTTTTTCTGCAGCAGTACCTTTACCACCAGAAATAATCGCTCCAGCATGTCCCATTCTGCGTCCAGGAGGAGCTGTTTGACCAGCAATAAAGCCTATGACGGGCTTAGTCATTTTTTCTTTTACAAATTGAGCTGCTGTTTCTTCTGCACTTCCACCAATTTCGCCAATCATAATTACTGCATCAGTTTCAGTGTCAGCTTCAAATAACTCTAATAAATCAATATATAGAGTTCCAATAACAGGATCGCCACCAATTCCTATACAGGTGGATTGTCCAAGTCCAAGAGTAGTTAATTGATGTACGGCTTCGTAAGTTAAAGTACCACTACGGGAAATTACTCCAATACGACCTTCTTTATGAATATGGCCTGGCATAATACCAATCTTGCATTTATCAGGTGAAATGACTCCTGGACAATTTGGGCCTATTAGTCGTGAGCCACGGGCTTTAACATAATGAAAAGCCTTAATCATATCTACTGTAGGGATTCCTTCAGTAATACAAACAATTAATGGTACTTCAGCATCAGCTGCTTCCATAATTGCATCAGCAGCAAATGGTGGTGGTACATAGATCACACTAGCATTTGCACCAGTGTGTTTTACCGCATCAGCTACAGTGTTAAAAACAGGGATTTCTTCATGATAGGTTCCGCCTTTTCCAGGAGTAACACCAGCAACCACATTGGTTCCATAGGCTTTCATTTGTTGGGTATGGAAAGTTCCTTCTTTACCAGTAATACCTTGCACAAGTAGACGGGTAGATTTATCCACTAAGATACTCACGCTTTTACCTCCGATTTATGGGTGACAAAATGGCGCGCAGATTTGTAAGACGCGGACTGCGGCAAAGAGGCTAAAATATCATAATTTTTAAGTTTTTTGCTAGACTGCACGCCGAAGATAATTTATGACCAGTGAAATTGCCTAGGCTTTGTGCGTAGAATTATTTCTATAAGTAAAAATTTATCTAAAGATTTCGTTAACAAATTGCAATAATTTCTTGCTAGTAGCGGATGATTTTGGTAGTCTACCACGTTTCTAGGACAAACATTGGCACTTCCTATAGGTGCTATTCTTATTATAACCACCATTAATAGGTTGTTTTACCTGTTATAATTCAAAACTTGTTAAAAGTTATTCCAGCTAGAGGAGAAAAAAATGATAAAACGAAATGACTTAGATGTTCTCTTAGAGCAATCCCGGAATACCGAAGCTCAACGTCAAGCTGCTAGACTTGAAGCTTTTCAAGAAATGGTTCGAGTACTCCAAAACCAACAAATAGAAAGTCCTGGACAATTAAAAGAATCAAAAACTCCATATTATGTGAAAGGTAACGATAGTAAAATTAAATCATGTTGACAAAACAAATGCCTAGACAATACTGGCTAGCACGAGAAGATAAACTAACTAACTTGATGTTACAACATTTACAAGCTCGTGAAGAAAGACGTAAGGCTTTAGAAGAGGTAAGAAAACTTCACCAAATGCTTACGGAAAAAGGTGAAGAGGCTTCAATAAAACAAAAAAATCAATATAAACAAGCTGTTAATCAATTAAGCCAAACACATCTGTCCACTAATCGACTTCACTATGAGCTTTCAGATGTTTTAATAAAAGGTTTGCCTTGTTAGGTATAAAAATAAAAAGGGGTGTTTAAACACCCCTTTTAGCTTTTTAATTAGTAAGGACTTTATTCAAAAAACTTTTTAAGATAAGTCTGTTGTGTTAAAACGCGAGATGAATAGTCTTTATCTGTTGTAAAGTAATCTACTGGTTTTCCTAACACAATAGCCTCTTCTACTAAGTCTATGCCACAGTCATAAGCTGCAATTCCAGCAGCAATTTTGCCTCGGAAATAGTCTATATTATTGCGTAATATGGATACTCCAAAATCAATGTTAGTGGCAGGATTTAAGCCATTATCATTGGCCTTGAGCCAATTCTTATAACGGCGATCATCAATTTGCATTAACCCAAATCCATGCCCGTTTTTACCAATAATGTTTTTACCAGCACTTTCGCACCATATTATTGATGCAATCAATGAAGCATCTAAATTATATTTTTCTGATGCTGAGTAAATATATTCAGCCCATTCATCAAAAGGCTCTGGAAGATTAAGATTTTTATTAGATTTTTGTTCTCGTTCTTCTATTTCAATCTCTATTTCGCGATTATCATAAACTCCGAAACCAGGAGTAATATTTTGTATATTTTGTTGCTTGTTTGTATTGTTACTAGTTCTTTCAATACTGCGCTCGCTTCGCTCAGTTTCTTTTATGCGGGAGTTAATCAAATTTGAGTTAGAGTTAACTGAATATGATTTTCCTAGTTCTGTTTGTGTACTAATACCAATATTAGATTTAGTTTGTTCTAAAGGTAATTTGTTAGGATCTTGAAGCTTACCAAGTTGATTGAAAACATTAGAGTTAATACCATTTTGTCCATTGGTTGAACCATTAGTTCCTAACATATTTATATCTTGTTGAGTAGGTACTTTAACTCGTTGTCCAGCAAATAATAAAGGATCCTTTAATAGCTGTGGATTAGCTTTTAACAACTCAAATACATCTATTCCAAGTTCTGCTGCTACTTGTTCTAAACTCTGTCCAACAGGAATAGAGAGTATTTTAGAATTGCTAGTAGCTATAAGGTTAGATATATCATTAGTATTGGTTTTGACTTGTCCAAGTAAAGAAGATTTATCTAGTAAAGATGCTGCACGTGCCCCATTAGTAAGGTTTTCAGCAGAATTTAGCTCAGACTCTCCAAGTTGCCCAATTGAATTAGACAAATTAGCCTCTAATGCCTCATTAAGATTACCTGTTGCTAATTCTGGCTCATTTAATGATATTAACTGGGCGTTTTCACTTGCTTCTTCAAGGGTTTCTACAGATGGGTTAAGTTGTACTTCTTCTGGATTATCCATTATCTTGCCTACTACAGAAGCTACAGCATTATCTAATAGATCATTTATAGGAGCTTGAGTAGGGATATTTTCCTCATTAACTGGAAATGTTGTATTTTCAGCCTTTTTAGCCAGACCTGGTGGAATAAATTTTCCTCTTTCAGAAGAACCTATTTCAACATTTTCCTCTTTTACAGAAGATTCATTAGTTGTTTCTTGTTGCTGACCTACTTCTATTGATTGAGTGATCTCTATTTCTAAGGTTTTTTCTACTTCTGTTGTAGGTTGAGGAGTTGTTGGAACTTGGCTTTCAGCTTTATTAGGTCCTCTATTTGGGTTATTAAAATTATCCTGTAATTGTTTTCGTTCCTGACCAAAATTTTCTGGACGTGGTTTTTCAACTTGCTTTTCAACTTGCTTTTCAACTTGTTTTTCAACTTTAGTGTCTAAGGCAAAGCTTTTTTGTAAATTTTCTCTGATTTGATTGCTAGAAAAAGTAGCATTATTATTTTCTCTAGGTAAATTTAGAGAATCATTTCGATCTTTAATTATAGGGACTTGTGGCAAGTCACTAGCATTTGGGCGACTTATTGGTGCAGAGAAAATAGGAGATGATGACGTACTATCAGATGATTTTGGACTTGGACTAGGGTTTGAACTAGAACTAGGAAAACTAGGGCTTTGGCTAGGTGTTGTACTTTGTGTTGGTCTTGGTTGATTAGGAAATGAGTTAATAGGAGGTGGATTATTTCCTGGATTTTTAGGGAACTCTCCTTTAGGAAATTCTCCTTTAGGTGAATCTCCAGAGAATTTTTTCTCAAGACCTGGAGGCAAATCTCCAGAGAGCTTTTTCTCAAGACCTGGAGCAATCTTTAATTTGCTTGCATCAAATAAATCATCAAATGGTTTTGCAAATAACTGATCCGATGAACTTGTTAAAACAGAAGGTTTATCAAAATCACCATTGGAATTAATACCACCATCTTTAGATCTTGCTACTTGTAAAGAGCCAAAATCTTTTGTTGCTTCTTGTGAAGAAAACTCTGAACGTTTACCTTCTTTTTTAGCTGTTCCTGTATCTAAAAGCTCACTATCTATATTGCCAAAATTATTGAACTTAGGAGGCCCGTTTATTTCCATAAATACCAACCTATAAAATTTACATTATCGATTAAGTATAATAAATTAAATAAAATTTATTTATAATAACTGAACACTTGTTAAGTAATTATCGGCACAAAAAACAAAAAGTTACCTAAAATAACACTTTCTTAACACTTTATAGAGTACTATAGTAGGTAACTTAGTGTAGGTATTGAGAGGTTTGTGTGATTACTCAGGTGTTATTTCTACATCATCTAGTGGTATACAACGAATTTGGTTAGTATCTAGTAGTTGTTGCAATACCAAATAACAATAGTAATGAGAACGTTTAGTAGAAGAGCGTAATACTGCTAAAGTATAAGATTGTTGGGTGATGAGTTCCCAAATTCTAAGAGCAACAGGATAGTTATAATCTTTTTCATCCCAATTTAATTCAGCAACTATTGGTTCAAAGCTATCTGTTTCAGCCAAACGAGATTTCATTTCTGTAAGCTCATCTTGAAGTCGAACTGCTTCCATAAGTAAGTTCATAGTAGGGAAATTAATTTCAAGTGCAGGATCACCAACCTCTTGAATTGGGCCAGATTTAAAGTCAAATGAACCATCTTGTGGAGGAGGTTGAAATAGTTGCATAAAGGCTTCTATGCCAAAAAGATCTTGAAAAAAAGCACTTCGTACTTCACCTTGGTCAAAATTAACCTCTGAGGTAGGGATTTGTTGTTCATTTGTGATAACTAGAGTTCCAGTTAATTTAGACGCAATAATGGTTTGAATTACAGTTGGTAAATCAAAGAATCTTAAATTACCTTGAAGATGGCGTTTAGAAATACGTTGATCTTTGACACGGGATTCTAGACGATGAGCAAATACCATCATCAAAGCCTTGGTAAAGATTGGAAAATCATCAAGTAAACGCAAAAATTCTGGACGAGAAATACGGAAAATTTCTCCTCCTTCTGGCATACGTGCCATTGAACCATGAAGACTACCTGTTAAAAGAGTCATTTCTCCCATAGAATCAGATGTGCCTAAATATGCTACAGGTCTCATTTCATAAGCATTTTCTGTAGATGGGCGACAAATTTCTACTAACCCTCTTTTAACTACGTAGAAATTGCTAACAGGTTGACCAATTTCAAATAGTTGTGTGCCTGGCTCTAAGGTTATTATTTCACCACGAGCAAGAATTTGTTGAATCAAATCAAAATCTAAACTAAGAAAAACATCACATTCTCTAATAAACTCTAGCTCTTCATATAAAGAATTTGTCTCAGTATTTGTGCCAGTATTTGTGTTAGTTGAATCCATAGTGTTTATTACCTAGATTGATTATATAGTATAGTTTTTATATTTTAGGTGATTTTTCAATGTGCCATTTAACAAACTTGTTGTCAACTCTCTGTTATCTGGCATATCTTTATAAAGTAACTTCAACTTAATAAACTTATATAAAATTAATTAATTTTGATTACTAAAAACAACTATGGCAACTAAAAAGACAAAAAGTACAACTAGCAATACTACTAATTCTAAAATTACTAGCGAAAAAACTAATAGAAAAACTCGAAAGCAAGCTATAACAGAAAAGCCAGATTTTTCATTAGCACTAGAAGCTATTCCAATAACACTTCTACGACGTGCCAACAAACATCCAGAAAAAATTGCATTAAGGGTAAAGCGAAGACATAGGTTTTTAGATATTACCTGGGAAGAATATGGAAGAAAAGTAAGCGAAATGGCTGCGGGGCTTTTTTCACTGGGCTTAGAGCGAGGTGAGAAAGTTGCTCTAATTTCTGCTAACCGACCAGAATTTGCTTATTCAGATCTAGGGATTTTAATTACAGGGGCTGTAACAGTAGCTATTTATCCTAGCACTACACCTAGTGGAATTGCTTATATTTTAAACCATTCTGAGGCTCGTTTTTTAATAGTTGATACAGTAGAAAGGTTAGAAAAAATCTATGAAGTAATGGATGAACTAAAATATTTAGAAGAAATTATTTTAGCTGATTGGATTGAAGATGCGATAGTGCCTAGGAAATTTAAATTGCATAGCTTTGAACAGATTTTAGAGTTAGGACAAGAGCAAATCGAAGCAGATCAAGCATTAATTGAGCAAATGTCATCATCGATTAAGTTAGATGATACAGCCATTATTATCTATACTTCAGGAACAACTGGCCCTCCAAAAGGTGCTATGTTATCACATCGTAATATTAGTTTTATTTGTAGCACTATGAATTCAGTTGCTACTGATATACAAGAACATGAGACATTTATTTCTTTTCTACCTTTAGCACATGCTTTGGAAAGACTTGGGTGTTTGTATTTTGCTATTCATAATGGAGGAACAATAGGTTTTGCTGAACGTTTAGAATCAGTTCCAGCAGATATTCTAGAAATTCGTCCTACCATACTTTATGGTGTGCCTAGATTTTTTGAAAAAATCTATAATGGAGTTATAGCAACAGTAGAAAATGGCAGTTGGGTAACACGTAAGATTTTTTACTGGTCTGTTAATGTTGGAAATCAAGTTGCTAAGCGTAAACAGAAACGTCGCAAAATAGGTTTAGTTTTGCAATTAAAACATTGGATGGCAGAGAAGTTAGTATTTCAAAAGTTACATGAGCGTTTAGGCGGCAGAGTAAAATTTATTATTTCTGGAGGCGCTCCATTAGGGGTAAACATTTCAAATTTCTTTTTCAGCATTGGTTTACCAATTATGGAGGCATATGGAGCAACGGAAACTTCTGCTCCTGCTACAATAACTCGTCCGGAGAGTTATCGTATTGGTACAGTTGGTCAACCTATTCCTGATGTTGAAGTTAAAATTGCTGAAGATGGTGAAATTCTTATTCGGGGTGCAAATGTTTGTAAGGGATATTACAAAGATTCTGAAGCTACAAAACGCACTTTTGTTGATGGCTGGTATTATTCTGGAGATGTTGGACATTTTGACTCAGAAGGGAATTTAGTCATTACTGATCGCAAAAAAGACATAATAATTACTTCAGGAGGAAAAAATATTCCTCCACAAAACATAGAAAATTTATTAAAAACCTCTCCTTATATTAATCAAGTTATGGTGCATGGGGACAAACGCAAATACTTAACAGCTTTGGTTACACTTAATCCAGAAACTATTATTGCCTTTGCAGAAAAAGAATCTCTTCCTAATAAAAACATTGCTGATCTAGCAATGGATAGAAAAGTGCGTCAATTGATAGATCAAGAAATTGCAATAAAAAATCAGGAGTTAGCTAGTTATGAACGAATAAAAAGATTTGTTATTTTACCTAGGGATTTTTCTATTGAACATGGTGAACTAACCCCTACATTAAAGGTAAAACGCAAAGAAGTAACAGAAAAATATAAAGATCTACTAGAAGGAATGTATGAAAAAGAATATGCATCTGAAAACTCTACTGATTTAAGCAACTAAGATTTTTGCGGAATATCAGATTGACTCAGAAAAAACACTTGCATAGACTTAGCACCTATAAATTTCTATCTTACGTTATTTTGAGTAAACATAAAAATTTTATGGAAAAATTTTTTGTATCGGGCAATCCGATTTTGAATACTGAACGTAGTAATAGATAGAAAATCAAATCTTGCTAATCTAATCCAAATCAATTTAGGACACTCCCGGCCTGTAGGCCAGGGTAGAAGTTAAGGAGGAATAATGTCTGCTGACAGAAAAATTAAATTCTTTGAATCTCTAGATGTTCAAACCCGTCGTAACTTTTTGAAACTAGCTGCTATGGCTGGTGTTTCCAGTTCAATGATCTTCTCTAGCCCAGCTGGTACTTTAGCTGCTGGCAAAGATGGCGACATCAAAATCATGAACGTAGCTCTTGGTCTTGAACACCAAGCAATCGCTGCTTACAATGCAGGCGCTGGCACAAAATTACTATCTGATCCAGTATTAAAATTAGCTGTTAAGTTCTTAAAACAACACGAACAACACAGAGATGCTTTAGCTGCTACAATTAAAAAATTCGGTGGCAAACCAGTTGATGCATTAGCTAACTACGATGTAGCTGCTATTGCTAAAGGCGTTGGCGTAAATGAATTAAAAGCTGAAGGCGATATCGTTAAATTAGCTGCTAGATTAGAAGAACAAGCAACCAAAGCTTACTTAGCTAACGTTGCTAACTTCGAAAGCAAAGATGTTGTTAAAGCTGCTTCTGCTATTGCTGCTGATGAAGCTGCTCACACTGCTATCTTAAAGAATGCTTTAGGCGAATTTGCTGATAGCAAATCTTACCTTGGCTAATTTTTTAGCAATCTTTAGAAAAACAGCATTGACAGTTTATACTGTCAGTGCTGTTTTTGTTTTTACCTAATAAAGTTTTTGGAAATAACTTAAAGTTTAACTATAATTAAGCTATTGTTAAATTCTTTACAATGCTGGATTCATGACTAACAAAAATCAAAAACAAAAGACATTAATAGAACATCCTGAACAAGCTAATTCTTCAGAAAAAACCTTGCCTATGGAATCTTTGTCTTTAGATAATGAAGGTTTTGTTGATCAAAAAAATTATAATCAAACTTTTGGCTATGGTGAGACAAGAAAAACGGATGAATTAACTAGTTTAGTAATAAAAGATAAATATAAGATCCTAAAACTACTAGGAGAAGGAGGTGCTTCAAAAGTATATCTTTCAGAACGAATATTAATAAATGACCAAGTTGCACTAAAAATGCTTTTGTTTGATTTAGCAAATGATCCAGTAAAAGTTAAACGCTTTCGCTTAGAAGCAAGCAATACCGCCTCTATAAAACATCCTAATGTGATAGCTATTTATGATTTTGATTTTACTGAACAAGGAATTCCTTTTATTGTGACAGAATTGTTGAGAGGTCATACTCTTTTACATGAAATGAGACAAAAAGGACAAATGAGCCTATCCCGAAGTGTAGAAGTTTTATTACCCATTTGTTCTGCTTTAAGTGTTGCTCATAGTAGAGGAATTGTTCATCGTGATTTAAAACCTAGCAATGTGGTTTTACATAGAATGGATGATGATAGCGAAGTTGTAAAATTAATAGATTTTGGTATTGCTAAAAGTTCACTTAATAGCAATCAAGTAAATACTGGCCCAGGAATAGTTTTTGGTACACCTTCTTATATGTCTCCAGAACATTGCTTAGGAGAAAGACCTGTGGATGGTAGAGCAGACGTTTATAGTTTAGGTGTTTTATTATTTGAGATGTTGACAGGACAATTGCCTTTTCAAGCTGCTAGTCCAACTGCTTTGATGTTTAAGCATATTAGAGAAACTCCACCATCTCCAAGAAGTATTTATCCAGATCTCAACCCCCAAGTAGAAGAAATTATTCTTAAAAGTCTTTCCAAAGAACCAAAACGACGGTTTTCTTCCACTCTAGAATTAGCTTCAGAATTAAGTAAAAGTTTATCCTAACTGAAAAATTACTTGTCTATAAACCATAATAAATCAGAATAAACCAATATAAATTATTACAATCTTAGTACTATGATGTTAATTTACTATGGTGGTAACTATATGCTTATTTTGTTCTGTGGTGGATACTAAATTGACTGTGAAACTAAAACTATAATAGATAAAAATGTGTCATGTTAAAGAGTTCTTGTCGTAGTAAGTAAGTGTTATTTCTATATTTATAAAGAGTTTATAAGAACTTCATTAAATATTTTTCAGATTTATTAATATGGCACATCAATTGCTAAGACTATTTCCAACTTAGTAAAGATAATTTGAAAAGTTTTTGTGCAAGAAATTCTCCTCAATACGTTCTTTAAAAAGAATTGAATATTGAGCTTGTGTTAAGGAGGAAACATTATGTTTTTTGATATTTTGCATAAACATTATTGGGGGCCACCTCGTCGTTGTGAGGATGGAGCATATTATATGACCTGTTATGAATGTGGTAAACGCCGTAAATTAAAAGTAACAATGGATGACGAAGCAGATAAAAGAGTAGTAACTGCTAGCCCAGAAAAAACGACACCACGAGCTGCATAAGTGTTATTAAGAAAATAAGATTTAAGAAAGAGGATTAAAAAAATGTCAAACTTCCAATTAATTTTTATCAGTTTGCTAGTAATAGTTCAATGTTCATTAGGAATACTCTTACTTTATCATGGAATTAGCTTGTTAGTAGAGAGTTTTGAGGTAAAGAATTGGAAGTTTCGCTTATTAAGATTGGGTGTGCAATTGAAAAGCGCAATGACCTCTCCTTTAGGTAAAAAATTGACTTTATTAGCTTTATTCTTTATCCCAGGAAGTATTCCAATCATGCTGGCTATAACTTTTTGGCGTAGTTTAAGACAAAATCAATAACCCTATCAATAACCCTTGCTTACAATTAGAAAATACTTAGATAAGCGTAAAGACAAAATCTTTACGCTTTTGCTTTTTTTTAATAAAAAATTTACACTACCTAAATTACAAAAGTTTTAAACCTTCTTTAAAAAAGGAATTAAATGAAACGTATTGGTGTAATCGGTGCAGGATTAGGTGGACTCTCTGTAGCTGTTTCTTTAGCTGCTCAAGGTTATGCAGTAGATGTTTTTGAAAAACATAACCAAGTAGGTGGAAAAGCGTCTTTTTATTACCGTGATGGTTTTACTTTCGATGAAGGCCCTTCAATTGTAGTAATGACTTGGGTTTATGAGGATCTTTTCCAAAAAGCAGGACATAATTTAGCCGATTTCCTAGTTTTTGAACGTTTAGATCCAGCTTTTCGGATTTTTACTCCTCAAGGAAATACTTTTGATATTTCTGTTGAAGAAAAACAGTTACTAGATTCAATCGCAGCTTTTTCAAAAGAAGATGCAAAGGCATTTAAAAAATTACTATCACAGTGTGATCTATTTTCTAGAATTTTTGGAAGAGATTTCTATGAGAAAATGTTTGCAGGATTAAAAGATATATTTTTATCTCGCTTAATGCCTTCTGCTTTAGTAATGTCACCACTACGTAACTACATGCATGAAATAAATAAACGATTTAAAAGTGAATTAGTTAGAGCCTTACTAGTAGGATTTCCTATTTATGCTGGTCTAGATCCTCGCAATTCACCTACATCATTACTTTTAATTCCTTGGACTATTATTCGTGAAGGAGTTTGGTATCCAAAAGGTGGTATACATAAAATTCCACTTGCTATTGCTAAACTTGCTGAAAAATTAGGTGTCAAAATTCATTTAAACTCTGAAGTATCTGCAATTGAAGTTGATAAAAATTTGAAAACACAAGGTATTATTGTAAATGGACTTAGTGAAAAATATGATGTAGTAGTATCTAATTCTGATTATTTGCATACACATCGTTTATTAAAAGGCTTAGATAGTTGGCCTGTAAATATTGAAGCTCTACGTAAAGGCGAAGCTGAAGCTAGTGCTTCTTTTCTAACTCTAGAAATTGCTTTATCAAATATAATACCTGAGCTAAAACACCATAGTTTATTATTAAATGGAGATCCTACCCCATCTTATCATGATATTTTTGATCTAGGAGTATTACCAAAGAAAACTCCTATTTATATCAATGCTCCTGTACGTAATGATCCTAGTCTTGCTCCTGCTGGTAAAGATAATTTATTTGTTGTTATTTCTGTTCCTCCTAGAGGTGAATCAAAACCAGATCCTCTTATTTATGAAGAATATGGAGCAAATATAATTCGTCAAATTGAAGGTTTTGGTTTTACTGGCCTAGAAAAATCTATGCTTTTTTATCGAGTAACTTCTCCTTTAACTTTTGAAGAACGCTTTTCAGCTTTTCGAGGCTCAATTTATGGGTTAGGTCCTAAACATAATATTCTTTATGGAGCTTTTCGACCACTTAATATAAGCCAAGAAATAGAAGGGCTTTATTTTGTAGGCGGTGGAGTACAACCAGGTGCAGGAATGCCTATGGTTGTACAAAGTGGGAAGATTGTTGCTAACTTAATAGCAAAGAAATTTAATAACATAAATTAACTTAATTAATAAAAAGCAACAAAATTGTGGTAGTTTTGATTGAGTTCTACAAATTTGTAGTTTATAAATAAAAATATGAAAAATAAACTATTGGAAATTAGCAAACTTTCTACTTTACTAGAAATTAGCCAAGTTTTAAGTGCTACATTAGACTTAAAAGAAAGCCTTAGCCGTTTGTTAGAAATCCTAGAAAGACGCCAACAAATGGAACGAGGCACTATTACTTTGTTAGATAATAATCGCAAAGAAATTGCCATTGAAGTTGCTCATGATTTGACTCCAGCACAAATTGAAAAAGGTCGCTATAAATTAGGAGAAGGTATTACTGGAACTGTCGTTGCAAGTGGGCGACCAGTAATTATTCCTAAGTTAAGTCGGGAGCCAATGTTTCTAAATCGTACTGGAGCAAGACGTAATTTACATAAAAGGGAATTATCCTTTATTTGTGTTCCTATAATTATTAATGCACAAAGTGTTGGAGCTTTAAGTATTGACCTAAAATTCCATAAAGAAACAAACTTTAACCAAAAACTAGAGTTTCTAACAATTGTGGCTTCGATGATAGCAAGGAATGTTCAACTTGGTAGATTGTTAGAATCAGAAAAACGTCGTCTATTAGATGAAAATACTCACTTAAAACAAGAGTTACAAGAGCGTTATAGCTTTACTAACATTATAGGTTCTAGCTCTAGCATGCGAGCCGTTTATCAGTTAATCGCTCAAGTTGCTACTACTAATACTACAGTGTTAATTCGTGGTGAATCAGGAACAGGAAAAGAATTAGTTGCACAAGCTGTTCATTATTCTTCAGAACGTGCTAGTAAGCCATTTGTTAAAGTAAATTGTGCTGCATTACCTGAAAGCCTTATAGAATCGGAACTATTTGGTTATGAGAAAGGGGCTTTTACTGGAGCTGTTGCTCGTAAAAAAGGGCGTTTTGAACTAGCAGAAGGAGGGACACTTTTTTTAGATGAAATTGGTGAACTCTCCCCATCTACACAAGTGAAACTGCTCAGAGCCTTACAGGAAAAGGAATTTGAGCGTGTTGGAGGTGTAGAAACTATTAAGGTAAATGTCCGTATTATTGCTGCTACTAACAAAGATTTAGAAAAGGCAATTGAAGCAGGTACATTTAGAGAAGATTTGTATTATCGTCTAAATGTTTTTACTATCTATCTACCTCCACTTAGAGAGCGACGTACTGATATTTTACTTCTAGCGGATCACTTTCTAGAAAAATATGCTAAAGAACATAACAAGCCCATTAAACGTATTTCAACCCCTGCTATTGATATGTTGATGTGTTATCACTGGCCTGGCAATGTTAGGGAGTTGGAGAATTGTTTAGAGCGTGCTGTATTAATTTGTGATGGAGGGGTTATACATGCTCATCACTTACCCCCTACATTACAAACAGCAGAAGCCTCAAACACTGAGCCTAGAGTCAATTTAGTGGTTGCTGTTGAGGCTTATGAAAAGGATTTAATTCTAGATGCCTTAAAATCAACTCGTGGCAACCAAGCTAAAACAGCTATTTTACTTGGAACTACTGAGAGGATTATTAATTATAAAGTGAAAAAATATGAAATAGATTATAGGCGTTTTCGAAATTAGTCTTAAGAAAAATACAAATTTGTAGTTTAATAAGAATTAAGCTACAAATTTGTTGTAAATATATAAAGAAAAAATAGAAATTAGTTTAATCCGGTAAAAGTTAACTAGTTGTAATTAATAATAAATATTCTAAATCTTCGGAAGTTTTATCTTCATTTGGCACCACTATTGCCTATAGAGATGGCAAACAATCAATAAATTCATAATTTTTGATTAATAGAAAATTAAATACTTAGGAGATTTTTAATGGATAGTAGAGCGCTTCTTGAATATGCCAAAGCTGAAGAAGTAGAATTTTTTAACCTACGATTTACAGATCTTTTTGGAGCTTGGCATCATGTTGCTGTACCAATAGGTGAAATTAGTGAAGATAGTTTAGCTGAAGGATTTGGATTTGATGCTTCTAGCTTGCGGGGTTGGGCAGCAATTAATGAATCAGATATGTTACTAGTGCCAGATATTTCCCGTCATTGGATAGAACCATTCTTTGAACGCAAGACCTTATGTTTAATTTGTGATGTACAAGACCCTATTACTAAAGAAGGTTACTGGCTAGATCCTAGAGCAATTGCTCAGCGCGCAGAAAGTTATCTACGTTCTACAGGTATTGCTGACACTGTTTATTTTGGCCCAGAGGCAGAATTTTTTATTTTTGATCGTGCTTCTTTTCATGCTACAGCTAATTCAGCTGGTTATTTAGTTGATAGTGTAGAAGGTGCATGGAATACTGCTGAAAGTGAAGATGGCTATCATATTCGCCATAAAGAAGGTTATGTACCACTATCTCCACTAGATACTCAAATTGATCTTCGTGCAGATATTTGTGCACTTTTAGAAAAATGTGGAATTCCTGTTGAACGTCATCACCATGAAGTTGCTACTGCTGGACAAGGAGAAATAGATTTTCGCTATTCTACTCTTACACGTACAGCTGATAATCTAATGATTTTCAAATATACTGTTAAGAATGTTGCTCGCCAGTACAATAAGACTGCTACTTTTATGCCTAAGCCACTTTTTGGAGATAATGGTAATGGAATGCACTGTCACCAAAGCTTATGGAAAGGGGAGAAACCGCTTTTTGCAGGTGATGAGTATGCAGGTCTTTCTAAGACAGCACTTTATTACATTGGTGGACTCTTAAAGCATGCTCGTGCAATAGCTGCTTTTGCTGCTCCTACAACCAATAGTTATAAACGCTTAGTTCCTGGTTTTGAAGCTCCTGTTAACTTAGCTTATTCTGCTCGTAATCGTTCAGCAGCAGTAAGAATACCAATGTTCTCACAAAATCCAAAAGCTAAGCGATTAGAATTCCGTCCACCAGATCCAAGCTGCAATCCTTATATTGCTTTTGCTGCTATGTTAATGGCTGGTATTGATGGTATTCAAAACAAAATTGATCCAGGTCCAGCTCTAGATAAAGACATCTATGATTTACCAGCAGAAGAATTAAAGAATGTTCCTAGCATGCCTGGCTCATTAACTGAAGCTTTAACAGCTTTAGAAAAAGATTGTGAGTTTTTATTCAAAGGTGATGTGTTTAATGAAAGCTTTGTTACTCGTTGGATTAAGTATAAATATGAGAAAGAAATACAACCAATGAATATGAGACCACATCCATTAGAGTTTTCTCTCTATTATGATGTGTAAAATTAGTTGTTGTTGACACAAGTTAAATTTCTAAAAATTAGGGCTAAGGTAAGTAGTAAAACTTATCTTAGCTTTAATTTTTCTATGCTCTAGTTTCTCTATTTTTCACCTACAAAATTTCCTCGCTTTTCTATTTTTAAATACTTCTGATAAATTAAATTTTTAACAAAATTTTAACAAAAAAAATATATAAAATTTATTATCTGCTTTATTTGAAATAAGATATAAGTATAGATATGGATTAAGTAAGTTTGCGTTATACTTTATGATTTGTTAAAAGATTAAGCTATTAACTATATGTATTTTTAGGTAACAAAATTAGCTATTGCTGGCAAAAATGCTATAATCAATTGACCTAAGAAATTTACAATAATTGTAAAATACTTTTATAAGATACAAGTGGAATTTAAAGAGTATGGATATTGAGTTTGATATTAACTTTACACGTGAGTTGATAAATCAAATGCCGGATGCTGTTATGGCTATATCTTTATCTGGTGAAATTTTTTTTTGGAACCATACAGCAGAAACTATCTTTGGTTATACATCCACAGAAGCTATAGGATCTTTAATTTATGATCTTATAATTCCTATTGACAAGGTAGAAGAAACAAGAAACGCCATTGAAGAAACTTGTCAGAAAATGGTATTTACTTACGAATCTGTCAGAGTAAGAAAAGATAACTCTCTTATTTATGTTAATGTTTCTAAAAAACTAGTTAGAGATGGTCAGGATAAAAGAGATTATATAATTGTTAATAAAAAAGACATAACACAACTAAAAGTCCAACGTGACATAAAAATGATAGAAGCACGATTTGGAGATTTACTTGAATCTAATCCTGATGCAATAGTAATAGTTAATAATTTTGGTTACATAGTACTTGTTAACTCTAATACAGAAAGAATGTTTGATTATAAACGTACTGAATTAGTAGGTAAAACTATAGAGGTCTTATTACCAGATCGCTTTCACTATAATCATGTAGCTTATAAAAGAAAGTATTTTAACGATCCTAAAACAAGAGCTATGGATACAGGACTTGAGCTTTATGGTAGGTGTAAAGATAAAAGAGAATTTCCTGTAGAAGTTAGCCTAAGTCCATTAAAAACAGAAGAAGGAGTGTTTGCAATAAGTGCTATTCGCAATATAACAGGACGTAAAAAGGCTGAGGCTAAATTTAGAGGTCTATTAGAGTTTGCTCCTGATGCTATGGTAATTGTAGATCTCAGTGGTCAAATTGTTCTTGTTAATGCTCAGACTGAAAAACTATTTTCTTATAAGCGGGAAGAGTTATTAGGCAATTACATAGAAATACTATTACCTAAAAAATTACAAGAAAATCATATTAAATATCGTACTGACTATTTTAAAGAGCTCAAAACACGACCAATGGGAGAAGGTCGAGATCTTGCTGGGCGACGCAAAGATGGAACAGAATTTCCTGCCGAAATTAGTTTAAGTCCTTTAGAAACAGAAGAAGGCACATTAGTAATGGCTGCCATTAGAGATATTACTGAGCGTAAATTACTTGAAGAAATACGTAGAAAAAGTGAAGAAGAACAAAACCGTAAGATACAAGAAGCCAATAGGTTAAAGAGCGAATTTCTTGCCAATATGTCTCATGAATTACGAACACCACTTAATGGAATAATTGGTTTTTCAGAATTTCTGATAGATGAAAAACCTGGGCCCTTAAACGATAAACAACGCGAATACTTGAATGATATTTTAACTAGTGGAATGCACCTACTTCAACTTATCAATGATATACTTGATCTTACGAAAATTGAATCAGGTAAAATGACTGTATTTGTAGAAGAGTTTTCACCAAAGGCTGCTATTGAAGAAGTAATTTCTATACTTACGCCAATGGCAGAAAAGAAAAATACCTATATAACAGTAAGTATTTCTCCTGCTCTTAATATAGTTAATCTTGATTTACAAAAATTTAAGCAAATACTTTATAACTTACTTTCAAACGCCATTAAATTTACTAATAACAATGGACTTATAAAAATAGATTTATTTCCTAGTGGTGATAAACATATGAATTTGAAGGTAATAGATAATGGTATTGGAATTAAAGAGGAAGATGTAAGTCGTTTATTTATAGAGTTTCAACAACTAGATTCAAGTATTTCAAGACATTATGGGGGGACAGGTCTAGGCTTAGTTCTTGTTAAAAAGCTTGTTGAAATACAAAAAGGTTTTATAAGTGTTGAAAGTAAAATTAATGAAGGTAGTACTTTTACTATTACATTACCAATTTATGTACAGGAGGATTGTCAATAAGTAATGCTAAGTATACTTATTATTGATGATAATCCTGTTAATCTAAAGTTAGTTTCAGAAGTACTTCAATTTGAAGGTTATAAAGTTGCACAAGCTCCTGATGCAGAAATAGCTATTGAAACAATTAAACATTTAAAACCTAGTGTAATTTTGATGGATATAGGATTACCAGGGATGGATGGGCTAACTCTAACTAAAAAATTAAAAGCAAATGATGAGACCAAAAATATATGCATCATAGCCTTAACAGCTTTTGCTATGAAGGGAGATTATTCTAAGGCTATTGAAGCTGGATGCGATGGATATATATCTAAACCTATAAATACTCGTATTTTACCTAAGCAAATTAGTGAAATCTTAGAAAGCAGAGCTAAGCTTAGTGATTAGGAGGGCTTAATGAGATTAATGGTTATTGAAGATGAGCCAATACATCTTAAGCTAGCTAAAATAGTTTTTTCTACAGAAGGATATGATGTTATTGGGGTAGAAACGGCAGAAAAGGCTCTTGAGATTATTAAGGAAAATAAACCAGAAATAATTTTAGTGGATCTAGAGTTACCAGGGATGAATGGAGTAGAACTAATTAGTCAGCTAAAACAAGATCCTGTTACTAACCAGATTATTCTTATGGCTGTAACTGCTTATCCCAATAAGTGGTCTAAGAGAGAAGTAATTAAAGCAGGGTGTGATTTATGTATTATAAAACCTATTAGCACTAGAACTATAACTAAAGAAGTAGCTAGAGTTATTTCAAAGAAAACTAGCTAGTCATATAACTTACAAGTAGGAAAAGGTATGAGCATATTAATTGTTGATGATAATGCAATAAACCGAAAACTACTTAAAACCCTACTAATACAAGAAAATTTTAGTATAGTTGAAGCAGTAGATGGTTTAGATGCACTAGCAAAACTAAGACAAGAAAAAATTGATTTGATTATTTCAGATATTTTAATGCCCAACATGGATGGGTATAGATTATGTGTTGGAATTCGCAAGAGTGATGAGTTTAAACATATTCCTTTAGTATTTTATACAAGTACTTATACTTCTTCTGATGATGAAAAATTTGCAATGGAGATAGGTGCAGATAGATTTATTAAGAAACCTGCTTCTGCAAAAATACTTATTAAAGTTATTAATGAGTTAAAGGCTACAAAAAATAGATATTTCTCACCTTCTAACACATCAACAACAGAGTTAGAGTTACTAAAAAGTTATAATGAACGTCTAATAAATAAGTTAGAAGAGAAAAACTTTTCTCTTGAAAAAATAAAAGACAATCTATTAGAAACAAACCGCCAACTAACTAAACGAACTGAAGAACTACAAAAAAGCGAAAAAGAAATTAGAGATATTTTTGAGAATATACAAGATATTTTCTATCGGACAGATACTAAAGGTATTCTGTCTATGATCAGTCCATCAATAAAGCACTATGGTTATCAAAGAGAAGAACTTATAGGTAGCAATATTGATTTTATATATGCAGATCCAAAAGAAAAAGACTTGTTGATTAAGACCTTAGTGGAAAAGCACTTAATAGCTGGTTTAGAAATAAAGTTAAAGCACAAGAATGGAAAGATATTTTATGCTTCTGCTAGTGGACGTTTGCTAGTTGATGATGAGGCAAATCCTATAGGAATAGAAGGAATTTTACATGATATTTCTAATCGGAAATTTACGGAGCAATGTTTAGAGGTACAATATACTGTAGTACGTTTGCTAGCCGATTCTGATAATTTAGAAAGTGTTATTGAAAAAATTCTTCAAACAATTTGCGAAAACTTAGAATGGGATATAGCTGGATTTTGGCTTACTCAAGCTGATGGTTCACTCAAACAAATAGGGGTTTGGCATTCTCCTACAATTGAAGGAATTGAGTATAAAAAGGCTAGCGAAGAAAAAATCTTTTCTAAAGGAATGGGTATTATTGGTTATATCTGGGAAACGGGTAAGCCTCTTTGGAGAGCGGATTTAGCTGTTGCAACAGACTTTCTTAGAGGTGCTTGCATAAATAAACTTGGATTAAATTCAGTACTTGCTGTTCCTATTATGCTTGGAAAAGAAATTCTTGGAATAATAGAGATTTTTTCTAGATATATTAAACCATTTAATACAACTCTCCTTAACATTATGATGGCTTTAGGCAACCAAGTAGGCCAGTTTATAGAACGTAAGCGTGCTGAGTTAGCTAAGGAAGAAAGAAATCGGTTATCGGCTTTAAGTGCAGATATAAGTTATTCTTTAATTCAAAATAATAACTTACAGCAGATGCTTGATTGTTGTGTTAAAGCTATTAATAAGCATTTAAATGCTGCATTTACTCGTATTTGGATTTTTAATAAATCTGAAAATATACTTGAGTTACAAGCTAGTGCTGGAATGTATACCCATATAGATGGAGCATATTCTAAAATTCCCCTTGGGCAACTTAAAATAGGTCTTATTGCTCAAGAGCGCAAACCTTATCTAACAAATGTAGTTACTAGTAATAGTCTTATAACTGATCAAGAATGGGTAAAACAAGAATCTATTGCAGCTTTTGCTGGTTATCCATTAGTAGTTGCAGAAAATCTTGTCGGAGTTCTTGCAATTTTTGCAAAACAAGAGTTTACAGAAACTACTTTAGAAGCAATGAAAGCTATTGCAAATGAGATAGCAATAGGTATTGAACGTAAACGTACAGAAAAAGAACTTAAAGATAGTGAACACCGCTTTATACTATTTATGGATAACTTGCCAGGTATTGCTTTTATTAAAGATAAACAAGGTCGATTTGTTTATATAAATAGTATTGTAAGGAAAATTTTTGGTATAACTACTAGTGAGTGGTACAATAAAACAGATAATGACTTAGTTTCCCCAGAACTAGCTGCTGCTTATAAGGAAAACGATCAATTAGTTTTTAAAAATAAAGAATCAATACAAGTAGTTGAAGCCGTTCATCAAACCGATGGAATCCACCAATATCTTGTAAGTAAATTTCCTATTATAGATGATTATACAGGAGATGTATTACTTGGGGGTATTGCTGTAGATATAACAGAGCGTCTAGTAGCTGAGGCTGAACTTAAAGAAGAAAGGGCTTTATTAGCAAAACGTGTTGAAGAAAGAACTATTGAGTTAAGTATTGCCAATGCTCAATTAGAAAGAGCTGGGAAACTTAAAGATGAGTTTTTAGCAAGTATGAGTCATGAATTAAGAACTCCACTTAATGCAATTTTGGGGCTTTCTGAGGCATTACAAGAGGGAATTTATGGTTCACTTACAGAAAAACAAAGTAAATCACTTAGTACAATAGAAGAAAGTGGACGTCATTTGCTTGTTCTTATTAATGACATATTAGATCTTTCAAAAATAGAAGCTGGAAAACTAGAAATGAATCTGGGAACAGTGTCAATTGAAGCTCTTTGTCAGGCAAGTATACGTATTATAAGAGATTCGGCCATTAAGAAACAGATTAAAGTCTTTACTATGTTTGATAATACAATCTCAACTTTACAAGCAGATGAGCGCAGATTAAAACAAATTCTAGTGAATCTTTTAAGTAATGCCATTAAGTTTACTCCTAAAGGTGGAAAAATTGGTTTAGAAGTAGATACTGACTTAGAAAATAAAACTATAAGCTTTACAATTTGGGACACAGGTATAGGTATATCAAAAGAAGATTTACCAAGACTATTTCAACCCTTTGTACAATTAGATAGTACTTTAGCACGACAACACAATGGTACGGGTTTGGGATTAGTTTTAGTTAAACGAATGGTGGAAATGCTTGGAGGAAGCGTTTATGTAGAAAGTGAATTGGGTAAAGGAAGTAGTTTTAGTATTTCTTTACCTTGGATACAAAGTATTGACTTAATTAGCGAAGAATTAAATATAAGTTTTGAAGGATTAAACATTAAACAAGTTTTGATAATAGAAGATATTCCTATTAATTCAGAACAAATGACACGATACTTAACAGAAATAGGCGTTAGTGTAGATGTTTGTACTGACGGAAGCCAAGCTGCTAGGCTAGCAACCCAACTACAACCAGATGTAATTTTGTTAGATATATTACTGCCTAATTTAAATGGGTGGGAAGTACTTAAGCAAATAAAGTCTAATACTGAAACTGGAAAAATTCCTGTTATTGTTGTATCTGTTATAGATGAAAGAGAAAAAGCTTTAGAGCTTGGAGCTACTGATCTTTTAGTAAAACCTATTACTCGTTTACAACTACTGAATGCTATAAAAACAGCATTCTCAAACAAATTTACAAATAAGACAACAACAGAAAAAGTAATCTTATTAGTAGAAGATAATGAAGCTAATATAGAGACTATTACTTCTTATTTAGTTGTTAATGGATATGAAGTAATAATAGCTAATAATGGTAATGAAGCTATTGAGTTAGCAAGGAAAAAAATACCTAATTTAATTCTTATGGATATTCAAATGCCAGGTATGGATGGATTAAGTGCTACTAAAATTATACGTACAGATAATAACTTGAAAGATATTCCTATTATTGCAATGACTGCATTAGCAATGAATGGGGATCAAGAAAAATGCCTAGAAGCAGGGGTTAATAGTTATATTAGTAAACCACTTAAGTTAAAAGAACTTGTTAAACTTATTGGTAAATTTTTAAATTCACAAAATTGAAATTGGGTTTGATATGGAAAATACTAGTACTATTCTTATAGTTGATGATACTGCAATTGGGCGTGATACGCTAGAAAGTTTACTTTATGGTGATAGCTATGAGTTAATTTTTGCTGAAAATGGTAAAGAGGCTATAAGAAAAGCTATAGATAATAACCCAGATCTTATTTTACTAGATATAATGATGCCAGAGATGGATGGATTTGAAGTATGTCAGAGACTGCGAGCTGAGCCATCTACTGCTGAAGTACCTATTATTATAGTTACTACTTTAGACGATCAACAATCTAGATTAAAAGGAATTGAATCAGGTGCAGATGATTTTGTTTCTAAACCTTTTAGCAGAACTGAGCTTAGAGCAAGAGTAAGTTCTATTTTACGTCTTAACCGATATAGGCGACTTTTAAAGGCACAAGAACAAGTTCAAGAACAAGCTTATTTGCTTGATATAGCGCAAGATGCAATTTTGGTTATTAGCTTAACAGATGAAATTACTTACTGGAACAAAAGTGCTGAAACTATTTATGGTTGGTCAAAATCAGAAGCAATAGGGAAAGATTTTAAGGAACTTATTTGCAAAACTTCAACAATGCTTGATATTCGCACCACAACATTAGAAAAAGGTGAATGGAGTGGAGAAGTAACAAACCTTAGAAAAGATGGCAAAGAAATTATTGTAGAAAGTCGTTGGACTTTAGTAAATAACCGACAAAAAGAAGCAAAATCTATTTTTATTGTAAATACTGATGTAACAGAAAGAAAAAAATTAGAAGCAAAATTCTTAAGAGCACAACGTTTAGAAAGTGTAGGTGCTTTAGCTAGTGGTATTGCTCATGACTTAAATAATATTCTAACTCCTGTTTTAGTATCTATGCAGATTCTAAAAACAAAATTGACTGATCCTCGTAGCCAGAGAGTAACTGAAATAGCTGAATTAGCTGTTAATCGAGGTGTTGACCTAGTAAAACAAATACTATCTTTTGGCCGTGGTATAGAAGCTAGTCAAATACAATTACAAATAAGATATATTATTAGTGAGATAAGTAAGATTCTGAAGGAAACATTTCCTAAGTCAATACATATAAATACTAATTTACCTCAAGACCTTTGGACTCTTTTAGCTGATGCTACACAAATCCATCAAGTTTTAATGAACTTATGTATAAATGCCCGCGATGCAATGCCTACAGGGGGTTCATTAAATATTTCAGCAGAGAACTTTTTAGTTGATGAAATTTATGCTCAAATGAATGAGGGAGCAAAAGCTGGGCCACATATCCTTATAACAGTTGAAGATACAGGAACAGGTATTGCCTCAGAATTGCTTGATAAAATTTTTGATCCATTTTTTACTACTAAAGAAGTTGGTAAAGGTACTGGGCTAGGACTTGCCACTGTATTAAGTATCATAAAAGCACATAATGGTTTTTTGCAGGTTAGTAGTCAGAAAGGTAAAGGAACTCGATTTAAATTATTTTTACCTGCTATTAAAGATTCTAATGTAGAAATAACTACACAGCATATAGTAGAACTTCCAAGAGGAAATCAATCCTTAGTCCTTATTGTTGAAGATGAAGCATCAATTCGAGAAATCAACAAATCTTCATTAGAAGCCTATGATTATCAAGTAATAACAGCTGAAGATGGTGCAAGAGCTATAAAAATTTATGGTGAACATATGAGCAAGATTGCTATTGTAGTACTAGATATGGTGATGCCAATTATGGATGGCTTATCCACTATACGAGTTCTAAAAAATCTAAATCCAGAAGTCAAAATTATAGCTGTAAGTGGTTTAGCATCAAAAGATACAGTTAATGAAGCTTTAAGTCTAGGCATTAACTCTTATATACTCAAGCCTTATACTTGTGAAACTTTACTTAATGCTATAGATCAAGCAATGAAAAATTAAGCATTAACTTAGAGAAAGAGAAGATAAACAGAAAGTTTCAGAATGTAGCCAGCAACTACCATCTTGTTGGTGTTTATCTACACGCAGTGAGCGAACTGAAGCCATTGTGCCATGTTTAATTGACTCTAGGAGTTTTTTATTTAAAGTTTCATCTCTCATACCTGATAAAGAGAATATGCTTACAGGACTAACAAATCGAGCCTCATAACCTTTGTCAACACGTTTTACTTTTAAAATAAAACCTGCTCCAGGAGTATTGGGAATAGAGGTAACAGTTAAAGGTAAAACCAACCGTCCGCCCATATTAAGTTTTTCTAACCAACTAGGGTGGGGATGTGTAACTCCAGCATTAACAAGTATTGCATCTGTGGCTTTGGGAATATATTTACTACCATCTAAATTAATAACTTCAACATTTTCAAGATAAGCCAAATTTTGGCAGGCTTTGAGTGATAATCCTTCATCCATTTCAACTGCTGTTACATAACCATTAAAACCAACTATAGTAGCCATTATTGCAGTATAATAGCCTAGGCCACAACCAATATGTAAGACTTTGTTGGAAGCTTTTAGTTCCAATGCGTCAATAAAGCCAGCAACAGTGCTTGGTTGGCCGTTATTTAGCTGTTTTGCTGCATCTATTGCTATTAAAATATTATGGTATAAATGCTTAGGGTTGTTATCTGGAGTTGTGCGATAAAAACCTGACATACCACCTAAGACAGGTTGCCAAACTTGCCAAGGGCCATCACCTAAGAAGTTTTCACGTGGTATTGTAGCAAAAGCTTCAACTAACTCATTGGATTTCAAATTAGCTACGGCTTGCAATTCTTCTGCAAAAAAACGTCTATAATTGGTTAAATCCATAAGGCTCTCCACAAATGTTTAGTTATATTTATTATAGATTAGTATTTTAGTTAAAGAGTTAAGGGCAAAAAGCATTATACTTTCTGCCCTTACTTGTCGATAGACGACGGTTTGCCAAACCAAATGAATTATAAAGGTTTATGATGTTGCATGTCGATATTTAGAAACACGAGTTTTCCCAATATTTTCATCTGAATCATCTTCTGTCCAAACTGATAATACTGGATTTTTATCAAAACCTAATCTAGTTAAACGTCCAGTTTTTTCCATTTCTGCAAGGGTTTGAGCTAGTCCATCTAGTATGATTGCTAAGGCAGATTTAATAGGTTCATAGCCAATTTCATGATCTTTATAGTAACGAGAAAGCAATATATGATAGTGATCAAACCAAGCAGGAGGTTTAAGTCCTTTTACTTGTTGTTCATCTAGTGAGTAAGGCCATTTTGATATAGGGTCTTTGCAATTTTTGGTTGAATCACACAAATAAAGGTAAAGCGAAGCTGCACCAGGATCAATTTCACAGGCTAATCCAGTTAGCTTTAAGTTAGAATGTTCTTCATGGAAGCTAGTCAAAATTGCTTCAATTACTCGAATTGCTTCTTGTTTTATATCTGCTATGTTCATAATAAATCACCAAAATGCTAATCACTCAGGATTAAAAAATACTTATTTTAGGCTAAACCAATTACTGAAAGCAACCTTCCTACTGCACCATTAGCAATTTCACCTCTATAAGAAAAATAAAGATCCATTTGACATCGAGTACAATCAGTCCAATGAAAAATATTTTCTTCTTTTATACCAACATTGAGTAATTGGTTTTGATTTGCTAGCCGTAAATCCATATGAGATTTTCCATTTTCTTTATGGTTAGAAAACAAACTATTTCCATAAGAAAACTCTAAAGTAAAAGCTTCTTTGACTTCTGGGCCTATTTCAAAACAACATTGACCAATAGCTGGCCCTGTAACGGCAATACAATCAGCAGGATTGCTAGAAAAGACAGTTTGTAGTTGTGCAACACTTTTTTCTACAATTCGTGAAAGAGTCCCTCGCCAACCTGCATGAATTCCAACTATTGCACGGCGTTTAGGATCTGCTACTAATACTGGTAAACAATCTGCCGTTTGTATACCTAAAAGAATATTTTCTTTATTTGTAAGTAACGCATCACAAGTTGCTTTTTCCTCAGTAGAAGAGGAATGTGTAATCAAGTGACAATCTGCTGAATGAACTTGTTTAGCTGTTACAATAGCATAATCTTTAGTTGTTGGGTGGTCTAGTTTTAGTGTAGAAAGAAAACGTCGGCGATTTTCTTGGACATTTTCTTCTGGATCAGCATGAAAAGCACTTAAATTTAGTGAACTCTCAGGTAATTTACTTACACCACCAACACGTGTGCTAAAACCAGCAATAAAACCAGCTTGTGTTAAAGGTTTACACTCAATAACTTTAACACCTGAAAGGGATTTTATTCTAAAATGTTGCATTTAAATAACTCCAAATAACTCTAAAAATAAATGAGTATATAAACATGGTAATTGGAACAGGGATTGATATCATCGAGATTTCGCGGATTGAGCAGGCAATTGAGCGTAATGGAGAAGCTTTTTTGCGCCGAGTCTTTACTCCTGCTGAGCAAGCTTATTGCCAGGCTAGACAATTAAGCGCAATGCATTATGCTGGGCGCTTTGCGGCTAAGGAAGCTGCCTTTAAGGCTCTTGGTACAGGCTGGGCAGGCAAGATTCGTTGGGTAGATGTAGAAGTAGAAGCTGGGAATCCTGGGCCTCCTAAATTAAAGCTAACTGGTGTAGCCGCAGATCAATTTCAAGCTCTAGGTGCTACTAAAACTCATCTCTCTATATCTCATTCTCGGGATTATGCAGTAGCAATGGTAATTTTTGAAGCCTAAAAATAAAAAGACTGAAAAGCTAAAATCAGTTTGCTTTTCAGTCTTTTAGAAAAAAGCTGAAGTGTTACATTTATCTAGAAAAATACTATCTAACACTAGTAGGTAAATTAGCTTGACCGACTTCTACACCGGGAGAAGAGACTACTAAGCCTAAACCACCAATAATAGATTTTCTTTGGATTCTGTTATTTAATGTGTCTCCAATAAAAACATTGCCACTGGCTGAAAGGGTAATTCCTTCAGGGCCATTAACACTACCAATTTCACTGCCAGTTCCCATAAAGACGATCCAACCATTAGGACTACCATCTTTATTTATTTGAATTCTATTGTTTCCTGTATCAGCAATGTAAACACGGTTTAATGAGTCTACAAAGATTCCTACAGGAGAGTTAACTTTTCCTATTGAGCTACCAGCAGAAGCTCCAGCAAATAGTGCCCATCCACCAGTTTGTCCAGTTGTAGATACTTGAATGCGGCTATTGCCTGTATCAGCTACATACACTTTACCAAGTGCATCAACTGCAATACCACGAGGTCTATCAAATTGTCCTATTGCTCGGCCACCAGTAGAGCCAGCAAAAGTAGAAAATGTTGCTTTAGTAGTTGCATTAGTTACTTTTAATATGCGGTTATTGTTAGTATCAGCTATATAGAGAATATCTGCATTTTCATCATAAGCTAAGGCTTGAGGGGAATTAATATTAGTAATTCTAGTTCCATTTCCAGCCATTATTTGCCAAGTTGCTCCAGAATCTAATGAGCGTTGAATGCGATTGTTAAGTGTATCTGCTACAAATATAACTGAACCACTTGCATTAGCTGCAACTCCATGAGGGTTGTTAAATTGGCCTGTGTTATCACCTTGTCCTTTTCCTACTGTAGTCCAAGTTGTTCCATCATTGAGAGTCATTTGAATGCGGTTATTAGCTGTGTCTGTAAAAAATACCATCTTATGTTCTAGAGGAGCACCTTTGCCACAAGCTAAATTAAAATCTGGATTTCCACAATCTTGCATTCCTGTCATGCTGAAGCTGTAGTTGGCACAAGACAAATCTCCACTAGAAACACTAGAAACAACAACTACAAATTTTTCTTTTGCTGGCACAAGGAAAGAAAATAACTGATTGGAAGCACTAGAACCAGAATCTGCTATGTAGTTTTGTGTGATATCATTTGGATTAAAACATCCTAAATATGCAGTAGCAAAAATCCCAGTATTGTTACAATTTACTTTATTTAGTTTTATGCTAACACATCGTTCTTCAGATGAAGTATTTTCAAAACGATAGGAATCATATTTAAATGTACCTGTTATTGTTCCTGTTAAAGGTTTACCATTACAAGTACTTGCTACACCATCACGAAGTATACGCTTTTTTTGCACTCCTGTGCTAAATGGCATGCTCTTAGAGCCTTCACCAAGAAATCCTTCTACTGTTAAACAAGCTAAACGTTCTGAATCGCTTTCATTTTCTAATACTGGAGTTTCTACTTGAGTGATAGTGCTTGTAATATTGGCTGTGGTAGTATTTGATAGATAAAGATCTGTAGTATGTTTTGCTGGGTCTTCTTGTTGGGCTAAACTATTGTTAAATGAGAAACTAGAGATAAAAAATATTCCAATTATTAAAGCAAAAGATAAAATAAGTAGATGATTCTTATATTTGTATATCATAATATTTTTGTTAGGCTGATAAATATCTTGGCCTAAGCCCTCTCTTTAAAAATTATCTTCAGAATACAAATAAATCTTTTAATACAATATAAATATAAATAATGTTCCATAATAAAATTAACCGAAAATAATTCTAAATACAAGCATCTTTATAAGTATTTATATAAATACTTTAAAAATAATTTTTTTAATTTTAATGACACTAGCATACACTACTACTGTAGTCTAAAATACTATGGTTTGTTAGGTGGATGTGTATATTTATAGCTATATTTATACCTACAGCTATAAGTATATTAAGAAATATTTCAAAGGTTAATGTGTAAATTTCCCCATTTATAGTTAGTCAATATAAGAATTATTCATAAATTAACTAAAAAAACAGGGAAAGATTCTTTGTTTTAGTTTTGGTATAACTTTTGCGGACACTTTGCAGTATTAATTTAGATTTGAAAGGTACAAAAAATGTTTTTGCTAGGGGGAAGATTAGAAAGAGAAAATGAAACTGTAAGAGCAATGGTTGAAATATATTGTAAAAGTAATCATAACAATGAAATGAATAATTGCCCTAAATGTAAGCAAGTCTATGAGTATGCTTCTTATAGAATACTTAGATGCCCACACAAAGAAGAGAAACCCTCTTGTGCTAAATGTGAGATACATTGTTTTAACAAGCAAATGAAAGAAGAGATCAAAAAAGTAATGCGTTTTTCTGGGCCAAGAATGCTAATTTATCATCCTATTCTTTCAATTTTTCATTATCTTGATAGCTTAAAATCTGGCTCATTAAAAAAGAGAGTTATTTAGTCTTCAACTAGTTACATAACTAATTAATTTTTGAATTGGCTAACTAGTTAAGTGGCTGAGAAGAAATGAAGTTTGCTCTTTAATAGCATCTTCAAAGTATTTTCCATTATAAATATCAAAATGTCCAAAAGGATATTTTATAAGTTTGCCTTTAGGCATTTTAAGTGCAGTCTGCTCAACTGCTTGGGCTGGAATTAATGAGTCTTTTTCTGCCAACATCACTAGGGCAGGACATTGAACTTTTTCTGCAAATTTAGTTGGACTATAAAAAGGGGCAACTAAAAATATACGTGCTGGACAGCGATTGATCCAAGTTGAGTCTTTAGGAATAATTGACTCATATCCAACTCTAGATTCTTCTGTATTTAAAGCTGCAAATTCTTCAGGCCCACTATAAATTTTTACATAATGGGGCTCACGATTTGTTAGCATACAGAGTAAATCTAGTAAACCATGTAAAGTAGCCTTTATTAAATAGCCTAATCCTAAAGTTTTAGCTGTAGCATTAGCATCTACATGTGGAACTTGAGAGACTATTGCGCTTACATCAGGGTTTTTAGAAGCTGTAACAATTACATGCCCTCCTGCATAAGAACTACCCCAAAGAGCAATTTTCTTAGTATTTATATTTGTAAGAGAACGAACATGTTTTAATGCCGCTTGCCAATCTTCTAGATGTCGATTGGGATCAATATAGTTTCTTGGCTTTCCATCGCTTTCACCTAAACACCTATAATCAAACAAATAAACAGCTAAACCATTGCTTGCAAAATGTTCTGCATATTTTGGTAAGCAAAATTTTCTTTCTGCCCCAAATCCATGCGCCATTACCACAATGGGAGGATTAGCTACTCCGATTGGTAAATAAAGATCTCCACGACAAACAGTTGCTTGACTAGTAAACTCTGAAAGAGTTTTAGTAAATTGATAATTATTCATAAATTATTGTATATAGTAGAGTAAAACTATTTTTAAGGGGTTTTAATCTATTATAAAGGCTTCTGCTTCAATTTCTACTAACATTTCAGGCATAATTAATTTGCTAATCTCAATCATTGAAGTAGCAGGACGAATATCTCCAAAAAACTCTCCATGTGCACGCCCTACTTTTTCCCAATCTTCTAAAATATTAAGTACATAAATACGAGTACGTACTACGTCTGATAATTTAGCACCTGTTCTTATTAAAGCTTTTTCAATGTTTTTTAGAGTTTGAACTGTTTGAGCATAAACATCTCCAATACCTACAATTTCACCAGAATCACTAGTTGCAGTAGTTCCAGAAACCCAAACCTGATTACCAACTCGTACAGCACGAGAATAGCCAACAATAGGTTCCCATTTTGTTCCAGTTGCAAAATTTTCTCGTTTCATAATATAACCTTTGATAATAGCAATTATTTATATTGAACCTTTTAGGTAAGATTGTCGATGATTTTCAGGGAATTTTTCAATTGCATACCGCAGCATAGTTCTAGGCATATTTTTATAGTGTTTTTTTAGGAAATCTTCTTCAGTTTCTAGGTTTCGCTTTCCAACTTCGCGCAACATCCAACCTACAGCCTTGTGTATCAGGTCATGTTTATCTAAAAGTAAAAGCTCAGCAATCTTCAATGTTTCGCTAAACTCATTATTTTTAATAAAATGAAATGTAGCTATTATTGCTATTCTACGTTGCCAAAGATCAGAAGATTTTGCCAAAACATAAAGTATTTCTTTGTCTTTATTTACTAGAAATTTTCCAACAATATGTTCAGCTGAACAATCAACTAAATCCCAATTATTTATAAACTTAGTATTACTTAGGTATAGTTCATAGATTTGTTGTTGTATTTCTTGATTTGCAGTAGAAAAGATTAAATTTAAGATAAGCAAAGCTAGTACTCTTTGCTCATGAAACGGGGAAGAAAGTAATTCTTTGGCTTCTTCTACCTTGATGGTTTTATATTCTTTAGCTAATTGTCTAAGTTGAGGGACACGAATACCTAAAAATATATCTCCCTCTGCATATTCTCCTGGAGCAGTCTTAAAAAATCTTTGTGAATGAGAGGCAATTTCTTTGTTTGCTAGAAGTTGTAGTTTGTTTTTTATTTCTTCAACAATTTTCATAAATGTTTTACTTAAACTCTTAATTTTTTTGAGCTTCAATATAAAGCATAGGAATAGTCATTTTTAGTTGACCTTGCTGATTTGCTAGGTCGTTTAGGGAAGTTTCTAATTTGCTAAAAACTTCTGCTTGGTCTTTGGGATCAACACAACCTTTCCAACCCCCTAAAAAACCTACTTTAACTAAAGAATGATTTAACAAAGCTGAACCATCAACAAACTTCATATAGAATTTATCTTCAATGATTTTAGTAATATCAAATCCAACGGATTCAAGCAGATGGCTTACAGATTTCTTTGTTCCTCTATGATTTTCATTGGCTTCAAGTTTATCTATGTAAGACTGATTGTTAAAACTAATTAAAATATCTCTAAAAACTCTGTAAAACTCTTGGAAATGCCCATTAAGGTTGGTGGTTAAAACAATTTTACCTTTAGGTAACAGCACTCTATAACACTCAAGAATTACTTTAGTTGGGTCAGCAAAATTATTAATTCCTAAATTAGAAGTAATTAAATTAAATGCTGAATCAGAAAAAGGTAAATTTTCACCATTTGCTTCTAGTATTTTAACATTAGGAAATTTATGAATATTTTGTTTTAAAGTAGCTCTTGCTAAACCTGCTTGCCAAATATCAACTCCTGTTATTTCAGAGGATGAACCAAATACATTGGCTAATTCAAAGAGAGGAAAACCATTACCACAAGCTAGATCAAGAATTTTTAAGTCTTTACTAAGCTCTAAATTGTCAAAAAGCAATGTGCCAAAACGTGCTGCCCAAAAAGATAGTTCATCAAATATAGAGGCGACTTCTAAATTATTAAGGTCATATTCAAATGATAAGTAGTTAGACATAACTTGTTTATTTTAGTTGTAATTAATTGATGTTTGTTAAAGTAGTTAATGAGGTAGTTTAACAGAAAATTAAGCTTTAAAAGTAGTCTGATAATATATTCGGATAAATATAGCCAACTAATCTAGCTGACTATATTCATCTTAATTTAGCTTTAGTTTTAAGCTTGAATTCTTTCTAAACCATCTAGATAAGGACGTAAAGCATTAGGAACAGTAATACTACCATCAGCTTCTTGATAGTTTTCCAAAATAGCTAACCATGTTCGACCAACTGCAATTCCAGAACCATTAAGTGTGTGAACATGTTCAGGTTTTGCGCCTGGGCTACGACGGAAACGAATTTGAGCACGGCGAGCTTGGAAAGCATCACAATTAGAACAAGAAGAAATTTCTCTATAAGTATTTTGACTAGGTAACCAAACTTCTAAGTCATAAGTTTTAGCAGAAGAAAATCCCATATCTCCTGTAGATAGTTGAACTACACGGTAGGGTAGTTCTAAACGTTGCAAAATAATTTCTGCATCTGCGGTAAGCTTTTCTAAGTCATCATAAGATTGATCAGGGTGAGAAATCTTAACTAATTCTACTTTGTCAAATTGGTGTTGGCGAATTAAACCACGGACATCTCTTCCATAACTACCAGCTTCAGAACGAAAACATGGAGTATAAGCAGTTAGTTTTATAGGTAGCATATCTGCTTCAAGAATTTCTCCGCGATAGATGTTGGTTAATGGTACTTCTGCTGTAGGAATTAACCAATAATCACTTTTTTCTAGTTTAAACAAATCTTCAGCAAACTTAGGTAATTGGCCTGTACCTTGTAGTGTGGCACTATTTACGATAAAAGGAGGTAAAACTTCTTGATAGCCATGTTCTTTAGTATGAATATCAAGCATAAAGTTAATTAAAGCTCTTTCTAATCTTGCTCCTAAGCCACGTAGTATAGAAAATCTAGCTCCAGTAATTTTTGTAGCTCTTTCCTGATCCAAAATGCCTAATTTAACTCCTAAATCAATGTGATCTTTAATTTCAAAGTCAAATTGACGAATATTTCCCCAACGGCGTACTTCTACGTTAGCATGCTCATCAGCACCAACAGGAACAGAACTATGTGGTAAATTTGGAATTGTAAGTAAGATTTCTGCTAACTTAGACTCTGTTTCTTCAATAAGTTGTTCTAGTTCTTTAATTCTAGCTTTGGCTGTAGCTACTTCTTGTTGTTTAGGAGCAGCTTCTTCTTTTTGCTTTGCTTTCATCAAAGCCCCGATTTCTTCACTTAGACGATTACATTTGGCCTTTAGATTGTCTCGTTCAGTAATTGCTGAACGGCGTTGTTGGTCTAAGGCTTCAAAAGGTTCTAAGGATACAGTGCTATTGCGGGATGAAAGGGAATTTTTGACAACTTCTAAGTTATTGCGCACAAAATCAACACTTAACATACTTATTCTCCAAAAAGTACAATAGTTTGAGCTAAATAGAATATGAATTTTGTAAAGTTAGCTGTGCTGATATGTTTTTGTCAAACTAGTTCGGCGCTTTAGGGAAAAGTTATTTTTTTGTGTCTTTAATTATAGAAGGAGGGCTAAAGGGTTTTGGCCAGATTACAATCCAATAAAACTCTGGGCCAGTGTCAGGGTTAAACTGAGTTTCACAGATTTTTTGTTCTTTTTTAGATAAATTACTTAAAGCTGTATAAACTCTGACTCGATAATCTCCTGAAGGTACTTTCCAAGATAAATACTTATTACAATCGGGACAGTTCAGCACATGTATATTGTTTTTAGATACATGTAAACTTGCCTCAACTATATGATCCCAAGGCTCTATTGGTAAATTAGGTGGAGTTTCTGAGAGCTGAAATATACAACTAGCACTTCCATAATGAGCTAAATCAACACCTATAACTCCATTATTGACTGCAAGATGTCTTTGAAAAGCCTCATCAATCCAAAAGTTATCACTTGTGTCAAACTCAACATCTGGATCTACTATATAAAATTGGCTATAAGCAGTGGGAATCCATTTGCTACAAATTTGAGGCTTAAAAGTTATTTTCTTCATATATTATTTTGAAGAATTTGATGTAATAGCAGATTTAATTAAATTAACTATAGTTATTGGGTCTTCTACTTCAATAACAAGTTTATCATAATGTTCATGATCTAATTCAATAACTATAGTGTTTTCAGGATTATGAACATCCCAAAATACTCGTTTGCCATCTTGGTAAAAAGTACCAGCAGTAATAATGCCAGGTACTTGTGTTCCAGGTGCTCTAAAGCCATGCCACCAGCCTTTGGCTATTTCTGTATCTGTACTTGCTCCTGTAATATGGCTAATAGGTATTTCTAAGTGGCCTTTAAATGCCCATAGCTTATCCCAACCCTTTACTTCAAAAAAAATAGTTTCTTCTTTTATAGATACTTCTATCATGATTTTTCCTTTGTGCCATTACAGCTTTTATTTTTGGCTTTTATAACATAACTAAAAGTTACTAACAACATTGTTATTAACTTTTAGTTTCTTGAGCAAAAACTAGTACATCTTTAAAGGATTAAGGGTGTGAATTATATTTATATTCTTGATAGATTGATTGTAAATATTTGATGTTAAGCACTAATAATACAGAATATAGTAGAGGAGTATTTTTGATACACTTATAAGATATTTATGTTAAGTGAAAGTATTGACAAGATATTCTTATCTTGGAACTTTAAGTCCCAAGATAAGAATATGTTGGTTTTAGCCGTTATCTAACAGAAATACTTAAAATGGAATGTCATCTTCTGTTACAGTATCATCAAACTCAGGTACAGGAGCTGATTTAGAAGCTCCTCGGCTAGGTGCATGTGAGCTAGTTGCTGTTACTGCTGCATTAGCCATTGCATCATCTGAACGGTTTCCTAAAAGCCTTAAGTCTGTACCAAATACTTCTAGACTGGTTCTTTGCCGACCTTCTTTATCTGTCCAATCACGAGCACGTAAACGACCTTCTACATAAACTTGACGGCCTTTAGCTAAATATTGACTAGCTATTTCTGCTTGACGTCCCCAAAATGTTACACGAAACCAAGTGGTTTCATCTTTCATTTCTCCACTATTGTCTTTGCGCTTTTCACTTGTTGCAACAGAAAACTCACAAACTTGTTGTCCTTGTGGGGTATATTTAAGTTCAGGATCTCGTCCTAAATTTCCAACAATGATTATTTTGTTAAAAGACATAAAAACTCCTTAATTTTCCTTATATTAGTCTTTTGATTAAGTTTATAAAAGAGTTTAAAATAAACTTAACTTATTATTTTATAGATGCAAGGAAATTTATTTCTCTGGCGAAATAATAGCGAAAAGTAATTGTTTTGTCAACTATTATTTTAATTTAAGCAAATAGTTTTTTTTCCGATAAAGAATAATGTTATTTTGTAGTTCAAGATTTTTAATCATAGTACTACATTGTTATTCTAAGATCCTAATTTAGTTGGAAATATTATGGTGAATCAATAGAAAAACATAAATTTTACCTAGTGAGAATATGTAGGTAAATGCTATAGAAAATAGTTTTAGGTTGCCTTATGAGTAATTTACAGCCAATGAATATTTTTCAAGAAGCTACTTTTGATAGTCTTAGCTATATTGTGTTTGTTGCAGATCCTTTAGGTATATTTCAGTCTTTTAATAAAACTGGAGAAAAAATACTGGGCTATAATGCTAGTGATTTAATAGGAAAAGCTAAAATTGATATTATTTTTGATCGAGTAGAACTTGCTAACTATACAAAATCATTGTCTAAAGCTTTAGGTACAAAACTAGAAAGTTTTGATGCTTTGATTACAAAAGCCTTCTTGAGTGGAATTGATGAAAGAGAATGGCTTTATGTGTCTCGATCAGGAAGAAGAATCCCTGTCAAATTATCCATAATTGCTTTGCGTAGTGAAGCTGGAGAACTTACAGGATTTATTGGTATTGCAAGAGATATTTCAGAAGAAAAATGGCTAGAAAATGTCACTAGTTTAAGAGTGGATATTAGTACATCTATTAGTACTAAACCTAGTTTAAAAGAATGCCTAAAAGAATGTGCAGAAGCCATTGTAAAGTATTTAGATATAAGTTTTGTATATATTTGGACTGTTAACAAAGAAGAAAATATTTTAGAACTTCAAGCTAGTGCTAACTTTTATTCTAATAATACTAGGATTTCTACTTGCTCAGAAATCCCTGTAGGAAAATACAAGGTTGGTATAATTGCTAAAGAAAGAAAAGCAGTTTTAACAAATGATATTACTAATGATGAAAATATTAGAGATAAAGAATGGGTTAAAACTGAGTCGTTGGTTGCATTTGCTGGCTATCCTTTAATTGTTGAGAATGAAGTTATAGGAGTTTTATCATTGTTTTCTCAACGAACATTAACTACTAATGTATTAAATGCATTGGCGGCGATTGTAGATATAATTGCATATAATATAAATCGTAAATATACTGAAGAAATATTTAGATATAGTCAAATACGACTAGAATTAATTAATAATATTAATAATGCAATAATGAAGGATTTATCAGCAGAACAGATAATAAATGATGCTGTTTGTCAACTTCATAAGTATTTTCCTGAGTTTCAAGCTGCTTATTCTATAGTTAGAGGAAATACATTAAATGTATTTTATTCTGCTGAACCAAAAACAATAATTTCCTTTAAAGGTTTTACTGTAGATTTGTCTAATGCCCCTGATTATTTAGATGCATTACATGCTGGTAACCCAGTGATAATTAATGATTTAAGACAAGATACCATATTACAACCAATTGCTAAAATGATTATCAGTTCAGGCATTAAGGCCATTCTGGATGTGCCTATAAAATATTCAGAAGGTTTAGTTGGGGTACTTCGTTTAAATTCACCTGAACCTAGAAAATGGAATAAACAAGAAGTGCTTTTACTTAAGGAAATTGCTAACTGTTTAGCTGTTACTATTAAAGAAGCTCAAGCAAGACAAGATAGAAGAGAAATAGAGAGATTTTTCTCTATGTCAGAGGATATTTTTTGTATTTGTGGTAAAGATGGTTATTTCAAAAAAATGAACTCTGCCGCAGAAAAAATACTAGGATATTCACTTAGTGAGTTATATGAGAACCCCTTTTTATCTTTTATACATCCTGAGGATAGAGAAAACACTATTGATATAATACAAAAAGGTTTTGCAGGTGAAGAAATAGAGCAAAATGAGTTTGAAAATCGCTACATTTGTAAAGATGGTACACATAAATGGATTTCTTGGAGTGGAAATTTCCTTGTAGAAGAAGGGGTTTTATATACAGTTGGACGTAATATTACAGAAAAGAAGAGATTAGATGAAGAAATTGTAAAACTATCTCTTGTTGCTAGTAGGACAGATACTGCAGTAATGATTCTAAATAGAAGTGGTTTTATTGAATGGGTAAACCAAGCATTCATTAACTTATCAGGTTATTTACAAGAAGAAATTATAGGTAATACTCCAGAGGTGATTTTACAGGGTAAGTCAACTGGAAGATTAAATAAGTCTATTAGATCTTCAGCTATTCGCAAGTCTTTTAATGAAAAAATAGAATGCTCTAAAAAAAGTGGTCAACCTTATTGGGTTTCGACTTCTATTACTCCTATTTTTGATAACAATGGTCAAATAAAACAATACATAGTTATTGCAACAGATGTTACTAAAAGACATTTAATAGAAAATAGAATTTTAGAAAATGAAGCTAGACTTGCTGGAATTATTGATTTTGCTATGGATGCAATAATTACATTTGATGTAAATCAATGCATCTTAGTCTTTAATCATCGAGCAGAGGAGTTTTTTATCTGTCCTGCTTTTAAAGCTTTGGGACGATTAATTACTGATTTTATACCTGAATGGGATAGTGAAAGTTTAGCTACTAGTTATGGAGTTAGAGCAAATGGGGAAGAATTTCCAATAGAAGCAACTAGATCAGAAGTTGTTGTTGGAGGAGAAAAACTTCATACAGTTATATTACGGGATATTACTGAAAGACAGCTATCAGAAGAAAAGCTAAAAGAGTATGCTGCAAACTTAGAAAAAATAAATAAAGAACTAGATCAATTTGCTTATGTAGTTTCTCATGATTTAAAAGCTCCTCTAAGAGCCATTAGTCATTTATCAGAATGGTTAGAAGAAGATTTAGCAGAAATAATAAGTAATGAAAATAAACGCAATTTAGGGTTGCTTAGAGGTCGAGTTCAACGTATGGAAGATCTTATTAATGGAATTTTGCAGTATTCTAGAATTGGACGTTCTCAAACTCCTCTAGAGCTTGTGGATAGTGGAAAATTAGTAGAGGAAATAATTATGGATTTAGATTTGCCAAAAACATTTTGTTTTGATATTCAAATCAACCTGCCCATTTTAGTTACTGCTAAGATTCTTCTTAAACAAGTATTTGCAAATTTAATAGGTAATTCTGTGAAATATCATAATCGTCTAAATGGTAATATTGGCATAGGAGTACGAGAAAGAGAAGATTTCTTCTATGAGTTTTTTGTCTCAGATGATGGGCCTGGAATTGATCCAAAATACCATGCAAAAATTTTTGTGATCTTCCAAACTTTAGAGGCTAGAGATAAGGTTGAAAGTACAGGAGTTGGATTAGCTATAGTAAAGAAAATAGTTGAATCTCAAGGGGGTAAGGTTTGGGTAGAATCTGAAGTTGGAAAAGGCAGTACTTTTTACTTTACTTGGCTAGATATAGTAGCTAAACAAAAAGCAACTTCTGGTCGCTTAACTACAAAAATGCCAAAAATAAATAAGATTGAAATATGAATTATAGTTATTCAACAGTATTTCAATTTATAATATAATCTTTAAGAAATAATTAAGAAAAAATTTCCGAAATTTATGATAATTTCGTAAAAAAAAGTGTCTATATATTATGTAGAATTATAAAATCTAGCAGGACTTTAACTGAAAGATTAACAAGGTCTTGTGCAATTAAATACAAAATGAAATTCTCCTCAAAAAAAGCCAGCTAGGGAATCAAAATATGGTAGGTAGATCACGAAGTATTTTACTTGTAGAAGATGATTGTATTGATGTAATGAATGTGCAACGTGCATTTAAAAAAAATAATATTAATGACCCATTACATGTAGCAAATGATGGAGTGGAAGCCTTAGCAAAACTTAGAGGCGAAGGTACAGATAAAATAACTCCTTCTCCTCGTTTGATAATTCTTGATATTAATATGCCTAAAATGGGAGGGTTAGAATTTCTAGAAGAATTACGCAAAGATAATCAATTGCGGTATCTTACTGTAGTCATACTAACCACTTCAAATGATGAAAGAGACATAAAAGCTGCTTATCAATATAATATTGCTGGTTATATTGTAAAACCTGTTTGTTTTGAAGAGTTTGTCAAAACTATTAAGGTTTTAAATGATTATTTATCGTTGTGTGAATGGTAACAGAGGAATTTAGCTATGGAAATTCCTATCAACTTCTTAGTGGCAGATTCTCAAAAAAACTTGCCAGAAATGATTGCTTTATTTAGTATTTTTCCTGCACAAACTACCTTGATTGATAGTAATCTAACTCCTATTTCTGCAATAAATAAAGATAGTTTAGGTTTCATTATTTTCTCTTGTAATACAGCTAAAGATTTTGAAAGTTTATTAAGTGCCTATGTTAGAGAGAGTTTACTAGCTGTTTCAATTATTGTAGTAGTTAATACTGTAGAAGAAGGTGAAGAGTTATTAGATTTTGGGGCTAACAATTATTTAGTGAAAAACCTTATTAGCAGAGAAGCTATTTTACAAGTTGTAAATGCTACAATCAGAATTAAAAGTTTAAAAGAATCACTAGAAAATACTAAATTATCTAACAAAAAATATATAGAAAAACTTACTAAAGAATTTGACCAGTTTACCTATATCATCTCTCATGATTTACGAGCTCCACTAAGAGCAATCTCAAGTCTTTCTGAATGGATAGAGGAAGATTTGGCAGGTTCTGTTAACGTAGAGACCCGCAAAAACTTGGTTTTGTTAAGAGAGAGAGCAAAATTTTCAAGTGTATTAATAGATGGAGTTTTAAAATACTCTCGTGTCAGTCGCACAAATAGTTCAATAGAATTTGTAAATGTTACAGATTTATTAAATGATCTTATTTATTTGAAAATAGATAAACCAGTAGGTTATTCTATTGAAATTGAACCAAATATGCCAAAATTTTATACTCAAAGTGAAAGATTAGAGCAAGTATTTTGGCAGTTATTGAAAAATGCTATTCAGTTTCATGATCGCTGTGATGGAGTTATAAAAATTTTGGTAAGGGAACAAGAGAATTTTTATAGATTTACTGTTAGCGATAATGGGCCTGGAATAGCTTCGGAACTTCATCAAAAAATATTTGAAATTTTTTATACTGTTCAAAAAAATGTTAGAACAGATAGTGTTGGAATAGGTTTAGCTTTAGTTAAGAAAATAGTTGAGCTTGTTGGGGGTAGCGTTTGGGTAGAGTCTAATTCAGATGGAGGTTCAGCTTTTCACTTTTTGTGGCCGAAATGCTTGCAAAACAATTAATTATATTTTTGTCTTCTAAATTACTAAAGAGGTATAAGTTGTGGATAAAAATTTAAGTGTTATGTTAGTAGAAGATGATGAAGTTGATATAATGAATCTACAAAGAGCATTTAAAAAAAATAATCTGCAAAATCCATTATATATTGCAAATAATGGATTAGAAGCACTAGCAATGTTAAGAGGAGAAGGCCAAGAGGCGATTACTCCAACTCCAAGAGTCATTTTGTTAGATGTCAATATGCCTAAAATGGGAGGTATAGAGTTTTTACGTGAGTTAAGAGCAGACCCTAATCTTCAGTCTATAAGTGTATTTATATTGACTACTTCAAATGAAGATTGTGATAAGTTGGCTGCTTATGACTTAAATGTTGCAGGCTATATTATTAAACCTATTAGTTTTGATAGTTTTGTTGAAGCTATTGCAAAACTTGAAGCATATTGGAGATTATGTTGTATATAAACTACTTTTAATCAATTGCTTTAAAGAAAAAGCCTGCTAAAGCCAGGCTTTTTCTTTTGGATTACTTGTTAGTTTCGTCTTGGTCTAGTTGGAGTAGTTGGTTTTCCTTTTTCTGGTTTATCAGGTGGTAAACTGCTTAATACTTGTTCTGCTTGCCTTGCTTCTGAGCTGTTAGGGTAATTTTGAATAACTAAACGCAATTCATCTTCAGCTTCTTTTCTACGATCAGTTTTTAATAAACAATCAGCTTTCTTATAACGTGCTGTAGCTATTTTATTGTTTGTAGGATATTCATTTATAAGCTTTTCTAACTCAGGGATTGCAGATTTAAACTCTAGTTGTTTATAGTAACAATCAGCTATTAAATATTGTGCTTGACCTGCTGCATCTGTTCCTGAAAAACAACTTACATAATTACGAAATTGGTCAATTGCTAGACTGTAATTGCCTCGAATATAGTCTCCATAAGCTTGACTATATTGTTGTTCACCGTTATCACAGTTTTTAATAATTGTAGTAGGATTGAAAATATTCTGAAGGTTTTTAATCTGTTTTTCCAAATTTTCTAACCTTGCATTAGTAGCATTAATTTTTTCAACAAATTGATTAAGTTGTTGAGTACTGTTATTTGCTGTAGCATTGATGTCATTTAAGCTACGGTCAACAACATCGCGTGTTTGACTAATATCCCGACGTGCAAGTGAAACATTATCAACTACTTGAGTGAGCAAAGCTGAGACTTGACCTGTATTTTTATCTGTAGATTCTTGTAAAGTGCGAACTTGTGATTGTAGTACAACTAAAGCTTCTTTTAGCTGTATAAGCTCATCTTTATCTTTAGCTTCTAAGGAGTTTCTTGTTGGAAATGAAAGAGTTAATAGTAAAAGCACGGCAATAGGTATTAGTTTACGCATAAAAATTTTCTAACCTCCAAAAAGTAAAGCAGCCCTAAATAAATAGAGCTACTTACATTTGATATTTATGTTAATCCGGCAGTTTACTACTACCGGAGAAAAAACTTATTTATCATTAGCATTAGCAGGTGGTTCAGGTCTAAGTGTTCCACCACCACCACGAACATATATAAATTCTGCTCGTCTATCATGTGCCCAAGAAGGTATTACAGAAGGATCTCCTTCAGCTTTTCCTTCAGCATAACGTTTACCGTTGCTAATTACATCCATTCTAGAAGGATCAACACCTTTACCTATTAAATAAGTCTTAGCAGCATTAGCGCGCTTATCACCTAAAGCTAAGTTGTATTCTTCTGAACCACGAGGATCGCAATTACCTTCAATACGGAAAACTATAGTGTTATTACCATCTTGAGTTGAAGTTAAAAATTGTGCATTTCTATCTAAAGTTGATGTTGCATCAGGTCTTAACTCAGATTTATCAAAATCAAAGAAGATAGGTTTAACACTTGTCTTAAATCTTTCTTCTGCTGATTTGTTTTTGTCTGAACCATTGTTAGGGCCACGATTGTCACCAACTTTATCAGGAGTTACGGTTACACGAGCACTTGCTGATGCTTCACCACCAGGACCTTTAGCGGTTGCTGTATAAGTAGTTGATTCAACAGGGGAAACACTAGTTTCACCACTTGGTCCAAAAGTTCCAAGACCTGGAATCTCTACTTTTTCTGCTCTTTGAGAAGACCAACGTAATGTAGATTTACCACCAATTCCAATAGCACCTGGATCAGCTGTCATTGTAATTGTTGGCCCAGCAGGAAGAACTTCTACTGTAACAGTTTTCCTGTCTTTAGCTTCTTTTTTTCCTGATTTACCTACAAGCTCATAAGTTGTTGTGTCTGTAGGAGTTTCAACTTGTGTACCAGCCTTAGCTACACTCTTACCGTTGAGTGAAATTTCTTTAGCATTTTCTGTTTTCCATTCTACTGAAACAGATTCACCTTGTTTGATCTGGTTTTTAGAAACGGTTAACTGTGCTTTGGGCGGTTTGGCACAACCGACTGCTATCATAGACCAGATTACCACCGAACTTAATATAAACAGTTTCTTCAGTATCTCATTCATGTCTTAAGCTACTCCTTCTTTTTGAGTTTTTAAGATTAAGTTTAGTTGATTACTTGCTTATTTTGGCCGGTTTAACCCGGTCTAAAGTGTAAATCCGTAAGCTATATCATTGCAATAGTTTAATCTAAGTAACTTCAAGTGTTATCTAGACCAAGATGGGGCGCGACCACCACCTTTAGAAACTTGTGTTTGGCTACTACCATCAACATTCATTATAAAAATTTCCCAACGGCCTGTTCTATTGGATTGAAATACTATGTGACGGCTATCAGGTGCCCAAGCAGGTGCTTCATTACTTCCATCTCCACGAGTTAATTGTAAGATTTGTTTGGAAGTTATATCCATAATATAAATATCAGAACGGCCAGCTCCAGAAGGTCGCCAAGTGTAAGCAATAAATTGACCATCAGGAGACCAAGATGGAGCGTCAGCTTGACCACCTTCATTTAAAACTCGTTGAACATTTGTTCCATCATCATCCATTATATAAATTTGAGGAGTCCCACTACGATCAGAAATAAATGCTAATTGCTTACCAGTTTTTGGATTCCACCGTGGGGAAGTATCAATAATTCCTCGGTTATCTGTCAAACGACGAGCGCGATTACCATCTGAATTAGCTACATAAACTTCCATTGCATCGCTATCTTTACTTGAAGCAAAGGCTATTCGACTTCCATCAGGTGAATATTGTGGGGAACTAATTGTTCCTCGTGGAAATGAAGCAAAACCTAATGATAAACCATCTCCAGTTGAATGAACTTGAATTGTTGGTTGACCAGTTTTATAGGAAATATATGCTAGACGGCTGCCATCTGGAGAAAGGCTAGGCAAAATTGCATAACTACCGTCACGAACTAAAGTTCTTTGTCCATAACCATCATAGTCCATAAGCATAATGTCTTTGCCATTGGTAAAAGCAATTTTTGAATTGGCAATACCATCAATATTAAAGAGTTTCTTTATAATATCATCTGCAAATTGATGAGCAATTTTTCTAACCGAATCACCTCGATAAGTTTTGTTTATTAGAGCATCTTTAGTTTTTACATCATAAAGATAAGCTTCTACTTGCTCACCTGTAACTCTACCAAAAGATAAATAGTCCAATCTTATTGGATCGGCTGCCCATTCTTCAGGCTTAAATTCTGCTGGAGTAGCCAAACCCTTTTTAGGATAGAGGCTTTTGCCAGCTATATCAATTAATCCTGAAAACTTTAAATCATTTAATAACACTTCGTTAAAGGTAGAAACATCACCGTCTTTGGCACCTATTCCAAGTAAAAAGTCAGGAACTCCTAAACGTTGTACACCTCCAGGATTGACCACAATTCCTTTAAGCTTATCATTAAGGTTTTGACCCGATTGTCCTTCCTGTGCTTTTGTGACAGGTAGGGAGGCAAGGGAAGTAAATAAGAAAGTTAAGATGAATAGAAAAGTGAGTTTATACCTCATAAATGCTTACCTTTCAACGAATTAATATCAACAGGTTAAGGTTAAGTTTTACTTTAACTTTTTTACTTAAAATTACGTCACTTAATTTATTGAAAATTAAGGATATTGAAACCAAATCTCTGCTACAGCTTCTTGAGTACCTACTAAAAAGTTTCCTGGAAATGGAGGCAGCCCTTGAGTTGCTGTAGCAATTACTGCACGTTCTGCCGCGTAATTTAATTGATCATAAGGACTTAGCTGCTTAAAGTAATTTCTAGGTACTCTACCACCTACTACAGAAGTTACTTTACCATCTCGTGATATCTTTATGTAAATAATAACGTTAACTGTTCCATTAACTGTTATTGTAGGAGGAGTAAAATTTCGGCTAAGAATATTTTGAATTCTTCGCCCATATTCTGAACCTCCAGGCAGTCCTGTTCCTATTCCTGAGTTTGTGCTATCACTAATTCCAATTCCACCACGAATTGCAGGTTTAGTTGAACCTGCTGTAGTTCCAATGTTAGCGGTAGTTTCATTACTAGAAGCTTTTTGAGTAGTACGAGACCAAACTCTATTGGTTTTTTCTTGAACAGGCAAGTTAGTCTTTTTAGCTTCTAAGTCTTGTTTCTTCTTTGTTTCTAAGACTTCTTCAGGTTTAGTTTCTGTGTCCTCATGCTTTACTATTTCATTGTTAAATTTATCTTTATTTTCTTTTTCTTCTGTAAAACTAGATACACGTTCTTTCTTTTTATCAAAACCTATAAGTTCTGAAGCGTCGGCAATTCCTACCTTAACTGCTCCGCCACCTGATTCACCACCTTCACCCTCACCAGCAGCAATAATTAAAACATTTGGCAATCTACCAACCCAGAAAAATACAAGTGCAAAGAGCAAGGCATGCGCTACTAAAGAAAACACAGCAGCCGTAAAAAACTGTTGAGGAGCTAATTTTCTTTCTCGATGCGCATTATTAAAATCCATTTTAGCCATCTCCTAAGGTAAAACTTTAAACCTTTTACCTCAGGCTAACCCTGAAAGTTAAATCCGTGATTTAATTCCAGGTATTTATTTCTTAGTATTTTCAGGCTCAGTTACTAAACTAACTTGAGCTTCAAATTTTTTGCATTCAGTTAAAACATAAGCAATTATTCGGTAAGGTGTATCACCATCACCACGCACAAATACCTTTTTTTCTTGAGACTTAGCTAATGCTTCTTCAAGCTGTTTAGAAAACTCTCCAGACTTAATATTAAGAGCTTTTTTGGTCTCATTACCTAAAAATACATTTCCATCTTTGTCTATGCTAACAATTACAGATTTTGTTTTAGGTGTTTCAGGTTTTGTTGTTGTAGCCGTTTTAGGCAAGTTTACCTGTATCCCTGTTTGAAGTATTGGAGCCGTTACCATAAAAATAACCAATAACACCAACATTACATCAACTAATGGAGTTACGTTGATTTCAGATAAAGATGTTTGTGTACGACCACGATTATTTGTGAATGCCATAATTTTAATTTTCCTGGGGTTGCGCTCGTTACACTCGCTAAAACCCCAGGCTAATATAATTTATATATTTCTTTCCTAGAATTAGGGTTGTTACACTCGCTAAAACCCCAGGCCAATATAATTTATATTCCTAACATTAAGATGCTAAAGAGCCACTTTAAGAAAAATTTCTTTCAACTAAATTTAGAAACTCTAATGAGAAATCATCCATCTCCGCAGTTAAAACTTTAATCTTGTTAAGAAAATGGTTGTAAGCTAAGGCTGCTGGTACTGCTGCTGCGATACCTGCCGCAGTTGCAATTAAAGCTTCAGCTATACCTGGTGCTACTGCTTGAATAGATGCTTGTGTTGCTGAGCTTAAACCTTCAAACGCAATAATAATTCCAACTACTGTTCCAAATAGCCCAATAAAAGGGGAAGCACTTGCGGTAGAAGCAAGCCAACCTATACCACGCTCTAAACGAGTTGTTTCACTAATTGATGCACGTTGCAAAGATCTGTTAACTGCATTAAAACTTTTAATAGTGCCGTCAGATTTTTGTACTTGTTTATCAATTTCTTGATAGCCTGCTAAAAAAACACCTGTTAAAGGGCTTTCTTTGTAAGCTTGGCAAGCTGCATTTATATCAGAAAGCTTTGTACTACGACGAAACATCTCTAAAAAAGAACTAGTCTGTTTTTCAGCACGAGAAAAAGCTAACCACTTAGTTATAATAATTCCCCAAGACAAGACAGAAAAACCAAATAATATAAATAAGACCAATTTAGCAAGTAAACTAGAACGCCAGATCAGATCTAGTAAATTTTGGCTGGCTGCCACTTCTGCCTGCCAAGCTAAAAATATACACAGATAATACAACTGGTAAAACCTCCTAAGATTACTTGTGTGGATAGAAAACAGAGCATATTAGCCTAACTTTATCTAGTCTAGCAAGGCATTAAGCCCATTTGATTGTTAATTTTATAGCTAAATCTATACAAAAACTATGCCACTATAAATTGTTTTTTGGAAATTATAGAAAAATAAGTAGTTATGGGTTTAGTTTTTAGCCTACTTTTTGAATAACTATTCAAAACTTTTCACATCTAATTAGAGTTGTTCGCAGTTGCGAACAATTTATCTATAAATAAGCTCTAATAGTTATAGAGTCTTAGAACACATAAATCGAAATCTTCCTAATATAGATTCTCTTATGTTACTATATAGGTAAAATAAAGACAAAATGCCTTTTGTCTAGTATTTATTCCCTACATATTTTTCTAAAATTTATAAGCTGAGGTGTGTTAGTTATTTTATGCTTAAATCATTAAATATTTCTAACTTAGCTGTAGTGACAAAATTACAAGTTGAATTTAGTAATGGACTAAATCTGTTAACAGGAGAAACCGGTTCAGGCAAATCAATTATTGTTGATGCCTTAGGTTTATTATTAGGTGGAAAAACATCAACAGAAATGATTCGTTCTGGCGAACAAAAAGCTCATGTTGAAGGGGTATTTCAAGTTAATAATCATCATGATCTTTTTCAAGCAGTTGAAATAGCAGGGATTGAAACAGATAGTAAAGAATTAGTTATTCGTAGAGAAATTTCTTCAAGTGGTCGTAGTAGAGCATTTATTAATGATCAATTAACCACAATAGCTTTTTTAAAAGAGCTACGTCCTTACTTAGTTGATATTCATGGACAAAATGAACAACAAACTCTTCTTTATCCAGAATCACATCTTGATTTGTTAGATCTTTTTGCTGGCCTAGAAAAAGAGTGTAAAGATATTCGTAGCAAATATCGTGAATGGCAAGCACTAGAAAAAGAATTAGCCGAGTTAAAGCGTAATGAAGCTGAAAGGCTTCGCTCATTAGATATTTTAGAATTTCAATCTGCAGAAATTGAGCGCGCTAATTTAGAAGCAGGTGAAGACCAACGTCTTCAAGATGAAAGACGCTTACTTGTAAATGGTGAGAGACTTGCTGCTAGCTCTAGTCATTGTTATGACTTGCTCTATGAGAGTGATTCTGCTGTTTTAGTACAGCTTGCAACTTTAGGAAAAAAATTAGATGAGCTTGCAAGTTTAGATTCTCGTTTTGATCAATACACTGAGATAGTACAAACAGCCCGTTATAGCTTAGAGGATTTGGCTTATTTTTTACGTGACTATATTGACCGAATTAGTTTTTCACCTGAACGCTTAAAGGAAGTGGATGAGCGCTTAGTTGAAATTGATAGACTAAAACGAAAATATGGTGGTTCTATAGAAACTATTATTAGTATGGCTGAAGAAATGAGAGAAAAGCTTTTGAGGCTTCATTCTTCAGATATTCAAGAAAATGAACTAGTCACAAGTATTGCTAAGACAAGAAATCTTTATTGGCAAGCAGCTAATGCTTTAAGTAGAAAGCGACGTGAAGCAGCTTTAAAATTAGAAACTGCTGTAATGGCAGAATTAAAACATTTGGCTATGGAACGCACACAATTTAAGATGGGCTTTTTAGATGCTTTGACACCTGAAACTCAAGCTACTGAAAGAGGAATTGATAATGTAGAAATGTTAGTTTCTACAAATGTTGGGGAAGAGTTTCGCCCTTTGGTAAAGATTGCTTCAGGTGGAGAAATTTCTAGATTGATGTTGGCTTTAAAAACTATTACTGCTCCAACTGAATACCCACGTACTTTGATTTTTGATGAAGTTGATGTTGGAATTGGTGGTAGAGTTGCTGAAGCTGTGGGTCAGAGATTAAAACGCCTAGCTGCTAATAGTCAAGTTTTATGTGTTACTCACCAAGCTCAGATTGCTCGTTTTGCTGATATGCATTATTCTGTAGAAAAGCGAGTTAGCTCTGGACGTACCGAAGTTAATGTGGAAAAATTAGATAAAAAAGGTAGAATAGAAGAGTTGGCTAGAATGATTGGTGGCTTGCATATTACTGAACTTACTCGTAAGCATGCCAGTGAGCTTTTAGTAAATGACAAATAAAGATTTTGTCGGCACGCCGACAATCCTTGGAAATAATTGAAAAATAACATTTTATGCTATATTAGCTATTATATTTAGCCTGAAGTATAAAAAGCCTAAAACCTTTAGGTTTAAGTTTTTTATACTCCAGGAAAGGTAAATTATGGAGACAAAATTATACCAATTAAAAAGCAAGCGCGTTGTAGAAGAGGCTGAAAAACAGGTTAATATTAATGAGGCAGGTTTATTTAGACAGTTTTATATTGAAACTTATGGCTGTCAAATGAATGTTCATGACACTGAAAAAGCAGCTTCTGTTCTTTCAGGGATGGGATATAAACAGGTTGAAAACCCAGAACAAGCAGATCTAATGCTACTAAATACTTGTATGGTGAGGGAAAAACCTCAACAAAAAGTTTATAGTCGAGTTGGAGAACTTAAGAGGATTAAAACAAAAAAAGGTGCAAAACAAGAAGTACCTAAAGAGGCTAAAAAATCTCCACTTATTGGAGTAATGGGTTGTGTAGCACAAGCAGAAGCAGAGAAAATTTTTAAGAAATCTCCTGATGTTCGTCTTGTAATAGGTACACATTCTATTAATAAGCTGCCAGAACTAATTGCCCAAATTGATGGTGGTTTTAATCGAGCTATAGATATTAGACAAACAAAAGAGCCTGATTTCCTAGAAATTAGCCCAGCTGAACATCAGACCCCTCATATGGCTTTTGTTACCATTATTGAAGGTTGTGATAATTTTTGTAGTTTTTGTATAGTTCCTTTTACTCGTGGACGAGAAAGGTCACGTCCAGCAATGAAAATTTTAGAGGAAGTTCAAGGACTTGTAGCTAGAGGTTATCATGAAGTCCAGCTTTTAGGGCAGAATGTTAATTCCTATAGAGGTAGTTTTGATGGTATTGAAGATGATAAATTGGTAAATCCAGAACGCTCTCCATTTGTATCTTTGCTAGAATTAGTAGCTCAAAAGTCAGGTGCTCCAAGAATTAAATACACCACTTCGCATCCTCGTGACTTTAATGAACAGATCGTAGAAGTAATGGATTACTATGAAAATCTTTGTCCTTGGGTACATTTACCTGCTCAATCTGGTTCTAGTCGAATCTTAAAATTAATGCGACGTGAGTATGATAGAGCTGAATATATGGCTAAAATAGAGGCTATCAAACGAGCTAAAAGAGATATTTCTATTACTGGAGATATGATTGTTGGATATCCTGGAGAAACAGAAGAAGATTTCCAAGAAACTCTTTCACTCGTTAGAGAAGTTGAGTATGATGGTTTATATATGTTTAAGTATTCGGCTCGCCCTAATACACATGCTGCTAAATTAAAAGAAACTGTTCCTGATCAGGTTAAAACAGAAAGACTAATGCAGCTACAATCTTTACAAGCAGAAATACAAAAGCAGCGCTTCCAACGTTATATTGGGAGAGAAGTAGAAGTTATGGTTGAGGGTACTGCTGCTCGTGGTCAAGGCCAATTAACAGGGCATACTCCTTGCAATAAAGTAGTAAATTTTGTTGCTCCTATAGAGTTAATTGGTAAATTGACAAAAGTTCGTGTAACTGCTGCAACACCTAATAGTTTGATAGGTGATTGGATAGGGCAACTAGCTGCAAGAGCATAATATATTTAGCCTAGAGTTTTAATGATTTTAATATATTGGCCTGGGTTTAGTACGTTTTGAGGATCGATTTAATATATTAGCCTGGGGTTTTAGTGAGCGTTAGCAAACGCAACCCCAGGGAGCAATAGGAGTGTTTTTTTATGGATATAGAGATGAAAATAAGAGGTTTGATGATAGACCCATCAGCAAATAGTCCAATAGTTATCCTAAAGGATATAAATAGTGATACCTTATTGCCTATTTGGGTTGGGGCTTATGAAGCCAATGCCATTGCTCTAGAAATTGAAAAAGTTGCTCCTCAAAGACCAATGACACATGATCTACTTAAAAATGTAATTGAACAAATGGGAGCAAGAGTCCAAAGAATTGTAATTACTAGTTTAGTAGATCATATTTTCTATGCAGTAATAGAGTTAATAATGAATGGCAATACAATTTTCTTGGATTCTCGCCCTTCAGATGCTATTGCTCTTGCACTGCGTAGTGATTGTCCAATTTTTGTTAATGAAGAAGTAATAAAAAATTCTCGTAATTCAGTTTCAGAAAAAGCAACTGAACCAGAAATGGAAGAAGATTTATCTGAAGAAGAAGAAGAAGTTGTAGAGTGGCCAGATGAAATAGATGATACAGATATAAATAAATATAAAATGTAAACTGTTATGGTGAGATTTACTTTGCATGCAAAGCAAATCTTTGTTCTTAAACTTGTAGCTCGAATTGGGCTATTAGATTCTAGCAAATATGCTAGTTTATGAAAGTTGCTAAGATGTCAACACAAACTACTATACTAACTATTGCTAATCAAAAAGGTGGAATTGGCAAAACCACTACTTCTATAAATGTTGCTGCAGGGCTGGCTAAAAGAGGTAAAAAAGTCTTATTACTAGATTTAGATCCTCAAGCTAATAGTACTTTAACTTATTTAGGGTTTGATGAATTTGGTTCTTCTATTTATGATTTTCTTATTGAAAATGCTCCTCCTGAAGATGTTATTCTCGGTACCAAAATAGAGAGCCTAAGCGTTATGCCTGCACGTATTAGTTTGGCTAAAATGGAAAGCAAACTAGTAGGTGAGTTTGATGCTCCTTTTCGCTTAAAAGATAAATTAGAACCTATTAAAAATCGTTATGATTTTATAGTAATAGATACTCCTCCAACTTTAGGACTGATTACTGTGAATGCACTAGTTGCTTCCACACACTTAGTTATTCCAATTCAATCTTCTTATTTTGCTTTGGAAGGGACAGATGATTTATTAGAAACAGTGGAAAAGATTAAAGCTCGTCCCAACCCTAATTTACAAATGTTAGGTGTTGTAATAACTTTGCATGATAAACGTACTACTTTGGCTAAAGATATTCATGACCAAATCTGCCAAGTTTTTGGAGATAAGGTTTTTGATACAGTTATTACTAAATCTGTGCGTTTAGAAGAAAGTCCAGCTTATAAAGAACCAATATTTTCTTTTGCACCACAATCTAGTGGGGCTATTGAATATGGTAGTTTATGTGATGAAATACTAGAAAGAATAGGGTTACTTGCCATAGCAAAAGGCAAATAGACCGCTAAATAAGTAGTTCTAGTTATGGCTAAATTTAGAAACAACTTTGGGAGAAAACCATGACAACAAAACGAGGCTTGCCCTCAACTTTGAAGATGCGACATGATGTTCATTATGTTGAAGAACTTGCTGCTCGCTCAGGCGCTCCAGTTGGTCGCATGATCCCTATTGACCGGTTAGAAACTAACCCTAAACAACCAAGAATTGATATTGGTAATTTAGAAGAATTAATTGCTTCTATTAAAGAAAAAGGTGTTTTAGAACCAATTCTTGTTCGGCCTTCTCAAGTGGGTGGGCGTTTTATGATTATCTCTGGAGAAAGGCGCTACCGTGCTAGTTTAGCCGCAGGGTTAACAGAGCTTCCTTGTATTGAAATGGATGTAGATGACAAAGCAGTTGCAGAGATTGCTTTGATTGAAAACTTACAACGTAAAGATTTAACACCTTTTGAAGAAGCTGAAGGATTTCAAGCTTTAGCTGACCGTTTTGGTTATACTCATGAAGAAATTGCTCAAAAAATAGGGAAATCTCGTTCTTCTGTTACAGAATCTCTTTCATTAGTTAGTATGCCAACAGAGATTAAAGATTTATGTCGGCGTGCCGACATAATGTCTAAAGCTATGTTATTACAAATAGTTAGACAACCTAATATTGAAGCAATGAGAGAGTTAATTAAAAAAATAGAACGCCAAGGCTTAACTCGTGATGAAGTTCGTAAAGTAGTTAAAACTCAAAAAGGTCGCCCAAAACCATTTAGCTATAGATTCCAACCTACAGGAAAAGAATTTACCCTAGAGGTTAAATTCCGTCGTACTCAAGTTGAACCAGAAGAAGTTCAAAAAGCTATTATTGCTGCATTAGAACAACTAAAAGCACAAGTCCAACAACAGATTACACAAGAAGTCGAACAAGACTAAAGTTGACATTTTTAAGCTAGATAAGATAACCCCAGGCTACAACCTGGGGTTATTTATTCTTTGGGACTTGGGTAACATGGATTTGATTGTATGAATATCAATTTGAGATATGCAAATAGAAGTGATGCAGAAATGCTAACTGAAATAGGGATTAAAACCTTTTCTGATACATTTTTTAAAGATAATAACCCAGAAGATATGGATATATATCTTAAGAAGGCTTTTTCTGTTGAACTACATCTAAAGGAACTTGTAGATCCAAATATTGTGTTTTTAATTGCAGAAATTGATGGTAAGCCAGCAGGTTATGCAAAATTAAAAGCTTATAGCAAAATAGATGGGCTTATAGAAACTGATTCAATGGAAATAGAAAGAATTTATTCACTAAAAGAATATATTGGCAAAGGCATAGGAAAAGCTTTAATGGAAGCTTCAATAAAGGAAGCCAAAGAAAAAGGATTTTCTAGTATTTGGTTAGGCGTTTGGGAAAGAAACACTAGAGCAATAGCTTTTTATGAAAAATGGGGCTTTAAAATAATAGGTAGCCATATTTTTATGTTAGGTAAAGATCCACAAAATGATTTTATAATGCTTTTGGATAAGGTTTTAGATAAGAAAAAATGGGAAGTCTGGCGACAAGATGATAATGGTATAAAAGTGCTAATTGAAACATTTATAGAAAAATCAAAAGCAGAAGAAAAGCTAAAATATTTAGAATCATTTTTTCATAAACAAATTTACTGGATTGAGTGAGGAAGGTGTTAAGTTGAGATTATTTAAGACAGTGTTTTTAGTTTTTTTGTATTTATTTTTGATAAGTTATTCTTTTGGACAAGTGCCATCTCAAAATAATAAAGTTGGAAAGTTAGAGATAAAAACTAATATGAGTACTATAAAAAAACACAAGCAATTTTCATCAAAGTTTGTGGATGCTCGTAATATAGATGTTTGGCTTCCTCCAGATTATGAACAAAATAAAGATGAAAAATATCCAGTGCTTTATATGCATGATGGACAAAATTTATTTGAACCTGAGACTTCATATGGGGGCATTGATTGGGGAGTAGATGAAGCTATGCTTAAGCTTATTAAAGATAATAAGGTTAGACCAGCTATAGTGGTTGGGATATGGAATAGTCCTAAACGTGTAGCAGAGTATATGCCTCAAAAAGCTGTGCCAAATAAGAAAGTAGAAGAATTAAGTGGTATAACCATTAAATCTCAAGATGATATTTGTTCTGATAATTATTTAAAATTTATAGTTTATGAATTAAAACCATTTATTGATTCAAATTATAGAACTCTAACAGATCAAGAAAACACTTTTATTATGGGTTCAAGTATGGGAGGATTAATTTCTGCATATGCTATAAGTGAATATCCAAATGTGTTTGGTGGAGCAGGTTGTGTTTCTACTCATTGGCCAGCCGGGTCTGGAGCAGTCATTGAATATCTAAGAACCGCTTTGCCAGACCCAAAAACGCATAAAATATATTTTGACTATGGAACAGAAACTCTTGATAGCCTATATGAACCTTACCAAAAAAAGATGGATCAGATAATGAAGACTTTAGGATATCAAGATGGGAAAAATTGGGTAACCAAAAAATTTGAAGGTGCAGAGCACTCTGAAAGGGCTTGGCGTGAAAGAGTGCATATTCCTTTAATTTTTCTTTTGCACAAATAACTATTTTTTAGAGAAGCTATTTTTTCCCAGCTTTTCCAACTTTTCCAGCTTTTTTAGCTTGTTGTGCTTTTTGGGCATTTTGGGTATCTACCATTTTTTTCTTAACCCATTTGTCTAGGCGTTTCATATATGGTTCAAGAGGTTTAAACATTTTAGTTCTAAAACCTCCATTTTGATCTCGCCAAGTTACAAAGTGTTTTTCAACATAAGCTCTTACTTGAGGTTCAAATTGAGTCATTTGTCCTTTTTTAACTCCATGAGTAAAGGAGATATGATAGTGTTGGCCAATTATTGCAAGTAAGGCTCCTGCTATATTAGATTTAAAATTTAATTTTGCTGCCCAACGTTTAACAAAATTTTCTTTTTGGGCAAGAAAAAAACTCATAGCTAGCTCAATAAATGCTTGATTAGCTGGGGTTTTAGGGTGATAAAGCACTGGTTGTGGCTCTTTAGTGATTGCTGCTAGACGAGGATCTTTTATTTCATCCACAATCACTACTTTGCTAATGCCTCGGCTGTGTTCTTTGGGTACAGCATCAAAAACTTGATTAATAAGTGCTTCTAAATCTGTAGGAGCTTTAATTGTGGCAAAATTTTCTACTTTGATTGGCATATAGTTAAATATAATTGTCGCTAATTTCTAACTCTATAAAGAGTCGGTATTTTTAATCTTATGTTTTCAGAATTACCTGTTATTATTAGAATATTATTAAGTTAACTATACGTCTGATAATAAAAAGAGTTCTGAATTTTTATATTGCTTAGTCTAATTAAAGCTGTTAAAGTGGTCAAGGCTAGCTACCTTGAACTTGTTGTAGATTTGTTAAGCGTTTAATTTTCAGTGAATTAATGATACTTTGTTAAAGTAATAGATAAATAGTTTTACGTGGAACATTTTTGGAGGAACAGATTTATGGCAGTAAATATTAGTCAAGAATTTCTTGAATATGTTACTAAGGAAGAAAATTTATCTAATAACATACTAGAAAGTTATAGAATAGAACTTGAGAACTTAACGGAATTTGCCACCACAAGAGAAAAGTCGTTACTAACTTTAGACAAAAAAGATTTAGCTAGTTATATAGCAAACGGACAAAAATTAGATAACAGTGAAACTATAATACGAAGTTTTTATAATTTCTTAGCTAGAAAAAAATATCTTAATCGCAATCCTGCTTTAAAATTGCAAGAGAATAAAGCTTGGCAAACAATGTCTAAGGTTTTAAGTAAAACAGACATTACAAAACTATTTGCTCAGATAGATTGTAAGTCCGATGTTGGGTTGCGAGATATGGCAATGATACAACTTTTATATGTTACAGGAATTAAAGCTTCTGAACTAATAACACTTAACTTAAAAGATATTGATATTGATAAATCCTTATTAATTTACTTGGGTAAAAGTAGTAAGGAAAGAGAAATCAAACTAAATGAGATGACTCAAACAGCATTAAAAGAATATTTACCTGCACGTGATCGATTGCTTAGACAAGTTCCATCAAATTTATTATTTGTTAATAATTATGGTAAAGAAATGAGCCGCCAACAATTTTGGAGAATAGTTGTTGATTATGGAGAAAAAGCAGGTTTAGGTCACATTACTCCACACACTTTGTCACATAGTTTTGCTACATATTTGTTAGAGCATGGAGCAGATGATCTTTCTGTCAGTTTATTAAATCCTGATGAAGCAAAGAAAATGCAGCATACATACTTGGCAGATGATAGAATTAAGTCTATTTATGAAAAGTTTCATCCACGTTCAAGATAAAGATATTTTAGTCTTTTAGATTTTAGCTTTTAGATTTTCAATTTCAGGGCAGGTAATTTATAATGAGAGAGATTTCTTGGAGAACGTAAATGCAAAAGAATCAAAAAAAAGAGCTTACCAAAGTGATACAAGATAAAGCAATTAAATTAATAAAGCTCTTAATTGGAATAGGTTTATTAGTTCTTGTAGTTCATAAAACAGGGCTTGATTCTAAAGAAGCAATAAATAAGATACTTGGTGCTAACAAAATGTATTTGTTTGTATCACTATTGTTTCTTTTTCTTTCACAAGTTTTAGGGATAAAACGTTGGCAAATATTATCTAATTCTCTAGGAATGAATGTAGGTTTTCTTCATTGTGCAAAATTGCATTTTTTAGGTTTGTTTTCCAGTACTTTTCTAACCTCAATGGGAGGAGATGTTGTAAAAGCTTATTATTTAGTTGAAGGACAAAAACGTAAATCCTATCTTTCTGTAATGTTAGATAGATATATTGGTTTAGTTGTAATGGTTTTTGTAGCTTCAATTACAGCATTTGCTTTGCCTAAGGATGATTTTCATAACAAACTTTCCTATGGAATTTGGGGCATTTTACTACTTTTGATAAGTGGTGGAATTGTTGGGTTAGTTTTTTCAGATTTGCTAGCTAAATTTCTCAAAAAATATGATAAACAAGATTTGGCAGAGAAACTAGAAGAAGTAAACTTTTTAACAAAAACCTTTTTTACTAGTCTTTACATTGTTGTTGTTAGTTTAATCCTTTCAGTTATTTCACAAGGATTTGCTATTTTAGCTGTTCACCAATTATCTTTAGCTGTTGGGGCTGTTGTAGATGCTAGTGTAATGTTTGTTGTAGTTCCAATAGTGTTAATTATAAGTGTTATACCTCTTTCTCCTGGAGGATTGGGAACAAGAGAAGCTGCTTTTGTTTATTTACTTACTAGAGTTTATACTTCAGTTGGAATAGATGAAAGTTTTGCTAAAAGTGCATCTGCATTAGTAGCTTTTTTATGGTTGGCTATCAATATTTTAATTAGCTTACCCGGAGCTTTAGTTTATTTCAGATTAGATAAAGAAAAAATAAAACGACAATTAGAAGAAAAAGAAGGTATAGGTGTTGTTAAAGAAATTAAGTTAGAAGAAAAGAAAGACAATATAGAAGACATTAATAATGATTTACAAGAAAAGAGATTAGTGGAAAATTAGTATTTCTGCTTGAGTTTCTATGTGTGACACTCAAATTTTGAGAAAAAATAAGGTTACTTATTTTGCTAAAAATAGTGATCGTGAACCTAACGAAATGCAGTTAGTCGTTAGAATCCCTCCAACAGAGAATGATAACTCTCCAACTGTAAAAACAACATATCTTGAAATTCCTCAAACAAAAAAACGTTTTGGAGTTCTTTTAAGTAAACCTTCTTGGACTTGGGGCGCTGAGATGGGAGTTAATGATCAAGGCGTAGTTATTGGAAACCAGGCTCTTTTTACTAAAGTTCAAGAAAAACAAGTTGGTCTTATTGGACTAGATTTACTTAGATTAGGACTAGAACGGGGTTCTAATGCAGAAGAGGCAAAGTTTGTTATCATTGAGCTTTTGGAAAAATACGGGCAAGGTGGAATTTGTGGCTACAATGACAAAACCTTTTCCTATGATACTAGTTATATAATTGCTGATAAAAATAGTGCTTGGGTTTTAGAAACTGCAAATCGCCATTGGGTAGCAAAAAAAGTGGATAATTTTGCTGCAATTTCTAATTGTATTACAATAGGTAGTGATTTTGATGAACAATCAAAAGGACTTCAAGATTTTGCTAGGCAACAAGGACTATATACAAGTGGAGAGTTTCATTTTAATCAAGTATTTAGCTCTTGGTTCTTAACCTACTTTAGTAAGGCTAAAGAAAGATTTCAAACTAGCTGTGCTCTCCTAAATAATTTAGCTAATTTACCTACATTAGAAGTTAAAAACTTAATAGATAATCTACGTACTCATACTAGTTCTAATACTGGCCATTTTAGCAGGCATAATGGAGATATTTGCATGCATGCTTGTGGTTTTGTTAGACGAAGTCAAACTTGTGGTTCAATGGTGCTAGAACTAAAAGAAAATTCTATAAATTGTTTTTTTACTGGTACTTCTGCTCCTTGTTTATCAATATTTAAACCTGCAAACTTTAACTATAACATTAACTTTGAAGTTATAAGTCAAGCGTCTGATAATTTGGCTTTATGGCAAAAACATGAGCTTATTCACAGGTATTTTTTATTTAATAAAGATGCAAGAAGAGAATTTTTAGAAAGTCGCAACAAAGTTGAATCAGAAATGTTAGAAATTATTCAACAACCTATTTTGCAAGATAAGGATTTAGAAAGAGCTAATAAAGCTATAAGTGATTGGCAAAAATATTGGTATCAATGGGTTAGTGAAAAACATCTTTCTTATCCTATTTCTTTATATGGAAATTTTTGGAAAAAGTTAGATTATAAAATTTTAGCAAGTAGCAAAGCATAGGTTAAATATGAAACTCTGTATTTACAAAGATTTATTCCTAAAAATAAAGAATTTACTAGAAGTCTTCAGCTTGTTAATTATGCTTTGTTTTACGTTCGTATTATTTTTAGATTTTCCTATAAAAACTGTTAATGCCAGCAATTTAAATTTTTTTCAAACAGGGATAAATTTTCAAGGTAAAGTAGTCAATGAAAATGATCAACCTCAAAGTGGAGCAACTGTTATTGTTTCACTTGATGGAGCAGTTTTACAAACTTTAATGACTAATGCTGAAGGAAATTTTACTACCTACTTACCTAGAATAGGTCAATATGGGTTTGATATTAACCTAGATGGGTTTCGCACTCAAATGGAGTTAGTCTCAATAAGTAGAGAAGAATCAGTGTTTTATACATTTAAACTAGCTCCTAGCTCCCTACATATTTTGGTTTTAGATGATACTCAAGAAAAACTTTCAGATGCAGTTGTTACACTTAAAGGACAAGATGCTGTACTCAAACGTGCTATAGAATCTCCTAAAGGTGAGTATTATTTCGGACGTCTTCAAGCTGGTATTTATCAGCTTACTGTTTTAATGCCTGGTTTTGAAATTGCAGTAGATGAAAGAGTTTATATTGCATCTGATAATAAGACGACCTTACGAACTGTAGTTTTACAAAGAGCTTCTCCAATACCAATAGGAGATAAGTTAAAGGAAAGATACACTACACCAATTTTACCAACAAATATAGTACAAAGTATTTGGCAAGATAGACTAACAGGAGAAATTTGGATAGGTACTTCACAAGGAGTTATTAGGTTTAAAGGAGATCCAACTACTACCATAGTTAACCAGGAAATTCAGCCATCAGTACTTGCAAATGAAGATATAAAAGCGATTTTTCAGGATCACACTGGAGTTTTGTGGTTTGCTACTTCAAAGGGCTTGAGAAAAAAAGATTCTGAAAATAATAAAATAGAGTTAACTACAATCTTAGTGGGTCGAGCAATAAATGCTATTACTGAAGATAAAAAAGGGGCGTTATGGTTTGCCACTGAACGTGGATTAATTTCTTATTTTGAAAACAATATTACAGAATATAATGCTAGTAGCGGATTACCTTCAGACAAAATAAATAGTGTAAATGTTGATAGTACAGGTGATATAGTTTGGGTTTCTACTTCAGCAGGAGTGGTAAAAGTTGAAAAAGGAAAGATAAAACCATTTTTAGATGATGGAAAACCAGTTGATTGGCCAACAAATTTTATTTTTGAGGATAAACATCATAAAACTTGGTTTTTAACAGATGTAGGGTTAAAACAATTATTTGGGGATAAAATTTCATCTATAGAAAAAGAAGGATTAAAACAACCTCTTCACTTAGCTATAGAAGATAAAGTTGGAAATTTATGGTTTGCTGGGGCAACTAATAAAGTATATATATATGATTTACAAAGAGATGAAACAGATGACTTATTAACTTCAGATCATATTATAGCTTTACTTGCAGACCGTGAAGGCAATATTTGGTTTGGAACAGAAAATGGAGTTGTAAAACAGGATTTTTATAGTTTTGTAAATTTTAATACTAGCCGTGGTTTGTTGGATAATAATGTTTACTCTTTGCTTTCAGATAATACTCAGCCTAATGTTTTATGGGTGGGTAGTGCAACAGGTTTAATGTATTTTGATGGTGTAGTTTTTAGGCGTGTTTTACAAATTCCTGCCAATATTGCTGTGTATCATATCTTACAACAAAAAAATGGTAATTTATGGGTTGCTACTTCAGATGGTCTTTATCGTAGACAGGCTAATAAGTGGAGTCGTTTAGGAATAGAACAAGGTTTAGCTAGTAAAGATATTCGCTATCTATGTGAAGATGTTCAAGATAAGACTTTATGGGTGGCTACTAAAAAGGGAGTTTCTCACTTTGATACTGAACTAGCTGAAAAAGTTTATCCTGCTGCTGTTGTTCCTGAACCACTTAAATTTACTGCTGAAGTCCGCCAAATTTACCAACAAAATAATAGATTACTTTGGTTTGCGACTGATAAAGGTGTATATCGTTATGATCCAGTAACTTATGATTTAAGCGTTATTGGTCAAAGTGATGGGTTAGAAAGTATAGATGTTCATTGGATTGAACAAGGACCTACACCAGATGTTTTGTGGTTTGCTACAACTAAAGGTGTAGAAGTATTTAAAGGCCAAAGAGTAGTTCCTGAAGAACATTTAACTACCTTAAATGAAAGTGTTCAATGTATTTTTAGGGACAAAGATCAAATGTTTTGGCTTGGCTCTTCGGATGGCAAGGTAAATAAATACTTTAAGTCTGCAATTAGTGGAATTCCTCCTCTAATTACAACTTATACTCGTGAAAAACATGGTTTGGTTGGAAATGAAATACATGCAATTACTCAAGATGGTAGTGGAGCTATTTGGTTTGCTACAGAAGCAGGCTTAACTAGACACTTGCCTAGTACTGCTGTTCCTCATGTTGAATGTAAAGTAGAAGTTAATGGTGCAGAAATTAATAATAGCGATATTGAAGCAGGCCGACACAATATTAAATTTCGCTTTATTGGAACAAGTTTTTTAGGCGAAGTGGCTTTTATTCATAGAATTATAGTTAATGGTCAAGAAAAAGAATATCACCTCATTACTAAACAGGCTAATAATGAAACTTCATTTTATGATTTGCCTGCTGGAGAACATGTTTTTGAAGTTCGTGCTATAAACAGAGATCTTTATGGTAGTGGAACTCTTCCATTAAAAGTAATAATACGAATAGATTTACCTTTTTGGAAAAAAACTTGGTTTTATCTTTTTATTGGAATTACATTGTCATTTGCTAGTGCTGGCTTTATGTTTATTCGTCAACATCAACGCCGCGAATATATTTTACCTCCTAATTTACGTACTTTTACCTCGATTGAACCTAATCCATATATTGTTGGTAATCCTATTAGAACTCCAGCTATGTTTTTTGGTCGAGAAGATGATTTTAATTATTTAAAAACAAAATTAGAAGGAGCTGCACAAGGTGGTATTGTTCTGGTTTTATTTGGAGAAAGACGTGCTGGAAAAAGTTCTATTCTTTATCAAGTGTTAAATGGGCGATTGGGAGACAATTTCATTCCTGTTTTCATAGATTTACAGGAAATGGTAGTATCTAATGAACATGAGTTTTTTGGTCGAATTGCTAGACTTATTGCTGAAGCTGTTGCTCAAGCTGATGATCCTAGCATTTCAGACCATAGTTTTAATACTAGAGAATTAAAGACTTTTCGATTTTCTGACTTTACAAAAAATGCCTATCATCTTTTCTTAGATTTTCTAAACAAAATGCTTTCAGAAATTGGAGAACGTCGTCTTATATTACTTATAGATGAATATGAACTTTTGGAGACAAAAGTTGAAGATAAAAAACTAAGCAAAGAAATTTTTACCTTTTTTGCAAGTCTAATCGATAACCAAGAACGTCTTTCTTTTGTTTTTACTGGTTCACGTCGTTTAGAGGAAAGAGATAGAAGATATTGGAGAGATTTCTTAAGACATTCTCTATTTCGTAAAGTTAGTTTTTTAAGTGAGCGTGATACTAAACGCCTTATACATGAACCTGTTAAAGATAAATTAGTTTTTGGCCGAGGCGTAGAAGATGCTATCTATCGCTTAACTTCAGGCCAGCCTTTTTATACACAATATATTTGCCAAGCTATTGTCGACTACCTAAATGAAAATAAACGTAACTACTTTCTAAAATCTGATCTCAAACAGGTTATTGATGAAATTGTTGATAATCCTTTACCTCAAATGATTTACTTTTGGGATGGGTTTGGAGATGATGAAAAATTAGTAATGTCACTTTTAGCAGAATCTCTATCAGATCCTAATTCTAGTGTTACTGCTGGTCATATTGCTAAATCTATTCAACAAGAAAACTATCCAGTTAGGCTTTCAACTGATACAATTCGTTTAATTTTAGAAGAATTAGCTCGTGTTGATGTGTTAAAGAAAGTTGGAGATGAAACTTTTTGCTTTAGAATTGACCTTCTAAGGATTTGGATTAAGAAAAGTCATAGTATTTGGAGAGTTGTTCGAGAAGTTAGGACTCTGTAAATATACTTAGTGAATTATTAAATAACTACTTTAATATATAACTGCTAAATTATAGATAATCAATGAAATATGAAAAACCCTTATCTAAACCGTGTTGCAATTCGAGATGTAAACCAATTTTATGGTAGACGTAAGGAAATAGCGAGAATATTTTCTCGTATAGGAGCTTCTCGCCCACAATCTGTTTCTATTGTTGGAGAACGTAGAATCGGTAAATCTTCTTTGCTTAACTATTTATATGCTCCAGAAATTCGAGCTCAGCAACTTGATTCTAGTACTAACTATATCTTTGTTTTTATGGATTTACAGCAGAAACGTTATAGTAGTATCGAAAGTTTTTTTGCTGATTTATTGAATTTTTTAGGAGATGCTGTCAATGAAACTATTGTAACTCCAAATACAGATTTTGACTCTATGCGTAGGGTTTTTGCTGACTTACATCGTCGCAAATATAAGTTAATAATTTTGTTTGATGAATTCGATGCAATTACTGCAAATAAAGTATTTAATCTAGATTTTTTTTCATTTCTACGCTCAGCTGCAAATAACTATGACCTTGCTTATATCACTTCTTCAGCTCGCGAATTACAAGTCTTATGTCATACTGATCAAATAGCAGATTCTCCTTTTTTTAATATATTTACTAATGTATATCTGCGACCATTTACTATAGAAGAAGCTACTTTGCTTATTCGAGAACCTTCTAGTGCTGCTGGAGTTTCATTGGAACCTTATATAAAAGATATTTTTTCTTTAGCAGGTTATTTTCCTTTTTTCTTACAAATGGCTTGCTCTAGCTATTTTGATCATCTTCTAGAAGATAATGTAGTAGATCATCGTAAGATAGAAGAAACTTTTTTAGATGAAGCAGGTGTCCATTTTCGTTATATTTGGGAGCATATAGGTGAAGCAGAACGTGAGGTAATTAATTCCTTTATTAACAATCAACCTAGATCCAAAGCTCGTGAACATGTTTTTGAAGAACTCCGCCGAGCAGGTTATTTTATTGAGGAAGGTAATAACTCTAGGTTGTTTTCCTGTGTTTTTGCTTCTGCTATTGCTCGTGTTTCTAGTCCAGCCCCAATAGTTAATTCTGTTAGATTTACAGAAACCCCTCCAGGAAAATATTTTACTGATGAATATCCTGCAAATAATAATGATAGTGATGAGTTTGTTCCTCCTACTGATCCTGCTATTAGTTATGCAGATATGCGTAAGATTAGAAATATAGGAAAATTTGCTAATAAAGATGGGTTGGAAAAAATAAAACAATATAGTCAAATTGGACGGTTTGAAATATTGAAAGTTTTGGGAAAAGGTGGCATGGGAGAAGTTTTGCTAGGGCGTGATCAAAATCTAAAACGTCCTGTAGCTATAAAATTATTAAAAAGTCGCTATGCTTCAGATGAAACAATTCGCCGCCGCTTTTTACGTGAGGCACAAACTGCTTCTATGCTTAATCATCCAAATATTGCAACTATTTATGAGATAGGAGAAATAGAAGATATTCCTTATATTGTTATGGAATATGTTCATGGAAAAACTCTTATTGAACGTTTACGCAAAGAACCTTTTTCTTTTTCTGAAATTGCAAGTATTGGTGCACAAGCAGCCTTGGCTCTAGCTGAAGCTCATTCTTTTGGAATTATTCACCGAGATGTTAAATCTTCTAATATTCTACTTAATGATCGTGGTCAGGTAAAAATGCTAGATTTTGGTTTAGCTAAACCAGGGATTTTTACTAACTTTAAAGAACTTGATACTAGATCTTCTGACCCTAGATTTTTTAACCCTACTACTAATATTACTGAACCAGGTATTTTAATGGGAACAGTTACTTATATGTCTCCAGAACAAGCTGCTGGTAACGAAAAAATTGATAGTCGATCAGATATTTTTTCTTTAGGTATTGTATTATATGAGATTACTGCGGGAATCTTACCTTTTGATGGTTCTACTTATTTTCAAATAATAGAAGGAATAACAAAATCTGAACCTAAAGCAATTTCTAATTTACGAGAAGATACACCTTTAGAACTAACAGCTATTATTATGAAAGCTTTGGAAAAAGATCCAACTAATCGTTATCAATCTGCTCAAGTTATGGCAGAAGAATTAAACCGCATTAAATAACAACGTTGTTATTAAAATTTAAATTACTAGAGAGGATTAAAGTAATGAGGTTTTATATTAAATTGTTATTAGTTTTTTGCTTAGCTCTTTTTCAGATAGCTTGTTCTCAAGGCCCTTCAGATGAAGAAGCTAAACTATTAATAACTTCAAAACTCAAGCAAGATTTTCCTGCAAATTGGGTAGTAGAAGCAAAACTAGGTGGGGTAATAGGAAATCTTGTATCTAATACAGTAAAGGCAACTAATGTTGAAATTAGTTCAATTGAGATAAAACAGCGTGGTGATTTTAATGAACAAGAAAAATATTGGCCTGTAAAAGCGCAAGTAAAAGGAACATTTCAAAGGGAAATAGTTGGAAATAAAGTTGAAAATAAGATATCTTTTGATCGTGAAGGGAATTTTCACTTTGCAAAAGATGATTATGATTCTTGGAAGGTTTCTGTTGCAGAAAACTAATAGGTTTTATTCTTTTATTAATTGATTAACTTTGGCCTAGATTATCTTTGTGATAAGCTAGCCAACTTTGCATGCGAATAATAAGGTAAAAGCTTAATCCTACATCTATAAGCAAACACCCTATAGAATACCAATTTGGTATATATATTGAATTTAAGAACCAATGCCAAGCATCCCAAACTAAACCATGTGCAGCAATTCCAATTACAATAAACCAAAGAGAATGTTTAACTCCAAGCAGTGCAAGGGTTGTGTAAATTATCAGTCCAATTACTTCTAACAAAAACCATCCATTAATGTTAAGACCGTTAGTTGTTAAAAAACTGATTATATAAACTATTGGCATTGCAGCAAGAAAATACATCATTAAATTAATCTCAATTTTTATCCCTTTTTTTCCAAACAACCTTGTGATGTAAAGTATTGCAATTGTGACACATGCGGCAAAAGAGGCTTGAAGACAAATATCTGTTAAAAAGCCATTCCAAGATGGGATGTTATATATACCTATAGCTGTAACTACAGTTGATAGTATAAGTGCTATAAATTCTTTTGTCATATAAATATCCTTATAAAGAGAAGAGATGAGTTAATAATTAATTGTTGATTAAAGTAGCAAATATAAAATATGGCTGCTATGACAAAGAACCAACATTTTCTGCCATAATATAATTAAAGATAAAATCCAATAATTGTTACCTTTAATAGTTTTTATATGTACAGTATTTTGTAATTGCAATAGGGAAAAGAATATTTTTACACTGTAAGAAAAAAAGACTGAAAAATTTTTAGGTCTTATTACGGTGCTTCTATTAAGAATGATTAAGTTAAAAATAAAAAAAAGAAAAGAGAAACTTATTTTTCCTTATTATCTCAAACTAGTTAGACTATGGTCTAACTATAAGAAAACATTACATATAAGTAATTTTAGAGTTTTAATTCTCCTTGGGCTAATAGCAACAGTTTATTTTTTAGCAAGTGTTGTGATAGTAGGGTGGGTGGTGAGTAAATTAGGCTATTTTGCCTTTAAAGGTAGTTTGTTGGAATCCTTTTCTATTTGGATAATAGTAATAGCTATTTTAGGACTTGTTTGTTTTGCTTATGGATATATTGAACCTTATTGGTTAAGTATTTCTCATGTAAAGTTAATTACCAAAAAATTTCATTCTGGTTCAAAACCGATAAAAATAGCACATTTTTCCGATCTTCATTGCGAGGCATATACTAGATTGGAGTACAAACTAGTACATCATCTTGAAATAGAAAAACCAGATCTTATTGTGTTTACAGGAGATACTATAAATTCACCAGAAGGATTGAAGGTTGCTAGAGATTTATTTTCTAATGTTTCTAAAATAGCTCCAACCTTTGCTATAAAAGGCAATTGGGATTGTTGGCGCTGGCAAGAATTAAATGTCTTTGATGGAACTAATGTTATAGAACTTGAGTCTGATAGTATGAAATTGCTTATAAATGGTGTATCTCTTTGGATTACAGGAGTGTCTGCAAAACAAGCATCTAAAATCTCTAAGCTTTTGCAAAAAGTACCTCAAGAAGATTTCTCTATACTTTTATATCATTATCCTGATGAAATAGAAAATGTTGCGGGACAAGTGGATTTATATTGTGCAGGTCATACTCATGGAGGACAAATAGCTTTACCTTTTTATGGTGCGCTGATTACTCATTCTAAATTTGATAAAAAATATGAAGCAGGTCTCTATAATGTTAAAAACACTTGGCTTTATGTTAGCCGCGGCATAGGAATGGAAGGTGGAAATGCTCCTAGAGTTAGGTTTTGTTCTAAACCAGAGCTTACTTTTATAGAAGTACATTCAAGCTAAATTAAATAAAGTAAAGGCAGGGACAAACCCTGCCTTTACAATGAATTAAAAGAATCTGCGATAAATATTAAAGCCAACTACTAGACCTCGTGCAAAATCTTTGCGATCTGTAATACTTCCAAATCCAGTATTATATTGGCTAGTAGTCGTTCCTTGTCCATTAGATACAGTTAATGTAAACACATGTCTATAGGTGCGTTTTTGTAATCCAAATGCTACTGCTGAAACAGAACCAGGGCTTTTGTATCCTGTACGAGGTACAAATTCCACAATAAAACTTCCTGTAGGTCGGAAGTTGATTTGTCCTCCAAATCCAAAGGAACCTGTAGCATCAGTCTTTCCTGGATTACTGCCTGGAATTTGATTGTTATTAAATGACACAGTTGGAGCAAAAAATACACCTCCATAACGTGAAATAGAACGCCCTATCATACCTGATATATTTGTTGTAAAGTGCTCATTAAAGTTATCTGTGCCTTCTACGCTAGCATATATACTAGCACTAACAGGAACAGATTTGCTTTGGTGTAATAATTGAGCTCCACCACCCATTTCAATTGTTCTAAATAAAGGAGAACGATAAATTTTTGCGTAAATACGATTGGTAATGCCATAAGTAAAGCCAAAAGCAGAGACAGAAAAACTATCGAAACCAAATAAGTCTGAGGCTGATCTAGCAAAAGGAGATTGTGAAAATCTATGTGTAAAGTGAACATTAAAAGCACCTTTTTCATAGCGTTTTGGTGTAGGTACATTAATTAGTTCATAAGCATAATATTCTTCAGGATCAGGCTCTGTTGTTGTATCTTCCTTAGGCTTAGCTTGGTCTTTTTCTGTGTTAGCTGGAACATTATTTGAAGCTTCTGAATTATTTTCAACAGCAGGGGTTTCTGCGCTAGGTGTTGCCGTAGCAGTATCTACTACTGTAGCACTTTGTGCTATTGTATTAATTTTTACTAATTGTCCATTAATTTCTATTAATGCTTCATTAGTATTTGTAAAAGTTATATTTACTCCATTAACTGTGACACGTTTAGCTGTATTTGAGTTATTTGGAGTAGTTTCAGAGTTATTTTTTTCAGCATTATTATTTATTGTTTTAACTATTGTTGGTTCTTCTGCTAAAACAGATTGATAAAATGTAAGAAGAATAGTGGAAATTAATAAAAGACGTAAGATTTTAAAAAATGGCATGAGAGGTTTTCTCCTTAATATTTGGCTAAAATAAAATATACATCGGTTTTTTATAAATCAGCAAGTATATAATAGATGTAATATTTATAAGAAAAGTCTGGTAAATAATGAATAAACCAGCACAGAAATGTTTATTCTTTTTAGTTAAAGTTATTGGCAGAAGTGATAAAATGGCAAAACCATTTCTTAATAAAAGTTTCTTTGTTTAGCTGCTAGGATCAAAATAATCTTTATGAACCGTTGTCCAAATCATCAGTGCAGACATAAATGTGAACCCAATCAAGGTTTTTGTTATCAGTGTGGAATTGCAATAAAAGTTTGTGGAGCTTGTCAGCGTAACAAGAAAATAACTCTTAATAGAGCAGATGGATTTTATTGTAGACGATGTGGTAGTGTGCTACCTTCTGCTAAACGTAGCCAAGAAACCCCCACTATTTTTAGCCCTAATAAAAATAACTTCTTAAATGTTCTAAGACTTTCACTTAATGAAAGAACTGATTCTTTTCCTTTGATTTCCTCTCAAGCTAAGCTTTGGATTTTAACTAGCAATAATAATTTGCGTATTATTTCTAATTGTTCCAATGAGTTAAATCTCTATCAAACCGCTACAGGTAGATTAACTATTGAAGATCTATATACAACAATTAAATATCTTGAACCTATTAGCTCACCAGTAATTTTTCGGGATAGATTGATTTTATTTGGCAATCGTAAATTTTTAAGTTTCTCCATACATCCAAATGAAAACCGTTGGCTGCAAAATCGACAAGAAATACCTTTATTAGAAAACTGGAGGCCAATTTTTAATACAGAAATTACTTGTCGTATTAATCATATTGAAGTCCCAATTTTACTGATAGATTCAAACAAATATGCATTATTAAGGCTTTCTTATGATTCAATAATAGGGAAAAACCCTTTAGCTACACAACCTATATCTGTTGCCACAGATTTTGTTCCTATTACTGCACTAGATGCTTCAGGGCTCTATTATTGGGCAAAAGACTTAAAAACTGGATTAGGTAGGATTTTATATTTAGACCGACAAGAGAATAATTTATTGCTAAACCCAATAAACTATTCTCCATTTTACTTTTTTGTTAAACCTGTAATGATTAATGAAAGAATCTATGCAGTTACAGAAGATTTTCGTCTTGTAGAACTAATTGTTCAACAAAACGAGGTAACTCGCCAGAGAAAACTAAACCAAGTTAACCGGGGAGTTCATAATTTAATAGTAACTCAAGAAAGAATTATTCTAGCAATACATCAATCTTTGTTTTTCTTTGACTATCAGACAGGGGAATTATTATCTATAGCTCAAGATATTGATCCATCACATTTATTTGCTGATATGAAAGGGAATTTATTGGCAATTCATCGTACAGGAAAATTATTGATGATAAATTCTGCCCAACCTTTAGAACGTTGGGGTAATGAGGATGCTAGTATTGATGATTCTAGAATTTATGATGCTTTTGTGACTGGCAATTCACTTTATACCTTGTCAGAAAATGGGGAGGTTTGCCGCTTTGATTTCAATTAAAATATTAAAATCAGCCTTTATATCAATATTATTTTTACTAATATTTCATTTAGGGTTAAATACTGTATTTGCACAAACAGAAGTTTATTATTTATTTGACAATTCTGCTAGTATGTATGATGGTTATCCTACACCTCGTGCCGGTGCCAAGTTTTACTATCAACGTCCAGAATTTCAAGATTTTATCCGCAAATATATTGCTGCTACAGCAAAACCAGAAGATCAAGTTTCAATAATCACCTTTAATCGTGTTACTAATGTAGTTTTACCATTAACACCATTTAATAACATTAATTGGAATAATGTATTTGCTCCTATTGGTAAACTTGATGTAGTTGGTTCTCAAACTCCTCAAGACGTTAATTTTACTAAAATGCCTGATGCTGTTAGAGAAGTGTTAAACAAAGTAAATGGCAAAAAAGCGGTTTTATGGCTTCTAACAGATAATATTGCTGATAGTGGTTCAAGCAATGAAGCTGCTGATACACGGGAGTTTTATAGCTTATTAGCTACTGATCCAAGAGTACAAATGGTTAGTGCTTATCCTCTTTTTCATGAACCAATTAACTATAAAACTACTTTGATGATCTACGGAATTGTTTTAGGAGATAAAGAGCCATTTTCTTTAGCAGAACTAAAACAATGGGATGAAAAGTATGTTAGTTCAAGTTCAATTGTTCAAATAATGGGTGAAGATGCATTTCAGATGAAACCCTTAGGACGAAACACTTTAGAATTATCTCTGAAAGACCAACTTAAATTAGACGCAATTGATGAGAACTCTCCGCTAAGTGGAAGTGTAGATTTAGTCTTAAAATCAAATTTTCACTATCATACAATTGCAGCAGCTAAGTTAAATTTACGTGCTGAAGATCTAAAGCCTGAAAGAGCTAGTATTAGTTTAATTCCAGGCGATAAATTCCAATTTTCACCCCAGCAACCCTATCAAATTAATAATATAAAAGCTAAATCAGATTATGCTTTTAATGTTAAGTTTACAACTCCTCAAGTAACTGTTAGCCCATCACGAAACAAATTTGCTACTCTTTTAGCAGATATTTTTGATGAAACTTTTCCTATGCATGGGGTTTTATGGGCAAAAGTTGATGATGTGGAACTAAAATTAGAAGTTCCTCCCTCAATGAAAAAAGCTTTTGGAGCTGAAGATATTCCACAAATATTTCGTCCAGAAAAAATTACTATGGATGAACTGCGAATGGAAATTAACCCTACAGTGCGAAATAGCGGAGGTAGATTACTATTATTTTTATTATTAGGAGCTTTACTATTAACAGGCTTAATTTTCTTCTTAATTTGGTTTTTACTGCCACAAAATTACTATCTTAGTTATGATGATACTTTTGAATTTTATAAACGCTATACTTTACGTCGTAAAGGTGAAGTCCGTATTAAATCAGACTCTGGAGAAAACTTAGGCCGTCTTTGCAGAGGTTGGGGAAGCGATTGGAAATTCTTTCCTAATAGAAATGAATTTAAACGTGTTTCTGATAATGTATTAGGTAGTAGTGTTGCTCTAGCTCGTATAGATGCTGAGGAAAATGATATTGCATATCGTTTATATATTCGTACTACTCGGCCTACACAAAGAAAAGATGATACTAATGAATAGTTTTTTGGGCAAAGACAAGGTCTTAATGTTTGATAAAGAAGTTTTAAAGTCGGTAACTAAAAGAGGTTATTCTTTTAAACCTATTAGTCTTCTAAATTTGTCATACATTATATTAATAGAAAGCTTTCCACCAAGAGCTGGCTGATAGTTTTCTACTTTGCGTTGCATTACATCTTCTTTTAATTCATCAAGTTGTTTTGTTAAAATTTCTTCTAGTTTTTTATTTAGAACTGTAGATTTTTTTATTTCATTTTCTGGCAATTGTCCTAATAAATTAAAAGTTAAGAAAATTTCTGGAAGTTGTTCATTAATAAACTCATAGCGAAAAGCTACTGATACAAGTTGCACTTTAGGAACATGTTTAATTACCCAACTTAAACCACGCAAAAATTCAATAGGTCTTGTGTCATTAGCTAATAAGCCACCTTGAGGAAAAATCCAAACTGCACGAGTTTGTTTATTTTTTGTACTTAGCAGAGAAACAGTGTATTCTAGTGACCTATAAGCACTTATAGGAGATTCACGATCTATAGAAAATGCTCCTATCCAACGAAAAAAGCTATATTTTCTTAATTGTTTAGCTATTGACATTAAATAACCATCAAATTTAAGCAGGTCACGAGTTATATAAAAAACAATAAGCCCATCCCACCAACAGCTATGATTGGCAAAGAAAAGTACTGGATAATTAGGATCAATGGCTTTAAGTTGCTCAAAGTTTTTAGTCCAAATTTGGTTAAAATGCCGTCTAAGCGATCTACGGTTAAAAAATGCAAAAAGTACTTCTATAAGATAAAATTTGCGAGCAGTGATTATTGATTCCATTTTATTCCAAATTCCTTAGCAATTAACATTGCACAGGAAACGCCTGAAGCTGCAACTGCACTTACTCCTTGACCAGGAAAACAACTATCTCCTACACAATAAAGATTTTTTAATGGGGTTAAGTTTTTGGGCTTAAATAACAAATCTTTTCCATTAGTAAACATTGGGCCATAACTACCTTGTTTTCTAGCTAAATATCTTTCATTAGTTGCAGGACTAGCAGAAATACAAAAATAAGGCTCAGCATGCAGTGGAAGCCTTTTTAATAAAGCTTTTGCCCTAACTTCTTTCCATTCACGATATTCTTTATCTCGTTTACTGCTGGTATAACTATGTACAGTAAAGGCATGTATATTGTGACAATTCTCAGGAGCTATACTTTTATCTAAAACTGAAGGGATAGAAAGGTAAACTGTTCCACCATCTTTTTCCATTTCGTCCCAATTTTCTAAAATTATATGATGTGTTGAATAATTTTCTGGGACGGCTTCTTTAGGCACACCACAAAAAACACTAAAAAAACTTCTAGATGCAGGAAATTTTTTGTATGGTTTAAGCAATTTTTGAGCTACATATTCGTCTGTAAGCATTTCTGCTGTATTCCATATAGTAGCATTAGAGACTATGACTTTTGCGTTAACTTGTTCACCTGACTTAAGTTCTAAGGCAATAGCTTTGCCATTTTTACAAAATATTTTCTTTACTCCTTGACGATAAAAAACTTTACCTCCAAATTTTTCTATACCTCGAACTAATGCATAAGGTATTTTATTAACCCCTCCAATTGGATAACGTACTCCTCCTACATGTCTATCACCTATCACAATAGATGCATTAATTAATGGAGTAGCATCAGCCCCAACAAGTGCCCAACTATAGCATTCTAAATCAATAAACCTAAGAAGTAGAGGATCTTGGAAGCTTTTGCGAGCTAATGTGCCAAGATCTTTGAAAGAATTGATTGCTAGTTTTATAGCACTAAACGGACGGGAAAACATAAAGCGCATACCTGCTTGAGCATCTTCTAGAGAAATATAATCTAAACTGTCCATCATTGCAAAAATGTCATCTAGTTTGTTATAGAACTTTCTAATAGCATCTTTTTCTTTAGGAAAGAGTTCAGTTAATTCTTGTAAAAAGTGCTCTCGCTCATAGTGTGCACGAACTTCCCAACCTTGTGGAAGATGATAATGAATCTGAATTGGGTCTAGGATTGATTCTACAGGCTCATCTATTTCATTTAAAATTTTATGTAAGAAATTTGCCTTGCCAGTTTTACCTAGAGTATATAAAAGAGATGCTCCTACATCAAAGGAATAACCTTTGCGATTGAAATGAGACGCACTTCCACCTGGAATATAATGTTGCTCATAAACAGCTACATTCAAACCTCGTCTAGCAAGAAGTGCAGCAGTTGTTAAGCCTCCAACACCGCTTCCAATAACTGCTACATCTAACATAACTAAGCTCCGTTATATCAATGAATTATGTGTTTTCTATTTTATTGGTAAAATATGCTAAGAACTCTTGATTTCCATCCATTCCAGTGATTGGGGATGGAATAACTCCAACAAATTTCAAGCTAAGAGCTATAGCAGTTTCAGTTACTTCTTTTATCACTCTAGCATGTTTATCTGGATCAGAAACAATTCCACCTTTGCCAACTTCTTGAGGGCCAACCTCAAATTGAGGTTTAATTAATGTTACTATATCAGCAGCATCAGTTAGCAAACTAGGAATTACAGGTAGGATTTTAGTCAAAGAAATAAATGAAACATCTACAGTAACTATATCAAATAGAGTAGGGAAATCAGCTTTAGTTAAATAACGGGCATTAGTACCTTCTATCACTTTCACTCTAGGATTTTGTCTAATACGCCAATCTAACTGGTTATGTCCAACATCTAGGGCTGTGACATTTTTAGCGTTATTTTGTAGTAAGCAGTCTGTAAATCCGCCAGTAGATGCACCAATATCTAAGCACACTTTATCAGTAACATTTAGAGAAAAAGATTTTAGAGCAGCTTCTAATTTAAGACCAGCACGAGAAACATAACGTAACTGCTCGCCTTTGATTCGAAGTTCAGCGGCAGTGTCAATTTTGTGGCCTACCTTATCGATGAGTTGGTTATTGGCAAGAATTTGACCGGCTAGAATTAAAGCTTGGGCTTTTTGCCTACTTTCAACTAAACCACGTTCTACTAAGAGTTTATCTATTCGTTCTTTAGGCACAAGAGAGGTAGTTTATAGAGTACAGGTATAAACTACCTGTACTCTAAGGTTATTTATTTGGTCATTGCATCATAAACATTTACACGACCACCAGATATTGTTTTACCTTTTAATGCTGTCACAGGAGTTGCTGTAGTGACAATCTTATTAATAATTTCTTTAGGTGTTAAGCTAGGATCGTGAGCTAACATAAGAGCTGCAACACCAGAAACATGAGGGGTTGCCATAGATGTTCCACTAAAATAGGCATAATCATTACCAGTAATAGTTGAATACACATCTACACCAGGAGCACCAACATGAACAGATTTTGCTCCATAATTTGAGAAACTTGCTATGTTGTCTTGGTTATTTATTGCTGCAACAGATAAAACGTTATCTGCTTGATAAGAAGAAGGATAATGAGGATATCTATCTGTATCAGTTGCACTATTTCCAGCAGCAGCAACAAATAAAATACCTTGTTTATTTAGTTCTTTTATTGCATCGTGTAAAGCTTTGGAATAATCACCACCACCCCAACTATTAGAGAGGATGCGAATATTAACACCACGTTTTTTCATTTCAATAGCATAGTTGATAGCTTCCAATGCATTATTGAGAGACCCACTACCATCAGCAGCTAAAAATTTAAGTCCCATTAATTTGACTTTCCAATTGACTCCAACAATGCCTTCGCCATTGTCACCTGCGGCACCTATAGTTCCAGCACAATGTGTTCCGTGGTCATTGTCATCCATTGGATCCCCATTATCGGCAACAGCATTATATCCATAAACATCATCAATAACTCCATTACCATCATCATCTATACCATTATTAGGAATTTCTTTGTCATTGACCCACATATTAGTTTTGAGATCAGGGTGAGAATAGTCAATACCAGTATCAACTACTCCTACTACTATTTGATCATCACCAGTGGTTAGTTCCCAAGCTTTTAATACGTTGATATCTACTCCATTGACTCCACCAGGTTTGTTATTTATTTCTTGCCCAACATTACTAATTCCCCATAAAGATTCAAAATATGGATCATTAGGTATTACAGGAGATTTTTTTGTAGAGCTAGGAGCATCAACCATATAGCGAAAGTTAGGTTCTACATACTCAACATTAGGATTTGCTTTATAGCTAGCAATAATGTCATCTAAAGTTAAGTTTTCTGATGTTGTTACAGAAATAAATGAAAGAGAAGGGATTTCACTGTAAGTGCGTAATGTATTAATGTTGAGTGTTCCAAGAAATCTACTAATAATTGATTGAGGAGTACCTTCTTTGAATTTAACAATCAAATCATAGTTATGAGGTAGTCCTAATGATTTATCTAAAGGTGTTTTTTCTGTGGTAATAGTAGGTATTTGAGATGGATTATATTTCCATTCTGAATTACTCATATTTTGGCAAGATGGTTGGTGGTTAATTACGCCACCAATATAAGCAAAAATGATTATTAATGTTCCTAATGCTAAATGAAATAGTGGGGAACGTTTCATAAAATTACATCTCCTTACTTGTTAGGAAACTATCTTTAGCAGCATATACTATGGATATATTTTATAGTTTTGACCATTAAAGTTAAATAGTCGGACTTGGTTTTTGGCTGCACGATATTCATAAGTATTTCCTTGACAGCTTAATATTAGCCGCCAGCCTCTCAACATCATCTGAGCGCACATCTCGCCAGCTTTTGCTGCATCTAAACATGCGTTAGAATACTCTGTTGGTTCTACAGAATCAAGTTTAACTTGAGTTTCAGCAACTCCCAATCTATTACTTAGGTCTTTCATCGCTAGTTGAGTTGCTTGGTTTTGATCTAGTGGCATCTTGACCCCTTTATTTTTAAGAGTTACTTCGTGTTATGAAGCTTATACCTATTTAGTTAAAAAATCAATCTTTTAACTAAATAGCAGTTTTTCTGTTACTGTACTTCTATAGTACGTCCCAATGTCTAGAGCAAAAATCAGTCAAATTAAGATAGTAAGAAAAAAAGAAAAATCATCATCAAATTTTTAGTCTTTAAATCAATCATCAATCATCAATCATCAATCATCAATCACTAAGTAAAATACTACCAAAATAAACAGATTCACGAGTAAGATAGCCAAGAGACTGATGAGGACGAAGTGTATTATAAAGAGAAAAATATCTAGCTAACCCAGCAATAGCCATAGGCACATTTTCGTAATCAGAAATATAAACTTTCTCATACTTGACACTACGCCAAAGCCTCTCCACAAAAATGTTGTCAAAAGCTCTGCCCCGCCCGTCCATACTTATAGAGATACCTTGCTCAAGTAATACTTTAGTAAACTCTTTGCTGGTAAACTGGCTTGCTTGGTCAGAATTGAATATTTCTGGTTTCCCAACTCTTAAGGCTCTTTCCAAAGCTGATATGCAAAAGCTTGTATCTAAAGTGTTTGAGACTTCCCAAGCCAACACATATCTACTATACCAAACCAGTATTGCTACTAAGTATATAAACCCCAGTTTCATTCTTATATATGTTATATCTGTTGACCATACTTGGTTTACTCTCTCTACCTTAAGATTTTTTAGCAAATATGGATAAACTTTGAGTTCTTTTTCTCTTAGGCTTAATTTTGGTTTTGGATAAAGAGCTTCCAGCCCCATTTTTCTCATCAAGCGCCTTATTCGTTTCTCATTAACTTCATAGCCTGCTTTTGTTATCAAAACTTGTATTCTTCTTACTCCAAAAAAAGGCTACTTTGTGTAGATTTCATCTATCAATCCCATTATTGCCAGGTTTTCTAAACTTTCTCCTTTAGCTTTATAATAAAGGCTCTCTTTTGACAACCCTATGAGTTGACATTGCCTCCTAAGACTTATTTCTTGGTGTTGTGCTTCTATAAGTCCTCGTTTTTGCTCAACTGATAAGTCCAGATTTTTTTTTCAACCACTCTAGTTCAACTTGTAACTTGCCTATTTGTTCATACAATTTGCTTTTTAGTTCCTCATCGCTCTGAGCTTTGTTTTGCCTTTTATCACTAAAGATTTCTGGTAATTGCTCTAAAGCTCGTTTTTTCCAATTCATTATTTGAGTTGGGTGTACTTTGTACTCACTCGCTATCTCATTTATTGTTCTTTGCCCCTTTATTGCAATACTATTTTCGCCTTCCATTTGCTACTATAGCTTTTTTTCCCTTTCATTTTTTCCCCTTATTCTTTTCTCCTTTCACTATCTTATTTTATGGTCTAGTTTTTGGGGAGCATTATACTTTTTTTTACTCATCTTCTTCCAATGCAGCATTAAGATAGGCTACTGCTTGTTCTGGGTCTTTTAGGCTTTCTATTAAAAGTTCTTTGTATGGTCTAGATGCTTTACCCATCTTTCTTTTCCTCCATTCTAGCTTTGTAATCTTGCCAAAAGCTTTTTGCATCTTCTATGTCTTGTGATTGTTGTTTTTTACTTTTCTTATCACCACCACAAAGCAAAATTACTAATGTATCTTTCACCTCACCACGTTTAATCCGAGGAAGTACCTTCTTTTTAACATGATGACCTGCTGCAAGTTGCTGCCAATATCCTTTATATGGTTTAGGAACTTTTAGCTTCCTGCATTAGTGCTACATCCGATATCCCAAACTCTTTGCGAGTGAGTTTAATGTTATCTTTCATAAGCATTTTTTTATCCAATTTAATTCTTCACGTTGATCATTGAAGTAGTGAGATGGATATTTCAGGCAAAACTTTTACTGTTGCAACCACGTAGATTGATCAACTAAAAGTAGCTATGATAAGATGCTATAAAAAGTAACTAATTGAAAAAGCAAAGCTTATAGTAAATCAAAATTTTTTGGTTTAACTTTATGAACTTAGATGGACAGAAGAATGTATTGAATTAGCAATGCCAAAATAAAAATTGTTATTATCAGTTAACAAAAAACTATTAAGAAATTAGCTTGAACTATGAATAAAGATAATCTGTATAAAATAATAGATAATCCATTGTTATCTCAAAGATACTTTTTTCCACGTAAGCAAGAGCTTGATGGAGCATTTTATGTTGATTGCAGTGAATATAAATTGGCTTGTTATCAAGAAATTACCTACCCAGAAGCAAAAACTCTTGTGTATTTTCATGGAAATGGAGAAATTGTTGCTGATTATATTCCAGATTTTTGTGAACTTGTGAATTCACTAGGACTTAACCTCTTTTTAGCAGAATACCCTGGTTATGGTGCATCTACTGGTAGTCCTTCTATGAGTAAACTCTTAAGAGATATAGATTATATTTTTGCTTCAATAAATCAACCTCAAGAAAGGCTTGTTGTATTCGTTCATTAGGCTCAATACCAGCTATTGATTTTGCATATCGCTATCCTAAAATAGCAGGTCTAATTATTGAAAGCGGAATTTATGATGTGCTTGAAAGAATCTTAAAACGTGTAACTATTGAAGAACTTAATACCTCAACAGATGTTCTAAGTACTATAATTTCAGAGATGTTTGACCACAAAAATAAGTTAAATAGTTTCACTAGTCCTGTGCTTATTATGCACACAAGGCAAGATACACTTATCCCTCTCTATCATGCAGAAAACAACTATAAATCTTGTGGTGGCGCTAAGGAGTTACTTATATTTGAACAGGGCGACCACAACACTATTTTAATAGCTAATTGGCCTGATTATGTTAAAGCTTTAAGTAACTTTATTGAAAAGCTTTAACATGTGCACAAAAAATTTTACTACTATGAAACTAATCGTCCTAAGAACGTAAAAATCTTCCTATCTTATCGATAGCCTGTTGTCCCTCTACAATCCTATCTGCAAAAGCGTGCCATACATGCCACATATCTTGCCAAACTTCTAGTTCCACAGTAACACCAGCCTCTTCGGCTATTTTTGCCAAACGAATTGAATCATCAAGCAATATAGTTTTCCTAAATGAAATATGTAATAATAGAGAATAAAAAGGAAAACAATATAATGGAAACGATAGACGAAATAATAAATGAATCAAAAGACGTGAGAGAAGTAAAAAGAGCGATATGTATAAAAATGCTAGGAGAAGAAATTAAGCCAGAAGATATAAGTAAATTGCTTAATGTAAGCATACAATGGGTAAGTAAATGGAAAATAAAGTATGAAGAAAATGGAGCAGAAGCACTAAAATTAACATACAAAGGAAAAGCAAGATATTTAACACAAGAACAAGAGAAAGAAATAATAGAATGGATAGTAAAAAAAGAACACATAAAAATAGAAGAATTAATAGAATATATAGAGAAACAATACCAAATAATATATAAATCAAAGCAATCATACTATGAATTAATGGAAGAAGCAGGAATGAGTTATCATAAAAGTGAAGCAGTAAACCCAAAGACAGATATGGAAATAGTGTTAACAAAAAGAGAAGAAATAAAAAAAAACTATTGGAAAATAAAGAAGAAATTGAAGAAGGAAAAATAGTAGTATTAATGGAAGATGAAAGTCATTTATTATGGGGAGATTGTTTAGGATATGTATGGGGTAAACGCAATGAACAAATAGAAGTAGACATAGTTAATAAAAAAGAAAAGCAGACATATTATGGAGCTATTAACATATTAACCAAAGATTTCCACTTTATGCAATTTGATACTGGTAATGGGAAAAATACTGTAGAGTTTATAAAGTACCTTCAATCTTTGTATGAGGGTAAAAAACTTTGGATTAGGAGGTGTCAAATAAATTGTGTAAGTAAAAATTGTTACCTAACAAATAAAGGAACGCTTGAATCAAAAATGATAGCAAACTGATGCATAGCAAGCCCCCAATTAGGAATAGGCATAGTC
>JBDIBI010000018.1:0-141882 GCA_039812885.1 Blastocatellia bacterium
ACAACTACTCAGCTACTTTCAAAAAAGAAAAAGATAACTCTGTTAACTCTAATGCTTTCTCGATATAACTAAATTAAATAATATGTTTTGTGAAATATAAAATATCAAGCTTAATTGATATTTTATCAATGTATTAGTATATTATATAAATAAAAGAAGCTTGAAAGAAGCAAGCTTTAATATGAATAAACCAGCTAAACTGCCAAAACGCGATGTCAGGCCAACAGACATTATAAAAGTTTTGTGGGATGGAGAGGTCAAAAGAGAAGCAGAATGGGATGAAACTTAAAAAAACTGGAAGTATAAAGTGGAAGGTATTGATAATGTTGGAGATGAGTTAACAGCAATAACTGTAATTTATGTAGATGCATTTCATTTAGTAGTTGTAACTGTATTCTAAAGCTAGTTAATTAGGAGTAAAAATAACATGTATTTCAACTGTGATTTGTGTGGAGGACAAACAGAAGTTTTGTCAAACCAAATTTATAATTATAAAGAGTCTGGGTTGGATAATGTGTATTTGGAAAACACAGAGGTAAGGGAGTGCAAACAATGTAAGGAAAAATCAGTAATAATCCCAAGAATAATGCAAGTACATAAATTAATGGCTTTAGCCGTAACCCTTTCAGACACTCCACTAAATGGAAAAGAGGTAAGGTTTATTAGAACAGAATTAGGCTATAAGATAAAAGATTGGGCAAAACTCTTAAAAGTGTCAGATGCAACAGTAGTTCGTTGGGAAAAAGGCTCACAGCCTATAGGCGCACAATCTGATGCTCTTGTTCGTTTATGTTTTATCCAAACTATACAAGAAAGAGATAGTCAGCTTTTTAAGGAATCTGTTATTAAACGTATTGCTTCTATCAAGGATGGTCAAAAGCCCAACATTTTTATTAACGTTACTGAACCTTCTACTTATAGATATTTTAATGCTGCTTAAAAATGCTTTCTCAATATAATTTAGGTAATGTTTGAATATGAAGTTATTAAAGATAATACCCTCTTTATTACCCTCTTTTCAGGGTATTACTCTCTTTTTTGCCAAGTTGCATTAGGGCCAAGCCCTAAACACTCAATTTTGCCAGCTTTTCTTAGAGATTTAAGAACAGTTCTAATCATATCTCTACTAACTCCTGGACAAGCTCTTTCTAACTCAACTAAAGTAAAATTGTCAGTATAGGATTCTATGGTAGATTCCACTAAACTTCTTTTTGAACCTTTTGGAGAAGAAGTTTGGTTTATTCGTTTTTCAAATTCTTGATAAGCAAGTTTTAGTATATAAAGTAAATAGTTAGTAAACGGCCAAATATCTGCTTTACCTTCATGCCAAGATTGTGAGCTAAGATATAAAGTTTCATAGTAACGTTCTTTATTTTGCTCAATTAATCTCTCAATGCTTATGTAACGTCCTACCTCGTAACCTAGTTGATAGCACTGTAGTAATAACAACAGCCTAGAAACTCTTCCATTCCCATCACGAAATGGATGTATGCAAAGAAAATCCAGATTAAAGGCTGCTAAGGCGATAAGTGGATGAACCCAATTTTCTTTTAATGATTGATGCCATAATTCTATGGTTTTACTTAGATAGTTAGGAGTATCGGCAACACTAACTGTTTGAAATCTTATTCTTTGTCTACCGTCAGGATATTTTTCAATAATATTGCTTTCACGCTCTTTATACTCGCCAGCATCCCCAACTTTTGCTCTTGTTAGATAGTGAATTTCCTTAATCGTTTTTTCTGTTAAAGGCAATTTATTGCTTTTGTCATGAATGAGTTTTAGTGCATCTCTATAACCACGAATTTCTTCTTCATCTCTATCTTGTAAAAGAGATTGACCAAATATCACAGTTGCAATACGAGACTCATTTATCTCTATACCTTCAATTCTATTTGAAGAAACTGCACTTTCAATTAACGCATGCTCTTTAAGTACTTTTAGTTTTTGAGGAGACTGTTTGGTAAAAAGTTCTTGTTTTCCTTTTGCTTCTCCTAAGTCTGCTAAATACCAAGCTGCTGTAGCGGGTATTGATGAAAGTTTTTGTTGTAACTGTTCAAAAGTTTTCATTTTATTGCAATATTATTTATTGAAAGCTTTTTCATAAGCTTTATTTGATAAATTTTTATATATTTCTAAAAAGATTTCTTGTAAATTTTTCTCTGCAATCGTTAAATTTAATGGCTCTAATTGGCGTATTACTGCATCTGGTACAGAAGTTTTTTCTGGTTGAAAAGAAAGCTCAGAAAAACTTGCTCTTGCTTGCCAAAAATTACTTAAACTCTCGCTTAGACTTGGTATTGGTACTTGCGGCATAGCTGTAGATGAAATAGTTTGTTCTTCAGCTTTATCAACTTTAGCTTTAGAACCACTATCGGCACTAACTCCTCTAAGTAGGCTTAGATTTTCAATTAGTTCTTCTTTGGTGCGCCCTCTCCATGTAAAAAGTAAAAACGGGTCTTCATCAAATTGCTCTGCCAAAATATAGTAGACTGCTGCTATATGCTTACAAGGATTTGACGAGTCTGGGCAACTACAGGCTGTCTTAAGATCTGATACGCGACTAGGAAATAACGATAATTTTACTTCTTTAAATGCCTCTTCAATATCTTTAGGCATTTCTCCTGCCAGTAAGCTAGCTAAAAATATTGCTCTTTCTACTAAAGCTTTTTCCACTTGCTCCCATTCTTTTTTAGACAACTCTTTTAGTTTTATTTCAACTTTATAAGGTCTTGAGCTTGAACCTTGCACTTTGGCTGTTACTAGTCCTGATTCTATATCTATATTTAAGACTTGTCCTTTACGGGCGTAACTACGGCCTCTATCTAGTCGCGCTCCCATATGAAATGAGTGCAACACTTCTAAAAACCGTTTTGACCACCAAGTTTCTCCTATTGCGCCTCTTTGGTTTTTAGCTTTTATACCATTTGCTGGACGTGGCCCAGAATATGAATTTCTCCAATCATCCCACATAATTTTCTCCTAGTTAGCTTGATTAGCTTGAGGCTTTCTTTGGCTTTGCCTTCTTGCTTGTTGTAGAAGTTTTAGCAACGGTCTCAGAAACTGCATCTTTTGATAAAGCAACAAGTTGGTGTAAATCCGCATTTGATAACTCAGTTAACCAGCCTTCTCCAGTACCAACAATATTGTCTGCTAGTTCTTTCTTTTGTTCAATTAACAAATCTATTTTTTCCTCAATTGTACCAATACATACAAACTTTCTTACTTGGACATTTTTAGTTTGCCCAATACGAAAAGCACGATCGGTTGCTTGTGCTTCTACAGCAGGATTCCACCATCTATCAAAATGAATAACGTGTTGTGCTGCTGTTAAGTTAAGCCCTACACCACCTGCTTTTAGTGAAAGGATAAAAATTGCTGGCCCGGTACTTGATTGAAATCTAGTCACCATTTGATCACGAGCTTTTTTACTAGTAGAGCCTTGTAAAAAGAGGATTTCACAGCCAAATTTTTCCTGTAGATGGATTTTCAACATCTTTCCCATTTCAGCAAACTGAGTAAAGCAAAGTACTCTATCCCCAGCAGCTAAAATCTCGTCTATAAGATCTTCTAGGCGAGCTAATTTACCAGAACGCTCTGCTACACTTGAGCCGTCTTGCAACATTTGTACAGGGTGATTACAAACCTGTTTTAGTTTCATCAATGTAGCTAAAACCATGCCTTTACGTTCAATACTTTTTTCTTCACTTTTTTCAATCTTTTGCATCATTTCATCTACTACTGCTTGATAGAGTGAAGCTTGTTCAGATGTAAGATTGCAAAAGACTTTCATTTCTATTTTTTCAGGTAGATCTTGAATGATACTTTTATCTGTTTTTAATCTACGTAGAATAAATGGTTGTGTTAGTTGCTTAAGTAAAGTAGCTTTTTCTTTGTCTCTGTAACGTTCTATTGGAGTAGAAAATTGTTTGCCAAAGTTGCTTGCTGAACCTAGTAGTCCTGGGTTGAGAAACTCCATAATTGACCATAGTTCTGACAATCGGTTTTCCACGGGCGTGCCTGTTAATGCAATTCTGCTTTGAACAGCAAAACTACGAATAGCTTTAGTCTGTTTAGTATCAGGGTTTTTAATGTTTTGTGCTTCATCTAAAACGAGTCTTCCCCAAGTGATTTCTGATAATAATGCTTGGTCTCTAGTAGCTAGACCATAAGTAGTAATCACTATGTCTGCTTTTTGTGCTTCTTCTACAAACTCTTTGTCAGTAAGACGCTCTGCCCCATGATGAACTTGCACTTTCAAACTTGGAGCAAAGCGAGATGCTTCTCTTTGCCAATTTCCTACTACTGACATTGGACAGACTAATAATGTAGGTGGATGTTGTTGGTTAGCTTTTTTACCTAAGCTTTGATAATCTAGCATAAGTAAAGCTAATAGCTGAACAGTCTTTCCTAAACCCATATCATCAGCTAAACAAGCTCCCATTCCTAACTGGTGTAAGAAGCTTAACCAAGATAAACCTCTTTCTTGATATGGTCGCAGCTTACCCACAAAGCCTTTTGGAGCTTTTTGTTCATTTAGTTTTTGCTCATTGTTTTCAGTCAGTAAATTTTTTAACCAACCAGAAGTTTCAAAACCGACTACAGGAACGCCTATTTTTTCACTTTCTAAGCCTAAGCCTACACGCAGAACTTCATTAACAGACATTTCTCCTGACAAGTGTTTCTTTTCAAAGAAGGCAATTGCGGCTTGTATTTCCTCAGCTTTAAGCTCAACCCATTGTCCACGTATTTTAACTAATGGGACTTTTAATTTAGCTAGTTTAAGAAAATCTTCGTAAGAAATTTCTTGCTCTCCAATGGCAAGCTTCCATTGGTATTCACAAATCCCGTCTAAACCAAGTAAATTTGTGCCAGTACCTTTACTTTTTTTAGGTTGAGCAGAAAGTTTTGCTCCTGGTCGTAGTAATGGACGATTCCACCAGCTAGGGACTAATACGCCAAAACCAGATTGCTCAAGGAGTAACATCACTTCTCGTAAAAATTTATAAGCTCCTGATGTATCTAGGGATAATGAAACTGGCCTAGCTGTTTTTAAGGCTGATTCTAATTCTGGATATAAACGAATTGATTTACCAAGATCTGTTAGTAATCTTTCTTGAGGGTTTTCAAACTCTCTAGAAGAAAACTTAAGCACTTTGCCTTTAGTTTTCCAGACATTTTCAGCAGGTACTAACAAACTTTTATCGTCCATTGCTTGCAAGAGAAACTCTACTTTCCATTGGCCTTTATCTGTAGCTTTGTCAATGGATTTATCAGTAGTTTTTTTGCGAGTCTGTTTGGGTTCAAGGCTTTCATCATCAGAAGGAGGCTCAGAAAGGCGAAAACAAGTGCGTAGTTGGCCTACGGTAGCCTTAAAAGCAGAATGATGCCAATCAGTAACAACTTTGTAGAATGAATTTAGCTCTGCTTTATCAGCAACTATTTGAGGTTCTGAGAGTAGAGCAGTTAACCATTCTTGATGTACTGAAGAGTATTTTTTATTGGTAGTGAAAAACTTATTTCCGGCTAAAGTTTGCCTAACTAGCCCATCCACTAGACTTTCTAAAGCTAGCTGAAAAATTGTTGTAATAGAAGTTGTTGGTTTTGGTGTTCCTATTATCCAACAAAGAGAAAGCGGCATTAATTCCATTAATTGTTTTGCTTCAAGTAGTTCCGCATCAGTATTAACTACAGGTTGCCAACGTGCAAAAAAGCTATCTTGTCTTTTTTCCAGTGTGGGAAGGATTTTTCCTTGAACTACTAACTTAAGCGCGAACTTGGCTAATTCGCTAAAAAACAACAAAGAATCGCTAAAGATAATTCCTGTTGGTGCTTTGTTAGGAAGCGATAACAAAAACTCTAAAGCTAAAGTGCTTTTTAATTCTAGTGCTGGTACGATCCAAGGAGATAAATCTTTTGGTTTGTGCTGAGGAATTAAATCTCTGAATAATGGATGAGAAGGTTGTGGTAAATTATCGCTAGTTGGTAAAAATAAAGTAGTTACCTCTTTACCCTTATTAGTGCTTTTGCTAATGGAAACCTTGCTGTCTATTTGTAAAAATAACCCCAATATTTCTGATATTGAATTTGTAGAGCAAACAAACGGATGTTCAGCCGGTTCAGGCTGTTTTTTTGTGGTTTTGCTAGCAGCTTTGTCTTTTAGTTTTTCTCTTTTAGCTAGAAATTGCTCAAAAAGCAGTAAGCTTTCAGCCCAAAGAGTTAAGTTACTAGACTCTGACCAGACAACATTTAGTATTATCATATAAGTGTTATTGATTGGTTAACATTTGATAATTCAACAACTATAAGTGCATTAATAACATAATATCCAAGCTCATAACCAGAGGTATTGACGATAGTTAGTAGATTTAATGTTTGCGTGTCACCAAAGTTGTGAATGCTTTGATGCTTGAGTTAGGGGCTTCAAAATTATCATATTGAGATTCAACTATCTCCCATCCAGCAAATTGCTCTTGCAGTTCGTTATGTCCAAATAGATAGAAATTATTTAGAGCAAACATATCTAAGTAGGTTGTGGTATCAATCAACACATTTATGATTGCGTACCCTCCTGACCCAACATGTAGTTTAATGTTGTTAAGCATTTCGTAGGCTTTAGATTTTTCCATGAACATAAGTAACCCAATAGAAACAATTACATTATAGTTCTCAGAAATCTTATATGTTGAAAGGTCGGTAAGTTCAGCTTTAATTGCCAAGTTTTCGGTAGCAGCAACATTATGGATCCTTTCAATAGCAGTTTTACTTGCATCTAGTGCAAGCACTATGCAACCTTGTCGCGCTGCTTCTATAGCAAGGTTTCCCAAACCACAGCCCAAATCAAGAATTTTACCTTTTAGAAAAGGAAGTGCTAATTGCTCAAAAGGGTTGAGACTAAAATCACCTTTATTTACTTGACTTTGAAATTGTGTATCAAAGAAATTAATGCTGTGATTTTCCATAGTAGGTTACCACTTTATAATGCCTTAACGGGCTTCAATTATATATCCCCACAAATCTAACCATTTGAATGAAAGAGGAAATTTTTTGAAAGTAATCTCCGTAAAACCTGCTAAGGAAAAAGCTTCTCTTAGTTCTTGGCGAGAATATAAATTTGATGCCCAAAGATGTCCAATAAGAAAACTCATAAGGAAATTCCTTTTAGTAATAAAAAGCAAGAAAGTGCCTTGTTTTGAAAGTAATGACCTAAGCCCTGAAAGAGCAGTAATTAGTTTATCTTTTGGAACGTATTCAAGCATTGAAGCAGAAACTATTAAATCGTAGTTTTTCCATTTTTGAGGCAAGTTTTCGAGTTCTAACACATTTGATTGGCACAAAGTAACGTTATCTATTTTTCCTTTATCTAATTTACTCTGAAAGCGAGCAAGCATAGAAGGTGATAAATCAAATGCATCTATTGATTTATATGAGTATTTACAGCTATGGAGTGCTTCTATAAGTGATAAGCTAACTATTCCTGTTCCACAACCTGCGTCTAAAATCCTTAAGTTAGATTTGAGTAAACCCCACTGTTTAAAAAATGCTCCTAGCCCCTGAGGATAAAGAAACGATGAGACAAACCATTCATACTCTGATACTTTTTTGCTATAAAGACTAGTTATGTTTTCTTCCATAAATTAATTACTAATAAACCTTCTGTAAATAAGCTAACTAGAAGGTGAAATAAATGAATTAGCTAATGCTGTTACAACAGTAGTATTAAGTTGTTCTTCTGAAAGTAGACGAAACTCTGAGTCACACATACGATGGATAACAGCCCAAACTATTGTTTCACTTAAAAATATTGCTGAAATACTAGGATTAGCCACTACAAAAAACTGCCCTGCCTCAACACGAGATTTAATATATTTGGTTAAGTCCTTAAGAAGGTTTTTGCGTAGCTTACTGATAAAAATTTCACTAAGTTCAGGGAAATCTACTGCTGACCTAGCAATTAGAAATAGCCCCCAACGCTTGCCCAACATAAGTGAATAGAGTTCTTGAATAATATCTAATAATTCTTTGCGAGGATTTTCTGACTGTGTTTTTGTTAAAGCTTCTGCTAATTTAGGCCATTGAGCTTGTTCTGATAGTATTTTCTTTAAGTAAGCTATGGTTGATCCTGCTTTGGGAGTAGCAATAGGAAGACTAGAAGGTATTTGTTCAATACCATTTTCCATTCCATACCTTACAGCAAAATCAAAAAGTGCTTCTTTGCTTTCTACATAAAGGTAAAGAGTTCCTGCTGCTACGCCCATTGCTTTAGCAATGTCTGTCATTTGTGTTTGCTTGTAACCGTATGTACAAAAGACTTCTGTTGCACAACGAATTAATTCTTTTAATCGTAAATCTGGTTCAAGTTTTTTCATATATTCATTATAAACTGAATGAGTCATTCAGTCAATCAATTTAATACTAGATAGGCAATATACCTATGCATTGCTTAGTAGAAGTAGATCTTACTTTCTACGATCAGCCTAGAGCTTTAGCTAGAGTTTATGGTGCTAATCCCGTAGGGACACATTTCTTTATCAGGTTACGTCCTGGCAAAATGGAACACTAAAATTTAGAAAGAGATGTAGATTTTGTGCCACAAGTTATCATATTCCTTATCTGTCATAGGGCGTTTAAGGTCAAAAATGTAGGTTTTTCCATCCGTTACTACTTGTCCTTCATAAGTGGCTAATTCAAACTTGTATTTTCCAAGCCTAGCAATATCCCTAATATCTGAGTAACGCCAGTAACGAGATTGGTTTTCTACTTCTGTATCAAAAATCACAAATTCTTGATAGACGCGTAAAACACCTGAAACACCACCTCTGAGATGGCGATGAAATACAGGTATTTCAAAAATTGGTTGTAAGGTTTCTCTAGATTTTTCTGGAATAACACTACTAGCAATTGGTCGCTGAAATCTCTCAAGTAGCATTGTTGCTATCTCTTCTGTAATTTCGCCATTTTGTAAACGGAAAAGATAATCATGCTCATTGTCAACTTTGATTGATTTGCCGTCCGTGAACGGAGCTTTTCGAGGAATAATTGGTAAACGAGACTCTTCATAAATTACTATACGTAGTTCTTTTTTATTAATTTCAATCCTTTTTATATCTGTATCTTGCCAATTACGACTGTGTTCAGGTTCGTTTTTACTTTCTCCACGATATTCAATTCCATTCTTGGTAATACGCAGTTCGCCTTTGCCTATACCTACTGCGTGATTATGCTCGACGCTATAAGTAAATTCTGTTGTTTCTGGTTCTTGAGCGAAAACAATAGAAACTAGGCTTATAGTTAGTACTAAAGTTAAAAATATACCCATTATCAGTTTTTCCATATTAATTACCTTTTTACTTTTCTTTCAAACTCTTGTTTTCCAATAGCTATTGCGGCTAGTACTGTAGGAACATAATTGGCTGTTTCTTGTGGTAGCAGTCCTTTTAAGCTCATTTGCCAAAAATCTTTTATTCCTGTTTTTTCTATTGTTCGCAAAATCCTATATTCTCCAGCGTTATAAGCAGCTAGAGCTAAATTCCAATCTCCAAACATTCCATAAAGATCTCTAAGGTAACAAGCAGCAGCACGAGTTGATTTTTCTGGATCTATGCGTTCATCAACACTTCCTATTTGTCTAAGCCCATAACGCTTTGCTGTAGCAGGAATAAATTGCCAAATACCCATTGCTCCAGCGTTAGACTCTGCTTGAGGGTTATAAGCACTTTCAACCAACCCTGTATAAATTAGCTCTTGTGGCACACCTTCTTCTTGAAATACTTTTCGCATCATTGCTTCATATTTGCTAAGTCTAGTAAAAGCTACTTCAATGTTTTTATGGCCTTTCCCTTGAAAATAGCTGATAAACTGTTGAATATATTGATTATCATTAGCTAGTAAAAGTTCTGTAGTTGGCGGGGAAATGGCTTTTAATTCAGCTACTTGTTGAGAAAGTTCTAGAAAATAACTATGCAAACTAGCCTTGTAGAAAGTTTCTTCGTCAATTGATAAGAACACTTCTTTTGCACTAGTAAATTTTCCCTCTGCTTCAGCAAAATTTCCATTTTTATAAAGAGTTTCTCCTTCCTGATAAAACCTTTTTGCTTGAGCCATTATTTGAGCAACTTCAAGTTGATGGTCAGCTTGCTCTAAAATCCTTTCAAAATGGCTATCCATCTGCTTTTGCACATCTATAGGTTTAGTATCTTGAGCCATAGCCTTAGAAGACATTAAGTAACAGCAAAGAACAAGTAACCAAGTAAAAGTATAAAAATCAAATAGTCTAACATTTAATTTCATCTAGCCTAGTTACCTCCTCTTGTTTTGCTAATCTTTTTACTTCAAAGCCTTTCCATAGCTCATAGATGGCAGGATAGACTAATAACTCTAGAATAAATGATGTAAAAATGCCGCCAATCATAGGAGCAGCAATTCTTCTCATTACATCTGAGCCAGCACCAGTTGACCACATAATAGGCACAAGTCCCATAAACATAACTGCTACAGTCATTACCTTAGGTCTTAGTCTTTTTACTGCTCCGTCTTCTATTGCTTCTTTAAGATCTTCAATGGATTTCATTTTACCTTTAGCCTTTCTTTCTTCATAAGCTAAATCAAGGTAGAGCAACATAAATACCCCTGTTTCAGCATCTACGCCTAACAAAGCAATTAACCCAACCCAAACAGCTATACTCATGTTATAGTCCAAAAAGTAAAGAAACCAGATTGCTCCTATTGCAGAAAAAGGCACTGCTAATAAAATGATAATGGTTTTAGTAAGTGAGCCTGTGTTGAAGTAAAGTAGCAAGAAAACGATTAAAAGTGTGATAGGAACGACAATCCAAAGTCGTTCAATTACTCTTTGTAAATATTCATATTGTCCACTCCAGATTAAGTTATATCCAGCAGGTAATTTAACTTTCTCTGCTACAATTCGTTTAGCCTCATCAACATAATTACCCATATCTCGCCCAGCAACATCTACATAGAGGAATCCTGCTAAAAACCCTTGCTCGTTTTTAATCATTGGTGGGCCAGTTTGCAATCTAATATCAGCAAGTTGAATTAAGGGAACTTGTGCCCCACTTGGAGTTGGAACTAAAACACGGCTTAATTTAGTTAAATTATCTCTTAGTTCTCTTGCATACCTAACATTAACAGGATAACGTTCTCTTCCTTCAATAGTAGTTGTAACAGTATTTCCACCAATAGCTGACTCTATAATGTCGTTAACTTCTCCAACGCTTAGTTCATAACGCGCTGCTTCCTCTCTTTTTACTTGAAAGTCTATGTAATAGCCTCCTGTTACACGTTCAAAGAATGCACTACGAGTTCCTGGCACCGTCTGCAAAGTCTTTTCTAGTTCTAAGCCTATTTTTTCAATAGTATTTAGATCTGGGCCTAAAACCTTGATACCAATAGGGGTTCGCACTCCTGTAGTAATCATATCTATACGGGTACGTATAGGAAACAACCATGCATTAGCAAATGAAGGTATTTGAACGGCTTTATCCATCTCATCAATAAGCTCTTCCCATTTCATTGCTCGCTCTTCAGGCCAGAACTTTCTTAGAGGAGGTTTAAGAGCTTCAGGTGCCCAATTTGAATACCAACGCTTTTGATTAACTTTGCGCCATTGTTTTTCTGGTTTCAAAATTACAGTAGTTTCTACCATGCTAAATGGAGCAGGATCAGTTGAAGTTTCACTCTTACCAATTTTTCCAAAAACGCTTTCAACCTCTGGAAACTGTTTAATAAGCTTGTCTTGAATCTGAAGGTATTTATCTGCTTCTGTGACCGATATTCCAGGCAAAGTAATTGGCATATATAGAATACTGCCTTCATTAAGCGGAGGCATAAACTCTGAGCCTAGCTTTTGAAATATCGGTATTGTGGCTAAAACTGCTAGTAGAGCTAGAAATAAAACTACCCATTTATAATTAAGTACAAACTTTACAATAGGGTGATAGATTCTCATTAATGGGCGGCTAATAGGATGATTCTCTTCACTATGAATTTTTCCTACTACAATTGAATTAACAATCTTAGCTAAGAATCTAGGTCTAAACTTAAATTCTTCCGTTCTCATCAATAACAGCCTCAATGCTGGATCAAGAGTGATTGCAAGCACTGCTGCAATTGCCATTGAGAAGTTTTTTGTAAATGCTAATGGCTTAAATAGCCTTCCTTCTTGGTATTGAAGGGCAAATATTGGCATAAAGGAAATTGCAATAACAAGTAGTGAATAGAAGCTTGGCCCTCCTACTTCTTTAACTGCATCAATTACCACTCTAGCTGAACTACCTTGCCGCCCTGTTGCTTCCCAATGTTCAAGTTTCTTATGAGTCTGCTCTACAACAACAATAGCAGCATCAACCATTGCACCAATTGCAATAGCTATTCCTCCTAATGACATTATATTTGAGCTTATCCCTGTCGAGTACATAGGGATAAACGCTAAGATAACAGCTATTGGAATTGTAACAATAGGAATAATTGCACTAGGAAAATGCCATAGAAAGATTAAGATAACAATGCTAACAATAATTAATTCTTCAATTAGTGTATGTTTGAGTGTATCAATAGCTCTATTGATTAAATCAGAACGATCATAAGTTACTACAACCTCAACTCCTTCTGGCAGTGAGGTTTTAACCTCTTTGAGTTTAGCTTTAACTCGTTCAATTACATCACTAACATTCTGACCAAAGCGCACAACCACAATGCCGCCTGTTACTTCACCTTCTCCATTAAGTTCAGCAATACCTCGGCGCATATCGGGGCCAAGTTCTACTTTAGCAATATTTTTAACAAAAATAGGTGTTCCTGCTCCATCTGAGCCTATTGAAAGGTTTTCGATATCCTGCAAAGAGCTTATATAGCCTCGCCCGCGCACCACATATTCTTTTCCAGTAAACTCAACAACACGGCCTCCAACCTCACTGTTACTATTACGAATGCTCTCCATTACCTTATGAAGAGGGATGTTGTAAGCTAATAACTTGTTAGGATCTACATTAACTTGATATTGTTTAACCATTCCCCCAACCGGCGCAACTTCTGCTACTCCTGGAACACTTGATAGCCAATAGCGCATATACCAGTCATTAAATGAGCGTAATTGAGCAAGATTGTTTTTTCCAGATTTATCAACAAGAGCATATTCAAAAGCCCAACCAACTCCAGTAGCATCAGGGCCAAGTGTTGGTGTTACACCTTGTGGGAGTTTGCCAGAAATCTTGCTCATATATTCAAGCACTCGACTTCTACCCCAATAGATGTCTGTTCCTTCATCGAAAATCACATAAACATAAGAAAATCCATAGTCAGAAATACCACGTACAGCAGTAACATGAGGAGCGGCTAGCATTGAAGAAATAATAGGATAAGTTATTTGATCCTCAACAAGATTAGGGCTACGGCCAGGCCATTCTGTATAGATAATTACTTGAGGGTCAGAAAGGTCTGGAATAGCATCAAGCGGCACATTCCTCATTGACCAAAGACCAATTAATGTAAGGCATAACACTAGTATCACCACTAGTACCCGATTTTTTGCACAATATTCAATAATGGCATTAATCATAGTCTTTCCCCTTCAATCGCTTTGTTTAGCGGGCAGTGATGTTAGTTTGTGTTGAGCCAATAGCTTGACCCGCTTTTTTAACGGTGATTGTGGTTTGCCAAGTCCATGCCATAGGAATATCTACTTCTCCATCATATTCTCCATTTCCCATATCTTTAAGTTTTGCGCTCGAAGTCATAGGAGCCATACTGCCCATTTGTGGCATAAACAGCGTTACTTCTACAGCACCATCCCTAATAGCAGTACCCGAAGCATCTTTTACTAATAGGCGAATTGTGTTTTTGCCAACTTTGCCAACTTTGGGTTCAATCACTTCTACTTTCAAACTTGAAGTAGAAGCATTAGCCTTTTGCATTTCCTTATTAGGTTTACCCATATTGGCAAAAGCGCCTTTAAGACGGCTTTCTGAGTCAAGAATAAAGTTAGCTGCCGTTACTACTTGCTCTCCTTCTTCTAGACCACTTTCAATCACGTAATAACCATCGCTTGATGTGCCAGCTTTTACTGGTCTAGGCTCAAAATAACCATTACCTTTATCTATAAAAACATACTGCTGTTCTCCTGTATCCATAACTGAATCTTCAGGCACAACTAAATGTGTTCCTAGATTGATTTTTATCTTCATATTTACAAACATATCTGGCTTAAAAGAAAAGTTAGGATTCGTAGACTCTATGCGGATTTTAGCAGTACGGGTTTTAGCATCTAGGCTTGGATAAATATAAGTTATTTTACCTGTGCGTAAAGATTTTTTGTCGCTATAAGGCATTTCAATTTCTACAGTTTGCCCTAGTTTTACAAAAGGCATCTCGTACTCATAAACTTCACCAATAATCCAAACTCTAGAAAGATCAACAATTGAATAAAGATCCATTTCAGGATTAACAAACTTTCCATGACCATAAGCTGCTCGTTCTGTCACTACTCCATCAACAGGTGAGTAGAAAGTTAGCTCACGTTTAGCTTTTCCTTCTTTTTCAAGCTCTTCAATCTCTTTATCACTAACATCCCAAAGCTTAAGGCGCTTGCGAGTAGCCTCTAACAAAGAACTTGAACCAAAGGAAACCTCTTCAAAAGAGCTTTTAGAAAGTTCCTTATTGGAACGTAATGCTAATAAGTACTCTTGCTCAGTAGCAACTAGATCCGGACTATAAATAGTAAAAAGCGGGTCGCCTTTCTTTACTGGCTTTCCTACATAATCAACAAACACATTTTCTAGATAGCCTGTAACTTTGGTATGAATATGAGTGATTTTAGTTTCGTCAAAGCTTACTTTTCCAACTACACGAAGCTCTTTTGATAAAGGCTTGCTTATGGCTTTAGCAAATTGAACTCCAATAAGCTGTTGGCGTTGTGGATCAACATAAATTGTGTTGTTTGATGCTTGCGTAGATGCGCTTGAATTGTTTCCATCCATTCCTGGCATTGAATCCATAGGCTTATTTTCGCTATTAGGAGCAGGCTCAAACTTTACTAACTTCATACTACAAATAGGACAATCTATAGGCTTGTCTGCCTTGTACTGAGGGTGCATCGGACAGTAATAATCATCTTTTGCTTGTGCCTCATCACTACCTTTACTAGCTTGGGTCTTTTGGTGATAGACATAAAAGCCAACTGCCCCAATGCCGATTAAAAGCAGGATTACAAGCAATTGAATAAGATTACGCTTTTTATCAGATTTTTTAATTTCTTCTGAAGACATTTTGACTCCTTATTTGGTTAGCTCTATGCCAACGTAAACTTCCATTTCTGCCAGAGCTTTTTGATAATCGGTAAGTAGTTGGTAATAGCGGGTTTCATAATCAAGCGCATGTTTTAAGGTTGTAAGTAGAGTTAAGAAATCAACTTGACCAACCTCATAACCAGCTATTGCGCTTTCTAATGCTAGAGTTGCTTGAGGCAGTATTCCTTCTTGATGCAGTTTGATTAAGCGTTGAGCAGCACGAGCGCGTACTAGACCATCTTTTAACTTAAATCTAATCATTGAAGATGTTGCAGCTAAACGAGAACGTGAAGCAGCTAAATTAGCTGATTGCTCGGCAATAGCGTACCTTTGTTTATTAAAGGCATATATTGGAAGCTTAAAAGTAATACCGTAAGTATAGTAATCAGGAAAACTAATGCGTTTATGGTAAGTAAAGCTAAAGCCCACTTCAGGATATTTAGCTTCTCGTTCTGCTAACCTCAGTGAATGATTGTTAGCATCAATATTACGTTTGTGTTGTTGAAGTTCAGGAGAGTTTTCTAAAGCTAGAGGAATCAATTCCTCTAGTGAAGCAGGCATTGGACTCATATGAATTTCTGCCAGAGTTTCCATCAAAGCATCAGGATCTCGGTATAGTAAATGGTTGATGTGAGCAACAGCAATAGCTCTTTTTGCCTCTAGTTCACCTTGTTTATCAAGCAACTCTGTAATTTCAACTTGAGCATTAATAACATCAATCTGTTGGGCTTTACCCACTGAATATCTAGCTTCTGCTACTTTGACAAACCTCTTTAAGACTTCTAGATCTCGGTTGATTACATAAAGGGCACGCTCAAAGTTATAAAGATCGTAAGCTGCTATTTTTACTTCGCTAGTAAGTTGTCTTAATAATAATTGATATTCTTGGAATTTAGCTTCTGATTGAGAGCTAGCTACTTCTGCACGAAGGCGACGAACGCCAAACCAAGGCATTTCTTGACTTATCCCAAAAGAAAAGTCATGAAAATCATCAGATATACCAGTAAAAGGAATTGGGTTTCCAACTGTAGTATTACCAAAATTTATCGTAGGGTCAGGTAAAGCTTTAGCTTGAGGGATACGTGCCCGTGAAGCGTCAAACTCTCTCCTCATAGCTGTTAGAGTAGGATTTGACTCCATTGCAATCTCTACTAGGCTAGAAATATCAACTTTTGCTGTTTGAAGAATTACAGTATTTTGTTGGTCTGTACTATCAGAATGTTGAGCAAAAGCTACATCAGCAAAAGCTACAGCTAATACAAGTACACATAGAGGTATAAAAAAATATTTCCAATTAGCAAAGTTAACCATCCTTCATTGCTCCGTTTGCTGCTTTTAGTTAGTAAATAGGGTAATGTTGTAGGTATTTTTGACTGTACTCAAAAGCAAAGCCTACCTACACACACCATTATTGGCTGAAAAAAGACACACTACGGCGTAGAATGGTTAAATTAGGAAAACAGAGTTATGAAGATAGAGTTCTGTAGGCTGATGATAAAGAAATGTTTTCTCTAGAAATTTAGTATGAGCAAGTAATTTTTCTAGCAATAATGAGCTAGATACTGAAATAGTAATAGAAGAAACAGAAGGTGAAGGAATTTGTCTTATATTTTCAAGCTGCAAGCCTGCTGTATCGCTGTTGTGACCACCACAAACATTTTCACAACAGACTTTAGCTACTGGTGAGCCTACAGGAGACTTTCCTTGAGCGCAACAAGCCATTGAACAGGCTTGGTTTTGGTCTTTTTCAGCAACACTTTCCTTACTACAGCCAGAACTTCCCATTTTTATAAAGGAAAAGCTTGCTGCCAGATTTCCAGTAGCGATTGTTAGCAATAAAAAAAGTGAGACTACTCGCCAAATCATAATATTTCCGATTATAGGAACTTAAACTTTTGGAGTCAATTTATTTAACAAATATTCTAATATTCTAAATCTGCTTGACACTTTGATTATAAAATAGTTTTTCTATTGGAGAGCAAATGTCACTTACTAGCCACAAAGGTTGCTGGCTTACAACCCTTATTTGATAAGCAAGAGTGCGTAAATCTGTACGGATCGTTACGAGTTTTGCTCTGTTAGGTTAAATTTCTGCAATCTATAAATCAAAGTATTCCTAGTAATATTAAGATACTTCGCTGTGTGAGTTTGGTTCCAATCATTTTTTTCTAATGCCTGCTTAATAATTTCTTTTTCTACTTCCTCTAAATCTATGCCTGCTTCTGGTAAAGTAAAGAGGAAATTAGCCACAGAAGACTTTACCTGTTTTATTTCCATAGGCACATCATCTTCAGAAATCTTTGAGTCATGGGCTAATACCACTAATCTATCAATTAAATTTTTCAATTCACGTACATTACCAGGCCAAGGGTACTGATGAAAATACTGGTAAACTTCTTTAGCTATAGAAATGTTTGGCTGATGAAAACGGCGGATTGCATCTTCTAGGAAGCTCTTTACTAACAAAGGAATATCTTCTCTACGCTCTCGCAATGGTGGTAACTTTATAGGAACAACACTAAGACGAAAGTAGAGATCTTCCCTAAAAGTACCATTCTCTACCATTTTGCTAAGATCTCGATTGGTGGCTGCAATAACACGAATATTCACTCGCTTGACTGTATTTTCACCCAAACGCATAAACTCGCCTTCTTGTAATACTCTTAGGAGTTTTACCTGTAGGCTGAGAGGAAGTTCTCCTATTTCATCAAGAAAAATGGTTCCTCCTTGCCCTTCTTCAAAAAGACCACGTTTATCATAAATTGCCCCGCTAAAAGCTCCTTTACGATGACCAAATAACTCTGATTCCAAGAGTTGCTCAGGTATAGCACCACAATTAATAGTAATAAAAGGCATTTCCTTACGAGGGCTATTATGATGAATACATTTAGCTATTAGCTCTTTACCTGTTCCGCTTTCTCCAAGCACAAGTACCGCAATATCTGTGCGAGCTACTCTCTGAATTGTGTCATAGATCTCTTGCATACGTTTGGAAGTGCCAATTATGTTATCTAGTTGGAACCTTTCTCCAATTAATGCTTTGAGTTTCTGGTTTTCGTGTACTAAATCTTTAATCTCAAATACTCTTTGGACTGATAAAAAAAACTCTTCCCAATTTAGAGGTTTAGTAAGATAGTCTGCTGCTCCAAGTTTCATTGAGGAAACAGCCGTTTGCACTTCACCAAAGGCAGTAATCACAATTACTGGGGTTTCTGAGCTAATAGATTTAATTCTTTTAGTAAGTTCAAGTCCATTAAGTTCTGGCAAGGTAAGATCGGTTATTACTAAATCAAATTGAGATTCAGTAAAAAGCTCATAACCGCGTAATCCATTCTCTGCCAAACTAACCTCATAGCCAGTTTCTTGCAGCTTAAAGCGCATTACTTGTCTAAAGGATTGTTCATCTTCTACTAAAAGAACTCTCTTACGCTTGCTCATAGTGTTTCCTTATGTTGATTCTTGAGGAAGGTGTGAAGTACTTACAGGATTGTTTAAAGGCAAACTAATAACAAATAAACTGCCTGGAGGTTCTATTTCTGCAAGCTTTAATTCTCCAGAATGCTGTTTAACCAACTGATAAGCTATTGCTAGCCCTAAGCCTGAGCCACCTGCTTTAGTTGTAAAGAAAGGCTCAAACACTTTACTGCGCTGTTCTTGAGTAATTCCCGTACCATGATCACGCACACAAATTTCAACTTGCTCTAAGACTGCTTCGCAAGTAATTTCTACTAAGCCCCCTGTAGGCATTGCTTGAATAGCATTCAAAATCAAGTTAAGTAATACTTGCTGAATCTGCTCTGCATCTATGGGTACTAAAGGCACTTCAGTATTAGGTTTTGCAACTAAAGTTACTCCTGCTTTAGCTGCTTGAGGAGAAACAAACTTAACTATACCAATAACAAGCTCATTAAGGTTTACAGGTAGTTTTTCTGGTGTTCTTGGCCTAGCAAACCTTAAAAATTCTTCTACTAATTTGTTTAACCTATCTACTTCTTTTTCTATTACAGTAATAAACTCTCGCCTAGGGCTTTCTAAAGCAATCTCTTCACTAACAATCTCTACTGCACCTTTAATAGAAGCCAAAGGATTGCGTATTTCATGAGTAATGGCTGCTGCTAATTCTCCTAAAGATTTAAGTCTGGCAGTACGCACTAGCAAATCAACTGTATTTTTTAACTCTTGATAAGCCTTAGATAAATCCCCAGAGGCTTTTTCAAAACTCTGGCGTTGCTGCTTTTCTGCATCAGCAAAAAAGCCTGTAGTGATGCCAACAAGCTGAAACATAATCACTTCTGCGTACTGGTTAAGAATGGTAGTTTGTCCTGCTGTCCTATGTTCTGAAATATGAAGTAAGTAAATAACTCCACTCAATATAGAAAAAAATATACTTCCTTTTAGCCCAAAACGATAAGCTGCATAAATAATTGGAATATAGTAAAAGCGTTGAGAAATCTCATGCAAAAGAACATTACCGCTTGATGTTGTAGAGTAATGAAGCAAAGTTATTAGGATAATAATAAAAGTTAAAATAATTGCTTCATCAGCACGACCCCATAGGGTTGCATCTTTGCTCATACACCTTCTCACATTATGTTTAAGTTAATTTCTTACTAACTACTTTTACTAGCAGTATATAATGATAGGGAGCCATAAATAGTCTTATATTGAGTAGGCTCCTTTACATCTACATATTTGGCTTTGAGTAACAGTTCTGGCAGTAACCCATTAACATTATCCGCCGTTGTATCAAAGCCATCTAAAAACTGTATAGAAAGAAAAGCTAATCTCATCAAGGTATCTTGGGCTTTTCCCCAATCAGCAATATGGAGTTGGCCACCTGGACGAAGTACTCTATAAATTTCTTGTAAAGTAGCCAGTTTATTTGTTGTAGTTAAATGATGAAGTACCAAACTACAAACAACCCTATCAAAACGACCATCTTCATAAGGAATTTCAAAAGCCATACCTTGATTAAAAGTGATTTCTGTCCCTGCTGCTTTTGCTTTTGCTTTGGCTATTTCTAACACCTTGGCATCACCATCCAACCCTACTACATTTGCTTTTGGATAAAGCTGTTTAAGCAAAATTGTTAGAGTGGCTGTTCCACACCCTACATCTAGCACTTGATGCCCATCTTGAATATTAGCCTGCTTTACCAATTGTGGCTTAAACAAGGATTCACGCAGCGTCCAACCAAGCACCACGTCATAAAACGGTGTTAAAGCATCATACTTAAGTGCAGGTATATAATCCTGTTTATCATCCATAGAGGTTACTGTTTACCTTTTGGTTTTGGTTTACTACTACTATGCCAATGAACAATACGCCATTTACCTTCTTGTTTTTCTAGAATAGCTGTTCCTAAACCCTGCCCTTGAAATGCAACACCTTTGTCAGTCTTTCCAGAAATAGTGTAGTCAAATATTGCCCATGCAGTTGAACCTTCAATATGTGGTTCAATGTTGCTTAAAGAATACTTTACATCTTTTAATTCTTTAAGTTCAGGTTTTAGGTGATTATCACGATAATCAACCCATCCTCGGTTTACATATCCACCTTCAAACACAGTCAAGTTGTCGCCGTTTGACCAAAGTTGTTCTAATTTAGCAAAATCTCCTTTTTCAAACGCTTGTGCATTACCATTAAGAATTTCTTCAATAGCTGCTTTTGCTTCTTGTTGCTGTGTTTTAGGCTCTTGTGCGGATGTAGTGACTACTATAGAAAGCAATAAGACTAGTGGAACAATTAATTTTGTGATTAGTGACTTCATAAATATCCTTATAAGTATTGTTAATAAACAGATTTTTCTTCATTAACAGGAAGTTCTGTTAATTGTGTAGAAGATAAGCTTTGCCCTGGAGGAGGCAATTGTTTTATTAGATCGTTGATTTTATCTGCATTAAAGCAAATAGCATTAACTAGCTCTATGTTTTCTTTGCTAACAGGCCAGCCTTCTTTTAATGAAAGTAATTGAGAATAACCAATAATAAGGATTAACGGGTTCATTATTTGGCGGTGCAATATTTCTACGCCTGTTTTTAGATCTTGGACTTGGTTCCTATGCTGATTGCTACGCCATAACGCAAAACCAAACGCTATTGATATAAGTATAAATAGGCTACGGAAAAATAACTGGGTAATATCCAAAAGAAATAATTCAGTGATAAAAGACTTAAAATTAAGATGGCCGTGCATGCTAGCATGCATCATTGCATCTAGTGCTAAAGTGCTTAAGCCAATCAATGCTCCATACCAAATTTCTTTATAACGACTTAACATATATTCCTAATACTCCTCGAAAATAACTAATCGCCAGACTGTGACTGTGGTAATTGATTTTCCCAAATTGGAAAGGATTCTTCTCTGTGCTTATTCTTGGCTTCGTGACTCTGTGCAAAGATTTTATCAGCAAGAGGTTTACCAAACTTATAAAATACTGCTGGAGTAACTGCTTGATCTAGAATGGTAGAAGTTAAAATTCCACCTAATACAACAACTGCTAAAGGTTGAAGTATTTCTTTGCCTGGCTGGCCGGAAGCTAATGCTAATGGAATTAAAGAAAGTCCTGCTGTTAGTGCTGTCATTAACACAGGAACAAGTCTTTCTAATGATCCACGAATAACCATTTCTTTATTAAAGCTCTCGCCTTCTTCTTGCATTAAGTGTAGATAATGAGAAATCATCATAATTCCATTACGTGATGTAATACCAACTAAGGAAATAAATCCAACCAATGTAGCAACAGAAAAAACTCCTCCTGTTAGCATCATCGCTAATATTGCTCCTATCAATGCTAAAGGAACATTGATCATTACTTGAAGTGCTGCCCTCCAACTTCCCAAAGCTTTTAAGAGTAAAAAGAATATTGCTATCACAGAAAAAATAGAAAGAATAGCCAGCCTTTGAGTAGCATCTTTTTGAGCTTCAAACTGCCCTCCATACTCAATAAAATAGCCTGATGGTAGCTTAACTTCTTTATCTAAACGGGATTGAATCTCTTGTACTACTGAACCAAGATCACGCCCAGAAGTATTGGCTAGTACAACTATACGACGCTGAGTATTTTCTCTTAAAATCTGATTAGGCCCAGGCTTATCAGTAATATTAGCTACAGCAGAAACAGGTATTTGTGTTCCTGATGGAGTATCAACAGTTACATTTTTTAGAGCATCAAGACTACCACGAGATTTATCATCAAAGCGAACTACTACATCATAACGGCGTTGACCTTCGATGGCTTCTGAGACCGTTTTACCATTAAGTGCTGTTTCTAAGGTTTCTGCTACCTTACCAGGTTGAAGTCCATAGCGTGCTGCTCCTTGGCGGTTCACTTCAAAACGTAGTTGAGGAATTAAAACTTGCTTTTCTACTTGCACATCGGTAGTTCCCGGCACATTTGCTATTACTTGGCGAATTTGTTCAGCACTGGCTCTTAAAGTATTTAAGTCATCACCAAAAAGCTTAATAGCAATCTGAGCGCGAACTCCTGAAAGTAAATGGTCAATACGGTGAGAGATTGGCTGCCCCACATTCATTACTACCCCTGGAATAACTTTTAATCTCTCACGAATATCGCTAATAACTTCTTTACGAGGGCGTTTGGACTCTTTTAAGTCAACATCTATTTCAGTGTAATGAACTCCTTCTGCATGTTCATCTAGTTCTGCTCTACCAGTGCGTCGGCCTGTTGCTTTTACTTCTGGAACAGCAAGCAACATTTGTTCAGCAATTTGTCCTATTTTATTAGACTCTGTTAATGATGTTCCTGGTTGAGCTAATAAGTTTATTGTTAATGATCCTTCATTAAAAGGAGGTAAAAACTCCGTTCCAGCAAAGGGTAAGACTGAAGCAGCAATAAAAAATAGTACTGTAACGCTACCTATTACAAAGTTGGTATTGTTTAACGTCCAATTAAGCATTTTCTCATCCCAACGTTTAAGAAAACGTACCAGAAAACTCTCTTTTTCTTGTTCTGTGATGGCTTTTGCATTGGGTAAAAGGTAAGAAGCCAGTACTGGAGTGACTGTAAGAGAAACTACTAAGCTTGCTAACAAGCTTACAATGTAGGCTAGCCCTAAAGGTGCTAGCAGCTTTCCTTCAATACCAGAAAGTGAAAACAATGGCACAAAAACTAGTGCAACAATAATTGTTGCATAAACTATAGATGAACGAACTTCTAGTGAAGCCTGATAAATAACCTGAATGGCAGGTTTAGGATTAGGGCTAAGACGGTTTTCACGCAAACGGCGAAAAATGTTTTCAATATCAACAATTGAATCATCAACTAACTCACCTATGGCTACGGCAAGCCCTCCCAAAGTCATTGTGTTTATAGTCACTCCGAACCACTTAAATATCAAAAATGTAATCACAAATGATAGCGGTATGGCGGTCAAGGTTATTGCTGTAGTACGAAAGTTAAGCAAGAACAAAAATAGGACAATAACAACTAAAATAGCACCATCCCGCAGTGCTTCTATAACATTATGGACTGATGCTTGGATAAAATTAGCTTGGCGAAATAACTCTGAGTTAATTTCTACGTCTGCTGAAGTCGTTTTCTGTAGTTCTTTTAGAGCAGAATCTACTTTCTCAGTTAAAGCTAAAGTGTCAGAGCCAGGCTGTTTGCTGATAGCCATAATAACGGCTGGTTTAGCGTCTGTACCGCCATCTCCACGTTTTATTTTGGGGCCAAACTCTACTGTTGCCACTTCGCTTAGTTTTATTGGAATACCACCACGATAAACAACAACTGTGTTTTTTAACTCATCAAGGGAATTAAATCTGGCAATGTTTCTAATTAAGTATTCTTGAGACTGAGCATCAACAAATCCACCTGTAGTATTGGTGTTAGAGTTTTTTAATGCTTCAGCAATTTGCTCAATAGTGATATTAAATTGTTTAAGTTTTTCTGGAGAAACTAAGGCTTGGTACTGTTTAACTCCTCCACCAATATTAGTAACTTGAGCAATTCCTGGAATGGATAAGAGCCTTGGTCTAACTGTCCAATCAGCTAAAGTTCTTATATCTAGAGGACTAGTTTGGCCTGATTTAGAACGAATACTAACAAGCATAATCTCACCCATAATTGATGAGATTGGAGCCATTACAGGAGTAACTTCTTGAGGTAATTGCTCACGAGCTAAAGAAAGCTTTTCTGCTACTAGTTGGCGGTCAATGTAAATGTCTGTACCCCATTTAAATTCAACTGTTATAACTGACAAGCCAATACCTGATTGTGAACGGACTCGCTCAACTCCTGGTGCACCATTTAATAAAGTTTCAATAGGAAACGTGACTAAGGTTTCTACTTCTTCAGGAGCAAGCCCACCCGCTTCAGTCATTACGGTAACAGTAGGACGATTGAGGTCAGGAAAAACGTCTACTGGTAGTGTTAGCATCACCCATATTCCATAAACAAAGATTAGACAGGTAACTGCCACTACTAACAACCTATTTTCTAATGCCCATTTTATTATTCCATTTAGCATAATTTTTCTCTTTAGCTTTTAAGTAAGGAATTAGTTTTTAACTATTGCAGTTCCATGCAACATACCCATTCCACAACTAAAATCGTACTCAGGTTTATTAGGGGTAAATTCGACCAAAATTTCCTTACCAAGAGGTAAATCTTTGCGTATGCCTAGTTCTTCAAAAAGCACCTCTTTGCCACAAGTCTTATCATCTGTACGCAAAAAGGTAATTTGGGCAGGAATACCGGGTTTGAGTTGTAAACTAGCGGGTTGAAAACCATTCTCTCCAACTGTAACTTTAAGTCTTTGAACACCAGCATCAGCTTTAGCTACTACGGCTTCCTCTTTAGGTTTACCTTCTGCAACACTGACAACAAAAGGTATAACTATGACTTTACCTTTACGTTGGAATTGCGCCCAAATCTTATAAAGCCCTGGTGTTGGGAAAATAGTACGAGTGCCAATCTCTGGCCCCCCTCGCTCGTCTGGACTTTCCGCTTCTTTAAGAGGGTGAGCATGTAAGTATTCTGTGTGGCCTTGATTAGCTATGTTGAAGTGAGCAAATGCTCCCAGATATGGCTCAATATCTGTTACTGGCTGGCTCGTCTTTTCATCGGCAGCAATAAAATTCAAAGTTACAGCATCATTAGCTTTTAATGGTTTCTCAGGCTTGAATGTAAGTTTAACTCCACCTGCTGAGTGTGTATCTTCTTTATCTGCTACTAAAGGTACAGGTGGAGCAGGCGTACCTGATACAGTTAGCTCTATACGCCCTAACCTGTGACCTACGCGCTTGGGGCTATAATCCAAATAAAGGCGATACTTTCCAGAATGAGGAAACTCTGCATCTACTGTAAATATACTGTTATCAGCAGTTGGAATAGGATGTATATGATCAAAATATGATAAATCTTCGCTAATAATAATTAAGTGCATAGGTTTTTCATGCACTATCTCTAAATCTTTCAAGACTACATCTTTAGTTAAATAATCTTGCACAGAAAAGACTAGTTTAACGGGTTTATTAGGAACTATTTCTGCTGGTTCTGTTACCAATGTAGCGTTGTAATAATTAACATTAACAGAAGGTGACTCTACTGGTTCAACCTTATTGTTTTGAGGCTGTGACCCTATAGAAGAATTGCAAGCCATTGCTAAAAACGTAATAACCAATATTATAATCAATAAAATATAGTGTTTTTTCATAATGAAACCTTTTATTTAGAGGGTAAACCAGAACGTATTTGATAAAGTCCCGTTACTACAACTCGCTCTTCAGACTCCAATCCAGAAACTACTTCAACACTTGCTTGACCTTCACTACCCAACTTAACAACACGTTTAGAAAACCTTTCTCCACCATTATAGACATAGACGAATTTTTGCCCTTGATCGTCAACAACTGCTGCTTTTGGAACACTTATAACTTCACGGCCTCCATTGGTATCAATAGTAATTTCGGCAGTCATTCCATCTCTTAATTTTCCATCAGGGTTTGTTACTTCGTAAGTTACTGGCAGAGTGCGTTTTTCCGCGTCAACAGTGGCTCCAACCGTTAGCAGTCGGTTATTCGTTCCTTCACCAATACCAATATTTAAATCAGGAAAGGCTGATGTGCTAAAAGTGGCTCGTTTGGCCGAAGTTATTGTGGCTAGGTCTTTTTCAAATACTTGTGCTTCAACCCAAACGCGGTCTAAATTGGCAATGGTTAGTAGAGGTTTTCCTGCTTCAACTTGTGACCCAGAGGCAAAATTACTTTGAATTATTAGCCCAGAAATGGGAGATTGTAGAGAAAAAGTCTTAATAGGATCAACTTTCTTTTCACCCACTTGAGTTATTTCAGCCCGCAAATTAGCAGCTTTTAATTCTTCGTCTGCTAGTTTTAGTTGTAACTCTACTTCTTGAACTCGTTTTAGGGGTGCAGCACCAGCATCATAAAGTTTTTTAGTACGCTCAAGCTCTATTTGAACTGCATTGCGTTTAGTAAGTGCTTGAGTTGCTTGTGCTTGTAGTTCTGCTGTTTTTGTTTTTAAGTCAATACGAGTAACTTCTAAACTAGCTACATCTGTTGATGAGAGTACCTGTTCTACAACAGCAAGTGTTTGACCCTGTTTTACATAAGAACCAAGTGTGAAATTACCTGTGGCTCTAACCCGTCCTGAAACTGGAGGAACAACTTCTGCTCTATTCTGGGATTGCATTTTTACAATACCAGCTACCTTTACTCCACTTACTAGTTTTTCTAATTTAACTTGCTCAGTACGAATATCAAAAAGCAGTTGAGATTCTTTACTGATGGTTATTAAATCTGGGGATAAATTAGTTTGATTAGTTGTAGGACTAGAAGCACTTACCTGTGTTTCTGGGTCTGTAATAACGTAGTGAATTGCCCATACTGAACCTACAAGAAGCACCCCAGTAATTGCTGCGTAAGGTAGTGTTTGTTTTAAGGCACCTCTTTGACCAACTTTTTGCATTAAGCTACGATAACGTAAGCTAATAAAAGCAATCACTGTAATAAGCAAGATTAAATCCAATATATAAGGGGTGTAATGAAAATCTGTTAGTTTGGTACTATCTTGTTTGTTAACATTACTTATAGTCTGTTGCTGATTTGCTTGTTGCTTGTCGTGATCCTCATCACCATGTGCCATAACTACTGAAGCAAATAATGTCAAAGCTAAAACAAAACTAAGAATATATTTCATAATGATCCATTGTTTATTGAACTGGTAAACCCATAGCTTTTTCAAGCTCAATGATAGAAAGATAGTAATCCTTACGTACATCTGTATATTGTTGCTGTGATTCAACTAACCTACGTTGCTCAGTAATAACATCCAAGAGAGGCTGATCCCCTAAATCATAAGCAGCACGAATTATTTTTAGATTTTCTTGTGTACCAGGAAGAATTTCCTTTTCGTAGAGCTTAAGAGAATCAAGAGCTATTTCTAACTTAGCGTAAGCCAGTGCTACATCTCGTTTAACTACTTGTTCTGCTAATTCTGTGCGATGGGTAGCTTGTACTTTTGTAGCGGCGGCCTCAGCAATAGCTCCTTGATTACGGTTAAATAGTGGTAAAGGTATTGATACACCAAATCCTATTTGTCGGTCTGTATCTTGTAGTTTGCCAATGGCTGTTTTATCAAAAATACTTCTAGATTGTTGGTAACGACCAAAAATACTTATATCTTGCTTAGATTCTGCTTGTGCTAAATCTATACGGGCTTGAGCTAGATCCTCTCCTATACGAACTGCTTGTAAATCAGCACGAGTGCGTAAAGCTGCTTCTTGTAAGCTCTCTAAATTAAGATTATCAGGAGTGGTTAAATTTAGGGTAGGTTGTAGCCTTAGAGATTCTTGTAAGCCTACCCCAGCTAAAGCTTTAAGTTTAGTTAGTGCTGAACGAACACGAATTTCTGCTTGTAGACGGCTTGCTCTCAAGCGATTAACCTCTACAGTTACAAGATTAAGGTCTAAACGGGCGGCATCACCTTCTTTAACTCTTACTTCAACTAGCTTAGTCGTATTTTCATTAAGAGCAATTAAACGTTCGGTAACTTTAAGGCTTTCTAAAGCAGCAATGGATTCAGCATATTGAAGACGAATATCACTTATTAATTGTTGTTCTTGAAAGGCTACTTCTTTCTCAGCTTGAGCTAGTTCTAGTTGAGCAATTCGGGTTCGTTTAGCCCGTTTGCCACCTCGCTCTATTGGCTGAATATAAGAAGCACTAAAATCATATTCCCCTTCCCTAGTTCCACCAAGTTTATCAGTGGTAAACTCAACATCCAAAGTAGGATTAGGCTTTAATCCTGCTTGAACTATACGTCCTTGAATAATTGCCAGGTTTTGTCTGGTTACTTGTAGTTCTTTGCTAAAACCTTTGGCTTTATCAATAATTTCTTCAAGCTTGATCCCACTATTAGGGTCAACATACTGGTTATAGATAGGTGTTGGATAACTACTCAACGATATAGGTTGGGTAGCAGAAGGAGGAGTTCCAGATTGAGCATAAGCGGTTACTTGTATAAACAATACTAAAAGCAACAAACAGAATAGTATTTTTTTCATAAAATGTTCTCTTGTGCCTTTGTTTGCGTGGAAGTCTTTTTTGGTAGAAACAGTAGATAGAGTAAAACCAACATAATCAAAGCTGATAGTGCAATAATTATGGTGAGTAAAGTAGAATTTGTACCACTTACAGAAGCAGTAGTATCTGGTTTTGGTAACACTATAATTCCAGAAATAAAGGCTTGAGCATCAAGGGTTGAGTTGTTAAAACTTGCTAGTAAATTATATTGACCCATATTAGGAAAATTTACTTTTGCTTCATACATTCCTGCTGTGCTAGTTGCAATAGCATTTACTGTTAACTCGGAACTATCCGCTTGTACAGTAGGAACAATATTAGGAGAAAGTGCAGATTTTTGGTTTTGCCCCAAGTACTGGAACTTCAAAGTAACTTTAGCTTTATCTATAGGAACATTAGTAATTAGATCAGTAAGAAAGATTCTGATAGACAGTTGCTCACCTAGTTTTGGTGTTGGGTATTTGATTAAGGCTTCAGTCGTACTGGTTTTAGCCAGTTTGGTATTTACTTCAACAATGCTAGCAATAGGCGATGAGGATTGTTCTTCTCCATGATCTTCGCCACCATGTGCAAACACGGGTAATTGTCCAAAGACAGCTACTAAGGCCACAAGCCATAATATTACAAAAGATTTTATGCTTAAGAATAATATCTTATTTAGCAAGTTATTGCTTTGCATCTTTTTGTCTCCAGCTTTCGTTATTCCTCTTTCTACTAGGCAAACCGTATGCCAAATTTTGGCTAGATTAACTCTTAATTTAAATTATTCTAAATACAAATTTTACGTCTTTTTACTACTAAAATAAAATTCTATATATCAAATAAAAGTGTTGGTTTTCAAACAGTGCTGCTGTTTTTACAACATTCCAGCAGCACCATTCTACTAAAAATGGAGTGATAACTACATTAGAGTGACTTAAGGAAGGTTAAGAGTTGTTGTTTTTGACTATCTGGTAACTTGCGAAACTTCTTAATAACTACTTTAGACTCCCCTGCATGACGTGTTATTGCGTCCGTTAGTGTTAAGGATAAACCATCATGCATAAATTGGTTTTGTGTACGTAAGCCCCAGAGAGGAGAGGTGCGTAATTTATTTCTGGTAGTTTGATCACCATTTTCCACTATTCCATCGCCAGTTCCTATGTCGTGTAAAAGAAAATCACTAAATGGGCGAATTATCTTATTACCAAGAGCAGGAGGCACCATAAAACTTCCACCATTAAGTGCTGTACCTGGAGCAGCAGTAGTAATCATAGGTACATGACATATTGCGCAGCCCAAGTCAGTAAATAGTTTAGCTCCAGCTTGAGCATCAGCAGTACCAGCAAGTTTTGTATCACGAGGTGGAACTTTTGTTCCTCTAATAAACTGAGCAAATGTTTGATTTGCATCTTCTTCTTGTTCTGGATCTGGTGCCATATCAAATGAAGTCACAGAACGACCATCAGAAGTTAGTTCATCTGGGAAAATAGGGGTAGTAAGACCTATTTCTGCAACATAGGCAAATCCTGAGAAAGTTTCTAGACTACCAATAGTATTTTTCCAGCCAAATCTTCCTACATGTTTTTTACCAGGGGCTTCAAGTACGTTTACCATATTAACTTGGCCAGCAATGCGCCCTCCTGACATTTGAGGCTGTGCTTTTGCAATAGCTATTAGTGTATTGTCGTCTATTGCCTCAACAAACCCAAGTCCAAATAAACTTAGCGATCTTCGGAAACTACGTACATTATCACTAGGAAGTAATTGAGATTGGATATCAGGATTTACAGCTTGGCTATGAATTAGTGACCCGCCAGGATGCTCAGTAAATTTAGTACCATCAAAGTTTCCCGCTCTTAAATTACGAATCTGGCTATTACCACCAGAAGTAGGATTTGAATGGCAAGCTGAGCAAGAATTGGCTTCAAATAACGGCCCCAACCCCATTTCAGCAGTGTTAATCTCTTCAAATGCCATTCTATCATCGTCGTGAGTAGCTTGATCAACTAATCCATTAGTTTGAGTATCAAAGCCTGCTGGAGCCTCCATAGCTGCTTGTAATACTGGGCTAACTATGGGAGCACATTTACTAGGTTTAGTTTTGGAAGCAAGCTTTGCTTTTGGGATAGATACATCAGACATCAAAAAAATGATAACCATACCAACTAATAGCAAAGCTAATTTCAAGTAAGTTTTTTTCTTATACATAAAAATATTGTTGCAGATAGTTATTTCCTATCTTGCTGTTTTCTCCTTTTAAGCTTTAAATAATTGTTTCTTTATTAAGTATTTCTAAATGGAACTTTTTCTTTCTAATAGGGGGTTATTGCTATTAACAATAAGAAATAAAGTCTGGTGGTACAGTTTATTAATTTATTCAACTATACTTAAACCAATAAACCGTCCACACCGTTTTAAATTAAATAGAAGACACAATTTATTTGACCGAAACTGATTAAAAAACATAGGGTATTCGGATTGTGGCGTTAAAAGCTTTTACTCCAAAAATTAAACTCAATAAACTCTTTCTAATTTTGCTTAATGAAGAACTTAAACTTTTAAACTATCTTGGTTAATCTGAATACCCATACCATACGAGGTAAAGATTGCCGAAAGATCGGTCATAGTTACTCACTATCTTCTTCGGCACTGCTTGTTTGCATTAACTCAACAACGCCACAAGCAACTCTAGGGCCACCAGCTACACCAGAACCTGCCGCACCTGTAATACCCATATCGGGATTTTGATGAACTAGTATTACTGATCCATCTTGGTCAAACACACTTAGTGGGCCAGGAGAAAGCGTAATGCGACTTGAAACGTGTTTAAGCACAGCAACTCCTTTGTTATCTGCTACTAGGTTAGGCATATCTCCCATATGGAAAGGATGATTAGCATCAGGATTTGACATACTAAATGGGCCTGGATCAAAGTGTCCTCCTGCTGTAGTAAAGCCTGGAGGATCGCAAACACCTTTTTCATGAAAGTGTGTACCATGAACTGTATTTGGAGGTAAACCCTTTATTGTCATAGTGATTTTTACTGTTGGTAAATAGTTGTTTGGATCTGACGGAATTGTTTGGACTAGAATAGCTTCTCCAGAAATACCTGAACCTGGCGCACCTTGAATCATTGCTTTTGCTTTTATAACTTTTTTCTTTTGAGCATTTACAGGAGTATGATTTGTAAAAATTAAAACACTTAATAATATACAACTGATAGTTAATACTAATATTCTCTTCATCATTTGTCCTCACTTCGATTAACTCTTAACTCGTAGATAAATAGAGTAAGATAAAGATTTTTGTGATATTTTTTGAAAGTAATCTTCACTAAAAACTGTGTAAGTTTTATTTAAGTGAATGATTAAAGGGATGCAGTATGGTAGTAAGCAATTAATATTCCATTGCAAAGAGAACTTGCTGCCATGTTTAGTGTTAGTGGCGACTTTGGGCTTTACAGTCTTATAAAACCTATAATAGAGAACATTAACTGACGGTTAAACTCAGGTAGGTAAATAATGGGTAAATAATTAGAAAAACCTGAATGAAGGCTTGCTATTTTTATGAAGATGACAAGAAGTGTTGGTTTTCAAACATTTTCAAACAATTTATAACTGAACTGGTTGTAAGTTTTGAACAAATGATAATTGTTGTAAATAAAGAGTTAATGAAAAACAATGGAATGCATAAAAATAACAAAATGTAGCTTCATAGATATGTTAGGTTAAAATTTATCACAGTATAAATGTAGTGGGTACACAAAACTACTACAATAGCTTGTATCGTTAAACCTAAATTTCTTATAAACAAGCTTAAATTATCCTTAATATTACTGTTCTTATTTTGTTGTTTTTTTGTTCCTTCACTTTTTCTCTATTCTATTGATTTATAATGCCTTAACTTACATTAAAAACTTACAACCAGCTCATTCACATTATCAGAGTAAACCCCAATGTTTTCTACTAGTTCATAGAGCTGTATTATTTCAAACAGCCTTGTAAATTTTGCTACACTTGTCTACTGACATAAATATTAAGTAATTAACGTAGTTGGTTGAAAAATTTACATTGATAAGTATATTTTTAGATAAGCTTAACAGCTTTTTATAAAAACTGAGTAAAAATAAAACCCCAAATTATTAAAATCATTCCCCCTATTTCACCAATAATTAATAAGTACATAAACCAGGTAGTTGTAAAATTCCTTTCTGTAAACATATTATTTGTTCTATTTTTTAAGCCTGTTATTAAATATCCCATAATCGTAAGCGCAAAGAAGGTTAACGGTATTACAGATACAAGTAATTTAACTATCGCTGTGTATGGAGAGAATTCTAAAAGTTTGGCAATAACAAGAGCCGCAAAACTGTAAAGAAAAGATGCTCTGTGGGCAATATTAATATAGACAGGGGCACGGCTATCTTGGCTTGTCATGGTAAATCTATATTTGATAACACCGCTAATCATTCCAAAAAGAAGGAATACTCCTGAACTAAGCAAGCTTAATTTTATAGCAATATCCATTTTTGAGCCTCCTGAGCAAAATCTGGTTAAATATTTTTTATTTGAAAGGATAATAAAGCTGACTAACGTAGTTTTGGTTAGGGCTAGAGGATTCTTCTATTCCAACCTCATCACTTTTTAATGTTTCTTTTGTAAACCTAAAGGAGCCGAAAAGATGATCCCAGACTGCGAAAAATGCTCCAAAGTTTATCCCGCCTTTATTAACATCTTTGTGATGGTGCCAACGATGAACTTCTGCAACACAAAAGATATATTTCAACAGACCTGCTTGGTAATTAATATTTCCATGTTGGAGCATCATGTTAAGACCTAGTATTGATAATGCGACTTGGACTATATGAGGAGGTGTTCCTAAAAGCATAATAATTGTTATCCCAGGAATACCTTCCAAGATTTGATGGATTGGGTGTCGCTTTTCTCCATTTATCCAATAAAGTCTCTCTGAACTATGGTGAACTGCATGAAATTTCCATAAAACCTCATTCTTATGGCTAATACGATGTACAAGATAAAGAAAAAAATCGATTATTATTAATGCTAGCATTACTTGTAAACTGCTATGGATGTGATGAGGCCACACCGTATTTAATACTGCAAAATGCCCTACTAAAAATGCGTAAAGCATTAGTGCTCCTTGTTTAAGTAGAAAGTTAACTAAGTAATGTGTTACATCTGTTAGAGCGTCCCCTTTTGAAATATTCCACTCTTTTTCATAAGGAATTACTCTTTCTAGGATAGTCACGCAAAGAGCAGCCAATATTAATACTGGAATAATGACTGATGTTGCAGAGAACCCTTTATTGACACCAATAATAATTGCAGTGCCTCCACCAAAAACAATTATTGGATAAATAAAGAATGTCCAATCAAACCTAACTGTTTTCATAATAGCTCCTATTTTGTAGAATAACGTCGTCAAAGTTTTGATAAGTATCTAGGTACTTTGAGCAAAAGTCTTGAACAAACCTGCTATGGAAAAATTTTTTGATGAAAAACAGGGAAAGTCTTTATGGGAAGGGAAATTCGCTCTTTGGGAAGGTGGTGGGGCATATTTTGGTAACACCTTTGATACTAAACCCCATCAACATCATGCCATTCAGATATGTATTGCACTTAAAGGCAGTTTCAGACTCAAAAACCATGAAGAGAACGATTGGCTCACTTGTGAGTTAGCAATCATAGATTCCAATGTAAGCCATCAAATTGACGGTTCTGGTGTTTGCCTCCTCCTTATATACCTCGACCCTGAACAACGCCTTAGCAGGGCAGTCAGAAAGAAAATGGCAAATGAAAGAATCTTTTTACTACCAAGCTCCAATGAAATTAGACCTATTCTCAAACAATTAAAACTTAATACAAATGAGAAAACAAATCTTTTATCAATTGTAGAAAAAGTCTTAGCATCACTTTTGCCCAATGAAAAGCTGGAACGTTCTATAGATCCGCGTATAGAAAAGGTAATTAGTACAATTAAATCGATGGCTGGGACACCTTTAGCAGCAATAGAATTGGCACAAATTGTAGGTCTTTCAGAAAGCCGCCTTGCACATCTCTTCAATGAACAAACAGGAATACCAATAAGGCGATATATTCTTTGGGTAAGACTTCAAAAAGCAATAGTGGAAATGATAAAAACTAACTCATTAACTGAAGTGGCTCATGCATCAGGCTTTGCGGATTCTGCTCATTTTACACGCACTTTTCGTAGGATGTTTGGCATTGTTCCTTCTAGCCTAAATATCTATCCATAATCAATATTACTATCTTGTGAAATACTATTGTATTATTCTGCTGATTTCTGCTGATTAATGACAACTACATTCTTTACAAGTTTTACCTTTAAGAGCTTTAATTCCTTCACTAATAATGATTGGGGTCATAATTAAAGCAGCTAGAGGATCTGCCCACCACCAACCAAATAGAGCATTTAGCAAAAGACCTAATAGTAGAATGGCAGAAAGATAAGAGCAAAGTTCAGTCTGTTTAGCATCAGCAACTAATGCCTGACTATTTATTTCTTTAGCAACATTGCGTTTAGCACGAGCTAATATTGGCATTATCAATAGTGATAGTATAGCTAAAACAATCCCTAGAATGCTCTCTTCAGGAGCTTTGTGTTCAATGATTAACCAAATTGCATCATACAGTACGTAAGCAGCTAAAGCTAAAAAACATAAGCCTACTAAACGTAAACTGGTGGCTTCTGCCTTTTGCTGCTGTTCTAGGCTAACACTTAATCTCCACAACAAAATTACACCAGAGCTAACTTCTATTACACTATCAAAACCAAATCCTACTAAAGCTATACTCCCCGCCATCAATCCAGAAACAATAGCAATTATCCCTTCTAAACTATTGTAACCAATGGTTATGTATTCTAAAATGCGACCTCGTTTTAGCGATTCCCTCTGATCAATAGCAACATTACTACTCATAGTTCTAACCTGTTAATTTTGTTTATTACCTTTAAAAAGGGAAAGTGTTCCAAGTATTGTCATAAACTGCTGTGTTCGTCTAAGCTTTTCAAATCCTGCACTTGCAAAAATATCTTGTAATCTACCTTGAAAATTATTTGCCGTAGTTTGAAAACCATCTAAAAAACGCACTGTTAATGAGGCTACTTTCATCTACTCCATAAACATCAGAAGATGAATGTCGGTGCTTGATCAAAAGAGCTAAAGTGGCTGTACCGCAGCCTATGTCAAGCAGCTTAAACCCTTCTTTAATTTGTGCTTGTTCAATTAAAGCATTCTTAAAAATATCTTCTTGCATTCCCCATTTAATCAAAGGATCATAAAACCTAGTAAGCCAATCATAGCTTAATGCTGGAATATAAGGAGTCTGTGTTTTTGACATAATCTTTTCCTATCCATTTTGTAATCGAGTGCATTCATAAACGCCTTTTGCTACATCGGCCAATATCTCATCAGCTAAATCTAGCAATTTAGCAATTCTCTCATCGCTTAATTGGTAGTAAACAAACCTTCCTCGTTGTTCAGAACTAACTAATCCGCAATCTTTTAAGCAGTTTAGGTGATTAGAAACATTAGATTGACTAAGATTTGTTGTCTGCACAATATCACCAACTGTAACTGCACCTTTGCGCAAAACCTGCAAAATAGCTAGTCTTGCTGGCTCTGCAAAGCCTCGAAAAAGCTTTGCTTGTAAGTCTATAGGTTTCTTGGTTGCTACTAACATGATAGATTAACCTTTCAATATATCATTATATAATCATATGTTGTGTTAAATACAAATGCTACCCAACCGAGCTATTTCATTCCGCTTGCATAGCAAAGAAGATTCGCTAATTGGTTTTATCTAGATTTTCTCATCTTGATTTCGTTGGCTAGTGTGTTCGACATATTGGCAGACAGATAGAATAGTTTCTTTTAACTTCGAGAGTTCTACAGGCTTTAGTAAGCAACCAATAGCACCAAGTTCCATAGCTTGACTATCATACTCATCATAAGCAGTAACAAAAACAATTAGTGGCATTTGAGCCTTTTTAAGACTTTTTACAACATCAAAACCATTCAAACCAGGTATTTGTACATCAAGAAAAACTAAATCAGGTTTGTATCGCTCAACTAAGTCTAAAGCTTCAAACCCATTATTTGCTTCGCCAACGATATTTACCTGCTCAAAATTTTTTAGTAAAGAAAGTAAAAACATTCTTGCTGGCCTTTCATCATCAGCTATTATTACATTTATTTTTTTAACCATATTATTTTCTGCTTAAAAATTAGTGGTTTACTAGGTATATTACTAGTTTATACTATTCTTACGTAATATATGAACTTTGTAGGCTGCTCGTTTCTAAACCCAAAGACAACTCTACTGGCAATATTGGCTGTACTGGTAACCAGACATGAAATGTAGTACCTTCACCTAGCTTGCTTTCAACACGAATATTTCCACAATGTGCTTCAATTATTCGTTTCACCAAAGCTAAACCAAGACCCGTTCCAGTCTCTTTAGTAGAAAAATAAGGCTCAAATATTTTTTCTAGATTTTCTGGTATAATACCCACACCAGTATCAGCTATGGTTATTTCTACACCGCCGTTTCTATTAGAAAACGCTACCTTTAGCTTTCCCCCGTTTGGCATAGCTTGTTGTGCATTAAAAATGAGGTTGGAAAGACAACTTTTAATTTGTTCTATATCTGCTTGAATGCTAGGTATTTGGGTTTGCTCATCTACTTCCACTTCTATACCTTGTTGGATTGTTTGTTCTTTAGTCAAATTGAAGATGTTGCTTACCATTTCTTTCAACTCTAAAGGCTTAAAATCCAATTTTAATGGACGACCAAAGCTTAGAAAATTTCTTACCAATTTATCTAAGCTTTTTATTTCATCTTTTATACTATCCATCTTATCCAAAAACTTCTCTTTAGCCTCTTCATCTGTTGGGGCAAATTTGCCACGTAAGTAGTCAATGGTAAGCGACATGTAATTAAGAGGATTCTTTATTTCATGTGCAATGCTTGAAGCTAATCGCCCTACTACTGCTGATTGTTCTGCCCGTCTTAATTGCTCTTCCAACTGTTTTCTTTCTCGCAAACCTCTTACCATTTCATTAAATACAGTGATTAATCTTCCTAATTCATCACGCCGCTTAACTGGTAAAGAGATTTCAAAGTTCCCTTCTGCTACCTTTTGTGCTGCTTCTACAAGCACATCTACTGGATGAGTAAACCCTGAAATTAGCCTTAATGAAATTAAAATAGCTATTATCAAAACTAAACTTGTAACTAAAAGCCTGTAGTAAGAAGATATTTGTAGGAGTTCTGTTAAACTTTCTGCGGAAAATACTATAACTAAATAAACAATGCCAGTATCAGTTAAAACAGGAAATTTAAAAATTTGGGCTTGATTAAAACCCATTTGATCAACATTTTGTTTGTCTGCCTTCTCAACCAAATTATCTTGCTCTATTGAGCCAAATCCCAACTGTTGAAACGTCTTATTAATATCTGCTTCCTCTGAGCTATCTATAACTTTGCCTTGAGAATTAACTGTTAGTATTCGTTTAGTGTGAGCGTGCTTTTGTGATAGATCCTGTTTTCGGCGATCTCTTAAAAAATCCCTTAACCATTGATTACTAGTTATTGACTGTTGAGCTATATTAATAGCTTCAGCCAAATCTTGTTGCTGTTGGATAACTTCTTGAATAGTGTTTCTTTCAGCTTCTTGATTAAGTTGATGGAGAACTCCTGTTGCAAGAAGAAGCGTTAGGATTAAAACAAGCGCAATACGAACACGAAGACTGTAGAGTTTCTTTATTGTTATCATATTATCTATTATCCTTTCTTGCTTCTTTCATATCACAAAAAAGACTGCCTAGTTGGCAACCTAAAGATTCAAATGCAAAGCCAATTAAGCCATTGAGCTATATTTTATTTATTTTTATGCTTTCTTAAATGTTTTATCGGTCTTTGTTTACCTTCTTTATCTTTTAATACCTTCTTAGCATCTCTTACCACCCAATAAATGCTCAGGACAAAAATCCCAAAACAAATGCTAATAGGAAGAAAATGGTATAAGAAAAAATGCGTAATTTCTGGTATATATCTCATATTAAAACTTATTTAGTCTCACTTCTTTAATACCAAAGTTTGAAAACTTTGATAAAAAGGTAAGGTATTGTCATCAGGAAAACCTTCCGCACCTACTTTTGGTAGTCGTAGTCCAGCCGTAGAACGTACATCCAAACCAAAGGCTTGATAAAGTAAACTAGCTGGTATGGCAGCAACCGGAAATGCTGGATCGGCATTGTTTAACGCTCTAGAGTCATTAAGATTGGCAACTTCAACAATAATTTTATGTTCATTTGTCAAAAGTTTTCTTTCCAATACCTGTTTACAAAATGCCGCCCCATAGCTAAGTCCTTGCAAAGCTGGATGAGGAAAGCGGAAAAGGTGTGAAATAGTCGTTTCAATCAAATCAAACTGCTTGGCTGGATCAGAAATAGATTTCTCGTAGTATTCTTTATTTGAATAGTTTTTCATATTTTCCTAATGCCAAAAGCTAACCTTGGCTGTCTTATGCTCTCAATAAATTTTGTATTTTTTAGAGATGGGTTTCTGATTCTGCACAACCTTCTTCTTCAAGCTGCACAGTAACATGAGAAATTTTGAAGTCTGACGTAATCTGCTTTTGCACTAATTTACGTAATTGTTCATGTGGGGTGGTGTTTTCCATTACCACATGCACTGTCATAGCGTTAATGCCAGAAGTTAATGTCCAAACATGCAAATCATGACAAGAAATTACCCCATCTATCTTATTAATTGTTTCTCGAAGTGAAGGTAGATTAATATCGGAGGGCGTTCCTTCTAATAAAATACCCACACTTTCATTTAGTAACGCCCAAGTACGTGGAAAGATAAATAACCCTATCCCGGCAGAGATAAGAGGATCAGCGTAATACCAACCGCTTAACCACATAACAATACCTGCAATAATAACCCCAACAGAAGTAAGCATATCTGACAACACTTCAAAATATGCCCCTTTCATGTTTAGGCTCTCAGTCGCTCCTGCTTTTAAGATAAACATACTAGCGATATTTACTAATAAGCCGATTACAGCTACCAACAACATTTCTTTACTTTGTACTTGAGGGGGATTACTAAATCGCTCATAAGCTTCATAGAGGATATAAAAAGAGATACCAATAAGTACTACAGCATTTGTAAGCGCAGCAAGAATTTCAACCCTATAATATCCATAAGTGCGCTCTGGTGTTGCTGGACGTTCAGCAAACTTGATGGCTAATAGCGCAAGACCTAAGCCTGCTACGTCTGTAAGCATATGTCCTGCATCAGCAAGTAAAGCAAGGCTGTTGGTAAGCAAACCGCCTATTACTTCAACAATTAAGTAGAGGGTAGTTAATCCAAAAGCCATCATAAGTTTTTGTTTATTTTTACTAGCTGAAGAATGAGTGTGTGTTGAATGATTGTGCCCTGCTCCCATATTTACCTCGTTTTAGATTAGTTTAATAACGTAAGTAATAAGCTAGCTAAGAATAGTTTGCTTAAAACTATTCTTAGCCAACAAGATTAATCTTCTGTTAGTTGTTTAGGTTTTTCATCTCCAAACCAGCCATAAAGCATTGGTAAAAGTAAGAGAGTGAGTAGAGTAGAAGTAATAAGGCCACCAATAACAACAGTAGCTAAAGGACGTTGAACTTCACCGCCTGCTGAAGTAGCTAATGCCATAGGGATAAAACCCAAGCTTGCAACCAATGCTGTCATAAGCACAGGTCGTACACGACTTTCAGCGCCTTCTCGGATTGCTACTTCTAAAGGCTGTCCTTCACTACGTAAGCGATTTATTGCACTCACCATTACTAAACCGTTTAATACAGCAACTCCAAAAAGTGCGATAAATCCAACACCAGCAGATATTGAAAATGGCATTCCACGTAAAAATAGAGCTAAAATTCCTCCTACTGCTGCAAATGGAATACCCGTATAAATAAGTAAGGCTTGTCTTATTGAGCCAAATGTCGTAAACAACAATACAAAAATTAAAAACATTGCCAGAGGTACGACTATCAGCAAACGGTTTGAGGCGCGTTGTAAATTCTCAAATTGCCCTCCCCAAGTTAAATAATATCCGGCAGGGAGTTTAACTTGCTGCTCAATCTTTTCTTGTGCCTCTTTAACAAAGCTTCCTATATCACGACCACGCACATTTAGTTCTACAACTATCCGACGGCGTGTATCTTCTCTTGAAATTTGCGCTGGCCCCTCAATTAAGTTTATTTCTGCTAATTGTGAAAGAGGAATACGAGTTCCATTTGAGGCTGTGACAAGCAAATTCTTGATAGTGTCTACACTTTTACTAGCAGATTCACCAAATCTGACTACTAGGTTAAAACGTTGTTCCCCTTCGTAGACTTGGCCTGCTTCTTTGCCTGCTACTAATGATTCTACCAGCACATTTATATCTTCTACATTGATTCCGTAACGCGCTATAGCTCTGCGATTAGGTATTATTTGAACTTGAGGAAGCCCTGATACTGCTTCTACTTTGACATCTTCAGAACCTTTTACTTTACCTACGACACGGTTTATCTCTTCTGCTGTCTTCTTTAAAGTGTCTAAATCATCACCAAATAATTTAATAGCTATATCTGACCTAACTCCAGAAATAAGCTCTGCTACCCTTAATTCTATTGGTTGGGAAAAACTTATACTCGCATTTGGAACACCTTCTTCTAAAGCTTTAGACATTTTTTCTATCAAAGCTTCTCTAGTTTTAGCCGAAGTCCATTCACCAGGCGGTTTTAGTGCAATATAAAGGTCGCTAAAATCCACGCTCATTGGATCTGTAGCAACTTCCGCTCGCCCTGTTTTAGAAACCACTACTGTTACTTCTGGAAAAGTACGCAAAACTTTTTCTACTTCTGTTGTTGTTTTAATAGATTGATTAAGAGAGACACTTGGCAATTGCTGAACTTGAATAGCTAATGCCCCTTCATCAAGACGAGGAATAAATTCTGAGCCAAGTAGTGGAAATATTGCCCCACTAACAACAACTAAGCCTGTCGCAATGGCTACCGCTTGCGAGCGATGATCGATAACAAAATCAAGGATTGGACGATAAATTCTCTTCGCATAAAGAATAATAGGGCTTTCAGTTTCAGAAACTTTACCCTTTAACACAAAAGTCATTGCAGCAGGGATATAAGTAAGCGAGAGAATAAAAGCCCCTATCAATGCAAAAGTTACAGTTAAAGCCATTGGCTTAAACATCTTGCCTTCAATACCTGTTAGGCTAAGTATTGGTAAATAAACAATAATAATTATTGCTCCACCAAATAAGGCTGCTTTTAATACTTCAGCAGATGCGTCACAAATTGTGTTAGCTAGAGTTTGTTTTCCTAAAGTTCTTCCCAAATGGTGTTGTTTCTCTGCAATTCGCCTAATTGAATTCTCTACCACAATAACAGCACCATCTACTACTAACCCAAAGTCAATAGCTCCAAGACTCATTAGGTTTCCTGAAATCTTAAAGATATTCATAAAGATTGCAGCTATCAGCATTGAAATAGGAATAACTGTAGCTACTAGTAATGCACCTCGCCAATTACCTAGCAAAACTATAAGCACAAAAATTACAATTAATGCGCCTTCTACTAAGTTTTTCTCTACGGTCTTGATAGTACGGTCAACAAGTTCTGTGCGGTCATAGAATGGGACTAACTCAACACCTTTTGGTAAAGTCTTTTTAACTTGCTCAACCCTTTCTTTGACATTTTGGACAACAGTTCGGGTATTTTCCCCTTTAAGCATCATTGCAATACCAGCAACTATTTCGCCTTTTCCATCAGCAGTTACAGCCCCTTGTCTTACAGTCGCGCCAATTACTATTTCGCCAACATCTTTTACATAAATAGGAACACCTTCTTTTCCTGTTTTGACTATAATGCTGGCAATGTCATCTAAATTTGTGACTAAACCTAAACCCCTTAATAAGTACTGTTCTTGCCCATGCTCAATATAAGCCCCTCCTACGTTTTCATTATTACGTACTACAGCATCTAAAACGTCTCTCATCGTAAGGTTGTAAGCTTGTAGCCTTATGGGATCTAGTTGGACTTGGTATTGTTTTTCTAATCCACCAAAACTATTGACCTCTGTAACCCCAGGAACACCCAAGAGTTGGCGACGTACTATCCAATCTTGGACTGTACGAAGCGAAGTAGCATCATAGCCGCTACCAGATTCAGCTTTTAGCTCGTACTGATAAATTTCCCCTAAACCAGTAGAAATAGGCCCCATTTCTGGAGAACCTATATTAGAAGGAATTTGTTCTCTTGCTTGTGAGAGGCGTTCTAATACGAGTTGCCTAGCAAAATAAGTATCTACTGAATCATGAAATACTATCGTCACAGCAGATAAACCAAATTTGGAGACTGAACGAATTTCCTCAATGTCTGGTAGTCCTGACATAGCTACCTCTACAGGAAAGGTTATTTGCCTTTCTATTTCCAGAGGCGCAAGCGATGGAGCAGCCGTTAAAACTTGAACTTGAACATTTGTAACATCAGGAACAGCATCTATTGGCAAGTGTTGAAGGCTATAAAGCCCAATTCCTATAGTAATAGTAACCATTATCATTACTAAAATTCTTTGGGAAACTGCAAATCTAATAAGTTTATTAAGCATAATTCTCCCCTTTATTTTTAATGACCATGCTCGCCAAGTTCACCCTTCATCATTTGAGTTTTAAGGGTAAAACTTCCTGTTGTTACTACTTTTTCATTGGCAGAAAGACCTGCAATGATTTCCCTTAATCCATTATTTTCAACACCTAGCTGAACTTCACGGACTTCAAAGTGTCCTGGTTCATTCTCTTGTGGGACAAAAACTACAGTTCGTTCTCCAATGCGTTGAATTGCTTCTTGTGGGATTAAGAAAGATTTTTTTGGTTCCTTATCGAGGGGAAAACCTGTTTCCAAAGTCACTTCAACAAACATACCTGCTTTTAGTTTGTTATCAGGGTTATTTACTTCTATGCGTACTTTAGCGGTGCGAGTATCTTCGTTTAGTACAGGATCTATATAAGTAACTTTGCCAGAGAGAGATTCTTGACCTAAGACAGGAGAATAAACTTGAGTTGTTGCCCCTGTTTTTAGCTGGTGAATTTGAGATTCTGGAACGTTGGCAATAACCCAGAGAGTAGAAAGATTGGCAATAGTAAACAATGGCTTGCCCGCCTCAATTCCAGCGCCAGCATTTACAAGCCTTTCCAGTATATTACCTGAAATAGGTGCGGTTAATGCTATTAGGGATCTAGTCTTATCATGATTGTATTCTTGCCCTTTGGTTATTAATGCACCAAAGGATTTAAGCTCATCTTGTATATGTAAGACATCGACTTTGGCCGTTGCTACTTCGGCACGCGCTTGTTGAATCTCACGATTTAGCGCGATGTTGCTTTGAAAATCGTATTCTGCTTGTGCTGTTTTATAAGTGGCTTCTGCGGCTACTAAATCTTTACCTGCTCCTCCTCCCAACTCCATAAGCTTTTTAACGCGCCTTAAGTTAGCTTCTGCTTCCTCCAATTTAGCTTTTGCTGACAATACAGAAGCGCGATTCTCTGCTTGTTCTACGCGTTGAAGGTTCTTTTCCGCTAATTCCAGCTTTGTTTCTGACTCATGTAACTTGCCTTGTAGTTGAGCTATTTGTGGGCTAGTGATTAAGGCTAAAACCGCTCCTGCTTGTACCTTGTCACCTAAAACGTAGTTTACTTTTTCTACTCTACCAGAAACTAAAGCACTAGCTTGTTGTAGGTATTGTTGATTAGCTTCTATTGTCCCTGTGACTTTAAGTTTAGGGTTATTCTTTTCCTCTTTAACTAAAGCCGTTTCAAGCTTGAGCGAGGCAAGTACTTCAGGTTCTAACTCTACCTCTTTTGAACTACTACCTTCAGCACCATGTTCATCTTTGTGTTCGCCTTGCTCTTGTTTCTCTCCTGTAGCAGCCTGATTAGTAGTATTTTGGTAAGATCTAACCAACAACACAGAAACTATGACCAGGGCTATTGTTAGGACAATAATCACTATAGACTGCTTACTAGAGGGCTTTGTATTTGATAGTTGGTTATAAACCACATTAGGCGTATTGCTAGCTAAAGGGCTTGTTTCTTGCTCTGTTTGATTATCAAGTAGATTATCTTTTGTAGTTTCATTGTCCATTGTTAATTGCCTCCTGTAATAGTTGTTAAGCCCATAGCTGATTGTAAGTCTGACCAAGCACGATATTTTTCAGTCAAAACTTCGGTGTACTCACGTTGAGAATCAACTAAACGCCTTTGTTCAGTTATTAAATCCGTTATCTTAAATTCACCTAAGTTATATATTTCCCGGAAGATACGTAGGTTATTAGTGGAGTTATTGATGACACCTTGTTCAAAATTATTTGAGGCATTTTGTGCTGTTATAAGGCGTGTGTAGGCGGTAGTAACTTCTGTTTTCACAACTTGCTCTAAAAATTCACGTCTACGTTGTGCTTGTGTGATGGAAATACTAGTTTCGGCTTGAAGGCCTTGATTGCGGTTAAAAATAGGCAGGTTGATAGACGCTCCAAAAGTAAACAAGTTATCTTTATCAAAAATAGCTCCCACAGGAGTATTGTCAAAGGAACTATTTTCACGAGAATACCTAGTAGAAAGCGTAAGATCTGGAATTACTTGAGTTTTTGCTAACCTTAAGCCTGCTTTTGCTACTTCTTCTTCCAAGCGAATAGCTTTTAAGTCTGGCCTTGTTTGTAAAGCAACCTGTATAAGATCTGATAAATTAGGAATCGTACTAGTAACAGTTTTTGTGAGTTCTTGGTCAAAAACAATCTGTTCATCTATAGGTAAGCCAATAATGTTTTTTAAGCGTAAAGTAGCAGCTTGTAGACGACCTTCTAGCAAAATCCGGCGGGACTTCAACCGTTCTACTTCAACCTTAAGTAAGTTCATCTCTAGTGGAGCCGCATCACCTTCTTTTACTCGTACTTCCACAATTTGTGTTGTTTGTGCATCTAGGTTGCTGAGGTTGTTAGTTATTTCCAACTCACGCATAGCTGCTAACACTTCAGTGTAAATAGCACGAACTTCATTAGATAAACGTCGCTCTTTATCAGCAACAACCATTTCAGTAAAATTAATTTCTGCTTGAGCTAAATCAATGCGCCGTTGTCGTTTACCACCAAGTTCTATGGGCAAAGAAAACCCTACACTGGTGTTACTTTCATTTTGCGTGTTGGTTAGTTTTCCTGTGGAATGTTCAAAATCAATGCTTGGATTAGGGCGCAAACCTGCTTGTTTTAGCCTAGCCTTGGCACGTTCTATATCTAATCTAAAAGCAATTAACTCTCCATTATTAGCTAATGCTTTTTCAACAAGCTGATTAGCACTTAGGGTTGAAGAATTATTTTGTGCAATTGCAAAATTAGGAAATATAGTAAGTAAGAAAATTAGCTTAAGAAAATAAATAGTTAAGTCCCTGTAAAAAATACAGATCATGAGATTCAACCTTTCCTAGTTGTTAATAAATAATTGGTCATAGACAAGTTACAAACAAAAATTTTATTAAGGATTAGCCCTAGTAAAATATCTGCATAACAAGCTTAGTTTCAGCAATAGAAGGTAAAATACAACTAATGCTAAATATATATTTTGGAGTAAGTTATAAAACTAGGAATGTTTTGGGGGATGAAAAGTTTTTTGTGAAGGTGCTTCTGGTAAAAAGCTAAGGTTTATTGAGTTTTGTAGTGATAGATGGGTAAAAGTTCCTTCTATTTTAACGTTTTTTGTGGGTAGCCAATGTGAACAACAGCAAAAACAACAATCATCATCGCTCTGCCTTGAAGGGTTTTGGTGAGTATGGTGAGAACAATCCACTGTAATAGAAGACTCCACCTTTGATTCTACAAAAGCCATTTGGTTTTCCCTATAGCTTTGGCTATTAATGTGAAAACTTACCTCACTATCATCAGCACTTATAAAGCTTTCTTCAGCGCAGTTTTCTGGAAATGCAATATCAAGAAGCATAAATAGCAAGAAAAAGATCGCTAGCCCGCGATATAACCAGGATTGTTGCTGAAAAAATTGGTTTAGCAAGTTGTTTACCATAAGAGTAGTAGAGAAACTATTGTTACTAGTTTTAGCACAATTTACATTGCTACTTCAATAGTTTTCAACTTTAATAAGTTAGCAAAGCATCCACAAGGCTTCTTTTGGCTTTTTGCTAAACTTGATTATTATCCTATAACCAAAGTCAAGAAACTGTTATCAATCTTAGTTGTAGCTCACATCCCCATGATACGGGTTTTTGCCCATTTTCAGTAATGCCCCAAATAACAGGAATATTAGGAAAAAGTTCAGGGGCTTGACCATAGCCATCAGTAAAATAGCAAATAACATGAGGTCTGATGCTGCTTATTACAGAAGGAGCAAAAGGAGGGCGTAAGTCTGTGCCACCTCTACCAATAACATTCTTTATTTTGCCAGTAAAAGGATAAACTCTTTGTATCTGACAATCGCACTCTACTATGGTAACTTGATGGCAATAGCTTATTATCTCTATTTCTTTAGCAATTAGCTCCAAAACTTCTGAAGAAATAGAACCACTAGTATCAATAACAACCATCACTACAGCTTTGCTTGGTCTATATTGCCAAGATGGTACTATTGCTAGTAACTCTGGAAACCGTCGAGGCACTTTTGTAAAGCTAGGATAGACTTGTACAGCTTCTTGCACATATTTATGTAATAATTCTTGCCAGTTTATTTGGTTATTGTTACTATTTTCAGAGCTAATTTCTTCAAATAAACAATTAGTACCTTCTCCACACATTGCATTTATTGCTTCACGAGTTTTATAAGGTACTTTTGATAGTTGTTGAGAAGAAAGTTTTTCTACAGCTTCTTTAGCTGTAACTTTGATTGCCATTGCTCCTAATAATCCTGCATTTCGTACTTCCTCCCATATATTGTGGTCATCCAAAGGTTTAATAGGGATCAAATTTCGTACATTCTTACCTAAATTTTGTGCATTTGTATGTGAATTTGGTACAGAAGGCTTAAAATTTGGTACAAAAATACCCGAATTTAGTACACTTTTTCTGCTTTTTTGTTCATTTGACAGTTTAGATTGCTTGATCTTTTTACCACTAGAAAGACGCTTATATCTTGTAAAAGTATCTTCATTTTCAACTAGTTGTGGAAAATTAGCGAGTAAAAGAGGACTACCAGGAAGAGGCTCTTTAACCCATTCATTAGCTGTTACTTCTTCTGCAATAATTAAAGCTTCCTTATTTTCAAACTTTTCTGGATCTATTAGTAGATGTTCAAACAGTAAATGATTAACCTCGTGATGAAGCAATCCCATTATTTCTGCTAACGAACAATTGACTATAAACTTTGGATTAAACAGCAACAGAATATTTGCACCTCGTAAAGTTATTCCAATAGTTTCTACTAAGCTACTAGGGTATATTTCCCATCTGCTTATAAATGAAGCATGAAATGGATAAGTATTGACCATTCTTTTTTGGCCTATTTCAAGTAATCCTCTAGCTTGAGCTATATCATTCTCTAAGGTCATATACTACAACGGTTTATTTTAATCTTCTAATGCCCTACCATTAAATCTGCAAAACCTCGTTCTTCTAACCATTCACGTACTTGAAGAAGTAAATCTGCTGGAAGGTCTGCTAAAAATGCCTCAACATGTGATTTATAGGATGCATCATTTATTACTTTGCTGTAAGTTCTATGAGGTTGAAGATATCTTTGTAATTTTTTTAATGAAGCCTGAACAAGATCTAATTTACCTTGCGATACCCAACGCCGCATTGTTGCTTGGTGTGCTGGATAGTCTTCTATTATTTCTTTTGGCTCTAATGGATGGTAACTGTCTAAATAATTAGAAATAAAGGCTAAGGCCCATTTTTCACTTAGTATTCCGGCTAAAGCTATTACCAACATATCTTGATGATATTTTCCCTTTTCCCATTCAATAAGCAACTTACTTGCATAAGTCCAGGCTCTTGGGTTAGATATTGGATCATCAAAAACCTGTGGACTACTTTCTACAAATGCTAGTATTTTAGGGTGAACGGTATTATTCTGCGCCCATTTTAGCCAGTCCTCTACATCTGCTACTACTTTTACTCTTAGAAACCTAGATAATAATGCTGCATCAAGTTCATCTGTAAAATATCCTTCAACAGTATCATTTATTGCTGCACAAGGAAGCCATCCTTCTGGCAAAGTATAATCATTTAGCGTTCTAGAAGTAAGTAATTGCAAACAAGGTGTTTGCATGTAACGCGGACAACGGTTTAGTTCTTCAAATACCAATAATCCTTTGCCACTTGTTGGTAAAAATGATGGAGCAGCATAAAAAGTCTTTCCTTCTCTAATCTGAGGAATACCTATTAAATCAGGAGGTTCCATCAAAGACAGATCCCTAACAATTAATTGTAGCCCTAGATTTTTTGCAGCATCCCCTAGTAGCTCAGATTTGCCTACACCATGTTTTCCATATAAAAGTAATGGTTGGTTGGCTTGATAGACAAGCTTAACTAAATCAATAAGTTGTTGTCCTGCTACTACTTTTTGCATATTTTGCTTAAGTGCTTAACCGAAAGGATTGAGTAATTCACTAGCAAGAATTTGTTGAGCTAATTCTCTGCCCTCATCAGTAATTCTGCGACCTCGAACAGAATTTGGATCTACCCATTTCTGCTCTATTAAATAAGGTTCAACATCTCTCTTTATAGCTAAAATGTCATAACCTAAAGCTACTGAAAGCCGTCCCAAAGTGCAAATTCCTAATGGGCTATTAATGAGAGTAATTAAATATTGCCGTTGTTTAGGTGTTAACCCATTTTGATCAATACCTTGGCGAGATAATAATTCAAAAATATGTGATTCTGTAAAGTGAGATACTGTAGGATTAAGTAAGCGTAATAGCTCAACTCTTTTATAGACGATACGCGGACTACTTTGAGCAACTTGTGCCAATTGGCGAGCAGCTTGTGGTGTTATATGGAAACCTTCTTTTTGTGCTATGGTTTCAGCTATCACTTTCAACTCTTCTAGTGAGTATGGATCTAACTCTACATGATGCAATCGGTTAGCTAATGCTCTTTTTATTAAACCAGGTTCATTAGTAGCTAATACTAAACAAAACTCAGCTATACTTATATATTGGCTACGATCTATCTTACCATTGGAAATAGCTGGTATTCTTTGCTCATCCAAGGCTAAATAAAGGATTTGTTGACTATCTGAAGAAAGGCTGTGAGCTTCGTCTATTGCAAACACATCTCCAAACTCCAGCTTTGACAGCATTTGACAAATATCTATAGCTTGAACTTCCTGTCCTGCCAAAAGCAAGTGAAAACTAGAGCCATAATCAACTGCTATAGACTTTGCTAAAGAACTTTTACCACATCCAGTAGGTGCTTTTAATAAAAGAGAGGGACAAGTCTGACCAAGTGTTTTTGCTCCTAAAATGATTCTTTGTAGGAAGGTTATTGTGCGTTTCTGTCCCACAAAATCATGAAATTTCTTTATTGGTCGCCCCATCTACTTCTTCCTATACAAAAGTTAACCTAGTTATGCCTAGCTTATGATGATTTCTCGACAAATTAATCCGTCAATTTTATTCTTAATTTATGAGTGACACAATTACAATGTAATCAAAATTATAGAAATTACGCTTGGCTTATAGGCAAGTTTGTGGCAAATTCCAAGAATATAGAGTTTAAGTCTGTAAGGCAATTAATTTATGAGTGAAATAATAGTAACAGGTAAAGTAGAAGGAAATATAATTCATCTAGACCAACCTATCCCAGAGCTTGAAGGAAAATTGGTAAGTATAAAAGTAGATTCTCTTGTGGATGTAGTTTTATCACAAGAAGAAAACTCTAAGCTTTGGGATGAATGGGAAAAATCTGGCCCTCAAGGCCACATTGAAAAAGTAGAGATACCTAATGATAGACTTCTTTGAGATCAGGTGGTTTAGATTTAAACATCCCTTAAAGCGTAGACTAGTTCTAATCCTTGGCTTACCTAGTTTGTTACCTTCTTTATCTCAAGTACCAGTTATTCCTATTAGTTCTCAAATCAGAGGTTTAGACTGGGAAGTGTTGCTAACTCCTGCTGATGGTCTACCCAGTAATTGTGTATTAAAGCCTGAATGGATTACTTGTGTTGATAAAACGGAGATTGGCCCCTTTATTGCCAAACTTTCTACTGATAGAGTTTCAGAAGTTAGAAATGCTTTAATAAAAGTTTTGGGCCTTTAATAAAAGATTTTTGTTAAAAGAAGGCTGTCTACTCTCGCAATTAGTACTATAAATTTAATTTTATATCGTACTAAACAAAAATTATCTATTTTTAATCAACCTCTCAACAGCTTTTTTCTTTGCCGCTTCACCTCGGCGATCATACCTAGCAGTAGTGCTAACATTGGAATGGCCTGCTAATTGTTGAACAGTAGAGATGTCTACGCCATTATCAAGCAAATCAGAAATAAAAGTACGCCTCAAATCATGTGGGCTAAAGGTGGAAATTCCAGCGTCAATAGCTCTTTTAGCAAAAATTGACATAACAGCTTGGTCTGTTAGCCTTCTGAATATTAGCTTTCCTGATTTATCTATCCTGAGAAAAAGCGGCCCATTTTTACTTGTTCTTATCTCAAGCCAAGAAGCTAGTTTTACTTCTGCTGTTTGATTTAAGTAAACTATTCTATCTTTATTACCTTTGCCTGAGCGAATCTCTAGTTTGCTAAAAGAAGATTGGTAATTTGATAGGTCTAAAGCTACCAATTCAGAACGCCTTAAACCACAATAATAAAGCAAAGCCAACATGGCTCCATCTCTGCAACCTGATACCCTTAGGTCATTCTGGCAATGGTTAAACAGTGTGGTTAGTTCATCTTCAGTTAAAGCTCTACCTTTAGGAAGAGACTTGCCCCTAATAGCTTTCAAGTCAGAAGCTCGGCGATATTCCTCTGCTGGAATTAAACCTAGTCGCCAAGCTTCTTCCAATACACCACGTAAAGCGGCAAGCATTTTGTTTGCAGTGTTAACAGAGTATATTTCAGCAAGTCTAGTTCTAATGGCCTGAGTATGTTGGTAGCGCAAAGCTGACCATTCAAAGCTCCATACATCTACTTTGCCTTGAGTTACTAGTTCTGCTATTTTGGACAAGGCTCCCATCATCGTTCTACGAGAGCCTTTGGAGAGCCTTGATAAATAAACTGCTACTGGATGATTAGATAAACTAGCTTTAGATACAAGGGATGGTGCTGTTATTCCAACTGTTGATACTTCTATTAGTGTTTCCATAGGTATTTGTTTCTAATGGTTGGGCTTCTGACAATCTTTGCTCTGCAATAGAGTAATATTCTTTGCTTTGCTCAATTCCTACAAACTTGTAGCCTTGTTTTATTGCAGCAACTCCTGTTGTTCCTGAGCCTAAAAATGGGTCTAAAATAACTCCATTTGGTTCGGTAATTTTGACCAAATGCTCCATCAACTCAGTAGGCTTACCAGTAAGGTGAAATTTGTCATCTTGCCTGACAGGAACAGTGTAAGCTCCTGGTAATACTTTAACATTACGTTTCATAGACATATCCCCTTTTGAACCCCAAACTACGTACTCACATTGATTACGAAATCTTCCCTTCTGTGGGCGAACTGCCTCTGTTTTATTCCATGATAAAATTCCGCGATAGACGAAACCAGCCGCTTGAATAGCATCCGTAGTAATGGGAAGTTGTCTCCAATCTGTGAAAATACAACAAGGGCTTCCTACTTTAGCAATGCGAAAACATTCACTTAACCAAAGAGTACACCAATACAAAAATGATCGTTGGTCTTTGTTATCTCCAAAAAAATCAGGTCTAACTATTTTAACTTCAGAGTTTACATACTTTTTAGAAGGCATAGCCGCACGAGTTCCACTAGTTTGTCCTCCTGATGAGTAAGGAGGATCACTTATTATTGCATCTACGCTCTCATCTTCTAATGTAGGTAATATTTTTAGGCAATCACCTTGGTATATTTGGTAGTTTTTCGTGTTCATTATTTTTTGTTAAAACCTCTGTTTATAATATTTATAAAGCTTGAGCTAGCCTAACTTTGGCAATGGCTAGATATTCTGGCAGTTTTTCTATTCCTATATAGTTTCTACCTAATTTAATGGCTGAGACTCCAACAGAAGCACTTCCAGAAAAAGGATCTAAAACTACTCCGTTAGGAGGGCAAATGTACTTAACCCACCATTGACAAAGTCGGTCAGGAGTTGCAGCAGGATGTCCATAAGCTCCTCCACTACTTTTACTATCAGACGTTGGGCAGGGTATTAAATTGAATGGGCTAACGCCGCCTCTTTCTTTTGCCAACAGCCCAACAGTAGCCCGATTAAAACTTATTCCAGATGGGCTAACTTGGCGAAATGCTCTTCTAGAACGTCTTTCAGCATCATTATTCTCAGACTCAGTCCAAAGAATTTCATCTTGGTTTCGGTAGCAATCAGGCGATCCTACCCAAACACAAGCTTTAACACTGCCACGAAGTAAACCAACTTTGCGATGAGAATGGGTTAATGGAGGAGTAGTAAAATTCCACCACCATACATCTTGCACCTGATTCCATTCTTTGCTTACCCAAGACATAAACTCCCATAACCAAGACCTCATTCTTCCTACATGCTCACTATTTGGTTGTAAGATAAACACAGCAGAGCCTTTAGGCTTAAGAATGCGGCGAGACTGCATAACTATTTGCTGCATCATTTTTTGCCACTCAGATTCTGTCCATTTGCCATAAGGACGAGATATTCCTGGGTAAGGTGGGTCTGTAACGATTGCATCTACGCTTTGGTCTGGCAGGGTTGGTAAGATTTCTAAACAATCACCTTGATGTAGTTGGTAGTTGGACATTTGTTTTTCCTTCTAACAGTTTTCTTTTTAGTGTTGCAATTTCATCTTCAAGCTTGTGGTTAAGCAAGATGTTATGCAGTAGTTTAGTTTTGGCCGAGTCTAGCTCAGCCAAAACCTGTTTTATTTTTCGTTTGAGCAGATGGTTTTCTTGTTCTAAAGTCATCCATTGACTCAAATATTTTCATTTATGAGAATGTCCATTCTCACAAGTAAAAATTAAAGTAGACTATTAAAATCGTCTCTATTACCTCTTACTCCTACTTCGCCTGGAATGGGTGTGCCACCAAATAAGTTAAAACCATTGGTAGTACCACCTCCAGGAACTATGGCAACACCACTAGTTATTAATTCCTGATAAATTTCCTTTGGAATAATACCTTGATGACCTTTTTTGGTAGTGACTAAGAAGTCTCCTACATTACCAACATAAGTAGACTCATTGTTTAAACTGTTTCCTAAATGCACTTTTTTCTTTAATTCAATAGCTGAAGTGATCATATTTTTCCTCTTTGTAATGGTTATTGAAGGTTAGCTATAAGTAATTGAAATGTATCTTTAGCAACTTGGGCAGGAACTGGTCTTAGCCCTTGCTCAAAACGAAATTGGGCTTGTTGGCTGTAACTGCCTATTTTCTTTGCAAATTCAGCCTGGGTATAGTGACGGCCTGATTTGGTTTTGATTGCTTTACGAAATTCTTTTAACTGTAAACCTGTCATATGAATCTCGTTGTGAGCTAAAATCAACGCTTTAGTTGTAGCTTCAGCCTGAGTAGCTCCACTTGCTATTGATACCCCTTTAAGAGCTTTCAATTGAACAAGGACAACTGCTCGGCTATCCAACTTTGTTTCTTTAACTAAAAAGCATTTCTTTAGCTCAGAATGGAGAAATTTCCATCCATCCTTACTTCCTAATGCAATGGAATAGTCTGGCAAATCTATTAAGCGTTGAATTTGCTTATTACCAAGAACAGATTGAAAAAAGAGAAGGTCTAGCTCTGGAGCAGTCACTTCATCAAGTTGGCTTATTTGCTCTTTAAGATTTGTCATACTACTTGTAGCAACCTTTTCAAGATTAATTAAAGCGTTTAGATTTTATCCATTGATCGCTAAATGTTAAGCAAAATCAACATTTTGGTTGTTTTTTTCTACTCTCATTTTCTTAAGCTACATTTTGGTTGTTATGGTTGTTTTGTCAGTAGAAAAATATGGTTGTTTTTTTCTAGCTCAATTGCTTTTTGGTTGTTTGCCAAAATAAAAAATCCATTCTATGCTCCAGCCGAATTTAATATTTAGTTTTTGGAGTGATAGTAATGTCAATTAATCCAGTACCCACTTAATAAAATTCCATTACACAATTAGTGCTTTATTACCAATAGCTTATTGGTGATGGATTATTTTGCACTCCCATAGAAGTCTTTCATTACTTCGAGGTTGGTTGAGGGCCAAGAGCCGAGGTGTGTCTAAATGGCAAGAAATCGTTCACGCAAAGATAGAGAAACAGCTAATCCAGATAGGGAATATCACTCAAGAACCATTTCACCAACAGGAGCATTAATCCAAAAGATTATTTACTTGCCTCCTGCCAACGAATGGAGAAAGCCTGTTGAAGTTAGCCAAGTAGCTATCAGTGACCGTATTTGCCGTTTTGTTTTAGTAGCTTCCACTACCTCTAAACGAAAAAAGAAAAACTTCTCCCATCGCCAACTTCCTAAACAATATTTAGACAAACCCATATCCAACTAGGAGTTAAGTTAATGAGCAATTTTATTCGTAATATAAAAAGAAGTATTTTTCTACCTCCTAACCGCAAGCAAAGAAAAGCTCTACACAAGTTTAGTGAGCTAATGAAGGTTTTAGAACAAGCCGCTAGCTTACTTCAAGACAAAGCCAGTGTGCGTAATTCACCTTAATCGACACTGGTTGGTGGTGTGATTAGCTGAATTATATCCATTACACCGCCACATAATCTGCCTTAATTCTCAGAAAGCCTCGTGAAACTTCATTTAATCCTCCCTTACCCTATAAATTCAATAAGGTGAGTCATTTGGCTCACCTTTATTTTTGAGGTTTGATATGGCAAACGTAACAAAGGTGACAGTAGAAAAAATACGCGACTTTTTAGATGTATTACGTGAAACTGCTAATGTAAGTCGTGCGGCAAAAGCGATAAGAGTTTCTCGAAAAACAGTCTACGAATTACGCAAGACAGATAAAGATTTTGCTTCTGATTGGGATGATGCTTTAGCTGAATCTTTAGACTATTTAGAAGAAGAAGCACGTCGTCGCGCCTTTCATGGGGCAGACAAAGAGGTTTTTTATCAAGGTGTTACTTGTGGTGTAGTGAAAGAATATAGCGATTCATTGCTAATATTTTTACTAAAATCTCGTAGACCAGAAGTATTTTCAGAGAAAGTCAGGCAAGAAATAACAGGAAAAGATGGTGCAGCAATTGAAATCTCTTCCCTCTCCACTGAGCAAAAACTTGCCAGAATTGCTGAGTTACTTGAACTTGCTAGAGCAAGACGAGATCTCGCTCTTGGTTCGGGAGCTTCCACCCCAACCTCCTAGTCTACAAGATTTTATTCGTGGAGCTTGGGATGTATTAGAGCCAGGAAGAAGGCTAAGTTGGAATTGGTCAATTGATGCGGTATGCGAACATCTTGTAGCAGTAAAACAAAGACAAATAACCAGGTTAGTAATAAACATACCTCCAAGACACATGAAAAGCTTAGTGGCTTCGGTATGTTTTCCAGCCTGGATGTGGATTGACCAGCCTGAGCATCGCTTCTTATGTCTAAGCCACGAGTTTAATTTAGCTCTGGAATTATCAGTTAAATGTAGGCGTTTACTTCAAAGCGAATGGTATCAAGAAAACTGGTCAAAAAGTTTTTCATTAACGGGAGACCAAAATGTAAAAAGTAAGTTTGATAATAGCCTTCAAGGAACAAGACAAGCTGTTTCAATAGATGGAGGAGTAACGGGAAAAGGTGCTGATACCATCATCATAGACGATCCTCACGATGTTAAAGACGCTAACTCTACAGCAGAGTTACAGTCAGCAATAGAAGCTTATGGTGCTATTCCTAGCCGTCTTAATGATTCTCAAACTGGCGCTATTGTACTTATTATGCAAAGGGTTCACGAGCGTGACCTTTGTAATGAAGTATTAAAAGAAGGTGGTTGGGAGCATCTTTGCATCCGTAGCGAGTATGAGCCTGAAACTAGAAAAACTTCTATTGGTTGGTCTGACCCTCGCACCAAAGCTGGCGAACTTCTTTGGCCAGAGCGTTTTCCTATTGAGTTTATAGAAAGAGAGAAACGCCGAGATCCTTATGGATACGCTGCTCAGTACCAGCAAAGGCCATCTCCAAAAGGCGGTGGGCTATTCAAACGAAGCTACTTTGAAATAGTAGAAACTAGGCCAGCAAACCTAGTCAAAGTAAGGTTTTGGGATTTAGCTTGCACTAGCCCTAAACCTGGCTCTGACCCTGATTACACAGTTGGCTTGCTCCTTGGTAAAGATAAACGTACTGGTATTTACTATATCTTGGATATAGTAAGAAAACGTGGAGAGCCTGCTGAAATAGAGGCAGTAATAAAAAACACGGCAAGCCAAGATGGTTATGGTGTTGCCATTAGAATAGAGCAAGAAAAAGGCTCTGGTGGCAAATATACAGTAGACCATTATGCCCGCTCAGTTTTAAGCGGTTATAACGTCAAGGGAATAGCTCCTTGGGCGGATAAAGTAAGTCGAGCAGAGCCTGTAAGCGCTCAAGCTGCTGTTGGCAATATCAAAATACTTCGTGGCGATTGGAATGAGGAATTACTTAAAGAATTAGAAAGCTTTCCTTTCTCTAACCATAAAGACCAAACAGATGCTTTATCAGGTGGATTTAACGCACTAAATGAACCAGATAGTTATGAAATGGCTGCTGAAAACTGTTCTTTATTCAAATTAGTTGGTAACAAAGCCTATGTAACTAGAGGAACTCATCTCGGTACTTCTATTGCTTTAGACAAGATGAGGGACTTTGGCTTCCTATCTATCAGCACACAAGCCACTAATTCAGCAATAGCTAGAGTTTGGATTGAGCAAAGTGATGACTATCAATCTACTCCTATTAAATATGTAGCAGAAGTATGGAGAAAAGCGGTTCATCCTCGTGAAGCAATAGAAAAGTTTTGGTCACTTCATAAAAAACGACCATTTGAAGTTGTAGCGGTTGATGAAAAGGTGTTTGAGCTATTCTTATCCGACTTTGAATCTGTAGAAATTGAAAACATCAAAGAAGAAAACCCATTGCCCCTAATGCCAATACAATTACCTACTGATAAGCAAAGCCATCACATAGCCGCGTTAGCCTCCCCAATAGCTACTCATAAAGTGGTCTTTGCCGATTATTTGCAAGGTAATGGAGCCATTTGGTCACAAATTGTTAACCTTCAATCGCTAGAAGATGATGCTAGAGATGCTATAGCAGGTACACTTAAGCTCATCGAAATAAGTTACTAATGCCATTAGATTTAGAAACACAACCAAAAGTTAACCTAATCAAAGCCCGTTTAGAAAGGGCTTGGAGGATAATGACACTCTGGAACCCTGATCAGCAAACGTCTGAACAGGGTTACTTGATGTCCGATCCTGATACTGATGAGGTTAACCGCAAGTATAGCGAGCCTTACTCTAGGCGCAGTCTTATCAAAGAGTTACTGGAGATTTATGCGGATAATCCAGTAGTTTTGGCAGCATTAATTAAACTTGCAGAAGATGCTGTCTCCAATGGCTACACCATTAGCATTAGAAATGCGGCCACTGATGAAATAGGATATAAAGCAGAACGCAACTTTCAAAGACTCAAAGAGCAATGCCGTTTGGAAGAGTACGCCTCGTCATTTGCATTTTCTGCTGTAGGTTTTGGAGACTCCTACTTGCAGCCTGTAGTAGATTATACAGGACAAATCGTTGCAGTGAGAGATATGCCAACAGAGGCAATGATACGCAACACCGACGCAAGAGACCAATTTATTGATCCTCAAAAAGCTTTTATTTTCCGCACTTCAGACACTGATAGAGAGGCAGATTACTTTTATCAATCGCAAGTAATGCATTGGCGTTGGAGGCACAGGCCAGGCCAACGCTACGGTAATGCTTTACTTTTCCCTGCCCGTAGCTTATCTAGAGACTCTATTGCTGCTTTAAGGAGCTTGCTACCCAGGAGACTAGCTAATCAACCGTTTCGCCATTTCAATATCTTAGGGCCAACAGGCAAAGGCATTGCGGCCAGCTTGTTCCAAAGCATTAAGAAAAACTTATCTCGACTGCTTCACATTCAAAGAGGTGGTCAAATAAGTCCTTTTGATGATGTTTTTACCAACAACATAGAAGTAGCAGTCAAAGGCGGCGATCCACAACAAGGCGAGCTTAAAGACATAGAGTTTATGTTGGACGCTGTGCTTGTACTGACAGGAATATCACGCCAGTTGTTAGGGTGGAACGTAACAGGAAACCGCTTTACCCTTGATGAAACTAGAAAAGAAGCCTATGCACATCAAAGAAAAATAGCTCGTGGCCTAGTCACTAATCACTATAAACCATTACATGATCTTTCTTTAGCACTAGAGGATATTTCTTCTAATCAGGTAAGTTATGAGATTATTTTTGATGATCAAATGACTGAATCTGAAATGGAGCGTAGAGTCCAACAGTCTCGTGAGGATTTCAAACTTGGCTTACTTACTTTAGCAGAAGCTCGTCAAATTCGTGGTTCTTATTACTTAGTCAGTAATCTTGATGAAGGTACTCGTGAGCTTGAGCAAACAGCCACTCAACAACCAAATAATCCTATTGCCCCAACTCCTCAACCTCAAGAATAAGCAATGCCCAACCAAATAACAAAACTATCAGCTAGCACTAACAAGCAATGTGCAGCAATAGCAAATGCTTTTTGTACATCAAACAAACCTGACAAAGTAGTTTTAGATAGTGTTTATAGCGACATAGTCCTAACTGAAGCAGACTTTATTAACTTAAATGAAACGGCGTACACAGCCCAATCAATGGAACAAACCATTGAATTAGCACAAGAATATGTCAATTTAGGGCTAATGATTGGTTATGATGGGCATCCTAAACCTGTTTATGATGAGCAAGAAAATGTAGTTGGTTTTGATTATAGCGAGCTAGAACCAGCATTTGTATTTCGCAAGCTCTGGTATGATAAAGAAACTAAACAAGGTAAAGCTACTATTGAGTACTTCCCTACTGATTCTGGTAAGAAATTATCAGAACTAGCCCAAAAACAAGACCTTTATTTTTCACTGAGAGCAATTTTAGATGGCTGTATTGAGTATGATGACTACAGAGTATGCAAACTAGGCCGCGTTGATGGAGGGGATAGAGTAAAGAATCCAGCCGTCCCACACGCTAAAACCCTCAAAACTTATACTGTTGATAGCACAAATATAAACACAACAACATCAATAAAGTGCCATCCAAATTGCAGCCAAAGCTGCTGTGCTAATAAGAAAATAATCCTTTCATTAAAACAACCAGTATTAAATAACCTTAATAATATCAATAACCTATCGATAGGAGATAACACAAATATGATGTCCTTAGAACAAATATTAGGAATGGCTAAAGGTGGATACTTAGATGCCGAAGCCATTGCTTCCTTTGAGATCCATCTTGATTGGCTTAACAAGATGCTTCAACAACTTCAAACTTCTCCTCCTTCAAGTGCTAATAAAACTTCTAACCCACCTACACCAGCAGATACTTCTGATACTACTAATAACACTAACAACGAAGATTCTAGCAATGTTACTGATGCTAATAATGATGACAAAGACAATAAAGATAAGGCTGATGGCAAAAATAGTGAGACAACCGACCCTGAAGAAGAAGCTACTATGGATAGCAAAAAGCTAGCAGAAGCTTTAGACATGGTTGGTAAAATCAAAAATGCTTTAGACGCTGCGGCTCCAGCTAAAACAACAAACAAAACAGGAACAACCCCAACAGTAGCCAAAACTCTATCTTCACCAGCAGTTGACCAAGAAAACACACAGCTTAATACAATGTTGAATAAAACCTTAACAGCAATAGACTCCCTTACCAAAGAAGTAACACAGCTAAAGAAAACCCAAGCTGCTCGTGATGAGCAGGAAACAAAAGCTAAACAGGCATCACAAGCTAAACAAGCTGTTTTGGACTCTGTAAAAGAAATAGAAAAAGCTGGTCAAATTGAAGGTAGACGACTAGTCAACTATCCTGAAAGCACTTTACAAACCATACTAGAAAAAGCACGTACTAAAAATAGTGTAGATCAGGCAAAAGGTTCTATTATTAATGATTTAACAGTTTTAGATAGTGCAAGAACTGCATCTCTGAAAAGTGGAATAGTACCAGGATTGTTTGGCAATACAGTAAGAGCAGAAGTAACACAAGATGAGGCTGACCGTAGTTGGAAACCTGCTGCCGATGCTTTAGATAAAGCTATGGACAGGCTCAAACAGAGCAAAGAACGAGATTTGCTAAAACGCTCTACTTATGCAACTGACTCTCAAAAAGGTTTTGCAGAAGAAGTAGTTGGCTACATTGAGAAAACTCCTGCATTCAGACGCAAACTCCTTAAAGCAACAGGAGCAGCATTAGACGAAGCGTTGTTGATAGATGGTGGCGACTTACGTAACCAAGAAGGAGTGATTGCTAGAGCAATATTGCGTGAGTTTATCCTATTTACTGAGGCGTTACAGTTTGCAGAAGTCTATGGGCCTGACGTAGCAAAACAAATGGGTAGAATGTTTAAAGTGCCATTAGAAGGATATGAGCCACCTCGCCCTGGAACTACTCGTCGTTACTATGAAGTTCGTGCAAATGAAAGTGTTGGAGAGGCAAAAACCACACTACGCTATCAAAAGATTTTCACTTTTATGAGAGCAATAGGCTTTAGGTTGCCTCAAGAGCTAGAATGGCAATTAGAAAACGGGGTTGTTTCTTATGACGCTCTCGCTGGTTTAATACTTCATACCAGTAGAGATATGGCTAATCAAACTAGCAGAATGATATATGACCAATTCCAATATGCAGCGGATGAGCAAGGTGCAATCAAGTCACCTCAAGAACAAGTAGCAGTAGAACAATGGTTCTGGTCTAATAATGGCAATGTAGTAGTTAAACTAGATGGAAAACTAGGAGATATAAAGCTAGGAGCCAATGTTTATGGGGCTTGTAAGCTTAAAACAGGCTATGCTGGAGGGGCTGCTTACGCTGGAGCTAATGCAAAACATCCTAGAATAGTGGTAGTTCCTCACCCTGATTTATCTATAGATGACGATAATATTGAGGAATATAAAACTCTTTATTCAACTAGAATAGTAAAAGTAGGAAACAAGGAACAAATAGAAGGAGACTTTGACCAATTCCTTAATATAGTCCCTAAAGTACCAGGACAAAAACCAACCTTTGCTGTTCATAACGAAGGCTTTATTGGATTTACCCAAGATAGCGGATTTTCTCAAGACACTCGTCCAACCATTGATGAATACTGGTATAACGATGGAAGCAACTATGATGAGTTTGATTTGGGAGGCAATCCAAATGAGCCTATAGAAGAAACTTATGCAGGGTTAATTCGATTAGCAATGCAAATATCTTCTGATATGGTTAGCGAGCCAAACCTTGTAGAAGCAGACACTTGGATGATGCACTCTCAAATTGCTCGTGGTGCCTTCGCCATAGCTGATTTGTTTGAACAACAAAAATCTCCTGCTGGGATAGAGTTTTTACCTGATTATGGCAAAGGAGTAAAGATTGGAAATATCCCAGGCCCAATTGCTGCTGTTCAAGTAAATGGTGGCTTATATTCAGGAGCGCGTCGATCATTCATTTACAAAGCAAGTCCTGTAAAATATGGCTTAGGATTACCAATGCAGATGTTTGGCCCTTATGTTGGTCAATTCGCTCCTAATGGCGGTGGCAACACTACTATTCAGCCTCATGATGTTCGCTATATGCGTATTCTTGACTGCGCCCGCAGGGTTTATGTAAAGAAAGCTGACGGTAGTTTTGCTAATCATCCAATTAAACAAATTCGTTTTGTTGGCAAGTTGCGTTCTGTTCGTGCCGCTAGCTAATAAGCCTTAACCCATTAATCCATCAGTAATTAATAATCGTTAGTTGCTGATGGATTAAACTAACGTTAAATTGCCTGTAGTAAAATCTAAAGTAAGAATGTGGTTACGGAGAAAATCCAAGCCAATGATAGCATCAACAGGAGAGGTTGGTGGTAAATCGCAACAAACAACAGGAAAGTTTCTCTTTTCTTTGCCAAGAGCAGAAACACTATCTAAAGTAGCTTGAGAGGCTAAGATAGTACCATTGCCTGTTAGTACAGGAGTGTCTGCCACTAAGTTATCTACTTGATAGCCAACAGTAAATAAAACATTATTGTCCATAACAGAAACAGTGGCACCAGTATCTAACATAGCTAACAAAGTAGCCTCTCCACTTGGCCCATGTACTGTAACGCTAATAATTATTACACCTTCTATTGGGTTAAAAGAAAAGCTCATAATAAATAGTTAATGTTTGTAGGAAATTCCCCAGTATAGAAAACAGAGAAATATTTTGGTTTACGCTCTCTTGCTCTTAGCCAAACTTCTTGTTTGTTACCACTATGGTAAGTAACTTTACCACTTTTTATATTCAATTCTTTATCTGTCTCAAGTTCCTCTATTAAAACCCATTCTGATGGATAGAGTTGTTTGATTTCTGTCATTGTTAATACTTCTTGCATATTTTTGTCCAATAACTAACTTATTTTACTTGTAATTATACTCTATTTATCTAATTCTGCGAATTTTATTTCCTTATAAAGTCACAAAGCCTAACTAATTTATAAAAGGAAAACTTATGTCATTTACTAATTTTGGTTTAATCAAAAGAAGTTCAGCTACTGAAGTAGAAACTCTCAAAAAACCTACAATAGAAAAAAGTCAAACACAGCCAAATAACTTATTACCCCTAATAAACACAGGGGAAAAGGTTGTTTTCGCTTCTCAGCCTCAAACCAACAAAGAACACCATCATACTAAAAAAGCTAAAGAAGAATCTACTAAAGAACCATTTCCAACAGGATTTGTTCCTGAACAATAAGGAAAAAAGAGGGCATTAATTATGTTACCAGACGTTAAGGACGATCCTTATTATCAATTAAGCCAAATAACCCACAAAAAGCAAAGTCAACTAGACTCTATATTTAGAGCAAATGGACAGCCTCAAAAAGAACAAATCTTTTTGCCATCTCCTGGTAAAAACACTCTAGTTTGTGCAGCCAGCTTGCCAGCAAGAGTTAAAGCAAAAGTAAGGTTGTTAGTTTGGAAAGGTAAACTTGGTAAATGGTGCTTAGACGATACTTACAGCCTTCCTCCTCAAGGAGAAGATGCTGGAGCATTTACTTGGGTATTTAAAACAGCAGGACACTTGGTAGCAATTTGGTTAGAAGAAATAACAGGTGGCGAAATAGAAACGATAGAAGGAGTATTAATTGACCATAATACAGGAGGTTGTTAATGGCTCATCCTATTGGACGAATTTTTAGAGTTTGCTCTAACACCATCAACAATTTTGCTCCACCTGTAACGCCTAACCCAACAAATCAAACACAACGTTTTTTTGGCACATTAAATGAAAATGGTGAACTAATTGTAACAGGAACAAATTTGTTATCTCTAACCCCATCAGTAGCATACACATCAAAACCCAAAGATGCTAACTGTCACCTCTACATAGAAGTTATGTCTGACACACAAGCAATAGTCAAAAATACAGGCGAAAAACTAAACGCTGGAGTAAGTGTGAAAGGAAAATTTGAATAATGGCACGATTGTCTTTTATCCAAGAATTAAAAAACGCAGATAATGAAAATCCTTACTTAAGAGATATTTCTGATGAGCAGTGGGAAAATGCTATAGAACAATCATTAGAAGAATACTCATCATTAGAAGGAAAAGGAAGGCTTAACCGTCTAGCTATCATTAACATAGAGCCAGGCGATGAGGAAATCTTTCTCCCAAGCGACTATCTTTATAGACCTGGTATTGAGGATGAAACGCTTTTGGCTTTGCTCAAAGGACAAAAAAGCTATAAAGCTAGTGTTCCAGGTGCTTATCCAGCTAGAAATAGAACAAGATTGTCGCCATTTTCATCGCCATTAGGAGCAACAACAGACTCTCCCAATGATGATTTTATTGCTGATAGTGGTGAAATACCTATAAGCACAGACTCGCAAGGCAATTATGTTTTAATGTTATCTACTCCAGCTGTAACAGCAAGAAGCCATCAAATACGCTACACAGGCATTCATCAAATTAACGATGGTAACCCTCCTATAAATACAGTTCCTAAAGGAGATCGTAGAATAGTAAAGCGTTTATCTTTGGGATATGCAATGGAAGCAAGAGCCAAACACGCTTTGCAGAAGGAACAAGCTGATTTAGCTAAAGTCTACCAATCTTTAGCTAATGACTACTTTAGTGTGAGAGATGAGTTTGACTGTGCTTTTGGAGCGTTAGGCTAAAAGGGGTTAAATAATGTCAGCATTACCTTTAACAAGTGAGAAAATAGAAACAACTAGTTTAACAGTAGGTCAAGGAACACCCTTGCAAAAAGCAATTTCAGTAGTGGCAAATTTAGACTTTCCTGCTACACCTAAAAACAATGCCAGTGATTTAACCATTAATGTTCCAGGTGCAGCTATTGGAGATATAGTCAGCCTAGGAGTTCCTGTAAATGCTGTAATGCCAAATAGTTGTTTCACTGCCTGGGTTTCTGCTAATGACACTGTCATCATCAGGTTTAACAACTACTCTACCTCTAACCATAACCCTCCTTTAGGTAGTTTTCGAGTCGAAGTTAAAAAGTACTAATCTTAATCTATGAATAATTTCTTCTGCACAGTAGAACAAATAGCAGTGTTTTTGCCTGATTTAGAGATAGGCTCATCTAGCGATGCAACAAAAGAAGCAATTGAGCTAGATATTTCTGACAAATATTCAGAATTATTGGAAATAATCGAGCGAAATGGTTACCCAATTGTTAATCCAACTGTCCACCAAAAAGATGTTTTAGCCTTGCTCAATCAACAATCTCCTGCAGTAAAGCTTATTTTTAGACGAGCTAGTTCTTTGCCCAGTGAAATATTTCGATATCTAAAACCATTGCCAGATTTACCTAAAATTCTACAGGAATGGTTTAGATTAGGCTATTTGAGTCACAGTTGGAGAGCTAATTCTGCTATTCAACAAAATGAAAGGGTTGCTTTGGCAACCGTAGAAGACTGCACAAGCTTGGTAATTGCTTTTACAGCTAGTGATAAAACTAAACCAACTAAAACCACTATTGAAGAATGGATTTATCAATGGAGTGCTATTGTGTGCTCGCTAGCAGCTAAACAAGGTTATCCAACACCTTTTGATACCAATGTTTTGCAACCAAATGCTGCTAGGGTTTATAAAAACTTGGTTAGAACTATTGTTGCCTATCAAATTTACTTAGTGCAAATGTTGTTATTTTCCTTTGCAGACCAAGCTGATCAAGTATTGCCATTAGCTACAAACGCTGATTCTCTGTTAAAAGAAGCTAAACAACAATTCCAAGACTTTATGTTAGGAAAGAAAAAATCTAATTTTGTGAGGTAAAAATAAAGAATGGCTGCCCAATATCTTCCCTGGATAAAAGATGGAAAACTTGTAAAACGTCGTTACTCTTGTCCATCTGATACTTTTCTACAAGAACGAATAATTGAGTTAATCAAGGAAAACCAAGAAAATGTCCTTAAAGAACAAGAGCAATTGGACAAATTAGAACCAGGAAACCTAAAAGTGGTGGAAAGGTTTCATACAGAATTCATAGGGGATCCAAATGTTACTAGCTGTTTTGTATTGTCTCCTGGTCAAATTGTTAACGACAAAAAAGAAAGTGGCAAGGTCGAAACAATACAATTCTTTGTAGGAGTAACAGTAAAAGATTCTGACCCTTCTAAAGTGGCAAAAATAGGAAAATCTTACATTTGCGCTTACCAGGCTTTGCTAGAAACTTTTGCTCTACTTACCCCAGAAGTGTTTACAACAGGATGGCCGACTAAAGACCAACCAATCCCTGACATACAAATTACCAGACGCACACTATTAGAAAAAGATACAGCAATAGCTAAAGTATTTGCACTAGTTCCTGTTTTAGAACTTCAAATGGAAATACGTCCTAATATCAACAGATAAACCGCGCTTATAAATACCTTTACAACATTCAAGGAGAAGAAAATGGCACGAAGACTCAATAGCAATATTGAAGAAATCTTTCATGGATTAAACAACATAACAGTTGTGCCAGGAAAGTACTTAAGTAAGCTAAAACCAGCATTACCGTCAAATGTAATAAAACTAGGAGGCCGTCAAATAGGCTTATCCTCGCTCCAATCAGATTATTTGATAGGAGGAAGCGAATCTCAAGGAGCCAGTATTACAGCAGAACTAGCAGGAAAGTTTATTACTCCTAGAACCACTTTGTCTTTTACCCTTCACCAATTAGAGATTGATGGTAACATTGAGGATCTCATTGTTGAAGTAGATGTTAAAACAGGTCAAACCCTTATACAAATCGCAGCAGATGCTGTTGAAGGCTTTAAGAATGCTGCTAGTGGTGTTAAACCTACTAAAGATAACATTCGATTTTACACTTCCAATCCTCAAAACCGCCTAGACCAAATCAAAGCAGGGGTTGAAGCTTTCTATGGAACTGGTGAAACGGCTGGTTTTAGCAATGAAGGCTCAATTATCAAAATAACCGCTCGTACTGAGTTAAAAGAAAAAGGAAATGACCTTGATGTTAGCGTTGAGTGGAAACCTGCTCCTCCTAGCCTCATTGATACCAATACAGAAGGCTTCGCTATAGGAGCTGCTGGACTTGAGCATGTTGGCTACACTGAAGGCTTAAGTTTAAACGTTCAAGGAAAAGAACAACAAATAGAGTCTGACCAATCCTACTTCCCTATTGATTCCTACATTACAGGCTCAAGTGCTGAAATTAGTTTCAATGCGCTTCAAGACCTTAGCCCAAGAGTGTTACGCCTAGCTTCAGGGATAACAGGAGTTGCTAGAACAAATGATGCTGAAGTATTACTCTTTAACTTCCTACAACGACAACAAACATTTGGCTTAATTGTAACTAGTCGTACTCCTACTAATGATTTTTATAAGTTGGTAGTCTATCAGGTAAAAGGAAACGGCTTCCAGCTTTCTCAAAAGAAACAAAATGCTCCCGTTCAACTAAAACTCACAGCCACGCCACCAGAAGGCAGAGAAGATTTACTCTACTTATCCATTCCTAGACCTAGCATCCACAAAGTCGCTGCTTAAGATAGGCTTAAGACTAAATATGTTTGCTGAATATTTGCAAAACGGGCCAGTCTTTTACTTTGCTAACCCTGGCTATGATGAGACTACTGGCTTACCGCCACTAACAATAGAAGGAACACCGCCTGATCCAGCGATGGAAAGGCGTGTTCCTTGGCCGGTTAACTCTCTTTATTTAGGCAGGACATTGGGAGGACTAGACATTGAGCCACAGTTTCAAGTCAAAGAACTTCCAGCAGGAAATTCAAATGTTCCTGACGATGTTTTGCTGACAGACCAAAAGCTAACCCTAAATACAAAATTAGCATTTAATGGAGATTTAGATGTACTTGATTTCTTTGAATTTGCTAGCGGTGCTGACGATGGTTTTATACGTGATGCTGGAGGGGAACCAACCACCTCCAAGCATTCCATCTTAGTTGCTATTACTAACCTTAATAGCGAAAATGAAGCTATCAGAAATATAGTAATGTATCGCTATTATTTTCGCTGCTGGGTAGCCCCTGCAAAACTTACCATTGGCCCTAATCATAACTTTATTCAAACCACAATTCACGTTTTAACAGGCCGCAAACCAGACAACTGCCCACTTAATCGTGGTCGCCAGCTTTACAGACGATGGAGAGTGCTATGGTATGAGCCAAACACCCCTATTAGTCGTAGTGTAAGAACTATTTATGGTTGAAATTAATTTCAATACTACAGAACTAGAGAATAAGTTCAAGCTAGTTATAACCACAGTTGGACAGTCAGCTAATTTGTCCAGCTTATTCTCTTCCAATGTTTTACCAAGCTTGGTTGGACAAACTGCTCAAAGAACCATTGATAAGCAAGATTATCCTGATTTTACTGAAGATTACAAAAACTTTCGTGTAAAACGCTTTGGTAATCGGCCTTTTGAACGCTTAACAGATGCTCTTTATAACAGACTGAAAGCCGGAAATGGTTTTGATTTCTCGCTTTCTAGTTCTAAGCAACAAATAAACCTCATCATTACTGACCCAGTAGCTAGGGGTCAGCAACGCCTAAAACGCTTTGTATTTGTTCCAGACCAAGAACTTTCTGATGATTTAGCGTTTGAGCTTAACCAAGAAATTACTGCTAAGCTTTCTAACCTGCTGAGATAAAACAACAGTTCCCTTCTCTATGGCAATACAAACCGATATTAATTTAATAATAAATGCAATATTCCAAGGCGAAGACTTAAATAAGTTTCGTGGAATTTTGGCAGAAATAATCGCTCGTTCTAACGAGTTGCAGCAAGTTAACCAAGACTCTGCTCAAGAACAAGTTTCTAATTCATCTCTCATTACCCAAGCTCAAAAGCAAGTCCTACAAGCCTTAGAAGATGTTCGTGCTGCTCAGACTCTTTTAGCACAAGCACCCGAAGACCAAAGAGCAGAAGCTTTAGAGTTATTACAACAAGAGTACAGGCGTTTTGGTCAATCAATTAGGCAAGTAGAGCAGTTAGAAGAACAACAATCTAGCAGACAGCTAGCAGATATTCGTAAGCTTCAAGCTGAATTAGCCAAATTAGCAGCTAAAAAGCGAGAATTAGAAGCAACGTCTAATCGCTCTAGCTCTCAGCAGAATGAGTTATCTAGCGTCAATGCTCAAATTGAAGGGCTACAAAAGCGTATTACTGCACTACGTGGTACTCAACAAGCAGCTAACCAGACTACTCAAGAGCAAGCTGGTAGTTTTGGAAAGCTAAAAGATATTGTAGGTCTGTTAGGAGAAAAGCTACAAAATCTTGGTGGACAACTTCCTGGAATTGGTGGTGGTTTGTCTACCATAGGTTCAGGACTAGGAGAACTGGCTGCGGCGGCTGGCCCAGTGGCTGCAATAACTGTTGGTGTTGCTGCTTTAGGTGCAGCAGGTATCATTACTCTAAAAGAAATATCTAACCTAACTTTAGGGGTAAAGGATTTAGCAAAAGAAAGGGGCGAACTAGAACGATTTACTGGAATAGGCCAAGAGATTAGTGCGGCACTTCAAACAGCAGGTCTTGCCATTAATGCTACTCTTGGTGACTTAAAAGATGGTCTTGCTCAGTTAAAACAGGCTCAAAAAGAAGCTTTGCTTGGCAATGATGAGTTTAAAGAAGCTCTTGCTAGATTAGGAGTAACTGATTTTACTAGTGTTGAGGGTGCTTTAGAGCAAATCAATGCTAAGTTAAGGTCTTCTGGTGATTTGGCCAAGGGTTTAGCTGTTGAATTTTCCAAAGTATTTGGAGAAGAAGGAGGAAGACAGTTTAGCGAAATTGCTCTTAAACTTGATGAGGCTAAACAAAGAGCAAAAGAGTTTGGTTTGGTGCTTTCTGGCGAAACAGTAGAGCAAGCAGCCAAACTCCAATCAGTATTAGCCGACATTCAAGCGCAACTTGAAGGAGCTAGCATTATTGTAGGATCTCGCTTTTTGGATGCATTTACAGAATTAAGCCAAGTTGTATCTGATGTAATCACTCAGCTTAGAAATGATGAGGCTTTTACTGGAGCATTAGAACAGGCTTCTATTTTGGTTGATGGAATTGTTAGGAATGGCTTACCTAAACTAGTAACATTGCTAGGAGAAGTAGTTGCTGTTGCTGGAAAAATCGCTGGTTTAGTTTCCACAATAGAAATTTTAGGAGAGGCATTTGGTATATTTCCTAAACTAGCGCTTGGGGCAACCCAATTTAAGGAAAGCACCAAAGGCATTCCTGAGTCTGTTAAAACCATTTCTGATGAGGTTAAAGGTCTTGGCAGAAGCTCTGTTACTGCTACGGAAGCTATTAAGTTACTAGACAATCAGCTTAATAAAATAGAAAAACGCCAGCAAATAGAGCTTTCCATCAACTCCGAATCCATTAAAAAGCAAATTGTTGATATTGAAGAGCTTGAAAGAAAAGGCTTAATTACTGCAATAGAAGCTGCTAGACAGAAGAATGATCTTTTACAAAAAGAAGTCTCCAATAGATTAGACGCTGCTAGGCAGAACCTTGATTTTGCACAAAATGAAATTAGGGCGAAAATCAAAGAGGAAGAGGAAAGAATTTCTCGCGCTAGAGTTGTCGAAACTAAAATCCTTGCTGAAAAACAAAAAGCTCAAGAGGAAGGTAACACCAAAGCCATAGAGTCATTAGACCGCCAATTTGTCACCACCCAAGCCAAAATAGGTGCTTCTTTAGCTGTAATTCAAGGCTTACAACAGAAATTTGGAGAAAAGCGTTTAGAACTCCAAGAAAAGCTTACCAAAGCAGAAATAGAGCTTGATAACCAAAAGCTTCAAGCAAAACGTAATATTGAAGAGGCAATCACTAAAGATAAGCAAACTACTGCTAATAAAATACTTGAAGAAGAAACAAGGCTATTAAATGAAACTAAAAAGCTCTTTGAGCAAAGCGTTATCACTAAAACAGAATCTGAAAACCGCATTACTCAGATTCAGATAGCAGCACAAGAGAAGCGATTACAAGCAGCAAGAGAAGCTCTAGCTAAATTTGACCGTGAGCAAATAGAGAAAAATGTTGCTAATGCTAACCTTAGAAAACAGCTAGAAACTGAAGTAAACAATGAGAGTATTAAGCTTACAGAACAAAGGCTAAATCAAGAACGAACTCTTGAACAACAATTTATTACCCAAAGGCTACAAAACCTAGAAGCAGAGTCAATTCGTCGCCAAAGCTTACTTGAGCGAGATGTAGCATTTTTACGCTCACAAAACCGAGAAGGTGAAGCACAAATCCTAATTGTTCAAAACCTAGTTGCTCAAGCTGATGAGAAGCTAAAAAAGGAAGAGCTAACCCTAGCAAGTTTACGCAATGAAAACGCTACTCTTGAACAACAAAAAATTCAAAGAGAAAAAATAGATGCTGCTCAAAAAGAGGCGTTAAACGCACGTCTACAAGCTGCACAAAAGATCCTTGAAGTAACATCAGCAGAAAACAAAGCAGTAGAAGCTTTAGCTGATAAAAATAACTCACTTACTGGTATTCTTGAAAAGCAAGCTGGCAAAATTCAGTCTATCAAAGAGACTTTTGATGCGACTACTGCTAGTGTTGAGGAAATAAGAAAGCGTATTGCTGACTTGCGTGCTGATGCAGAAGATTTACTTTTGAAATCTCAAGCCGCAGTTGCAGCCAGAATTGATGCTGCATTGAGCTTTATTGATGCTGCTGAGGCTTTGGAGCGTAAGCTTAATGAAAGATTGCTCCAGCAAAGCCTAGAAACCGAACGCCAAAAGGCTGAACAAGCCATTGCTGAACGTCAACGCGCTGCCCAAGAAGCTCTTAGACTTGTCCAACAAGAGCTTAAAGAAGAGGCAAAACTATTAGAGGAAAGTAAAGAAAAGCGTCGCAAAATTAAGGACGACATAGCAGAAAATGAGCGCAAAAGAGATTCAGAAATTGCTGACCTCAAAAAGAGGCAACAAGAGCAATTAGACGATTTTGATGAACAGCAAAAAGAGAAAGAGCAAAAAAGGGCTGACCAACAACATCAGAGCTTGTTGGAAAAAGAAGCCGACTTCCAAGAACAGCTAGCAAACCTACGTAATCAAGTTAAAGAACAAGCCTTAGAAGATGAAGAAAAGTTTTTAGATGAACGAGCTAAACTAGAACTCCAACTAAACGAAGCTTTAGAGCAAGCTTCATCAGGTGATGACGATGGTGCTAGAAAAAATGCTCAAGCTAAAGCTGATGATTTACGCAACCAAATATCTGCTTTAGATGAACGTGAAAACCAGCGCAAAGAACGTCAAAGCCGCAAAGATGATGAGATAAACAAAGCTCAACAATCTGCTAGTGAGCGAATCAAAAATGCTAAAAGTGCAGAGGAAGTTGAACAAATAGAAAAAGAGCTTTCTATTCAAATAGAAGGTATTGATAAAAAATTTAAGAACGAGGAAGAATACGAACAAAAATTAGCTGGTTTTCGAGGCAAAGTAAGCCAAGAAACGCTTGATAAAATAAAGGCGAACTTTGAAGCACAACAAGCTTTAGCAGAACAAAATGCTGCTGACCGTATCGCTGCTGAAAGGAAGAAATTTGACTTACTCAAAGCTGCTAGAGAAAAGGCAGAAGCTGAAGAGAAAGAAGCAGCAGAAAAGCGTCGCCAAGAACTAATAGAAAACCAAAAGAAAGAGCTTGATGATAGAAATAAAGCTTTTGATGAAAAGAAAAAACAGCTAGAACAAGCCTTAGCTGATGAGCGAAAATCCTATAAAAAGCACCTAGAAGAACTACGAACAAAAACAGCAGAATCATTAGCAGCCATAGCAAGCTCATTTACTGATGGAGGAAAGGCCGCAGAGGAGTTTTTCACTAAGTTTGCAAGCAATTTAGGGCTAACAAGCAAAGCAATTGATGAAATCCTAAACAAACTTAAACAATTCAAACAAGAAACTCAAAATGCACAGCAACAACTAGGCAATGTTGGAGGAAATAACTCTTCCCCTGGAAACCCGTTAGGTGGTTCCACTAGTGGTCAAAACAATAGCTCTGGAGGAATATTAACTAATCCAAATGGATCAACAAATGGCGCGGGAGTTATTGGAAATCCTTTTAGCTCGCCAACTGCTCCTCCTCCAAATAGTAATGGTAAAAGTGCTACAACACAAACTAATGGCACTAACAACAATCAAACAGGACAATCATCTAACACATCTAGCAACACAACTAGTTCAAATTCATCTAGTTCTAATAGTTCAAACTCAACAAACGCAACATCTGGGCAAAACCAATCCTCTAAAAATGGTAATGGTAGTTATCCTAATATTCCTGACGAAATCAAAACTGGAGAAGAGTACAAGGCTTTAGTTTTACAAATACTAGAAGTATTACTTAAAAAAGCAGGAGTAAAAAATGTAAATGATCCAGGTTCAGGAGACATATTCTTAAAAGGCAAAAAAGGCAATCTGCTAGAAGCAGAAGCAAGACAATTAGGTGCAAAAGCTCTAAGGTCTTATGCTCTAAGTGTATTAAGAACAAACCCAGATATCAAAGAAAAAGCAGATGAAGTTTACGCAAAACAAATAAATGGAGTGTTTGCAGGAGGGACTGAAAATTCAGTAATTAGTATACTTGTAACTATTGATTTCAAAGATGGTAAAGGATTCACCAATCTTAAAAGTAATAGAAAACGCCATGCAGGTTTTGCTGATCAAGTTATCGCCATAGTAGAAAAGTTTCGTAGTACAGGAAAGCTTAAAGGTAATTTAACCAAAGATATCGGTGGTATTATTCCTATAGATCCTGGCTCAATAGGTGGCATAGGTGGAGATAAAGGAAATGGCGGCTTTGGCCCAAGGGATAAGCCAGAAATCCCAAATCTTCCTCCTCCTTCCAATGGCAAGGACTTAACAGATGAAGAGAAGGCATTTTTTGCTAACCGTGAAAAAGACACTCAAAATGGTGACGGTGAAGGTGCTTCCAAAAAGGGCTTTGTTCCAGTAGCTCCAGATGCTGCGGTTGGTGGCCCACCTAAAAAGCCTAAACAATCAGCAAATAACCCTTCAACCGCTACAAATAACAAGGCTTCAATAACTGATAATAGCAATGCCCAAACTCAGCCTGTTGATTCAATAAATAATTCTACTAATCAAGCAATCAACCAAAACAATAACAATCAAGTAACTGTCAACTTACAAGTGCAAGGATTTCTTGGAGATAACAAAACAGTCAATCAGCTAAAAGAACTTTTTTCTAATTTGATGAGTGAGCAAAACCAAGTTAATCAAGACAGATTGCGCCAGCTAAATGGGGCCAATCTAGCTCGTAGAGGCTAATTTATGGCTACAATTAACTTTACATTAGCTTTTTTAGATCCAAGTAAATCAATAGCAGAACAGCCTGGAGATGACTACACAGCCTATATTGATCAGGCTAATGGAAAGATATTCCTAAAACAGCCTAAAAGTTTTTATGCGCCTCAAGGTGGGACAGAAACAGTAATTGAGGTGCAAATCTATGCTTCTGGAGAGGCTATTGCTACAGGCTTGCAAGCTCAGTTTTTAGCAGCAGAAATGGCAGGAGATGGTCTTTATACTCAGGTTATTTTTAATGAACAAGCTATGAGTGATGGCGAGTGTCAACAACAAGCCAATGCTGAACTGGCTTTTCTTACTCAACTTCGTGGAAGCTTTTCTTTTAACACATTTGAAAAAGTAAGCTTATTAGATGGAATAAGATATAAGGACACAGTAGACCAAATAGACGTAACTTGGCCTATTCAACAAATCAATTTTGTTGACATTGGTGGATTTTTGCAGCGTCAGTGTTCTTGCTCCCCTATCCTAGAAAAAGACCTTTTTGAGCTTGCAAGTGAAGGAAATGCAAAAGCTAGCCTTCCCCCTTCTGCTCGCAGAATTGACATCTTTGTCACTGATCCTAATTCTGGAAACGGTGGAAACGGTGGAGGTGTATTTTAATGTTTAGCGAAGGTTGGAGCATAAAAGTAGGAAAGCTAGCTGATCCAGTAAAATTTAGTAATAAACCAAAATTGACCCATTCCACAGCCAAAGGTGGAACGAATTTTTCCTTTGACATTGTAGGGAAAACTCCTCTACCTTGGAGAATAACAGAAAGAGCTAAAGTTGAAGTTTCATATTCAGGAGAGCAAGTTTTTGTTGGAAATATTCTTTCTCGTTCAAGAGATTTCACTAGTCTAACTACCAACTATAACGCTTTAGGTTATTACACTCACACTAGACGCAACCCTATTATTGGTAAATTCAAAAACCCATTTGCGACAATCATTAATCAGTTACTAGATGAAAGCGGAGCTAGACCTTTTATCAATAACATAAGCTATCGTCTTGGAAATATTGTAGATAGCGAAACCTCTATTTTAAGCGTATTTTTAGAACGTCAATACACTGGTCAATATTTAGACGCTTGCTTAGACGACACATGCAAAGCAGTAGGCTGTCAATGGTTTATAAAGCCTGAAAATGGCCTGCTTGTTCTTTGGCAAAGCAACCAAGTTAGAGAAAAAGGCGAAATAGACATAGAAGAAGAAAGATTAGGACAATGCCAATCATTCAAGCACGACACTATCAGACCCAACTTTATTTACCCTGAAATTAATAGAGTTGTTGTTGCTAAAAATAGTGAAAGTTTGTTAAATCGCAATGTTCCTCAAATGGACAGTATCAACAATTACCTAATTTTGCCCAGTTCACCAACAAACCAAGTAGATTTGCTCAAAAAAACTGACATAGTAAAACAATACTTTATCACTCCAAATAGACCTCCTTGTAATTTAACAATTAACCCCTTTTCAAGTAGTTTTCCAAAAGAAGGAGGCCAAGGAAGTTTTGATGTAATTGACGATAACGGTTGTAGTTGGAGAGCAATAAGCCAAGATAGCTGGATCACTCTTACAGGAAACACAAGTGGCAATGGCAACGGCATAGTGTCTTTTAGTGTTGCACCAAATGAGTTTGCGCCAAGAAGCGGTAGCATTTTAGTAGAAGGCGAACAAAATCAGGTTTTCCATAGCGTAAACCAAGCAGGAGTCGTTCCACCTAACCCTTGTGATTATAGCTATTTTGTTTTGACTGCTGGAGACTCGTCTAAAATTTTCATAGGTAATACTAATGAAATACCCAAATCTACCTCTGCTTTTATCATAGTTTCACCTTCTATATTTCTAGATCCTCCAGCAGATGCACAAGAAGGAACTTATAGTGAAGATTACTCCATTACTTTAGACCTAACCCATCCAAGTTTAGTTGGGCTTAAAGTGCTGACATTAGACTACTATGCTTTTGTAAGTGGTTCTTCTCAAGGACTACCAGCTAATTTTGGAACATATCCAGCAGCAAGCTATTCTGCTATTTCAAGAATAGAAGTAAATGGAGGTGCAATATCTGAAACTATATTTGCATCAATATTTTATGAAGGTGGTGGCACTGGAAATGGCACTGACCCTGTATTTTACTTAATGTCTGACAACAAAACTAGCAGCATTGTTGGCCCACTCTTCCCTATTGACTTGAAGAGTGCGATAGGCTCAGTAATTACTATTAATGTACACCTAGAAGCCACTTTAACCCCTGATGCAAAGGGTTATTCAGAAGCCACAAACCTCGGTCTTATTAACTCATTCTCTACTTTCTCTTTATTGATCACCTGCGATTAGCTACAAAACTAGCTTAAAACTATGCAAGAAACTGGGTTTTCAATTCAAATAGGAGTTGTGTTTTATCGCTCATTTTCTATCCCTCAAATTTCACATAGTGGAGGAAATGGAGGAAAAAGAGCAAGTTTTCAAATCAAGCTTAATGGAAATGAGCCTCCTCCAAAGCATCGCCAACTTGTTTCTATTGTTTACACTTACAGGAATGGAACGGTAGAAAAGCTATTTGGAGGAGAAGTTGGAGCAATTCAGCTATTACCTGAATTTTTCCCATATAGAGTTTACCAGGTAACTTGTAGGGATTTTGAAAGCATTTTTCTTAATGTACAACCCTTTAGCTATCGCCAATTATTTCCACAACCAATAACAGTTCATGCCCAGCAATTGATGATTCTTGGAGGCGCAGTAGCTTCAGCAACAGGAGAAACTTGGGCTAGAAACCGCTTGGACTTGGTAATTCGACAAGGAAGTGAACCTCCGCCTTGGATAGATACAACTAATGCAAATGAAGACCGACAACCTTTTTCAGTAGAAAACGCTACATTAGGGCAAGCTATTCAAAAGCTCTGTGCCCAATTTGGGTTTAGCTATAGCGTAGATTTTGGCTTTTGGTTACGAATAGATTTATTAGGAAATAATGCTCTAGCTAACTTGATACTAACCCGCAACGACTTTGGACAAACTAATGAGAAGTTGTTGATAGATACATCGCCAAATGCTGATATTTGTTTACAACAAAAATGGTCAGCCCTAAAAGCGCAATTCCAAGCAAGAGACATAAACAGAGTCTTAGTTGCTAAAGATGCAGAAAGTTTACTTAATCGCAATGTTTCTCAAATGGATAGTGTAAACAACTATCTTATCCCTGCCAACTCCCCCGAAAACTCCATACCTTTATTGACTAAAACAGGAACAATCAAAAGCTATTTTATCTCTACAGATTTTCCTAGTGGCAATGGTGATGGAGGAGAAGTTTTTACTTAAATCAAAAATAGTGAGGCCAAATTATGTCAAATAACCAGCCTGAAACAACCTTATTGCCCCAATACAACACAACTTGGAGTGAATATCAAAGGTTAGTAATGTTCCGTCTAGACCAACAAGACAAAAAGCTAGAACAACTAGAAACCAAAGCAAATCAAATACATACAGACATAGCCAGTTTTAAGACAAGTGCTAGGGTCACAGGAGCATTAGCAGGGCTAGCTAGTAGCTTAATCTCATTTATCTTCTATTACTTTCGTTCTAACTCTCAATCCCAATAACCAATAAACTCTAGGAGAAAACCCAAATGCCTCAAATAGCAAAAATCTACATAGACGCTGCTCAAGCGTCACAAAAAGCTTATGGAGTGCCTGCTTCAGTCTCTTTGGCTCAATTTGCTTTAGAAAGCGGTTATGGAAAATACGACTTAGGAGCTAATAACTTCTTCGGTATCAAGTATGGCAAAAATGTCAAATGTGATGGGTTTGTAGAAAAACAAACCAAAGAATTTGCTAATGGAAAGTACATAACCATAGCAGCAAAGTTTGCCAAGTTTAATTCCGTAGAAGGTGCATTTCTTGAACATGCTCGCTTTTTAGCAGAACACCCACAACTAAAAAGAGCAATGCAATTCAAAGACAATCCAGATAAGTTTGTCGCTGCACTGCAAGAAGGAAAAACAAAATATGCAACAGACCCACGATATGTAGAAAAATTAATTTCAATAATGAAAAGCCAAAAACTCTATCAATATGACGTGAAAGGAGAATAAGCCAATGCTAAATAAAATAAATGCAGTATGGTTGATAGCCATCTTGTATGTTCTAAGCTCAATAATGGCGATGAAATTCAACTTAGAATGGGCAGCAAAACACTCTGAATGGCTATTAATTGCTCTACTAATGCTAGCAAAATCACTTAACCCAACAGAAATCATCAATTCCCTTCCCTTAAAAGTAGTTGAGGAAAAACAAGATGAACCAAAACCAACAAGCCAACAAAACTAAGCTCCATTATTTGCTAATGCTACCAATAGTGATAACAGCAACTTGGCTAATAGGAGAAACAGCCTTATTAATAGGCCAAGTAAGAGAAACCATCAACAAGGTGTCACCAGAAGTAATATCTAGCACTAGCCACACAAAATCAGTAATAGAAAAACTGGACAACTTCATCAATACAGAACGCTTGTCCTACATAGACCAAGCTACTCGTAGCCAAATAAAATCAACAGACGAGGCAACAAAAGGAGCAACTCGTTTAACTGTTGCTACAGTAAATACACTAGAACAACACATTCAGCCAGCTATTGATGAGCTAAGAACAGAAGCTAAAGAAACCTTAACAACCCTAAACCAAGAAGTTAATGAGCTAAAATCCTTGACCCAAGCAACTACTGAACAAATCCAACAAAACGGAGAGCAAGTTAAAGTTTTGTTAGAAAGAGGAGAAATAATTCTAGCTAAATCAGAACCAGAGTTGTTAGCTACACTAGCCCAACTGAAAGAAAGCTCACAAGCCATCGATATACTGACCAATGACCCGGCATTAGCAAAAATACTACATAATATAAGAGATGGAACCTACCACGTATCATTGATTAGCGAAGACCTACAACAATTAACCCACAAAACCATAGAACCAATAATTAACCCCAAACCACCAAAGAACAGCTTTGACAAGTACTTTATCCGACCAACGATAAAAGTATTTAGGCTAATAAATGGAGCAGGAAATGTATTGTTTCTAATCGACAGACTCAATCCTTAAGCTATAAAAACTAATTTTTCACTTCAAACAACCTCAACTAATTAAAAACCAAGGAGATATGTTATTTTTATGGGATTTATAAACTTCTTCAAAAAAATAGGTGGATTTTTTGCTAACTTATTCACAAACAAGAAATTTAACCAAACAGTAAACCAAATATCAATATTAGCTCAGATAGCCTTTCCAATAGTTGAGTTAGTGGCTAAAGCTACTCCAACAAAAGCAGATAATTTGTTAGTAGAAGCCGCAAAAAACTTAGGTGTTAGTATTAATGAAATTCTTTCAAGCACTAACGAGCTAATAAGAGATGGTGGCCGTCAACGTTTGGCTGCCGAAGCTTTAAAACTAAAACTTCTCGAATTAGTACAAAACGGCAAACAAGTCAAACTAGACGATTTTGTTATAAAGACTGTTACAGACGTTCTCAACTTAGATAAAACTACTTTGCTCACTGCCATCCAATCTGCTGTCTTCTTTTTCAAACAAGCTAAAAAATAATCCTTCTTCTAGTTTTAAGTCACCAAAAAAGATTATCCAAAAAGCCACCTATTTCTGAGGTGGCTTTTTCTTTTAACTATCCTTGAAAACAATAAATACTTTATTTAAGGTCACTTAATAAGTATTAATAATAGTTATAAATAATTATTAACACTTATGAATGCTTATTAAGTATTAAAATAATTGTATTCTTTTAGAATGATTTTCTATAAAACTTTGTAAGATTTCTTGAGCATCTTTCCCAGACATTTCTTCTTGCATTCTAAGAATTGCTTCTCGAACAACAAGGGAGCGATTGGCTTTGGGGTTACCAGCAAGTTGTAACATTTTCGTTATTTGATCAATCCATTCTGCTTCAGGTGAATACAAGCTTATAGCTATTACTTTGTAGCTATTCTTTTTCGGCTTACTAGATACTAAATTAGCTGGTTTTGGCTGCCTTATTGTTTGTTTAGCTCTTTCTATTAGTCTATTTTTTTTATCTGACATACTGTAAAACCTCATCTTTTAAAGCCTGATAAGCTAAGGAACCTTTGCTTTTAGAGTCAAAAGTAAAGATATCTGTACGCTCTATTTGTGCTTGGTTGAGTGGTTCGGACTGCGGTATCGAAGTTTTAAGTATTTTTTCTTTCCATGTAGAAAGTGCCTCCATTATGGCTTGATTAGTTACAGTTTTACGATTGTCAAATTTAGTTAAGACTATTCGCCAATTAGCAAAATCATCTCCTTTAATAATATTTACAACCTCTAGTAAATCTACTAATCCATCCCCAGCTCTAGCCTCCATTTGACATGGAACAAGTATTAAGTCCGCAGATGATATGGCTGTCTCAGTTAAAACCCCTAAAGAAGGGGGGCAATCTATTATCATGTATTGATACTGTTCCAATAGATTGTGTAAAGCTTTTTTTAGCAACTCTTCTCTTTTTGGCTTCATGTAAAGAAAATATGCTGCTTTTTCTAAACTAATGTTTGATGGTAAAACGTCCAGTTTTGCTAAATGGGTCTTTTTTACCACTTTATTTGCTGTCACGGATGACTGGCTGAAGATTTCTTTGACAGTTGGATCATTGTCTGCTAGTTCAACACCTAATCCAATACTAGAGTGTCCTTGTGGATCCAAGTCTATCAGTAAAGTTCTACTGCCTGCTTGTGCTAATGCAGCAGCCAACGCCATAGCAGTAACTGTTTTTCCTGTGCCACCTTTATGTGTAGCAATAGATATTATTTTAGATTTCATACTTTATAACTATTATTAATGCTTTATAATATTTTATAACACTTATTAAGTTATTAGTAACACAAGTATTATAAACATTGCAATTTTATTTACCTTTATTAACTAATTTTACTTTTACCTTAGCTTGCTTTTACCAAATCGCTTTTTGCTTTTTGCCTTAAACAAATTGCTTCGCAAAATTCAATTCAAACCTGACACGGTTGATAATCTGATGAACCAACAAAGTTAAACCTTAATTAAATAGCATCACAATTGCGTTCTTTTGCCCTACAGCGAATTTTTCTAGCAGTAACCTCATTTCCATCCCATAACAAGAAATTTTTGCTATTTTTAGGCATTCTGGCAAAAAGTGACCTTTAAGTATTTTATGAAAGGTTATCTAGCGATAATGGATTAAGTTAAATACTATAATGAATTATTATAGGTAATAATAATAATTCGTGAAGCTTAAAAAAAAGCTAAATTAAAATTTCTACTCTTGAATACCTGAGTAGAAAACCTTATTTTGAGTTTACAACCTCATTGAACAAATCGTGGTCAAATGCGACTCCTTGTCTAGCACAACTGTCTTTAGTACGTGCGGCTAGTTCGCTAATAGGTAAACTAGCACCAACATAGGCTGAACTAATTTGTTTAACTATTTGTTCGAGTTTCTTTTTTCTTTGGGTTCTAGACTGATCTTTAGGGTTTGCTAGTTGGAGAATTTCTTTGACGAAATAATTTAAACTATTAGGTCTACTAGAGGAGCGATTCGTTACTATACTTATTGCTTCTTTTATTACTTCTAGTGGAACATTCTTTATTTGCTTGTAGGCCTTTATGTCTGCAAGTTTTATTTGGTTTTGTGTAAGTTCTTCGTACAAGGATTTTGTGCGAGCGAAATGATCTGTTTTTAGATCATTATCATCATCAATCAGTTTTCTCTTTGATGATGATCTGTTCTTTAATAAATCATCATCATCTTTAATGGGTCTACTGGGTGGTACTGTAATTTGTGATGGTACTGTATTATCTGATGGTACGGTACCATGTTGTGGTACTGTATAAATGCGATAAAGAGTCCCTTTTACCTGTTTTGTATTTACTGTTTCTACTGCTTTAATTAAACTTTTTTGTTGAAGTTTTTTAAGAATTATACGAACTTGGTTTTCACATATATTTGTTGCATTTACAAGTGCTTGTACCCCAACTAAACAAGTATTTTTATGCCATCCATATGATAACCTAAACAATCTAAAATATATTGTCCACTCGAAGGGATCTAAGAGTTTTGCAATGTCATCGGCTACGCAATTTGGCATCTCAAAATACCCCGAGGTTAGAGGTTCTTCTATGCTATTGGGAGGTACGGTACCATATGATGGTACCGTACCATGTTGTGACACAGTACCATTATGGTACCGTGCCATGTCATGGTACTGTATTTGTTCGACTATTTTTCTACTAGAATTTACTGTATTCTGATCTAAAATTTGGCTACTACTAGATTGATCGTTGATCTTTTGATCTAAATCTTGATCTGAAAGCTGATCTGAGATCGACATGAGATCAAGTCGATCACTTTGGTTATTTTGATCGTTTTCAGAATCTTTTTGATATAAACGTCTTTTCTCAAAGAGCTGTTTAGTCGCGGTTACATCATCTGTAGACACTAGAATATCAACTATACCGCGATGTAAGGCTTTCCGCTTCAACTTTGCGCCTTCTTTCATAAATATCTAATAGCTCCTTCGTTAATTTCATGAAATCAAAATATCCTGAGCATTGCCGGTTATAATCTATAATTGGTTTACCTGCACTAGCTGATTCTGCTAGTTTTACGTTTTTGTGAATTACGGTAGTTAATAGGAGAGATTCAAAGAATTTTTCAATTTCTTCTGACATTTCACGATCCAAGTTTTGCCGTTGGTCATAATAATTTATTATTGCCCTAATAACTAAGTCTTGCTTGTCAAAATCTTGCTGCACTGAATCTAGAGTATCCATTAACTGATCTAACCCATAAAGGGCATAATAACCACAATTTGCGATTATTAAAACTTCATTAGCTGCCACCAGTGCATTAATTGTTGGGGTTTCTAATGCAGGAGGGGTATCAATAATAATAAAATCATATTTGTTAATAATAGGTCGTAAACGAGTTTCCAATAGTCGTTCACGGTTCCGTTTAGCTGACAATCTAGTTTCCATTCCAGACTCTAAAGTATTAGGAATAAGATCAAATCCTGTAGAAACATTAATGATGTAGTCTTGTGGATTAGGGTTATCTGCAATTAACATCTGGAAACAAGTTTTATTAATCTTACGTGGATCGATTCCTAAACCTACAGCAAAATTTCCTTGAGCATCTAAATCAATCCCTAAAACTCTTTTATGAAAGCTTTGTGCTAAACATGCTGAAAGATTGAGAGATACAGTGGTTTTACCAGTGCCACCTTTGGCATTGCAACAAGCTATAATTTTAGTCATAGATATCCTTCTGAAAAGGTTAGTAAATTGTAACGTAATCTATTAGCGAAACATTATTATTTTATTAGTGTAAATACTAAGCAACGTCAACTTTTTTTAAGGAAATTTCATCTAGCATTTTCTCGATTTTTTCTAATACTTCAGGATGTGGTTTTCTTATTCCTCTTTCCCATTCCCCCCAAGTATTCAAAGTGCAATCAAACATCTCGGCCATCTCTCTTTTTTTTAAGCCTAGACTAGCTCTAAGGCATTTGCATAACTCAGATGGATTAGTAATAGATGGAGGGTTCTGCTCATAGTGTTTTAATAAAGATAAAGCACTTGCTTCAGGCTTATTTGTTGCATATTCCCAATTTTGCCAGGTTCTAAGGGGAACACCAAAAATAATAGCCATTTCTCGTTGAGTTACGCCTAATTTCTCTCTTAAAGCAGAAAACCTTTCTGATAATAATTCTTTGTCTGAATGCTTTTCTTGAATATTGACTATTTCTTTCATATTGCCGATTTTAATAGATCCCGGTGTAAAAAGTCAATAATTAACTTGATTTTATACCGTAACAGTGTAAAATATAGATAATAAATTATGTTTCCAAAAGTAAAATGCCTGCTGATGTAAGAGATCAACAGGCATTACCTTTAGTCAGATTAGTCCAACAAGAAAGGATTTCTATGAGCTCTCAAAATATACCACAAACAAACGCTACCTCGACAATACAACAGACAGTTGTATTATTACTTAATATAATGGGATTTGAACCCTATGTTCCAGTAGGTTGTGAAGGAAGTCTAAACTTACAAATAATAGCTCACAATTGGGTACATTTAGCCCAAGATAATAAATACATTGAATCATTAGGTTTTTGGGAAGAGTTACCAGAACCTGAAGTAGATTTCACTATCTTGCCTCTATTTCCAGAAATTACAGGTTTAACTCTAGAAAATGCTAATACTGCCTATTTAGACGGTTTTCTTGTTTATTTTGGAACAAAAGAAATGTGTTACCTAGCTGCTAACCATAGCGAAAGCAAAGGAGCGTTTGTTAAAGGCAACTTTCGCGGAGGCTACAAACTTTTTATTCCTGTTGAACGCCTAAGTTTTAATACTCCTAATTTTAACCTTCGCTCTTTTGCTCGTGAGGCTATTATTTTTAGAGTTTATACTTTAGCTGATCAATTAGGTTTATCTGATGATGAGCTTTCTTCTTTGTTACAAACTCGCTTTGAAGTTAGATGGGTTGAATGCCTATCTCCTCAGCAAATAAAAGTTTTAATTAAACAATTTTCTTGTATTCGCCTAACAAAACAATTGACTTACTTACATGCGGCTTAGTCATTATTACATTATAACTTTGGGTAGGTTAATAGCCTACCCTTTAAGGAGAAGAAGATGCTTACAGAAAGAGAAGCTAAAATCAGAGGAATATTAATAAGTTTTTTAGACATTGCCAGCGAGATCTATGAGTTTGAGGATACAGAGGTTGGGGAAGTCGCCGCTGTCCTTTTTGAAGAAACAAACCATAGCGAAAGTATGGATTTTGTTAAAGCTTTATTACTTGCTTATGAACACTATAAAAATTGTGCTGAAAGTACTTGCCAAGAATATTAAGTATTAATCAAACTTTGAGGAGAAAATTATGAGTCAACTATTGCAAACACAAGAAACTAAACCACTAACACCAATACAAAAAGTATCAATAACTTTAGGGAAATTCCGTGAAAAGTTAATAAAAGCGTTGCCTAAAAACCGAGATGTAGATCAAGAAATAGGTAGTGTTATTGCTACAGTAGCCTGTAATCCAGCTTTACAAAAATGTACTCCAGAATCCATAGCTATGGCAGCTTATGACGCTGCTACCTTGGGATTGCCCGTTAATAAGCTAGGTTTGGCCTACCTTGTTCCTTATGGTAATGAAGCAAAACTACAAATAGGCTACCGTGGTTATATCCAACTAGTCATAGAAAGTGGCTTTGTTTTAGATGTTAGTGCTGAATGTGTCTATGAAAATGATCACTTTAAGTATTTTTTAGGTTCTAATCCAAGAATTGAACATGAGCCAAATATTAAAACTACAAAAGGTAAGTTTGTAGCTGTATATGCTACTGCTCGTCTTACTAGTGGCTTACTTAAACATGTAGTAATGAGCAAGGAACAAATTGATCATATTCGCTCTAAATCGCGTAGTTCTAGTAACGGGCCTTGGGCAACTGACCATGATGAAATGGCTAAAAAATCGGTAATTAAACGTTTATGCAAGCTACTTCCTTGCAATATCAAGGCAATAGAAATTATTCATCGTGCTAGCGAGATAGAAGATAATAGCCAATTTAGCTATCATCAACAATACACCCATTCACAAATCACAGAGCCTGAAATACCCCGGTTCTCATCAGAAAAAGAGCTTGAAGTACAAGCTTTGGTAAAATCAGAAACAAAAGCACCCACTAACCAATTATTAAGTGAATTGCTAGAGATACAATCCTATCTAGAAGCTATTGACCCTAAAGCTGATAAATTACCCGCTAATATTAGTACTTTTCAAGATAGTCAATTGCGTCGCTGGATTGAAAAGAAAACTTTTGCTATCAAAGAAGCAAAACAAAAACTTGAGTCTTCCAGTGAGTAAGTTTTCTTCAAATATCATCTTGATAAAAATTAACTTCAATGAGCAAGCTGGTCTTATTATAATTAAGACCAGCTTTTCACCTACTCAATTTTACCATAATCAAACTGGGGTAAAATTTCCTCTGCTGTACCACGTAAGACATAATGCACATCTTTTGTTAGATGTGATGGTCTTGGGTTAATTTCTATTAAAGTAGTATTAGGCCGTAACTTTACAGATTTCATAAAACCATAACAATGGCTGTTGACTCCAGATGTTCCTATTAAAATATATATTGAACAAGCTCTAGTGATATTTACACACAAATCATAATGACTCTTTTTTATAAAGCCGTCTAGTAATACAATATCTGGCAGCAACATGCTGCCACATTGGTTACATAACGGAGGTAATTTAGCTAGATTAATATCTTGCATAGGATAAATTACTTTGCAATTAGAGCAAATAGCTTTTTCTATATTTCCATGTATTTCTTGAGCTTTTCCACCTGCACAATCAATCAATCCATCAAAGTTTGTGGTTACGAGATTTAATTTGACAATTCGGCGTTTTTCTGCTTCTTTTTGCCAAGATGCTAAAGTCTGATGAGCTAGATTTGGTTTGGCCTCTTTTGTAGTTTTATATATGTGGCAAAAATATTCCCAAGCTATTTTTGGGAAAGTAGAAACCCCTTTTATTGAAGAAATATACATAGGATTTTGACCTTGGAAGTATTTTCCGGTTCCGGCTCCTCGTAGTGTGGATATCCCACTACTTGCAGAGACTCCTGCTCCTACAAATACTCCGATGCTTAGGCTTTTCTTTAGTTTTTCTTTAAGTTCATCTGTAACTTTTGATAATATTTGAATTTGATCCATAAATAGAGTTTTCCTATAAGTTGATTAATTATTTTCTGGTAGTAGCATTACTAGCCCTAACCAATCCTTCATTTTTATTTTTTCAACTAGCTGAAGTCCTAATTCTTGAAACATTAGGCAAACATCATTGTGTTTGTTGCTAGATAGCTCACTTACTGTAGGTATCCAGTCAAAATTTGCTATTGTTCTTGACTCTACTTTGTCCGAAAACCCAGATAAGACAAGTTTACCCCCAGGTTTGAGCCTTTTAACGATCTCTTCCTTTATCTGCGAAAATATATCAGGTAATAAATTAGCAGTGATAAAATCGTAACTATAAGATTCGTAACTAGTTATATCTGTATGTTGGAGGTTGATTTTATCTAAAACCCCATTTATATCTAGGTGTGAGTAAGCATTTTCTACTATGTCTAAAGAAATATCGAAAGCGTCTATTTTAGCGTTTGGTTGCAAGTGGGCGGCTACAATGGATAATATTCCTGTCCCTGTCCCAACATCTAGCAATCGACCACCTTTCCAATGTTTTTCTAAAAGTTCTAAAGGTAGCAATGTGGTAGGGTGCGCCCAGCCAAAAGATATTCCTGGATCTATTTGTATTACTATACGACCCTCATATTGGGAATCTCCTTTTATTAATTCTTGCTGCCAAGAACGAACAATTACAAAACGTTCTCCTGCACAAACAGGATCTCCTTCCATAAACCATTGATGTAGATGGGGAGCAATTTTGTTACGTAGTAGTTCTTGGTCAAGTTGTCTAGCTTCTTGCTCAAATTTTTCTTGGTCTTTGATATCAAATTTTTCTAATATTTGTTGAGCAAGTTGGTTTAATAGCTCATCGTTCATTTAAATTCTCCTTGTAGAATAAAGGCTCCCCAATAATATGGGGACTTAAGCTTATCTTGTTTTAATGCTGCTAGTTGAGCTTCTCTTAAAGCGGTGTTAGGCGACATACCTTTCTTAAGATACTGATAAAAACTAATCATAAACTCAGCAGTGGCCTCATCGTTTATGTTCCATAAAGTCGATATTACTCTTGGAGTTCCTGAGTACATGAAAGCTCTAGTTAGGCCAATTACGCCCTCTCCTTGTTTTTCTTTGCCTAAAGCGGTGCTACAGGCACTTAAAATTACTACTTGTGCTGATGTCTTTAGCTTAAAAATATCGCTAGTGGTCAAAAACCCTGGTTTTGTTTGACCTTTTTCATCTACTAGAGACAAAACAATGCTACTAAACTCAGGATATTCATTGTCTGTTATGGCGTGTGTGGCAAAATGTAAGGCTCCATACAAAGTTAGATCAGAGTGTTTAATGTTTTCTTTATCAGCATTTTGATCAAGTAACTCTGTAACTTGTCCATCAAAAACAGTTTTTATGCCTTCGGCCTCTTTTCTAGTAAAAGGTAATCTATCAAAATTCAAATTTCCTCTAACTCCTAGCAAATTAACTGATTGCTCATTTAAATTTTGATGGTCGTTATTTATAGATTTAGTGATTCTTGAGTCTTCAGAAGTAAAGATAGGGTCTGCTACTACTAAAATTTTACTTTTAGACAAGTTATTTTCCTTAAGTTCTAGTTGCTCTCTGAGAAGAGAAATTGTAGAAACTGAAGGTGAACTTGAAATTTCATAATTGGTTATTAAAGATGTGGAGTTTGTTGTTAAAGGTAAAGCCGCAAAAGGTATAAAGTTAAGCTTACCTTCCACGCAAAATAATAGCCTCTTTTTGTTTTTCAGGTGTTTTTCTAGAGGATTAATAATTATTTTACTAAGCTCAAAACTCCACTTTAAATAACTTTCTTCTGCTTGTTTTACTCTGATAAGTTTTTCTTTAATAGTTTCAAAATCTTCTTGGCTATTGCGAGCAGTCAGGAGTGAATAAATCTTATCACTGAGTATTTCTATTTCTTGTCGTTTAGGTAAATGATAAGAAAAAAGTTCCTTGTCATTAATTACCCAAACATAGCTTGAGTTTTCTCCTAAAGAATACTGAACCAGTAAAGTGTCTGAGTCCAGAATTTTTTCTTGTATTTGCTTAAGCGTTAATGGGGTTGGTTTTGTTAAATTCTTGTAATTAGGGTTTTTACTAGCTATTTCTGTTTCTAGTATTTTTAGTTTAGCCGTTGATTGGGCAAAAGCCTTTTCTAAGCTGTCTAACTCTTTTTCTGTATGATTTCTATTCTTTGTTTTTACAATTTTTTCAGCGAGTGAAGAAACCTGGTTCTCTAGCTCTAATTGTTCTTTTACAAGTTCTGGATTAACGCCAGTATATGTTTGAGCATTAATATTTTTAAGTAAATCTAGTAAAGTTCTAGCACGAGCTTTTTCACTAATTTCAAAGGCTTGTGAGTTATAACCCGCTTGTAGGTTTTTGATATGCAATGACATTAGTAAATCTATGTATAATGAATAACACTTTTGATTGCTTGCAAAGAAACTAGACTGAAAATCTTTATTAAATAATTTAGCTCTAGTAGACTCTATTATTTGAATGGCTGACTCAATAAAATCTATTGCTAAAGAGAGGTTGTTTCTACTTTGTTCAAAACAAGCAAGGTTATAAAGAGTTATTAACTCACTGGCTTTATCTGACAATTCACGGCTAAGTGCTAAAGCCTGGTTATAATTACTAAGGGCATCGGTTTCATTTTTTAGAGCTTGAAAACACTTACCAAGTAAATTACGAGTGTATACTTCTCCTACTTTATCTGCTATAGACTGCCTTAAAGAAAGAGCTTCTTTCAATAGTAAGATTGCACTTTGGTAATTTCCTGACTTTAACTCTATATCACCCAATTTTGTTAGGCTTACGGAGTGGCCTTTTTTGTTGTTAAGTTCTTTAAAAACCTTTAATGAGGCAGAGTAAAGCTCTTTTGCCTTTTCAATGTCATTAAGTTTTAGATAACTAGCGGCTATGTTATTTAGTGTTATTGCTTCGTTATTCTTTTTTCCTAAAACCTTAAATGTCTCTAGTATTTCACTGTAGTAATATAGGCTTTTCTCGTCATCACCCAAATCGCTATATACAGTAGCTAAATTAGATTTCACTATAGCAATGTTAAAGATCAAATTCTGATCACTAGGATTAACACTTAATATTTTGTCATAGCTATTTAAAGAATCATTGAGGAAAAGTATAGCTTTTTCAAAATCTAATATATAGGAATAAGTAAGGCCAATATTACCAAGTAACAAAGGTCTTAATTTACTTTGACTTGGAAGTACTAAAAGGGCTTGTTTGTAATAGTCTAGAGCTTTGTAGTTTTCTCCAAAAGTTTGGTAAAGATCCGCAATATTATTTAAGATAGTGCCTTCACTATCTTTGTCATTGAGCTGTTTGTATAGTTTTAATGCCTCATCATAAGTCGCTAAGGCATTATTTTTATCATACAGAAGTTTGTAAGCATCGGCTTTAGCTGAAAGAGTATTTGCTACTTGTTTGTTATCATCATAAAGCGAATAAAAATCTTTTTGTTTATCATAAGTTTCTAACAATTTTTCAGTGTTATTTTCTTTTAAGTATATACCCGCTAACTTATTGCAAATGATACCACATAGTTTAAATTGTTTTTCTTTTTCAAACAGATTAATTGCTTGATTATAAAGATTAATTGCTTTGGGTGAGTTACCTTTTAAGTAATCATATAACACAGCAAGATTATAAGTTGTGGTAGCTTGTTCGTGTTCATCGTGCAATACTTCTTTAGCTATAAAAAGAGCTTTACTATAATGTTGATGAGCCTTTTCAAAATCATTCATTAGTCTAAAGGCGTAACCCATATTATGTAAAATAGTTGCTTGACCATATTGGTTATCTGTTTTGTTACACAATTCTAAAGCTTTATTATAGTAACTTAAGGCTTTATCCTTATTATCAAGTTGTGCTAGGCAAATATCTGCCATTTTATTAAAAATGGTGGCTGCTCTATTTAGGTCTCCTACGTTGACGTAAAAGCCAGTTGCACAAAGATATTTGTCTATTGCTTGTAGATAAGATTGTGGTTTTTCTTGTTCCATAAGAGTTTGAGCCATCATAAAGTCTTGTCGAGCTAATATTCGCTCTTCATCTAGCTTAGACATACTTCCAATTTCTCTTAACTCTATGGAGTATTCTCCTGGAGGATCACTAACTTGTTCATTTTTCACTACTAATGAGTAATTGCCTGTTTCTTTTACGGCTTCTGATATTTCTTCTAGATTGTTAATGCTACTAAAAGTGTTAACCCGGTTTAGTTTTGTGTTAGTTGGAGAAAACAATTCTATGGCAACATCAATGCCTCGTTGTTGAACAACAACTTTGAAATATTGGTTTCCGCTTATTTCTAACTTATAGACATTTTCTTGCCCACCCTTTAACTTTTTCGTAATCGTTTTGTTTAAGGTTAAGTATTCAGTAGTTTTATTTTCATGTTGTGTCGCATGTGCTTTGATATTGCAAAGTGAAAAAATAAAGAGACTAACAAAGAGGGCAAGAAATTTTAATTTGATGAGATTAAGATGCATAAAATGGTTTAACTTTTTGTTATTAAAACTATTAAACTAAGCTATCTCCCTTCAGTTAATAACTGTATTATCGAAATTACGTAATTATTGTATTTTTTATAATTTTCCTTATAATCTTGGTCTTGCCAAAGAATATCTCCTTGGCGAGTGATAAACTCAAGCGAACCGTCTGCTTTATCTATTTTGAATACAGCATCCGGTTTTTGCCCAACAGTTTTATTTTTTCTTAGTTCAGGAAAAATTGTGTCTTGAGATTGAACTTTGGGCATTTGAATCAACTTCCACTTACTGTTATTACCTATTGCTTTAATAAATTCTTGTTCTAGTTTTATGCTTAGATCATCTGTACCTAAGGATAAGACAGAAACAAGAGCTATATTTGATAAGTTTTGCTCAGTCCTTTTTTCTTGGCCGCGAGTTAAAAATTTTACACCTTCAGGAATATCTGCTTTATTTGGAGTGTATGGATTATCAATGTTGATTGTAGGATTAAGGTTATTGGCCGTAATAGAAAGGTTATCTTCCTTTTTGGTTAAATCTTCTCTTGATTTTTTTATATCTAAATTTTCTAAATTTGAATGATTTTTTCCTACAATCTCCTTAATGTTAGACCGAACTTTTAAGTCTTTTTCTAAAAGGGTTTTGTTAGTAATCAATTTTTCTGAAATATTTAACTCATTAACTGGATTAGTCTTATTTTCTACACTAATATTGCTATTGTTTGTACCAGTATTATTTTGGTAAATAGTTGGATTTGTTTGAAATATTTTTTTTGACTCTTTAGAAATATTTGGTATTGGTTTTTTTATCTGGTGATAAACTATTGGTGCTAACACTGATAATGCCAACATAGAAATCAAAGAGTAGCTTACAATTATCTCTGATGTATTTAGTTTTATGCCATGTCTGCGTTTAATAAAATAAACATCTACTTTATCTTTGGCTTGTTGCAAAAAGTTTTTTCTACCCAGTTTTTCGTCTAATTTTTTCTTGGCAGTATTTAGAAATAAGGTTTTTGCCTCTTCAGACGGTTCAGGGACTTTTATTGTAGATAATAAAGCCTTTATTTGTGGGTCTGGGGTTTCAAGTCCTTCACCATCAATATCATCTATTGAAAAAGTCTTAAGTTTGTTAATTTCTTCATTTGTAATTAAAAAATTGTTTTCTTCTTCTTTCATAATCGTCCCTAACTATTTGCTTATTAAATGTTTTACTTTTTCTTCACTTAAAACTTTATTTTGTTCCAAGTAGTGGAGCATTAAGTTTCTAAAATAAGCACGAGCGCGTTGTATTCTGCCTTTAATGGTTGTAGGGGTTTCTTCATATATCATTGCTATTTCAGCCACAGTAAGTTCTTGATCATCAGATAACAGCAATATTTCTCTATAAGTTACATCCATCATGCTTAAAACTATATTAACTTGTTGAGCTAACTCTTGAGATAAAAGTAAATTTAGCTGGTTTACTTCATTAGCTATATTTTGAGCTAGTTCTAATTCATATTCTATTTTTCTACAGCTATTTTCCTTGTATAGCTTATTTTGAGCTATACCAAACAGATAAGGTTTTAATGGGACTTTGTTTAGGTCTATTTTTTCCAAGTTCTCAATAAAACTGAGAAAACAGTTTTGAGCAATGTCTTCTGCTTTCTTTAAGTCCCATATCATTTTAGTGATAAACTGTAATATGTTACTGTAGTATTTTCCATATATTAAACTTAAACCTAACTGCCTATCTTTTTTAGTTAGCTCCATCAATACAGCATCTGAAAATTTTTCTGCCATTAAAAAATTTTTCCTCTATATATATAAGTACCTTTAAGCTCAAAAACGGAACGGGAAAAATAAAACTTTTTCCGAAATTTTTCCACCCCTAACGGATTTTTAGAAATCCGGAAGAATTCCGCACAAAAAACGTTCCGTTTTTAAAGCTAAAGGTACTTATATATAGAGGCAGAAATTTTCATGTTTATCCAAACCTACAAAATTACGGGTTTGGATGTGTGGCTCGTGAAATAGATTCGATTATTTGGGTAGTGATCAAAGGGGAATAAACTAATGGTGGTTATAGACAGCTCATAAATAAGAAATGAGAAAGGCTGCAACTAATCTAAGGTCAGGAAACTTTTGGGTAATTGCAGCCATACATCTTACGAATAAATACTGTCAATAAATGGCAGTGCAAGGTACTTTTGTCTTAAAGCCCTTTTGCATAAAGGATTTTATTGTAATGAGTGTTTTAGGGCAAGCCAAAATAACGTGTAAATAGTTAGTCAGAAATAAATACTAATATATTTATACAATATTAATAAAATAAATAAAAAAGTTGGGATATTTATTCCAGGCAAAATAAATGCAATTCACGATTTTAATTTAGGGAGAAATAACAGGTAAAGCATTTATATTTCAATTAGTTCTAATAATTCATTAAATTTATACACAGTAAATAACTAGTAGAAATAATACTTTTTATCAAAAAATTAATCTTGATAAAAAGGCAGAGCTTTGCTTGAAAATAGGCATGAAAAATAAGTTATTAACAATAACTAGAGGCATGATTCCTTACATAAAGGAATTAAGGCCAGCAGCAAAAAGTGTAGCTTCGTGTATCTTAATGCAACAGCTAGACTATTGGTTTAATAAGCATCCTAATGGCTTTTATAAGTTTTTGGAGCCATCGTCTGGTAACGAGAATTACCTAGAAGGAGATAGCTGGGTAGAAGAGCTAAATTTTAGTGCTGAGGAGTTTAAAACAGCATTCTCTAATATAGGTATTGCTTACAAATCTAAAACAGAGTTTGACCAAGTTAGCAACAAATTTTTCTCTCAGGATAAAATAGAGAAATTCTACTGCTCATACTTTGATAGACAGACCAAACTCACTTTTTATTTTCGCAACCATAATCTTGTAGATAAGCTCTTAGCTCAGTTAGTCTCTTCTCCAGAAACCGACAATGCTGGTTTACCAGAAACCGGCAACCCCGGTTTACTAGAAAACAGCAAGTTGCTTCCTAGAAACCGACAACCCCGGTTTACAGAAACCGACAATCTCGGTTTACAGAAACCGGCAACCCCGGTTTGCTTTAAAAGGATATCAGAGATTACTACAGAGACTACTCAGGAGAGTAAAGAAGAAGAGTTTGTCTCGCATTCGCTCGACACCACATCCTCTTTGTCGACACCATTAATTTCTGTTGTTCCAGAAGAAGAGCCGATGCAAACAAGTTTTGTTGATTTAGAAGTAGAACTATCAGAACCAGATATTCAAAAACAAATACAACCATCTGTAACCACAAATACTAGTGAAGAAAAAAAGCCATTGAATAGACAGCAGGCACTTATAGGAGCATTCGCAAGCTTACTTAAACTGAATCTCTTAATTTATAGAGGAGGGGCAGCAAGATTAGGCAAGGAAATAAAGCTGTTTTCTGAACATGGTATTACTGCTGAAGATGTTAACAAGTTTAGCGGTTATTGGTATAACGAAGATTTTAGAGGGCAAAAGGGGGAACCTCCAACATTAGAACAAGTTAGCCAGAAATGGGATACTGCTATGGAATGGTGCCAACCTAAACCACAAACCCTTGTTCAACAACCTCAACAACCAACGGCTATGTCTGCACCAAGATACCAACCTCAAATGAAGCTTATTAACAACAAGGCAATTCAAACGCAAACGATGATAGATGATGTGTTTGATGCGATAGAAGGGAAAATATAATGACTCAAGATGTAAATATGCTTAAAGGTGTATTAAAAGAGCTATTTGCAGCATATCCAAATGCAAATGTTTCTCCAGAAACAGTAGTTATTTATACTCAAGATTTGTCCAAATTAAACCCTGATTTTTTGCGCGAAGCAATAAGAGGTTTACGTAAGGTTTGCGTTTATCTCCCCACTATTGCAGAGCTTTATGAGGAGACTTCTAGGATAGGCCAAAGGTATTTTCAAGCTCAAGAAAAAGAAAAACAAAAATTACTTGAAGATGGCAGTCAACAAAAAGTCCCTATGCCTGCTGAAATGATAAAACAGTGGAAAACTATTTTGGCTGAGGCTGCAATAAAATCTAAGCAACTAGAAGAACTATCTAGACTTAGACGAAAAGCGGAAAGGTACAATGACACTTCAACCATCGCAGAAATAGACAAACAAGTAGAGAGAATAAAACAAGGAGTAAGCCATTAATATGCAACACTTACGTTTAGTCGTTGAAAATGCTATTGATACAACAACATACAATCCCAATGAAAGTAGAGATTGTAAGGATTGTTTTGGAGTAGGATTGGTAAGAATCATAGGTACAGATGCTATAACAAAGCTAAAAATTAGTTATGCAAAAGCTTGTGATTGTGAAAAGGGTAAACCTTATCGACTTGCTCATTCCAAAGCCAATAACAAAGCTTAAAAGTATAACTAATAACTTGATTCTGATAATCTGGCGAATAATATAATGAACAAATTAGCAGAAATAGACTTAGAGTTTTTCCAGGAAGTAATGGAATGGGATGTTAGAACAGTAAAACAACTGCCAAGTTTTTCTGTTGCTAGAGGAGATGAGTTGGGCTGGGCAATTCTCAACAGAGAGTTACAAAAATGCTTTTTGGTCAGGAGTTTTCTTGTAGAAGGAGTTTATGTCGTTGTAGCACAAAAACAAAGGGGAAAGGGACTTGCTATTGGCGAAGGAGAAACTTTGGCTTTAGCTACTACTTTAACCCTCATCAACCTTAGCCAATGCAAATATGCTAATTTACAAGAAATAAAATATCTTAACCAAATAATACTAAGAAACTACTTAGAGCATTTATCAGCAATAAGCAAATGTTATTTAGTTTTCCAACATGGAAAAGTTTTGGATAGAGACTTAAAAATAGCTGTTTAGTCCTTTAATTTGTTGTGTTTAGGGTTAACTATGATGACTAAAGCTTTGGATTTTAATTAATTAAGTTTAAGGGGAATAAAACTTTATGGATAATACAGTAAATAATAAAACAGAAGGTTTATCAACTTACAAGGCAATCGCTTTATTAGGTAGGCAATCGGTTGATAAGTTAGTCGAAAACGGGTTATTAGTGATAAGTGCGCGAGAATACAGCCATTTGAAGGCGGATTTACATGCTATTTCTGCCGAGTTAGAAGTACTTAACAAAACATATAAAAGAGAGGAAAATTTGCCTGACATAGTGACTATGACAAATGAGCAAATCACCTGTGAGTTGTATGCTTATGGATTTACGGAATCGCAATTAGCTCGTATGGAGGCAGAAGTAAAAGAGATGGTCTTAAATTACATTAAGTCTGATAAAAATAAGCTTATGGATACAGTAGCTAGTCAGAAACCTTGAACATGACTAGAATTAGCCTACAGCAAAATAGAGGTTATGTATGAATAAACAGTATTCGGCTACTGTAGATAAGTTATTGGCAGTAGGTGATTGTCGTAAGATTAAAGATTGGCCTAATTACCTTGATATGGGTATAACATCAGCAAATATAGCTGAACTTATAGAGATGGCTTTAGATGAAGAGTTAAATAATTCTGATTCAGATAGCCCTGAAGTACGGGCTCCTCTACATGCTTGGCGCGCTCTCGGCCAATTACAAGCTAAAGAAGCCATTCAGCCATTAACAAGGCTCTTTCACGAATTGGAAGATAGCGATTGGGCTGGCGAAGAATTACCAGAGGTTTATGCGATGATAGGTAAAGATGCTATTACTGTATTATCAGAGTATTTAGACGATGATACTCATTCATTATATCCAAGGGTTACTTCCGCCCATAGCCTTGAATGTATTGGCACGAAAAATCCAGAAGCACGAGATGAATGCATTCTAGTGCTGACTAAGCAACTAGAAAAATTCAATAAAAATGACCCTGAATTAAATGCTTTCTTGATTAGCTATTTAGTGGATCTAAAAGCTGTAGAGTCTTTATCTACAATCGAACAAGCTTATACCTCTGATTGTGTGGACTGTTTTATTCAAGGAGATTTTGAAGATGTGGAAATCTCTTTAGGATTAAAGCCAGAAAGAGAAAATAAAAAGACTCATTCTAATTTCTTTGAAAACAAAATCTTAGTTAGTTATAAAAGCTCTACAGAAGGTAAAGTGACTAAATCGGAGGCTAAGTCTAAAAGTAAGAGAAACATGCAAAAACAATCACGCAAGAAAAACAAAAAACGTAAGTAGAATAATTATTATAAAATGGAAAAACATTCAGCAAAAAACCCTACACTAAATATGCAGAAGTACACCCCATTTGTTAGAGGTCAGTTTCCCGTTGGCGTACGTACAATCCAGGCACTCGACAAGTTACGCAACCGCTTGTTCTCTTGTGAGATTTGGTATCCTGCAACTGAGCAATATGCGGGTCAAGATATTTCATCTCAAACTCAAGACTTTTTCACTATTAACTTAGGTAGTACAGCGCAAAGCCAAATGGCTGTGCGTAATGCTATAGCTATGGCTGGAAACTACCCATTAATTCTGTTCTCACACCATGCTGGAGGGCACAGAAGAGCGGCAACCTTTCTTTGTACTCACTTAAGCAGCCATGGATACATTGTTGCAGCATTGGATCATTCTGAGGCAATAGCAGTAGAATTAGCATGTAGGGAGGGAGAAACTGACGAACAAAAAGCTCTTAGACGACAAGCTATTGTAGATAACCGTGTGCCAGACATACAATTTTTGCTTAAACAACTGCTTAATGGGTTGGTCAGTGAAATTAATTTTGATCCTGCTCAAATTGGGATAGTAGGCCACAGCTTAGGAGGCTGGACAGCACTTACTACAGTTGATGTTGAAAAAAGTATAAGTGCAGTAGTAGCACTTGCACCAGGAGGAAGTTCCAAGCCTAAACCGGGTATTCTTCCAGGAAAGCTTAATTTCTCTTGGGGTAGAGATGTTCCTACGCTCTATCTAGTAGCTGAGAATGATGTTTCGCTTCCACTCCAAGGAATGTATGAAATATTTGAGAGAACTTCTGCAACAAAGCAAATGGTTATCTTACGTAAAGCTGACCACTTACATTTTATGGACAATGTTGAGCAAATGCATGAATTTGTGCGAGCTATGACTTTTCCTGATGAGTTAGCTTGGCTTCCAAAAGAGATGTTGCCAATTTCAGAACTTTGTTCACAGCAACAAGCTCACTTATTTGTACGAGGACTCACTCTTTGTCATATGGATGCAGTATTGAAGCAGCAAGAAAATGCACAACAATTTTGGGTTAGCGATATTGAGGCTGAACTCGCGATGTGTGGAGTTGATGCAGTTGTGTATGATGGTTAACAAAATTATGAAATTCTCAAAGCTTGCATTCTCTTAATCCTCAACTTGAAAGGCTAATGTTAGCTGTTAGAAAAAATCCTCTTCCTTACTGGCTGGAGAAATAGCATAGCTAAATCTACTGCATGTACCATCACCATTTATGGTAGTTACCACAGTTCAAGAAAAGTCATTGTGATAATTTGTTTTGAACTATCCTATTACTAGAATGTTTAATTCATTACCATTAGCTGATAAATATAACCTACAAGTGTTTAGAAACTTATGAAAAGCAAGAGTAAATATTTATTAGTAATTGCTATTATGCTTATTATAGTTGTTAGTATTAGTCTTTTACCTGGCTTACCTTGGTCTATGAGAGTTTTTTTTAACTTAAGGCGAGTTACTGCAAAGACAGCAACAAAACTATCTAACTGGCAAGGTAACCAAACTAAAGTAATTTCTATTACAGGTAGGCTAAAAGGCGAAGGAGCAATGATAGAAGCATTAAAAGGCGCACAAGTTATAGCATTAGAATCTACTTCTGGCTATGCTTCTTTGAGTGACCAAGAGGGTAAGTTTATTATTCCTCACCTTATTTGGTATCCTGGAGCACAATATAACTTAGTTATTTCAGCTAATGATTTTTATACTAAGTTAATAAAAGTTTCTTCTCCTCAACAATTACCTAGCTCAAATATTTTAGATTTTGGTGAATTAAATTTTGACTTAGCTTCTGAAACAGAAAAAAATCCAGTAGTTTTTCGCCGTATGCAATATGACTCGTCAAATCATTCTTATTACAAAGAGTTATTTGATAGGCTAACAATAAATGCGACCTCTGATGAAGAAAAGATTAGTCGCATTAATACTTATGTTGCGACCAAACTTAATTATAATGAGCCTGCAAAAAACTTTCCTACCCCAAAAGCAATTATAGAAAGAGGATCATGCTATTGTAGTAACTTAGCTATAGCAATGGCAGCCATTACAGCATCAGCAAATTATCCCACTAGAACTGTTCATCTTACAGACACTGCTAATTACCTAAATACTCATGTAACTGTAGAAGTCTATTATCAAGAAAAATGGCATCTTTATGACCCTACTTATGGTATTTTCTTTCTTAATACACAATCGGTAGTGGCAAGCTATCGTGAACTTAGACTAAATCCTTCTCTTATACAGTTAGAACCTTTTCAACAGCTTGACCCTAAACTTGTTCAAGATATATTAAAGTGGATGCCTGCTGCTTTTAACTCAGGCTTTCATCAACTTTATCTAGTCAAAACCCTTAAACATAGCTAGAATTAGCTTCATGATAGAAACAAAGGGTAAAGTCATAGTTTATAAAGTACCAATCAATGGTGATTTAGGTCTCCTAAGCCCTTACCTATTTATAGAACGCTTGTTTGATGAAGTGGTAGAGACTTTTCCTCAAATAAAAGTAAATAAAGTTTTTGTTAGTAGAATAGAAGCTTTTCATCAACTTCATTGCAATATGCCTAAGCATTATTCTAAGGAACAAGTACTGCTAATTAGCAAACAGATAGAAATTATTGCTACTAGTTTGCTTAAAGGCTTGCAAGAAAAAATCCATTTGGCAAGGTTGGCGGGCTAAAAGGTGTTACTAGTAGGGAATAAAAAATGACCAAACAACAACCAATCTGGCACCCTATCAGCAAATTATCACTAATAGCTTATGCAATAGATGGAGAATTAGAAGCAGTAGAAGAAAATACTCTAAGCTTGAAAGAATCTCTAAATCGTCCTTACTCGCTAGATGATGCTTTAGTTGCTCGCGTTATTAGGGTTTATACTGAGCAAAGAGATGACATTTGGTTGTACGAAGAACAATTAAGAAGATGGAAAGAATTAAGCTTAACCCCTAACCAGCAAAAAGAAGTTAATCGCCTAATCTCCCAAGTTGAAAAACTCAAACAACTACTTGATAAAATCCTTAGTTTAGCTGATGAACTAAAACAGAATACTATAGAAACTTTATTAAGCAAAAGTGATGGCGAAGTTGGGATAGAGTTTTTGTTGGGAATTAAAAAGCCTAAAAACGTAAAATGAATACCAGTTTTAGAATAATTCATTGACTATGGACTGGCTTTTCATTAGCCTAAAACTATGAAAAGACAAAGTAAGTCTTCTAAAACCAAATTAAAGTTAATCTGGAGTGCGCCCAAAATTCAAGCTCTAGATGATGAATCTGCTACAAAGCTGAAAGCCTTGTTAGAGCCGTTCAAACGCGCTTTAGAAGAACAACGTCGTAAGCAAAAAGAAGAAGAGTTCCCTGAATTACCGCCCGCAGCATAAGTGCCACAGTTTGTTAAATTTGTGACTATTAAAATAATTCCTAAGAACCAGATTGATTCACTACAAACTACTAGAAAATAAGCCGAAACCATTATAGTATGCCTAGTTACTAATACTGTAAGTGTAGGATGGCTTATGACAAAAGCACTTAAAACATATTCACAAGAAAAAATAGACTTGCCATTTGATGAAAATGTATTGCTAGGCAAGGTAGCAGATTCATCAATGAAAATTTATCGCAATGACTTTCGAGCTTATGTTTCTTTCGCTTCCACCAAAGAGAAGATTCTTGACCCAACCACATTTGTAAACTGGAAAGATGATTTAATTACTAACACCAAAGCATCTCCTAAAACTATTAATAGAATGCTAAGTTGCGTTAAGAAAATAATACTAGAAGCTTATTATTTGGGAAAAATTGGTAAGCCATTAGCGGAAGCGTTTGATCAAGTTTCTAGAATTAAGGAAAACCAACTAAAAAGCCGTATAAAAGCTAACAAAGAGAACAAAATAACAGGTAGCCAAATAGAAGAACTCTGTCAAACTCCTCAACTATTAGCACTAGAGTTAATAGAAAAATCCAAATCACAAGACAAAGAAGCAATAAGGATGCGCCGCCTTTATAGTGATGCTGATAGGCTAAATCTAGTAGCAATAAGAGATAGTGCCATTCTTTATATTTTAGCATCAAGCGGGCTAAAAACTTCTGAAGTTGCAAAACTTAAAATTAACCAACTTATTCAAAAATCAGATAGTTACTTAATTGTAATAGAAGGAGCTAATAACAATAGAGAAATTCCCTTTAGTAAACAAGCCTATGACTTTATTCAACAATGGCTTGCAAAGCGAGATGTTGAAAGTGAGTATGTTTTTAATCATTTTGAAGATGGCTCTAAACGCACTATTTCCATAGAACCCATTTCTGCTGTATCTCTTTGGAGAATGGTTCAAAAATATGCGCAACTAATAGATATTGTTAATATTAAGCCACAGGATTTTAGAAAGATTGTTGGTAGTAGAATTGCTAGGAAAAACCCTAAACAAGCACAGAAAATCCTTGGTCATAAGTTTCCCTCAACTACTAGAACCATTTACATTTCAACAAGAAAAACTAGGTAAATTCCTAATCAAAAACACCCGGTGAAAGTATCTATAAGTAACCAATAAGCCCTTGCTAGTCAGTAGGTTATCCTTTATTATTCATTCTGTTAGTAATTAAATACTTTGAAATGAAGGCTATATGAAACCAAATAAAGAATATAACGAAATTATTATGGCTGATATTATGAAGGGTTTTGACCCTAGCGAAGAATTTGATTCACAAGAAGTAAGTGAATTAGATGAGAATTTAGCTGCCAAATTAATAGACGAAGCAATGGCTGCCTTAAAACTTCAAGGCAATGTTCTTGACCACACTCCTAATAGTGAACCTTTTTAACCTTAACTTTTAACTTCAAAAAATAAGGCCTGGTAACCAGGCCAAAAGGATTAATTAAAATTATGATCGAAATGATAACTATGAATTTCAAAAAGAGCAACAAACTTGTAAACACAACAAAAGATTGTAAATGCAAGATTCACGAAGGGGCACACTACCTTTTTGTTGATGAGCTTTGGTTTGAGCAAAACCAAGAATTACTTAGACGTGCTAATTCTGCTAATAAAAATGGTGAAGTTCAGCAAGCAATAGTAATGATGCAAGAATACGGTAAACAAGAAACTACCAGAATTCGCGCTAAAGAACAAGGTTCAGACGATTATCGCTGGAACCAACAAGAAAAACAACGTAGAGAACTCTACAGAATGGCAGGGGATTTTTAACCAACTATGCAAAGACCTAGCAAGAAAAGCTAGGTCTTTTACTTCTATACAATATGTGTATTAAATACAAAAACTTAAATGAGGTGAAAATATGCAAAAGAAAGATATCCTTATTGGTGGCAAATATTTAGCAAAAGTAAGTGGTAAGGTAGTAATTGTAAAAGTTATTTCGGAATCAAGGTTAGGCGGATATCAAGTAATTAACTTAACGACAGGTAGAAGCATTAGAGTTAGAACAGGTGCAAGACTTCGTCCTTATGAACCAGAGTCTACAGGCAATTAACTATCATCAAGAGGAGCAAAAACTATGAAAAAAATATTAATTTCGTGGATAGGGATGACAGATTTAAAAGCGTCAAAAAGGGTTGAAGGGGTAGGAATAGGCCCAATTGCCCAGGCGGTCACAAACCGCCTTTTTGACAAAGTAATTTTAATTAGCAACTACTGCGAGCAAGAAAATAGTAACTATATTAATTGGTTAAAAGCAAAAACCAGTGTAGAAATAGAACACTATTATGAACAATTAATTGATCCTACCAATTATGAACAAATTTATTACATAGATATTAAAGTAGTTACAGATATTATTGCTAAAAATAGTTCAAATGCCCTTTTGACCTTTCACATTAGCCCCGGCACACCAGCTATGCAGGTTGTATGGGTTATTTTAGCTAAAACTAGATTTGAGGCGGAGTTAATCGAAAGCTCAAAGGAGCAAGGAGTAAAAACTCCTTATATTCCTTTTGAAATATCTGCTGAGTTTATACCTAAACTGTTGCCTACAACCTAGGTTTACTTTATAGACGCAAGAAATTGAAAAGGAGACAACCAATGGATAACAAAGAAGTTATCAGATTAAAAGAAGTACTTGATGTATTAGATGACCTAACAAATGCGGTTCATTATTATTGTATTGGAATTTATGGAGTCACAGATTCATTTGTTAATGAATCACTGGCAAGAGCGCGTAAAGTTTCTTCTAACGCTAAAAAAGAACTATTGGAGGCTAACAATGAAAACAGTTAAATTAATGATACCAGTCACTTTAACTATGATAGAACAAGAAAACAACAAATCAGAGCCTGATACTTGTTTTCCAAATGTGTGGATAAGAAGTTTTCCGAGATGTCGCCATGAGAGAGAAAAAATAGTTGAATCTTGGGGCAAGTTTCATATTCCAGTAAACAGTTGATTGAAAATAGATCCTCCAAAAGATAGGCTGAGGTAAGAACACCAAAACTATCAAGAGGAGGAAACCGCAAATGAAATATCAAAGACGGTCAGATATAAACAGTGTAATGCGAATCCAAATAGCAGTACAAGCATTTTTAGGGATGGGAAAATATGGAGAAATAACAAGGATAGCAAAAACCTACAAAGTATGTAGGCTCTTTGTGTATTACCTATTATGGGAATTGAGAGATTTGTATGAAATAGAGCCAAAAACAATAAACAGTAAGTATGAACAAAAACAAATAGATAGAGAAATAATGATGTTGAGAATGGAAGGCAAATGTTCATTAGAAGCAATATCAGAAATACTAAAGGATAGAGGGGTAAAAACTCATTCAGTAGGCTATATTTCAGAGAGAATAAAAGAGATAGCAGAATTAGTGCCAAAGCAAGAAGTAAGAGAAGAAAAAATAGAATTTTATTTAGCGGATGAAATATTTGCAAATGGAAATCCGATTTTGGTAACAATAGAAGCTAAATCAGGCAAGTTTCACAGAGAGCAAAAAGTAGTTAACAGTTTAGCATGAAAAAAGCAAAAGAAGGTAGAAGGCACAATATTGCAGAGCCAAGAAATAAAAAGCAGGTAAGTAGCTAAAAAATCAATAAGCTAAAGCTAATAAAGAATCAATCCAAGAAGATTGCAAAGAATGAGCCTGAAGAATTTCAATAGGAGCCAAGCCCTTGCGATGGCCGCGCAAAAAAGGACGATGATTGTGAAAAAAAGCAAATAAGTTAAGGAAAGATTGAGAAAGTTGGCCGCGAGAGTTATCCAAAAACTTTCTCAAAGAAGAATTAATATTTTCAACTAAGGAAGAAGAACGGATATTAGAATCATAAGCCTCAAAGATAGAAAGTTTAATGGAAGAAAAACTATCAGGATAAATGCTTTCAGCCCAATTGAGATAATGTTGAGCGAGGTCTTTGAAATAGAGTTGTTGAGAATAAGATTTAGAATTGCGCCCTTTTCTACAGTATTGCCAAGCTAAAGAAATAAGAGTAAGTAATTCAATAGGATAGAGTTTAGAAAAGCTTAAATAAATAGATTGTGCTGAAAGAAAGTAAGGCCAAAAAGCCGTCATAGCCTTTCTAAAACTAGTCAATTCAATCCTTAGGCTTTCACAAGTAAGGCAGTTAAGCAAAGACAAAATAGTCAAAAGCTCTTGGTATTTTGCTTGAGGGTCAATAAAATTTCCTTCTTTATCAAAGAGATCAAAAGTAGATTTTAGTTGTTGCCAAAGGTAGGAGAAATTGTCATAAAGGGTTATGGCTAAACGAGCATTAAGTTCAGCTTTTTCATAGAGATGAAGCTTTTCTTTTAGTACTTGCTCGCTCTTTGCATTATCAAAAACCTTGAAGCGTTCTTCTTCTTGAGCTATGGCAGAGTAAGCTTTTTGCTCAAAACGAGATAGATAAGAGGCAATTGGCTGTAAGAGATGGAATAAATCTGGATGATGAGTTATTCCCATTAGGCTGCAAGCTTTAATTAATCCTCTTCCTAAGTCACTTACTATTATCACTTTATCGCTATTTTCTTCTATTCCTAAAGCTTGCCAATGCTGCTTCCAACTCTCTGCATCTCTATTAGATGATTGTTCTATCTTTAATATTGTTAGTGATTTAGGGCAAGCACTAGAAATTTTACCGATGGTTATTACAAATCACATTGATCAAATAATCACAGCCCATTACTATGCCAACCAAAATATTTCTGAACAATTCGTGCTTGCTTCTAACAGCAGTTTCTCTGTTTTAGATAGAGATGAGACGGAAGTTGTTGAGTATGATTACTTTGTAGAAAGATATAAAGAGCATGATGCATGGTTAATTGTTTATTGTCGCAAATGCTCAACTATTTTTCATGCTTGTGGTTTGTGATGGAGGAGATTTGTATCTGAACATTACTATTTTGCTACTGTCAAAATTAAAACGTAAGGGGCAAAATTAGCCGCATTTCTCAACTTATACTAACCTAAAGGACTTAAAAGAATAAAGATTTTTCTAAGTCCTTTGTTTTCCTCTAAATCAGTAATTTCTGATATTAGTGCAACCCACAGCTTAACTTAGGGTTGCATTTAGCAGTTAATACTTATTATCAGCAATTATTAATTGCTTTATTAAGCTATAGTTAATCCTTTATAACTCCTAACATTGTTAAAATGAAGTGCTTAGTATCACATTAATTCTTGTTGAAGAGATTCATAAGCGAGAATACCATCTCCTGCAAAAAGGCGAGTTAATACACCTTCTTTATTAAACTCATAATGCTCGTCATATGGGCCACAAAACATATCAGGGTGCAATGGTTTTCTAGCATAATAATTATCCCAAACAATTACTCCCAAATGACTCTCACCTTTATCAAAGTCAATTGCTGAAAAAGTTAAATCTCCAGTTTCACGGAAATATTTCCTTAATCGCAGAAACCCAGGTTTAACCCATCTTAAAGTAATAAGAGCACTAAAAGTAGTATTTTGTACTCTACCAACTCCTGTAGGTACATTGGGAATATCTTTATTTACATAAACCATTTTGCCATCACCATGAAAAGTGCTAACCATAGTGGATAAGTCCGAACTACTTGTTTCAGTATTCCATTTCCAACTTACACAAGCATCGCCATACATAGAACCAACCATCACACTTTCGTCTAGCAAATTAACTAGTGGGTCTTCACTATAAAGAACAAGGCTACAAGGAAATTGCTTAAATTGTTTAAATTGTTTGCTAGCGGTACTTATTTTCTCGCGTATACGCCCATATTCGTCCAACCAAATTGGTTGACCTGCATGTAGTAATTCTACTTCAAACTCTTTTACATCAAAAATGAACGTTTGATCATCATGCTGAACCACAAAATCTGGGTTTTTCTTTCCAGATTTACCTCTATTTGGTTCATGAGTGAACATAGTTAGGTTTTGGGAAATTAAATATTGTGCAAAAAGCTCTTCGCTTTTAGTTTCATATTGAAGCACCATTTTTCCTCCTTAACATTACTAAATAAAAGCTAGTTTACCAACACAGATAATAAAAGGCAGAGAAGTTTACCCTCTACCTTTTATAGTTATAAGCATTTATTAGTTTGCCCGCAGGATATTAATGGAAGCATTAACACTACCAATATAGCCTTCGAGGTCTACTACAACATGCCAACAGCCAGGGTAAGGTGGCGATAGTCTTACTGGAGACTTAACTGCAAGACCACCGTAATATTTATAACTCTCGTCATTGCGATAACGGTTGTAGTTGCATCCATCCAACAGTCGTATATTAGCTTGTTTATCAAGTTCAATTTCAACAACATCCCCATTATTTAACTGGGCTTGGCGATATAAATAGCTCATGGTTAGGTTCCTCCTTTCTGGAGAAGCAATTTTTATTGACTAACAGACCCAGTTAGTTGTGTTATATTTAGGCACACATCAAACAAATACTTCTGGGCATTGTGCCAATAACTTTTTACCTCTGCCTGGAGTTAAAGAATTAAAAGAGGATGTTTTGTAATGTCGGAGTTACAAAACTCTCTCTTTTAAAACATTTTTCGACAATTTCTTAAAATAGATTTTTATCTAAAATAGGTTATAACTATTTTAGTTTCAGTTTGTTCATGATAGAACGTCCACATTGTAAACGTAGCATACAGCCTAATTGTTGTCAATACTCTGTATTTTTGGTAGTATGTAAAGGTGTTGGCTAATCCAGGTAATTTAAAAAACTAACAAGAATAGACTAAGGATTTAGAGTCTCTAAAAATGTGGGGTTGATAATGCGATCAATTATAAATGGCTTTACTAGACAAGAAGTGTTGGGGTTATTACCTGAATTAACTTCTAGTAAGCTATCCTATCTTGATCGAATAAATCTAATAGTACCAAAGAAAATACCACCTAAAAGTAAGAAACCTATTTGCATTTATAGTTGGGAGCAATTATTAGAGCTTAAAGCGATATGTAATCTTAGAGAAAGCGTTAGTTTACAAACAATTCAAAAAATTAGTAAATATCTTGTAGAAAATGGCTTTTCTGATAGTTACAGAGACAAAAGTCTTGTTGTAACTGGTGGTGAGGTCTATTGGATTATGGCGAGCGAGTACGGGTCACAACTACCTAAAATATTAGCTTTGGCCAAAGAACAAGGCCAATACGCCTTAATTCTTCCAAGTGTGCAGGAAATGGCTACAGATGTTTGGGAAACACAAGAGAAAATTAAGCCTGTTGATCAAAAACGATTTGAGGAGCTAGCTACAATTAAACCAAAAATTAAAGTTGCTTAGGCTATCCTCTATACCTAAATAAGATACTATTAAGCTTTATACTAGCTCAGTGTAAAATAAAACTATTTAATTTCAATATCATCCATTAACCCAAGTTCGCGCAAACCCATTTTAATTTCTTCCACTTTTTGTGGAGAAATACCACCCTCAGGCGCAATGCTCAAATTAATAGATAGTTTTAAGCCTTTGCTGTTAGCAAGCTTAGTAATAACCTTTGTGTAAAAATGCATCCATTTTTGAGAGGGAACTTCCCCAACCCATTGGATTTGTTTGTAATTTCCATCAGGTAAAGTATTAGGTGTAGTTGTAGAAGTACTTGGAACAATCTCTTTAACCATATTTGTATTAACTGTACTACTGGCAGATGTAGGCGCAGTCTCTTCATCTGAGGTTGTAGTGTCATTGTCTTTGTTTGGATCTAGGGATTGTTGGACAATTGGCTCAGGCGGTGGCAGAGGTTTAGTTTTTGCGGCTTGGTAAGCTTCTGCCGTCTCTTTAGTGATAATAAACATTTCTTCAGAAATATCTATATCATTGGAAGTTAAGTTATTTCCAAAAAAGAATGGTTCGTAATTATTATTACCTGTTTTACCAACATAAGCTAAAATACCATTACCTACGCCTCTGGCAATAGTGTCTTTAATCAATTCTCCTTTAATTAATCTGGGAAATTGAGGTGAAGCATAAATAGCATCGCGTACAGACTTTGTAGACCATTCTTTAAAAACTGGTGGCCAATATTTCACTAAAAAATTTGGACTTATGCTGCTATGTTCAACATCACCATCTTGGTTTAGTCGATTCAAAATATAACTTGCTATTGATTCTGCTGCACTTGAGTGAACGAGTCCTAAATCAACTTGGCGCATGGAGTTATCTTTGCCTAAAAGAAAGAGCTTTTTGTAAGTTCGCCATACGGATTCTCTTAGATCCCGTTGCGCTTTTTTTATACTCTCGTCTAATTGTCTTTTTTGGGTTTCATCTAAAGAGCTTCTGTCTTGTTCGTTAATAGCTTCCCAAGCCAAAACTTTTCTGGCTTCTTCAGGTATATTACTCGTTGAATCTGGAATACACCAAATAAGGGCATTCTTGAATGTTCGATTTGATGCACCACTTTCTCTTGTCATTGACTCAGCCCATTGGACAGTTTTGTCATCAGCAAATAACTGGTCTGGTGCAACTACTATCAAAGTCAACTCTGGCCTATCAGCAATATCGCCGCTCTTAATTGGGAAGTAAATAGTATTAACCTTGTTATTGGTAGTAAAAACTCGTTTTATTTCTTCGCGTACTCGTTCTTCGATCTTAGAGGGTTGGATACTGGCTCTACGGTCAGCTAACAGCTTGTTTAGGTTTGGTGTGAGGCTAAAACGATACTTATTATGCTCGCTCGACAAAAAGTAACAAGTTGATGATAAAGTTTCTAGTACGGTTTCAATATTGCCAATGTCTTGTTCTGGCTCAGTTACTGCAAGACGCAACTCTGGTAGTGTAGCTTCACCACGGGCCTGTCCGCCATTAGACTCAAAGAAAATAGCTGTTGCCACTTTTCTATGTAGACGAGCTTTTTTGACTGTATCAACCGATTCTTTGTCCAACCGAATTGCATGTGAATCAACTTTTCCGCAAATGTCTGTAGTGATAGCTGATTCTAGCCTATGCTCGCCTAGTTGTTCATTCATAGCCGTTCGAAATATAGAATCATCAAGTGGTGCAGTTCCTAACCCAATTAATGCGTCTTTCTGTGCTGTTTTAAAGCCTTCATGAAAAGCTCTTGATACCCAAAGAGCTAGTAATCTAAGAACTCCGCGAGTACGTTGAAACCTTGGCAATGCTTGCCATTTGCGCTCAAAAACTGATAGTACCATAGGATGGAATGGGTAAGTTGCTTCAAATGCTGCTCTAGCATCATCAACAGGAAACCAACTAGGAATCTGTTGACGATATTCTAAAACCATATCTCCATAAGCCTTACAGGTTTCAATTGCATCACGGGTTAGCATTACTCGACCGTTTTTTGATACTGCAGCACTATCCCACTCAAACAAGCGGCGGCGAATAATTTCTGAAGTTTCTGTTTCTGCGGACATGATAACAGCTTTACCTAAGCGATCCAGTAGCTTCTTAAATCTTTCATAATCGGCATGGTCATCAGTAGCCATTTCCATTTCCGATGCTGGAATTGAGACAGCCAGTACAACTTTATTTTGTCCACGTGCTTCCTCAGAGAGATTTTGTAGAAAATTATAAAGCTGTGTTGCTAATCCACTTTTTCTACTTCGGCTAACGTAGTTCATTAACTCATCAAGTAGAATTAAACATCCTTTGTCTTTAGGTAGGAATTGGCGTATAACGTCGCCTGCAGGAGATACCATTTGCTGATCGTGTTTGGCTACTACTTCAAAAGCCTCTTTACCACCAAGCTGATAGGCAATCTCACCCCAAGGTGTCATGCGATGAGGTGTACCGTCTTTACCGCCTCGCCCAACCACGGTGTCGAACTCATTACCAACAAAGACTGCTGTTGCGGCTTCTGGTATTGTAGGTACGCCAGCTTTCTCAAGCAGCGTTTGTACGCCAACCCATTTATCAGCCTTAGAGCCATTGCTAGCTAGATGATAAAGTAAAGTAAGGGCGTGTGTTTTACCCCCACCAAACTGGGTTGTCATATTGAAAACAGCAGAAGTTTCAGTTTTAAGCCCAGATAAACGGCGAACTACTTCAGCAGTTAGAGAAGTTAAATTTTGAGTTAAGTAAGTTCGCTCAAAGAATCTTTCTGGGTTTTGGTAGACTTCTGGAGCGCGTTTATCACGAATATGATCTAGGTGAACCGCAAATTCAGAGGCATCTAGAGGTTTATCATCTCGTAAGTCTTGACGAGGCGTTGCAACTTTGTACCAAGGCTTTAGTGCCATAGCTTATACTCTCCATATCAAACTTTGAGTTAGTATTTAAGAAGATTTTTTGTTTATTGTCTTTACTTTTTTAGAGCTTTTTGATTTAGATTGAGTCTGATTACTTGTCAATAATTTATTGATATTGGCTAGCATTTCGGGCATTTCTAATATATCAGCAAATTCTTTTACCCAATACCTTATCCTAGCCAAGTCAAGGTTTTGATTAGTATTTATTATTGACTCAATATCTATTAAGTCTTTAGCTCTCTGTGCCACAGCTTTAGTAATAATCAAGTCTTCAGGCGTTGGTATCTTTAAAGCAAAAGCTCCAATGGTCAGTGTTTTAGCTCGGTCAATAGCTTCTTGCTCAAAAGGAAGTGAGCCGCAAGAAATATCTACGCTTATTCCGCTATTTGAGTGCTTAAGCAACAGAACTCGCGATCTAGCAGCAAATGCAAGCCCTTCACTCACACGAAACTCAAACCCATATTGTTTTCCAGCCGTTAGAAAAGTTTCCCATTTGCTATTTTCCAGCCAGATTAAAATGTCTATATCTTGAGTTGTTCGCGGTTGTGCAGTCAGCGATACCGCTATTCCACCTATGGCAATATAAGGCACATCCTCTGATTCAAGCCATTTGGACAAAACTTGTAAAGTTGCTATAAATGTTTCAGATAAATTAAGTTCAGGCATTAATTCTGTCTTTCAATTGTTGCCATCTATTACGAACTATTTCTATTTCTGTTTGGCTATTAGTCCAGTCAAAAACTTGTCCTGTATCAAACATAATAGCTAGCTGTTGTAGTTTGGCTTCAATAGGAGTATTACGAACTTCTTCATTTATTTTTTCATTAACAAGTTTCCAACGTTCTTTGAATAACTTAGCTTCTTCCATAGTCATCATAGTCTAAAATCCCAATCCTTTCTTTCTTGCCAGTACACCATCAACCCAACGCTTCTCGTCTGTGCCTGTTGGGTAAAGTGCCGAGAGTGCTTGAGCTAGTCCCCAGAAACGCTGGTCTTGGCCTACTCCATCTTCAACTAGAAAGCGTTTAAGAGCTTCACTACGCCCAGCAGAAAATAACAACATAGTTTGATGTATTCTATCTAGTACTGTTGAGCCTGGTTTAGCTTGAAACTTATCATCTTGCGTAGTTGAGCTTGTATCTTCATTTCCCAAAAAGCTAAAAGTAAGCTGTTCATCTTTTTTAGGTTTCTTTTTTCCTTTTTCTGCCGTTTTTTCTTCTTGTTTACCAAATAAGTAACGGCCACGTTCAGAAACTGGCAATAGTCGAGCTTTATCGCCTTTGGTTTCTACTAAGCTAGAAAGGTTTTCTAGATGCGCGCCTAATCCTTGAGCTATTTTGCGAGCAGCATCAAATTCTAGTATAAAGCCTGTTGTTTTAGCAGGTTTGCTATCTGAGTCATCATCTTCGTCTTCTGCTTCTTCTGTTTCCTCTTCAGCACCACTGTTGCTTCCATTTGTACCCGCAGTCAAAGTCCATAACCACATGGCCGTAAGCCTAGCATCCTCTTCAAACCCAGTAGCATCCGCACCAGTAAAAATCATATTTAAGGCTTCTTTAGCTACTGCTGCCCAAACGTGCTCTAAGTAATCTTTTAACTTGACTTGCTCACCACTTGCTTTTTCAACACGAGAATAACGCGAGAAAATTTCGAGTGCTGGCCCTAAACAAGCAAAAATAGCATCTGCCCCTACTATACCTTCAGAAGCCAATCTTGGCATCCAGTCACGAATGCGCTTAGGTAGTTCCTGTAAAACATCTCGCCAGTCGCCGACTTCCACTTTTTCTTTTCTACGAGGACGACAAACAAGATGAACGGAAGATGCTAAGGCAGCGGAATCCATAGCACGTAGGCGACTACCCATCTCAGTATCAACTGGCCATGAACCAGTAATTACCCAACCAGCATCTACCATTGCTTGAAGTTGTGCTTCCCAACCTGTAGTAGATTTGTGAGCAAATACTACCACTCCTACTCCACTTGCATTAAGAATACGCCGACCTTCAGCCATTGCTTGAAACATAGTTTTTTCAAAATATGTTTTATCGTGACCTTTTACTTGATCCAATACACACTCTTCATCTTTACATGTCAATTCTTCTGAAAATAAATCACTTAGTGATTTAGGCAAGTTTCTCTTTAGCCATACATAAAAGAAATCTGATAAGTCTGCATAAGGTACTGCATCATAATATGGAGGATCAGTTATAAAAGCATTTGCAGCGTCATCTGGAAGAGGATTCATGGTCGCAGAGGTTTTTTCAACATTACTTTGCAGCAAATTATATTCAGATAAAATAGATTCTCTTTCGCAAACATTTATAATCCATTGTATTGCACCTTCCAGAGAGCCAGTAGCATTTGAAAACATATTTGCTTCTGTAAAATCCCAAACAATAGGTATAGCTTGTCGTGCAAAAAGTCCTTCTATTTTTTCACCAACTGTATTCCATCTTGATAAAGACGTTAGAGTATTTGCTTGTCTATCAAAAGCCAGAGCCATGGCTGTTTGTACTGCTGTTGCCAAACCAGGATTCGTTTGCTGAGATAATTTTTTTTCGATACTGCTGATTAACTGCCCCAAAGTTCCCAAGGTTAGTGCTTGTCTAGGTGTAAAAAGATCTTCAAATTTATCCATTCCATAGTTTCTTTGAGAAAAAGCTCGTCCTGCTCCACTTCCGCCACCAACTGGAGTCGGTTCATCAGGTACTAAGCTCAATCCTGTTTTATGGGTTAATTTTATTTGCTCAAGGACTTGAGATGTTTTGTTTATTGCATCAAGATCTTCTTGTGTTGGCAGTCGATAAAAACGTCCTAGTTCATCAGCTTCTGTTACAGTATTAGAATTGCTAGAACGGCGTTCTGTATTTAGTAGACAAACAACAGTAATTAGTCGAGCATCTTTTGCCCCACCACGGTGAGCTTTTAGCTGTTTGCGTACAGAACTAACGACTGTAGTATAGCCACACACAGGGCAAGTTGCTGAACCCCTACGAACAGTTCCATCAAACTTTGGGCTTTCTATTTCTAAACTAGGTTCAAGAAGGCTTTGCCATTTTCGCCCATGGCTTTCAAGGATATCAAAAGTTATCTTCTTTTGCTCTGTATTAGGTATGAGTCTTAGAGCAATTGACCTACTTGCTTTTTTGGCTAACCATAAAGAGCGCATTAATGGTATTTCAGCACCACAACCTGGCCCTTCACATTGAATTGTTCTTGCCCAAAGGTAAGCAAGCGGAGTTTCTTTTGAAACTTTTTCCAATGACCAAACCGCATTATCTTTTTTCTTTATTTTTTCAATAGCTGGTGCATAGAGATGTGCAGGGAGAGTATTTGATGGATAAAACTCAGCTAACTCTTTTTCAGCTTGCTCCTTAATCCATTGCCCCCATATACGCACTTCATCAGCCAATCTTTGACCATATTTTGGTATATATTCCAAAACGACTTTGTTGAGCAACACAGCAACAGAATTCAAATCACTAGCAAAAGCATCTGTTCCAACACGTAGAGCTTCTAGCGGAATTGCACCGCCACCAGCAAAAGGATCAACCACAAGCGGTCTTGTGCCAGGTTCCCCGCCTAAAGCTTCATGGGATGATTGGGTTAATGCTCGACAGGTTTCCAAATATTCTTTAACTGTAGAATTATCCCAATTGGCAAAATCAGCTATGAAGTCAAGTAATGTCATTCGTAACTCTACATTATCCTTAAGCTTATCAGGATTATTATTAATTATATTGAATCGATTAAAACTCTCTGGGCTAGCAATTTTCAAATTATTCTTAGCCCATTGCTTCATTAAATCTCTAGCTTTTTCACGAAAAGCTTCTGGGCAAAGAGGATCAGCAGGATCAGGCCAAAGTGCCGCACAAATCACAGCACGACAGGCGGCTAAAGGTCGTCGCGCCCACCAAATATGTAATGTAGAAATATGGCCATGACGAATGCTTTTTTCCCGTCTTGCATGGGCTGAAATACGTTTTATTGGTAAGTCTACCTCGATGAGTCGCTTAGGATAGTTTGTGTTATTGGCCATTAATTGTTCCATTCCTTAAATTTTTTATGTAGTGCTTTTATCAGCTTGCCTAAAGAATCGTCAGCTTGTTCCATTCGTTCTAAATCCATAGCATTTACAATATCTTCGGCATGTTCCATACCACCCAATAAGGGAGAAAGTCCAGCATCTCTAATAGCTTGGATTAATAATTTTTTGTATCGGTCGCGCTCACACTTATAATCTGGAGCAGCACAACCTTTACCTAAAACTGCCTTAAATGCAGCAGAACCAATAAGTAGCCATCGCTCAATATGAGGATCTGGTATAGCACAAACAGTTAAATCTTTGAAAACGTAAGATTTAATTAAGATTTCTACCTCGTACTCATTAGCAAACCTTGTGACTATGGCCTTGATAAAAGCTTCATGCCCAAAGTCTTCAACAAAGAGGTTAACATTATGCATCAAAGTCACCTCGCAAGATCCGTTCGGAAGTTGAAAGGTGTTCTTCATCATCATCTAAGGCTTGTTCTATTTTTGCTTCACGCAATAAATTTCCCCAATTAGAAAAAGGCTTTATAACAGTTTTATTATCTTCCTTACGGCAAATATATAGATTTTCATCAGGAATTAGATCTGGCAAAATGGGTGAATGCGTAGTAACAATAATTTGAGTATCGCTACTAGCACGAGTCTTTAACAATTCTGCAATCATCCTTATTCGACGTGGATGAATTCCATTCTCTGGTTCTTCAAAGCCCAGTAGCGCAGGTGGTTCCTTTGCCCCTCCTAAAGCTAATAAACCCAATACTCTTAATGTTCCTTCAGACAAAACACGGGCAGGAATAGGAGTTTTGCCTTCTAACAACTTAAACTCAACCTCTCCAAGCTCATTTACGCCAACATCAATACCTGTAACGGATGGAATAATCATATGCAATGATTTTTCAACAGCCTTAAACTGAGGCTCATCTAAAGCACGTAAAGTGTTCAGGAAAGATGCTAGCTCTTCTCCCATCAACCCAATATGGCGGACTTCCTTAACTGGATTTGGGGCACGCATTCGCTCTCTTGGCTCAAAGTAGAATAAAAACCAGCTAGCTAGTTCCTGACGCATTGCAACTAGATGAGGATAATGTGGAGGGTAAAGTGGTAAGGAAAGAACACTATGGTTTAGGTAACGCTCATAGTAGGTAGGGTGTGCTTGTCGCTCTCTACGTAAATGTAACCTACTATCAACCCGTTCTAAGAATGGGCGGCGTTTCTTAGCCATTTCTCCTTTAGCGTTAAGTGCTACTAGATACTCATCAGCAACACGCAGAATACCAGTCTTAGGTAAAACTTCAATTTCAATTCTATAACGTAGGTATTTTTCTTGTACAAAAGAAAATTCCGTTTCTGTGTCGGATTTTTCAGCACCATTTACCTTAGTGTTTTTTACTTCTCGAATCTGACGGTTAACATTGTCTATAACAGCAGGAGAAAGTTCTACATCTATCTCTATTGTAAAGGAGGCTGTTTCTTCAGCGAGCAAACCTTTTATACCGTCCTTACCAAAAGTAAAGGATTCTAGTGGCCTACCGCGATAGGGTGGCTCAAAAGCTTCTTGCAGCGTTCGGCTAGTGGCTATTCTGGATAAAAGCTGTAGCGCATCTAAAAAATTGCTTTTTCCAGATGCATTAGGGCCAAACAGTACGCAAAGTGGTTCAAGGGTTGTTGCTACATCCTCTAAGGATTTATAGCCCTTAATTCTTATCCTTTTTAGCATTTAAGATATTCTCCGCACCTAGATAATAATGCTCAATCTTCACTAATGGCTGCCAGTTTAGCTTAGCTGGATCTTGGACAATATTAATTTCTGGCTTATGGCTACAATTATAAACAACATAAAGCCAATAGTCTTGTTTTAGTCGTACTGCTGTCCTGTATTCGTTAGTTGTTAAAGCTACTTCACCGACTTCTGAACGACCTTTTACCTCAATAAACCGCACTTCGATGCAGGTTTTTGAGTCTTCAGGATGTGGACGACGAGATATTAAGTCGAATCCTTTATTTTCCTTTTCTACACTCTCTACTTGCCAGCCTCTAGCCTCTTCATAAGCAATCACGGCATCAACAGCTATCTTTTCAATATCCTCGTCACGTACTATAGGAGCAATTTCTGGAGATTTACGCTCGGGGTGTGGTAAGACCCAAGCCCTGCCAAGATGGTTAATATCAGCAATTGTGCAGTTTCGCTCTTGGTGAAGCTCTTCACGACGGCGTTCTAGACGGCCATTTAATTCATCTAGGCGGTCTTCCATTTGCTTGATACGCCCATCTAAACCGGATTCTTTTGAACCTCGTTCTTTCAGGTCTATTAATTCGGCAAATTGGCACTGCACACGGTCAATTATAGTATTTAGGCTGATTTCTAAGTGTTGAGATATTATCTCGGTTTCTTTCTCGCGCTGAGTACTAATTTCTATTAAAAATGGCTGTAAAGCTTTTTCAATTAAGTACTGTTCAACATGGTGACGATCTGGTAAATGGTTATCATCAGGCACGTTAGCTTCGATATTACCAGGAACTAAATCGAGAAAAATAGTAGGCTGGCGAACCTCTAATGTGCCGTCCATTAAGGTTTCTATGACAAAGAGTCGTCGATGAAGAATATTGTTGCGTCCATCCCTAATTGCAGCCGAAAAAACATCAAAGCGAGTTGGTAGTTGGCGGTTAATATCAAAGAAGATTGCACCTCGACGTAAATCATCCTGAGAGCGCGCTGTAACGTCTTCGCGTACACACTCAAAGAGGGGATGTCCTGGTGTTATCCATTCTAATGTGGGATCGTCTGTTAGAAATCTTTTATCAAAAACTACTTGTTTGTATTCGCGGCCAAGTTTACCAAAGCGTGGCTCTAAACGGTCGCCTATGGGCCAAAGCATTCTTGGTACACGTCCAATTCGATATATCTCGCTATGTGCTTTTGTTTCTTTGGGAGAGATACTTGATAGTGGGGCAGCACTAACAAAGAAATCACGAATAACTTCTGGAACAAGACGACGTTCACGAGCTTCTGCGGACTTACCAATGATAGCTGAAAGGTTTAGTTCTCGTTTTGCTAGTCCTTCTAAGGTTGAGTTAGTAATCTTACGAAAATGCTCAATATCAACTTCTTCTACAATGCGGCTCTTAATAACCTCATCTGTTAAATTCCTAGAGTACATATCCCGAATCATACGCTCAAGCTGATTCGCAGGGAAAATATCACCAAGAACATTAAAGATTTTGCCTGTTTGTTTTGGATCAAGATCTTCCTCAATTTTCTTTATTCGTTCAAATAGCTTTTGTAAAACGCTTCCTTCTCTTGTGTTAGTAGAAACAAAGTTAAGTATTAAACAGTCCTTTTCTTGACCATAGCGGTGAATACGTCCCATTCGTTGTTCTAAGCGTACAGGATTCCAAGGAATATCGTAGTTAATCAGAAACCAGCAAAACTGTAAGTTTATGCCTTCTCCTGCTGCTTCTGTGGCGATTAGGACTTGGCAATCTTCTCGAAACTCTCGTTCAGAGTAGATACGTGTATTAGGAGTATTACGATCTCCAATTTTCATTCCGCCATGAATTTGGGTTACAGTAAGCCCCCACTCACGGAGTTTGCCATATGGTCTGTTTTCTTTGCCATCACCAACAAGATAATCAAGGGTGTCCTTATGCTCTGTAAAGATGAGTAGTTTCATCTTTGGATCATTGAAAATACCTTGTTTAGTAATAACATCTTTAAGCTTAAGTAATTTTGTTTCAACTTCCCGTTTTTCCAAATTACATGCTTGATCTATAAGACCAGTTAATTTTTGAATTTCTTCTCTCAAAGCGGATGGATCAAAGGAAGCGACCACTGATTCCAGTTCTTCAAGGATATTCTTTTGTTCGTCTTCAGGTAATTCTTCAAATTCTTCTGGTAGTCTTTTATTAATCTGTTCCCTTCTGTACTTTTCAGGATTTCTCAGGATTTCTTGGCGTTTTTCACGCATACGCTCCAGACTGCGACGTACAGCGTAAACACTAGAGGCAAATCTTCTTTGTAGCATTGCCATTGTAAAAGCAATTGCTCTACCCCTAGCAGAATCATCCATCGCTGCCTTAATGGATTGGTCTTCAACATATTGAGTTAAGGCATAGTAAAAGTCCCACTCATCGTTATCTATTCTAAATTCGATGGTATCAACTCTACGATTAGTAAAAAGTTTTTTAACTTTTCCAGTAGTTGGATCTGGAAATGAAACCAGTGCTTCTTTAGTACGACGTAAGTAAAACGGAGCATTATTACGTAGCATAGCTTCTTCTAAGCTAGAAACGTCTCCGTATACGTCTTTGTCCAATAATTCCAAAAATAAACAAAAGTTCTCTGGGTCTCCTTTATGTGGAGTCGCCGTCATTAATAGGTAATGATCTGTCATCCCAGAAAGTGCTTCACCTAATTGGTAATTGAGAGTTTTCTTATCTGGGCTATAAGCACTCATTTTATGGGCTTCGTCTACAATAATTAAATCCCAATGGCTACGAAGCAGACTTTCTTTAGCATCATCAATTCTTGAAACCCAAGAAACAGAGGTAATGACTTGATTCTCTTCCTGCCAAGGGTTAGAGCCGTAATTTGCTCTTAAAACATCGCTACGAATAACCTTAAAGGTTTCACGAAACTTCTCTGACATCTCGCGTTGCCATTGGAAGGAGAGGTTAGCAGGCGTAACAATTAGGGTGCGCTTTACTAAACCACGTATTTTTAATTCTTTGAGCAGTAACCCAGCCATAACAGTCTTACCAGCACCAGGATCGTCAGCTAACAAAAACCGAATGCGGGGTAATTTGATAAAGTAGTCATAAACAGCCTCAAGTTGATGCGGTAATGGGTCTACTCTTGCGATGGAAAGAGAAAAGTAGGGATCGTACTCATAAGCCAAAGCTAGCCGGTGAGCCTCAACACCTAGGCGGAACCTTTGAGCATCACCATCAAACGGCTCTTTATCTGGCGTTGCTTCTAAAATAGCCAATTGTTCAGGATTAAGTATTACTTTATGAACCTGATTAGTGCGTAACCCTTCGGCAATAATTCTGACAGAGTTACCTATAGGTGTAGCTGTTATAACTTGGACGGGCTCAGAGAATATTGGTCCCTTAATTATTACACCTGATTTTAGTTGTTCTATTTGCACACCTATTGTCCTTTCTACAAGAGAAATAGCAGCCATAGGCTGTATAGAGGTAATTGGACTACCAGACATGCTTGCTATTAGTTCAGGTGTTATTACTTCTGTTAGTTCAGTACCCCAGACTTCAACATTTTTGCCTAAACGTTCGCCTTGCCAGAGCTTGTGTGTGCAGTGATGCCTTAACAAATTCTTCCACATCTGTAAGTTAGCAAAAGTTTCTTCATCAGGATCAAAGAGCGAAAATACTGAACGAGCAGCAACCAATATCATCTTTTCTTTGGCACGACTCATAGCAACAGTTAATCGACGAGGATCAAGTAAGAATTTGCTAGATGCTAGTACGTACTCTCGATCACTTTCTGTTGTGCTTACCAGAATAACATTGCGCTCACCACCTTGAAATCTTTCTACGGTGTCGATAGCAGAACGAAGTTCACTGCTACCAGCAGGAACTTGCAAGAACGGAAAAGCTGTTTGAAGCGCAGCCCGTTGCATACGATGAGGTACAACTACTCCAAGGCCTTCTATAGCATCTAAAGCGTAAAGATTTTTGCTAGCTAAAGCCCTCAAAATAGGGGCTATTAGCTCTTGCTCAAAGACATTTCGTGTTTGACTTTCTGCTTCATTATGCACAATAACCACTAAGGGATGTTCTGGTGCTAAAATGGCACTTACAAATTCATCGTTATGGGTAAACTTCGTAAGTAAATTTGTCTTGTTGGAATGGTAATCAATACCATCTTTCCAATAAATCTCTTCACGTAAAAATTCGGCCATTACTGTGTGTAATCGAAAACTCTCTTCAAACTTTATCATAGTTGGTTCAAGTGTTAGTAAAGTTTCGAAGAGCGATTGATAAGTTTTGTATTCTTGGAAAGTACGTCTAGGTTCTGAATCCCAAGCATGATGGACTATTGGAGGCATTTGGCGATGGTCACCTACTACTATTAATTGGCCATCTGGGTAGAGTGGCAATGCAGCCATCATAGCTTCTGGTAGGTTCATCTGAGAAGCTTCGTCTAAAATTAAGCAATTGCAAAAGTAATGGCCGAGTAAACCTTCATCTTTACCCCATTTGCCTCTTACCATTCCACGAATACCACCGGGTAATGCTGCTACTATACACCACTGATGTTTGGCTAATTCATCTACATTATTATGCCCGCTAGATTTCCCTCCATCTTTGGCCAAAGCTATAACTCCATTTGGCAAAGTATCTTTAGGAGAAACCCGGAAAATAGGAGTGTTTAGCAATCTTGTATCAAAATACTCAGCAAATATCTGCGGATGTTTGTTTGAAAGTTTTTGGAGCTTTTCTTGTACGTTGCGGATATTTTCGAGGAGTACATCAGTAGCAGCGTGGGTTTTGCAAGACACATAAACATGAAATTTGATTCCTGCTGCCATAGCTCCTTGTAGACGGGCAAAAATAGCAAAAGCGGTAGAGTAGCTTTTTCCAGTTCCTGGAGGTCCCTGTACTAATAAAATAGGTTCATGTCCTTGCGAGCCTATATAAGCACGCTTACTTGGCTCAAAATCGTGTAGAGCATTAGCTGCTCTGAGAGCGTCTAATCCAGCCAAAAACCGAGTTTGGCCTTTCTCTGCTTCTGTAGGCCAAGAAGTTATTGATTTTTTTTGGTTGGTAAGTCGATCATAAAGTGTATTGTGTCCTGTTTCTTCGCCATCCTCAAACTTGCAAAGAGCTTCTGTTACTTCAGCACACCAATATCCATAATAATTGTTAGGGTCAGCATCCAGCATGTAGTATTTACCATTAATAAGAGGCCGATCTATTGATTTGAAAGCATATCCTCGCTCTATTGACTTAAAACTGCTTTGTAACTGTACCTCAACATAGCCTGACTTGGCCCGCCCATTACTATCTCGTTCTATAGTAATCTTCTTTACATCAGCACGAGTTCCATAAAGCATCTGTTTTGGTGTTGGGGTAAAGTCTGTACGTTGATTTATTGGAAGGCGCTCATCGTACACCAGGCGAGGGTAAAGAATTAGCCGACTATTTTCTTCAATTCTAGTTAAAGAAAGAACTTCTTCAAGCTCACAATCAACGCTTGCTATTTCGATCCTTAGCCGAAAAATCATTTCTTCGTGTGACCAGTCAGTTTCTGCTTTTTGTTCTTTTGTTAAACGAATTTGTTTTACTCCAGGTCTAGAAGCCTTTTGAGCCTCACGATATTGTTCGGCCAACAATCGTCGCCTCTCATTTTCTCGATTTCTAGCTACTGTATCGGGTGGCTGATCAGATTCATAGTAACTAACTAGTAAGGTTTCACCCATTAGAACACGGCGTTCTGGGGCAATGTGGCGCGTGGTTTTCCAAGAGGTGAGTTCAACGTGTCGTTCAATGGTAAGAAACTCATCTAACGCTGCTGCTAAAGTACGTGCCTTATCTGTGAAATTAGTAATATCTGGTAAATTGAAAGGTTGTTTTTCTGTTAGGTGGTTACCTTTGAAATCTTTTGTAACCCATTCTATTGCATCTAAGCGACGTAGCTGAAAACCTTTTATTTGGTCTAATTTTACGCCACGATAAGGGGCAAATGGGTCTAAAGCCTTATCATCTAGAGCTGGCAAAGTATTCCAGGCTGCATAAGCATATTCCAAAGGAATTTGGCTACTAAAACGAGAGCGGTTGGTATACCAAGAAGATGAACCATCTGGATTATCTAACTTACCCCAAAAATCGAACATTCTTTCCTTAAAAATTTCTCGATAATTTTCTCCTTTGTTCCAATCAAACTTAAGATAAGCGGCTACAGACTGTAGAGATTGGCAAACCATAGGATAATTTTTTAATTCTCTAATCTCTTCATCAAGAAAAGTGGCTATAGGAGAATCAAAAGCAGCTAATTGGGTCATAAAATCATAAAATGGTGTTGCTCCCAATACTGCTGAGAAATTGCGTGCTAACCCATCTAGTAGAATCTTTTGTTCATAGTGGTTAAAGAAGATGATATGAATTGGTGCCCGTTTTTTGCCTTCTGGGTCTGGGGCAGCTAGCCCCACTACTGCTTTAACAATATCGGCAATCCAACTAACAAAAAGTTCTTTCTCTATGGCTGCTTGGTCTGGTGGGCTATTAGTTATGTGAAGTACGTGCTTGCGACGTTGTGGAGACTCTACTCCTTTTTCATTGCAAGTTACCAGAGCGCTTAACAAATAGATTCTATCCTGTAAATGATCATGCTGTGCGTCGATATAAACTCTTACAAGATTTGGGTTTTGACCAGCATCAGAATAGGGTAGAGAACCATAGCCTTTGGTTGGAATGTAGTTTACAGCCTCAATATTGTCTTTTTTCCATCTACGATAAAGTTTTGCTCTGTAGATTAGTTCATCCAAACGAGGACCAACAGGCCAAATTGCTGCTATCTTCTTAACTAAGGCTTCTTTGCCAGTGGCAGAAACTAGCTCTACTTGCTCGTTAGAATGAGTTCCTAATTTACGAATATTTTTTAGTAAAGCTACTTCTTGGACAGTACTAATGCCAGCACTTTTTAAAGCATTTTTGTCTTGAGGGGACATATAAGGAAGTAGAGAAAGGTCATCTTTTTCTGCGCTCCATTTCATACAAAACTCGTTGTACAAACAGCCGTCGCACTTATAAGACAAAGAGTAAGGAAGTTTTTCAAAAGGTGTTTTAGCAATACGATGAGCAGTAGAGTCTTGTCCTGTTAATAAATCATAAACGGAATCTAAATAAGCATCTTGATCTGCGATTATTTCTAGAAAAGAATCTTTTGTACCAAGCAGTCGTGTTGCTTCGGCACGTTGTTTTTCATACTGAGCAGCTTCTTGAGGTGTACTACCTTTAATAACATCCGCAGGCCCAGGATAAAGGATACCTGTGTTAATAGTAGCATACCCTACAGAATTACGCTCAAAGAGTCGTGTTAACATAGCTTGGTAAAAAGCTACTTGTAGGCGGTGTTCTACTTTGACGCTGGTGGAGCTTTTCATATCAACTATAAGAATATTTAATAACCCATTTTTATCACGCTCTAACCGAATAAGGTCGATATCTCCAGTAAGCTGCCATCCATCAACATCTAAATATAACCGCGATTGGAAGAGAATAATTATTTGATTTGGTTGTAATGAGCTGGCAAATGATACTACTTGTTGATTATTGTCTAGATGTGTTTGCCTTAGAGGGTCTTGACTAATAAAATTCACTTTATTAAATCGCCCAGATACGATTTCTTCAACTTCCTTTTCAAAATCACTACCCGACAATGTGAGTAGCGGAGCAATAGCTTGAGGAGTAACACTATAATCCTGCATAAAGCCACGGTTTATAGACTTTTCGTGTAATCGAAGTCTTAAGTAACGCTCGCACTGCTCCAAACGGATAAACTGAGAAATATCGGTCGGAGAAATATACTTAAGCCGTTCCTTACTGACATTCATTGGGCTATTAGTGGACATCACAACCTTTCAAGCCATTATTTAAGTAAAGTAAATATCTTTCAATTTAACCCATAATTTGATTAGTTACTATTCTGAATAGATATAAACAATATTTCTTGCTATTTACCCTTAAGTTGTCTCATAGCAAGACGACAAGCTGCCGCTTTAAGATTATAGGTAAGTTCTTGCCCTGCAAGTTGTTCATAGACTTTATATTTTGGAGTAGATTCTTGGTTGGACAAAAGGTTCTTAACAAAATCATCCACTGTTACTTTTGCCATTAGCTCATCAGCTTCTTGAATTCTACTAAAATAAACTTCGTGTGCTTGCTTTACATCGTTATTATATTCATCATCTAGAACAACAATCTTTGCCTCAGTAATAGGAATACTGCTCATATAACAATTTTCTCCATAAGCTCTTAAAAATTATGTATTAATAGTTAATATAAAGGCAAATCATAACCTAATTTTTGTATAAACGCTAAGTAATATAAGGAATTTTTAGCAGCATGTTTAGAAATTGCTGTAATTAAATTTGCGTTTTCGTACTCGAACCTTAGTTGGTGTGGATTTTAAGTTTTTGTGGACTTCAGTAACAAAAAGTAATATTTTTGTTACTATTTGCAAATAGGCTAAACATTGTTGTTTATATAACATCAATATTTAGTTAAGATTAGCTTGGTTAGTTTTTAGAATATACCTTTTGCCGGGTTATGCAAAAATATCCAAATTCATCAATGTGCTTTCCTAATAATTTGCATAATGGTATAATTATCTAATTTTAGATACTAATTATTATTTGAATATCAGTACGTCTTTTAACTTATAAAACTATATGAATAAAACTAAGTGTGTTTATGTGATTTCTGACCTCCACATTGGCGGAGAGTACGGAGCTGAAAATAACAGCAAAGACAGAGGTTTTCGAATATGTAAAAACGTACCCTTGTTGGTTAAGTTCATTACTGAGCTTACTAATAAGGGAGAAGAACAGGATGTTGAGTTAGTTATAAATGGCGATTTTATTGATTTTCTTGCAGAAGTAGGCTCAATACAGAATGATGGTACACCTTGTTGGGAGCCTTTCATTTATGATCCTGATGTAGCAGTAGAACGATTGGAAAATATAGCAAAAAGAGAGAAGGAAAAAGAATGTTGTGATTTGTTTGGAGCTTTAGCTATTTTTCTAGAAAAAGGAAATAAACTGACTATACTTTTAGGCAACCATGACATTGAGCTAAGTTTTCCGAAAGTTAGGCAAAAGTTAAAAGAGTTACTAAGGGTCCAAGGAAACCAGAATTTCGCTTTTATATATGATGGTGAAGCTTATAGTTTCGGGGAAGTTATAATTGAACATGGCAACCAGTATGATATTTGGAATCAAGTCGATTATGATGCACTGAGAATGGTTCGCTCTATACAATCAAGAGGAAAAATTGTTTCCACAAACACTTTTAAGCCTATTCCTGGCAGTAGTTTTGTTGCACATATAATGAATCATGCCAAGAAAGAATTTCCTTTTGTTGATTTACTTAAACCTGAGACTCAAGCAGCAGTACCTATACTATTAGCATTAAATCCAAGCTATATAACTAAATTACGTAATCTAATACAATTAGGAATAAAAGCAGAGACGAAAAATATAGTAAAGAAAACGCTTACGGGTCAAGGAATGGATATAGGTGCAAATATTCCAAATAAGTTTTTACAACACAAGGAACGAGTACCAGATAGTCAGTACTTGAGTGTAGAAGAAATTCTTCAAACGTCGTTTAACAGTAGTATTGACGTAACAAGTTTTCTTAATGAAATAGGTTATATTACTGATGCTCCTTCACAAATCAAAAATAGTACTATTGACATAGGCACTTGGCCAATAAAAACCATTGCTGCAAATATTATCAGTAATACCCAAAGTAAGTTAAGTTCTCTTAAACTTGATATACTGCGTAAGGTGTTAGAACCTTTAGAGCGAGATAAGTCTTTTGATATTTCTTTTGAAGCAGACCAAACTTGTAGAAACCAAGCCCAAAAATTAGCCTCTGAGGGCAACTTTAAATATGTAATATTTGGTCATACACATTTAGCTAAAAAAGATGATCTTGGTAATGGTATAACATATTTTAATTCAGGGACTTGGACTGATTTAATTAAATTACCAGAAGAAGTATTCTCTAAAGACAAAACTATTAAAGAAGATGTACTAAGAACTTTTGTTACAAACCTTGAGCAGGGTAATTTGGAAGGTTGGATAAGCTGTGATCCTTATTACATAAAACTTGAGCTTAATATTGATAACAGAGTGCTTATTGCTGATTTATATCAATATGCTGTACAAGGTTTAGTATAACAATGCAAGAAGAAATAAAAAAAGCGATTGCTCGCATTTGTCTAAAAAGTTCGGATGGTGATACATGTACCTTAGGAACCGGATTTTTGATAAAAGAAAAATACCTTTTAACTGCTTTGCATGTTGTAGCAAATAGACATAGTTTTCCTATAACACCACACGCAGAAACTTTTTCTGTTATTTTCTACCATTTTAGGGATAATATGCGTGTAATAAACTATGAAACAACGGCGAAATTAACACAATATTACAACCACCAGTCGGATTGGGCCATTTTAGAATGTGATCCCGTCCCACCAAATATAATACAACCCCTTAAATTAGTCGATTTATATTCTTCCAATTCTAGTAGTACAGCTAGCCTATCTTGGAAAACGTACGGTTTTGCATCTATGGTAAAGGAAGAGGGAATGACTTATGGGGGAACCATTACTGATCTAAAAGGTCATCATGAGTGTGTTGTTGCAATTCAACTAAGTTGTACCGAAATATCTGCTGCAACAGGGGTACTTGTAAATGGTTTGTCTGGTTCTCCTTGCCTTGTAGATGGTGTTGTAGTTGGTATATTACGCTCTCAGCTAGTGAAAGAAGATGAGCAAAATAACGGTGTTACTATCGCTGCAGGAGGAACGCTTTGGGCGTGCCCTACAAAAACGGTTTCTGAGCAGTGTCCTAGTTTAACCGATATTGTTACCCAATACATGCCTTCTGCTCCTAGGGGTTTTAGTCAAAAACCAGAACATCCTTGTATACTCATAGCCTATAAAAGTAACAGTACTATTGATCTAGTTTCTTTGCAAGAAATAGAAAGTCTCTTTAAAAAATACAGTCTTAACGTCATATTAAAACCTTTTGATTCTAACCATACAGATTGGAGAATTAAGCTTATTGAATATCTTGGCTGTTGTCATGGAGCTATAATATTAATAACTGAAGAGTTTTTTTCTGATCCAATGTCATTTTATACTGAAATTGCCATCTTACGTTGGCGTAATTGGGTTGAAACTACACCGTTTTGTCTTATGTGTTCTAGCGAGAGTATCAAAAAACAATTTCTTGAAAAACAAATTTTCTTTCAAACAAATTTATCCTCTCCTCTACATCCGTGGTTTACTTTTTCTGAAGATGAGATTTTTTGTCTTTGTGACGTTTTAAAAGAATCGGAAAATAAACCTGAATATTTTATTAATCTTAAGATATCAAATAGTGTGGCTACAAAAGTTCAAACGAAAGAAAGCGATTTAAAAAGCCTTTTATCCACTTTAGCTGAAGATTCTTTAGATACTTTACTAAACTCAATAAATAACAAACATACATGGGATAACCCAACTCTCACAAAAGCAAATGTATTAGCGCGAGAATTAATGAGACAAGGATTGCACACATCCCAAGTTTTTCAACGGACAATAACTCATTTATCGACTCACACAAGAAAAGAAATGTTGGGAAATATTTTTGATTTACTTATACCTTTATGGGTAGACTTACGGGTAGCTGGTTTACTTGCTAAAGCTTTTTTAGTAAAAAACTATAGGCGCATATTTGCAATTAATGCCACTACAGATTTTGTTGGAAAAAGCTATATTCGGCAAGCTTCTTTTACTAAATACGAAGATCTTTGTTGGAGAATCGCTGTACTTACGATAGAAAATGAGCCACTTGAACAACTAAAAACAGATATTGTGACCAGTTTAGCCACAGCATTGTGTATCCGTTTTCCTCTAGAGTGCCAATTGGAGAAAAAAATTTCTTTTATAAAAACGAAGATAGAAAAACAACAAACTTTTATTTTGATTCAGAATTCATTCTCAATACATAACGAGTTATTGGACTATTTAGAAAAAACCTATCCAAAATTGGTTGTTATTTTATTAGTAGGATTTGAAAACAACCTAGCTAGCAATAAGGTGGAGTTCTTAGACTCAGGTCTGTCTGCAATGGATGAATTGGAATTATCCAGTGATTATGATTCTTTACGAAGCTACATCTATAAACTTAACTTAATTTGACGAATATTATAGAGCAAGTAATAACCATATAAGGAGTTGTAAATTTACAGTGGAATATAAAAAATTTTTTGCTCCAGAACTAATAGCAGATTTTCGTCGCAAAGAAGAAAAGAAAACTCCCAATATAGGAGATCGTAGAAATGGAACTGTATACTGTTACAGAGAACATACTGTTTTAACAGTAAACATAGCTTTAGCTACTGGAAGACCATTGTTAGTACGTGGAAACTCTGGATGTGGTAAAAGCTCGCTTGCTTATAATATTGCTAATGTATTAAAGCGCCGATATTACGAGTACGTAGTAACTTCACAGTCTAAGTCGCGTGATTTATTATGGTACTTCGATGCCGTACGTAGACTAGGCGATGTTCAAGCATCCAGTATGTCAAAATCACCTACACAAACTAATACAGGACTTATATGGGAGAATTATAACCGTTATATCGAACCAGGAATCCTTTGGTGGGTTTTTGATTATGAATCTGCAAAGAATAGAGGCCTCGAGCTTGCAGATACAGAGCTTCCGGCTAAAGATCCTGTGATTTTTGTACCTGAAGAACACAAAAACAAACCACCAGAGACAATTGGTTCGGTCGTGCTAATAGATGAAATAGATAAGGCAGATCCAGATTTTGCTAATAATTTATTAGTACCGTTAGGTTCACTAGAGTTCTCCATTAATGAACTCCAAGGAAAAAAAATATCTTTTAAAAGACAACAAAATATACAAGATTTGCCTTTGGTCGTAATAACTACTAATGAAGAACGCCGCTTACCACAAGCTTTTCTTCGTCGCTGTGTAATTCTACACATTGATGAACCTTCTAAAGAAGACTTAATTACAATTGGCACCGCTATAGAAGGAAAGGAAAATATAACCATTTGTGAAAAGATAGCTGATGCAATATTCAATTTATCTAAGCAACGTACAGGGCCTACTATAAATATTAATGTGGCAGAATATTTAGATGCTGTACGAGCTTCTTTAGAGTTAATACCAAGCAGCTTTACTCAAGAACAGATAGATATAATACTTAAGGTAATTTCTTATAAAGAAAATAATTTACCCAAAATTATTTTATAAGTTATAGGTTAAATAATAAAAAATGAAAAAAAATCAAATTAATTTAGGTGATTTGATTCGTGGGCTGAAATACCTTTCTCCTAAAAACGATAAAACGGTACAGGAAATAGTGACTGTGCTTGGTTTTGCACTTTCTAAAAATCTCTCTGATAAATCTTTGGTAGATCGTCAGCCAGCGGCTTACACAGACTTTACCTCTATTCCAACTGACCGTCTTAATTTCTATAAAGAGCCATCACAACAAGAGAAACCTATTATAATAAAACCAGAACAAGAATACCTAGATTTTACTATTACGGATTTGACACCAAATGAGGAATCAAAGCAACCTCCTGAGTGGGTTATAAAAGCAGAACCATTTGATAAGGAAGTTTTGATAAGAAGAAACAAGGCCATCAAAGAACCATTATTTGATCCTCAAACTATTACCGCAACACTAACAGAAGCCATTTCTTATCAGAGCTTCAGAGGTGAAGTAAATATTGAGAAGCTAGTAGAAAAAGTAGCTAAAATGGAGCCAATTTTATTTATTCCAAAAGTAAAAACTTTTGTTTTAGCACCTCCCATACAACTACTCATTGACAAAAGTGAGGCAATGATGCCTTTTGGGGCAGATCAAGAACAATTGCTTATAGAACTTTTACACATAATTGGTACTGACAAAGTTGAAATTCTATGGTTCGAAAAATCTCCTCTATATGCCTATAAAAATTTTGATGATGAGCTAAGCACATACAAATTACCGCCTGAAAAAACTGTGGTATTACTTTTAACTGATCTAGGAATTGGGCATCCTTCCTTATCAATAAAAAGAGCTACGCTTGATGAGTGGGATGAATTTATTCAGACAATAAAACACAATGGTTCTTATCCAGTGGCTATTGTTCCATATCATCCCAATCGGTGCCCAACAATTTTGCAAAAAGAAATTAAAATAATACACTGGGATAGAAAGACCTTACCTAAAAAATTTAAAAATGAGCCTCTAGAAACTAACCCAAATGACCTACTTTTAGGTAAAGGTGTTGAAGGGCTTATAGCTAGGCTCACAATAGAAAACCCAAATATAGTAACAATAGCTGAAACCCTCTCATTAGCTGCTAGAATAGAACCAGAGCTTTTGCGAACTACCCGATTATTCTTAGGATTAGATGTAGATGTAGAAGCAGACTTTTATTTCAGCTCAATTGTCCAAAGTAAAAATCATCAAGCAGTGCTTCTATTTCCACAAGTTACAAACTATTTACGCCACAAGTTAAAGGAAAGTAAAAAAGATACTTTAGATCAATCTTGGAATTTTCTAAAAAATTTCCGTAAGGACAATAACTATCCTCTTTTATTACAACTAGAAGAAGAGATTAGCTACTTAAGCTTGTATGAAGATGAACAAAACATTCAGAATATTCAAAATCTATTTGAAAGGATATTAAAGACACTTCTTACTTTAAAAACGGATAATGACGAAGAATACAGTAAAATTATTGCTAGGTGGGTAATAGCAACAATAAAAAATCTTCCAAACCATGCTAAAGGATTGCCAATTGTTAGAGAACTGCTTGGTGTGGTTGCTGCTTATTTTTCATTGCCTGTTACTTTTAACTTTGGTCAAGATAGCTCGAGTTCTTCTTGGATTTTTGAAAATATACTAACATCTAAGATAGGCATCAAAATAACTTCCAAAGAAATAGAATTTTCGGATAACCCTAAAAATAATCAAACAATTGATGTACCGAAGACTAACCCCATTATTTTAGATATCTTATATCCAGATAATATAAATAAACAGCGAATCGAACTGCGCCCAGGCGAGACTAAGAAATTACAAATACAATCACAACAAAGTTTTATTCACATTTGTACACTTGGTAAACAACAATATAAACTGGATATTGAATATGACAACAAAGTTTTGGATTTACCTGATGGTATTTCTTTAAAACGTAAGTTTGTAGTTAGTAACGAAACAAAATCTCCCATAACTCAGCTTATTTGGTCTTCTGATGGTAATAAAATAGTTGCTTGTACTAGCAATGGAATTATTAAAATACTGAATATAGTAAATAACCAAGAATGTGTGTTACAAAACCCGTCTAAGTCTGCCACCTGCCTAACTTGGTCAAGTAAAAACGATTTTCTTATAGTTGGTGATATTTATGGAAACATATACGTTTGGAATATTGAAACCAAAACTTTAGTTAGTACTCTTAAAAACCACTCAAAGAGAATTTATGCACTTAATTGGTTAACTAAAGATGAAGAAAGTGTTTATTTATGTTCTTTTTCAGAAGATAATCTTGTTACTCAATGGGATTTGAGAACAGCATCTGTACTTAACACAAATAAATGTAGTATTTCTAAGTTCAGTGGTTTAGCCTGGTGTCCAGATTGGCATCATATAGCTATTATTCCTGTCGAAAAATTATCTGCAAATTTAAGTCTAGGCGTAGAAATTTGGAGTTTGAAAAACAAATGGGATAGATACATAAGCTATGGTTTTCAGAGCGATCTTTCAGCACTTACTTGGTCTTTAGATGGAAAATGTTTAGCCCTAGGATCATTGAGTGGACAGGCTTGGCTTATATTTTTACCCTGGAATGAAAAACTCTCCCGGCAAGTTTCTTTTCAATCTCACTCTAATCCTATACATAGCATTAGCATATCAGCAGACAAAGATTTTCTTGCCTCAAAATCTCTAGATGGTACGATAAACTTCTGGTATCAACACAATCAAAAACTTTTGACCCAAATAAATATGCCTTCGCTGGAGGCTTTCGTTAATTTATTAGCTTTTCATCCATCTAAACTCATTTTAGCAACTTTAGGTAAAAATGATTCTACTGTATTTTTACTAGAAATAGATAGAAGTAAAATATTAGAGCAATGGGTAACTACTGGTCAGTTAAAATTTAACAAGAACGTGCCAGCAAGTACCAGAGAAATTTACTACATTAACAGAAAAGAAATTTCCCAAATTTTATGGCTATCTTTTTGTTCCTTAGCAGAAAATACTTACAGCTCGTTTTACAACGTTCCTTATTCTATTAAAGAATGTGATAAGGTTTTGGAAGAAATTAGTTTAATCTTTCCCGATTTACAAAGAGATAATTTTTTACAAGATGATAGAGAAGCGTACGATGATCCAGTAGGTATTTATATGGCTATATTTGATGGCCAAATTAGTTTGGCTAATTCTGGTGAGCAGCCTTTATCACTAAAAATAACTTTTTCACCTTTTGAGACAGGATCTGATATATCAGTTATTAATGACACAGTTAAAGTATCACTTGTGATAGGTATTGCCTCAAATAAAATACCATCCATAGATTTAAGGGATTCTCAAACTTTGACGTACGAATTAAAACCTAAAGAAACCATATCCATACCCATAGTTATACGATTTGAACAAAGAATTAATGATGACTCTTGGCCTTTTTCTAGTTTACCTCTTGATAAAAAAGCTTATTTCTTATTGGGTGCTAATAAGTATATTTTGTACCGTTTGGATGAAGTTCTAAAAGACTTATCGCTCTTATTGAAAATAGAATCTTTACCTAAAGATGTTGTTAAGGAAAGGCAATCGCTGCTTAAATTTAATTTGGTGGTTCAAGATAGAAACAAATTAAATGTTAGGGAAATAGATTCAGGAGAAATTATTACAAGTTCACAAATTATAAAACAGAAAATCTCCTTATTATTGAAGCATCATTCAGATTATCAAGCTACAGCAGAAGAGCTAAAAAATACGGCATCTTTAGATGAAATGTTAGCTAAAATGGATTTACTAAAGAAGATCCAAAAGCATGTTAGTACTCTGTTGAAAACTAATGAATTAGAAAATTGGAAAAAAGACAATAACCCGTTTATTCACCTGTTACAAAGAGGATATCAAGATTGGAATAGTTGGAGAGAATTAAATCCAACTGAAGTAATTGATCTTAGTAATCAAGATCTTAGTAAATATAAATTTCATCTAAACTTTATAAATTTTACTGATGTAAATCTTAAAGAAGCAAATCTTTCTGGAATAGATTTAACAAAAGCTCAACTAACTAGGGCAGATCTTAGTGGTGCTATTCTTATTAACACTAAATTGAATAGTGCTAACCTAGTTAATGCAAAGCTAGTAAAAGCCCAATTAAAAGGAAATAAAATACTTTATGGAGATTTTTTTGGAGCTGACTTTACAGAAGCAGATCTAACAGATGTAGTTTTAGAAAGTATAAACTTGAATAAGGCAAGTTTTGTAAAATCCTATTTATATAAAACTCATTTTATTAATACTGCTTTAGAACAAGCCGACTTTACCGAATCATATTGGGGCGAAACAAATCTATCGAGAGTGAATTTAGATACTGTAAAAGGTTTAGATAGTATACATCATCAAAGTACATCAAAGCTTATTACCAATAGCTTAATAGATACTTCCAAATTACCCTCTAGGTTTACAAACTATTGTAATATCGAATTTAATAAATTTCATGCTTCTACATTAACAGAATCACCTAATTTTCTAAAGATTCAGCAAGAGCAACAAAAAATTACTACCCCACTAAATATATTAACATCCAATGTATACTCTAAAAAGTATATTAAAATTCCAGAGCGCAATCCTTTCTTTATCGAACGAAAAAATGAATTAAGACAACTGAGCGAATTACTAACAACCCATAAAGCTGTAATGATAAAACAAATGGTTAATGGATTAGGTGGGATTGGCAAAACACAAACTGCTATAGAGTACTGCTACAGCTACATTGATTCCTATCAATCCATTCTATGGGTGAATGCGGAAAACCTTTTGGAACTTAGTAACAGTTATACAGAAATTGGTAAAATACTTGATTTACTCTCTTCTGAAATTGACCAGAGTTTTAACCTTGAGGAACTTACTTTTTGGATTAAGACTTGGCTAGCCCAAAATAAAAACTGGCTACTGGTTTTAGATGACTTAGAAGATATTGCTTTGATAAGAACATATTTGCCTTCTAACCACCAAGGACACATTTTAATTACCACTAGTACTGATATTTTAAGTGATAAGATTGGGATTCTCACTCTAGAAAACATGGGGGTCAATATAGGCACTAATTTTTTACTTAAAAGGGCTGGTTTAACTGGTAGGAATAATACAAAAAAACAATATAAAGAATTAGCTCAAAAAATTGTTGAGGTTACTGCTGGTTTCCCTTTAGCTTTAGAACATGTTGGTGCTTTTATAGAAAAAACTAAGTTTCCACTCATGGAATACCTACTAGTTTACAATAAAAAAAGTCAAGAGCTATCCTCAAAATTGTCTTTGTACGACAGCGAACATAAATCAGTAATAGTAACTTTTATGATTGCTCTTAATCAAATAGCCAGTAACAGCCCAATAATGACAGAAATACTTAAAGTTTGTGCTTTTCTTAGCAGCGAAGATATAGCAGAAGAAATATTTATTGAGAGTGGAATTAGCAAACTACAATTTACTGAAACAGTAACTCAAGCCTCTGGCTACTCTCTAATTCAAAAAAATGACAAAAATAGAACTATCTCTATTCATCGTTTTGTGCAACAAATAATTAAAGATTTTTTAATTTTTGGCGAGCAAAAACTACGACTAGAGCAAGTAATTAAGACTTTAAATAATATTTTTCCACAACCTGATCAAACAGATTGGTACTCTAGTTGGTTAAAGTCGGAAAGATTATTACCTCATGTAAGAACAATGATACCGCTGATAAAAGAATTTGGTATTGAAAGTTTTGAAGCCGGAAGGCTATTACACAGTGCTTCAATTTATTGTAAGAATCAAGGTTTGTACTTGGAAGCAATGAATTTTTCTGAGTGCGCGCTAACAATTACTGAAAAATTATTAGGTAGTCAAAGTGTTGAATTAGCAAGAGTGTTAAATGTTCAAGCTGAGCTATATAATATAGTAGGTAAACATAGTTTAGTAGAAGAAACTTATTTACGTGCGTTAAGAATTTTTCAAAAACTAAACCAAGAACTTCAAATATCAATGGTACTTAATAATCTCAGTAACTTTCACTATAAACAATATAAACATGCTCAAGCAGAATCAGAACTAAAACAAGCTTTAGAGATAAGACAAAAGTTACTAGAACCAGGACACCCTGATCTAGCATCCACATTTAATAATTTAGCTCTTGTTTATCACCGCCAAACAAAATATTCTGAAGCTCGAGACTTATTTGAAAAAGCTTTAGCAATAACTGAAAAGGTCTTTGGTAGAGAACACCCAAAACTAGTAACCATACTAAATAATTTAGCAGAAACTAATCTTTTCTTAGGTAAATCTGAACAATCAAGTCAATACATAGAGAGGTCCCAAAAGATAGCTGAAAAGATAGCAGTTCCCAACCATCCTACTAAAGCAACTACATTACATACATTAGGAAATCTTTCTAAGTTTCAAGGGAAATATAAAGAAGCAGAAGAATACTATCAAAAAGCACTAACTACACAAGAAATCTTACTGGGCCCTGAGCATCTTGACTTAGCGAGAGTACTAAACGATCTTGCTTCCTTAAAAGATATTCAAGGAAATATCTTAGAAGCAGAAGATTTATTTAAAAGGGTTCTTAATATTCTTGAAAAGCAATTACCTACCAACCATCCAGATATTCTGGCAGCACTAAACAACTTGGGATCCTTTTATGATTCTCACAACAAAACCTCAGAAGCAGAGCCGTTCTATGACAAAATATTAACTATATTGCCAAATATAGTTAATAATAAAGATCCTGATATAGGAACTATGCTAAATAACTTAGCCGAATTTTACCGTAAGAAAAAAGATTATAGCAAAGCGGCACCGTTATACGAGCAAGCTTTAGAAATTGAAAAAAGAGCAGTTGGTGAAATTAATTATAAAGTAGCAATTACCTTGGAAAACAAAGCTTTACTTTGTTTTGACTTACAAAAATATAAGGAATCTGAAGATTTACTCAATCAAACCTTAAGTATACGAAAACAAGTTTTTGGTTCTAACCACCCAGACGTCGCAAAAACATTATGTAATTTGGGTTGGTTGTTTTTTACTCAACAGAGACTTAATGAGGCTGAAGCAAATTATGAGCAAGCAATAAAGATTAAAAAACAGGTATTTGGTGAAGAACATATTGAAGTTACAACTACTTTAGGGCAGTTGTCTCAGATTTACTTCTCACAAAATAAACTTAAAGAGGCTGAAAACTTGTGTCGACGGGTGTTAAATATACAAGAAAAAGTATTTAGGGCTAATGATCTATCTGTGGCAAAGACTTTAAATAATCTTGCAATAATATATCAAGCACAAAGTAACTATAAAGAATCTGAAATTTTTTATACTAGGGCTTTGCAGCTTTACGAAAAAAACGTAGGTAAAACCGATGTTATTTATATAGATGCTCTAAACAGTTTTGCGACGCTATACCAGGAGCAAGGTAGATATAATGAAGCCAGAAGTCTCTATGAACAAGCATTAATTATAACTAAAAAAGTGTTTGGTGACGTTCATCCTAATATTGCGCATTTGCTCAATAATACTGCTAGTACTTATGCTGACCAAGGTCAGTATCAACAAGCTTTAGATTTTTTTCATCAGGCTCTTATCATCAGAAAACAACTTTTTAAAAACAACCATCCCGATATCGCACAAAGCCTCTACAATATAGGTGAGATTTACCGCAACCAAAGAAAACACAATCAAGCTCTAACTAACCTTGAACAAGCTACACGTATTTATAGTCAAGTTTTTGGCAACAATCATCCATCTGTAGCACAAACTCTCAACAGTGTTGCTAGCGTTTATGCAGACCAAGAAAACTACCAACGAGCATTAGAATGTTATGATCAAGTTCTCTCTATTTATAAACAAACTTTTGGTAATTCTCATTTAGATGTTGCTGGTACTTTAATGAACATAGCTATTATTTATGATGAACAAAAAAATTATGACAAAGCAGAAACACTCTATCTGGAAGCATTAAATATATTTGAGCAAATATTGGGCAAATATCATCTCTATACAGGGCAGGTACTACATAACTTAGGGCATTTATACCAATCTATAGATAAAGAGGTACAAGCAGTTAATTATTTTAAGCAGGCATTAAACATTTATGATGAATTTTTACCTAATAATCATCCTTGGGTTGTCAGATTATTGTACTCATACTCTAATTTACTGCTTAAACTTAGTAAAAATGGTGAAGCTGATGTATTATTAGAACGTATTGTTAATTTAAAACAACCATTTGAAGAAAACAATGAGTAAAACCAACAAACACAACAAAAACCTTACGAAAAAGCGAAAACATTCTCTTTAGGGTGTCGGCAAGGATTTGAGTAAAATCCGCCACATAAAAATGTAAAACTGTGTAAAGCTATATCAATCAATTAATTAATATTTTTAGTGCATTCCAAAAAGCTTTAATTCAGATTAGGGTAAAGTTTCTTAGCAGAGAAGTGTTTACAAAACCTATTCAATTTTGTGTCTGTAACTTGTTGAAAAATATAGCAAGGTTAATATCGTTTTTTGTGTTTACTAGACTACACTTTTGTTAACACCCAATCTGGCGGATTTTACACGAATCCTTGGCGATGCCCCTTTAGGCCAACTCATTTTAATGCCCAGCAGGAGGGAGGCTTCCTTTTAATTAGGCCAATTAGAATAAATTGACTAATTTAATAGCATTACGTTTAGCCTTCTCCCCGCGACGATCATATCTAGCAGTAGTGTTTACATTAGAATGCCCAACTAAATGCTGAACAGCAACAATATCAGCCCCAGCGTCTAATAATTCGCTAACAAAGGTTCGACGTAAGTCATGAGGGGAAAATTTCTTTATAGAAGCCTGATTAGCGCGTTTAACTAAAACATTGTAAATGGCTTGGTCACTAAGGCGTTGAATTTTGATGTGACCTCCTTTATAAACAGGAGTAAGAAGAGGACCATCCTCATTGCCTCGTAATTCTATCCATTCGTCTAATAACGTAGAAGCTTTATCAACTAAATAGACTAGCCTCTCTTTATTACCTTTTCCTTTTATTTTTATAGAGGAATTGTCCCTATCGTAATCAAGTAAGTCTAGAGAAATACATTCACTGCGACGCAATCCTGCTCCCAATAATAAAGCGATTAACGCTCCGTCTCTTATTCCTAAAAAAGTTTCTTCCTCTGAGCAGTAAGTTAGCAAAGTAGATATTTCTTTTTTAGATAAAGCCCTACCAGAAGGAAGCTTATGACCATTTACAGATTTAACAGCTAATATTTTTTGATATTCTTCTGCAGTAATTAGAGATAAATGCCAGGTTGCTTTCATCACTCCTTTTATTGCTGATAAGAAATTATTTATTGTCGCTGGAGAATATTTATTAGTTTCTAGTTGGCTTCTTAATGCAGAAACGTGTTCGAACCTTAATTTTGCCCAATCTACAAGTCTTGGATCTTCTTGTCCTAATATAGTAGCAATGGTTTTCAACTTAGCAGCCATGCTACGACGGCCTGTTGGTGCTAACCCTGCTAGGTAAACCAACAAGGGGTTATTTTCCAATTTTGTTTCTAATTGAGTGCCTTTTTTTTGTAGCAGTAATAATTCGCTCATAATGTAAGTATTAACTTAGATTTTTATCTGTTGGGTTGTTATTGTAAGCAAAAAATTTTGTATTTGGTTGAAATTGACCATATTGTGAAATATTAGCAAAATATAGAAATGCGCTAGAATGGCCTAGGAGCCTCTTATCTCAAAAAAAACGATGAAATGCCTTAACCATTAAAAAAGTATGCTTATAAGGCTTCCTAGCGTGTTTTTTAGTATTATTGCTAATAAAAATACATTCATTGTTGGAATTTTCTGTCATCTTGACCCACTAAATGAAATTTTAGGCTTTTTTGGAAAATCTTAGAAAAAAATAGCACAAAATGGGTTTGGGAGCAATAAGAATTGAGAACTCACATTCTCATAACTTATTTTTTACTTTCTAGACTAAGCTTTTTTCCTAGAGCTATATTTACATTACTTCCTATCGAATAAACGTTATACAAAAATAGCGTGAAACATTGTTTCTCAAACCTATAAAAGTGTTAAAATTTTTATAGGCTTCATAGTTATTAAGACTATGATAATTTACTCACTTAATTTATATATACTATTTTTACATTAATAAAATATATGCAAGAACCTGATAATAAAACTGAATCTAGACAAAAGTCTCCAGCTGGTAGAAAAAATCTACCAACAGAGAAAAAACGTAAACTCATAGCAGCCCGCGTTTCTCCAGAAAGTTTTCAGTATTTGCAAAAAAGCAATATCCAACCAGGTTTATTTATTGACCAATCTGTTCGCTTACGTAAAATGCTTAGTCCTGAAATTGAAAAGAAAATCTTTAGATCCTCTAATATTGATTTTGATTTGGATGAGTTTCTTTCTAAAGAGTTTGACCCTGTTATTGAATTAGCTCGTGGCCTTCTTGCTATGATGGTTGAGCGCGGCACTTCTCATATTTCCCAAGAGCAAGTTGAAATGCTTGAAAATAGTTTTTTAGTTCTCCTTAACAACTACTCAGCTACTTTCAAAAAAGAAAAAGATAACTCTGTTAACTCTAATGCTTTCTCGATATAACTAAATTAAATAATATGTTTTGTGAAATATAAAATATCAAGCTTAATTGATAT
>JBDIBI010000019.1:0-124044 GCA_039812885.1 Blastocatellia bacterium
GCTTTTTCTTTTGTTCTTTTTTCTTGGCTTTCTTTTATTTGTTTTGGCTCCAAAAAAGAGGCTTCAAACCATGTTTTTGAATCCCCTTTTTCTTTTGCCTAGACTTTTTCAGGGACGACTATTTAAAGCTAGCTGGTACAACAGTTAAAACAGTTAGACGCTCTCTTACTTTATTGGTTATTGGAAGCGGGCCAAGTAAGTTGTTAACACTTGGTGGATTTCCTAGAGCTGCATTTAATGCCCCATTAACTAAAAGAGTAACACCAGAGGTAGTTTGTTGTGTAGAAACAGTTCTTTGTGCTCCAATCATAATTTCATAAGAAAGTTTTCCACCTTTAATTCTTTTTAATGGTAAATCAATAAAACCACCAGCAAAGAACCCTTCATTTGACTTAAATGGGTTTTGGCTTCCTCCTATTAGTAAACCTACTTCTGCACCAATATGACCAAGGTCTGGAAGTAACTCACTTGGTGCATGTCTTGCTATAGGTGCTGGTCTAACAATAGGCGAAGGATAGTTAATTGGTTCAGGGTTTGGTGTAAGATTAGAGCTTAAATTAGGTGTAAGATTAGGACTAGTTGCTACAGAAGTTTTATTTACTGCTGTTTCTAAGAGTGTTTCCATTTTGTGAAGCTGCTCTTTTAATGCATCTATTTCTAATTGCTGAGCTTTAAGTTTTTCATTCATTAGTTCTAAAGAATTGCTTTCAGGCTTTGCTTCAGGCTTTGCTTCAGACTTTGCTTCAGACTTATTTTCGGATTTATTTTCAGATTTGGTTTCAGATGGGGAATTAGGATTAGAGGTAATTGCAATTAAGTTAGCAACAGATCTATTTTCTGAAACTTGAGATGATTGCGCAAAAGCGTTGGAAGTATTTATGGTAAAAAGACAGAAAATTATAGCTATAAACACAGGGACAAAAGACTTCTTGGACATCTGTTTTCTCCTAAATGAAAATTTTAATAATCCACTTGAGTTAAGTTATTAAATTGAGTATTTTTGCAAGAGGCCAATAAGGTGTGCAAAATTTGTACCATTGTAACTTGCTAGTTAGAGTATAGTTGTGCTAATTATTGCAAATACACTAGTTGCTATATATGATCTTGATTTATTTAGATCATAAAGAAAGAAATATCGCTTAGTGTGTTATCTGTAGAGTTGTTTAATTTTTATAGCGGATAATTCCACAATGGCTGTGAAATTTTTCACTAAAAATTTTAAACTAGATAAGATTAAAAGCCTAAGACTATGGAAAACCTAATATAAATAAATTAAAATTCCCTTTTACTATAAAAACATAAAATCCTGTCTTAGAGTGATTTCAAAATTTTCTATAGGGTGGAAAAAATTGTGAAACCAATTTATATTGCTGGTGCTGTTAGAAGTGCCATAGGCAAATTTGGCGGTAGCCTTAAGGATTTAACTTTAGCTGAGTTTGCTGCTCCTGTTGTAGAAGAAGCTATGCGACGAGCTAAAGTTGTTCCAGAACAAGTCAATGAATTGATTTTTGGCAATGGTCGTCAAGCAGGCGGAGGCCCAAATGTTGCTCGTCAAATATCCTATCGTGCTGGCATTCCTGTTACTTCACCAGCTTATACTGTAAATCAAGCTTGTGCTTCTGGACTTAAAAGCATCATCTTAGCTTATCAAGAAATAGCTCTTGGACAAGCTGATTGTATTGTTGCTGGTGGTGGTGAAAGCATGAGTCGCTTGCCTTATTATTTAGAGTCTGCTCGCTGGGGTAGCCGCTTGGGTCATACTCAACTAGTCGATGGAATGTATAAGGATGGGTTTCTTTGCCCTCTCTCTGGAATGGTTATGGGAGAAACTGCCGAAAAATTAGCCCAACAAATGAATATTTCTCGCCAAGAACAAGATGAATTTGCTTTAGTTAGCCAACAACATGCTCGTGCTTCTCTAGATGCTGGCCTGTTTAAAGATGAAATCTGTCCTATAAAAATAAAAGATCGCAAAGGTAATACAATTGACTTTACCTTAGATGAACACGTTAGGGAAAAAACTGTAATATCAGATTTAGATAAACTTCCGCCAGTATTTTCTAAAACAGGGACTGTAACAGCAGGTAATGCTAGTGGAATTACTGATGGCGCAGCAGCTTTAGTTGTGATGTCTGAAGAAATGCTTAAAAAAACAGGTGCTCAAGCCCAAGCTAGAATAGTAGATTATACAATTGTAGGTGTTGAACCTTCAATAATGGGTATTGGGCCTGTTCCAGCAGTTGAAAAGCTTTTAGCACGTAATAATATTACCTTAAATGATATTGACCTAGTGGAACTAAATGAGGCTTTTGCTGCTCAAGTTTTAGCTTGCTTAAGAGATTTACCAATAGATAGAAATAAAATTAATGTAAATGGTGGTTCAATTGCTCTAGGTCATCCAATTGGTTGTACAGGAACTCGCATTGTAGTAACTCTCTTGCATGAAATGGCTAGACGAGGCAGTCGGTTAGGACTTGCTACTTTGTGTGTTAGCGGTGGTATGGGTGTTGCTCTACTTCTAGAACGTGTGTGAGGAAAAATGCTAAAGAAAATATTCGCGTTTTTAATGTTACCAATACAAATCTTACTCCTAATCTTAATGCTGCCATTAATGTTAGTTTTTGGATCTAGCTTGTTTGGAGTGCTAGTTCCTCCTTTTCGTCATAGCTCACGCCCAAAAGATGATGAAGATGAAGAAGAAATCAAAGGCTAAGACTAACATAAACTTAAAGATAAGCTAAAGATAAGCTAAAGATAAGCTAAAGATAAGCAAAGTGCTAATGTAAGTCAAAAAGTAAACTAGGGATTTATCTCTGGTTTGTTATATTAGCCGTAGACAAGCAGTTGCGCCTAGAGTAGCGCCTGGAGAGCTTGGGAAAAGGATTAAATATGTTATGTTTTCGTTGTCAAAAAGAAAATATAGTTAGTGGCAAAGTTTCAAGACTAGATTCTTGCTCTAAATGCCATAGCGATTTGCATGTTTGTCTAAACTGTTCATTTTACGATGCTTTTGCCCATAAACAATGTCGTGAACCTGCTGCTGAAATGGTTCGTGATAAAGAAAAAGCAAACTTCTGTGAATACTTTACTGCTAACCAAAAAGCAACGACAGATGCCTTAAATGCCAAATCAAAAACTGATGATGCTCGCAATGCTTTTAATAGTCTTTTCAAGAAATCTTAATTACTTATTAGGACAAAACCTCACATGATTCATATAGATGGAAATACACTTTCCCTAGCAGATGTTGAAGCCGTTTCCTGTCAACGTGTAAAAGTTGCTATTACTGATAGTGCAGTAAAAGGAATTAATGCTTCCCGCCAAGTTATTGATGAAATAATTCGTACTGAAAAAGTTGTTTATGGTGTCAACACTGGATTTGGTAAACTTTCAGATGTAAGTATTCCTGATGATAAACTTCGACAACTTCAAATAAATTTGGTGCGTTCACATGCTATTGGAGTTGGTGAACCACTTAGCGAAGAAGAATCCCGTGCAATGATTTTACTTCGTGCTAATGTTTTAGCTAAGGGCTTTTCAGGTGTAAGACTTGAAGTTGCTCAAGCTTTATGTAATTTGCTTAACTCAGAAGTTCATCCTGTAATACCTGCAAAAGGCTCTGTGGGCGCAAGTGGAGATCTTGCCCCTCTTGCTCATCTAGCTTTAGTGCTGATTGGAGAAGGTGAAGCTTTTTATCAAGGTAAAAGAATGCCTGGGGCACAAGCTCTTAAAGAAGCTGGTCTTAAACCAATTACTTTAGAAGCTAAAGAGGGACTTTCCTTAGTTAATGGTACTCAGGCAATGGCCGCAGTAGGTGGTTTACTTCTAGAAAAAGCAGAAAAATTAGCTGATCTAGCTGATCTAGCTGGTGCAATGTCTCTAGAAGCTCTTCATGGTACATCTAAAGCCGCAGATCCTAGAATCCACCTAGCTCGTCCTCATCCTGGTCAGCAACTTGTTGCTCGCCGTCTTATAGAACTTACTCAAGATAGCGAAATTATGACCTCTCATATGGATTGTCGCAGAGTTCAAGATGCCTATAGTTTAAGATGTATTCCTCAAGTTCATGGCGCTGTTCGAGATGTAATCTCTCATTTGAAAAAAGTCCTAGAAATTGAATTTAATAGTGCGACTGATAATCCACTAGTTTTTGCAGATACAAAAGAAGTTATTTCTGGTGGAAATTTTCATGGCGAGCCATTAGCCTTAGGGTTAGACTATTTAGCAATGGCTTTAACAGAACTAGGAGCAATTTCAGAGCGTAGAATTGAACGTCTAGTAAACCCTGATCTTTCTGAACTTCCAGCCTTTTTAACTCCTGAGCCTGGAATGTGTTCAGGATTGATGATTGCTCAAGTTATGGTAGTAGCTTTACAGGGAGAAAATAAAGTTTTGTCTCATCCTGCTTCTGTTGATTCTCTTCCTACTTCAGCCAATAAAGAAGATCACGTAAGTATGGGTATGACTTCTGCTTTAAAACTTAAAACTATAGTAGATAATTTAGAGACTATTTTAGCTACAGAATTTTTAGCTGCTAGCCAAGCTCTAGATTTTCTTTTGCCACTAAAACCAGGGCAGGGTGTACTAAAGGCTTATCAACAAATTCGCTCTGAAGTGCCTTTTATTAAAGAAGATATTGTTTTAGCAGATTTAGTTACTAAAGTTAAAAAGCTACTGCCAAAACTTAATAACCTGTAGATTAGATAAAATTGCGGTAAGATATAATGGAAAAATTAGTAGTATTGGAAAAGAAAACAGTAGAGTTAGTAGGCTTAACTCTTGAGCAAATGAAACAGTTTTTCCGCGAGATAGGTGAGCAACCTTTCCGCGCAACTCAATTATATAGAGCGATTTATAAGCATCGTTTTACTAGTTTTGAGCAAATGACTGAATTTTCAAAAGCCTTAAGAGATAAATTAGCTGCTTGTGCTGTTGTGATGGAGCAGCAAATTGATAAACAGTTTTACTCTCAAGATGGTACAAGACGTTATTTATTTAAGCTTAAAGATGGTCGTGAAATAGAAAGCGTTTGGATTCCTGAAACAGAACGAGCAACTATTTGTATTTCTTCCCAAGTTGGCTGTCCGCTAGCTTGTGAGTTTTGCCTAACTGCTCAATTAAAATTAAAACGTAACCTTTTGCCAGGTGAAATTGTAGGACAAATTATTACAGTCCTTTCAGATGTCTATGGCCCTAAATGCCCTCCAGATCGCCAGATCAACATTGTTTTGATGGGAATGGGTGAGCCACTACTTAATTATGATAATGTCCTAGCTGCAATTCGCCTAATGAATGATGCTGAAGGATTAGCTATTAGTACAAGGCATATTACTTTATCAACTGCTGGAATTGTGCCAAAAATTTATGATTTAGGAAAAGAAGAAATAAGACCTAAATTGGCAATTTCTTTAACTGGTGCAACAGATGAGCTTAGAGATCGTCTTATGCCAATAAATCGCAAATATCCACTAAAAGAGTTATTACAAGCTTGTCGCGATTTTCCATTAAAACCACGTGAAAGAATTACATTTGAGTATGTAATGTTGGCAGGTATAACAGATAGTAATGCAGATGCTAAACGGCTAGTGAAATTACTTTCAGGACTAAAAGCAAAGGTTAATTTAATTCCTCATAATCCAGCAGAAGAATTACCCTTTGAGAGTTCGTCAGTAGAAAGGATCGCCGAGTTCCAACAAATTCTTATAGATCATGGACTTTCCGCTTTCATTCGTCGCCCAAGAGGGCAAGATATTTTTGCTGCTTGTGGTCAATTGGCTGCAAAAAATGAACTAGTTGAAGTTTAGAAATTAATAATTAGTAAGAAAGTAAAAAAGAACCAAAGGTTTCACGTGGAACTTACACGTAAAACCTTTGGTCTGATGAATTAGTTCTTCATCAGCCATTCAGCAAATATGCGGGCTTCCTCATACTTGCCGCACCAACGAGCACGATTTCGGCCGGTTAAGGCCAGAATTTGGGCATGGTGTTGACCTGCACGATCTCCAAGTCTTCCAAAATAACGGTATAAGTTATCTATTCTTTCTACTGACTCACGTGCAGACACCAAGTCTTTGAAACTTAAGATATTACGGAAAAATCTACTATATATATTTTGCTCACCTACTGGAGTAGTATATAGGTCTGAATAACCGCTAATTAATCCAGCAGTTTGCAGAACACTAGCAACATAACTAGGCTTAGTTTTTGCCATTTGGGCAATTACTAGCATATCTGTAGTGCCTTGTTTATAAAGGTTAATAATGTAATCTTTTTTGGTTTCTTTTTGATTGGTCTCCTCAGTTATTTCTGGGAGTGCATCAAAAAGAGAAGGTTCTAAATCTTTTTTTTGTGCAGAGTTACGTGCTTGCATACTATCCTCCAGTAAAATTACATAGTCTGGATTAATGTAGGAACAGGGTTTATCCTGTCCCTTCTTCCTTATGCTGTTAAGGTTTGTTTAATTGTTTTTAAGTGGTCAATAAAAGCTGAAGCTGCTCTTCGGCTAAGTTCTGCCAATTTACAGGTAAATAATTCTTGGCAAAGGGCTTCTGCATCAACTCCATTAGCATGTGCAATAGCACGAATTGCTGCATGTTGTTTAGTTGTAGCCATTTCAGCTATATTTTTAGCAACAGGATCTCTTGGGAAACGTAGTGGTTGACCATTCACTACTACATCTTCATCATCACGTTTGTAGAGATCTCTAGCAACACCAAATTTTACTGCTGCACGTTTTAAGGCATCATGTTCTGCTTTTTTTATGCCTATTTCATCGTAAGCTGAGCCTGTTCCTACACCTTCACGAGTTACACCCATAATGGTGATAGATGCAGTTATTGCTACTAATTCTCCAATTTGACGAACATCTTTAACTGCATGTGACCAACAAGGGTAAATTTCATCTAGCATATCTGCTACTGTATGCCACTCTATATAATCAATTTCATGATCTACTCCTGCTTTATCTGTCCATCCAAAACGTTGACGAATAAGTTCTTTAGATATTGGAGCAGAAAGTTTTTTAAGAATTTGTGAAAAGGCTGCTTGATCATTGTTTTGTATTGTCATTTCTTTAATCTCCTCTTGTGGTTTTACAGGTTCTAATGAAAGCTCAGTATTAATATTTTCTATCACTGTTTCTTGTTTCATTGATGAAACATTTTCAGTAAACTCATTCTGTTTCATGTACGAAACACTTAAGGAATTTGTTTCTTGTTTCATTGGTGAAACAAAAGAAATTTTTTCTTCTATAATAGAGCTTGTTTCTACTTCCATAATAGAATTTGCTGTAGCGGATTGCTCTAAAGAAACAGCAATGGGTTCTATAACAGATTCTACAACCTCTTCTATTGTTTGAGTTTGTGATGTTTCTTGTATAGGTTCAAGATGATATTTTACTGCCAAAATATGTTCACAGCGAAAGCGTGGATCTTCAGGAGCTTGAGATTCAAAATCTAAACAAGAACAACGTACTCGCCCTTTTTCATCTCGCCAGACTCGGAATGTTTCATTGCTGCGAGTAGGGGATTTTACAGTAAATCCTTTTTCATCTCTAATTACTAAACCCATTTCAGCGATTAACTTAGCTCTTTTGGTGCGTACATTTAAATTTTTAATGGCTGTATTCATATTTAATTGCTCCTTTTTTAAAAACGCTTATGTTTATCTAAGTTAAACATCTTTGTTTCATCTGTGAAACATAGTAACACAAAAATATTATTGTTTCAAGTATGAAACGTTTCATCTATGAAACATTTTTTAATTGTCATATAAAAGGTAGCTATGGTAGGATGTAAGCATATATATTAGCCTGGGATTTTAACCCCAGGGGGTTGGTGTTTTATGACAGAATCACTACTAAATGTAGTAGAGCTAGGGGAATACCTAAAAAGGAAACGAGAAGAAGAAAAGCTAAGTATTCGCCAAGTAGCGAGCGTTACACAAATTAGCCCTTCTACATTATCTAGAATAGAAAATGGGGCTTGTGTTCCTGACAGTGCTACTTTAGCCAGACTTAGTGCTTGGCTTGGAATTCCTGTTGATCGATTAATGAAAGGTTCACTTTTGTCCAATGATGAAATGGTTGAGCCAGTTATTTACTATCCTACGGAATCAACACCAGATGTTGTAGAGGCACATTTAAGAGCAGATCCAAATTTAAAACCAGAAACAGCAAAAGCTTTAGCAGAACTTTTTAGAGTAGCTTATACTCAATTTGCTAGCTCTGCCAATACAGAGATGGAAGCAGAGACTAAACAAACAGAAACTAAAAAAGTGGAAACACAAAAACGACCTTATGCTAGTAGGACAAGGAAATAACTTCTCAGAACAGGACTTATTCCCACCAAATCTTAAGCGTAAAATTTTTGAGCGTATTGCACTAAAAATTCGTGATCTAGCAAAAGTGCCTTTAGATAGGCCACTTGATCCTTGGAAGCTAGCTCCTCTTGTAAAGCTAAAAGTTGTAGACATTAATTATTTATCCCAACTATCCATAGAAGCACGCAGTATTTTACTTAAAGAACACTCCAAAGATTGGTCAGGGGCTACAACAATGCCTCTGCCTAATGGATGGCGTTTGGTTTTTATTAACCCCAAGCATAGCCGTGAGCGTCAAGTTGCTACTTTGATGGAAGAAGTTTCACATATTGTTTTAGGACATTCTCCAAGCGCAGTTACTCCTCCAATTGAAGGAATAGAAAGATCACGTTTTAGGGACTTTAATAAAGCTCAAGAGGAAGCTGCTTATGGTGTAGGGTCTGCTGCACTAATTCCTTATTATGTTTTGCGTTTAGCAATAGAAAGAGGAATTTCTGCTGAAAGAGTAGCTCAGAAATTTGGAGTAAGCCAAGATTTAGCTGTATTTAGAATAAAGGTTTGTCATTTATGGGATACCTATAAAAAGTATAATGATGGGTAAAAATAAATTAACCCACGTAACACTACCGAGTTGTCACGTGGGAATCAAAACCGAAGAGGAGGAAAATTACTTTTCAAGCAATTTTTTAGCAAAACCCAAAATAGTTTTTGAACCTTGATAAAAACTTACTTTCGTTTGTTATAACGCCCCTAGAGTAGTAAAGTTCCAGTTTCTAAAAAATTTTTCCAGGAATTTAAACTAAATTTTATTAAAAATAGAAAAACCTTTAATATATTCAGCCTAAAAAGAAAAACTCTTAGGCCACACCAATGGCCTAAGAGTTTTTACAGAACTTAAGTAAATATAAATTGATCTAGCTATTCAACTCTAAACTTACTTGGATTAGGTATAGAACCAGATGTACGCAAGTCAGTTCTTGGTTCTCTCATTTCTGAAATATTACTTCTTGGATCTGGAGGAATAGACCGAGAGTCTGGAGAAATAGACCGAGAGTCTGAAGTTAAAACTCTTCCATCAGGTGGAGTAGATCTGCCCTCATCAGAACCAGTATAACGACCAAAAATCATTTTTCCAGCTGTTGTTTGTAAAACACTGGTTACACTAATTTCTACATTCTTGCCTATTGAACGACGGGCATTATCAATTACTACCATTGTACCATCATCTAGGTAAGCAACCCCTTGGTTATATTCTTTACCTTCTTTTAATACAAAGACTTTCATTGTTTCCCCAGGTAAAACAACAGGCTTAAGTGCATTAGCTAGCTCATTAATATTGAGGACAGAAACACCTCTTAATTGAGCTACTTTATTTAAGTTAAAATCATTAGTCACAATTTTACCATTTAATTGTTTAGCTAGTTCAATTAATTTATGGTCTACTTCACGAATGTCTGGAAAATCAATATCTGAAACTTGAACATCTAAATTATGATTTTTTTGAATGCGTTGCAAAATATCTAAACCACGACGGCCACGATTACGCTTAGCTGAATCAGCGCTATCAGCAACTTGTTGCAATTCGCGCAACATAAATTGTGGAATTACTAACTGGCCACCTAAAAAGCCTGTTTCTGCTACATCTGCAACACGTCCATCAATGATTACACTTGTATCAAGTATCAAATGCTGATTTTTGCCTGGGTTGTCTGTACGAAATAAGCCCCCTAAAATGGAAAGATCTAGATAATCCCCTTTAATTGCCCCAACTATTAATCCTACATAACCCATAAACATTATTAATAAGAAAGTTATATAAGACTTAACTTGATATGGGATATCTCCTTGTACTGAGATTAGAAAACCAATTAAAGAGGCTCCAACTATTCCTAATATTGAGCCAACTGCACCACCCATTAGAGTTTTTATCGAAGCACGGCGAATACGAGTTTCAAAAAAGATAATTCCAGAAGCTAAAATAAGACCAATAATGCCAGATAAAATTTGACTAGACGTAACAGGCTGTTGCAAGTAATAACTTGCTAAAACCAAAATTACAACAAAGCCAAGACGAATTAGATTGACATCAACGTTCATTCAGAGTTTTCGGTGTAAATTGTTTACACCGCCTCAAGATAATGGATTAAGTAAGTTTTATTATAAACGGTCTTTAGAAAGGATCGTTATTTATTACGGTTACTTCCCTAGTATAGTTAACCTATTTTTAGAGATTAACTAAAATTTCGCTGTTACAGTGAAAGTTTTTTCTGTAGGTTTGTTGTATTATAGCAATTAAGTTGTTTTTGCCAAAATGAGAATCGGCTAAGAATAGCTAGAAATAACAGTTTTTTTTTATTTATTAGAAAAGTTCGTCAAGTAAATCTATCACTGAGCGTATTGCTACTACCTCAACCTCCCCAGTTTTTTCTAATGTTTCAACATTATTGGCAGGCATTAAACATTTTCCAAGTCCCATAGCAGCAACTTCTCTAAGTCTAACACTAGGTTGAGAAGTTGAACGAACTTCTCCTGCAAGCCCAACTTCACCAAAAACAACTATAGAAGGTTCAATAGGGATGTTTTTAAAGCTGGAAATAATGGCAGCAACTATACCTAAATCTGCCGCAGGTTCATCTAAGGTGATTCCTCCTGCAACATTTACAAAAACATCAGCTCCATATAAATGAAATCCAGCTCGTTTTTCTAACATAGCTATAAGTAATGCAACACGATTTGGATCTACACCTTGTGCCATTCTACGTCCATTGCCATAATTACTAGAAGTTACTAGTGCTTGTAACTCAACTAAAATAGGTCTAGTGCCTTCCATACAGGCAAGAACTACTGAACCTGCTACTCCAACAGGACGTTGTTTTAAAAACAATTCAGACGCATTTTTAACTGGTATTAAACCACTGCCAGACATTTCAAATATCCCTAATTCATTTGCTGGGCCAAAACGGTTTTTTACTGCCCTAACAATCCGATGATTGTGATGATGTTCTCCTTCAAAATAAAGCACTGTATCTACAATATGTTCTAGTGCTTTAGGCCCTGCTAGCATTCCTTCTTTGGTAACATGACCTATTAAAAATACAGTGATAGTATTACGTTTTGCCTGAAGTAGTAGTTGACCTGCAACTTCACGAATTTGAGAAATTCCTCCAGGTGCAGAGTCTATTTTTTCTGAATAAATTGTTTGAACAGAATCTACAATTACACAAATAGGTTGATGATGCTCTATTTCATTAATAACTTTTTCTAAACAAGTTTCTGGGACAAGAAATAAATCCCTAGGGTTAATGCCTAGGCGTTGACCTCGTAATTTAATTTGTTTTTCAGATTCTTCACCACTGACATAAAGAACTTTATGATTTAAGCCAAGTTTATCAGCAACTTGGAGTAGGAGCGTAGATTTACCTATTCCAGGATCACCACCAATTAAGACTAAGCTTCCAGGAATTATTCCTCCACCTAGTACCCGATCAAATTCTGCAATTCCTGAGGAAATACGGCTATTATCTTGGCTAGAGATATCCTGATAGTTTGCTGCAGTAGTGCTAATAGTACTAGTACGCACATCACTACTTTTAGTTTGACGTTCTTCTACAAAACTATTCCATTGGCCGCAATCAGGGCACTTGCCTAGCCATTTTTTACTTTGAAATCCACATTGTTGACATGAATAAACAGTTTTTTCTTTTGCCATAAAATTTACTTTGAACTTAAAGTCCTGAGCAGTATACTTTGGTCTTACATTAAGCAAGACATTATAAAAAATATTTATGATATTACCAGCTAGAAACATAGAAATAAAAGCAAAAATACGTGATTGGTCAAGACTAAAGCAATTAGTAATAGCACTTAGTGATACTCAAGAAGAATTGCTAGAGCAAGAAGATATATTTTTTTCTGCCAAAGATGGTAGACTAAAACTAAGAATTTTTAACTCATCATCTGGTGAGCTTATTCATTACCACCGTGCAGATGTAAAGGAAGCAAAACAATCAAGCTATATAATCTCAAAAACCACTGATCCTGCTTCTCTTCAAGCTGCTTTGTCTGCTGCATTAGGTGTAATTGGCATTGTTAAGAAAAAACGTTGGCTCTACTGCATTGGACAAACTAGAGTTCATTTGGATGAAGTTGTTAATTTAGGAGAATTTCTAGAATTAGAATATGTACTTAGACCAACAGAAGAATTGCATATTGCTAATGAATTAGTTTCGGATCTTATGCGCTATTTGGAAATACATTCAGAAGACTTGATTGCTTGTGCTTACATAGATATGCTTAAATAGTTTTAGAGCTTGCTGTATAAAATACGTTAGTATTGGGCAGTAGCCCAAGGAAGGAAATAGAAAATGGATAACAATTATCCTAAAGATCCAAACAACCCTTATAACCAACTTCCTAACCAACAACCTGATGCTAACCAACAGCCTCAATATGGCCAACCTCAATATGGCCAACAACCTTATAATCCACAAAACCAACAACCTTATAATCCACAAAGCCAACAACCTTATAACCCACAAGACCAACAGGGTTATGGTCAACCACAATATGGTCAACAACCTTATGGTCAACAAGGTCAACAACCCTATGGTCAACCACAATATGGTCAACAACAGCCCTATAACCAATATGGCCAAGGCCAACAAGGTTATGGTCAACAAGGTCAACAAGGCCAACAAGGTTATGGTCAACCTCAATACGGTCAACAACCTTATGGTCAACAAGGTCAACAACAACCTTATGGTCAAGCCCAATATGGCCAACCTCAATATGGTCAGCCCCAATATGGCCAACAACAACAGTATGGTCAAGCGCAGTACGGTCAACAATCTCCTTATGATCAACAATATGGTCAACAACAATATGGTCAGCAACTTTACCAATATGGTCAAAAACCATATAACACCTCAGCTTTAGAAGTTAGAGATCCATCACAAGTTCTTCTTTTTTCTATAATATCTTTAGGTTTTTATGGGATTTATTGGTTAGTAAAAACTAAAGATGAAATGAATGAATTAGGTGCTAGTATTCCTACTGGTTGGTTACTTATAATTCCTATAGCTAATTTCTATTGGTTATGGGAATACTACAAAGCTGTGGAGTATGTAACTAGAGGGGAAAGATCTGTAGGAGAACTTTTTGTATTTCACCTACTTCCTATAGGTATGTTTTTTAACATGCATTCTATCCAAAATATACTTAATAATATTGCACAGAATCCACAAGCTTTTGATCCACAACATCCAAAATATAGTATGCCTTCTTCACCTCAAGATATTGAGATTAAGAAGAATGTAGATTCTTGCCAAAGTTTAGCTATGGCTGCTGGTGGAGTTTCTGTTTTTGGATCAATGTGTTTTAGTTTGCTCTTTCAACCTGTTGCTATGGTGCTAAGCGGTCTTGCTTTGTTTAATATTAACAAAGCGGAAAGTTTAGCTAATACTAGTTTGTTTGGTCAACAATACTTAGGTAAATTAAAGAATCTTAAAAAGCTTTCCTTCCTAAGCTTAGGAGCTGGAGCATTCTTCTTTTTGATTTCTTTACTATTTACAATTCTATCCGTGATAAGTAGATAAGTTTTGCTATGATAAAAATAGGAATATTGTTAACAATAACTTATGTTATTTTAATATTTTCAAATATAGGTTATTGCCAAGAAAATAAAGCTATAAAAGCTCAAGCAACAGAAGCAACAGAAGAGACAAAACAAGTAAAAGAAGTAAAACAATACACCATAGAAGAACTTAAGCAACAAGTTATAGAAACTGAGCGTGCTTTTGCTGAAACTATGGCAAAGCGCGACTATAAAGGCTTTGCATCCTTTTTATCAAATGAAGCTGTTTTTATAGGGAGCAAAGAAATTTCACATGGTAAAGAAAAAGTACTTCAATATTGGAAGCCTTTTTATGAAAAGGCAGAAGCCCCTTTTTCCTGGAAACCAGATAAAGTGGAAGTTCTTGAATCAGGCTCACTTGCAATAAGCACTGGCCCTGTCTATGACTCTAAAAGCAAACTAGTAGCAACTTTTACCTCAGTTTGGCGTTTAGAAGCACCTCAAACCTGGCGGATTATTTTTGATAAAGGTGATGCAGTTTGTCCAGAAACAAAATAAAAGCTTTTAATATCCTTAAGGATTATTACCTGTCTTAAATTGAACAATATCAGCTTGTTGATGTGCGGATTCTAAAAATTGCTCTATTTGATTGTTAACTCGCTCTTCTATTAAAATAGCTTCAATTAGCTTTCTTTCCTGATCACTAGGCTTATCTGGCAAAACTATAGTTGGATCTTTTATTTTAGGCTTAAGGTTTTGTTCATAATAATCTACTATTTCAGCTTCACTAATTAAAGCAAATGCTCGGAACCGAAAATCTATATACTTCAAAATTAATAACCGATCTCTAAATATTTGTTGTAGCATTTCTGCTGTTAGACCAACTTTGTTTACCCTTTGATAAAAAATTTGTTCACTAGGAAACTTCTTGATGACTTCTCCTATAGCCTTTGATATTTCTATTGGACTAGGATCAAGATTAGGCAGTCTTGCAGCTTCAGCTAAAAGCAAACGCTGATCTATAATTTGTTCTAGCATTAAAGGAATATTTTGTAAGTAATCCTTCTCGTTTTTTACTTGAGGATTAAGCGCTATTGCCCAAATTACATCACTTTGAGTGATAGGATCTCCATTAACAGTTGCTACTAATTCATCTACTAGAATTGATTGAGCTTTAGCCAATGGACTAAGTAATATTAATAGACTAAATAATAAAATTAATCTTTTTAGCATAGTTAAAAAGCTTGTCCAAAACTAAAGTGAAATTGAACTCTTCTTTCAGGTACATTAGGGTTTATCAAAAAACCAACATCAAATCTTAGTGGCCCAACAGGGGTTACAATACGTAAGCCACTGCCTATAGTATTAGAGAATTGTTTTAGAGCAATATCTGATACTTTTCTAAAAACATTACCAGTATCATAAAAAAGTACTCCACCTAATCGATTAGTAATAGGAAAGCGAAGTTCTGAGCTAAGAACAAAAAGGGCATTACCTCCAACTGTTCTACCTGTTGAATTTCTTGGGCCAGCTTTTTCAAAACCAAACCCTCTTAAAGAGTTTGCTCCACCAGCAAAAAATCTCTCAGTTAGCGGAAGCCTAGCACGACTGTCAAAAGTTTTTGCTAGTCCCATTTGTAAATTAGATGCAAAGATTAAAGGGGCTTTAGTTGGCATACGCAAATAACGTTGATGGCTTGTAAATAACTTAAAAAACTCTCTTTGGCTGCCTAGTGCAATGGAAGAAAAAGAAAGATCTGCTGAAGTAAAAGTCCCTTTTGTTGCGTCAAAAATATTATCTCGGCTGTCATTTACAATTGAAGCAGAAATTCTACCTAATTTAACAGGCATATCATTACGGTTTAATACTATATTGTTAGCTTTTATATCAAAAACATTTACATCTTCAAAAGAATAGCGTAAGAATAGCTTAGTTTGTTCATCAACTTTCTGTTCTACTTGAAGAAGTGCTGTAAGCCTGCGAGAAGTAAAAGAGGAGTCTTCTTTTCTACGATAGAAAAAGACTAAAAGGGGATTAACTTTTAAGCCAAAAGGTTTTGGGAAAAGATACGAAATTTGCCCTAATTGTTCGCGTCTACTGCCTCTTAAAGTTAGTGCTGCTGTTTGCAATTTACCTAAAACATTAGCGTTAGAAACTTGTAGCAAACCTCTAGGCCCATCTTCACTCTGAAAACCAAAACCATAGGTTAAAGTATAAGAAGGTGACTCATTAGTTTCTACAAAAACATCATGCAAAGCATGGTTTTGTTCCTTAGATATTATTTCGCTATGGATTTTAACTGTGCGAAATGCTCCTGTTGCATAAAGTTGTTGTTCACTTTTACTAAAATCATCTCTACCTAATAGTCCTTTTTCCTTAAAAGTCAAATATTTAAGGATGTCTTTTTCTTTAGAACGACCACGATTAGTAATTACAATGTGATTGATTACAACTTGATCCCCTTCTTGAATAGTAAATTTAATTTTGGCACTGTTTGGTTCAACAGTTTCTACTTTAACGTTAACTTGTGCTTCAGGATAACCTTTTTCACTGTAGGCATTAAGTATTGCATCTATATCTTCATTGAGCCTAGGACGTGAAAAATAATTTAATTTTCTTTTTGGTAAAAAGTTTTTTAGTTGTTCATCAGAAAAGATTTCATTGCCTGTAAAAGTAGTCTCTTCTACAAGTATTTGTGCGCCTTCTTCTACTACAAAAGTAATAATTAGGTTTTGATTATTAGGTGAAACACCAAGACGACGCTCTACTACACTTGCGTTTATGTAGCCAAGTTCTTTGAGTTTATTTGCAATAGTTTCGCTATCATTAGTTAGAAAATCTTTACTTGTAATACCACGAGCAGAAAAAGCAGCTTTTCGTGATTTAAGTAACCCAGCAAGAGAATCTATAGTAAATTCCTCTGTTCCAATCAACCTTATATCTGCAACCCTATAACGTTGACCACGGTCAATTGTGTAGGTAATACTAACATTATCAGGAGATGTTTCTTCTTTATTACTATCAACATTAGCAAAAAAATAGCCTTCTTGTTGAGCAATTTCTAAGATATTTCTACGACCTTCTTCAACATTAAAATCATCACTTCCGCCCTGACGTAGCATTGGCAGAACTTCACGCAGCTTACTGTTAGGAATTTCTAAACCTTCTACAACTACAGAGACTTTAGGCCCAGAATTTACATCTAAACGCACTGTAACCGTATTGGAATCACTATTATAACTTATGGATGGCGTTCCAATTTGTACGTCAAGATACTCAGCTTGAATATGACGCTTACGTAATAACTCTATATCTTCTTGTAGATTAGTTTGAATAAATGGGTTTCCAGGCTGGGTTTTAAACTCAGATATAAAGGAAAGAATGTCTAATTTTAGGTTCCCAGTAAAAACAATTCGGTCAGATAATGTAGCTCGGTCTCCTGGCATAATCTGAAAATTGATGTTGGCGCGTTCATGTGAGATATCTACTTCAACTGTAGGTAGGATTGATACTTGAAAATAGCCAGCATCATGAAAAAACTGAACTAAGCTTTCTGCTGAACGATCTATATTAAGCTGTGATACTTTCGCATTTTCATCTAATCCAATTGTACGAAGTTTTAGTTCTGTTTCTAAAAATGTTGGTTCACCAGAAAAAGTAACACGATCAACTCTTAATTGCCTTGTGATGAAAAAAGATAATTCAATACCTGTTTTAGTTGGAAGTGCTTCTACAGAAACATTTGCTGCGCGGCCTGATTTATAGAGTCTTAAAATAGCTTCTCGCACAGTTACCGCTGAGTATTCTTGACCAGGTGAGATATTGATAAGGTCTTTTAATTCAATTTTTTCTTCACGATCTTTAAAGCTACTTTGAAATCGAATTTCGACCTTAGAAATTTTTGTATTTTCTAAATTAGATGGATCTATTTGACAAAAGCTAAGCGTAGGTAAGCAAATTAACCAAGCAAAACAAAATACCAAGTATATTAATTTCATACGCATAATTTTGCTTTGTAAAATAAAAAGCTAATTCCTCAATTTAATTCCCACAAAGTTAGCTCAATGAGCCATGTGATTTAAAATCTTTTACGGAATCTGACATCAAAGCCATAAGTACCATCCTGCTCACGTGTGCCAATTATAGAAATATCTCGATTAACTTGATATTCAATTACTACAATTTGTTCCTGACCAGTAGTTATATTTGTTGAATAGGTCAAGGAAAGGTTTTTAGCAATACGTCTTCCTAGAGTAACTCTTGCTGTTGGGTTTGAACCACGACCTGCAATTAAAGGGTCTATTTGAAAGCGACTTAGACCAAATAACTTGTCAGTGTTTTGTTCAACCTTTTGAGATAAAGTTTCTGAAAGTAATCCTAGAGCTGGACTAAGCCGAGTTTGGCTATCAGAAGCTCTATCTGTTGTTCCTGGCGGCAAGAGTTGGCCTGTTGTAATCAAAGAAATAATATCTGGTTGTGGCAATGCAGGCTCAGATCTTAGCACTGTGTTAAAACGGCTTAATGTTCCTGCTAGGTTTAAAATTATACGATAACCTCTTAAATCTGTATCTGCTTCTATATCAAAACGTATTTGTCCATTGCGTGAATTAGGGAAATCTACAATACCACGAGTAATAGTATATTGATCATTTCTTACTGTAAGAGTTCCGCGAGTAACATTTGCCCGACCAGAAATTATTGGATTATTGAGAGTTCCAGTAATTTTCAATGAACCACTACCAACTAAATCAGCTATGTTATTAGTTACATAAATAGAGTCTTGTGCATTTACATTAACATTTAAATTTAAAGTATTTCCAAAACTAAAACTGGTTAAGTCTCCTATTGAAAAAACAAAGTTAGATGCAATAAGTTTAGCTAAATCAATCTTTTCTCTATATTCACTATTACGAATATTTATTTTACCTGTTAGGAGTTGTACTGTATCACTACCTTGTAGCAATAAATCTGTATCAATGACCGAATGTACAGTCTCAGGATAATTCACTCGCAAACCACTTGCAGAAACCTCTAAACGAAGGCGATTAGGGTTAAGTTTATCAAAAACTAATCCACCATTAGCTTTTATTTGTCCTCCATTTGATCTAGCTACAAAGTTGTCCAATAGTACTCGATCGTTTGAAAACAATAATTTACCATTGCCTTGTTGTATAGCTATAGGGGAGCCAATATAGCGAACAGAAATATTACGTAAATCTGTTGAACCTGCTAAGTTACTTCCATTAGTTACAGTAGCATTAAAACTAGCACTACCACTAATAAACAATGAGTTAGATAATGAGTTGAGCAGCGTTAAATTAATGTCTCCTTTTAGCTTTAGAGTGTTATTGCCTCCGCCTACTATTCCAAAAACATTAAAGCTAGTTTTATCTCCTTTTAGGTTGAATTTAGTAAAAACAAGTCTATTTAATCCAGCTTCTAGAACAATTGGACCTTCGTTAACTAGTTCATAAATATTTTCATCTTCTCTAGCAGTTTTAAATTGCACAGCTAATTGACTTACATCCACTAAAACTTTAAGTTTCTTTAAGCTCAACCCTTCATCAGTAGAAAGCGGACCACGAATCTTCAAAACACCTGTAGCAATGGTTTCTATCCTAGGGGGGACTGTAGTAAAAAGTGCTAGCAATGGCAATAATGAACGATTCTGTAAATTAATTTGAGCTTCAAAAGGTAATTCATCAGATAAAGTAACTTTTCCACCTAACTCATAAGATTTACCTTGATAGGTTGTTAAAAGAGATAAGTTAACTAATCCTTCACTAGCATGAGCATTTAGTACTAAATCTCTTAGATTTTCTTTATTTAACATAATATCTGGACTAGTTACTTTTACGTCAAATAAAGGCTTACTAATATTTCCTGCGCCACCAACATGAACTGAAATAATTCCAGATAAAGGAATTCCTTTTTGATTCATTTGCTGGGTGAATGAGAGAATATTTAGCTTGCTGCTGTTTAGATCTAATTTATAGTTACCACTAGGGATATGGTAATTGGCTGTACCAATAACCTCACCAGAAGGAATTTCTAGACGAATACGGCTAAAATTTATAGACTCATTTTCTACTACAAATTTTACTGCTAAAGCTTGAAATAATGCATCATTGTGTGAGTTGGTTATGTTAGTTTCTAATTTTCCAGAAAAAGCTTTTAAATTAAATACAAATCCTGGTTTTCTTAAATCTCCAATGCTAGGAAGTCCTTTTAATGAGATATCCCCATTAATTTCACCATCTAGATTTTTAAGTGCAGAAAATACATAAGTACCAAAAGCAGAACTAGATTTAAGTGCTAAATTTTGTGCTGATTTAACAAATTTTTGTGAAATTAAAAAAGATCTAAATCGCAAATTAACAGATGAAGTTGCTCCTTCAGACAAATTTGTCTCTAAATTAATATCTGCTTTACCACCAGATTTTTGCTTTAACAAGCCTTGAGCAATAGATAAAGTCTCTGTTTGATAACCAACTAGACCAGTAAATTGACCTAAATGTTCTTTCCCTATGACTATTTGTTCTAAAAATACATTTCCTTGAAAGTTGGGAGATTTGATTAATCCAGATAATTTACCATCAAAATTTAACTTACCTTCTAGGGCAAATTGTTCATTATTTGAATTAGCCTCCTGCACTATTTCATAAGGAAGTTTTAACCCTAACTGTTTGGCTATTTGTTGGCTTTCTAGAATGTTATCTGTTTCAAATTTAGTTGTTAGATCAAAAGTTTGGTTATTTAAAGAAATTGTACCTATGGCACTTGCTGTTGTAGTTTTACTGGTAAATAGAGCTTTATCTAAACTTACATTGCTTGAATTTAAGTTGGCAGACAGTTCAGCGCTAAAAGGGAATTTCTCTGCTTGACTATCAGATGGTTGAGTATTACCACTAAGATTTGCTGTTACTTGACCAGATATAGCTTTAAGGTTTAGTCCTGGCCAAGATAAGTTTACTTCTGCGTTGGCTGTACCTGATAAGGGGTTTGGCTTATTAGCAAGTAAATTACTAGCACTAGCTATATCAATATTGGTTAATTTAGCTGCTAATTTAGAAAGGTGATTTTCTAAACCAATTAAAGCTTTACCTTCAATTGTTCCTCCAAAACTGTTAGCACTAAATTTTTCTAACTCAATTTCATTCCTGTTTGCTTTTAAGGAGGAACTTTGGAAAGCTTTAATTAGAAAACGCTGATTTTGTAAGCTTGCTAGGCTAATTTTTCCAGAAAAAGTTTCTTTACTAACTTCACCAGCTAATAGTAATTCCTTAGCTGTTACACCTAAAGCAATAATCTCAGAAGATTTAAGCTCTCCTTGGAAATTATAATCTAATTCTTGACCAGTTAATTTTCCTAGCAAAGAAATTGTTCCAGCAGCTTGTTTATCAGGTATCAAGGTTTTTGAAACTTTTGCTAGATCAACATTTGCAGAAATAAAAAAATTGTATTTTAGAGATTGCCAATCAGATAGTTTTCCAGAAATTGTGGCAGTTGCTAAGTCTGATTTAAACTTTAGATTTTCTATTTCTGTTCTATCACCAAGAAACTTTGCTCTTAGGTCAAATTCTTCTAGGTTTACATTTTGGTTTCTATATTTGAGGGAGCTATTTTTAGATGTTAGGTTAAATTGAGTTCCAGCGGATTTAGTAATTAATGCTGTTAAGGTAAAATTCTTAAGTTCTCCATCAAATCTAACTTGCTTATTGTTGTAGATAATTTCACCATTGCGAATAGCTGTTGTAAGTGTAGATATATAAGAGGTTTCTTTTCCTGTATTTTGAGGGGGGTGTATATGTGAAAAATTAGAATGTCCTTGCTCATCAAAGGTAATAAGGATTTTAGGCTCATCAATGGAAAGATCTTGTAATTGGAAATTACTGCTAAAAAGGCTTATAAGCCTAACCTTTAAATAAAGGTGGCGAGCAGTTATTATTGGTTCTGTTGAGTCACAAGCCTTAACCTTTAAGTTATTTAGTTCTGCTTGAAAGTGTAGAGGATTAACTTGAAGATCTCCTTCTAAGCAGAGATTGTATTTTTGTAACTCTAAATCTAGGCGTTTGCTAATCCAATTGCGAAAACCATTTCCTTCTAGCCAAAGGAGGAATCCCAAGGCTCCTAAGGAAAATACTACTATAAGTATCAATAGGATTCGAAAAATGACTTTTCGCATAAACTTGAGTTAGAACACATTTGGTAAGTCAAATTAAATCAAATTAAATCAAATAGAAAAAATTGTTTATAGCTTAGAAGTTTTTCTTTTAGTTGTAGTTCTAAGGTCAAAGAGTTGCTTGAGTTGCTTCTTTGAACTCTGACTTTTGAGCTAAATCATAAGCTAGAAAGCTTAACTATGAGTTAGCCCTAATTTCTCTGGAAAAAATATTTTGCTGTAACCTTTGTCTGAAGGCTCTATGGAAATTGATTCAACAATGTTAATGCCAAAGCCCTCTACTGCTGTAAATCTCTTAGGATGATTAGTTAACAAACGAATGTTCTTTAACCCTAATAAATGCAAAATTTGCGCACCTATACCATAGTTGCGAGAATTGCCATGCTGAAATTGAAATGCTTGAGTTGGAGTTTTTTCTTGATGCTCAGACAATGCTTTAAGATGACGTTCTATCTCACTACCCATATGACCCATTGATAAATAAAGCACTACACCACAACCTTCACTAGCAATGATTTCTAATGATCTATGTAACCAAAATCCCATATCATCTACTAAACCACCAAATACATCACCTAATAAACAATGAGTGTGTACTCTTACTAGTACATTATCATGTTGACTGATATCTCCCATAACTAGAGCTAGATGAGATTCTCCATTTAATTCATTATGAAAACTTACAGCTTGAAAATCTCCATAAATGGTTGGTAATTTAGCAGTAACAGAACGCTTTACTAAAACCTCATTTTGCATCCGATAACGAATAAGTTCTGCTACAGAGATAATTTTTAAGTTATGTTGTTTAGCAAAGATTTCTAGCTGAGGTAGGCGAGCCATTGTTCCATCGTCGTTCATAATTTCGCAGATTACTCCAGCAGGAGTAAGTTTTGCTAAACGAGCTATATCAACACTCGCTTCAGTTTGTCCAGGTCGAATTAAGACTCCGCCTCGTTGGGCGCGCAAAGGAAAAGTATGTCCAGGACGAGCTAAATCAGAAGCTTTAGTTTTAGGGTTAATGGCTGTTAAAATTGTAGTAGCGCGATCAGCCGCAGAAATCCCTGTAGTAACACCTTCTTTAGCTTCTATGCTGATTGTAAAAGCAGTTCCAAATCCAGAGGTATTTTGATTAGTCATCAAAGGTAAATCCAGTTCATCACATCGCTCTTCTGTTAAAGAGAGGCAAATTAGCCCACGGCCTTCTTTAGCCATAAAATTAATAATTTCAGGAGTGACTTTTTCTGCAGCACAAACTAAATCACCTTCATTTTCTCGGTCTTCATCATCCACAATGATAATCATCCGACCTTGGCGAATTTCTTCTATTGCTTCGGGAATTGTTGCTAATACAGACATTTACTTGCCTCAAACAAGAATTTTTAGAAAAGAAAAATTTTTCCTCACAAGCCTAGCATGTTCAAGGCTTGAGCTTCAACGTACTTGGGAAGTTAGTAGGAAAATAAATAAGATATTCTTTAGGTATGCTGGAAATGATTGTAGTGCTATAACTTAAGCATAAAAACAAAAAAGGTGGGAAACTTCCCACCTTTTAACTAAAAGTAATGATATATTGAAATTCTTATCTATAGGTAGAGCATTGAGCTTGCATTCTTGTTGTTTGGCCAGCAGTGAAGTTGGTCATACAAGAATCATCTACATAATCCATAAAGTTGGTGATAGGATCTAAACCTGCGGAGGTACAAGTATCACGACCAGTTGGGCAACCAAAAGCTGCTGATTTTTCAGCTGGTGTATCTGCAACTAAGTCACCACCACTTGTAGTGCTTCTAGCACAACCACCTTGGAATGTGTGATATAAACCAACCCAGTGACCTACTTCGTGTGTAGCTGTATCACCTAGGTTATAAGGAGCAGCTGTTCCGCCTGGTAAAGAAGAGTTTAATATTACAACACCGTCATCTTTAGGATTACCTGCATAGCTTGATGGGAAGGTTGCATAACCTAATAATCCGCCACCAATGTTATTTAAGTAAATGTTTAAGTCACCTTTTCCGCCTAAGCGTAAAGCTGTTTTCATAGCTGTTTGAGCTGTTGTTCCTGGGCCTGCTGTGTACCAAGTGTCGTTTACTGTAGTATCTGTGCTTGCTAAGCTAAAGCTAAAACCTGTGGAAGCATAAGCTGCATTTAATACGTTCATTTGATCTTGAATTTGTTGAGAGGTTACAGCACCAGCACCAGCAGAACTTTTAATGATATGGAAGTGAACAGGGAAAGTTCTTGCTACTTGAGGAACGATACCATTTTGAGCAGCTAATCTAGTTTGGAAATCTTTTTCAGCAGCTTGTATTCTTTCTGGGGAAATGTGTGTGCTGCATCTTCTGCCACTTTCAACGAATGCTCTTTGGTTAACAAATTCTGTATCACCAAAAGTAAATGGCACTAAATCACTTGGATTTGCAACTTCTTCACCTGGGGTTTCTACTTGTTGTGGGTTTTGCGCAACTGCTTGGCGTTGGCTAACTGCTATAATTCCGCCCATTACTAATACTGCTAATAATATTGCCATTACTTTTAGTTTTGTCATTTTATTTTCCTCGTTAAATATTTGATTTGATTTGATTTTGATTTGTGCCTATCTATATATCAACATCCGTGCCACAACTCTCTAAAAATTTTACAATTTTTCATTCTTTCTAAAATTTCCTCCAAAATTTTGCTGGATAATCAAAATTCAAAATCCAAAATACGTACTAACCTCTGATTTTTCAACTAAATAGCTAATGCTGAAAATTATGTCTATTTATTAAATACTTTTAATTATCTTGTTTATTTTTATTAGATAAATAGTTAACAATTTAGTTTCAAGACTGTTAAGAAAGTTACAAAAAGTTGATAGATGTATACCAAGTAGACAGGCAAAAATATAGAGTAGTTGTAACTTGTTGATTTTATTGTGATTAGTTGAGTATAAAATTTTTATCAACTGTATAGTTTCTCAACACATGAAAATATCTTAGATTTTATTTACAAGTGTGTTAAAAAACTGCCCACTACTGATTTAGATGAATAGGGAATTGATCTAATGGATAAATTAAATCACTTCCAGTTATAGCTGTTTTAGTATCTTTACTATAGGGTGTTTTACCGCCATCGTCTTTACCATCAATTCCAGCTAGCCAAACAATAGGTTTAGCGTTTTCTAGACGATAACTTATAGCTTTTTTAGTAATAGGATCTATTGGGACTTTTAACCCTAATTCTTGGAAAGCAGGTTCTAAGGTTTCTGGAAAATTTCCATGAGCTTTTTGATAGGCAAGAACTACAGCTAGGGTTTCAAGTGCATTAGCATTTGCTATATCAAAATAAAGTCGTTTAATTGTAGTTTCATAGTTTGGAACAGTTGTAGATAAGAGTACTGAAGAAACATAATCACCTATAAAAGGTTTTTTGTACCAATGATTTACAGAATCCTCAAGCATCTCATTAATTTTTTTGTTAGTTTCATTCAAACCAGCAAAATCCCAATTTTCTAGACTAGGCTTTAAGGTTTCTAGAATTTGGTTTTGTTTTTCCATATAACTTTTAAAAACACGTAATTTAATATTTGTAGGTAGATTATCTAGTGAATCATTTGAAGAAGTGCTATTAAAGAAAGAATCTTCTATAGTTCTACTAGAATATTGCCATTCCCAATCTATTACATCATAAGCACTAGGAGCGTTAGCATTATCTTGAGCTATTTGTCGGGCTATTTTGGTATAAGTTGCAGCCTCACCAGAGCCTTTGTTTATATTTTTAAATAAAGGTTTATCTGCAATATTACGACAAGTTTTTGAAAGTAATAAACTAATTATTGGGCTATAAGGTTCGGCTATTTGAGACCCCATATGGTAAAGTGCTAGGTTTAATTCTATAGCTTCACTAGATTTACCTTCTTTTTCCAACCGAGCGGCTTGAGCTATAACTATGTTGCTTAAATTACGTAATGTAATAGGAGATAGAAAATTTGTTTTTATGCTAGGCAATTCACTATTATATTGAAAACGAGGTTTTTTAGCTCCAGCAAGCAAATGTTCTATTGCTTTTGAGTGACGGTCTAAAACTTCTTTTTGTTGTGGGGTTAAATCTGAAGAATCAGAAAACTCTAATCCTTTCAATGCTTTATCTTGTTCAATTTCTTCTATTGCAAGTTTATAGTCTAGCCATGCATTTTCTGCATCAGGTACTTTTTCAATTGTTGGTCGTTTAGCATGTTGAGGTGTTCCAGATGGTGGAATTAAAACCACATATAACACCATTACTAAAAATAAACCAAGAATAATTGCAACAGCTAAAATTATTCGGCGAAGCCAAGCTTTGAGTGGTGTTTTTGATGCAGATGTATCAGACATAATTATCCTCACAAACTATATTAAATTGGGGACTTTCTTTTAGTGGTAGAAGTTTTAGATAAAGTCTTTATGTAACTTCTATATCTATAATACACAAGGTCTAATGAGAAAAGCAGACGCATAATACACTACTATATATATATTACGTACTATATAAGTTGCTATTTTCTTGATTTACTATTTAGGTGGAGGTGATTGTAAGACCATAGTAGGTGTTGGAGGTGAAAGCTCAATTTGCTCTCTTGCAAAAGCTTCTTTAAGCTCAAGTTTTGCTTTTGAAGATGTTGCTAATAAACTGGCTTCTCCTTTTACCCAAAACCAAACATCTATATTGATAGAATTACCTGAAAAACTAGAAATATTAACGGTAATTGCTGGTTCTGTTGCTACTTCAGGAATGGTGCTAATTGTTTCCAAGACAAGGCTTTTTATTTTTTCAAAAGGATGTTTATCATCAATTCCAAGAGAAATAACTACTCGTCTAGAGCTTTGAACAGAATGTTTGATTACTACAGCATTAAATACACGAGCATTGGGTATTGTAACTTCTTTGCCGTCAATAGTTTTTAGTATAGTTGCCCGAATCGCTAAATCTTCAACCACTCCATCAAAGGTTTCTATTGTTACCAAATCACCTATTTTAAAAGGTCTAGTGGAAAGCAACACAATTCCAGCTATAAAGTTAGCAATTATATCTTTGACTGCAAAACCAATTGCTGCACCTGTTAAACCTAATGCAGCAAAAATACCTCCTGCATCAACCTTAAGCACACTAAGAATTACTGATAACCCTATTAACCAAATTGAAAGCCCCGCAATACGTACTACTATAAACTGGACATTGGGATCTGCTTTGGTTTTAGCCATTGCCTTACTAACAGCTTTTCTAACAGTACGTGAGGTTAACATTGTAAATACTATTACGAATATAGCTGCACCTATTTCTGGTAAAAAACCAAGCGTTCTTAGCCAAACATTAGTGTAAGCTTGACCAATTTGTTCCCAAGTGCTTTCTAAAGTTTTTTGTACAATTAGCATCAACATAATTAATTATGGTTTTATTAATAGGCAAGATACTGAGTGGTTATTTCCAATGTTAACAAATTTAGGTTCATTGATTTTACACTCTGCTACTGCTTTAGGGCAACGTGTATGAAAATGGCAACCTGAAGGAGGATTTAATGGGCTAGGCACATCTCCTTGTAATACAATGCGTTGGCGTTGTTTTTCAACTTTTGGATCTGGTACAGGAACAGCAGAAATCAAAGCTTGAGTATAAGGATGGAGAGGATTTTTATAGATTTCATCTGCTGAAGCAATTTCTACAATTTTGCCTAAGTACATTACTGCAACACGATTACTAATATGGCGTATTGCTCGTAAATCGTGAGAAATAAACAAATAGGTCAAAGAAAACTCTCTTTGTAATTCTTGCAGCAAATTCATAATTTGTGCTTGAATTGACACATCTAATGCAGCTATAGGTTCATCAGCAACAATAAAATCTGGTTTAAGCGCAAGTGCGCGAGCAATACCAATACGTTGGCGTTGTCCTCCGGAAAATTCATGTGGATAGCGTTTAATGTATTGTGGATTAAGTCCAACACGTTGCATTAGATTTTGTACAGTTTCATCTAATTGTTTTCCTGATAGATTTTCAAAGACAGATAAAGGTTCAGAAATAATCTCTCTTACAGTCATTCTTGGATTAAGAGAGGCATAAGGATTTTGGAAAATCATTTGTAGATTGCGCCTAAATGGCCTCATTTTATCATTAGGTAAACTGGCTAGATTTGTACCATTAAACATTATTTCTCCAGCCGTTGGTTTGACTAACTGTAAAATTGCTCTTCCTGTAGTAGATTTACCACAGCCAGATTCTCCAACTAACCCTAAGGTTTCACCTTTTCTAATGTTAAATGAAACACCATCAACTGCTTTTACTGTGCGGGGTTTGCTCCCCATTAGACGATCAATTATTCCACCACCACTTAGGTGGAAGTGAACTTTTAAATTATTTATTTCAAGCAAAGTTTTATCTGTACTCATAATTTTACTTATCTAGATTTAATCATCTAGCCAGCAAGCAGAATAATGTTGTGCATTAATTTGTTTAACAGGTGGAAACTCTTGGCATTTATCCATTACACGACTACAACGAGGAGAAAAAGGACATCCCTTTGGTAAATTAGATAAATCTGGAGGCATGCCAGGAATTTGAAATAATTTTTCTTGTTCAACTAATGGATCGGGGACTGATTTTAATAAGCCTTGTGTATAAGGGTGTTTAGGTGTAGAAAACAATTCTGTTGTTGGAGCATATTCAACAACTTTTCCTGCATACATTACAGCTATATGGTCAGTCATTCCTGCAACTACACCCAAATCATGAGTAATTAAGATAACAGATGTTCCAGTCTTTTCTTTTAGATCTTTAATTAGTTCTAGGATTTGAGCTTGAATAGTTACGTCTAATGCTGTAGTTGGCTCATCAGCAATTAAAAGTTCAGGCTTACAGGAAAGTGCCATAGCAATCATAACTCTTTGACGCATCCCACCGGAAAACTGATGTGGATAATCATCTATTCGCCTTGATGCATCAGGGATTCCAACTAAATCAAGCATTTCTATAGCTTTTTTACGTGCTGCTACTTTTGATAACCCTTCATGAAGTTCAGTAATTTCCATTAGTTGTGTTCCAACTGTCATAAATGGATTTAGTGAGGTCATAGGATCTTGAAAAATCATTGCAATACGTTTACCACGTATTTTTCGCATTTCTTTTTCTGAAAGCTTCATTAAATCTTGGTTATTAAAAAGCACTTCACCCCCAACTACTTTACCAGGAGGGTAAGGAATTAGCCTTAAGATAGATAAATTAGTAACAGATTTGCCAGAGCCAGATTCACCTACAATGCCAAGAGTTTCACCTCTACGCAGATCAAAAGAAACATTATCAACAGCCTTTACTACATAATCTTCGCTGTAAAAATGAGTTTGCAGATTACGTACAGAAAGCACTATTGACATTGTTTGCTCCTTGCTTTGCTAGTCTTACTAATCTTTTCTTGTTTGTGGATCAAGAGCATCTCTAAGACCATCACCTAGAAAATTTAAGCTAAAAAGTGTAACAGCCATCATTAGCCCAGGAAAAATAAGCTGCCAAGGGTAAACTGAAATTGCTGCAATTCCTTCATTTACCATAGTTCCCCAACTAGCTAAAGGAGGTTGAACCCCTAGACCAAGAAAGCTGAGAAAAGCTTCAGAAAGCATTGCATTTGGAATAGTTAAAGTTGTGTAAACAATAACTGGGCCTAAAGTGTTAGGAACAACATGACGAAAAATAATTGTTGGGGTATCTACTCCAACTGCTCTTGCTGCTTCAACAAATTCCTGGTTTTTTATTGATAAAACTTGGCCTCTAACAATACGTGCCATTGTTAACCAAGACACTGCTCCTAACACAAAAAAGAGCATAAAAATACTTTTAGTGAAAAATGCTAATAGAACAATGACTAGGAATAAGTAAGGCAGTGAGTAGATAATATCAACAATACGCATCATAAGTTCATCAACATAGCCGCCAAAATAGCCAGAAATAGCTCCGTAACTTACTCCTATTACAAAGCTTACAGCCGTGGCTACAAAGCCAACCATTAAGGAAATTCGCCCACCAATTAATGAACGAACCAAAATATCTCGACCAAGTTGATCTGTTCCAAACCAATGTTGCCAACTAGGGCCTTCACTGCTGATATCTAAGTTAATTTGATCATAGGTGTAGGAAGATAGCAAAGGCCCAATTAAGGACGCTATAATCATCAAGCCTAATACAATAGCTCCTAAAACGGCTAGCTTGTTTTTTTTCAAACGCCGCCAAGCGTCTTGCCAAAGGCTAGTGCCAGATACTAACTCTTTTTTATCAGTAGTGGTTGCACTCATAACTATTTCCTAAAAATCAAATAGCATACTACATACATATTATTACTTGGTAGCAAGTAGTAATGGAAAAGCAGAAGGTATTTTATCTAGTATTTCAAAATTCTTTAATCCTGCTTCTTCAGTCCAAGCTTTATATTGAGAGGCAGGGAAGACATCACCTTCACTAGTATGAATTAACATATTTAGCGAAAATAGCAAAGCGCTAAGAGGTGCAGTAAAATCATCATTAGGTAAAATTTCAGCTATTAGTAGAGTTCCACCTTCTTTTAGTGCTTGAGCTGATTTTTTAATTAATTTACGGGCACGTCTTTCACCTTCGCTATGACAGATATGGCCTAAAAGGATTAAATCATAGCAGTTTTTTCCAAAAGATGTAGTTGTTAAATCTCCTGCTAAGTATTCATATTGTTCTTCTACATCTAGCATTTTAGTAAATTCACGAGTGACATTTAATACACCAGGAAAATCTAATGCAGTAACTTTTGCTTCTGGATAAGCTTTGGCAAAGCCTAAACTCCAAGCTGCTGAACCTGCTGCAACATCTAAAACTGTTTCTATATTAATTTTTCTTTTCTTAAAAATAGCAGCAGCAGCAGAGGAAGTAGCGAAATTCCCAGGGAAAAGCGCTTTAACTAAGTGGCTAAAAAATTCTTCTCCACCTTTTTGAGTTTCAAATTGGAATGATGATTTGCCAGATTCTATACTTTGAGGAAGTTTTTGCCAATTATTTATTAATGCTGCTCCATGATAGACCATATCTCCTAAGTAACTAGGGCGTTCTCTAACTAAAAAAGCATCTGCTTCTGGTTGTAAATTATAGGTTTTCCCGTCTTTTGTAAGCAAATTTAGCCCAACCATAACATTCAACAAACGTTCCATTGCATTAGCAGAACATTTTGTTGCTCTTGCTAGTTCACGTGCAGAAGTTTTTCCGTTAGCAATATGAGAAAAAACATTATAATGAACAGCAGTACTTAGAGAGATAGTTTCTGCTCCTGCCCACATAATGCGCATAATGTTTTCTGGGGTAACACCCTTTTGGCGTTGTTTTGTTGTCATATTTTTTCCTCACTAGGGTTAAGTTTTATTCTAAGTCTCTGATGCAAATCATTTCACCTTCTGCTAGTTGTACACGAACCTTATCTCCGGGAGCAACCTGTGTTGGGCGTTTTACTAGCTTATTATCTTGTGTCCAAACTAATGCATATCCACGAGATAAAACTGCAAGAGGGCTTAATGCCTCTAGTTTACCTACAGTTGAATGAAATTTATCTGTTAACCTTTGTAAGTTTTTACTTAAGGTATTTTGCATTTGCAATTCTAGCTTTTGGACTCTATTTCGTCCTTCTAAAACAGTACTTCTTAATTCTCTTGTAGCTAGTCGTAAAGATAAACTACTGACTTGTTCTTGATGTTGAGTTAATTGCGCTTGAAAGCTAGACTCTAGTCTATGTGTAAGATTTGTAAGCTTTTGTTGATGATTTGTTATTGTTTTAGGTAAATTATCTAGTGCTGGTTTAGCTAATAAATTAATTAGTTTGTTATGATGACTAAGTAAAAAATATTCAAAACAACGAGTTAAAGTTTCTTTATAACTTTCTACTAAACCTATTAATTCATCTTGTCTAGCTGCTACAATTTCTGCTGCTGCTGATGGAGTAGGCGCACGGTGATCAGCTACAAAGTCTGCAATTGTAAAATCAATTTCATGCCCAACGGCAGAAATCACCGGAATACGTGAAGCAAAAATTGCTCTAGCTACAAGTTCTTCATTAAAAGGCCATAAATCTTCAATTGATCCACCACCTCGCCCAACAATTAAAACATCTATATCTTCACGGTTGTTAAGATAAGCAATTCCTTCAGCAATTTCTTCAGCAGCTCCTTGACCTTGTACACGTGCTGAGTAAATGACTACATTAATTGATTTATTACGCCGGTGAAGTATTTGTAATATGTCTTGGATTGCTGCTCCAGTATGACTAGTTACAATACCAACACATATAGGAAATTTAGGTAAAGGCTTTTTATGAATTGGATCAAAAAGCCCTTCGGCAAAAAGGCGAGCTTGTAAAAGTTCAAAAGCTTTTTGTAGATCTCCTTTGCCAATAGGCTCAATGCTACTAACAACTAGCTGATAATCTCCTCGACTTTCATAAACAGAGAGTTTTCCACGAAGTCTAGCTTTTAATCCATCAGTAGGGCGGGGACGAATATAAAGATTTTGATTACGAAAAGCTGCACAACGTAACTGAGCCCCTTCATCCTTCAAGGTAAAGTACCAGTGTCCAGAGCTATGACTTTTGAAATTAGAGATTTCACCTTGCACTACTACATCATAAAATTGAACTTCCAAAGAATCTTTTATTAAGGCTGTTAGCTCACTAACAGAAATAGTACGAGGTTGATTAAGGAGAGTATCTAGTAAAGACATTGTTTATTGAAGTTAGTTTAGCTTAGCAAGCATTGGATTGTTTAAGAATATCTTTCCAAGGAGTTTGTATTGTTTGTTGCGAGGACGTAACATTTAGCTCTACTTGGTATTTGCCTTCTTTAATTGTAAGGGCTTGAAAAAGTGCATCTAAGCCGTTAAATGAATCATAGCGAGCATCTATTATGTTACCATTGTCAAAATATATTTCTGCCTTGTTGTTTCCATTTATGAGTTTGACACAAGCACGGGCGCGCCCAAAACAATGGATCATTATTAAATCACTAACAGATAAATCAGGTATTTGCCCTTTAAGCGCCATAGAGCTTATCTTCCTCTCAATGAATTTTATTGTGAAGAGTTATTGTAAATTACTCAAATGGAAAAATGTTTTTGTGGAGATAACATAATACAGATATAACCCTACCTGCAAGAGTAAAATCTTACATTTAGCAATTAATATTTTATCCTTTTTTATTCTAGTCTTTTAGATTTTTCATAAGAGAATTTGCAGTTATTTTGGTACAAAATAAAGTGAAAAAGATCATTAAGGTAAATGTAAAAAATTTATTAAAAGTATAAATATTTTAAGTCTCCTGACAAAAATTTAGTTAATTTTTCTAACCTCATGTTATACTGTGCCGCAATAAATTTTATCTTAAACAGGCTTTATTTAAACACTTTACAAATTACTGGAGGCATTGAGTTTATGAGACTAGGAAAATATGCCATTTTATACGAGCCAACTTTTGAAGTACTAACTAGATCTTCTGAACATGGAGTAATGACTATTGAGCATATTACTGAGTTTGTTGAAACAGATGTAAAACACTTTGCTTGGTTAGAAGAAGCAGTACGTGAAGCTAAAAAATATCTGGAAAAGAAATCCTATCCAGAAGTTTCAAGTAAACGTTTTTGTGGTATCTGTGGAGTAGCTGCTTTAACTAAAGCAAATGAAGATGCTTGTGCTAATTGTGATAGCTTGCCAGAAAATGTTCAACGTGGTTTTGTTGCTCTTCGCTCAACTATTATTGAGCAAAATGAGCTTATTGAAGAATTAAAGAAAAAATAAGTACAAGAGTATTCTAAAATGGGCAGGCAAACCTGCCCGCTATATTACTTAATTGCTTAAAAACCTTTTGCAATAAGATTTTTGCGCTGCAACCAATTATCTTTTAGATAGTTCCAACTCTTATCAATTATATGTAATGTATAAGCATGTCTAGACTGTTTTGACGTGTTAGCATAGCTCAGATGTGGAACTAACCCATGCAAAACTATTAGACTCCCTTTTTTTACTTCCAAAGCAACTAGTTTATCTAAATCCCACTTGCTTTCATCTAAAATCTCAAATTTTGTTTTATCATCTGAAGTTCTTATAAAACGCGACTTTAAGCCTTCTTTATGCCCCCCAGGAATTGCCCATAAACAACCATTTTCTTTAGTTGCATCTTCTAGCGCAAACCAAAACCCTATTACATTACCACCTTCGGTATATATAAAAGTACTATCTTGATGACAATTGACTTCACCTCCAATGTTAGGCTGCTTGAAAATATACATTGATTGGAGTAGTAAGGGATCTGTTAAACCTAATTCTTTAGATAAGTTAGCTAGTTGCGGAGTTCGTGAAAATTCATTAAAGATTGGATCTAAATCATGTAGAGCATGTCCTATTTTGTTGATACAAAGTTCTTTATCTTGAACTAATTGTCCTTTGTCATTAAATGCCTTTTCCTCAAAAAAGAAACTAATTTTCTCGCTAGAATCAAAAAAATATTTGTCTGCAACTCTAGTTTGTTCATTAGTTGTAAAAATTGCAGTAGTGTTTTCTAGATCTGAAGATAAAAGCAGATTTGTTGTGTAATTACGCAGCTTATCGCAAGCAAAATCACTGACAAAGTTTTCTAATATCAAAAAGCCATTTTCTTGGAGTTTGGAAAAATTTGACATAAAACAAGTAAATAAATCTTAACTAAAATTCTTTACCTTCGTTTTCCGATAAATAGGCAACTAGGCGGTTAGTGGCATCCAACGTAGCTTTAGCAATATTATGTGTTGCCTTCTCATCATTACTTAAGCAAGTACCTGTTAGCTGTACAGATTTACCATTAGTATTATAATCAATAGTAACTACAAGCAAATTTTTATCAATACTATCATGTTTTATTGGAGCAGCTTTATCTAAATCTAGATCTATATTTGAAGGTAGTGCTTGTCGTACTGCATTTAAAGTGGCTTGTGCAACAATAACAAACTCATCATTTGTTGAAGTTAGGTCTGCTGTTCCTACAAGTTGAGTTTCACCATTTTGTAGAGTTACAGTTGCTTGGCACTGTCCATTATTTTCAGAAATTTCTACGGATTGCAAGATAAGTCTTAGCATATTCACCTAGGTTGCATTATTTTTTTACAGGATTCGCTATATTAACATCAAAAGCAAAATAAATATACAAAGATTTAGATCAATGTTAGTTTGTAAAATTGTAAAAGCACAATATATAACTATAAGAATAATTTGTAGTTAGCAGAACTTATTCCATCAACCACTATAGATATAATATTTTCACCAGGCTTAAGTTTTAGTTTATTTTGCTTACCTTTAAATAATAATTTTTCATTAACTAACTTGGCTTGGCGATCAATCATAGTTCCATTTACAAACAACTTAGCTTTTTGAGAAAATCCGCTTCCTTCTATTTCTAAACGAGTATCTAAAACAGAATAACGCGCAAAATCTATAGTTAAATCAGTCCCAATATTTAAGTTAGCATCACTTGTATCTGTGACAACTGTATTAGAATCAGTAGTATGTACAACAACGCGGAATCGTGCCTTAGCTGTAGCTTTTGAAACTGTAAAATCAAAATTCCTTGCAGTTGCAGCTAAATTTGTTGCAATAGCTTTAAATGTTGCACCTTCATCCATAGACAAAAGTATATCTTGACTAGTGGCCTTAACAGCTAAAGTATCTAAGAGATTCCAACGAACTGTAATTTTTTGATCTTTAGGTAAAAAATCTCCACCATTTGGAAAAATAAGAAATAATTCTCTTTGCTTATCTGGAATAGATCCAAAACTCATAGCAAACCGGTTGACATTAGGTGTTCCCCAGCCTGTACATAAATCATAGCCAGGAGAAGCTTTATAACCAGGTAATGTTGCAGATGCATTATTTCCTTCTATTACATCATTAAAAAAACCTGGCAAAGGACTAGCACTCATTTGTTGTATTTGGCCTAACTGGTAAATACGACTGTTAGCATTGCCTAATCCATTTGACTTGGTTGCTTGATTGGTTAAAGCTAAAATTCCTGCCCAAACAGGAGCAGAAGTACTAGTTCCACCAAAAACACGAGTTGAACCATCTTGGAAAATAAAAAATCCTGGACTAGAAGGATCCGCTAGTAATGCTACATCAGGCACAGTGCGACCAGTTAAAGAGATTCCTGCCGCAGTTTGATAATCAGGACGAGGGAAAAATACACTTACTCCGCCGCCGCTACCTCTCCAAGCTTGTTCACCTTGATAAGAAGTAACATTTCCATTGTCATCAGTGGCAACTTTTAAAGATGTGCCTCCTACAGCAGTAACAAAAGGACTTGCAGCTAATGCATTGACTTGTGCTGTTAAACCATCCCCACAATCATTTGCACCTTGATCCCCAGAAGAAACTACTACAGTTTGACCTTGTGCTACAGCTTGTTTATAGAGATTATTAAAAAGTGCTTCAAATTGAGGAAAGAGGAATTTTTCACATTCTCCAAAACTAATGCTTAATACTTTGGTATCAGGTAGTTTATCTAGAAAATATGCTAAAGATTGATCAATATCATTGTCTTTATCCGCTACAGCTACCTGAACAGTTGCTTTAGGTGCTGCTGCACCAGAAAGTTGTGTATCTATCAATACTTCCACTAGTTCTATACCACCACGGTCTACAATTTGGCCTCCAGCAGGAATTTTTACAACATCTACATTAGGTAGCTTAAAAAAGCTCCGGAAATCACTAATATCAGATATATTAAAATCATTTCTAGCTATAATTCCAATTGCTTGACCATTTCCCTCTATACCATTGCTAAATAAAGGTTTAAAGTTATAAATAGTATGTAGGTCTTGTGGGCCAATAGAAAAACGCCCTTTATCCATAGCATTAGGTAAAATAACAGTGTTTTTTTGATGTTTAATGGTTGGTTGGGTAAAAAGAAAATTATGTAGTTTTACATCTAGTACATCTTGAGCAAGATTAACTGGTAAGTAAGCTTGTTCCAAATGTCCATAATAAGTTTGATTTTCCATTTCAAATAGCTGCATTTGAACTTGAAAGACTTTTTCAATTTCTGAACTTGGGGCTATGAAATCTAGCCTTAAGTGATTAGACCAAGTTTGTGATACTTTAATACCAGATTGCTTTAACCAATTTATTGTATTTTCATAAGTAGAGTTTGACGCTCCAAAGCTTTCTCCAAATTCTCTTGGAGTTAACCAACGATGATAATTAGGGCTATTTGGATCTTGTTGTTCTGCTAGCAAAGCATCTAGTTTATCTTCATCTCTTAGACGAAAGTATATTGTGCCGGAAATTTCTTTATTAGCTGAGAGGTGTTCTTTAAGCTGGGCTTTAATAGGGATAAAAGGCTTTCCTGAAATTTGTAAGTTTTTAGTTTCTGCTTGTCCAGAAAATATATTAAAGATTAAGCTAGCAAAGATTATTGCTGTAAGAATTAGTATTTTCCCTCTCATAAAACTTCCTTTTTTATTTTCAACGAAATATATATTTAATTTGCTACTATTTAATTTACAAAACCGTGATAAAATTTACTAATTCTAATCATCTTTTCACTATGTCAACAAGGGGACAATACGAATATTTTATGGATTCTCCACAATCGAAAACGAAGACTAAAGTAGCTGGAAAAAAAACTTCTTCAGAATCAAGTAGTGATCAAGCAGATATTAAGAAAATTTACGAGATTGCCACAGGATTTTGGGCTTCAGGAGCATTGATTGCAGCCATTAAATTGGGAATATTTACAAAGCTAGAAAACAATCCTTCTTCTAGTGATTCCTTAGCTCGCAAATTAGGCTTAAATAGACGCTGGACTGAAAAATTGCTAACAGCTTGTGCTGCAATGGGAATACTAGAAAAAAGCCAAGATTATTTTAGCAACTCAGCAACAGCTTCACAGTATTTAGTAGAATATAAGCCACATTACCAAGGAGCTTTTTTACTCCACTTAGGGTCTTTGTGGGAACGCTTTGGCACATTGGCAAACACTGTTCAAACAGGCTCTCGCAATGATAGTCAAACAACAGAACGTACTGACCAAGAAACTAGCCGAAGTTGGATTCTTAGCTCACATAATGTTGCTATGAGTGGTCAGGCAGAAGCCCTAGCAAAGCTTTTAGATCTAGCAAATTACAAACACCTTTGTGATGTAGGTGGTGGGCCAGGCACTTATGCTGCGGTGCTTTGTCTAAGAAATCCTGAGCTAAAAGCTACTGTTTTGGATGATCCAGAAGTTGTCCCTTATGCTCAAGAAATTATTGAAGCCTCAGGATTAAAAGATCGTATAATTGTAAAAGCAGCTCAAGTCCCTTTCCATACTTATGATGAAGAATATGATGTAATGCTAATTTCTGGTGTTTTACATGGCTTTTCAGAAGCAACTTGTAAGAAAATATTACGTAAAGCTTTTAAAGCATTATCAAGTAATAGCCTTGTAATAATTCAAGAAATGCTCTTAGATGATGAAGAAGCTAAGCCCTTATTACCAGCACTATTTAGCTTAAATATGACAATGGGAGAAACCTATACTGCTTCTCAGATTATGTCTTGGCTCTATGATGTGGGTTTTGTAAAAGCAGAAGTAAAAGAAATTCCTGATGGAACTTGGATGGATCACGTTATTATTGCTAGAAAACCCTAAGCCTTTTATTCAAGAGTTTCTGTTCTCAGATTTTAGAGAGCCTAATTAGTCAGGGTTTTCTGGGTTTTAGATTTTAGAGAGCCTAATTAGTCAGGGTTTTCTGTTTTCAAATTTTAGAAAGCCTACTAGAAATAACTCAAAATAATAATAGTTCGACCCATATTAGCCCGGGGTTTTAGCGAGCTTTAGCGAGCGCAACCCCGGGTTTAGAAGCGCAAATCCAAAGGTATTATGGTTGATTAGTAAGTAATAATTTCCCACCAGATTCTTTTACCAAATGAAATTTATCTTCTCCCAATAATTTTTGTAACCGACCAAACGCAGGTGCTTCCACCAGCAAATAAAAGCGTTCCGTTTTTAGCCAAAGATCTTTAAATTCTTCATCATTAATAAATACATTTGGAGCTCCTGGAGCATATGAACCATAGGATAGATTTGTAACTCGTCCATTAAGTAGTAATGCTTGTTTAGGGTTAGTATAAAAAAATACTGTAGAGAAAACATAGTATTGGTTATCTACCACTAATTTTCCTGGAGGAGAGGCTTTAAGCGCTTCAGCTAAAGGGCGAGAACCTAGATAAGGCTCAAACACAATTAAGGCTTGGGTTGCAGCTTGAAAGAAAATCAACATCGTTACAGTTAAAAGAACAAAAGCTATGTTCCGATTCCTTTTAGCCCAATACATTGATAATAACCCAACAAAAGTGCTTATTAGCGCTAATACAAGAGGAAACCTTAGATAAGCAAAGGAATTAAGGTTTAAGTCCCCAAGATGTCCTAATGATAAGGTGTAGACATTATAAACATCTGAACTTTTAGCTAAAGCATTAGAAATATCACCTTTAGCTACTGAATTTCTTACCAAATAGAGAATAGCCAAAATTGCAATAGCTGAAATTCCAAACACTGTAGTGATAAGCCATCGACCAAATTTAGGCAACTCTTCCTTTTTACTTAAAGCTATTCCAATTAGTAGTGCTAAGGCTGGATAAATTGGCATTGAATAATATTCTTGTCTAGTTGAAAAACTAAAAAATCCCATTACAACAGCTATCCAACATAGAGCTAGCAAAGAAAGTTTCTCAAGTCGGTTTTCTGGCTTTAGGCTAAATTTAAGCGTTTTTAGAGTTGGTAAAAATGCACTCCCAGGAAAAAGCCAAAGCAGATTTAATAACCAGAAAGACACTATTGGAACAGTGTTATAATCATGTGGGAAACGTTTACCTAAAAATCTTAGAATATGTTCATTAAAAATATAAAACCAAAAAAATCCTCTATATTTTCCTGGCTCACTAACCATAGAAAATTCAAAGTATGGCGGATTACGTAAGGTTGCTAGGATATGCCAAGGTAATGCTATTATCAAGATAATAGAGATAAATAACGGTAAATTAAGCTTCTTCCAAGTTTCTTTTTGAAATGCTTGTTTGGTTAGAAATAAATATAGCCCAGCTGTACCTAAAGGAAATACTATAGCTATAAATCCTTTCAGTAAAATGCCTAGGCCAATAGAGATAGCACCAGTTACAACCCAATAATTAGGGGATTTCTCATCATCTATTATTCCTAAAAATGACCATATAGCAGTAGTAATAGTTAGGGTAACTAACACGTCAGGAATTAAGAATCTTGTAAAAAGAAAGAGTCCAATAGAGCTTGTAATAATTAGGCCAGAGTAAAAGGCTGCTGTTTTTGAGTTTGTAACCCATAAAGCAAAACGAAATACTGCCCAACAAAGCCCAACAATTGCTATGGCAACAGCTAAGCGTGCTACCCAATCATGAACACCAAAAACAATATATAGACAAGCCATCATCCAATATTTTAGAGGTGGTTTTTCTAAGTAAGCAATTCCATTAAGTTTAGCTGTGACCCAATCACCAGATTCAAGCATTGTTCTTGCAATTTGTGCTTGAACCGCATCCACATCATCCATTAAACCTGGGGGGGAAATACAAGCAGTAAGAAAAATAAAAGCAGCAAGAGCTATTACTATCCATTCATATTTGTCGATTTTCATAAATTAATGTAAAGAAAGGGCTTATCTTTGCCCATTATTAAAATCAATAAATTATAAAGAGAGTTAAATAAGTTATAAAGCTATTTAGTTTCAACAGGAATGAAACGACCGCCTTCAACAATACGAAAACGGCGATCTCGCCAAGAAATTTCTCGTCCTAAAAACCCTCCAACCCAAGAAGCAAAACTTATAAGATCTTGAATTGGAACTAACCAAAGCCTTTTTAATACAGTTTTATCTTCTAGTAGAAAGAAACCAACTTTAATGGCTAAACATATTCTTAGTAATAAGGTCAACATTAGCAATGTTATAGCCCAATTGGGAGGTAGAAGAAACATTCCAATAAATGCCCATGATAGGCCATAAGTAAAACCTTGACCAATATAACCAGAAGGTCTTGAAAATCTTGTGCTGCGATTCCATCTTAAACGATGCTTAAAGCTAGAATAAAAACCTGGAGAAGTAGCATGATGATTGATAATATGAGTAGATAGAACCACTTCTGACCCAGCAGAAGCAACCCAATTTCCTAAAACAAAATCGTCTGCTAGAAAATCTGCCATTGCTGCAAACCCACCTATTTGCTCTAAGTTTGATTTACGAATAGCCATTGAAGGGCCAAGGGTGAATTTCATTCCTTCTAACCATTCTGCAACAATAACTCCAGACATAAATTCAGTGCTCATCCCTAAAGCTTCAAGCTTTGACCAAAAATCATTGGCTCCAACACCACGATAAAGATTAGTTACTGCTCCTACACGTTCTGATGCAAATGCTGTAGCTAAAGCACTAAGGTAATCTTTGCAAACAGAAGTGTCACTATCTGTAATTACCAAAATGTCAAATTTTGCTACTTTAGCCATTTGCTCTAGACTAAATACTTTAGCATTATTGTAAGAAGGGTTTTTAGCAATTATAAGTCTAGCTAAAGTATTAGGGTATTTTGCACTTAATGTTTCCACTATTTTAATTGCAGGATCATCTTCACTATGAACAGCAAAAATAAGCTCATATTTTGGATAATCCAAAGTATAGAAGCTTTCCAAGTAGCTTTCTAAACCATCCTCAACTCCTTTTAGGGGTTTGAGGATACTTATGGGAATATTTTGAGGTTGGAAGTTGTTGGTTTTGCGCTTGTTAAGATAAACTCCTGCTATAATAGCAATGAAATAGTAAACCATTCCACCAATAATAATTATACCTATAGCAAGTTGTAAGACCAGTAGTGCCCATTCCAGCATAAATTTCTCTCCTACAATGGCTGACTAAATTTTTTTGTTTAGAGGAATTTGAGGCATGAAGAAAATTTTTAGCTTGGCTAGTATATCAATGGAAAAAAACATTTCCAGCCATAGTGGTAGGTATTAAAAAAAGAAAGTTACTTAGTATTGCAAATTATTTCGCTTATATGTTACATTCGCTTATACTTTGTATGTATTAGGTTAACATTTATGTCAGAACAATTCTCAAAATTCAATATCCCGCAATTAGTTACGGAGGATGACACTCCTGTGGATAATATTTTTTCTGAAAAACAACAACGCTTGCTTACAGAGCCTCTTTATAGCAGTTGGAAACCAAATATTTCATTTCTTGCCACAGCTAATGTAGGGTTATTTAGTGATATCTATCATGAACCAGTAGTTCCAGATATGTTACTTAGTCTAGATGTTGAAATTACGGAAAAAAATTGGCCTACAGAACAACGCTCTTATATGCTTTGGCAATTTGGTAAACCTCCTGATGTTGTTATTGAGGTTGTTTCCAACCGAATTGGTCAAGAAAATACCAAAAAAATGGAACGCTATGCTCGTATGCGTATTCCATATTATGTAATTTTTGATCCATTTCAGGAATTAAGTGATGATATTTTAAATGTTTATGCATTGTTAGATTTACGTAGGTATATAAAGTATCACCAAAATTTTTTATCTGAAATTGGTTTGGGTTTGACTTTATGGGAAGGTACTTTTGAAGGCACTTCAGCTACTTGGTTGCGTTGGTGTGATGAGCAAGGGCACTTAATTCTTACAGGCGAAGAAAGAGCAGATCAAGAAAAAATACGTGCAGATCAAGAAAGGGTACGAGCAGATCAACTAGAACAAGAATTACAAAAAGCACAACAACAATCTGCTCAAGAAAAAGAACAAATGGAAAAAATGGCTGCAAAGTTAAAAGCATTAGGCATTGATATTGATAAAATATAATTAGGCAGACTATTTAGGTTTTCTTGCACTCATTAAAACATATTCCAACAAGCCTTTTTTAAATGCTTGAAATACTGCTATATCAATAATAAAACCAAGTCGTCCAGCAACAAAACCACGAATTTTCCCAACAGCTTGTTTAACTTCTGGGCGGCTTTGTTCATAGTAATAACCTGGAATGGTTAATGCTCCAACTTCTTTAGCTGCAACATTTTCAAATCCTGCCCGTTTAAGTCTTTCTTTGTAAACTTCTATAGAATAGACATTATCATCAGGAACTTTCCAAAGTGAGCGTGCTGACTCAACAACAAGCTTTTCCATAAATGTTTTAGGTTCTTGTTTGAGTGTAAAATCACCAATGCTAATACCGCCACCAGGTTTTAACACACGAAAAGCTTCTTCTAAAAAAGTTTGTCTAGTATTGAAATGTTCTGCTGCTTCAATACTAATAACATTGGTAAAGTGTTGATTTGGAAAGGGTAATTTTATTCCACTTTCATGGTGAAAGTGGATTTGGTGACTACATTTATGAGTTTCTGCCCGTTTTCTAGCAATTTCAATATGTTTCCAAGTAACATCTAAGGCATCTATTTGTTTAACCTTAAACTTTTCTAAGACATAAATATCTTGAGTTCCCATTCCACAACCAACATCAAGCAAATGGCTATCTTGGTTAACTCCAGCTAGTTCAGCCATTTGATAGACCATATTTTCAGCAGCTTCTTCATAGTTTTTTACACCTTCTTCCCAAAGGCCAAAATTTAAGTAGCCTTTGTGAAAGTCACCATAATTTTCTGCTCCCCAGCCATAAAATGATTCAACCCTAGCTTCATGACTGCCTTTAACCCAAGTTTTTTTGTCTGATACCATTATTTTTATAACCTATTTATTCATAACTTAAAGCTACTACTGGATCTTGACGAGCAGCATAAATAGCTGGGTAGAGCGCTCCTATTACTGCTCCTAAAATACCTATTAAAGCTGTTATTAATAACCAATCCCACTCAAAAGTAACATTCTGTAAACTAGTAAGTTTAATTAAGAGAAGTTTAGATGTAAAAGCTAATGCATAACCTAGTAAAACACCTATAACTCCAATAGCTAGAGCCTCTTTTTCTATAACCCAAATAATGAAAAGACTTGAAGCTCCTAGGCTTTTTAGAATGCCTATTTCTCTAGTTCTCTCAATAATTGCAGTATACATTGAGAGTAAAATAACTAATGTGCTAATAAAAACAGATAGTGCAACAAGGACTTTTAAAAACACATCTAAAGCTGGGATTCCTTGAGAATAAAGGCGTGGCAAGTCTTTAGTAAAAATTATTTGAGTATCTGGAATTGATTCGCTAATTTTTTTTGCAACAGCTTGTTGATCAGTTCCTTCAGCACAACGAACTAAAAACATAGTACAACGGTCTTCTGCTGAAAGCATATTTTGGATCATTGATAAATGAACTTTAATATGTGATCCAACTGTAGGAGAAAAAATTCCAGATAGCTTAAAACTTTTATCTAGTGTTTTTACTTCATCTCCAAGTTTTAATTTACGTTCATTAGCATATTCTTCATCAACAATTACTTCTGTATCATTACTAGGAGCTTGTCCTTTAATTAATTTCATACCAGTAGTTTGTGAATAGCTATCATAGACAATTCCTTCTGTAACACGAAACCCTATACCAGTGCCAGTATTTTGTATATATTGTGCTATTGGAGTAGCAGCCTTTACTCCAGCAATTTGCTGGATTTTTTCCACAGTTTTAACATCCATTGATAGAGTGTTAGAAACCAAGCCAGCAGTAAAACTACCAGCAGGACGCACAATAATTTCTGCTGCCATATTGGATTCTCTAGCACCGCGATCTAGTAACATCCCATGTGAAAGACCTACAATCACTAAAATTAAGACTATTCCAATAGATATGCCTATGGCTGTCATAAGAGTCCGCATAGGTCTGTGTGTAATATTGGCTAATACCAAGTTTTCCATTATAAAAATAACTCCTAAAGTATTTATTAATTAAAGAATGAAGTAAAAAGACTTTTTTGCAATAAAATCAAATTTTTATTCTGAGAAAAAGCTAAATATTAAACCAGATAACCAACAGATCAAAAATATATTAGGCAATTTGGCGATAAATGTTTTGCAGGATGGGGAATTTTTATATATACTTTTTTTCATTCAGTTCTAGATTTCTAGATAAAGCACTCGTAGCCAGCGGCTATTTAGGCTAGCTGGCTTTTTCCATTTCTAGTAAAAATTTTTCTTGTCAAACTAAATCAAAGATTTCTTTACCTAAAAATAACTATTTTGCATATAATTGCGATTTGATAGTTAGCTAACATATTTATTTTAGGGGGTTTCTATCATTGGTAGAACTTTACACTGTTGCTTTTCCTCGCTTGTTAAAAAGGATTTTCCTAGAATACGAAAAAGAAGGGAAAATTTTTGACTTACCTAAAACTAAGTTTTATCAAAATGATGGCAAACTAGATTTTTCTGTGCAATTGCATGGACTTCAAGCTGGCAACCCTGTAGGCCCAGCCGCAGGTCCTCAAAGTCAACTTGCTCAAAATCTTGTGCTTTCCTGGCTTGCAGGTGCAAGAATTATTGAGCTAAAAACAGTTCAAATTAATGATGAACTGAAAATTCCTCGCCCTTGTATTGATGCTACTAATGTTGGCTATAATGTTGAATGGTCACAAGAACTTAAGCTCCCAGTGTCTTTAGAAGAATATGTTGCAGGCTCAATGTTGATTGAAATTTTGCGCGAGGCAGAAATAATTCCAGGAACAAAAGGCAACTCGGGCAATACAATTTATGATATGAGTGTGGGCTATGATCTAGCAGGTATTAAGTCATCCCAAGTCTGTCAATGGATGGCACAAATGCGTAATGCTACTGAAATCATAGAACGCCTTAGAAAACAAATCCCTCCAGAATTTGCTAAATATAAAAATCTTGAGTTTAACCCTCAAATTAGTAATTCTATTACTCTTTCCACTTTTCATGGCTGTCCAGCTAATGAAATTGAAAAAATTGTAGAGTTTCTACTAGATGAACTAAATGTCCATACAATTATTAAAATGAATCCAACATTGCTAGGGAAAGAGGCTGTAGAATATTTGCTGCATGATCAGCTTGGTTATCAAGAAATTAAAGTAACTAAAGAGGCTTTTGACAAAGATTTACAGTTTGACCAAGCTCTAGAAATTTGTGATCGCTTAGGAAAATTAGCTGCTAAAAAAGGTAAAAAACTTGGAGCAAAGTTCTCTAATACTTTAGTAGTACGTAATCACCGAACTTTCTTTAAAGATGAAGAAATGTATTTATCAGGTGCACCATTGCATGTAATTACACTTAACCTTGTCAAAAAGTTTCGAGAGGCTGTAGGTGATGATTTGCCAATTTCTTTCTCTGCTGGGATAGACCAAAATAATTTTCCTGATGCTGTTGCCCAAGGTTTTGTCCCAGTGACTACTTGTACAGATTTGCTTCGTCCAGGTGGTTATGGCCGCTTACCTGGCTACTTAAACCGATTAGCTCAAAAAATGCATTCTCTACAAGTAGACAATATTGGAGACTTTATTATTAAAGCTGAAGGCCATGCATCAAAAGCTATAAATACTGTACTCTCACAATTACCTGATCAGTTACCTAATAAATGGGAACATTTTAGTAGTGAACAACAAAAATTAATTAAACGTTGGTCTGATAACACTATAGTTTTAATAGAAGAGGTATTAAGTAAAGGTAGTGAAGGAGAATTAGAGACAAAAGTATCTTTACAAGAGTTTTTTGTTAAGCAGGTTAGTAAGTTAGAGGAAGAGCTTAAAGCCAAGTATCCATTGATGGTTGGGGATGTTTTACCGACATTAGAAAATATATATCCTAACATAGTAAAACAGGCTAGTTGGTTAAACACACAGACTATAGTTCCACGCACTACAGTTGATGTGCGTTATAGTAAGCAAAAAAATTCTGCTGTACCAAAGAAAATAGGTTCTAAGTTATGGTTATATGATTGTATAAATTGTGATAAATGTATTCCTGTTTGTCCAAATGATGCTAATTTTGTCTATCAGTTAAAACCCTTAGAGGTAAACTGTACTCTTTATCAAATTAGTGAGCAAGGTATTAACTCTTTACCTAGCAAGACATTAAAAATAGATAAAGCTCATCAAATAGGCAACTTTGCAGATTTCTGCAATGAATGTGGTAATTGTGATGTATTTTGTCCTGAGGAAGGTGGGCCTTATGTAGAAAAACCTCGTTTCTTTGGAACACTTCAAGCAATGAGACTTCATAGCAAGCATGATGGATGCTATTTTGAGCGTACAGAAGCAGAGGATAAAGTTTATGGTAGATTTAATGAGCAAGAATATTTGTTAACTGTTGAAAGACAAGTAGATAAAGCTAGCTTTACTAATGGAAAAATCTTGCTATTGTTTGATCTTACAACAAATACATGTCAAAAAATAGAAGCGCTGAAAGAAGCTACAATAGGTGATAATATAGATGACTACTACTATTACGTATTATCATCATTATTAGATGGAATTATGAATAGTGGAAAAGTTAATTATCTTAATATTTCTTAATAAGTTAGAAAGATAGGGAAATTAATGACGACTAAACATATTAATCAACTTCGCTGTGTAAAATGTCAAACTGTTTATGGTTTAGAACAAGAATACACTTGTTCTAAGTGTGGGTTGGAAGGTGTATTAGACATTGAATATAATTATGATCTAGTAGCAGAGACGCTAAATAAAGACACTTTAGCCAATCGTGAGCTAAATCACTGGCGATACAAGGAATTATTACCTATAGCAGAGGATACGACTTTGCCACATCTTCAAGTAGGTTGGACACCTATTTATAACGCTCCTAAAATTGCAGCTGAAATAGGAGTAAAGACTGTTTATATAAAAGATGATGGCCGTAATCCTACAGCTTCTTTTAAAGATAGAGCTAGCTCTGTTGGAGTAGTAAAAGCAGTGGAAAAACACGCTAAAATTGTAGCTTGTGCTTCTACAGGTAATGCTGCTAGTTCTTTGGCTGGTTTTGCTGCTGCTATGGGGCTAAGAAGTATTATTTTTGTTCCTGAGCGTGCTCCAGAGCCTAAAATTACTCAATTGTTAATCTTTGGTGCTACAGTTTTGCGTGTTCAAGGTAGCTATGAACAAGCTTGGGCGCTTTGTCAAAAGGCTTGTGAACACTTTGGTTGGTATAATCGTAATGCAGCTGTAAATCCTTATTTAGTTGAAGGTAAAAAAACTGCTGGGCTAGAAATTGCTGAACAAATGGGAGATAACATCCCAGATTGGGTAGTCTTTTCTGTTGGAGATGGTTGCACAATCGCTGGAGCTTGGAAAGGTCTTGTAGAGATGCATAAACTAGGATTTATTCCTCGTTTACCTCGTATGTTAGGCGTTCAAGCCATAGGTGCAAGCCCAATAGCTAAAGCCTTTCACACTAAACAAGATTTAGTTGTTTCTGATGCACATACCATTGCTGATAGTATTTGTGTAGGTGAACCTAGAAATTGGCGCAAAGCTCTTAAAGCTATAGAAGATTCCAATGGTGAAATGATAGAAGTCAAGGATGAAGACATCCTTTCAGCTATGAGACTTGCTGCTAGAGGAGCTGCTGTTTTTGGTGAGCCTGCTGGAGTTGCTGCATTGGCTGGACTAGAACATGCCAAAATACATGGAATTGTTAAAGCTAATGAATCTGCACTAGTTGCTATTACTGGAAACGGATTAAAAGATGTTCAAACTGCTCGCCAAGCGGCTGGGCTTCCTATTTCTATTGAGCCAGATATGGAACACTTAGAAAAACTGTTAGCTGAAAAATTGACTAGTGTATAGCTTAAGTATAAACCAATAGTTTATGAGTCAAAAATCAAAACCTGATTATGGAATAGATGCTCCAGGCGTAGTTCGCAATTTATTTATTGCTTCTGGAGTAGCTATATTGGTGATAATTGGAATTACTTCCGGTATAGTGCCTAAAAGATTAATGATATTTGATTTATTAGGCACTTGTATTGGAACAGCTATTGGTTGTGGTTCAATGGGTTTTTACATGCTTTGGTCAAGTAAAATTGGGAAAATAAAAGAGCGTGAAAAGTTACTAGACTTAGTTAAATGGCGAGGAGATGAACAGGTTTTAGATATTGGATGTGGTAGAGGTTTGATGTTAATAGGTGCTGCAAAACGTCTTTCTACTGGGAAAGCTTTTGGAATAGATCTTTGGCAACAAGAAGACTTGTTAGATAATCGCCCTGATGCAACTCTAGAAAATGCAAAGATTGAAGGTGTAGCCAATTTAGTAGAAGTTAAAACTGCCGATATGCGCAAGATTCCTTTTGAAGATGGAACTTTTGATGTGATTGTTTCTTGTGCTGCTATACATAACCTCTATCAAGCTGAAGATAGAGAACAAACTATGAAAGAAATAGCACGAGTACTTAAAGCTGGCGGACAGGTTGTACTTGAAGATATTAGACATGGTAAAGAATACCAGGCAAATCTTGCTAAAGCAGGCTTAAGTGATGCAAAAATAGTTAGTTCAACTTTAGGAACACTATTTTTCAAACTAATAACTTTTGGAAATTTGGCTCCTGTTACTTTATTAGCAAGTAAATCAAAATAAGGTTATTTACTTAAGTTAACTCTTAGACTAAAAAAGATTTTTGAACCATTACGAAAGACTACAGCATTAGAATCTCCCTGTGCAAAGTCTGGAGATAGTTTACCAGTGAGCAAGGTAGTTGCAGGTGCAAAATTACGTCTATAAATACCCAAATCCATACGTCCATCAAAGAATTTATAAAGGATAATTCCTTTGGTATAAGAAATAGCATCTCGGCGGTAGTAGAGATGATTACTTTCCATTTCTATTGGTTGACCTGTTTCATCAAAACGACGACGCTGAAAAACACCTTCTTTATATAATTCTCCAGCACGTTCTAACAAAGTTTTAGGGGTTTTTGCAATGGCAGGTTTCTTAAAAAAAGAACCTCCACGTAAGCCTAATACTTCTACTGAAACAAGAGTTGGATCATTTTCATTTTCTAAAATATTCTGATTTGAAGGTGTTGAGGAGGGTTTTTGTGTGGAAATGGCTTGAGAAAGGTTTTGAGCCTTAGCTACAGGGCAAAGACAGATTAACATAAAAGATAAAATTACAATCAAATGTTTCATAATATCTCAGTAAATTAAAGACTATTACTGCTCCCTATAAAAAGCCAAGCTTGTCTGAAATTACAGCTTTAAACCAATTAAAGATAAAATAGGTTCAACTCTAATTGATAAATTCTTCTTCATCAGAAGACTCTTCAGTTTGCAGGTAAAGATCCTTCCATAAGTTTGCGGAATGTTGGTGAAGTTCTGCTGTTTTTTTCCAAACTTGAGCAGCCTTTTTCCAAACCTCAGTGGACTCTTCTAGGATCATATTTTTTTGTTGCCAATCAAAAGATAATTTTTGTAACTCACTTATTATTATATGAGTTAACAAATATTTTTTTCTTTCTTGAAAATAAAGTGTCCATCCGATTGCACAAAAAATCAAACTCACTATTAAAAGCGAAATTAACCAAAACATGATTACCTTCCTAATACTGAATTATAATTAAAAATTATAGAAAGAAAATAAAATATCTTTACGAAAAAAAAGTTTATATAGATTAAGCTTTTTTGCTACTAGTAATATCCTACTTATAGTTTCTTAGCTAAATGTTTATATATAAGAATTATTGTTTAGGTGAAAACTCAACTAAGTAAATTACTTATAGCCAACCCCCCCCATATTAGTGTTAAAATGCTCCTACCAACCAAACTTTCAAATATACTAATAAAACTGAAATAAATCCCAAGAAGTTTCAGAGAGAAGTGAGATAAAAGAAAAAATGGATTTTTGGGTTACGATTGTGTTCGCGGCTATTGCAGTAAGTTTGTTGATAGTTTTTGGTATTTACTTAGTTCGAATACGCAAACGTTATGAGCAAGAATGTTTTGATGCTATGTTGAGGGTTTTGCTCCAGCCTACAGCAAACAATATTTCTGAACTAGAAAAAATACTAGCAACTCCTTGGGTGAGTGGCAAAGCAAGAAATGAACTTCTTTATCAAGCAGAGTTAGAAGCTGATTGTCTATCAATTATGCCTACAGGGGAGATTCGCTCTAGTCAGCCTTTTTTACAACAACGCTATAATCAGATTTTGACTTCAGCACAATCTCAACAAGCTGTTGCATCACTGGTAAAAGTTCGTTTGACAAGCTTCAAGAAATAAAATCTTTTTATTTAGCAGTTAGAATTCTTTAAACTTAATCACTGTTATAAATACATTAGTAGGATTTTGCTGTAAATTAAAAACCTATTATTTGCTGAAATAAGTTATAATAATAAGTTATAATAACAGAAAATTAACAAGCTCAAGATCTACCCTTGAAGCAAACCTCTGTTTATGGTATTAGATACTCAATCCTATCTACAATTGTGAAAGAAAAACTTATGGAAATGCTTAATGAATGCCTAGGAAAAATAGAGCAATATTTAGCCCGTAGTATTGCTGCACAGTCAAAATTAACTCCAAGAGATATTGATTCAAGGGAAGTAGCTGCTCAACTAGCTGAACAAGTAAGGCTACAACAATTTCGCTGGGCTGATAATAAGTATTTGCCTCATATATTGACAGTCCATGTTTTGGAAAGCAAACCAGACAAAATAGAACCCTTGGAAATAATTTTTTGTTCTCCAGAATTTATCCGCCTATTAATGGATACAGCTAAAGCTGCTGGACTAGAATGTTTAATGCCTATTCGTTCAGAAGTAGAGCTTGTAAAACAAAATCATAATGCAATAATTTCTGGTAGTGAAAGATGTTCAGTCACTTTAGCCTGGCCTAAAGTCGAAGATACGCTCTCTATAGCAGATGTAATAGTTGATCAAGACAAACATCGTATTATTGCTATACATGTTCGTCGTTCTAAAATGCCAGTGCTTGCACGTCTTACTGCACTTAATGCAGAAGTTTATCGTAATAACTATTTGATGATTCGTGAAAGTACTCATATAGGCCGATTACGTGTTGTAATAGATGATAAAACAGGGAGATTTGTAAGACGCAACGACTTTGTTTTTGCTCAAAATGATGATCCTGAAGCTGTGTGCAATAGTGTTTCTCGTCAGCATGCTAAAATTACTTACCAACAAGATGGAAGTTTTATCATTGAAGATTCTGGTAGTGCTAATTTAACCAAAATTGAACGTATGGAAGAAGGTAAGAAGTTTTCTATGGAAGTTAAACCAAAATTTGGGGTTAAATTACAACATAATGACTTAATAATTTTAGGTTTAGCTCAAGTAAGATTCCAGATAGTTGACCATATAGATCCTAACATATTGGCAGAAATTAGCTCTGAACAAGAGCGTTCTTCAGTTAGCCATAGTAGTAATGAAAAAGTGCAAAATGTTACTATGCGGTTACCAGTAACATCAAGAGAACCTAATTAATAAGGAGTATTAGATGTTTATTGCTGAACATCATTTTGACCATTTTCAAATACACACTATTAAAGATTCATCAGGTAATTTACTAGAAGTTGTTCCAGAGCGAGGAGCAATAATTTCTCGCTTTTCTATTGCAGATAGGGATGTTTTTTATTTAGACAGAGATAGCCTTAATGATGCTAGTAAAAACGTTCGCGGTGGTAATCCTGTTCTTTTCCCTATTTGTGGCCCTTTAGCAGGTGGAACTTGTCAAATAAGTGGAAACACTTATTCAATGAAACAGCATGGTTTTGCTCGTAACTTACCTTGGACAGTTCTAGAAGAAACTCTTGCTGAAGACTCAGGAAAAATTACCCTAGAATTAGTAAGCAATGATACTACTCGCTCACAATATCCTTTTGATTTCTCAGCTAAATTAACATATGAGCTAACTCAAAAAGGGTTAAAAATACATCAAAAGTATGAAAACCACTCTAAAGAAACTATGCCTTTTTATGCAGGTTTTCATCCTTATTTTGCTGCTCCAGAAAAAACAGCTGTAGAACTTCTGGTGTCGGCTGATGAATATGATGATTTTCTTACAGGTAAAACTCTTGCTGTTGAAAGTGTTATTAATTTTGATCAAGCAGCAGAGGTTAATGGAGCTTTTCATAATGTTAAAGAGCCAAAAGTAAGTTTTAACAATTTTGGTCAAGGCCGGAAGATTGAGATAACTTTTGACCCACCTTATAAACACATAGTTATATGGGCTTTGCGTGATAAACCTTTTATTTGTGTAGAACCTTGGATGGGCTTAAATAATAGTTTAAATACTGGTGAAAGTGTTTATCACCTAGAACCGGGAACATCTTTGGAAACATCTGTTGCCTTCAATATCATGTAAGGACTTATTATATAGTTTAAGACTTTTCTTTTTTAGGATAGTGTCTAAGCTAATCCTAATGTAATATGAGCGTAAACAGTAATACTCAACTATTAAAACTTATATGGTTTAGAGGCATTTGTCATGACGGAAGAACTTACTTCAACAACACCGCCAAGTGAGCAGGAAGAAAAACAATTTCATCTATTAGCATTAACACATCTGCTAGAAGAACAAAAAGCTAATCATAGCGTACGCCAAATTCATGGTTTAATAGGGCTTCTAGAAGAAGGTGCAACCGTTCCTTTTATTGCTCGTTATCGTAAAGAAGTAACTGGAGGAATGGATGAGGTTGTAATAGCTAATCTAAAAGAACGCTTTGAAGAATTATGCCAGTTAGAAATACGTAAGCAAACCATTTTAGATGTAATTCAAAAACAAGGTAAACTTACTCCAGAACTAGAAAAACAAATTTCTGCCTGTCATGATAAACATCAATTAGAAGACCTCTATTTGCCTTATAAACCAAAACGCAAAACAAAGGCTTCTGTGGCTCGTGAAAAAGGCTTAGAACCACTGGCAACAGAAATCTTTGCAACACATGGCAAAGTTTTGGACAAAGATTTAGAAACTTTGGCTGCTGCTTTTGTTAATGCTGAACTAGGGGTTAATTCTCCTAAGGACGCTTTAGAAGGGGCAAGCCATATTGTTGCTGAATGGATTAGTGAAACTGCTGAAATTCGTGCAGGACTTCGTAATCATTTACTTACTTCAGGTGAAGTAGTGGTAAGTAGAGCTTCTAAAGAAAAAACTGCTGAACCAACTAAATATGAAATGTATTATGATTTTAGAGAAGCTGCCTCTAAAATCCCTTCACACCGCTATTTAGCTATTCGTCGAGGTGAAGAAGAAAATGTACTTAAATATACGATAGAAGGTGATCGTATTCAAATGGTACAAATGTTAGATGAGCATTTCTTAATTCATCGCACAGGAGAAACAGCAGAATTTATAAAGGCATGTTTGATTGATGCTTTAGATAGACTCTTAATTCCTTCTCTAGTTACAGAAGTAAGATTAGAAATAAGACGTCGTGCAGAAGCAGAAGCAATTGCTGTTTTTGCTCAAAACTTACGCCAAGTCTTGCTTTCTCCTCCAGCAGGCGAACGCCGTGTTCTAGGGCTTGATCCAGGCTATCGCACAGGTTGTAAAATAGCTGTAATTGATGAAACAGGAAAATTAATTGCTCATACAACTATCTATCCTCATACTTCACAAAATCAATATGAAGAATCAAAACAAATATTGACAGATTTGTCTAAGCAACATCAAGTAAGTGCTTTAGCTGTTGGAAATGGAACTGCAAGCCGTGAAACTATGCAATTAGCTCAGGAAGTAGCTTCTGACTTAGGTATTAGCGCTATTTTAGTAAATGAATCTGGCGCCAGCATTTATTCTGCTTCTGAAATTGCTAGAACGGAATTTCCAGATTTAGATATTACAGTGCGCAGTGCTGCTAGTATTGCTCGACGCTTCCAAGATCCACTAGCTGAACTAGTTAAAATTGACCCTAAATCTATTGGTGTAGGTCAGTACCAACATGATGTGGATCAAAATGCTTTGAAAAAATCCCTAGATGGAGTTGTTGAATCTTGCGTTAACTATGTAGGGATTGATCTAAATACTGCTTCCGAAACTTTACTAAGATATGTTTCTGGTATAGGCCCAGCAGTTGCTAAAGAAATAGTTTCATATCGCAATACTAATGGTAGATTTAATAATAGAGCTGAGTTATTAGAAGTTTCTAAAATAGGCCCAAAAACCTATGAACAAGCAGCAGGATTCTTAAGAATCCGAGATGGAGCTAATCCTTTAGATAATACTGCTGTGCATCCTGAAAGTTACCCTATTGTAGAAAAAATGGCTGCTAAGCTAAATGTTACTGTTAATGAGTTAATCGGCAACCAATCTTTACTTAAGAAAATTGACCTAGAAGAATTTGTTGGCGAAAGTATAGGGATGTTAACTTTAACAGATATTATGAATGAGCTTGCTAAACCAGGTAGAGATCCGCGTAGTGAGTTTGTTGCAATTACTTTTACTGAAGGTGTTAACTCTCTAGATGACTTAGAGTTAGATATGATTTTGGAAGGTGTGGTTACAAATGTTACTAACTTTGGAGCTTTTGTAGATATAGGCGTTCATCAAGATGGCCTAGTACATATCTCTAATTTAAGCCACCGCTATGTTAAGAATCCAACAGAAGTAATTAAAGTAGGGGATCGGGTAAAAGTAAAAGTTATAGAAGTTGATGTAGCACGTCGCCGAATAGGTTTAAGCATCAAAGATACTCAACCTGCTCCTGCTAAAGTAGCTCTAGAACCTAGAGAAGCTAAAGTTGAAAAAGCTGAAAGACCTGAAAGATCTGAAAGACCTCTTCGTCCTACTAGAAGACCTCAATCTGAAGCACCAAGAACTGAAGCACAAAGAACTGAAACACGAAGAACTGAAGTAAAACATGAGACAAAACCTGTAGAAAAAGCACAAGTTCAAAAAGCAAAACCTCAAAAACCTCCTGAAAAGCCAGCCGATACTGGTACTTTGGCAGATAAACTTGCTGCTGCTTGGGCAAAGAATCGCTTAAAATAGTATGCAGTCAATTGATGTAGCGATTCCTAACCGTAGTTATTCTATTTTAATAGAAAAAGGACTGCTTTACTGTTTAGGTAAAGACATAAAGCAGTCTTTGTCTTCTTATTGCCGAAAAATAGTAATAGTATCTAATAAACCAATCTTTAGTTTATATGGAGATATTTTATCAAAAAGCCTTATAGATGAAGGATTTCAACTTTATCACTTTCTTATTGGAGATGGTGAAAAATATAAAACTTTAGCTACAGCAGAAAAACTTTTTGCTTTTTTAATTGAAAATCGCGTTGAACGCCGAGATTGTTTGGTTGCCTTAGGTGGTGGAGTTGTAGGGGATTTAACTGGGTTTGTTGCCGCTACTTACTTAAGAGGTATTGATTATGTTCAAGTTCCTACATCACTTTTAGCACAAATAGATGCTGCAATAGGTGGAAAGACAGCAGTAAATCACCCTAAAGGTAAAAACTTAATAGGTGCTTTTCATCAACCTAAATTAGTAGTAATTGATCCAAATGTCCTAACTACTTTGCCCAAACGAGAATTAAAAGCTGCAATGCAAGAAGTGATTAAATATGGTGTAATTGCAGATAAAAAGCTTTTTGAATTGGTAGAAAAAAAGAAGAAATTAATTTTAGCAGGTGATGTTGAGGTATTAAGCCAAATAATTTTTAGTTGCTGTGTTATTAAAGCAGGTGTTGTTAGTAGAGATGAACATGAAAGTGGAGAAAGACGCATTCTTAATTTTGGTCACACCTTTGGACATGCTTTAGAAACAGCGACCAACTACAAACGATTTAAACATGGTGAGGCTGTTGGTTATGGTATAATAGCTGCCACACACATCGCAAATAAGCTGGGTATAATATCTGAAAAAGAAACTATAGAAATTGAAAATTTAGTATATGCCTATGGGCAATTACCTACAATACAAGACCTAAATATAAATCTATTATTAGATATTATGCAACAGGATAAAAAATCTTTAGCTGGGCAATTAACATTTGTACTGCCAGAGGAAATTGGACGTGTTATCATTAAAACATCGGTTCCATTAAGTGTCATTCATCAAGTTTTAGGAAAATTGATTTCAGGATACTAAATCGTTGCTTATAAAAAATCAAAAGAGATAAGCTTTATAAAAGCAATACTTAAAAAAGGAGTGCTGAAAGTATGAAAAAAAGCAGGATTTATCGCTATTTAGCAGGGACACGGGGAGAAGGTAATGCCAAGTTTATAGCTACACTCTCAATAATAACAATTGTTGGGTATACTATTTATAGTATTTTGCCTGTTTATTACAAAGAACAACAGCTTAACCATGATGTGAAAGAAGAAGCTAGACAAGGTGCTGTTAACGGAGCAGAGCCTAAGAAAGTAGAGAAAAGAGTCAAAGATATAGTAGATAACATTAATTTTCCTACACCTATAAAAATAGATGTTATTAAAAAAGGTGATAACTTGACTATAAAATGTACTGGAACTATACCTGTTAGCTTTGTTGTTTATACTTATAACTATAATGTTAATGTAGAGCAGACAGCTAATAGAGGTGGATACTAAAACTTACTTATGTTAGCTTATGTAAGGTGTAAAAAGTTTTTTATCCCACAATTTTAGATTTACTTTTGAACAATACTTCAAGAATTTGAAACATTGCCTTAGCAGCAAGGCTCAATATTTAGTTATGGAGGAAGCACTTGAACAGTGCCAAGATCTATGAAAAAAGATAAAACTTATCGTTATTTGGCATCACAAAAAGGAGAAAGTAACGCTAAGCTTATAGTTGCTTTAGTTGTAGTAGCGGTACTTGGATATATTATCTACAGTATTATGCCTCTTTACTATAAAGAACAACAACTTAGTCATGATATAAAAGAAGAGGCTAGAATAGCTGCTGTTAATGGAAGAGATGTAAAATTAGTAGAAAAATCCTGTCAAAAAATAGTAGATGACATCAATTTTCCTGCGGATATAAAAACAGAAGTTGTTAAAAATGGGGATAATTTAACCATAAAATGTAAAGGTACTGTACCAGTAAATTTTTTTATTTACAGCTATCCATATAATGTAAATGTGGTTCAGACTGCTGGTAAAGGCGGCTACTAGATTTAACTAGAAAACCTGCTTGAACTTCAAGCAGGTTAAAAAAGTTTTTTGCTATCCAAAAGAATTGTTACAGGCCCTTGATTGACTAACTCTACATCCATCATTGCTTGGAATTTTCCTGTCTCAGTTTTAATTCCTTGTTTAATTGCTTGACTAACAAAATAATTATAAAGTTCTTCTGCTTGATTTGGTGTTGCTGCATCACTATAGGAAGGCCGTCTTCCTTTGCGACAGTCTCCAAAGAGAGTAAACTGAGATACTACTAATAATTCTCCTTTTACATCCAATAGTGAAAGATTCATCTTATCATTAAGATCAGCAAAAATACGGAGGTTGATAATTTTTTCTACCAAGTAATCAGCATCTAATTTTGTATCAGATTGAGCTACACCTAAAAGAATTAGTATTCCTAAGCCAATTTTTCCAATTATCTGGTTTTCTACTGTGACTTGAGCATGGGAAACTCTTTGTATAACAGCACGCATAAGCTAATAAAGATGGGCAGGGATAAACCTTACTCCTACATTACCTCATCTTTTTTAGATTGATGTAGGAGCAGGGTTTATTCCTGCCCGTTACCTTTCTATTAAAATTTACTTATTGTTTTGAGCAGCTTGAACTCGAACTGTAGCGCGTTCAACTTTAGCTAAAGCATCACTAATATTTACTTCTTGATCTTTTTCTGCTGATTTCAAGAAGCGTTCTGCTGCTTCTAAATCACGGCGAGCGCTTTCTATATTAATGTCTTCAGGCTTTTCTGCCAAACTAGATAGTATTGTCACTTTATTTTTGAAAACTTCAACAAATCCACTACCTATAACTGCAGTTTGCTCTTTTCCCTCATCACGGTATTTGAGGATACCTGCTATTGCTAGTTGAGAAATTAAGGGAGTATGCTCAGGTAAAATACCAATCTCACCAGTTAATGTTGGTATTTGTACTTCTGTTACTTCTTGTGAAAGCAACACACGTTCAGGGGTAATAATTTCTAACTTTAGCTTTGCCATATTTTTACTTAAGAATCTTTTAGAGAGTTAATAACCCGGCAAAGCATTTACCGGGTTCATTTTATTGTTTACAGAAGCTATAAGCTATTTAAGAGTTTCAGCTTTCTTACGTGCTTCTTCTATAGTACCAACTAGATAGAAAGCTTGTTCTGGTAAATCATCATGCTTACCTTCTAGGATTTCTTTGAAGCTACGAATTGTATCAGCTAATTTTACAAAGCGTCCTTCTAAGCCTGTAAATTGAGCTGCTACGTGGAAAGGTTGAGACAAGAAACGTTGAACTTTACGTGCACGAGCCACAACTAACTTATCTTCTTCAGAAAGTTCATCAATACCTAAGATGGCGATGATGTCTTGGAGTTCTTTATAGCGTTGTAAGAGTCTCTTCACACCTTGAGCAGTGTTATAGTGTTCTTGTCCAAGGATGTTTGGATCTAGAATTCTAGAAGTAGAATCTAGAGGATCTACTGCTGGGTAAATTCCTAGCTCAGCAATTTGACGGGAAAGCACTGTAGTTGCGTCTAAGTGAGCAAATGCAGTAGCAGGAGCAGGATCTGTTAAGTCGTCAGCAGGTACATAAATAGCTTGTACAGAGGTGATAGAACCTTTCTTTGTAGAAGTGATACGTTCTTGTAATTCACCCATTTCTGTAGCTAAGTTAGGTTGATAACCTACTGCTGAAGGCATACGACCAAGTAGCGCTGATACCTCAGAACCGGCTTGAGTAAAGCGGAAGATGTTATCTACGAACAATAGCACGTCTTGACCTTGTTCATCACGGAAATATTCAGCTACAGTCAAACCAGAAAGAGCAACTCTTAAACGTGCTCCAGGTGGTTCTGTCATCTGGCCGTAAACTAGAGCAGCTTTGGATTTTCTCCAATCATCAGGATCAATCACACCAGATTCTTGCATTTCTAACCATAAGTCATTACCTTCGCGGGTACGCTCACCTACACCAGCAAACACAGAATAACCACTACGTTCTTTAGCTACGTTGTTGATTAACTCCATGATCAACACTGTTTTGCCTACACCAGCGCCGCCGAATAGACCAATTTTTCCACCGCGTAAGAATGGTTGGATTAAGTCAATAACCTTAATACCAGTTTCTAGCATTTGCATTTCAGTGGATTGTTCTTCAAAACTTGGGGCATGACGGTGAATAGGATAGCGAACTTTAGACTGAATAGGTCCTTTCATATCAACTGGTTCGCCGATTACATTCATTACACGTCCTAGAGTTTCATTACCTACAGGAACAGTAATGCCATCACCTGTGTCAATTGCTTTCATACCTCGTACAATACCTTCTGTAGGTAACATTGACACAGTACGAACACGACCTTCTCCAAGATGTTGTTGTACTTCTACAATAATGTCTAATGGGGTAGGGATATCAAATCCTTCGCTGACTATTCGTAAAGCTTGATAAATGGGGGGAAGATGTTGTTCATCAAACTCCACATCGATTACAGGCCCGATTACCTGTACGACTTTTCCTTCGTTCATTTGGCTGCTCCTTAAATTTCGGTTCAATCCGTGTTTGAATCCTTGCCCTACAATAAGGTAGTAAAGCAAGTAAATTTAGTTGTAATAAATAAAGGGACTAAAATATCATAAGCCGTTGTTTTTGACTAGTAACCCTGCCCGATCCTTTTAATCCCAGGTTGCGCTTCTTGAACCCCCAGGGTAGCGCTTCTTGAACCCCAGGTTGCACTCGTTACACTCGCTAAAACCTGGGGCTAATATGGGTTGAACTAATATTAACAGGGTAGCGCTTCTTGAACCCCAGGTTGCACTCGTTACACTCGCTAAAACCTGGGGCTAATATGGGTTGAACTAATATTAACAGGGTAGCGCTTCTTGAACCCCAGGTTGCACTCGTTACACTCGCTAAAACCTGGGGCTAATATGGGTTGAACTAATATTAACAGGGTAGCGCTTCTTGAATCCCCAGGTAGCGCTCGTTTCACTCGCTAAAACCTGGGGCTAATATGGGTTGAACTAATATTAATTTGAGCAATTTCAATAAATACTTTAGTGTGGGATTTTGGTGAAAAATTAGCCTGGAGTTTAGCTAAACTCAGAATTGGGAAAATATATTAGCCTGGGGTTTTAGCGAGTGTAACGAGCGCAACCCCAGGAAACGAGCGCAATATGACGAAACAATTAGGAATAAGTATGAATATATTAGTTGCTCCAAGTAATTTTAAAGAGTCAATATCTGCAAGTTTAGCTGCCTCAATAATAACAAGAGTTGTTAAAGATTTTTTACCTGATGCTTTGATCTGGGAAGTTCCTTTAGCTGATGGTGGATCTGGAACAGTAGATTCTTTGCTTCAAGCTATTGGTGGAGAAAAGATTTATTGCCAAGTTTCTGATCCACTTGATCGAAAAATCTCTGCCTATTATGGATTATTAGTAGATAAAACTACAGCAGTAATAGAAATGGCTGCTAGTAGTGGATTAGCATTGCTTTCTGTCTCTGAGCGCAATCCAATGTTTTCTAGTAGTTATGGTTGTGGGGAATTAATAGTTGATGCTATAGCAAGAGGAGCTAAAAAGATAATTCTTGGTTTAGGTGACACTGCTACTGTAGATGGTGGCATAGGTTTGTTACAAGCTTTAGGGGTAAAACTTTTAGATGTAAAGGGTAAAGAAGTTGAAAAAGGAGCTAGAGGACTAAAACAAATTGTTAGGCTAGATGCTCTAGAAGCAATAAAATTACTAGAAAAAGTGGAACTTATCATAGCCTCTGACGTGGAAAACCTATTATTAGGTGAAAAAGGTGCAGCAAAAGTATTTGGCCCACAAAAAGGAGCAACTCTTCAAATGGTTCAAGAGCTAGAAGAAGGTCTAGAACATTGGGCTAATATACTTATGCAAACAGCAGAATTTGATAGAAATTTAGTAGGGGCAGGTGCAGCTGGTGGAGTGGCAACAGGATTGGTTTCTCTTTTTAAGGCTAAGATCATTTCTGGAAGTCAGTTAATTTTTGATAGTCATAATTTGAATGAAAAAATTTCTCTGTCCCAGATAATTTTTACAGGGGAAGGTTCAATAGATGAACAAACCCTACAAGGTAAAATGCCTTCTAAGTTGGCTAAAGCAGCAAAAATAGCAGGTATTCCATTAGTTGCTTTTACTGCTCGTATATTAATGGATAATAATAACTTACAAAAACAAGGATTTACTCTAGTTGTACCAATAGTTGATCAAGTGATGGAACTTGAAAAAGCATATAAATTGGCACCAAAATTGCTTGAACAAGCTGTTTATAGGACTTTGCAAGCTATGTTTTTAGGTAGCAGAGTATTCTTGTCATAAATTTGGTAAATCTTGCCCTAAATTTGAGACAAAATAAATCAACTTAAGAAATTAATGTAATAAATTAATACAGCCTAAATGTCTTCTACTAGGAATTAGATAGGTGAGCTATGAATAGGATGTTAAAAAAAATATCTTCTTTCTCAAAGCCGCTTTTTATGGTGGTTGCTCTTTTATTGGTATTGTTGACAGGAGTAATTGATTGTTTGACAGGCCCGGAAATATCGATGTCATTGTTTTATTTAATTCCTGTTGCTATAGCAGCATGGTATGTTGGGAAAGTTGAAGGAACTATAGTTTCTTTTCTGGCTGCACTAGATTGGTTTTTAGCAAAGTTACCTGGATATCAAACTATGTATTCTAATCCAGCAATACCTTATTGGAACGCTTTTGTAGAGTTAAGTTTCTTTTTGATAATAACTTTTACTCTAGCTAGTTTGAAGAAAAAGTGGGATATAGAAACACAATTAGCTAGAACTGATGTTTTAACAAAGGTTTCCAACCGTCGCACATTTTTGGAAACGCTAGCTTTGGAGATAGAAAGAGCTAATCGCTATCAACACCCTTTATCTTTAGCCTATATAGATTTGGATAATTTCAAATGGGTTAATGATCATTTAGGACATGCTGAAGGCGATAAATTACTTGTTTGTGTTGGAAGTATACTTAAAGAGAAAACTCGTTTAACAGATTCTGTTGCTCGTTTAGGGGGAGATGAATTTGCTGTGCTATTACCAGAAACTAACCCTATTGATGCTAAAGTAGCCATGGATAAGCTACAAGAAGAATTATTAGCTGCAATGGAACTAAATAATTGGCCTGTAACCTTTAGCATAGGGTTAGTTTCTTTTATAGAAGTACCTGATTCAGTAGATTTACTAGTTAATGAAGCTGATATATTAATGTATAGTGTAAAAAAATCAGGGAAAAATAGAATTTCCCATAAAGTTGTTAAAAGCCAAGAGTTAGGCTTAGTTATTTCTGGATAAAGGGATTCCGAATTTCTTTATTTTTAAGTATAAAGAGTTTCTAGATAAGCCTAACTTTTTAGCTGCTGGTTCAACTCGACCATTAGTACTTTTAAGTACTCGCTCAATATGAAGTTTTTCATTTTCATCTAAAGTTAAGTTGGACAGATCTTGAATTTGATTGACTTCAGTTTTATGGCCATTGTTGGTTACTTTTGCAGATGGTTTAACTTCTATAACTTCTGGAGTTTCTGGTTCTAATTTCTCTGAATTGATAGTTTTAGCAGGCGAATCCAACAACAGATCACTAGCAGAAAGAACATTACTATCACTAAGCAAAACAGCATGTTCTAAAACATTGCGTAGTTGTCTAATATTTCCTGGCCAAGAATAATTTTGCAGAGCTTTTTCTGCATCCTTTGAAAGAAAAACCTCTCCATGACGTAAGTGAGCTAAATCTCTTAAAATATATTCAGCTAGAACTGGAATATCTTCGGCTCTTTCACGAAGTGAAGGAGTACGTAAAGGAATTGTGCTGATACGGAAATAAAGGTCACTACGGAACTTTTTTTCTTCTACTAACTGGTGCAAGTGCTGATGAGTAGCGGCAATTAACCTAACATCAACTTGGCGATCAGTTGTACTTCCTAATCTACGAAAGCGTTTTTCTTCTAGTACTTTTAGGAGTTTAGGTTGAATTTGTGGATCTACATCTCCTATTTCATCTAAAAACATTGTGCCTCTATGAGCAACTTCAAAAAGACCGGATTTGCTGGCTACAGCACTAGTAAAGGCACCTTTTTCATGTCCAAAAAGTTCTGTTTCCAAAAATTCTTTGCTTAAACCAGCACAATTAAGATCTACAAATGCTTCATCTGAACGAGGACTATTTTCATGTATCCATTTAGCTAAAACTCCTTTACCTGTACCGGTTTCGCCTAGGATTAAAATAGGGCTATCAGAATTAGCTACACGACGCACTTTTTCTTTAAGTTGCTGTATTACTCGGCTTGTACCAAGAAATGGATCAAAACTTTTATTAACTAGTTGAGTTTTATTGGCAATAAGTTTTTGTTTATTTCGCTGATTTTCTAAAAGCCGCTCTAAAATAACTAGAAGTGTTGGCAACTCAATTGGCTTAGTGAGAAACTGTTCTGCTCCTAATTTAATAGCTTGAACTGCCAATTCTATTGAGCCATGAGCCGTTAAAATAAGCAAAGGCACATCAGGAGCTATTTCCTTAAATAATGTTAGTAAGTCTAGTGCTGTTCCATCTGGCAATGAATAATCCAACACCACGGCATCAGGCGAAGAGTTTTTAAATATCTCACGAGCTTTTTCACAATTATAAGCTTCTAAAACATTATAACCTTTTGACCCCAAAAATTTACGTATTCCAAATCGAATTCCTGGCTCATCATCTACTACTAAGATTTTGTTTCTTGACATCTGCTTTACCTCGTTTGCCTCATTTTGTCTTTATTTTCTTTTACTTGTCTTATTCTGCTTCACTTGCTTGAGTTTTTTGATTTTCTATGACTGGCAATAATACTGTCACTTTAGCCCCACCTTCAGAAGAATTTGCTATAGCAATTTTACCATTATGTTGATCTACAATGCGATTTACTATTGGAAGCCCTAAACCTGTTCCTCCAGAACGTTTAGAAAAGAAAGGCTCAAAAACTTTAGGCATATCTTCTTTAATAAAACCTGGCCCAGAATCTTGAACAATTGCTTCTAACCAAGTTGCGTCATTATGCGTAGTTGTATTCACTGTAATTTTAACAGTAGAATTTTTAGGAGAATGACGAATAGCATTATCTAAAAGATTTTGAAAGACTTGAATTAATCGGCTTTCATCCATTGGTACAAGTAAATCTTTAGTTATTTGGTACTCTATTTTAACTTTTTGCTCATTTGATAAAAGTTCACAAGCTTTAATTGCTTGGTTAATTACAATGTCAATTGGGCTAGGAATAAGTTCTTGATTTGATGGTTTACCATATTCCAATAAATCCCTCATCAAATAAGTAAGTCTTGTTAATTCACTATGCAAGATATCTAAATATTCTTTATATTCAGGATGATCTGGGAAATCTTCTTCAAAAGCATCTAAAGTTGCAGTCATGCTAAAGAGAGGGTTTCTAACTTCATGTGCTACACCTGCCACTAATGAACCTAAAGCAGACATCATTTCACTGCGTCGCAAAGATTCTTGAAGCTCTACTAACTTGGAAATATCTTTAATTACTAGAATTATTCGTTCTGCTAAGGTTTGGGTGCTATTAGAAAAAGTAATGGAGATATCCCAATTTTTTTTGGTAGTAATATCTTGTACTTGACAAGAAATAGCAGAATGATTTGCCTTAATAAATTTCATACATTCATAGGCAGTTTTCCAAGGTTCTTTTTTGTTTAGAGTTTTAATGTTTTTACCAACAATATTTCCAAAATTTGAAGTAGTTGCTAAATCATTGGTAGCTTTATTGGTACGGAGAATTTTTCCTTTACTATCAAGTACAATTATTGGGGATTCAATAGCATTAAAGGTCATTTGCCATTCTTGAGCAGCAGTTTGAAGAAAAGATTGGAGTTTTTGTTGATGTTCTTCCGAACGTTTTTGTTCTGTTAAATCACGAGTAACTTTAGCAAAACCAAGCAATTCCCCATCTTCAGTGTGTAAGGGTGCAATGGTTGTGTTTGCCCAAAAAACATCTCCATTCTTGCGCACTCTCCAACCTTTGCTTTCAAACTGTCCTTCCAACTCAGCAAATGTTAGGTTTCTTTCTGGAACCCCTTTTTTTTGATCTTCTAAAGTATAGAAACAGGAAAAATGCTTACCTATTATTTCATCTGCTTTGTAACCTTTAATGTTTTCTGCTCCATCATTCCAGCTTATTACATTTCCTCTCTTATCAAGCATATAGATGGCATAGTCTTTTACACTTTTTACTAATAGACCAAAATAATGCTCGCGATAGCTATCTATAAGCAGATCACGGTGTTTTCTTATTATTTCTTTAGGCATTTTTTCTTCTTTTTCCATAAGTATCCTTTAGTTTTTAACCTTTAAAAATAGTCCAATTTTTTGTACAGCGAAAAATATGCCAAAGTGATGTGCCAGACTTTAACAGGCAAATTTCTCATTTTTAGGAAAATTTGTCCTAATTTTAATACAAATTCTAATTTGAACAACTTTTGTTACATAAAAATTTACAAAAAATGCTTCCATTAGCCTAATTTAAGGGTTTTTAGCTTATGGCACACAGATTGCCTTTAGAAAAGGTCACTTACAAAAGGAGGACATATGAATCGAATTAAAACAGCAATGTTATTAGCCTTACTAACCGCATTGCTGCTTACAATGGGTTTAGTAATTGGTGGAAAAATGGGGTTAATAATAGCTTTAACCTTAGCTTTACTAATGAACTTTGGAGCTTATTGGTTTTCAGATCGCATTGTACTTAGGATGTACAACGCACAAGAGTTAACCGAAGATGAAGACCCAGAAATTTTTGAAATTGTAAGAGATCTAACTAGAAAAGCTGATATGCCAATGCCAAAGCTCTACCTAATAGAAGAAGAAGCTCCAAATGCATTTGCTACAGGTCGAAATCCTAAGCATGCAGCAGTTGCAGTAACTACTGGACTCTTGGAATTACTTGACGAAGAAGAACTTGCTGGAGTTATTGCACATGAATTAGCACACGTAAAAAATCGAGACACTTTGGTTATGAGTGTTACTGCTACTATAGCAGGTGCTTTAGGTATGTTAGCTAATTTTGGGTTATTTTTTGGTGCTTCAGATGATGATGATAGCCCAAACCCTGTGGTTGCACTACTTGGAGTAATTATTGCTCCTATAGCTGCTGGACTAATTCAAATGGCTATTTCTCGCTCTCGTGAGTTTATGGCTGATGAAACTGGGGCACGCTTGACTACTAACCCAATGGCTTTAGCTAATGCCTTATACAAAATTGAAAATTGGAGTAAACAAGTTGTTATGCAACAAGGCAGTCCTGCAACAGGTCATATGTTCATAATTAATCCTTTTTCAGGTGCTAAGCTTGCTAGTTTGTTTAGCACTCATCCAGCTACAGAAGCTCGTATTGAGAGATTAGAACTACTTGCTAGAACCATGTAGGGTTAATTGCATAAGGAAAAACTCATGATTAAACAGCGCTTGTCAGAAATCTTGGGGTACACATTGATAATAGTAGGGTTGATAGGGTTTTTGATTCCCATCATGCCATCTGTTCCTTTTCTCCTTGCAGGCGCAGCATTAGTTGGAAAAGATGATCCTCATCTCCAACTAATGCTAAGCAAAACAAAAGAAATTAAAGAAAAGCTAAAAAATAAATTCTCTAAACTCTTTGTTAAAAAAGGATTACAAGAAAATGTAAGAGAAACCAACAAATCAGTAGATATAGCCTAAGGTATTAATCTTAGGCTTAACATAACAGGTATATACTTTACAATTAATTACTTATTTAACAGTTACTTGAAAGGCAGACAATAAATGGACGTAATACTATTTCCTTTTTCGGACTATTGGTGGCTATATGGTGTGTTTATGCTCTTTGTATTTGGGATGCTAGCGCTTGATCTAGGCGTTTTTCATAGAAAAGCCCATATAGTTTCTTTTAAGGAATCGGCTATATGGAGTGTGGTTTGGATAGCATTAGCTTTGTTGTTCAATTTAGGACTTTATAGTTATGCTTCTTGGAAATTTGCCCAAGATGCTAGATTGCTAGCTGTTCCTGGATTTGATCCAAGTGCTGCTGCACAAGCAGTAGGATTACAATTTTTAACAGGCTATGTTATTGAAAAATCACTCTCTGTAGATAACATCTTTATATTTGTGATGGTATTTAGTTACTTTGCTATTCCAGCACTTTATCAACATAGAGTTTTGTTTTATGGAATTCTTGGTGCGCTAGTATTTAGAGCAATATTTATTGCTATGGGTGCTGCTTTAATGCAATACCATTGGGTAATCTGGATATTTGGTGCTTTCTTAATTTTAACTGGTATAAAGATGTTTTGGGCTGGAGATGAAAAAATTGAACCTGAGAAAAATCCTTTGATTCGTTTATTCCGTCGTTTTGTTCCTGTAACTAATGAGCTACACGGACAAAACTTCTTTACCAAAATTAACGGAGTTCTATATGCTACACCACTCTTTATTGCTCTACTTTTCTTAGAACTCACAGACGTTATTTTTGCTATAGACTCAGTTCCAGCAATATTTGCCATTACTAAAGAGCCGTTGATTGTATTTACCTCTAACATATTTGCCATATTGGGGCTTCGTTCTTTGTACTTTATGTTAGCTGGAGCAGTAGACAAATTCCATATGCTTAAATATGGATTAGCTACAATCCTTGTGTTTGTTGGTCTTAAGATGGCTTGGCTTAATGATATGTTTAATGGAAAATTCCCTATAGTACTTTCATTAGGCATTATCTTTGGTGTATTAGCAATTTCTATGGTGTTATCACTTTGCTTTCCTAAAAAAAGGGAAACAATAGGTAAGCAAGAAACTGTATTAAATTAAACATTTAGGAGGCAAAAGTACTTATGATTATGACAGATGTTGAAAACCCGACAAAAATAACTTTTAAGACACCTGCACAGAAAAGTTGTTATGAGAAAATAAAACCTTGGATAGAGGAATGGTTTGGGGAAATCTCAGTTTGTGATAGCACTATCCCGTTATTTTCAATTCCATTTCGCTCAGCTATTGCACATGTGATAGTAAACCCTTGGTATGATGATGCAGTAATTACTACTAGGGCTTATGTAGTTTCAGGAGCAACCCTTTCTTCTGATTTACTACACTTCTTACTTAGAAAAAATGTATCTATGCGCTTTGGTGCTTTTGGTATAGATGATGATGGAGAAATCTTGTTTGAACATAATATTGTTGGTTCAACTTGTGATAGGGAAGAATTAAATGCTTCTATTGTTGAAGTTATGAGAATGGCAAATAAATATGATGATGAAATCATTGAAAAATGGGGTGGAAAAAGAGCCATAGATTTGGCTAGATAAACCTTTGAGTTTTACTAACACCTTTCTATTTTTCTGCTGTAATTGACTGTGAGGCATATTAAGAAAGTAGCTTTCCTTACAAGAAAGCTACTTATTTTTTTTCATAAAACTAAACCAAGCGAGAGGAAATAAAGCTATGAAAAAAACAATTCAAAACTTAACAACAATAATCTTTACCATTTTAGGTATATTATCTGCTGGTTTAGGACTAAAAGGTTTTTTGCTAGCTAACAAGTTTATAGATGGTGGAGTTACTGGTATTTCAATGTTGATTGCTGCTGTTAGTTCAATTCCTTTAGCTATACTTATTTTGCTTATCAATATTCCTTTTATAATTCTTGGATATCGTCAAGTTAGCAAAGTCTTTGCCATTAAAAGTATAGTAGCTATTTTAGGTTTAGCCATTAGCTTAGTGTTAGTTCCTTATCCGACTGTTACTACTGATAAACTACTAACAGCAGTTTTTGGAGGTATGTTTTTAGGTGCAGGAATTGGGTTATCAATCAGAGGCGGTTGTGTTTTAGATGGAACGGAAGTTATGGCTCTGATATTGAGCAAAAAAATAGGTGCTACTATAGGAGATATTATTTTAATATTTAATATCATCATTTTTTCTGTAGCCATTTTGGTTTTAGGAGTTGAACCATCTTTGTACTCAATGCTTACTTACTTTGCTGCGTCTAAGACTGTGGATTTTATCTTAAATGGTATTGAGGAATATAATGGAATTATTATCATCTCAAACAAGAGTGATGAAATTAGGCAATCCATTCTTAATGATCTTGCACGCGGAGTTACTGTTTATAAGGGTTCTGGAGGTTTGACAGAAGTTGAACACAATATTTTGTTTTGTGTAGTGACTAGGTTGGAAATTCCTGCATTGAAGAACTTGGTTAGTATAATTGATGAAGCCGCCTTTTTAGTTATTCATCCAATTAGTGATGCTAGTGGAGGAATAATTAAAAAACGACCATTACACTAAAAAGTTTACTCTGTCTTTAGAGTTTCTCGTTTCCAATCACCAGATTTACCACCAGTTTTGCTTTCTAGTTGAATGTTTGTAATGGTGATAGTTTTATCAACTGCTTTGCACATATCATAAATCGTCAGTGCTGCAAGAGAAACGGCTGTTAACGCTTCCATTTCAACTCCTGTAGCAGCACGAGTTGAAACTGTGGCAGTGATATAAATACCACAATCGGTTAGCTCTAATTGAACATCTGCATGGCTAATTGGAAGGGGATGACAAAGGGGAATTAAATTAGCTGTTTGTTTAGCTGCTAGAATTCCTGCAATACGGGCTGTTTCAAATGGATTACCTTTAGGAAGCTTTTGATCTCGAATTTTTTCTATCACAATTGCAGACATTTGAACTAAAGCACTAGCTGTGGCTTGGCGTGTAGTTTCGGCCTTGCTGCTTACATCAACCATATGCGCACGGCCTTCTTTATCTAGGTGAGAAAATTCTGTCATAAGATTTGGGTAGTCCTAAGATTTTCCAGAGTTTTCTAGAAAAATTTCTCTAGTAACGCAAAAAGCCACTTGAAACTCAAGTGGCTTTTTACAATAAACGGAGCCGACGGGGCTCGAACCCGCGACCTCCGACGTGACAGGCCGGCGTTCTGACCAAACTGAACTACGACTCCAAAAAAACTTTTTCCTCAAAGGAAGGGCTAATTTAACACTGCTCTTATTGGCTGTCAACAAGAATTTCTAGATTTTCTGGAAATTTATTCCTGAAGCCTAAAACTTAATTTTGTTTTTTGCTTTTTTCTGTAGCAAATCCACTCAGAAAATATTATCTTCTTATAGTTTTGTTAATCTTGAGAGCTTTATCATTTTAGGATAATTACTAGTTGTGAAATTTTCTTTTAGTGGACTGATAACAGAGGATTTAGCCATAGATTTAGGCACCGTACATACTTTTTTAGCTGTTAGAGGACGAGGTCTTGTAGTTAATGAACCCTCTGTAGTGGCAATTGATCGCAATGATGGAGAAGTGGCTGCTGTAGGTAATGAAGCTTTAGAGCTTTTAGGCCAATCTCCTGAACAGGTTGAAATTACTCAACCAATGGAAGATGGAGTTATAACCGATTTTGAACTAGCTGCTAAAATGCTAGCTCATTATATTCGCAAAGCTCGCGGAGGCCGCTCTGCTTTTTCTCGTAGAGTTGTGTTAGGCGTCCCTAGTGATATTACTAGTGTAGAGCGCTATGCCTTATTTCAAGCCGTACAAGCCGCCGGTGCAAACCATATTTACTTAATAGATAAAGGATATTTGGCTGCTTTAGGAGCAAGTGTTTTTGCTAACAACGAACGAGCTAGCATGATTGTTGATATTGGAGGCGCTACTACAGAAATAGCTGCTGTTACTAGATCCCATTTAGTTGCTTCTAGATCAATTCGTAGAGGCGCTTCGGATATGGATATAGCTATTCTTGAACATATTAAGCGCTATCATAATCTTGTGATTGGAAGTCGTACAGCAGAACGAGTAAAAATTGAACTAGGCAGTGCTTTACCAATATCTAAACTTAATACTTCTGCACTGGAAAATACTAAAATACGAGGCCAAAGTATTGTTAGATCTGTTCCAGAAATGATGACTGTTACTCCACAAGAAATTCATATTGCTATTGAACCAACTCTTAGAGAAATTATTTTGGCAGTAAGAGGCTTTTTGGAAGACTTATCTCCAGAAGTAGCCGGAGATATTCATAGTCAAGGAATTACAATTACAGGCGGTGGATCACTGCTAGCAAAACTAGATGAAAGAATATCTAGAGAACTTCAGCTAAAAGTAAAAACAGCAAAAAATCCAACTGAATCAGTAGTTTTTGGAGCTAGTGCAGTTTTTGATCAACCCTTGTTGCTAAGACGGCTTTCTCGTCAAAGTAGTTAGTGTGAATTATAAATTAATAAAAGATTCAAGGAGAAATAATGGTAGCACCACTAGAAGGAATTCGTGTATTAGACTTAACTAGATTATTACCAGGCCCTTATTGCACAATGATGTTAGGTGATATGGGCGCAGAAATACTTAAGATAGAAGAACCAAATTATGGTGATCCTGCCCGTTTAATTCCTCCACGCTTAAAAGAAGAAGGCGCACTGTTTCTAACTGTTAATCGTAATAAAAAAAGCGTTACTCTAAACTTAAAAGAACCTCGTGGAGTAGAGGCTTTTATGAAACTAGTGGCTAAATCTGATGTAATTGTAGAAGGATTTAGACCTGGAGTAATGGAGCGCTTAGGTATTGGCTATAAACAAACTAGTCAGGTCAATCCTAAAATTGTTTATTGTTCTATTACTGGTTATGGTCAAACTGGCCCAATGGCAGAACGCTCAGGTCATGACATTAATTATATTGCCTTAGGTGGTGTACTAGGATTAACAGTTGACGCAAAAGGGGTTCCTGTTATTCCTGCTGTACAAATTGGAGATCTTGGTGGCGGGCTTATGGCTGCTGTAGGCATACTTTCAGCCTTAATAGCACGTGAAAAAACAGGCAAGGGACAATTTGTTGATATTGCTATGATGGATGCAGCACTTTCTATGCTTCCTGTTATGTCTGCAAATTTCTTTGCTGGTCAAGATACAGAAGTAGGTTCTCACTCGCAATTAACAGGCCAATACCCATTTTATAACGTTTATAAAACTAAAGATGGTAAATACCTTTCTCTAGGCGCACTTGAACCAAAGTTCTGGAAAAATTTCTGTGAAGCTATTAACCGCAAAGACTTTATTGATAAACAATTTTCTGAAGGCAAAGATAAAGAAAGAATGTACACAGAAATACGTAGTCTATTTTTAAGCAAACCTAGAGAAGAATGGTTAAGACTATTTGCTGACAAAGATGTTTGCTGTGAACCTATTTATAATATGGCAGATGCCCTTTCTAGCCCACAAGCAGCACATCGAGCTATGATCTTTGAACAAGAACATCCTGTTGAAGGAGCTTTACGTCAGGTTGGCTCTCCTTTTAAGTTTTCTGATACTCCTGTCAGAATGCAAAGTGCTCCTCCTCGTTTAGGACAACATACAGCAGATGTGTTATCTAGTATTGCTGGTTACTCACTAGATGAAATCAAGAAATTAAATCGTGATGGTGTAACAAAAGAAAAGAAAGGTTTCCTTGAAAAACTTGCCTTTGGAGTAATGCGATTTTTGGGCAAAGTCTAAGCTTAAGTAGCTAGATATAATTAATAATAAACACTTTATATTAAGTATTTGCAATCACTGGTAGGAGAAAAATTCAATGGCTGATTTTAAATGTCCAAGCTGCAAAGGCAGTTCGGCTCAAGTGTGGGCGCTTCCAAAATTTACTCTTCTACATTGGATAATAAATCCAGGACTGGCTGTTAATGAGCTAGTTTTAGGACAGGCCATCCCAAGAGAAACATATATTTGCAATGATTGTAATAAGCCTTTAATGGATAGAAGCTATTTTCATTGCCCTACCTGTGATTCATTTCATAACTCAAAGATTTGGAGTGGTAAAAATGCTATAGGAAGATGGTTTGGTTATCTTTGCCCAAGATGTACACAGCCTATTCCTAGACTTTGGAATCTTACTTCACTTTTAATCCTTGGTATAACTATGCCTATTTGGTGGATCCCTGCTCAAACCCTTCGTCCTAAATGGATTGCTAAAGAAAAAAGAAGAATGAATGTTGACCCAGAGGGCTTAATACCTCCACCTGTAGAAGTTAAATGGTATGAGGCAGGATTATGTTTTGGTATTACAACAGGGTTGCTTATTACTTTGTTTAATATTTTTTTAGGCTCTGGAGATCTTCAACGGGTAATGTGGAAAGCGCTTTTTAGCGTTCCTGTTTGGATAATTATGGGTCTGGTATTTGGATTTGTTATGAAAAAATTTTCAACAAAAACTCCAGATAAGAAAAAAGAAGTGCTAATCTATTTAGATGGAACTGTTAAACAATTAAACGCTCCTCAAGAACAATTTAATCAATTTAATCAATCTCAAAATAATCAAAATCAGCCTCAATACCAAAAGAATAAACCTTATAATAACTAGGTATATTGTGTAAGGATAATATCTATGGCAAAAATAGTTGCTAAACTAGTTCGCGATGCAAAAGGAAGATTAATAGGAATTCGGGAAATAGATATAATTCATTACTCAATACAACTAGAAATAGATGACCTTACAGAAAAACCAGAAAAAGTTATTTATCAACTACATGAATCCTATCCCGTCTCTAAAATTGAAGTTAAAGCTTCAACTCCTAAGTTTTTAACAGAAATAACTTCTTATGGAGATTATGATATAAAAGCAGTACTTTGCTATACTGATAGAATAGATGTAATTACGACGGTACTTTCTGAAAGCTTGGAAGAGTCTCACAAACAAGATAATAGCCCTGAAATGAAAACAGCTCTTGAACAAATAAAGAAGCTGTAAAGAAGCTGTAACATTGTAAAAATCAAACACTTATAATATTACTTCAATATGGTTTGTAATTGTAGGCACAATAATTGGCTTTTTCTTATATAAAAATAAACTAATATATTTATCACTAAATACTTTAACTCTACACATTTCCAAAATGTCTTTGCCAAAGTTTAAGCAAATCAGTTTTATCTTCTTGGAAAATAGTAACTAAATTTTCTGGTAGATCTGCTGACATTTCTTCTAAAGCATGTTTTGCTTCACGCAAATAGGTTTTTGCTTCTTGAACTCTGTTTTGGCTAATAAAACAGCATCCCATCATTTCAGAAGCTATCATAAGTGGATAGCGGAATTGATTTTCACGTGAAATTGTTCTAGCTTGTCGGCAAATTTCTATTGCTTTATCTATTTCATTAGTTTGGAAATAGCATTGACTTAATTTAGCTAAAGCTTCAGCTAGACGATAGCTATACTTTAATGAGGTAATAATATCAATAGCCTGATGATAATTGTTAATAGCTTCTTGAAAATTTCCTGTAAGGTATTCTACTTCTGCTAATTCTGTATAAGCTCGGCTGATGTGCAATTTGTTGCGGGATTTTTGGCTTAGAGCAAGTAGTTGAGAAATAGCTTCTCTAGCAGCAGAAAAGTTTTTTCTATGCAGCAAAACAGGTACCATAGTGCTACGAGCAATAAGTTCTGCAAATAGATTGATGCCTGCAACTTGTTCTAAAGCACGTTGACAACAATCTTCTGCTAAGTCAAATTGACGACGTTGAGCATAAGTTGTGCCTAACAAACAAAGTGTTCTGCTATATTGAGAAGTTTCTCCTGCTACTTCAAAATGCTCTAATGAGCGTTGGTAATTTTTAACGGTTTGCCCTAAAAGTCCATACTGAAAGTTAGAAAGAGCTATTGCTGTATAAGCATAACCTTTGGCTTGAGATGAGTTTCCTGCCATTGCCATTAACCAACGACCTGCACGCTCAAGCTCTTTTACATCAAAGGATTTAGATAGTGCAAACCCAGCTAAGGCTTCTAAACGTTGTGTATTGTCACGGATACGCTCAAATATTGAAATTGCCTCAGAATAATATTTTTGAGCACTTTGATAATCGGTAAGTAGTAAATGTACTTGTCCTAATTCTATCAATATAGAACCATGTAGTTGCTCATCTCCGGCTTTTTGGCTAAAAAGTAATGCTTCTTCTAAATGGCTAAGTGCCACATCTGTTTTACCTTTTAAACCAGCTAAAGAACCTAAATTTAACCGAAAAGTGCTTAATAACCGTAATGATTTTTTATCATGCAAATCTGTAGGCATATCTGCTAGTGCAGTTCTAGCCCATTCTAAGTAGTTAGACTGCTCACTAGCTGAACCAGCACGTCTTTCCTGTTCGGCTGCACGCACAGAAAATTCAAAGGTTTTTTCTGGAACTCCAGCATAGTAGTAATGATAGGCTATTTGGGGGGTTACTTTTTCTATGCTGCTGGCAAAACATTTTTGTAAGGCTTCAGCAACTCTTTCATGTAATTGTCGTTTTCTACGTTTGCTCAAACCTTCATAAAGCACTTGCTGAACAATTGTATGATGAAAACAATAACGATCTTCTGTATGTTGCCCTACTTCATCAATTAGATTGAGTTTAATGGCAGTTTCTATGATATAGGTTAATTCTTCTTCATCTAGCTGAGTTACTGCTTGCAGAAAAACAAAACCAAACTCATTACCTATTACCGCAGCTTGTGAAAGAACATCTGAAATAGTTTTATCTAAACTTTTAAGCTTTAATTCTATTAAATCCCCAATGGATTTGGGTAAGTTTGTCTTATCCATCCCTGAGAATTGCCATTTACCATTTTGCTTACGTAGAGTTGAATTATCTAACCAAAGCATCACTAATTCTTTGATGAAAAAAGGATTTCCCCCTGTTTCTTGATAAAGCGCATTAAGTAGATCTTGGTTTTGGTCAATTCCTGGACATAGCTGAGAAATCAACATTCCTACTTCTTGAGCATTAAATGGAGTTAATTTTAATATTTCAACATTTTCTCTGCTTTCTATTTGTTGAAGCCAGGTTTTTAGTGTACGCCCTTCTACTAAATCTTCATTACGTATACTAGCAAGAAGCATAACTGGTACATTACTTAAGGTTTTAACTAGATAAGCAAAAGCTAGTAAACTTGCATCATCTGCCCATTGTATATTGTCTAGGAAAAATATAATAGGTTTGTGTTTAGCCAAAGCTTTAAGACATCGTCGAATAGCTTCAAAGCTTCTAATAGTTTGTTCTGCACCGCCCTGCATTTGCAGCAACATATAAGAAGCACGTATAGAATCTCGTTTTTTAAGAGCTTCTTCAATTTCAGCAGTACGTTCACCAAAAATTTCTCCAAGCAACTCGGTTTTGCCATCTAAAAGAAAATCATTCCAAAAATCACTAAGTGCTTCTAAAAATGTAACAAATGGTAAACCACAAATATTTTCATAGAAACGTCCTGAAAGAAAACTAGCTTTTTCTTTTACTGAATTGCGGAAATGGCTGACCAAAACACTTTTTCCTTGTCCAGCTTCTCCTGTGATAAAGACTATTTGAGGCTTATTGTTTAGAACTAATTGGAAACGTTTTTCTAGTGCTGCTACTTCTTTAACACGTCCAACAAAGCCATGTTGAGCTGTAGACTCTTGATCTACGTTCTCAGCTGCTTCAGCAATAGTTTTGGCATGTTCACTAGTTGGAGGCTTAAGGGATAATGTGCTAATAGCTGCATCTGTGTCAGATTCAATTAAACGCAAAGCCCTTACTAAGGCTAAGGCGTTTTGAAAACGATCTTCTTTACGTTTAGCTAAAGCTCTAGCAATGAAAACATCAAACTCTGAACTCAAGCAAGATCGTAAATGGCTTGGTGGTGTGACTTCAAGTCGCAAAATAGCAAGCATTCTATCTGCTAAAGTTTTTGCTTGGAAAGGTATATTACCCGTTAGCATTTCGTAGATGGTTACACCTAATGAAAATAAATCACTTCGTTCGTCAACATCTTCTCCACGAACTTGTTCAGGGGACATATAACCAGCAGTACCTTGCATTATTCTTTGGCTATTAAATGGGCCAACACGACCCAAGGTACTTTTGCCTTTAGCCTCTTCTATTAGGCTACCTGAAGAGATTTTAGCTAAACCAAAGTCTAAAATTTTCACATAGCCATCTGGCCGAACAATGATATTTTCTGGTTTAACATCGCGATGAATAATACCTAATGAATGTGCTGCACCTAAACCTTCAGCCACTTGTATAGCAATATCCATTGCTTCATGAGCTTCTAGTGGCCCTTTGGCAATTTTTTCACGAAGGGTTTCTCCTTCTATTAGCTCCATTGCTATAAAATATTGTCCATTTTCTTGACCAACATCATAAATAGTAAGGATATTAGGATGATTTAAACCTGAGGCTGTTATAGCTTCTTGTAAAACAAGATGGTCTATTTCACTATTTGCATTTTTGTCAGGAGTTAAGATTTTTATTGCTACTTCACGCCCAAGCACTGTATCCAAAGCACGATAGACTGTAGCCATTCCTCCCTGACCAATAAGGGATTTTAGTTTATAACGTCCAAAGGTTGATTCCATCTCTACCATTTTATTTTCCTAACAAAAGCTATTATTCATTATTAAGGGGCAGTAACTCTGATTTAGAGTAAGGTCTTCTAGTGGGGTCAACTGCTAGAAGTTTGCGAAACTCACCATCTACATATTCCGGAGCTAAACGCTCAATCCATTTATAAGCTTCATCTCTAAGACGGACAAAAATTTCCTTATCTTTCCTGACAATACCATTTAGCAATGCCAATGCTACTTCTTCAGAAGATTCTAAACTAATAAAGTGGCTCATCATATTGAAAAGTGTTTCATCAGAAAGATTAGTTACTGTAACATTTGGGTGAATTATAGATAGTTGCACCCCGCTATTTGCAGGTAGTTCTCGTCTTAAAGCCGCAACAAAGTTATTTAATCCACCTTTAGTTGCTGTGTAAACACTATGTGAAGGTGAATAAACATGGGAACTAAGTGAACCTGTATAAGCAATAACACCAGCAGAACGATCTAGAAAATAAGGTAAAAAAGTGTGAGTCATACGGATTTGAGCTATGAAATTAATACCAACTAAGCGCTCAATGCTTGAAACAGACATATCCCAAAAAGGGCCTAGAACAATAATTCCAGCATTATTAAATAGAAGGTCTACTTTGCCAAATTGCTGACAAGCTTCAGCTAAAATTTTTTCTGGAGCATCATCTTCAAGTATATTCATTGCTAAAGTAGCAACTGGAGGAAGCTCTTCTTGTAATTGTGCTAGAGCTATTTCATTGTAATCAACAACTAAAACATTAGCTCCTAGCCCTACTAGTTGCGCTACAATAGCCTTACCAATGCCACTTGCGCCACCTGTGACTACTGCAACTTTATCCCTGTAATAATCTGGTAGATTTGGTGCAGAGTAGTCTTTTATAAGTTTATATGCTACAAGCCCACCTGTAGCAAGAAGTAGCGCTTTAATTAACTGGTTCATTAAAATGCCTCCATAAAATGTAGATTGATGTAAAGACAAGGCAAGCAGACTGCCTTCTATTATAAACAAATCTATTGTATAAATAAATCTATTGGGTTGAGTAGAATTTTCTCTAAATTATGCTAGGAATAATCTTATCGCTATGGCCTAGAATAGTAAAATGAAAATGCGGAGTTATTTCTGTTACTATTAAATTGACTTCTACTAAAAATGCTCCACTACGACGAGCTATTGCTGGTAATAGCCCACCAGGTAACACTTGACCCGAACTACCTATCGCAATAAATACTTCAGCTTTCTGTACTAGTTCTTCAGCCTCTTGCCAAAGCTCTTTAGCCATTGCTTCATCAAATAATAAAAGATCTGGTCGCCAACTTCCACCACAACTACATTTAGTCTTCCATTGTTCTTTATAACTACCTTCAATTGTCTGACTTTGATTACAGTTTAAGCATCTTACCTTAGTGATATCTCCGTGTAACATTATACAGTTGTTTATTCCTGCACGTCTGTGTAGATCATCAAAATTTTGTGTAATTATGGAGAAATTTTTAGCTTTTAAGGCTAGGTCAGATAAAGCTAGGTGTGCTTTTGTTGGTAGTGCTAGACGAGTTTTTTTTAGTAGATCATCTAGTAAACGTAGATGCAAGATGGATTTGCCAGAGATTTTTTCTAGAGAAAGCAAATCGCTAACAAAGTTATATTCCCAAACAGGTGAGCATCCAGGGCCAGTCAAAGTGGGAATTAAAGCACTAGCTGAAATTCCTGCTCCAGTAAAAATAACTAAGCTATTTGCCTGGTGAATATGTGAGAGAACTTCTTCTGGAACTAAGTTTTCTACTATTTTTCCCATCAAGTTAGTCTTTCACAAAAAGATCTACCAAAGCAAATTTTGTAACATCAACTAGACCGCGATCTGTAATTTTAAGCTTAGGTATCACAGGCAGAGCTAGAAAAGACATTGCCATAAAAGGATCAGCTAGAACACAACCTAAATGACTACTAGCACGCTTAAGCTCATTCATCCCATCACTAACTTTTTCAATAGGTTGGCTAGACATTAACCCTGCAATAGGCAATTCTATTGCTGCTTCGGTTTTTTCTCCATCTACAACAGCAATACCGCCTTGCATTTCTGCTACTTTGCTAACTGCCTGACAAATGCTTTCATCATCTGCCCCGATTGCAATAATGTTGTGAGAATCATGAGCTATGGAAGCCGCTAATGCACCTCGCTTTAGCCCAAAGCCTTTTACTAAACCGATTCCACGTCTACCAGATGCTTTATGACGCTCTACCACAGTGATTTTTAGTAAGTCTTTATTTGTATCTGAAACCAAATTACCATCTTTAATTGTAGGTTCAGCCATTAAATCTTCTGTGTAAAGCTGATATTTACCAAGTCCAATTACTCTAGCCTGGCGGCTAAGAGCTTTAACTAAAAAGTCCTCAGCTCGTAAAGCTTTAACATTAACTGAGTTTCTAGCTTTAACAGATAGTTGTTCTAGAGGAGGTAAAGTTAGCTGTCCATCAATGGCTACGAGTTTGCCATCTTTGTAAACTCTGCGTGGGCGAATATCTTTTAGTGAGTCAAACACAACAAAATCAGCAAAATAGCCAGGTGCAATTGCTCCTGTTCGCTCAATTCTAAAATATTCAGCAGCATTTAGTGTAGCCATTCTAATAGCACTTATTGGAGATAAACCTTTAGCAACAGCAGTTCGGATTAAGAAATCAATATGGCCTTCTTCTAAAATATCATTGGGATGTCTATCATCTGTTACTAATAAGCATCGACGCTCATTTTCTACATTGACCAAAGGCAGTAGGTCAGAAAGGTTTTTAGCCGCAGTTCCTTCACGCAACATTATATGCATTCCAAGACGCATTTTTTCTGCTGCTTCTCCAATGCTTGTACATTCGTGATCAGATGCAATTCCACTAGCAACATAGGCACAAAGTGCAAGCCCAGAAAGCCCTGGAGCATGACCATCTAAACGTTTTTGCGAGCCTAAAGCTATTTTCTTAAGTACTTCTTGATCCCCATTTACTACACCAGGAAAATTCATCATTTCAGCCAAGCCTAAAACTTGAGGGTGATCTATAAATGGCTCTAGATCTTCAGCAGAAAGTGCTGCTCCAGAAGTTTCTAAACCTGTTGCTGGAACACAGGAAGGTAACATAAAAAATACATTAAGCGGAACACCTTTGCTAGAATCAATCATAAAGCGTAAGCCGTCTAGCCCAAGTACATTGGCAATTTCATGCGGATCGCAAATTACAGAAGTTGTTCCACGTGCAACAACTGCACGTGCAAAGCTTGGTATTGTTACCATTGAGCTTTCAATATGAACATGTGAATCAATAAAACCTGGTGCAAGATATAAACCTTTTAAATCTTCTTCTTGTTTACCACGATAACCTGATCCAACTCCAACAATTACATTATCTTCGATGGCAACGTCGGTCTGATAAATTTCCCCAGAAAAAACATTTATAAGTTGTACATTGCGTAGCACTAAGTCTACAGCTCTATCTCCGCGTGCAGCACTAATTAAGATAGAGAGGTCATCAATTTTTCTTGCCATAGTTTTATTCCTTATGTTTTATACCTAAAAAATCCGATCTAGTGGGACAGAACTTACTATTGTCCCACTAGAATTAGTTACAACATAAAATATCAATTATTTACCAGCTTTAAGAGATTCTTCACGTTTAGCTTTAAATTCAGTACCTTCTCGCCAAGCAGGTATTTCTTTAGAGTTAGCTACTTCATAACCAACTTGGAAAATTAACACAAGGTCTTCTACTGCACCGCTAAGATCCCAGAAAGGTTTAACCTCATCTGATGGTTTATGGTAATCTTTTTCTAAGTATTCATCAGAAAGCTTTTTACCTTCGCCTTCAGGCTTACCAACTAGAATTTTTCCTGGCCCTGCGTCAAAGGCTGGAATACCTTGTTTTGCAAAGTTAAAGTGATCAGAGCGATAAAAATGACCTTTTTCTGGTTCTGGATCTGGTTTTACTTCTCTTCCTTGTGCGGCAGCTACACCTTTTACAATATCATCTAAGGTAGAAAGCCCTAGGCCAACTACGGTTACATCTTTACTTTTACCCCAAACATTCATGCTATCCATATTGATGTTAGCAACTGTTTTAGCTACAGGATATAGAGGATTTTGACCATAATAAGCAGAACCTAACAAACCACGTTCTTCAGCTGTAACAGATAAAAATAGTAAAGATCGTTTAGGAGGAGTGCCTAATTTTGTATAGGCTTTAGCTAGTTCTAGAAGGCCAGCTGTGCCAGTAGCATTATCTCTTGCACCATTATAAATCTTATCATCATTTATTGGTTTTCCCTTGTCGTCAGTGGCTGGTGAGCCTACACCAAAATGATCCCAGTGAGCAGTAAAGATTACATATTCATCTTTAAGTGCTGGATCGCTGCCTTCAAGTTTAGCAACCACATTGTTAGATTCAATGCGCTTATATTCGCTCTTTAGTTGTAAAGAGGCTTTTACCCCTAATGAAACAGGTTTAAAGTCTTTTTTCAAAGCTTCTTGCTTCATAGTGGCAAAGTCTTTACCTGCAAGTTTAAAAAGTTCTTCAGCTTTTTGAGTAGTTATCCAAGATTCTATTGGAACTAGAGATTTGTTATTTTCTTTGTCAGCAATGGTAAAACCACCATCTCCCCAACTATTTCTAACAACTTCCCAGCCATAACCAGCAGGCTCTTTTTCATGAATAATGATGCAACCGGCTGCCCCTTTTTTAGTAGCCATTTCAAACTTATAAGTCCAACGACCATAATAAGTCATAGCCTTGCCACCAAACATCTTTTCATCAGGTAAAGGAGGATCATTAATTAAAACTACCATGATTTTACCTTTTAGATCTTGTTCCTTGTAGTCATCCCATTGGAATTCTGGAGCATCTGCACCATAACCTACAAAAACTAACTCTCCATCCATATTAACTTTATCAACTAGTTGGCGAGTCCAAGCAACAAAATCATCCTTAAATTTTAAAGACATTGATTTATCGCCAGCAGAAAATTTCATTTCCATATTTGGATCAACTTTGTAACTAACTAGAGGAACTTTTTGCAAAAATGTCCCATCTGGATTGCCAGGCTTTAAACCTAGTTTCTGAAAATTCTCTGTAAGATATTTAACTGTTAACTCTTCACCTTTAGTGTTTGGGCTTCGGCCTTCAAACTCATCTGATGCTAGTTTCTTTATATGTTCTAACATGTCTTTAGCATTGATATTTTGTGCTGCTGGATCAATTGCTATGGCCTTTACATTGCTTGCTGTTGGACTTGCTGAAGTAGTTGGTTGGGGTGTTTCACTTTTATTTGTCGTTGTATTGTCTCCACAACCTAGCATTATTGTACTACCAAAAAGAAGTAGTGCTAAGGAAAGATATGTACTTGATTTCACTATATGGACTCCTAGAATTTTAATAAGCTGGAATGTAATTTTGTTAATCTTAATGGTTAGAAAGGCTTACGTCAATCTAGCAGGTTATGGCTTTTTTAACCTTATCTGCTTCTTTTAAGCTAACTTTGTTTTTTAGTTATTATAAAATACTACTGTTTTTGGTTATAGAAATCTTGTATATTATGTTAGGCAAAACTTGTTTTTTATGTTAGAAAAATGTTGATTAATTGAATAAGAAAATCTGTCAATTCTTGATAGAATGGAGTTGACAAGCCTTATGTATTTTGTTAGGGTATTGACATGGTTAAAGCTAGACGATTTACAAAACCATTAATATTAATAGCCCTGCTAATGCTAATTTTCTCAAGCAATTGGGCAATTTTAGCTCGCCTAGCATTTTTTGCCAGTAATAACTCTTTATCTACCAAAGACGCCTTTTGCTTACCAGTAACAGAACAGGCTATTTCAAACCTTAATGAAGATAGCAGTGTAGATTTAATCGTTGGTAAAGTTGAAGGAAGTTCCTACAAACTTGAAATCAGTTTAACCGGAAATAACAATAAAGTATCTAACTTTGTTTTAGATCAACCTAATGTAATAGGATCAAGCTTTTTTACTTGTGATATAGATCAAGATAATGACCAAGATATTGTTGTTGTTAGCCCACTTTCTAATAGACCTATAGCAGTTTGGCTTAGTGATGGAAAAGGCAATTTTCAACAAGATAAAAGTTATACCAATGATGGTTTTTCTACTAGTGAATCAGATGTTTCCCAGCAAACTCACTTTCTAGCAGAAAGCCCCATTTCTAATGAAGAACAACGACTTTCTATAGAAAGTACAATACTATCTTTTATTAATCATAAGCTTGAACAAATCTTTGTAGGTACTTGTACTGTATCTAGTACTTATTCTAGAATCTTTTCAAAACTTATAACCTCTCGCGGGCCTCCTTTTAGTCTTATCTAATTTCTTACGCACAATCACTATAATCCTTTTTATCTAATAGTTATTGTTATTGTGCTCTGCGTATTATTTCTTAGTCTAACAGCTATACTAAATTTTATTTATTCACTTTACTGGTGACTAGCAAGCTTGATAGTTGCTTGTTTGGAGTAGTTTTCCAATTAGATAGGCGATACATGAAGTTGCCTATGTAAGTTTACCTTTGTTATGTGAATAAAAGTTACAGTTAATTAAGTAGATTGGATGCTTAAACCTTTAAGTATGCAAATATTTCCATGATTTTTACATATTCTTCTGAGGAGGGAATAATGAAAAAGGGCATTACCCTAATTGTATTAGCTATTACATTAATAGTCAGTGCTATTGCACCAGTGCTAGCCCAAGATTTTGCATTTGGTGGAGCTGGCAATGCAAGTATTGGCTTTAGACAATCTATTCCATTATTAGCAACAGCTTCTAATGGTCAAACTATATCTAACTTAGGTGTTACTGGTGCAGCTAGAACCCCTTCTGCTATTGGCACTCTAGGAGCTGGTTATCTTAACACCATCCTTGCCACAGGAGCAGGTCGTTTACCTAATGGAAATAACAGTTCTTTTAATGTTGTTGATTTGGGAGTTGGTGATGTAGACGGGGATGGGTTTTTAGATATTGTTGCTGTTTCTGATGACAATAACGCTTCTAATCTCAATGTTCGCCAATTTGGTGCTACTATTCCAACTCAGGCTGCTGGTACTGCTGGCAATGTTGGTAGAGTTACCTTATTTACAGGTATAGGAGATGGAACATTTGGTCTTCCTGTTGCTATTAACACTGCTGTTGGCTTTTCTCCAAGCTGTGTTGCTATGGGAGATTTTAATGTTGATGGTGCCAGCGAAATTTTAGTTGGCGAATCTAGCCAAGATGGTCAATTTACAGGCAATTTTGAGATTTTTTCTAGTGGTAATTTAACTAGCCTTGGCTTAGGCACTCCTACTAGTACACCTTCTAGAGTTGCTTCTGTTGCTTTTGGGCGTATAAATGATGACCCATTTCCTGATGTTGTACTGGGTTTGAATACACAAGGAGGAGGATCTGGAACTGTATTAGTCTATCCTACTAATGGTAGTCCAACTTTATTAGCTCCTACAGTTTTAAATACTGCGGGTTCAATAGGTTTTAATGCTATTGCAGGCACTCCTGCCGGAATTATTCCAGCAAACAGAGCAGTAGCCACTTTCCAAAGTAACTTTCCATTTCCACTAGTTGGTGGTTCAGTAAATACAACTGTTGATGTTGGAGTTGCAACAACATCAGGTTTAGAAATTTTTGAAAACACCACTCCTCAAAACACTATTCAACCTACATTTGCTGCAAATGGTAATCCATTGCAAAATGGGGGTTTAGGGTTACAAGCAGGAAGTGGGCCAATTGGTATTTTACCTGGAGATATAAATGGTGACAATATTGAGGATTTAGTGGTTATAAATCGTGGTTCTGGTACAGTAACTTGTTATGTTGCTAACTCTGGAACTCCTGGATATCAAAGTGCTCGGACTTCTGTTGCTAGTAGTCAACCAACTTCTGGTACTTTCTCCAACTTTGATGGCGATGGCAAACCTGATCTTTTAATTACAGATGCGCTTAATGGAGTTACTGTATTAAAAGGTAATGGTGATGGGTCTTTTACCAATAAAGGTCTTTTAGCTGAATTAAATGTTACTGGTGAACCAGTATTCAACGCTAGTGCAGTTGTTAGCGGTGCGTTTGAAACCTTAATTGGTGGTGGTGCTGTTGATGATATCGCTATCGGTGATGGTTTTAGCAACAGTGCTTTAATCGGTGGTGGTTTATCAGGTGGGGTATATTACTTGTCAGGCTTACGCGGTGATGTTCCTGTTCGTTTAAGACTCTTTACCGCAATATCTTTAGCAGCTGACTTTGATGGAACAGGTGGCTTAAATGACATCGCTTTAATGGAACAAGGTAGTGGTACAGTATTTGTTCTATTAAACGTATCTGCAACCAACCCAACTCCAACTGCTAACTTGATTACCTTAAGAGACGTATTCACCAACAGAGATTTACGTCCAACTTCTGCTACTTCCTTTGTTGATGCTTTAACCGGCTTGAACGATATCGCTATTACAGATGTTGGTACTCCTGAAAACACCAATGGTTCAGGTCAAATCATTGTTGGCTTAAATGATGGTACTGGCGTATTCTCCAACAGAAACCGCTTATTCCGTCAATTCGTTGCTACTTCTGGTGCCACTAACATTCTAAGTGGTGACTTTAGAAACACTGGTAGAGCTACTGACTTAGCATATGTTGACTATGCAAACAACCTAGCTGCTGTTGTCCTAAATGATGGCACTAACTTCTTCTTAACTCCACAAATTCGTGAAACTGGTGGTTTTGTACCTGTTTCCGCAGCATTAGCTGACGTAAACGATGACGACAACCTTGATATGGTAGTACTTAACGCTGGTACAGCTCCAAACCAAACAGTTGGTAATCAATCAATTGTGTCAGTTCTATTAGGACAAGGTGATGGCCGCTTAATTCCAAGTGGCTCATTGCTAAACGTACCAAACTTTGGTCTATCAATCGTTGGTGGTTTAGCAGTATTAGACTCTACACCAATTCGCCGTGTTGTAGACTTCAACGGTGACGGATTCCCAGACTTTGCAGTTAACTCAACTCGTGGTGGTGCAGGCGTTTTAGGCGTTCCAGGTCAACCAGTTCCAACAGTTACCTTGATTCTAAATCGTGCAGATGCTCCAGGCCAATTTGTTGTACAACCTCCTATCTCCTTGTTTGACGATACAGTTACAACAGGTGCAGGGAATGCTGTAAACGGTGCAAATATGACCTTGGATGATACAGGCGGCGGCCCAGCATTAGTAGCAGGTCGTGGTGGTCTATCTACATTAGGTTTAACAGGAGGATTTGGTGGTGCAGGTGTAGGTGGTGCTAATTACACATTAGCAGTATCTGATTTCCAAGCTGATGGTTCTCCAGACTTAGTTGTAACTGGTACTTTTACGACGCTACAAAATATAGTGGGGCCAGTTACTAACTTGACTCCAACCAACTATCGTGCCGCAATCTACCTAGTAGGAAATGAAACCGCAGGAACAATGCGTGTATCACGTCCAATGCGTATTAGAGAATTTACTATAAATGGCGCAGGAACATTAACCCCAAGATTCAATGCTGGAGACACCTTTGTAGCTTGTGCAACAGGTAACTTTGCTCCATTTAACAACTTTGTACCAGATGTAGTTCACCTATCTATCAATGGTTCTTTATATTTGGATGCTAATATAACTTCAGTGTTAAATCATGCTCCAATAGTAAGAATTAACCGTACAGACTTAGGTTCTCCAGTTGGTAGTGGTCGTAAAGTTATCTTAACTTCTGGTGAAATGAAGTCAATTCCTGTGACAGGCGCTACTGTTGATGTTCCTGCCAGTACGCTTAAATTCTCATTGGTGCCACCACCAACAAACGAACCACCACCAAGTTTTGTAAAAGTTCAAGACAATGGAAACAACACTGCTAATGTTGTTATTGACACTCGCAACAATGGTGCTGGTGTCAATAATGGTCCAGGAAATCTAACTGCTCGTATAGCTGTAAGAGCAACAGATTCAGGTAATAGTGGGCCAGGTGGACGGCTACCATTGACTGGAGAAGATTTCTTTACATTGATTGTAAAACCAAAATCAGCTCCAACCATTGCTCCTATAGCTAATGTAAGCTTAGAAGCAGGTAAGAGTCAAAATGTAAATCTTCAAGTAACCGAAAAAGACGGTGGAGCAGTAACAGTAACTCGTTCTTGTGACAAGAATAGTTATGTGAATATTAGCGGAACTACTCTGTCAATAGCTCCAACAGACGGTGATGTAGGTACAAACACTTGTACATTAACAGCAACCGGGCCAACAGGCTTATTCTCAACTACTTCTTTTGTTGTAACAGTAAGACCTAGAGTCGTAGCCCCAACAATAGCCAACATTGGGGATCAAACTGTAACCCAAGGACAAGCAGCTACAGTAAATGTACTAGCAAATGGTTCTCCTAGTGACACCCTAAGATTATCCTTAGCATCAGCACCAGCATTCGTAACTTTGTCTGATAACGGAAATGGCACAGGTGTAATTCGTATTGCTCCAACTTTAACAGACACTCAAGGCGGTCGTGTAACAGTAACAGCAACAAATCAAGTAGGGTTGAGTGTGTCAACTTCCTTTAATGTAACTGTGCAAAAGGCAGTAGTGATTAATGGTGCAGCCTTTGACACTGCTGGCAAACAGTTATTCATTAACGGCAGTGGTTTTGGAACTTCTGGAGCAAGAATAACAGTTAATGGGCAAGATATTTCTTCTAGAGTAAGTGGTCAATCTGATAGCTCAATTACTGTTAAAGGCAACAAGAAGAGATTAAACCTCAAGACCGGGCCAAACCAAATTGTGGTTACTTCTAGTGGTATAACTTCTAATACCTTTGTATTGAATTTACTAACTCAAGAGTAATTGTTGATTGAAAATAAGAGTGAGTTTTTCTACTCACTCTTATTCTTCAAAATTTCGCTAGGTGTTTTTGTAGGGAATAGCTAGCAAAGTGTTGAAGAATAACTAGTTATAAGCTCCAGTTTATTGTTTTTTACTCCTCGAAGATGTATTATTACATAAATACTTTAATGTAATGGCTATGGTAATAATCATCCTTCGCTATTGTTGGGGCTGTAATAAGCCCCTTTTTTGTAACTACTGAAATAAGAATAGAATAGACAGGGTGTAATATGAAGAAATTTCGTATTGTTACTAGATCTTTGCCTAAATACTGTGAAATATGTCACAAGGTAGATTGTTTTGATGCAAAAAACAATTATTGCTCTCGGTGTAGAACAATAAATTTAAGAGAAATGGTTTCTATGACAGAGGGTGAAAAATTATTCAAAGATAAGAAGCTTGAAAATAACTCCAAAATATTAAAAAGAGCTATTAAAGGTTTAATGTGGGGTACTTTGTTTGGAGCCCTTTATACAATGGTTTTTGATGAGATTGTGTGTGGAATTTATTGGTCAAAAGTTAACCCCATAATATCAATACTAGAAGGCTCTGTATTTGGAGCGCTAATTGGGATGATATTTAGCGTAAAAGTACTGTTTAAAAATACACAAAAGCATAACAGTTAATAAAAATTAGCTGTTTGATTGCCAATGGTTTTGCATAGAAAGCCTGCAAAATCTTCCTATAAGTCTAAAACATTAAATAGGTTGAAAAGAGTTTAGGAGAATTTATCAATATGCTAGAAAAAGTAATCTATTTTATACTACAAGAAAAATTAATAGTGATTTCCCTTACTATATTTTTGTTACTTGGAGGGTTATTAGCTTTTAAGCAGCTTAACATAGAAGCATATCCAGATCCATCACCACCAACAATTGACATAATAGCTCAAAATCCTGGTTTATCAGCAGAAGAAATGGAGCGTCAAATTACTATTCCACTAGAAACACAACTTAATGGAATGCCTGGTATTAGTCATATAAGGTCTTCTTCACTTTTTGGGTTAACAGATATTAAATGTTATTTTAATTTTGACACAGACTATAACTTTGATCGTCAAGAAGTACTTAACAGGATACAAATGGTTCAGCTTCCATCAGGGGTTCAGCCTCAATTGTCTCCTACTTCAGCTGTTGGTGAGATTTACCGCTATCAATTGACGGGTAATGGATATAGTTTACTTGAATTAAAGGAAGCAGAAGATTGGATATTAGAACGTCAGTTTAAACAAGTTCCTGGTGTGATAGATGTAGTCAGTTTTGGTGGGCCTACAAAGGAGTTTCATGTAGATTTAGATCCTAGCAAATTAACAGCTTTTAATGTGAGTGTTTCACAAGTTATGCAAGCAATTGCCAATAGTAACTCAAATGTTGGTGCAAACTATTTAGAGTTAGGTGTGCAAAGCTATAATGTTCGTGGGATTGGCCTTTTTCAAGATCAAGAAGATATTGGAGATGTTGAAGTTAGTTCTAAAAATGGTACTCCAATATATGTTAAGCAGTTAGGAGAAGTAAGTGTAGGGGCTAAAGTTCCGTTAGGCAAAGTTGGTAAAGATGACAACCCAGACATTGTTGAAGGGGTTGTTTTAATGAGACGGGGTGAAAAAGCCTTGCCAACTTTAGATAAAGTGCGGGAAAAAGTAGAAAGCCTTAATAATGAAATTTTACCAAAGGGAATGAAAATTGTTCCTTATTATGATAGAACTGACCTAATTAATCTTACTACAAAAACAGTAACACATACATTAATAGAAGGAATGGTATTAGTAGCTTTTATTTTGCTAGCTTTTTTAGGTAATTTACGAGCCTCGCTAATAGTAGCGCTTTCAATTCCACTGTCATTGTTATTTACCTTTATTGTGTTAGTTCTTAAAGGAGAATCAGCTAATTTAATCTCTATGGGAGCAATAGACTTTGGCATAATTGTCGATGCTTCTGTGATAATGGTTGAAAATATTTATCGCCACATTTCAGAAACCAAACAAAAGAATATCAACAAGACAATTCTTGAAGCAGCAAGAGAAGTAGGTAAACCTATTTTCTTTTCATCCATAATAATTGTAGTTGCTTTTCTTCCACTCTTTACTATGAAAGGAGTTGAAGGCAAAATCTTTGGCCCAATGGCACTTACTTATGGATTTGCACTTATTGGAGCACTTGCACTAGCCTTAAGTTTTTCTCCTGTAATGTCTTCAATATTTTTCAAACCATCAATGCATGAGCATGAAACATTTATTGTTGAAGTGCTTAGAAAAATATACTGTAAGTTATTAAGATTAACCTTAGCTGAACCGGTTTTAGTTGTTTGTCTTGCTGCTATTGCCCTAGCAGGTGCTTGTAGCACACTTCCTTTTATTGGAGGTGAATTTATGCCTAAGTTAGAAGAGGGCAATCTTTGGGTAAGGGCTAGTATGCCTAATACAGTTTCTTTTAGTTATGCAAGTAAGCTTGTAGATGAGATGCGCAAGACCTTTAAAGAATACCCAGAAGTCACAACAGTTGTTAGTCAACTTGGACGGCCAGATGATGGTACTGATGCAACAGGATATTTCAATTCTGAGTTCTTTGTTACATTAAAACCAAGAGAAGAATGGCCTAAAGGAATTACTAAAGAAGATTTAATTAAACAAATGGAAAAGCAACTTCAGAAATTTCCTGGAGTAACTTATAACTTTTCGCAAAATATTCAGGATAATGTTGAAGAGGCCATGTCAGGGGTTAAAGGTGAGAACTCTATTAAGCTGTTTGGAAATGATTTACAAAAGCTAGAGGATATAGCTCATAAAATTTCTGATATTATGAAAACTGTTCCAGGTGTTAGCGACTTAGGTGTTTTTAGTGAGTTAGGACAACCAAATCTGCTTATACGTGTTGATAGGAAAAAAGCTGCGCGTTATGGCTTACAAGCTGGAGATATAAATGCTACAGTTCAGGCTGCAATAGGTGGACAAGTTGTTACACAAGTACTAGATGGCGAAAAGCGTTTTGATGTTACAGTCAGATTTTTACCTGAATATAGGAACGATATTAAAGTTATTTCAGATCTTCAAGTCACTAATTCTGATGGGACACGAATACCTCTTAAACAATTAGCCGATATTACTCAACAAACTGGAGCATCTTTTATTTATCGTGAGGATAATGGTCGTTATATACCAATCAAATTTAGTGTTCGTGGTCGGGATTTGCAAAGCACAATATCTGAGATAGAAACTAAAATGAAACAACAAATAGTGCTTCCTCCAGGTTATCACTATGAATGGTCAGGCGAGTTCCAAGAGCTACAAGAGGCTATAAATCGGTTAAAAATTGTAGTACCAATCAGCTTACTAATAATATTCTTTTTGCTCTATAGCCACTTTCATAGTATTACAGATACTTTGTTGGTTCTAGGTGCTGTACCTTTAGCACTAATAGGGGGTATTGTTTCGCTTCTTCTAACACATACTCCTTTTAGCATATCGGCTGCGGTTGGCTTTATATCACTATTTGGAGTCTCAGTGCTGGATGGAGTTATCCTTATTTCCTATATTAAAGAAATTCGTTACAAAGGTGTCCCTCTTAAAATAGCTGTTCTAAAAGGTTCTGAACTAAGGTTTAGACCTGTATTAATGACCGCTTTAGCCGCAGCAATTGGACTATTACCAGCTTCAATTGCTACTGGCATTGGATCAGAAACTCAACAACCTTTAGCTAGAGTTGTTGTAGGAGGAATGCTTACAGCTCCAGCCCTTATTCTATTTGTATTACCAGCTCTTTATCTAATTATTTATGGATACAAAGCTTCATTGGGCAACTCTGATTTAACTGTTAAACCTGAAAATGTTTAACAGGTTTAGTCTAATAGGATGTTATAGAAAAAGACTTTATTTGTTTAGATAGCTAGAAGCTGCTTGCTATTAAGTGGCTTTTAGCTAGAAACTTTGCTGGAGTGTAAGTAGTAGTATTTCGGTGGTGTTCCTAGGTTTATTAACACTATAAGGTTGTTTTCAGTATCAAAGTCTATCTCAGAAAATACATCAGTTAAATTTTGTACTATAATTTGATTGGAGCGTTCTTCTAGCAACCTGACATAAAGTAATCTTATTAGCAAATCAAATTGTGGAGTAATGACTTCCATTTGGTTTTCTAGATCAAATAAAGTTTCTTGCTCAAGTCTTAAAAGCGCTGCCCAATCAGCTAAAGAATATTCTAAGTGCTTTCGCAAAAATCTTGTTTCTGCGCCTGATAATCTAATAGGTTTTAATATTATTGATTCTGCAATAGTTATATCAAGTAGGTCTAAGTTTGGTATTTGTGGTTTTTTAGTAGAGCACCATTGACAAGTTACTAAGGTAATACCTTCTAAGTATATTGTTTCTAGGCCAGATTCTAGATATTGATATTGTGTTGCTGAGTAAGTAACTTGAAGCATTCCACATTTTTTGCAAATCATAACAATATAACTAGACCAACCACAGTAATTAAAGGATTAAAGGATTAATAGTTTAATGTTAGGGCAGGAATGACCTGCCCATATTTTTCTAGAAGGATAGTTTTAAGCCCAATTGAAATTGGCGAGGGGCAAAAGCAGCACGGTAACGATCTCTTGGAGCAGTAAAACGACTTCCATCTTTAGTTGGTAGATTAAAAACACCATTGCTATCAGGAGTAAATATAGGGTTTATATCGCTGATATTAACCCTGTTAAAGAGGTTAAATGCTTCTATATGAAGCTGTAAAACATATTTTTCTTTAAAAGAAACTTTTCTTGTTAATCTTAAGTCAACATTAGCAAAACCTGGAGTTAAACCACTATTACGGGCAATAGAAGTTCCACCGACTAAAGGACGATCTCCAGGGGGGTTATCTCCATTCATATTTAAATCTACACCAGCCAGTAAGTTATAAGGTCGACCTGATTCTAAATTAACAATGCCAGAAAGTTGGAAGTCTTTGAAAAATGGATTTTTGGTATAGTTTAAATCCCAAACTCCTGAAAAAACAAAACGACTTCTCACATCTTGTAGAGAAAGACCTCGTTCTCCTCTTGGATTTGTAGGATCAACAGTTTGTTGTAGTTCATTTCTTATATCAATAAAGTTATCTATTGATTTTGCAAAAGTGTAACTACTTAAAAATCCAATATGTTGACTAAGACGGCGATTAACTGATACAGAGAAAGCATTGTAGTAGCTGTCATAAGCATTAGTAAATTCAAAAATATCTCCACGAGTTGGATCAACTCTGCCTATCATTGCACTTGTTACAGGATCTCCCATAACAGGACGAACAATAGGATTAATATTTCGTTGAGATAAAATTTTTAGCCCTCGCACAAAAGTATAGCTTAAGGAAATAGACATGTTATTACCAACTAGGTAATCTATACCAAGATTTGTTTGTTGTGTATAACTAGCGCGTGGGTTACGTTGATTAGTAAACTCTAAGCTAAATTGAGGAATGATTTGAGTTCCTGGAGGTAAGGTTTCTCCTACAGGCAATCTTTTTTGTGGAGAAGCATAAATTGGTAATGATAGAGGGAAGAGTAAAGATAGTATCTTTAGATTTCCTTTTTGAGATTCATTAGCCACAAAACCAGTACCATAGATTGAAGGAGCAAAGAATAATCCATAAGCTGCATGAATATTCATCTTAGGAAGTTTACTAGGATGATATGCAAAAGATACACGAGGAGACACATTACCACTGTTAGAATCTAAAACACTAACTCTACTAACATCATAGCGTACGCCTAATTTTAGCAAGAAGTTGGCATTAATTTTTATATCATCTTGAAAAAATGTAGAGAAGCTACTTCTTGAAACATCATTTCCTGTAGTTTTAATAAAGCCTTGAATAAAGGCAGAGGGAAGCCCAATTTGAGTTAATGGTAAAACAGGGAATCCTGGAATTTTAGTTGGTAGAAAAGTTGATAAGAAAGTCAAAAATGCTTGTTGTTGAGGAGTACGTGTTGATGGATCAAAAGTTTGTATTCCAGTAAAGAAAGGCCCTCCCATTGATCTAAGATCTAGTTGTGGGAAAAACGCAAATCCTCCTCCAAACACAGGCACAAAACCGGTAGGAATATCATCTCTAGCATAATCAACACCAAGTTTCATTTGATTACGCCCACGTGAAAGACTCACAATATCAACAATTTGATAAAGATTTTGTACTCTAGGTTGAGGGATAAGAGTTCCTTGACCAAAAACTACTAACCCTTCTGACGCAACTATATTGACTTGAGGGCCAGAAGTATCTAAAGGATTAATTTTTTGATCTCTATGGCTAAATAGAAAGCGAGTTTCATTAACTAAATTTAATTTAGTACTAATATAAGTGTTACTAACAGCAATAGAGTTATCTCTTAAAGCTAAAGCTCCTGCATTGGTATCCGCAACTCTTGAGCCTGAAATTAAGTCTCCAAAAGGCTCACCTGCTCCATTTGAAGTACGTCCATAATTGTAACGAACATATAAAGTATCATTTGGGGAAAGTTGAAAATCTCCACGGCCAAGCAAGGTTGTAGTTCCAACACCAAAAGGAATTGGGCCATTTCTAATTGGAAAACCTTGGCTATTGATGGATCTTATAGTTTGATCAGAAATAGTAACAATACTATTTTGTTTAATAGAAAGTCGCTCAAAAGATGTAAAGTAAAAATATTTATCTTTCTTTATTGCTCCACCTAAGGTAGCTCCAAATTGGTATTGCTTAAACTCTGGTTTTACTGTGGCGAAAGTATTGCGGGCTGCAATCGTATCATTGCGATTGAGGAAGAACAAAGAAGAATGTAGATCATTTCCACCGCCACGAGTAACAATATTGATTACACCACCAAGTGCACGACCAAATTCAGCCGAGTATCCATCAGACACTACTTGAAATTCTTGAACAGCTTCTTGGCTAAATGTTGAGCGTACTGCTCCTGGCCCACCATCATTATTGTCTAAGCCATCTATGGTTATGGAATTGGAACGAGCTGGAAGTCCGTTAAAAGAAAGCCCTGAACTAGCTGCTACACCTTGTTGAGGTGTGCGATCTGGTGTGACTCGAGGAGAAGTTAAAGAGAAATCTAAGAAGTTTCGTCGATTAATGGGTAATCCTTCTATTCGGCCACGATCGTTGTTAGAACTGCTTTCAGTTTTGTTTTGATCTACTCCAGAGTTGGCAGTGATTATTATTTCTTGACTATCTGCTGCTAATGGTAAAGGAAAATTACAATATACAGTAGTCCCTAAACGTACATCAGATTTTACGATAACTTGCTTAAATCCATCTGCTTGAGCCGAAAACTCATAACTTCCAGGGGGAAGTTGGCCAAGCAAAAATGAACCATCTTCACTTGTTTGTATTTCACGAATTAAGTTAGTTTCTAGGTTTTTAGCAATCACCTTAGCTGAAGATATGACTGCACCCTGTTGATCGGTAACCACTCCAGTGGCATTTGCTGTGGTTGCTCCACTTTGTGCAAATGTTTCAGGAGTATTTCCAAAAATAAAAAAGAATACAAATAAAGACAAAAATAAGTTAAGTTGCCATGTTCTATTTTTCCACATAGTCTATCCTATACAATGGTTATTAGTTTTTATGTTTATTCTAAAGTCGGAAGAAGTTACATATTAAATAAATTAATGGCAAGAGTCTATATCAGAAATTAGTGTAGTGGTGTTTTTTATTTGGTATTTAATTTTTAAGATAATTTTTTACTTGCTCTCACTGATGCTGATTCGTATGTTTATTTTGTTGTTGGAGAAAGAAAAATTTCCTGCAACTGCTTCAAAATTAATTATTAAGAATGCTAAAGGAAAAAGTGCAAGTGGACTGTTTCCGTTAGGTCTGTTAGGTCTGTCAACAGAACTGCGGGTTATGATATCTAATAGTGCACCTACAAAGGAACCTACTACATAAAGAATAGGTATTAGTATAAGAATATAAAGGGTTTGCTCTCCTAAAAAAGCACTAGCAAAAATACTAGCCATTAGTACAAATATTGTTAAACCTTTAATAATTGCTCCAGTAAAGGTTTTAGGCTTAGGTATAAATGAGGTTAAAATAGCTAAAATGCTTGGCAAAGTAATTAATAAAAGATCTGTTGCCGTCAAACGCCCCCAAACAAGAATTTTATATATTAAGCTGCCAAGTGCTGTTGATAAAATAAAACCTATTAGAACAAAGCGATCGCGTTTTTGTAATGCTTGATCGGTTTCTCCAGCAAGAGGATTAAAAGAATGTTGTTGTATATGGGCAGAAAGCTTACTACAACGATTGCATTCTCCTGTTTGTGGGTCAAACATATCTGATTGATGACAAATTTCACACCTTTGAGCAGAAGTGGTTTTATGAACAATTAAACCTTTTGACCTATTTGGGGCAGATGCAAAAGTGTTTAGGCTATCTGGTGTTTTATCTGTTTGTATGTTTTTTAGTTGCTTACTCATTTATCTTGCTAAAGTCTCTAACAATTAAAAAAGTTTATAATCTAATATAAACGGTAAATAGCCAGTATTGTCAATAAGACAAGAATAATTAAAGCCCCTAATTGTTGGTTATGTGCTAATTTCATTTTGCCTCCGTGATATTGTGTTCTATTATTTGCCTAAGTTCATTTATGATGTATAAGTTGGTTTAAAAGTAATAAAGTTTTTTAATGAGTTTCCTAATTTATTTCTGTTTTATATTTCTGATTATATGATTATATAAGGATATAGATGCTATGGATAGAATTCAGCTTGCAGTTGTTATTATTGTCGCGGTAATTATAATTAGATATATTGTTGTACAGACATCTAAAGATAAACGTGCTTGGCAAAGTTGTGCGCAAAAATATCGGCTCAAGTTTAATGAAACTACAGAGCAAAGAGGTGAGGGGGAAGAAAAAGTTTATCGCCTAAGTGGTTATTATCGTACTTGCTTAATTTCTATATCTAGTAATCGTAAAGAAACACGTATTTCTGTAAACTATACAAAAGGATTAATGGATGGCTTAAAGGTGTATCCAGACGGGACTTTAAGCCGTATTGGAAGAGGTTTAGTCAAACAAGCCACTTCAGGAAAAAGTCCTCGTCAATCTTTTTTCCTGACAATGCCTCCTTCTAAAGGTTCTCAAACAGAAGTTCAAAAAGAACTAAACCCAGCAGTTAGAGAACAACTAAGCCAACTATTTATTATTTGTACAGGAGTAGGTAGACGTATTGATATGACAGATGCCTACATGCTTATTAAACAAACAGGTTATGTTAAAAATCCAGAAGAGGTATTCCCTATAGTGGATGAAGTGCTTACAGCTATCAATGTACTAGAGGGATATTCTACGGAATTACTTAAATAATAACCTATTTAGATGCTGGAATTTGTGGTCGATAAACTTGACCATTTCTATCTTCTTTGTAGATACCTCGCAAGTCAGCATAAAAAGATACTCGACCTGTTTTGTTATAAACTAGAGGTTCAGCATGAATAGAAAAATCTTTTTTATCTTTGCCAAGTTCAATGTAAAACTTATAACCTTCAATTTCACCATCTTTAAGGCTTTGAGGCCAGAAATTAGCGGCTACTAGATCTTCCATTGAGCCATAAATCCCTTTATTAGCATCAAAATAAAGTTTTTGAGCTCCAATATAGCGTTCCATATAACCTATAGCAGCATCTTCATGAGCTCGGATTTTAATCTCAAAGAAAAACTTACGCCCTAATCCTTTTACTAATTGTAAAGTTTCTGCATCACCTACATACCATTGACCATCTATTTGAATTAATGAGACTTCATCTGCTGTAGGATCTTTAGGGTTATCTGTTGTTTTGATAAAAACAGTAGCACTAATTCCAGTAGACTGGCTTCCTACTATTTTTACTGTTTCTGGAATACGAGAAAAAGTATTCTCAAAATCTGGTTCTAACTCTTTTATTTCTTCAGCAGTTAACTCTTGTATTGCTTCACGGTAAACAGATAAAGAAAAACCTTCTTTGTAATGTTTTTCTCTTAGCAACCGGTAAAACTCTTTTACTGTTTCACTTGGAGTTATAGGTCGGCTGTTTTCTTTAACTGTTTGGTCTTGAGATGTTTTTGTAGGCTCTTGGGCGTATATATTGCTGACAAATAAAGTTGCGATAATACAAAACAAGAGAATAAACTTACTAATTCTCATAAAAATTTTCCCTAAAAATGTTTTTGACTCGCGAGATTTTAGCAAAAAATTTTCTTAATTGACAACAGTAGCCTTATATAAAACAGCTAGTTTCTAAAATAATAAAAAATTTTTAGTAACCATTTACCAAGTAAATAAAGCAGCTACTTGTTAGGAATTACCAAACTAGCATAGTCAGTTCCATAAAGTTGTTCTTGTTTTTCAATTGCTGTTAGGTAGTCAAAAATTAACATTCCTTTTCCTGAACCGACTTCAACTAAATGATGTTGAAAAAAACGAAAAGGAATACTTTTGTAGCCTGTAGTGTTACAGTAGCGTCTTACTAGTTGAATTGGGAGAAAAAAAACTTTTTTATGTGTAGAAAATTCAACCAAAAAACCAGATATAGCTCCTGTTGTAGCCATACACTCTAGAAAATAAATTTGATGTGGATGTAAGTTGTCCAAATCTAAACGATCTCGTTGAGTTGTTTTAGCATCGTAAAATATTGCTCGTCCATTAGGTGCAATTGCCCCACCATAATCTGGCTCAGCTTTTGACTCTGGAACAAACTCACGATTTAAAATCCCACTTTTTTGCTTGGATAAGGCTATTAACTGTGCTCCAGAAATACTTTGACTTGTAGGAAGATTATCTGCAAGAGGAATACTTAAGCCACGTCTTTGTTCTCCACGACGCATTAAGTATTTACCAGGAATAGCTTTTCTAGTTATGTAAGCTCGTTCAGCTTGAGCATAAGCACCATTAGTGCTGTTTATAGCAGCCTGAAACCCGCTGCCAACTTCAGCCCCACGACGCTTTAAGGTTGTTTTCATAAGCTATTTTATGAAGGCATGTTTTCCTTAGCCTAGTTTATCTAGACTAAGGAAAAACATAGTATTAACTTTTTTAGCTAGCTGCTTCATATTCGCTATCATCCATTTCAAAATTAGCCGCAACTTTTTGCACATCATCATGATCTTCAAGTGCATCATAGAGCTTAAGCATTTGTTGTGCTTCTTTGCCAGATAGCTTAATGGTATTTTCAGGAATTCTTTCAATTTCTGCTGAAATAGGAGCAAGTTTAGCACCTTTAATTGCTTCTAGAACATTGTCAAAATCTTCAGGAGTAGTAGTTACTAACCAGCCATCTCCTTCATCTTTAAGATCTTCTGCTCCTGCTCCTAATACTAACTCAATCATCTCATCTTCAGATTGTGTACCTTTTTCTAAGATGATTGTGCCCTTTCTATGAAACATCCAGCCTACACAACCTGCTTCACCTAAGTTCCCACCGTTCTTAGAAAATAGATGACGCATTTCACCTACAGTACGATTCCTATTATCTGTAACAGTATCTACCATTATAGCTACTCCGCCAGGCCCATAACCTTCATAGCTGATTTCCTCAATTACATCTCCTCCAAGTTCGCCTGTACCACGTTTGATTGCGCGATCAATGGTATCATTAGGCATATTTTGTGCTTTTGCATCAGAAACAGCCTTACGTAAACGTGCATTGTTGTTTATATCACCACCACCACTACGAGCAGCTACGTTGATTTCTTTAATTAGTCGAGTAAAGATCTTGCCGCGTTTAGCATCCAAAGCACCTTTTTTGTGTTTAATTGTGTGCCACTTACTATGTCCAGACATTAGTACACCTCATTAGTTTTGTTTGTTGTAAAAGTATAAAATTTCTTGATGAAATTTGATTTTGAAGATTACTTGTTAAACTCTATAATCTATCATAGCCTAGGCTTATGCTTCAATTCAGCTATGAAGCTATTTGAAATTTTTCTTGCTGATTCTGTATATGTGTTTAGGTAGGTTTACTTCTAGAGCCAAAAATAGCTGTACCAACTCTAATCATAGTAGCTCCTGCTTGAATAGCTACCTCAAAATCATGGCTCATACCCATAGAAAGCTCAGTTAAAGGCTTTGGAGAGATCTTGCTTTGATTTAACTTATTTAGAAGTTCTTGTAATTTAGAAAAATAGCTAAAAGTTTGATTTGGGTCTTCAAAGTAAGGCGGAATTGTCATTAATCCACGGAAATCTAGATTTTCTGCCGATGCTAAATAGGCAGCTAACTCTGGTAATAGGTTTTCATCAATACCATTTTTGGTTTCTTCTTTACCTAAATCCACTTGTGCTAAAACTATAGGCCGTCGGCCTAATTCTCCTGCAATTCTGTTTACTCTTTCAGCTAAACTAAGGCTATCAATTGAATGAATCCAATCAAAAAGTTCTACTGCACGACGTACTTTATTACTTTGTAAATGCCCAATTAAATGACGACAAACATTAGGTAAATGAGGAAATTTTTCTTCTGCTTCTTGTACTCGATTTTCTCCAATATCTTGAGCGCCTGCTTCTAATGCTTCTAAAATAGCTTCTACAGGAAATGTCTTAGTCACAGCAATTAAACGAACTTCCTTGGGATCACGATTAAATTTTTTACAAGCAAAATTAATTTTATTTTGAATTTCTGTAAGATTTTCTTTTATTGACATAAAACAAATATAGTTAAAATTTTCAAATTATCCAGTGCTATTACTAGCGCTAAAGCACCTGATTATTTTTTTGAAATAAATGCTACACCTAAAACACAAAACAATATTCCTAACATATTCCAAATAGAAATGTGTTCTTTATAGAAAAAAACTCCAATTAGGATAAGTAATGTTGAGCCACCAGCGCCAACTAATATAGTAGCAGAACTAATATTCCAACCAGTTCTATAAACTAATAAAAACCCAATTTCAATCATAACTGCACCAATGCCTACTAAAAACATTGACCAGTCTAGTTGTTTTATTGTAGTGCGCAAGGGTTGTTCAGATGGATAAAAAAGTAAAAGTGAGAGGCAGATTAACAATCCTGTTAGATAAGCAATTATTATTGCATACAATGGATTTGCGGTTTTAGGGATAGATTTTTGAGCAATATGATAAAAAGTACTACCTAAAATAGTTAAAGCTACTGGTAAATAAATAGATTTCATATCAGATAATTCACTTATATTTGAAAACTACAGTATAATAATCAGTAATATTTTGAATAGCTTCCAACTAAGGTTGCAGCACAACAAAACTTATTTGCATAATAGCAAATCTTCATTAATTTTCCCACTTGGAGTTAACCTAAGTATGCTAAAAGCAGGTTTATTAGTAGGTCGAGAGCGTTCTTTTCCTGATGCTTTGATTCAAGAAATCAATAAACGCAATCAAGGGGTAATAGCTGAATATGTAAAGATTGGCGAAGTTGCAAGTAATGCAACTTGTGGTTATCAAGTTATTATAGATCGTATTTCTCATGAAGTAGCTTTTTACCAAACCTACTTAAAGGCTGCAACTTTGTCTGGAACAATTGTAATTAACAATCCTTTTTGGCGTATGGCAGACGATAAATTTTTTGGTACTGCTTTAGTTGAAAAGTTAGGTATTGCTGTACCTAAAACTGTTGTTTTACCAATGCGAAGCTATCCTGATAGCATTTCTCCAGAAAGTTTAAGCAATTTGAAGTTTCCTTTAGAGTGGCAGGAAATAATAAAATACATTGGCCTTCCTGCTTTTCTAAAACCTCATTGGGGTGGAGGTTGGAAGTCTGTAAACAAGGTTAATTCTCTTTCAGAATTGTTGTTTTACTATAATGAATCCAAACAGTTATGTATGATCTTGCAAGAATTCATTGATTGGCAACAATATGTTAGATGTGTATGTATTGGCAAAAAAGATATATTGATTACCAATTGGGATCCTCGTAAACCACATTTTGAACGTTATAAAGGCGCTGAGCAAAAATTAGCTCCAGAATTAGAAGAACGTATCAGAACCGACGCTATAAAAATAAACGAAGCTCTTGGTTATGATATGAACACAGTTGAATTTGCTGTAAGAGATAATATTCCTTATGCAATTGATTTTATGAATTCTGCACCAGATTTTGATATTACGTCACTTACAGAAAAATATTTCTACTGGGTTGTTGATAAAATGGCAAATTTAGTTATTGATTCTGCAAAACAAGCTGTTGATCAACCAACTCAATATCGTTGGAATGAATTAATGAAAATATAATTGTTTATGGAGTTGTAATGATTAAAGAAGCTATTGAGTATTATAATAATTTACTTGTAAAAGAAGAATATCTAAAAACTACACAAGAAATTTTACAAGAAGCAACAGAAAATCGTTATTTAGCTTTTGGAAAACGTGCTGTTTGCAGTGTACTTAGACCATATTTTATTGATGAAGAGACTTATAAGTTTGTAAAAAACGCTTCACAGTTTGTTAGTAGAGGTATTTCTACATTAGGAAAGCAATTATTTGCTGATCAAGAACTTCGTAAAGAGCTAGATCTAAATAGTGATGAAGAAGAAGTAATTAATTTTGATCATAAATATGGTGCTCCAGATGTAAGTGGTAGATTAGATGGATTTTTAAGTCCTGAAGGGGATTTTAACTTTGTTGAATATAATGCAGAAAGTCCTGGAGGGCTTGCTTATGGAGATGTTCTTACAGAAACTTTTTCTAAGATGCCAATAATGAAAACATTTGGAGAAAAATATAATTTACGAACATTTCCTATTAGAAATATGGTTTTTGAAGCTTTATTTTCCGCTTATAAACGCTGGGGAGGAAATAATTTACCAAATATTGCAATAATTGATTGGCGAGGAGTTTCTACTTATGGTGAATTTGTTTTGTCAAAAGAATGTTTTGAAGCAAATGGTTGCCAAGTAAAAATTGCTGATCCAGATGAACTTGAATATCGTGATGGTAAGCTGTTTATTCAAGATTTTAGAGTAGATTTAGTTTATAAACGAGTGTTAATAAGTGAATTTCTAAATAAATTTGGAACTAAGCATCCATTAATAGAAGCAGTAAAAAATCAGGCTGTATGTATTGCAAATGCATTTAGAGTTCAAATGTTATATAAAAAAAGCTGTTTTGCTTTATTAAGTGATCCAAATTATTCACATTTATATAGTGCTGATGTTGCAAATGCTTTATCAAAACATATTCCTTGGACTAGAAAAGTTAGAGATTGTAAAACTATTTATCAAAATAAGACTATAGACCTTGTAGATTTCATTGCAAATAATCAAAGTAAATTAGTTTTAAAGCCAAATGGAGAATATGGTGGTAAAGGTGTAGTGTTAGGTTGGGAATCTACAAAAGAAGAGTGGGCAAATACATTAAAAAATGCACTAAGCAATTCATATATTGTACAAGAACAAGTTCCATTAGGAAAAGAAACCTATCCAAGCATAGTTGATGGAAGTTTAAGATTTGATGAAAGGTTTTTAGATTTAGATCCTTATGTTTGGGATGGAGAAACAATTAAAGGATGTGGAATCCGTCTTTCTAAATTAGCTTTACTTAATGTTACAGCTGGAGGCGGTTCTGCTACACCAATGTTTATTATTAGTAATAAATAGTCTTAAGCCTAGTGCTTTATAATTCCAAAATCACATTTCATGATCGCAATATTGCGCTTCATAATTCCAAAATCGCATTTCATGATCCCCAGGTTACGCTCGTTACACTCGCTAAAACCTGGGGCTAATATGGGTTGAGCGTATTAAACTAGGTTCATTTCAATCTATTTATCTTAAAAGCCTAAATTTATATTAAATAGAACATTTAAAGAGATTGTATTTACTACATTTAGTCCTACCCTTATTAGCCCCAGGTTTTAGCAAGCCTCAGGCTTGCTCTACCTGGGGATCAAAAAAACAAGCACATAATCTGGGGAACAAAAAAACAAGTGTAACCTGGGATCATGAAATGCAAATTGGGGATCATGAAGCGTTTGGGGAACATGAGTATAGCACTTATTAATCTGGTACGACCTATATAAGAATGGATTTTTCAACTAGTTACAAACTTATTGAGGTCATAGAATTAAATTTGCAATTTGTTTTACAGCTTCTTTTATAGATAAATTTGTAACATTGATTGTTAGAGTTGCTTGATTATAAAAATTAATTCGTGATTCTAATAGTTTTTCCATTTGTTCAGATGTTTTATATAAAGGACGACTATTGTCATCTGCTAAACGCGAAAGAATAGTTGCTAAATCACATTGTAGCCATACAGAAATACTTTGTTTATGAATCAAATCGCGATTTATAGAGGAAATAAATGTTCCTCCTCCTAGAGCTACTACTGTTTGTTGAGTATTAATAATAGTTTTTAAAGTATTATGTTCTATTTGCCTAAAATATTCTTCACCATGAGTAGAAAAGATATTATTAATACTACAACCTTGTTGTTTAACAATTAATTCATCTAGATCTATAAAATTATATTGTAAATATTGGGCTAGTTCACAACCTATAGATGTTTTTCCTGAACCCATAAAGCCAACTAAAAAAATATTTTTCATAAATTATAAAGTTATAGATGAAAGTTTATTAAAAAATCCAGGAAATGAAACATCTACACATTCACTATTAATAATTTTAGTTTCACCTTTGGCAATTAACCCAGCAATTGCAAAAGACATAGCAATACGATGATCATGTAATGAATCAATTGTAGTTCCAATTAGTTGTTGTTCTCCATTTATTGCAAAACCATCAGAATATTCTTCTACTTCTATATTCATAGCACGCAAATTATCAACAATTGCACGAATACGATCACTTTCTTTAACTCGTAACTCATTAGCTTCACGGATTATTAAGCCGCCTTTAACTTGAGTTGCTAAAATAGAAAGTATAGGTATTTCGTCAATAAGGTTAGCAATAATATTTCCTTTGAGAACACGAGAATTATCATCACTAATTAAATTGCTAGATTTAATTAGTAAATCGCTAACATCTTCACCGTGTTGAATACGTTGATTGACAAATTGTATATTTGCACCAAGCTTTATAAGTACATCTAAAATAGCTCGTCGAGTTGGATTTATCCCTACAGAATGTAACAATAGCTCTGAATTTGGTAAAAGTATTGTTGCAGCAATAAGAAATGCTGCTGATGAAATGTCACCTGGAACATTGTAATGCTGTGCTTGTAAAGTAGAATCTCCAGCTATAGTAATAGAGTTGGATTCTTTAGTTATTTTTGCTCCAAAATCAGCCAACATTAATTCAGTATGATTTCTAGTTATAGCAGGTTCACAAACAGTAGTGTTACCATCAGCAAATAAGCCTGCAAATAGAACACAAGATTTAACTTGAGCACTAGCAACAGGCATATCATAAGTAATAGCTTTTAATTTCCCACCAGAAATACGTAAAGGTGCAAAATCATTATTAGTAGCTTCAATGTTTGCTCCCATTTGGCGTAGTGGAGTAACAATACGCTTCATTGGGCGACGACAAAGTGACTGGTCTCCAGTAATTTCTGTTGTAAAAGGCTGTCCTGCTAAAATTCCACTTAACATCCTCATTGTTGAACCAGAATTTTCAGCGTCTAGTGGTTTAGTGGCTGGAGAAAAGCCATTTTTCTTAACACCATTGATAATAAGTTTAGAGTTGGTTTCTTCTATTGAAACACCTAAAGCGCGTAGACAATTAAGAGTGCTGTGGCAATCTCTGCTAGTGGCAAATCCCTCTATTTCAGACTTGCCATCAGCCATTGAAGCAATTAAAGCTGTTCGGTGAGATATAGATTTATCTCCAGGTAAAATAAGTTGGCCTTTGATAGATTTTGCAGGAAAAATTTTCATAGTATAATTAAATTTTCTATAAGATTACTGACTAAGATTTTACTTTGGTCTTTAAGATTCGGAAAAGAATATATCTCTTACTTGACAACAACATAAAGCATATGTTACACCAAGTTATATTTCTGCTCCAGCAGAGTGTTGGAGTAACCAGACTATCCTAATGTTGAAAGGATATAGGGGAATCGAGATGGAGCAAAGCGAAAGCACCATCGCATTGACAATTAACAGCAACTTTAAGTTTACAGAGCTAGTTGCTTCAGTAACAGATAACATTACTCAAATAGTTGGCTTTGCAGAAGAAGAAGCTCACTGGATCAGTCTTTCAGTACGAGAATCTGTTATAAATGCTATTAAACATGGAAATAAATTAGATAGTGATAAGGCTGTAGATGTAAAGTTCGTCATTAGTGAAGAAGAAATTATTATTTATGTACGTGATTACGGTGAAGGCTTTGATCCAACACGTATTCCTGACCCATTAGATCCCACAAACTTACTTAATCCAAATGGGCGTGGCATTTTTTATATGCGTACTTTTATGGATGAAGTGGATTTTTCTAATCATCCTCAAGGCGGTACAATTGTCAAAATGCTAAAGAAAAAAGCTACATTAGAATCTACATAATATTTATTTAGGAAGTTGTCAATTAAACAAATTAAAAATTATTCTTAGGTATTACACAGGAATTAAAAATTTCTTAGGTATAAGAAGGAGCTAAAATGTCACTAACAATAAATCAACGCACAGTGGGTGATGTTTCTGTTTTAGATTTGAGCGGCAAAGTTACCATTGGTGCAGGTAGTGTTCAACTGCGCGAAGCAATACGTAAGTTGATTGATGGCAACAATAAGAAAATATTGCTTAATTTAGGAGATGTTAGCTATGTTGACAGTTCAGGTATTGGAGAATTAGTTCATAGTTTTACAACTACTAGTAATGCAGGAGGAGTTTTAAAGCTCCTTAACTTAACAAAGAAAATCCAAGATCTACTAGCAATAACAAAATTATTAACCGTATTTGAAACTTTTACCTCAGAAGACGAAGCCATAAAAAGTTTTAATAAATAATTTTATTTGCAAGGTTTTTATCTCCAAACCTTCTGTTTTAAGTAAAATAGAAGGTTTGGAAAGGTCTGTTTTATGTCAAAAAAAACATGCTTTATTTTTAGCTTATCTTTAGCAACTTTACTCTCATCAAATTTTTCTCTTCCTACTTTAGCTCAAACAAATCCAACAAATCCAACAAATAACCAAATAGCTACACAAGCTCTTAAGCCGTCAGATTATAATGTTTTAATTATTAGTGATGAGCGAATTTTGATAACAATGGCTGCTTTAACTTTAGCTGGCTATAAATATGAGGGAACTGGAAAACTTGCTGATTTACAAACAAGGTTACGTCAAGACTTAAAAAATACACCTCCAGAATTAGTAAAAAAATTGCAGGATTTTTACTCTTCACATCGTGTTAATGGCCGTGAAGAAACTCAAATCTCTCCTTATTTGGGTTTAGCTCTTTCTTTAAGTGCTTCTCCTGCTTTTGGAAACCCAGCAGTAAAAGATAACTTGCCTCCAGATGTAAGAAATGTTTTAGGTTTCGGGGATTTAATAAGAGAATTTTATAGCCGCTCACAAATTCGTAGCTTTTTACCAACATACAAAACCCTGTTAGATGGCTTAAGAAATGACTATGAAACTACTGCTAGTGCAGTACTTTACGAGGCATTACTTTATTTACGTACAAAACCTATATTAGAGCTTCAACCTACGCCAGTTTACTCTAAGCAATATGATACATATGTTTTAGAAAGACCTACTGAAAGCAAAGATAAGAAAGATAAAAAAGACAAGAAAGATAAAGAAGATAAGACTAATAAAGAGCAACCAAAAGAAGAAAAAGTCAAATACATTCCTAGATATAGACGGTTAGAAATTTTTCCTAATCCATTTGTTTCTCCAGGGACAGTGTTTTCTAGAAATGATGTGCTTAATGGTGCAGATACTGAATCCAAGAGGCTTGGAGATGATTATTTTATTATTGCCTCAGAACAATCTATTAAAGAACACATTAGACATGCTTTCTTAAGATTTGTTTTGGATCCAATAGTTGGCAAAAAATCTGTAGAGATTGCAGAATTAAAAGAAAAAATAGATCCACTGGTAGCAGCTTTACCTAATGCTAAAGAAAGTGCAAAACGAAATATTTATGAAGTCGTAGGTGAATCTCTAGCTAGAGCCGTAGAAGTTCGTTTAACAGAACGTGCTTCAGGAAAAACTTTGACTGCCGATGACATTACTTATCTGTTAGGTCAATATTATGAACAAGGTTTTGTTTTAACTTTTCACTTCTATAATGCCTTGCCTTCTCTAGAGCGTGTTGGCTTAGATATGAGTGATTTCTTTCCTTCAATGCTAAATGATATAGATTTTGCTCGTGAAACTAAGCGGATGGAAGATGTACAAGTAGCTCGTGGTAAAGTTGATCAACAACGAGCTTCAACTCGTGCAGCAGTAAAACCTATAATTGATGTGGATAATTTGATTAAAGAGCGAAAATTTACTGAAGCTAAGGTTCAGCTTGAAGAAATTTTGCGTGAACAGCCAAAGAATGCTCGTGCACTTTTTGGAATGGCTCAAATTATTAATAATCAACCATCTAACACAGAGTTGGATAAAAATAGTGAAGATGAAGATAAAATTGCAGCACAAGAAGAACGTCTAGCCCATGCTGTTAGAGTTTATCGAGAGGCTATAGCTTCAGCTAATGATGAAGAAAAATGGCTTGTTTCTCAATGCCATGTGTTTATTGGACGAATCTATGATTTTGTTGAACAAAGAGAAGCTGCAATTAAAGAATATGATAAAGCTGTGTTGCTAGGTGATATTCCTAAGGGTGCTTATAAAGAAGCTATAGAAGGTAAAAGCAAACCTTATACACCAAAAACAACTCCTAGATAAACCTTTTCCTAGATGTGTTATATTAAATAAATATATATAAGTAGATTTCTGATATGACAGCTATAACTCGACCACCAGGACCAAAGAGAAGACCCCTATGGGGGGATTTGTGGGCATTTCGCCGTGATCCAATTAAAGTTTTAATGGAAGTAAAGCGTTATGGAGATGTAGTTTACTTTCATCTTGGCCCGCAAGGGGTTTATTTATTTAACAATCCTGAGCATGTTAAAGAGATTTTTGTTAACCAGCCTCGCAATTTTTATAAAGGCAGAGGTTTGCAACGTTCTAAAAAGCTTTTAGGTGAGGGATTACTTACTAGTGAAGATGATTTCCACAAACGCCAACGACGCTTAGTTCAACCAGCTTTTCATCGTCAACGAATAGCCAATTACGCAAAAGTAATGGTTGATGAAGCTATAAAAATGAGAGATAACTGGCAGGCAGGTACAACCATCAAGACTGGTGAAGAGATGATGAGGCTAACACTTGCAATTGTGGCTAAAACACTCTTTGATGCCAATGTAGATAAAGAAGCAAAAGAACTAGGCGAGGCAATGAGTACTTTTGTCCGTTCTTTTGACATGATTACTTTGCCCTTTATAGAAATCCTAGAAAAACTACCTTTACCCAGAATCCGAGCGCTTAATAATGCTCGTGAGTTACTTAATAATACAATCTACCGTATAATTAATGAGCGTAGAGCAAGTGGAAAAGATCATGGGGATTTGCTTTCAATGCTTTTAGTTGCCCAAGATGAAGAAGGTGATGGAAAAGGCATGACAGATACTCAAGTCAGAGACGAAGTTATGACGCTTTTTATTGCTGGACATGAGACTACAGCAAATGCTCTAACTTGGACTTGGTATTTGCTTGCACAGCATCCAGAGGTAGAGAAAAAAGTTTGGCAAGAAATAGATCAAGTATTAAATGGAAGACCTGCCACGGCAGATGATTATCAAGATTTAACTTATTTACAAATGGTTTTTTCTGAGTCTATGAGACTTTATCCACCAGCTTGGGTAGTTGGAAGAAGAGTTGTAAAGGAATGTCAAGTTGGGGGTTATACTTTACCAGTAAATAGCATTATTTTTACAAGCCAATACTTAATGCATCATGATGAAAGGTTTTTCCCAGATCCATTTAAATTTGACCCTGAACGTTGGACTCCAGAAGCAAAAGAGCAACGCCCTAGATATAGTTATTTTCCTTTTGGAGCAGGCCCTAGACAATGCATAGGTGAACCATTTGCTTGGATGGAAGGAGTTTTACTTTTAGCTACTATTGCTCAAAAATGGCGCTTATCAATTGTTCCTGGACATAAAGTAGAAGTGCAACCACTGATTACCCTTAGAACTAAAAATGACATACCTATGAAACTTTCCTTGCGTTAATCAATTGATATATTAGCCCAGGGTTTTAGCAAGTAAAACAAGCGAACCCTGGGAAATAGAACGAGCATACCCCAAGAAAATCAATTTGTGATAAGATGTCAAAATTAATTTGTAAGAAAACACTCTTACCCTTGGAGTTACTATGCCTAAAAGCGAAACTTCTTTAAATGTTGGGGATAAAGCCCCTGCATTTAATCTTGCAAGCAACCAAGGTGACTCAATAAGTTTAGAGCAAATCTTGAAAAATGGCCCTGCCTGGATTTTATTTTTTCGTGGTACTTGGTGCCCAAATTGCCGTGCACAAGTACTTAGATTAAGTGCTGATTATCAGGAATTTAAAAAAACAGGAACACAGCTAATAGGAATTTTCTGTCAAAAATTTGAACCAGTGAAAAAATGGGGAGCAGAAAATAATATCCCTTTTCCACTACTGGTAGATCCTGATCGAGTTATTGCTAAAGATTATGGTGTGTATGTAAGCATTTCTTGGGACTTTTCGCTTAATGTAGCTCGACCTTCAAATTTTTTAGTTGATAGAAATGGTTTGATAAAATTTGTGTATGTTAGTTCTCATCAATGGGATCGCTGCACAAATGATACTCTATTGGCAGAAGCTCGGAAATTAATTTGAAAATATTTTGTCCACTTTTCTTAGAGGTTGGTTAAATATTAATGAAAAATATTATTATTGGCACTGCTGGACATATTGACCACGGGAAAACATCACTGGTAAAAGCTCTTACTGGTATTGATGCAGATCGTCTTAAAGAAGAAAAACAAAGAGGCATAACAATTGATATAGGTTTTGCTGATCTGGTTATAGATGATTGCAGATTTGGATTTGTTGATGTTCCTGGACATGAGCGTTTTGTTAAAAATATGCTAGCTGGAGCGCATGGAATAGATTTAGTAATGCTTGTTGTTGCTGCTGATGAAGCAGTAATGCCACAAACTAGAGAGCATTTTGATATTTGCCGACTTCTACAAGTTAAAACAGGCTTAACGGTTTTAACTAAAGCTGATTTGGTGGATGAAGAGCTTTTAGAATTAGCTAAAGAAGAAGTTTCTGAATTTGTATCAGGTTCTTTTTTAGCTGGAGCCCCAATTGTTGCTGTTAGTTCTAAAACAGGGCAAGGTATTGAAGAATTAAAAAAAGAGTTAATAAAATTAGCTAGTAAAACCACTAGTAAAACTTTATCTGCATCTCCAAGACTGCCTATTGATAGAGCTTTTACCATTAAAGGCTTTGGATCGGTAGTCACAGGTACATTAACTTCTGGACAACTACAGATAGGTGATGAACTAGATATTTTGCCTAGTGGCAAGAGAACAAAAGTTAGAGGTTTACAAGTACATAATGCTGCAACAGATAAAGCCTTAGCTGGACAACGTACAGCAGTTAATTTACAGGGAATTAGCTTAGAAGAAGTTGAACGTGGACAAAGTTTAGTTCCAGCAGGACGATTTCAAATAACTTCAATGTTAGATGTTGAACTAGAGTTATTACCTAATCTAAATAAACCATTAGCACAAAGAACACGTGTTAGGCTTCATCATGACACAGCAGAAATAATGGCTAGAGTGGTTTTATTAGGAGGCATGGAGCTAGTACCAGGGCAAAAAATGTTTGCACAATTAAGATTAGAAGAGCCAACATTTGCTTTGCCAAGAGATCGTTTTATTATTCGCAGCTATTCTCCTCAAATAACTGTTGGGGGAGGCGTGATTGTTGATGCTTTGCCTAACAAACATCGCTTAAAAGATGCAAAAGCTGTGGAATGGTTAACTAAACTATCGCTAGCTAATGATTTAGAGCAAACAGCACTATTTCTAGAAATGGCAGGCTCAAAAGGTATGACGCTAGCAAATTTAGCTTCTAGAACAGGTTTTACTGATGAGGTTTTAGGTAAATTTATTATGGAACTAGTAAAAACTGGTCGAATACTAAAACTAGATTCACAAAATGTTTATTTGTTAGCCAAAACAGGTTATGAAGAACTAAAAGCAAAGGTTTTAACATTAATAAAAGCTTTTCATAAACAAGAACCTCTCCAAGCTGGAATAAATCGTGAAGAAGTAAAAGAGCGAATCGGTTTTAGTGTAGAAACCTTTAAGATTGTTATAGATAGATTAATAGTTGAAAAACTTATTGCTAGTGAAAAAGATATTTTACGTTTAGCTTCACACCAAATTGCACTTTCTGGAGAAGAGGAAAAAACGAAAAACCTTTTAGAAACAAAGTTTAAAGAAGTTGGTTTTCAGGCTAGAACTTATGATGAAGTAGTAAAAGAATTTAAGCTAGATGCCAATAAGTTGCGTAGAATCTATCAAATACTAGTTAATGAACAGAAACTAGTAAAAGTAGCAGAGTTTGTTTTTCACTCAGAAGCCATCAAAGAAATCATTAACCGCATCAAAAAACAAAAAGATAAAAGTACTAAATTAGATGTAGCTACTTTTAAGGATTTAACAGGACTCTCTCGTAAACATGCTATTCCATTACTAGAGTATTTTGATATACAGAAAATTACTCGTCGAGTAGGGAATGATAGAGAGATCTTATAAATAACATTAGGTTCTAACTGCCTAGTTAAAGCTAGTTGGATTGCCTTTTAGGTAAGGAATAATAAATGAAGCTTTTCCTAAATAGACGATTTGTTTTATTGTCTTTGTTAATGGGATTATTAGTTTTTATTGTTTTAGATTGTAGATCAAGAATGCATATAAAGACTAATAGCACAAAAGGTAAAGTTGTCCAACTAACACCTATTAAGCCTCGCCCTAGACCTGCATTAGGAGTACATTTTAATTTTGCTGATCAACCAAATGAACTTATTTTTCATATGGTTATACCAGAAAAACGCCCTATTTTAGCCCAAGCTTTAAAAGATGCTGGTGTTGAAGACTTGCGGATGAGCTTTCATGGCTATTATAGCCATATTAGTAGAGAAAAAACTTTAAAATTAAAAGAGGAAACTAAATTAACTAATGTGTTTCCCTGGTTTCCAATTGAACTATATATTGCATTTATTAAAACTTACCATTTTAATACAGTGATAGCTGTAAATGTTGAAGAAGGGCCAGAAGTTGCTGTTGATTTGCTTAAACGTTTTGAAAAAGAAGATGCTCTAGGGTTAATTAGCTCTGTAGAGTTAGGTAATGAACCTTTCTTAAGTGCTAGACCTTGGACACCAGAAGAATATGCACAAAAATCAGCTGAAATAATTAAGGCATTACGCCCATTTAAAGTGAAATTTGCTGTAGCTCTAATTGTAGGTAAGAGTCCTGATACACCTGTAAAGCTTTCTGGAGATGACTATTGTGAGCGCACTTTAGCTAAATTATCTCCATTAATTGATTTAAAGAATAGTGATGATATTTATGGTGCAATACATCTTTATGGTCGCGGTGTAACCCCAGTTGCAGTAGATCAATTTAATAGTATTGTTCGCAAATATTCTAATATGAAATATCAAGTTACTGAGTATAACATTAGACTTTCTTTACAAGGTAATCCACATCTCACTAATGCTTATGCTCTAGAATATGCACTTAAATTAAATAGATTAATTATGTCAGAAGATATAGTAGGTTTATGGGTTCATTCTTTTCCATATCATTCAATAAATTATTGGACGGATGGAAAGACTTCAACTGTAATAGGTTTTACTGACAGTAAATTACAAGGAAGTGATTTAATTCCGGGTTGGCATTTAACTCCAGCAGGTAAAGTGCATTATTTATATCAAAGTCTTGCTTGGGGAGGAAATATTTTAGCTTTTCTTGAGCAAGATGATGTTCAATATTGGGTAAGTGAAGCAGCTATACCAGGAAAAGTTGTAAGTATTTTGAATGCAAAAGATGAACCTTTGGAATGTGTGGTGGTATTTGAAAATAAGAAGATCCCCATTCAACTAAAAGCAAAAGAAATAGCTTGTTATCAACTTGATAGCGGTAAACAACTTACTTCTCTATACCTACCTTAGAGAAAATTCTAAAAACTTTTAAAACTCTCAATTTTTCTTTACGTTAGATTGAAACTACCAAGGTATTTTGCTAATCTGATTTTGCAATGTTTTGAAAATGGGAGTTTTGCTTTTATGCCAAAAGCAGGAGAACAAATAGGACCATATACGCTAGTTAGTCAACTAGGACGAGGAGCTTTTGGAGTTGTTTGGTTAGCCGAACGCCGAGGAGCTTTTGCTACTACAAAAGTGGCTATCAAACTAGCACTAGAGGATGAGCCAGATTTAGAAGCTATTAGACAAGAATCTGAGTTGTGGGCAAATTTAGGAGGGCATCCAAATGTTTTGCCTATTATTGAGGCAGAGCGTTATGATGAACATGTTGTCATAGTAAGTGAATATGCACCAGATGGTTCACTAGATAGTTGGTTAAAGAAACATGGCGGTAGAGCTTCTTCCATTGAATCTGCTATATCAATGACAACAGGTATCTTAAACGGCCTTGAGCATCTTCATAACAAAAAAATAATACATCGAGACCTAAAACCTGCAAATATTCTGCTACAAGGTGAAATGCCAAGACTTGCTGATTTTGGACTAGCTAGGGTGCTTAGGTCTAGTGCTAGAAGTACTGGCATTGCAGGAACTCCATCTTATATGGCTCCAGAAGTGTTTAGTGGAGAGCGTTATGTTGAATCAGATCTTTGGTCAGTAGGGGTAATTCTTTATCAAATGCTATCAGGTAGGCTACCTTTTCCTCAAACTGACATAATGGCATTAGTTGGAGCACTTGCTAGCCGTGAGCCAGAACCTTTGCCTGCTTATGTTCCTACCCAAGTTGCAGATGTAATACTTCAAGCTTTACAAAAAAACATACCAAACCGATTTCGTTCTGCAAGCGAAATGCGAATAGCTTTACAAAATATTACTAGCGTAGGAACTATTGTTCCCCTTGCTACCATAAAGCAAGAAGACGATAAACCCACAGAAATTATTGATGTTGTAAGAAAAACAGGTGATGAGCAAGCTTCAACAAAAATTTCTGAAAATGTAGCAACTGTCAAGGTTCAACAAGCTAGTTCTAATGAACAAGTTGCTGTCAAAACAGCAGAACAAATAACGGATCTTGCCACTAGACAACACACTATTGCTGTTTTACCACCAACAGAGAAAATTTTAAATTTAGATAAAAAACAAGAAGAATTAGAAGCCCGGTCTGATAAAACTCTAGCAAAACTAGCCTACAAGAGAGTAGCTTTAGGAGTAGTAGTTTCCATTATGGTATTTGGAGTTTGGAGAATGTGGGCAATGGGATTACCCCCTTTTGAATCAAGAGTTACTTTATATGTACCTGATGGGGTACCAGTAAGTGCTTCGGGTGCTGGTCTAGAAGATAAAAGGACTACTATTGTAAATAATTCACCAGATGAAAGTGTTCTACAAGAGCAGCTTGCAAAAGAAACAGAACAACTTCTGCAAGATATTGACCAAAAAAATCAGTTAGTAGAAGAAAAATTAGATACTTTACCTGATAGCAAAGAAAAAGAGAAATTAACAAATGCATTTGCTACCATAAGAGATAATTTTCAATCTAAAGCATCAGAAGAAAATCAGTTAGATAAATTAAAATCAATTTATGAAAAACATATAACTGAGCTAGAGAAATTGGCTAAAGAACTTGATAAGCAAAAACTAGCTAAACCAACGCCTCCAGATCCGGAAATGGCTATTCCTCCAATAGATCCTTCTAACTTTACACCTAAACCTCCTATTCCAAAAAGGTTTAACGGATCTATGTTTCATGGCAAAGTAGAGTTTAAGGATGGGGAGATAACACCTGAACAAGTTATGATTTTAAAGAAACTAGCTAAAGAAATTGGCATGGATTATGACATTAAAAATCAAGATCCTCAGTATTGGATTAAGTTTGCAAGAAAATTAAAGGCATATGAGGAACAAAAAAGAGCTAAAGAACAAGTAAAAAAGAACTCTAATAAAACAGATAATACTGAAGTAGATAACAATAATTAGATTTGCTATATCTAAATGTCTTTAGTTAGGTGTAAACTACAAACACTTATTTATTTTTATGGTTAACTTAGCACAGACCAAGGAGGCGAATTTTTATGAACTCTAAGTTGGCATTTTTGTTAATAGTAATATTACTAGGCACTATAGCTTGTTCTGATGCTTATAATAATCATAAAAAAATAGTAAAATACCAAATTGTCAATAATTTACAAGAAGACCAATCCCTTTTTCCTGTGCGAAAAGATGGAGGATATGGATATATTAACAAAGAAGGAAATCTTGTTATTGCTCCAAAACTAAAAATAGCTGGGAATTTTACTGGTAATTTAGCTTATGTAAGCACTGATGATGGAGCAGGATTTATAAATAAAAAAGGAGAAGTCATCATCTCAAACTATGATCTAAAAGGATATCCCTATGATCATTATACTGAAGAGATGATACCAATTACAGGTTATTATTTTTCTTTGTTTAACTATAAAAGATATGGATTTATGGATAGCAATGGTAAAGTGGCTATAGAACCACAATTTGACGATGTTAATGTTTTTTCAGAAGGTTTAGCAGGTGTAGCTATTAATGGCAAATGGGGTTTTATTAATAAAGAAGGAAAAATAGTCATAAAACCACAATTTAGTTGGGTTAAAGAATTTTCAGAAGGTTTAGCCGCAGTACAAATAGATGGTAAATGGAGTTATATAGACAGAGAAGGCAAAGTTATATTTTCAGTAGAAGCTAATGAAGTGAATAACTTTAAAGAGGGCTTAGCAAGGATTAATAAATTTGATCCTATTAAAAGTAGATGGGTATGTAGTTTTATAGATAAGACAGGTAAACAAGTTATAGATTCCAAGTTTGCTGAATGTTCTGATTTTTCTGAAGGACTTGCTCCAGTAAAACCTCTTGAAGCTTCCTACTCTAAGTATATAGATAAAACAGGCCAAGAAGTTATAAGTGTAGGGTTTTTGCAGGCTTTTGGTTTTTCAGATGGTTTAGCTAGGGTAGTTACAGAATCTAGTAAAACAGCCTATATAGATAAAACAGGCAAAATTGTAATAGACAATATTGATTTGGGACAAGATTTTAAAAATGGTTTAGCTGCATTTTCAGATAATCAAGGTGATGGGTATATAAATAAAGAAGGAAAAGTGGTTTGGAGATCTTCTTGGCAACCAATTCCATAAGTTTTTCTTCTAGAAGAATAAAGCATTTCTGATTTTGAAAAAATCTATCAATAAAAAGAAGGTTTATTTTTATGCCAAAAGCTGGAGAACAGATTGGGCCATATACATTAGTTAGCCAGTTAGGAAGAGGAGCTTTTGGTGTCGTTTGGTTGGCTGAACGCCGAGGAACTTTTGCTACTACAAAAGTGGCTATGAAATTAGCTCTTGAAGATGAACCAGACTTAAATGCAATTAAACAAGAATCTGAGTTATGGGCTGAACTTGGAGGTCATTCAAACATACTACCTATAATTGAAGCAGAACGCTATGGTGAGTACATTGCAATAGTAAGTGAATATGCACCAGGTGGTTCATTAGATGGTTGGTTAAAGAAAAATGGTGGAAAAGCGCCTTCTGTCGAAGCTGCTGTAACAATGGTTATAGGTATTTTAAGTGGGCTTGAACATCTTCATAGTAAAAAAGTAATTCACAGAGACTTAAAACCTGCAAATATCCTGCTACAGGGTGAAACTCCAAGGCTTGCTGATTTTGGATTATCTAGAATGCTTAAAACCAGTGTTAAAACTGCTGGTGTTGCAGGTACTCCTGCTTATATGGCTCCAGAAGTGTTTGATGGAGAGCGTTCTGTTGAGTCAGATATTTGGGCAGTAGGTGTAATTCTTTATCAAATGTTAGCTGGCAAATTGCCTTTCCCTCAAACAGAAATTATGGCTTTAATTGGAGCATTAATTGGTAAAAATCCAGAACCCTTACCAAATTATGTTCCAACGCAACTAACTCAGATTGTTGGAAAAGCTTTAGAAAAAAATCCATCAAATCGCTTTCATTCTGCTATAGAAATGCGCTTGGTTCTGCAAGACATTATTAACAAAGGACTTGCATCTAGATCCACATTACCTCTTCCAATAGAACAACAACCTACAGCAAGACTTGACACTGCACAACAAACAAAACCTGATGAGGTAGCTGCAACCCTAGTAGATACAACAAAAAAATCTCCTGGAATTTCTAAACAATTTACCAGAAAAACAGCAGAACAAATTCCTGCTCTAGCAACTCAAGAACAACCTCCCGCAACTCAAGAAATAACAATTGCTATACCTGCTACTCAAAAAGTATTACCTCAACAACAAGAAGTTATAACTACTACAAATAACAAAACAAAAATAAATAAAGCCTATCAGTTACTTGTTGTAGCCATAATGTTAATAGTTTTAGGTGTAGGAGCGGGTTGGTTAGTTGGTCTTTTTCCTAGTTCTCAAAAAGCCCCTTTAGATAGCAATGTTAAAACATCTGAATCAGCTAAGGTTTTGCCATTAGAAGATAAAAATAAAGAAGAAACTTCATCAGAAATACCAACAAATAATACATCAGAAATAACTTTAGAAAATGAAAAATTATTAAAAGAAATTACTGATAAAACAGCATTGCTTGAAAAACAAATTGTTAAAGTTCCAGCTAGTGAAAAAGCTTCTCTAGAAGATGCTTTAAAAGAAATGAAAGAAAGCCTACAAGCAAAATCTTTAGAAGATACTAAGCCAGAAGAGTTAAAAGCATTCTATAAAAATTATCTTTTCCAATTAAACATTTTAACAACAGGTGCTAACGCACTAGTAGGAAATGTTTCTCAACCTAAAGGAAGAATTTCTGTAAATAATGAAAAAACTCCTATTCCAGTTGCTTCTCCAATACACCAAACTACAGACACAAAAGCACTTCAAGCAAAAAGTAATGACTCTTTAAATTCTGAATCATCAGAAGAAGAAGTTAAGGAAATGAGGCGTCAAATTCAGGCAATAAAACAAAGATTAAAAGAAGATAGGGAAATGAGAAGAGAAAAACAATCTGAAATGTCTCCTCAAGAATTACGGGAAAAAATGAAGGAAAATAGAGATTTAAAGAGAGAAAAAAAAGAACAATTACGTGAGTTTATAAGACAACGCCATCCCAATTAACCAAGTTATCCATATTACACTCATTTTTGATCCCCAGGTTGCGCATAAACCTGGGGCTAATATCCTTTGAGCTATATCAGCCCGATTTCTAGCGAGTTCATTAGAAATAGCTCAAAATAACAGTAGTTCAACCCATATTAGCCTGGGGTTTTAGCGAGCGTTAGCAAGCGCAACCCCAGGTTTAGTTAGGGAAAGAGTTAGTTCAATTGATAAAGGCGCAATGTTCCATTACCTGGGGTAAATATTAAGGAAGTCTTTTTAGACTTGCCTACAGAAGCAACAATAGGATCTCCTACAAAAGAATCTAATGGAATTGACCAAAGAAGGGATCCATCTTGAGCCTTAATAGCTATAATTTGACCATCTGCTGTGCCAAAAATAAATTCATCTTGATTATCGCTATTAAGATCTATTGAAATAATATCTGTAATAGGTTGGTAAGGAGTTTTGGTTGTTAATAACCCGGTGAAGTAGCTATAAATGTAGAAAGAGTCATTTTCTCCAAAGTTTCCGCCTACTAGGTCAAAACTTCCTCCATTACCAGTCTCAGCAATTCCCATCAATATGTTTGTGGCTTGGCGTTGAGCCGCTTTTCCATTAATTGTTTTAGAAAAATTCCATACAGGTCTTCCCAAGTCAGTAATTTTAACTACTGAACCTGGCCCAACAAGTAGTACTTCACCATTGCCAGATAAAATTGGAGTAGCAAAAAAATCACTTCCCAAATTACCTATATTGATTGGTCCTACAAGAGTGTTTCCTGTAGCACCATCAATAATTCTATATAAATTGTTGGAAACAAGATAAATATCATCCTTGCCATCACCATTAAAATCTCGTACAGAAGCATGATTGCCAAAGACAAAAACATCTGGTCGAGTCCATAAAATAGTTCCATCTGCTCCAGAAAGCACTAAACTACGACCTCTTGGAGTGGAAAGAAATATATCTACCCTGTTTGATAAACCACCAAAACGACCTGTAGTTATTTCTACATCTGTATTAGCTGGAATATCAGGAAAAGTTACCCCCCAACGTTCTACAATTTGCAGATTTTTAGCAGTTACACTACCACGAGAATCATAAACTACTAATCTCAATCTACCATTATCATTAGTAGTTGTAATAATTTGTGGACGGTTCTTTTTACCAACAATACTTAAAGCTTGAATAATAGGTGTAGAATTGCCTACAAAAGAAGCTACAGCAATAAGGTTATTAGTTTGTTCATTTAAACTTAAAACTACGATTTGACCACTAGGAGCTTTGACCAGAATTTCATTTGCTTTATCTGCGTCAATATCTGCTACTCTTGCTTGAGTACTAAAGCTAGAACCAATAACTGCGGGTGCTCCTAAAATACGTAAGCGTGTTTTTACACGTTGATAAACAGAAAGTTCACCTATAAGTTGACCATTAGTTTCTCTATTAATTAAAAATTTTTCACCATTAAGAACATTGCTTAAGACTGCACGAATTACTCCTGGCCTTTGTATGTCTAAGTCTGTTTGAACACGCAAGATATCTTGACCAGAAGTTGAATCAGTTGAAAGAAAACGCTCTTGAAAGGTTGTTCCATCAATACCACTTGAGTAAGTAAGAAATCTAGGTAAAGGTGTATCTAAAATTAATGCTTTATTGCGAGCCTCATCAGAACTACCTGCCCTAGAAAAATCACTTGTTGATATACTAGGACGAGTAAGTAAATACATTGCCTTTATTGGATCACCTGAATCAGCAAAACTATAGGAGTTGTTAATAACTGTTGGACGATAAATTTTAAGGTCTGAATTAACTGTTAAATTAGGAACTGCAACTGTTTCTAAACTAGATAAAAATTCTATAGATCCATCATTATTTAAGTCTTGCAAATCCCAAACATAAGCTCCTCTAATAGTTGCAAGCATCATAGGTTGACCAAGATTAACAGGATCTCCTTCACCTCTATAAATTCGAATTTGCTGTTCATCTCCAGTCCAAACATTTAGAACTATTTCACTGTGTCCATCTTTATCAAAGTCTTGAACAGCATTAAGTGGAGCACGAATTACTTGAGGTAGTGGAAAAGTTGTTCCCCAAAGCCTTTTAATTGTAGGGGTTAATTGAAAAACAGACATTGCTACTACTTTGCCATTGTCTGGTAGTGAAGGAATATCATCAGCAATAATAACCGCCTCCAACATCCCATCTCCATTGACATCAGCAAGATTTAACAAGCCATAGTGACGGCCTTCTGGATCACCTTCTCGAAAATCTAGTTGTTGTTTCAATTCACCATTGCCAGAAAAAATCATAAGTCGAGGACGACCCACTACAACAACTTCTTGAGCCCCATCATTATCAATATCTGCAATTGCAATTTCTGGAAAATTAAGCTGACCACCAAATAATTGTGGCACTACAGGATTAGCATAAAGAGTTCCTTGACTAGAGAAAAAATAACCAGCAGCATCTAATTGGGTTTTAGTATGATCAGGAAAAACTACTATTTCTTTGCCAGGACGCTCAGGAGAAATATCAGCTATTTTAATATAAGTACTGCTAAGTGTAACAAATTCTGGGAATTGACGTTGCCACCGAATATTACCATCAGCATTTATGACTAATAAAATTCGTTGAAATGTATCAATCGCAATAATTTCTGGGCTAGAACCATCATTATCTAAATCTGTAATTGCAACTAAATCAGTGATACCAAAAAATTTATTAAGTAGTGTAATACCACTTTGAGTATTAATAATTAACCGTCCTTGCTGTAAATATATAATTTCAGGTTGGCTATCATTATTTATATCTGCAATTAGTGGTTGTATTGCACTCCCACCAAGTTGAAACTCAATAAAGTTGTTAGGAATATTATTGGCAGGAGTTTTTGTTATAGTGCGTCCACTCAAAGCTAAATCACCACGAAAGCGCGGCCAATCTTGTGCTTGAGTCCTAGTAGCTAGCAAAATTAGCAGAATTAATAGAAAGCTTGTAGAGAGAAATTTAATAGCATTATAGATTTTCATGTACCCTTCTCCTAGCCTTAATAATATCAGTACAAAATAGATGCACAATGGCAAAAGAAGGTTCTAAGAAGAAAATTTGTTTCTAGTAATTGTTAGTTCTAGGTTTAGAGTTCTAATAAAACAAACCCACAAGCCTAGAACTAAGAATTGCTAGTATTTTTATCTAAAACATAAAAGAAAAGGAATTGCTCATAACCCCATCAACAACAAGTCTAATCGTGTTGCTGCCTTTGGTTATGTTTAGCTTTTTCTTGTTGCCTTTTATAATGAAACTACTATTGGAAACATTGCTTGGAGTTAATGTAACTTCCTTATCATTTACTATTAGCTTTATGTTGTTGTTAACAT
>JBDIBI010000020.1:0-121093 GCA_039812885.1 Blastocatellia bacterium
AGGAAATGGACTATGCCTATTCCTAATTGGGGGCTTGCTATGCATCAGTTTGCTATCATTTTTGATTCAAGCGTTCCTTTATTTGTTAGGTAACAATTTTTACTTACACAATTTATTTGACTACCAATTTGTGTTATTCCAATCTGAATTACAACAGCAGCAACAGTATTCATATCTTTACCTTTACTTTTACCCGCAGTGATGTTTTGGCCAATAGTCTGGAGAAAGTTTTGAAAATTACTTAGCACGCTAGCACCGCTACTAACAGCAAACCCTAGGATTAAGTTCAAAAATGCTGTTGCAATTTCAACGCTTTGTATATTTTGGTGGAAAGTACTTTTCTCAGATTTCATTGGACCCATTAATGGTAAATTACTAAGTACTTGTTGCCATAGATCGTAGTCATAAATCAAATCAGGATCCTTTTTGTCATTAGCTTTCTTGCGAATGTAAGCAGAGGCTATACCAGTTAACTCCAATAAATTCTGGTACTGTTGATCAAGCACTGACTGCAAATCTGGGTCAACATCTTCTAAAGCTACAGCAGAAACTAAACCGTCGTCACTTAGGTTAAATACGCTACTACCAGACGTTGGAGCATTAACTAATGTTGTTTGTTGCTCCGCTTTTGCTATTGAGGAAAAGAAATCTTCTGCGGTTTGAATTGATGTGTAATTCATATAATCTCCTTATATTTTTTAACGAGTTTTAAAGTGATTTTTTATAGTTGGTGTGTTAACTAGAGTTATGGGTTTTCTTTTAACTAATTCCGCTAGTTTTTAGCTCGGAAATATAGTATTTGCGTATCTGAGCCTTTAAATTCAGCATCAGGAAAAATTTTTCCATCAGAACCGATATAATATTTTTCACCCAGTTTCAGTTGCCCAGGCACTGGAAGGCCATCAAGCGCAATATTAAGTGTATCAGAACACAAATTTCCTGTAAGCCCTTTAATAATATAATGATGAGGCGGTTTATTGTCATTAATAAAACAGTTGTAAAGCATTTCTTCCTTGGCCATAATTTTCTCCTTATGTATCTGAAATGTTTTAGGAATGATTTCTATAACAGAAACTCTTGTTTTTTTTTGCTAACTACTTTTATTCACTTGTCAGTAGCATTTCTTAATGGAATGGATTTTAGATAATAGGATAAAAAAAGACTGTATGATTTTCGGAATTCTGAAAATCATACAGTCCTTCTTAGCAGACTATAGTAGAGTGCTTAATTTTATCTATCCTATTGGTATAACTTAATACATTGGTGAAGTATCAGCTTGGATTTGGGTGTACAATGCCCTATCTGACACTTACAATTTTTGCGGATAAATCTAATATTGACTGATCCCAGTTTGCTGAACTTAGATCAACTTCTAGAAAAGTTACAGTATCTATAGACTTGCTTTTTGTAAAAGCATCGAACCATTAAGACTATTTGAGAAAACCATGTTAACAAATAAAAAGAGACACTAAAAATTGGTGTTTCATAAAGTGTCTCTTTTATTACTATTTTGCTTTAGCTACTGAAGATATATTGCCCAAAGGGCTTTAGCAAAGCCAATATTTTGAAAACTATGTTTTCTTTGTCCTTTGATAATAAGCTCAACATTACCTCCAGTAGACCAAATATATTCTATTTTGTCATTTTTATTTACATCTATTAAAGCATTGAAAAATGGTTCTACAATTTGTTTAGCTTTTGGCTCATTATAATTTGTTATAATTTTCCTAAAACCCTCATCGTATGCATCACGTATATCTTGAGCCTTAACGCTACGTACAAAATTGATAATAAGGTATTTCGATGAGCCATCTTCAAGTAATTGTGTAACTGTATCCTTATTCTTATCTAATTTTCCCTCTTCAATATAAAACCCAACAGCACACACATTAAAAGTGATAATAAAGGATGTTTGGATACTTGTGCAAAATACATACTCATACTTTTTACCAGCTACTTCTAGCTTTTTAGAAAACTCAACTCCTGTATTTTTTTCTTTCACTGTTTGTGTATAAGCAGGATTAGATGTTACTAAAACTACTGCAAACAGAAATAAGACTAAACAGCAAATTTTAGAAATACTTCTTAACATAAACAAATCTTTCATAATTCTATAATTCCTTAAGTAAAATAGGTTGGATTTAAAACAACTCGTAATGTATTAGTATAGTAAAAAGGAAAGGTATTTACTATTTTAGAACTCGATGTGAGATGCCAAAAACTATTCTAGCTTTGCTTTTTATACTACAAAAAATACCTTATTCGAGATAGTGGACAGAGGTTGGTTGATAGTTGCAAACAGATTCAGCAATTGAAAATTATGCAATACCTAATCAAAATAGCTTAAAACAAATAGTATAAAAGTGTGTTGCTTTGCCAAATTTTAAAGTTTCAGCAATCGATCACGTAAAGAACGAGATTGAATACGACTTACTTTAACTTGTTGATTATTAGTAAGTTTAACTAAATAAGTGCCATCTGAAACAGGAGTAATCTTATAAATCATATTAATATTGACTAAAGCCCCACGTCCTAGACGAACAAACTTAGATGGATCTAGCCTTAATTCTAAATTTTTCAGCCTGTAATTGATAGTATGAGACTCATTATTAAGAGTAGTAATGTAAAGGAGTTCACCATCAGCAATTATAGAAGCTATTTCATCTACATGAACAATAATAATTTCATCACGGTTTTTTATTGGTATTCGCTCTAAAGGAGATAATTGTAGTGAAGTATCATAGTCTTTTAAAGTTTGTTCTAGGTTTTCCTGTTCTTGTTTTTGAATAGTAATACTAGATAAAAATTCGTAAGCACGTGAAATAGTTTCTTTTAGCCTAGAACGTTCAACAGGCTTCAATAAATAATCAATAGCATTAATTTCAAAGGCACGCACTGCATATTCATCATAAGCTGTTACAAATGCAATTAGTGGTCTTTGAGGTTTCTTTAGATTTTTTACTACACCAAAACCATCTAAGACAGGCATTTGTAAATCTAGTAGGACAAGATCTGGCTCATACTTTTGAATTAATTCTACAGCTTCTATTCCATTACTAGCCTCAGCTAAAACTGTTATATCTTGAAACTCTTTTAGCAATGAAGATAAAAACATCCTAGCTGGTCTTTCATCATCAGCTATTATTACATTTAATTTATTTAACATAACCATTTTTCTAAAATTAATATAGGATAAACATAGTTAAATACTGGAATTTAATCCCCTTAACTATAAACATCAACAAATAGCTAATTAATGGTTATCTTTTCTTAATGAGTGGTTAATATTTGCTGTTAAGTAGTTGCTATATGTTTAAAACATTATTTCACTATAACTTATTTGTTTTTGCCATTTGCTTTTTTATATACACCATTCACTTAAAAATTCTTTATCTTCATTAAAAACTGGTTAGAACTATTTTTTTCTCCTGCTAATATCCAAAATCTAAATCTAAATAAAATTATTATTAACTAACTTAATAGTACTTAGGGTAAGACTATTAATCAAGTGGGAGGGTTTAGCAAGTGCTTATCATGAACAAAATTATTAAAAGAGTTGAACTTGCAACCAAGCAACGGAATTATCATATTAACAACCCCGTAATTGAAATGGCTTGGTCTGTTGATAACAATCTTTTGGCTGTAGTTGGTAATGATGGAAAAATTACTATTTTTAACCGTAATAACAGTCAACATCAGGTTGAATTATCTGGACATAGATTTGCTACTACATCAATTGGATGGAGTGCTGATAACAAAGCCTTTGCAAGTTCTGGAAAAGATGGATATATAAAACTTTGGGACTTGATGTTTGCTGAACCAAGATTTATTTTACCTGGAGGAGCAAATTCTGCTGAAAAATTAGCTTGGAGCCCAATAGCAAGATATCTTGCTACTTTATCAGGCAATAATTTGCGCTTGTGGGATGGTGATGGTCATCTACTTCAAGAGTATCCCGAACATATAAGTCTTAGTTCTAACATTATCTGGAAGCCAGTAAATAAGCTTAATAGTTTATTAATGTTTGCTACTTCAGTAAATAATAGTATTTATTTATGGAGTCCGGAGCATACCAAAGTTCTTAAAAAATTTGAGACTAAAGAAACTATTCTAAAGATGGCTTGGAGTGGAAACGGAAGATTTATTGTAACTAACAATCAAGATTCAACATTACATCTTTGGGATATAGAAACAGAAATAGAATTACCAATAGAGGTTTATTCTGACAAATTAACTGAATTAGTGTGGGATTCAACAAGCCGCTTTCTTGCTGCAATTATAGGAAACAAAATAACTGTTTGGAATTGTTCTAGTCCTAAACTAGAAGCAATTATACCCACTACACTAAAATTTCACAAAAGCCCAATTAAACATATAGCTTACCAACATCAAGGCTCATTATTAGCTTCTGCTTCAGAAGATGGAATGTTAGTAATTTCTCGTCCAGAACGTAGTCCATACCCTATACTAGAAAAACAATACTTGACTTCTATAGAAAGAATTGCTTGGTCTTCTAATGGTAAATTTTTGGCTATTGGTGGTAAAAATGGTTTAGTTGAGCTTTTATTAGTAAATATATAAAATAGCTGAGTTTACAGGTAAAAATGTCAAATAAATTCTATATAATAAAATAATAAAACGTGTCGAACAAATATCCGACACGTAAATAAATAAACTTTTTGGTTAAACTAAAAATCTATTGTGATGATCTATTTTAAAGGTTTTTCCACTACCTGCTATATTATTTGCTGTTACCGTAACTGTAACAACTAAATTTCCATCAAATTTTCCTGCTAACCCACCACCTCTGGCAGTTCCAATAGCAGGGCTTGATGCTATTCCAACTCCTAAAACACCTGCACCGCTCCCACTATCACCATAACTGAATAATAATTCATCAACATTTAAAGGTGATAGCCTTCCTGTAGAAACTGTTAGTTGGCATGATGCAATGGAGTTTTGTTCTCGATTATCAGAAAAAACAGGACATTTGTACTGACTACCTACAGAAGCAGAATGGGAATATGCTTGTCGTGTTGGAACATCAACAGCTTTTTCATTTGGAGAAGATATAACAGCAAAATTTGTTAACTATGACGGTAATAACCCGTATAAATTGGCAACTAAAAGTATATACTGAAAAAAAACTCTTCCTGTAGGTAGTTTAGGATTTGCTAATAATTTTGGTTTATATGATATGCATGGAAATGTTGATGAGTGGTGTCTTGATAGAGATCATGACAATTATATTGGTGTCCCTACGGATGGTAGTGCTTGGATAGAAAGTAATAAGAAAAAAGCATTCCATATGGTTCGTGGGGGCTTATGATGTACGTGCTAGTAATTGTCGCTGTGCCTTTCGTCCTTCAGACTATTCAGATACTATTGTTTCTTATCATGAGCTACGAATTGTTATGAAAAAATAACGATATTGTTAAATAAAATAAATAACTTTGTATGTTTTTTACTCCCAATTACGTCTTTATGTATTTAATAAATTAGGAGTAAGAAAAATGCTAAACATTAAAACTCATACTTGGAAATTTCTGTTAGCCATAATTATATGTTTTGCAATTCAACAATCTTTTCAAGTAAGCACGTATGCTCAAACCGTTACAGCTACTCTTACAGGAAGAATTTTAGATACCAACAGCAGAACTTTACCAAAAGCTAAAATTATTGCTATCAATCAAGCTACAAAACTAGAATACTCTACTCAACTAACTGATTCTAATATATATACAATACCTTTTCTTCCAGTAGGGCAATATGTTTTATTAATAGAAGCTGAAGGATTCAAAAAATTTATTTCTAATCCTATTAATCTAGATGTCAATCAAACAGCAAAAATAGATGCAACATTACAAGTTGGTGAGATTTCAGAAGAAGTGATTGTAAATAATATTACCTCAGTATTACAAACAGAGTCAGCAACAGTAGGAGAAGTTATCTCCAGTAATACAATATCTGATTTACCTTTAAACGGACGCAACTTTCAACAATTAACATTGCTTATTCCAGGAACTATAAATCCAGATAATAGTGGGTTTACCACTGCTGGACAAGATGGACAAGGACGACCTTTCACAAACGGAAACCGAGAACAAGGAAACACATTTTTGCTAGATGGGATTTCTGTTGATGAAACTATTGATAATAGAATCGGTTACAAGCCTAATGTAGATGCTATTGCTGAATTTAAAATTGAAACAAGTAATTCATCTGCTGAATTTGGTAATGTTGTTGGTGCTACAGTAAACCTAAGTTTAAAATCAGGGACAAATCAATATAAAGGCAATATTTTTGAATTTATTCGTAATGATGCTTTTGATGCTAATTCTTGGGATAACAATAGGGTTGGTGCGCCAAAACAAGCTTTACGACAAAATATTTTAGGTGGAACTTTTGGTGGACCAATAATTAAAAATAAACTCTTTTTCTTTACAGATTATCAAGGTATTTTTATTAATACAGGTGGGGGTGCATCCACAACAGTAGCTCCTTTAGAATGGAGAAGAGGAGATCTTTCTAGTATTCCTTTTCCAATAATTGATCCTACTACCAACAAACCTTTTCCTAACAACATTATTCCTCAAAATAGAATTATCAATCCAGCAGCACTAAGGCTTTTTAGTGATAATACTTTATATCCTTTACCAACACGTCTAGGAACAGAAAATATAGATGGAAATTATGTTACTACTACCTCTGATAACCTAAAAGCAAATCAATTTGATATTAAGATAGATGGGAAAATTACAGAAAAAGACACTTTATCTGCAAGGTATTCATTTGGAAATTACAACTCTATAGGAGATAAAGGTTTACTACCTACAAATGCAACTCTAAAAAATTTTAGCCGTCCACAAAATATTGCATTATCTTGGACTCATGTATTTAGCCCTTCTATAATAAATGAAGCAAGAATTGGGTTTAACAGAGCTGTATTTGTTAGTACTCCTTTTGATTGGTCTAATATTGGAAACCTCAATGCCTCAGCAGGGATTCCTGGAACACAAGCAATTGCTGGATTAAGTTTGTTATTTGTTTCTTTTTCAGGAATTTCAGATATAGGGACTCAAGGGGTGATTGAAAACAATGTAACTAACACTTTTCAGTATGGTGATAATCTAACAATTAGCAAAGGGCGTCACTCGATTAAGCTTGGAGGTCAATTTCTTAGATACCAACAAAACCGCTTTTTCTCTGGAAACAATGGCTCTTTAGGTTTTTTTAGTTATGGAGGTACTTTTACTGGATTTGCTTTCGCAGATTTCCTTCTGGATCTAGTTGATGAAAAAGGTATTGGATTTAAGTCTTTTACCTTCGGTCAAAGACAAAATCGTATTGGGCTTTTCCTCCAAGATGATTTCAAAGCTAAAAAGAACTTAACATTAAATATAGGTTTACGTTGGGAATATACTTCACCTTTAACAGAGGTTAAGAATAGACAATCTAATTTTGATATAACTACTGGCAAGCAGCTATTTGCTGGGCAAGATGGTAATAGCAAAGCACTTTATCAGCCTTATAAAAAAGGTTTTGAGCCAAGAATAGGTATTGCATGGACACCCCAAATTTTTAATGACAAAATGGTTGTTCGAGTAGGTTATGCAATAACACAATATATGGAAGGAACAGGCTCAAATTTAAGACTGCCGTTTAACCCACCTTTTTTTGCTGAAGCAGATACAGCCTTTGACCAATCAACTGGCTCAAGTACAATCAGAACTGGTTTTTCAGATATTACCCCCCAAGACACTCCATCTGGATTAATTAGAATTTATGAACCTCATCTTCGCCCACAATTTAACCAACAATGGAATCTTACTTTAGAGTACCAACTAGATAAATTTTCCTCTATTTCTGCTGCCTATGTTGGGCATAAAGCTACTCATTTAGTTGCACCAACAGATTTCAACCAACCTCTACCTGATCCTGGCTCACCTTCAACTTGGCGGCCACTACAACAAAGAAGACCTCTTTTTAATGTCTTACCACTAGTTACTGAAGTTAGTGGAACTGAATCTTGGGCAATAAGCAATTATCATGCCTTACAACTTGTTGCTAATAGACGCTTTTCAAATGGGTTAGGGTTCATTTTTTCTTATACATTTAGCAAAACTCTAACTGACAATCTTGGTTATTTTGGTAGTGCAGGAGTTGCATCACAAGGTGCTTATCCTTCTAATAATTACAACCGTCGTGCTGATTATGGACTAGCCTTTTTTGATGTAAAACATAATGCAGTATTTTCAGGAACATATGCACTACCCTTTGGAAAAGGTAAAACTTTTGGTAGTAGTTGGAATAAACCATTAAACACCGCTTTAGGAGGATGGTCTATTAGTAGTATTGTTAGCTTACATACAGGATTTCCAATAACAATCATGGCTAATGATGTATCTTTGCAAGATCCTCGTGGAGGAGGTCGGCCAAATCGTATTGCAACAGGAACACCTTCTCATCAAACACTTGATAATTGGTTGGATAAAGCTTCTTTTACAATGCCAGAGTTAGGTACATTTGGAAATTCTGGGGTAGGTATAGTACGTGCTCCAGGCTATGCTAATTGGGATTTTTCTCTTGAGAAAACTTTTAACTTTACAGAAAGTAAGTACTTAAATTTCCGAGCTGAATTTTTCAATTTTACCAACCATCCAAGCTTTGGGCCTCCAAATAACTTTTTTAACTCACAAGATTTCGGAAAAATTACATCTACAGTAAGCTCTCCTAGAATTCTTGAGTTTTCTTTAAAGGTTTATTTTTAATGGTTTAAAAACTTACATTGAGCCAAAATTAACACTAATCGAATTATAGACAAAATTTGAATCAGTATCAGGAGCTTTGTTTTCCCAAACACTATTATCATCATATTCTATCTTTTTTATCCTAAACCCAAACTTAACAGTTGAAGGAAGAGATTCTATATTGAATAAGATGATCTCTTCAAGATTCTCATCCTTAGCAGGTTTTATCTTCTTTTTTGTCTTAAATTGATTTTTTACAGGTTTGTTTTTAATGTCAAAAAAATTAGCTTCCCATTCAATAACCTTAATAGTTTTATCACTAGAAGGGTTTTTTGCTTTTAAAGAAAATAATAGTTTTTGTTGCCCTCCTACTGCACTACTAGAACTTGATGATGGCAAACCTCCTACTCCAGAAGCTCTAGAGGTTGCTCCAAAACCATTTTGAGCCACTAGGGTAACTTCTACATTATTAATATCTAAAGGCCAAAGAATCTCTGTTTGGCTAGCTCCTATTTGACAAAAAATAGGCCCAATTACTAAACATATTACTAACAATAAGGAATATAAACATCTTTTTGCTGACATAGCAGCAACTCCTTAAGTAAAATATACTTGTCTGTTTTGAGATGGTTTGATAAGGTTACAGTGATTACAGGATTATATCTAGTCTTTACTTCTAATACAAGTAATGTTTTATATAGAAGTTAAAAAATGACAAATTTTACCTATTGAAACACTTAAGAAAAAGGTTAACTTGAAGTCTAGAAGTATATCAATATACTCCTAGACCTAAAAAATAAAAGTAGCTTAAACTTAAACTACCAACCTGTAGCCTGTGTCAAGATGTTGTTCTGCAAGTAGAATTTGATGGATATCAAGAGGATCAGTCTCTCTACTACCCATATTTCTTATTACTTCAAATATATGAGCTATGCCTCTAGCCTCGTCTATATCAGCATCTACAATAAATTCTTGCATGTTTTTATTAAAAAAACTTAATTGTAAATTGCCATGTTTATCAAAGCTTTTAAAGCTATCCGATCGATCAAAACCCTCTGGAGGTGTATGTAGAGCTTCTGAAACTTTCTCAAACATTCCAGCTTGTTCTGCTCCTTGCACTATAGGGTACAAATTTTTATCTACATTGACAAAAATTCTATCACCATGAATTTCTGTTAAAGATTTAACATATGAAAATACACTTCTGCCATTGATTATAGTGTTTTCCATTTTAGTATAAAGATTTAATAGACCTGCTTTAGGAATATTTTCTAGTCTATCATAAAGAGCCTGCCCTGAAAGCCCTGAAAGTTTAGTTTCTACACCTTTTACAAACATTTTTACATCAGTATTAGGAGCATTTAACACAGTTTGAAGAGAAGTAGCTAATTGATTATACGCAGGAAAAGTAATTGAGCTAAGTTTGTCTGTTTTAAATGCCATAGTAACTGGTAGAATCTTTACAGTATTAGACTTAATCTTCACTAATGTAGAAATATTCTCGTAATCTTCAGGAGATATATCAACTGTATAATCATTTGGTAACAAACTTGTTATTGCCACAACTTTTCTAGCTTCTAAAGCTGTAGTAGCTATAACTTGGTCACCTAAGCGAACTGTAACTTTTACATTACCCACAGCAGAGTTACCATATAAATCTTTGAATGAGATATTTAGTTTGCCAGTATTGTCCATGTTTTTGCTCCTCTAGTTTTTAGCCTTTTCAATAGCTTTTCTGAGTGATAAAGAAACGCCACTAGAAATTAAACTTTCACGTAAATCATCTATATGGCCATGAGCAGATTCAGATTCATCAACAGAAAAGGTATGAATATTGTCTGTTCTGGCAAGTCTAAAAGCTTTATGTAATTCAGGAGAACTAGCTAAGGAAAAGGCTAATTCTCGCCCGAAAATCTGTAGTTGGTTATTTAATTCATTGCTGCCTACTTGAAAAAGGTCAGCTAATTTGTCCAACAATGTTCCATTAGCCATTTCATCTGAAAACAAATGACCAAAGGTCTCTAAACCACCACTGTCTAAGCGGTCAAAGTTAGAAAAGGCTAAAGCTACTGGAATAGCAGAAGGTTCAGGTAATGGAGTAGCTAAAACCTTTTCAGCATTGACTATTCCTGCTCCAAATCCAAAAGGTTGATCACCAGCAAAAGGTTCGCAGCTTTGTCTTAAAATTTTATTAAATACAAAAGGTAATCTTGATTCACCATATTTTTGTATTAAATTATCTCTACCATGATAGGCTAGCCAGAGTGCTGCAATGCCTGCGGCTGTTGCTACAGCAAAAGAAGTTCCATTACTTTGTTCTACTGTGTAAGTAACATTGTCAGAATCAGGTTTTGATTTTGCACACCAAACAGCTTCAGCTGGAGCAGAAATGTCAACTTTGTCACCACTAGAAGAACCATCCCAAGGTCTAGCACTAGCATTAGTCCCAGCTACAGCAATAACTTCATCAAAGGCTGCTGGCCATACAACAAAGCCTACATAGTTACCTGCTGCGGCAAGGATAATTACACCTTTCTTTTGGGCATATTGAATAGCTTGTCTTAGCCTCCAAGAAGGCAGACCTCCCATACTAATTGAAATTACATGGACACCAATGTCAGCAGCATACTCAATTGCAAGTGATAGATTCCCCATATCTGCTAATAGAACTACAGAATTAGAAACTCTTAGTGGAACTAATTTAGCTCCAGGTGCAATACCTAAAATATCATTAGGATTTGCTGGATTAATAGGACTCATAATTACACTGCTAGTACTAGTCCCATGTCCAGGAAATAAAAGGAGACCTTCTTCTAAATCATCTTTAGCATCTGTAGTGTCATCCAAAAAATTATAAGCTTTAGTTAAATCTAAGTTTCTTTGAATTTCAGGATGATTAGTGTAACCCGTGTCGGGATGGCCTACTATAATGCCTGTTCCTGGTGGATTAGGCCCAGAAGGGCTATTGTTTGGAAAAAATCTTGCCCAAGTTTCTATTACCCTAGATTGTTTTAAGCTCCATTGATGATCATTAGGATCAAGGCGGTTTGAAAGAATAACTGATTCTAAACCAACAGCCGAAGTTTCTGTTAATGTTGTAGTTAGTATTTCTCTACTTTTGGAAGGTGTTAACGGACTAGTATTTAGAGTAAACAAAGGCTCAATATAGATTATGCTGTCTTTAGTACTTAAGTTATGGGTTATATCCCAAGCTTGGGAAGCAGTAAGATGAGCTGACTTATTTGTCACATCAAAACCAGTACTACTACTCTTAAAAGGCTTTATTTGCCAACCTGGTCCTACTTCTTTGCGAAAGATACGGTCAAGTTTGTCACCCATTCCTTCAGCTTTCATTTCAACAGCAAATCCTGTAAATATAGTATTTTCCATAGGAAGAGAGAAAATATCTGCTGTAACAGAAGTTTTTCCTTTTCGACTTTCGCTAGGGCTGTCATAAACTACTAGCAATGATTTTTCTTTGTTATCAGAAAGAAGTGTTATACCCTCAGGATGGTCAGAACCTGCATCCTTACCTTGTCCATAGGGAAGCTCTAAAACTCTTTGTAACTCACCATTTCGACCTTGGAAAACTAACCTCTCATAAGGTTGTACTACTGCATCGTACCATCGATATACATAAGCAGGGCCATCTAAATCCATAGTTGGTCCAGCTAAAATTAGCAAATCTTGACCATCTCTGCATAAATCCCGCACTCCTAAACCATTGAGTTGAAGGAAATGTTTTTTATAAAGCTCTTTATTTTTCCCAATAGGTTTTAACCTTAAAGTGTTAGGCAGTTTTTCATCTTCTATAAGCTCTATTTCTAAAATAATTGCCCAACCCCTTAATACAGGACCTCTTAAACCAACAAAGATTTTATCTCCGCTTACAACTAAACCTTCTATATCAAAACCATTATCTTTACCAGCAATAGAGTTTTGTTCTTCAGGTGTTAGGAAAAAACGTCCTAAATGAGAGTCATTTTTAAGTGCATCTTTTAGGTCATCAGTAATCTGGCTACAATTTAATTTTGCTTGAGTAAGCTGTTTAGTGTTGTCGTCCGGATGTGGACAAGAAGCTGTTAGAGCATAAGTGTCACCATCTTTGACCACTGGAATACGGGCTAGCACATAGCGATTTCCATCACTTTCTACTTTAGCTAAATTTTCTATGCTAGCCTTCTCAAATTTCTCTTCATCATAGTTATCGTCTTTAAAGTCTTCTATATCTTTTAGTTTAATACTTTTTCTTTTAAGGCTATGCGAGCCAATTAACCATAGGTAGTGATTTTGATAATCTAGACCTTCTATGTCTACTTCTAGGATTTTTCTCTTTCCCTTCTTTTCTTTAAAAGGGCCAGCAGGCAATTTAATAAGTGGTTCAAGCTCAAAAGAACTATGAGATCCATAATTACCTTGTTCATCAGCAACAAGGCGTTCAATGCTAACACTTTCATCTGCTGCTAGAAAAAGAGTGTTATCTATTTTAACTATACCAGATAAACTTTCTCGATATGCTAAGAGGTCTTCTTGTTCAGAAAAATTCAGAGAGATACTTTTAGTAGTGATATTCATCTTAAGTTATTCCTTAGTCTGTTTAGTATTAAGCAACTAACAATAAGCTAATCTATTATAGTGAATTTAGGCAGTTACTTTATCAGTATAAATAGGCTAAATAAATATAATAAAGTGTGTTGAGAAATTGATATTTATCAATTTTTTCAAGAAGTTAGCAAAATTAAAGTTGCAAAAATTAAAGAACTACATATTCTATTACAGACGTATAGAGCTTAGGAAAATATACAAAAATGTGAAAATTTCCCAGTTAATTACCCCTTTCTCTTTTTTAATACTTAATAAAAATTTTAGAAAATCATCTACCAGCAAATCAAAGTGGAAATACATTAATTAGTTATTTAACTCTTGTATGTTTCTCTTAAAGTTCGTCAACATATTAACTAAACCTGAAAATGCTAGACAATAATATAGATTTTGGTCTGTTTCAAAAACAGGACTAAAATACACATAAGGTTAAAAACAAAGTAGGTTCTCTATTTTGAAAAAATTTTATAAAAAATAGTTGTAAAAAGTTGACAAACTAGAAGATCTCCCTATAAACTAACGCTAGGGAGGTTTTATGAGAACACAAATCTACCCATTTCAACAAAAAATAGTAATTAGAGAAGAACTTATACATCGCTATATTATTGCATTAGATAGAGATGACACTGATACATTAACAGAAATACTATCTATAGCTAAAAGTGATCCTATTCTTGCAAAGCTTATTGATGAGATAGAAGTTGTATTTGCTTATAGTTAAAGGGTTGGTCAAAAATTGTAGTGTTAGTGTAGGTCAGTTCTATTAAAAACTACAATAAATTAGGTTGAATGGTATTTTTAGTCCAACAAATCAAACATAAGTAACGCATGAGACTAGAAAAAGCCTCTAAGAAATGTAGTTTTGTCCTATAGTTGTAAAACTGGAACAGAAAATCGGCGTGCTTTAGTAAAAATACATTCAAGCTCTTTTGGTTTCAGGCTGCGAGAAACTACAAACAAAGAACTACTTTTTGTTTGTGACCAATCACAATCATCAAGCTCACTAGGGTTTTTACTAAAAAAATTTCCAATACCACATTTTATCAAAAGACACTTTAAATTAATTAGTTCTATGTCTTCACTATTACCAAAAATGATTATTGATAGATTTTTTCTCATAAAAACCCTAATAAATCTTTTAAGCCTAGCAAAAAGCTACATTTAAGGTTAAGTCCTGCCTAAGCTCAATGTAGTTTTTGCTAGTATTTTATAAAAACTTTTCTAGATTTATTTCCAATTATTTACACTAGAAAGCTCTTCTAAATATTTACATTAATAGGTTTGTACTAGGAATATTAAAACTACTAAGTTGCTCTTTTGTAAGAACTTCTTGCCTCATTTCATCAATAACACTAGCCAAAACTAACAACTGCTCTGGCAAAAAAGTCAAAGTTGCATTACCCAAAACTAAATGTAAACATTTTGAATGTTTACAAGGATACCAATAACAATTTATATGACTTGTATTATTCATCATAGCTCTTTACTCAATTACTTACGAAAAGGACAGTCTTTACAATATTTACCAGCTTTTTTATATTTTTTACAACATTTTTTCTTATACTGCATAATGTACCCTTTCAATAATGTTAAAAAATTTTCTTTTTGTTCCTAATTTCTAGTGAAAAATTTCTTTCCCCTAGTTTTGGCAGGAAAAACTAAGGGAAATCTATGCTAATCTGGAGGAATAACATATCTTCAATTAATATTGAAAATCAATTTCATTTTCATTAAACTAATTTTCTATAAAAATGTCAAGAGCAATATTGCAGAATTTTTGCAGATAGATATTTAAAGTTGTTAAGTAAAGTGGAATTAATGTTTAAGATTTAAGTCTATTTTAGCTTGTAGTGTAATGATAAGAAGTAAAATTAGAAGAATTTATTTTTGATTATTAGTCATTATTTATTTTTATAGAGTTTTGAAGAAGTTTTTAAGAATGTTTATAAATATTATTTATTGTTTATATTTTCATTAATATAGATTATTTTACAAATATTATTGTTCATTAAATGAAGATTGAATTTCTGCTTTTCCTAAGGTGAACAAACTCCAAATAGCTATAGGTATTCCAAAAACACAACATGAAGAAGTCAAAGGTATTAAGGTAAGTAGTGCAGCAACTCTTGAAAACTTATAGCTACGTAAATTCATCATTTGCACTGCACCATAGATTATTAACGGAGCAATTCCAATATTTATAAATGCAATCATTGGAACTGTAAGCACTCCAACAAGATATCCCATTCTTTCTGCTTGATCTGCTATATGTATATATCTTGCTTGTCTGAGTGTAGGCAAACTTGATAATATGAGAAATACGTTAAATACTACATTTATTATTCCATTTATTAACAAACATATTGATGGATATAGTACTTTTTGATATGCATTTGCTGTATTTTCTTTCATCTTTTATTTACCTACCTTAGAGTTTTATACAGACTTTTTCTATTATTTCTACTAACTGTAAAAGAAGTGTTTTGTTCTCGAAATTACCGATTACCTAACATAATATTTGCTGCTCGTCTAACAATATCATGAGGATCATTTAATGCTTCTTTGATAGGTTTTATAGTACTTATACTAACTATACTACCTAAAGCAAGAACTGCGGTTTGCCTAACTTCGTAGTTATCATCTTTTAATGCCTCTTTAAGAAGATTAACAGAATTACTACCTCCTAGATGTCCTAAAACATAAGCTGTAGCTTTCCTAACATCATCAGCCTTATCTCTTAATGCTTGTTTAAGAAGCTCTACAGCTTCTTTTCTTGGTATATTGCCGTTATCTAAAGCAAGAACTGCATTTCTTCTAACCTCAAGATCTATATCACTTAATGCATACCTAAGAAGTTCTACTGAGGTTTTATCATTTATCTTCCCTACAGCTTGAATTGCATATTTTCTAATGTTCTCATCAGAATCAGCCAAAAGCTCTTTTAAAAGTTCCAAATTTCTTTTACTAATAATGCCACTTAATGCTTTTGCTATAGCTTGTCTAACTCTTTTATCTTCATCATTTAATAAAGGTTTTATAAAAGTTATACTATATATGTCCCCAATACGCCCCAAAGCTAAAACAGCAGCTTCTCTAATCTCGCCATTAGGATCAGTTAAGAAATTTTTTATGAGAGGAATAGAAATATTTTTAGATATTTTCTTATTACCAAAAGCTTTTATGGCAAACCTCCTAACCTTAACACTAGGATCTTCCAACGCTTTTTTAATCACCATTAAAGTTTCTTCATCAGGATCTAACAGATATGAATATAACTTAAGCATTTGAACTCTTGCATCTTCATCAGGATGTTCTAATGCTTCCTTGAGGTAAATTGCATTTTTATTTTTAGTTTTTTTCAAAAACCCCTCTAGAAACTCTTTAACATTCAAATAGATAGTTTTGAAAATATTAAAAATAACAGCCATTGTTTTCACCTAAAATTACTAAGACTTTAATTATTAGTTTAAATTTCTCCTAGAATTATTACTTATCTTATTAAAATATGCTCGCTTTGTTAGAATATTTTCATCCATAAAATAAAGCTAGTATTTTTAACGTACGGCATAATATAGTGTGTTGTCAAATTCTTTTTTATTATTTTTTTTAACACAATCCCTAGAACTTTCAGCTATAGAGAAATCTATTTTCACATCTACAGTTTTTTTGTTTTATTAATACAAACTCTATATTTTGTATTTTACTAACTCATTGAAAAACTAGTATTTAAAATTATTATCTCACTGTTAGGAAATTTGAAAAACTTTCTTACAATAGATTACAATATACAAAAAACTTATAGTAATCCCCTAAAAGGAAATAGAAAATAATGGTAAAATATCTTAGCAAAATACTTATTATTTTACTTATCTATATCTTAATTGCATCTTCAATTTTTCCCCAACAAGCTGTTGAAGATAAAGAACTTCCATATCCATATAACCCAATATTAGATGCTAGAAAGGATCTAGATTCTGCTCGCTATCTAGCAGTTAATACTGAGCTTAAGAGTAAAGAAAAAGCTTATTTAGAGTCAAAAAAAGCAAATGCTTATCTACAAGCTATGGCTATTAGTGATTCACAAATTGGAGAATATCAAGAATCTATTAGTTATTTTGATAGATTTCTTTCTCAAATAAATAACAAATTTGACCCTCGTAAATTTAATGGCTATAAACCACAAGATGCAGTAAAAGTTATTGAATCTATAGCAACATCAAGACAAATAATTTTCATTAATGAGTTGCACCATGTTCCGTTACATAGAGCATTTACTATAAGATTGCTAGAGGTTCTTTATAATAAGGGATTTCGCTATTTCTGTGCTGAGACACTTAGTTTTAGTGATAAAGAACTTAATGAAAGAAAATACCCTATGTTTAACAAGACAGGCTTTTATACTGATGAGCCAGTTTATGCTGATTTGATTCGTACTGCTTTGAAATTAGGTTATACTGTAGTTCCTTATGATTATCAAGGAGATGGAACAACACTTAAAGACCGTGAGTATGGTCAAGCCAAAAATCTTTATGACAATATTCTTTTGAAAAATCCTAAAGCTAAAATTCTTGTACATGGCGGGTTTGGCCATATACAAAAAGGAGGCAAAGGTGATGCAAAGCTAATGGGTCAGTATTTCAAAGAAATATCTAAAATAGATCCTTTCTCTATTGATCAATGTGAAATGACAGAAAAAGCAACATCTGAACTAGAATCAAAAGCATATAAATATGGTTTACGTCAAAACTCTAGTAACATTTCTGTAATTTTTTCTAACAAAAAAGGAAAAACGTTTACAAATGATTCTGGTTATGATGCTCAAATCTTTCACCCTCATAGTGAATATCAAAAAGGCCGACCAACTTGGTTGTTAATTGACGGAAGACGTAAGTATTATGAAATTCCTACAGATTTGTGTAAAAATGTATTTCCCTGTTTAATTCAAGCTTTTTATAGTAATGAATCAGAAGATGCTGTTCCTATAGACCAAGTCAAAGCTATATCTAGCAATGAAATACCTGCATTAGTACTACCTACTGGAGATTTCCGCATAAGAGTTGTTAATTCTTCTGGAAATGTGGTAAATAATTCTAAAATTTCACTTAAATAAATAAATTAAAAGCTTTTTCCCTGTTGAAAAATTTAGAAAAGTTGCTGAAAATAACCCTAGTTATGAAATAAAATCCAATAACCCAATAACTGAAACAAGCGTTTCAAGTGGCTCAACTTAAAAAAAACACTTAACTGACAAGAATATTTCTAATCTTTACACTTCTACTTCTTTATATATTATTTGTATAAGCGAAGAAACTTAAAAGATTTAGGCCATTCTTCTCTAGGTTTAAAGGCTATAGCAACTTCTTGATTATTTAAAGCTGATTCTGTCAAAACAACATGGTCTTGTGTTTCCTTAGCTTTCTCAAACTCTAGATCATTAACCTTACAAATAGCTTTGAAAAAAGGACCTGATAACCATTCTGAAATTTCTGGGCTGTCTTTAAATTTCAAATAGCAAGCTAAGGATGCATGTGCTGCTGCTAAGACAGCAAATCCGTTTGGCACTGATTCTTTTATCAGTATGTACATTTTCATTTCTTATGTTCCAGCCTGACAAGCATTATCACTTACTTAAACAACTATTTTTTACTGTATCATATACTAATACTTTTTTGGTACAGAATAATTAACGCCGAACTCTAAGTTCACCAATGAACATTTCCAAATCTGTATACGACTTGCTAGTTTGATTCAATCTTCTTCGACATCATCAAAAATTTCTTCATCCCTTGCTAGAAGTTTATATAAGCTGGGAAGAGCCAGTAAGGTTAAAAATAAAGTAGAAGTTAATCCCCCAACGACTACTGTAGCTAAGGGGCGTTGTACATCTGAACCTATACCTGTAGCTCTTGCGGCAGGAACCATTCCTAACATTGCTACCAAAATCATCATTAATATTGGCCTCATTTGAACTAATGAGCCTTGAATTATTGATTCTTCTATTCTTCCTCTAGAACCTAAGCTTGAGCGGTGACGGTTTATTTCTGCTACTAATAATACTCCACTCATTACGGCTACTCCAAATAATGAAATGAACCCTACAGCAGCAGATACACTTAAGTTAATGCACCTTAAATTAAGAGCTATTATTCCTCCTACTAGTGAAAATGGAACACTCATTAACACAAGCCCTGCATAGCGGGCTGAACCAAAGGTTGAAAATAAAAGTGCAAATATTAGTGCTATTACTATTGGCAAGATAAAGCTTAAGCGATGACGAGCACGATCTAAATTCTCAAATTGGCCACCCCACTCCACTCCATATCCATTAGGTAGTTTTATTTGTTCATTAAACTTCTGTTGTGCTTCTTTAACAAAACCTCCTTGATCTCGACCACGAATGTTTGTCCTTACAGTAATTTGTCTTTGGTTATCACGCCTAGCTATAATAGTTGCGCCATTTATGATTTCAATGTTTGCTAATTGGAATAATGGAATGCGGCCACCATCTTTTGTCGGCACCAAAATATTAGAAATAGAAGTTTGATTTGAGCGTGCATCGGCTTTATATCTAATTGTTATATCAAAACGTCTTTCTCCTTCAAATACAGCACCAACTGTTCGCCCACCTATAGCCATTTCAATTACATCTTGAACATCACTAACATTAATTCCATAACGAGCTATTTCCTGACGTTTAACTCTAATACGCATTTGTGCTTGATCTTCTTCTTGTTCAATTGCTGCATCAGCAGCACCTTTCACTTTTTGAAGCATCGCTAAAGACTCTTTAGCTAAACGTCTTAACTCAGTTAAATCAGAACCTTTTATGATTACTGCTAAATCGGCTGATGAGCCTGTTGCCATTTCTGTAGACGTGTCTATTATTGGTTGGGTAAAATTAAAGCTAGTACCAGGAATTTGAGAACGTAATTTTTGCCCTAATTCTTCAACTAATTGTGCTTTAGTTTTGCCTGAAGCCCAAGTTTCATAAGGGTGTAAGTCTACCAAAAATTCATTACGGTTTGGGCCAAAAGGATCTGTTCCAGAATCATTACGTCCAGTTTGAGAACTAACTAGTTTTACTTCTGGAAATTGAAGGGTTATAGAACGTATTTTACTAGCAATTTCAGAAGATTTCTTAAGTGATATACCTGCTGGTAAATTAGCACGAATCCAAATAACTCCTTCATCTAATTGTGGTAAAAACTCTGTGCCTAAAAATCTTCCAACTAACAACCCTAAAATTATTACAAGTACACTTATTGGTAGCACTAACCAAGCTTTTGGAACAGTAAAACGAAGAATTTTTTCATAACTCTTATAAGCTAAATTAAGTAGAGGATTATGCCATGTCTTAGCTCCTTTACCAAAAAGAAATGTTGCTAAAACAGGTACTAAAGTTAATGTCAGTAACAAAGAGCCTATTAATGCGCTACAAACTGTAAATGCCATTGGAGAAAATAACCTTCTCTCTACACGCTCCAAAGTAAATAGAGGAATATAAGCAGAAATAATTATTAGCAATGAGAAAAAAATAGGTCTAGCCATGTCTGATACAGCATCATAAATTGTTTCTAGAGCTAGATTTGGTACAAGAACATTTCTACGTTCATCTAACTTATGGACAATATACTCTACCATTACCAAAGTACCATCAACTATAATTCCAAAATCTAATGCACCTAGACTCAATAAGTTAGCTGGTACTCCAAAGAATTTCATACAGATAAAAGCAAATAGAAGGGAAAGAGGTATTGTTATAGCTGTAAGTATTGCTGCTCTTAGGTTTCCTAGAAAAAATAGCAACACTAAAGCAACAATTATTAAACCTTCAGCCAAAGTATGAGACACTGTTTTGAGTGTGTTATTAACTAAATCACCCCGATCATAAAGTGTGACAATACGAACACCTTTAGGTAGATTTTCATTAAGTTCTTCAATTTTTTCTTTAACTAATTTGAGTACTTCGCTAGGATTTTTCCAACGACGTAGCAAAACTATACCCTCAACCCCACCTGTTTTATCATCAAAACCAAAAATACCTGTTTGGGGTGCTGCATCTATTTTTACTTTTCCTAAGTCTTTAACAAAAATAGGAACACCTTTTGGAGAATCAACAATCACGTTTTCAATATCACTTGTTGATAAAATTAAACCTACACCACGTACTACCATAGATTGCTGACGGTTATCTAACATAGCTCCACCAGCATTCTTGCTATTAGCTCCTACGGCTTGGGCTATTGTGGAAATGGAAAGATGATATTTTTCCATTTTCATTGGATCTATTTCAATTTGAAACTGTTTAACTAAACCACCAAATGTAGTAATATCTGCTACACCATCTAACTGTAGTAGTGCAGGAACAACAACCCAATCTTCTATTTCTCTTAACTGTATTTCTGAATAGTCTTTACCTTCTAATCTGTAGCGAAATAGTTCGCTAATACCACTAGAAAGAGGCCCTAAAGATGGAGTTACTCCATCAGGTAAAGTGGCATCTCGCAATTTTTCTAAAACTTGTTGGCGTGCAAAATAATCATCTGTTCCATCAGCAAAAGTTAACTCCACTACAGATAATCCAAAAATTGTTCTTGAGCGCCTATCAATTATATTAGGTACATTATTAAGCACACGTTCTATAGGAATTGTTACTTGCTGCTCAACTTCTTCAGCAGCAAAACCTGGATATGTGGTAATTACTACAGCTTGTGTATCGGAGATATCTGGGTAGGCTTCAACTTGTAATTGGCTATAAGACCAAAGGCCAGCACCAATAATTATTAAACCTAATACAATAAAAAGTAACCTGTGGTGCAAGATAGATTTTAATACTGAAGTCATTTAAGTTAACTCCTAACTAACAACTATTGAGCCTTTAGCAACATTGCTCCTTCAACCACTACACGATCACCTGCTTTTACACCGCTTAGGATCTCTAATAGATCATCCTTTTGTTTACCAGTTTTTACTTCTACTTCTTTAAATTTTCCTTTACTTTCTTCCATAAAAACTGTACTACGGCCATTTCCTTGAATAACAGCACCAGTAGGTAAAACTACAGCGACTTCTGTTGCTTTCTTGAGCTTAATAGTGCCAAACATATCAGGCTTAAAACGTTCATTGGGGTTATCTAAATCGGCTTGTACTTTTACAGTGCGTGATTGAGGGTCAATAGTATCTAGAATACGAGCAACGCGAGCAGTAAAAACTTCATTAGGGTAAGCTGTTAAAGTGATCTCTAATTTATCGCCTACTGCAATAAAACGAATTAAACTCTCAGGCACATCTGATGTAACCCTTACTCTACTTAGGTCTGTTATAGTCATAAAAGACGTTGTTGTATCACTACGATACTCACCTGGGGCAATACTCATCTCTAATATTTTTCCTGATGTTGGAGCATGAACCTTAATTCGCTCTCCAAAATGCTCTCCAGATAATCCTAAAAGCTCTAATCGGTGTGCTGCCTCTTGGCGTATTGTATGAGCTTGTTGCAAAGCAGACTTAGTCGAATCCAAAGTTGCATTAGCTAGAGTTAGTGTATTTTGTGTATTTAAGACTTCTTTTTGAGCTACAGCATTATGTTCATAAAGGTCTTTTAGTCGCTCTAAATCCGCTTGTGATTTTGCTACATCAGTTTGTGCTTTTACTATTTCAACTTGTGCTTGTTTTATGCCGTTTTCTGCCTGCAAATAAGCTGACATAGCAGAATTGGCTTCTGGACTCTGAATTTCTATTAATGTTTGCCCTTGTTCAACCCTATCACCAATTTTTGCCTGTACCGATACAATCTGACCAGTAACAGGTAAAACTACACGCGAAACCCTATTAGGATTTATTTCTATTTTTCCTGGGGCTGTTAGCTCATCTTTGGGTAACTCAAGTGTTTGTACCTCCTGAATGTGAATCTGCTCTAGTTTAGGTGAATCAGGAGGTATTATTACTAAATCTGATTTCTCAATTGTTTCAGGAATAATAGGTATTAAAGTGTTGTTGCTAAGAGTATTTGCTGTAGAATTATGCGAGGTATTAAATGCCCAAACACCTCCCACTATGACCACAATTATAATAGTCGCTATAAATAGCTTCTCTTTACCATTAAATAAAGAAAATATTATAAGCAGCTTCTCTTTAATAGTATAATTTCTCATGGTTTAATTCCTTTAGCTGCTACAGAATCAATTAGGTATAAACTTCTTGCATATTCAGCTTTAGCTTCGTTATAAGCTTGCTTAGTATCATTTAATGCTCTTTGTGCATCTATTAACTCAACAAAATTTGCCTCACCATGCCTATAGGAGTACTCCATAGTTTCAAACACACTGCGAGCTTGATCTAGAGTTCCAGATTCAATGCTTTCAAGTAAATTTTTAGCTGTTTCATATTGCTCGTAAGTATCTTGTGCTTCAGTTTTAATTTGTACTTCTAGAGAATTTATCTTAGCTTCAATCTGTTTTTGTTCTCTACGCACTCTCTCTACTTCACCTTGATTACGATCAAAAATGCGAATAGGTATACTAAAAAAGAAACCTAAAGAATTACCTCTACCAGCTAACCCTTGCTGTCGTCGGTACTCAACTCCTATAGTGTAGTCTGCTTTACCATTGGCTAGTTGTAAGCGTAAATCAGCTAAAGAACGGGCTTGATCATGAAGCAGTGCTTGAAGATCAGGACGTTGTTGAAGGGCTTGCTGTATAATTTCAATATTTTGCGGTACTATTGCCCGGCGGAAATCCCCAGCTATATCAATAGTTGGTATTACTGATGGATGGCCTATAAGTAGTTGTAATCGGCTTCGGGCAAGCCGTAATTTTGATTGAGCCTGAAGCACAGCGTTCTTGTATTGTAATGCTGCTACACGCGCACGAGTTAATTCCACTTGGGCAAGATCTCCAACACGAACCCTAGTAGCACTTATTTCTACAATTTCATTAAATAGTCTTGAATTATCTTGAGCAAGAGCTAAAGTAGCTTTAGCTAGTAGTAAATCTACACAAGCAGATTCTACATCAAAGGTTAACTGCCTAATTGTATTAAGTAATTGCATCTCAACTACAGCATGAACATTTTGAGCTACTTCAATTCTTTTCTCGCGCTTTTTATCTCGTTCAATTGTAAAGTCAGTGCGAATAGAATATTCTGCTGGGCCAGCATTGTTTATACTATTAAAATTTGTTCCTAAAAGATCTAAATGGTCGCCTCCTATACTTAGTACTGGGTTAGGCCGCAAACGTGCTGTAATCATTTGTGCTTGTGCAATTGTGACATTGTAGCGTTCAGCTATTAAACTAAGGTTATTGTTAATGGCTTCTTCTACTGCTTGATCAACTGTCATACTAATATTTTGTGTAGATTGAGCATAAACTTTAGGTAAATTAGCTAAGATAAGAAACAAGAGTACTGTTAGCAGTTTTATAGCAGGCATTCTTTTTCACCTTATTCCTAAGCATTTTTCCTAGGTATATAAACACCTGTTTTATATAGCTGCAAAATGCAGATATATAAAGAGCAGCTTGATTTATATTGTTGCTTTAGGAGTCATTTTCTTGCAGACAATTAGTCTAGGCAGAGATGTTTCTAATGGGGACTAACGAACCTTGCAAATTGTCTACTGGAATTTCAAAGGCAATAGTTGTTCCAGGTTGATTTTTACTTACTTCACAATGGATTTTTCCGTTATGTGCTTCGATTATTTGACGGCAGAGATATAGGCCAAATCCAGCGCCTTTTACTGGTAAAATCGATTTTGGTTCTTGATGCTCAACCCGGAAAAATTTTTCAAATATCCTATCTCTAAACTTTTCAGGTACACCAGGCCCTGTATCTGATATTGCAATTTGCAGGTATTGATTATGGTTTGCTCCTGCATTTTGCAATGACAACCTAACTTTAACTTTACCTCCAGGGGGAGTGTATTTCAAAGAATTGCCAAGAAGGTTTGAAAGAACCAATCTCAAACGAGAACTATCAGCAAAAACAATTGCCTTATGACATTCTGATACAAAGTCTAAATCTATTCCTGCTGATAAGTAACGCGAACGAAAGGCATTGGTAGCTTGTATTAATAGTCCATTAAGCTCTACATGATCTTTCATAAGACGAAGTTGCCCTGACTCAACTAGGCTTAGATCCAAGAGTTCATCAATTGTGCTAGAAAGATCTTCACAACCTGCAATTGCTCCATCTAGTATATGGCGCTGCCGCTCTTCTAGTACTTGAGAATCCTCCAGTAGCATTAAGAGATTCATTCTTAAAGAAGTTAGAGGTGTTCGCAATTCATGAGATACTAGAGCAATTAATTCTGTACGAAGCTCATCAAGACGGACAAACTCAGTAACATCATCTAAAACTAGAACAGCACCAGAGTTTTCTTCAGAAAATTGAGCTATTGGAACTACTGTAGGTAACAGCTTATGAGTTTTACCTTTTAATGTAATTGATAGCGTGCGATTATAATCAATCTTTGTTGTTGGTACAAACTTTCCTGTTAAAGCCTCATGTATTAAAGCTAAATGTTCAGGTAAGAGCGGTAGTTCTTCCATACGATCAACATTAGAGTTTCCTGTTGTTTCAAGTACCATTCGAGCAGACTGATTTAATGTTGTAATTCTTCCAGATGGATCAACAACAATAACCGCATTAGGAAGAGCCGCCAAGGTTGATTCTAAGGTTTGTTTAGCGCGAAGAGTTTTACCTAAATTTGAGCGCCGAAAATCATCTAAGGCTTCGGCCATTTTATTAAAACCATCAGCTAAAATACCTAGCTCATCTAAAGTATAAACAGGTACTCTTTTATCAAACTCTCCACGTCTTAAAGCGTCAACAGACTTAGTTAAGGTTGATATAGGATTTACCACACTACGAGCTAGTTGTAATGAAGTCACAGTTGACACTAATAAAGCAACCATTGAAATAAACACAACTACACTTCTTGCTCCTTCAGCCTCATCACCAGCCTTTATACCAACTGCCTGCATTGAACGAAATGCAAGCTCTCTTAGCTGTGAGCAGTCAGACACAGCTTGACGCAATTCAGGATTCACAATTTTGTGATATGAAGTTAACTTATCGGTTGCTGAAGGATCAAAAAGACTATCACCAACAGCGCGATACTCATCAGCGTTCTTACGTAAAGAGCGAGCAGCTTCAAGCTCTGATGGGTTTTCAAGAAGGTTTAATAGGTGTTGATAAGACTGATCAAAGCTCTTTCGGTGCAACATAAGCTCTTGATGAGCAGAGTCTAATTCCCCTGATAAAGTTAAAAGTAAAGCATCGTCTTCACGTTCAAGTTCCTGAGATAAAATGGCTATAACATCTATTTTCTCTTGCGATTGCTGAAGTGTTTCCCTAACTTCCTTGCTCATTCTAGCAAAGGTATGTGTACTCCAAAGGCCAGAAGCAACTGTTGTTACAACAAACAATAATCCAGCTAGAATAAAGCGTGTACGTAATTTCTTTATCTTATTCATATTTACTTATCTACTTACGCTAAGCCAAAACGCTTGCGCTTTCTATGAAGAGTTGTTGCATCAATTCCTAGGATTCGAGCAGCACTTTCTAGTGATGAAGCGCGAGCAAGCACCTGAGCTATATGTTCTCGTTCTACATCTTCAAGAGAAACATCCATTCCTAGTAATTGGGATGATTCTATATGTGTTGATTTGGGTTCACTTGTTTGAATACCAAGATCTTCTGGCTCTAATACCAAAGATGGAGCAAGTATTACAGCCCTTTCTACAGCATTTCTTAATTCTCTGAGGTTACCTGGCCAGTAGTAGTTTATTAGTGCATTTTGGCATCTTTCAGAGAAAGACAGATTTTGGCGGCCTTGTTGTCTTTCAAAAAAATAAAGGTAGTGTTGTGCTAGTGGAAGTATGTCTTCTTTTCTTTCTCTTAGAGGTGGAACAACTAAGGTTATTACATTAAGCCTAAAGAATAGATCTTGGCGAAATTGGTTAGCTTTAACTAGATCTTCTAGTGGACGGTTTGATGCTGCAATAATCCTTACATCAGCTCTACGTTCCTTGACTTCACCTAGACGTTCATAAGTACGGTCGTTAAGAAATCTTAGTAATCGTGCTTGTGCATCTGGTGTTAGATCTGCTATTTCATCTAAAAAAAGTGTTCCTCCAGTAGCCTCTTCAACCTTGCCAATAGAATCAGAAACTGCTCCAGTAAAAGCACCACGGCGATGGCCAAACAATGTACTTGTCATCAAATCTCCAGCAAGCATAGGGCAATGTACTGTAACAAAAGAGCCCTGTGAGCGTTTACTATGTTTGCGAATCCAATGTGCTAAGATGTTTTTACCAGTTCCGCTTTCACCTCTAAGTAGTACAACGGTATCTGAAGCTGCTGCACGCCTTATAGTTTCCAGAAATGCGGTATATGCTCCATTTTTTGTATCAAAAAAACTTTCTGCCTCTGTGGCATCAATACGATCTTGTAGTTCAGCAACTTGACGACGCAGAATACTAGCAGCTACGACTCTCTGTGCTGCACCACGTACTTGTTTAGGTGTAAATGGCTTTGGAATGTAATCTACTGCTCCAAGTTTAATAGCCTCTACAGCAGTTTCTATCGAAGCAAATGCAGTAATAACAATAATGCTAATACCTGGTTGTTTACGAAGTAACTCAGGCAAAACATCTAACCCAGATTCTTGCCCTAACCATAGATCTAGAAAAACTAGATCAAACCTGCTCCTATCCAGTAATTCAAGAGCAGCTTGTGCTGTACCAACACTAACCACTCTTACAGAAATGGCTTCAAGACAAAGACGTACAGATTGCCTAATTCCTGGATCGTCATCAATAATTAAAACTGACCATGATGTATCCAATGGATTATATCTCCTACCAAAATATGCTATTTCAGGTAATTAAATAAATAACTTCTGCAAATGTCATTCCATTAATTTTATCTACTTTTAATTTAACGTGAATTCAAGATAACTAAAAACAAGCAACAAGTAATAAACTCAGAGAAATAGGCTCAAAGTCCTTTAGGAAGAGGTGATTGTAAAAGGTTTCTCTAAATTTGTTTGGTTTTACCTAATATTGTATAACTATTTTACAGACTATTTTTTTAGAGATTTGTGTAATTTAGCAGATTGTTCTTTCTTCTTATTAGAGATGGCCAATTTAACGTTATCTACTGTCTGAAAGAAATTTACCTCAATGACGTAATTAGCTGTTTCCGCAGTGCGTCTTAGTAGAGATCTTTTTGTATCATTCCAGGCCACATTAGTCTCAAACATACTAATATTTTTTTCATCAGTTTTCACTGAAGATTCATTAGGTAAAGCAATGACCCAATATTTTCCTGGTGCAATATTCTCCAGAAGAAAATGGCCTGATGGATCAACATTGGTTTGATAATATCTCAATAGGTTATCGATTAATTCTTTATCTACAGGTATTAAATGTACTGTTAATGAAGGTAAACTCTTATTATTCTCTTTATTAATTTGCCCTTCAACTTTACCAGCACCTTCAGCAATTTTGACATTAAGTTTGTTGACACTACTACCTTCTTTAACAACAATCCCCTTATTTAATTGTTCAATTTGTTGCTGTGGCTTACTTTCGTCTCCTTGTGTAATAGCATCAAGATACCAACTCTTATTACTTAAATATAAAGAGAGAAAATAGAGTCCCGCATGTACATTATAAATTCTGAAATTGCCTTTATTATCAGGCACAATATCATCAATTAACTCTAGTGATGAAGGATTATGCTCTTTAGGTGTAACACTATTTTGTGTCTTAATAATAATTTCAGCATAAGGCAATTTGCTAGTGGTCTTATTTAACTTTTGTAACTGCTTCTCATCCAACTTTTTACGTATAATCTGTCCATCTATAGTAGATACTCTATTTAATGTTAGTGCAATGCCGCTCACATCAGTATTTTTAATTTGTATATGTTTTACTAGAGACAAAAAATGTTCTTTGGTATTGAAGTCGATAAATTCTGCATAGAGATCATAATTGCCGCTGGCTACTCCAAAAAACTTAAATTCCAATTTATCATTTTTTATTGTTGCTTGACTCGAATCGACTATTAATCCGCTACCACTGTCTAATAAATTGATTCTGATGGAATATATGTTCTCCTCTGTTTTTAACTTTTTATCATCACCAGTAATTGTCCCAGTAATTTGATAACCAGCAGCCTTGTGATAGCGAATATCAATATTATTTATTTCCTCACCAGAATGGACAGTAATCGATTTAGCCTGTGCGCGTAGTGTGCCAGGATAGTAAAGAGGTTGGTTATCATCAAATGCAGTAGCAAGAAAAGAGTAAGGTGAGGAACCACCCACACGCACCAAATATTCTCCTGGCCTTAGACCATAAATACGATAGATACCACGATCATCAGTATATGCTGGTTGAGAAAAAGAGTTTTTGTCATTACTTACTTTACGTACTTTCCCATCAAGATCTTTCAAATAGACATATACAACAGGCAGACCAATAATTGGCTCATTATTTGAGCCTGTAATTATGCCATTAATGGCGCCACCTTTAATCATAGTAATCTCAACATTATTATCACCTACGCGATAATAGGTCTCTTTATTTGAATTACTCTCTATTACATAACCAGGAAAAATGGCATTTATTGTGTAATTACCAGTGTTTAAACCATCTAATTCAAAATGACCCTGTTCATCTGTAGTAGTAGAAATTGGTGCACTATCAATAATTCGTGCTACGGCTCTGGTAGATACCGTGACGTTATTCATTGGCTGGCCATTACCATCAACAATACGACCATTGATAGTGCCTTTTAATGTGCTTTTATCCTCATTCTCTTGAGCTTGCATAGCAATTAAATTTGTAGTAGTAGTTAGTAAAAAGATGATCAATATAGGCAATAATCTTCTCATTTCTGTTCTCCTTCGTTTGATTGATCATCTTGATTCAAATCTAAAGTTAATTTGACATCGATAGTTGCACCATCATTAATAGTTACTGACTGAGGTTTTGATTTAATTGGAGGTTTATTATTACCTGGGTAATAGATTAGTGCGAGATCATAAGTACTAGCGACAACATTATTAATTGTAAAGCGGCCACGTGTATCAACAGATGCATTATAGCTGGCGGTATCTGCTGTTTGTCCTTCACGCGTTCCTATGACTTCTATAAAAGCTTCCTTAGGCAGTGTGCCATCAATCTTTACTTCACCGCGAATGGTTGCACTACCATAAGCAGCTAAAATGCGTACTCCGTTAACCTGCTCCTCTCCAGTAATGGTGAGATTATTTGTTACACCATTCTGAGTCTCGATATTGATAATACGAATACCAAGATCTTGATTACCAGAGGAGAGATTAAATACAAATTCACCTGGAGCTAAACCGCGTAAAATGAAACTGCCATCGCCATTAGGTTTGGTTCTACACTCATTAAGCCCAAAGGGATCTTTTATATCGATGGCAGATAGGTTAAGAGTTGATAAATTGGGTGCAGAGGTGGGGGCATTTAGTTTATCGATGACCAATGTTCCACTGACAGTTGTTGCCTTGTGTAATTTCACTTCCAAGTTATTTACATCGCCATTACTAGCTTCAAAACTAGCTTTATCGCTATAAAAATCTTTGAAAGCCTCAACATTTAAGTAGTTGGTAGCCATAACAAAATATCTTCCTGTTGTGAGACCATTGATCTGAAATTCACCACGTGTATTGGTTTTAAGGCCATTGTAAGAAATCGCCCCAATTTCAGCACTGGTATATTTGCCATATATCACACCAATGCCAACAATAGGTTTACCAGTAATAGCATCAATCACTTTGCCAGTAACACGAAAACTCTTTTCTGGCCGTTGTGCTGTGATATCAATATTAGTATTCTCTTTACCTTCTTTAACTTCAATAATCTGGGCAGATTCTTCTTGCGTAGTACTAGGAAAATAGGTCAAAGGAATATATGTCCTTCCTACTCCCAAAATACCACTTGAGGCATCTGGTTTTATACCAACACTGACCAAATATTTTCCTGGAGGAATACCATAAATACGATAGATACCACGATCATCAGTGCGTACCAGCAAGGGGTTGATAGGATAGATGGGGGTCTTTTTACCATCTGGTTCAATTCGTTGTAGCTTGATCGAAGTATTACCGATAGGTTTATTATCAAAACTTAAGATACGGCCAGTAATTACACCACCACTCTGAAGAGAGAAGTCAATACCAGTAATCTCATCACCTTTGGCCAGAGTTACTGCTTTACCACCTTTGAGAGAGCTAGTTTCTGAAGTAAAAGTAAAACCTGATGCTAGTAGAATTACATAGTAATTGCCTTCTTTTGGTAATGTAACTTTATATTTGCCCTCAATATCGGTCTCAGCTTTAGCCACTCGCCCATTACGGGTATTTAGACTACCTTGTAATACTAGAAGTTGTGCCCCTGGTATACTTTTACCATTTACTGTTACCTTACCAGAAATAGTACCACCATCCTGCGCTAAACCCGTGACAAAAGCAGTGCATAGCAATACAAAAAAGCCTATTATTCGTATGAAGTAATTCATAATTCCCCATTCAATCTTTATTAATTGGGATTGTAGCACTTTGCCCAAAACAAAGTTGCGACACAAATAATACAACTATTGTAATTAAACTAACTAATTTGACTAATTATCATATATGTTTTCCTATATGCTTAACAGTCTTAGCCAGAAAAGGCCTATTTATTACTCACAAGTTTGAGGGTGTAAAATGAGCCAGGTAGCAACAATATCTGTTAAACGTTGCCAACCTCTCCAGATAACAATAACGCCTGGCTCACCATCATTTTTACAGCCTAAAAAGCCATCTAGCCTGGCCATCCAACGCACGACTTGACGCACTGTCGGTGGTTCTTTGGGCAAGTCATTAGTCTTATTAAGACTGCAATAGAGAGCTTGCCATTCAGTTTCAGCTAAAATAGTAGGGCAACTCGCTTCTGGATTCTGACGGTTAATATGAGTTAACCAAAATAATCGCCAAGCTATCACACTCATCAATGCTAGATACCGTTTAAGCCGTGCTGCTGTTTTCAATAAACAATCTTCTACACAACATCCAGATTTTAAACCTTATGATCACGCCGGTTAAGTCTCTCGTCTCCTATATCGATTCCGCTTAATTCTTCTTCACTCCAACTTTCTGTTATTTTTTCTGCCAATAGAGTCTGACACCTCTTTATAAAGTGCTATAACTCTATCAATTTCTTTTCCTTTTTCTTCACTCTTACCCATACTACTTCTCATAACTTGTGGGTAATAGATAGATCTTTAGGGCGCAGAGTAATCACCAAGAATATCCTTTAAATCAAAGCTGAACATTCAAAAAACTTAGATATAGGAGCCATTTTATTAGTTGATAAAGAGTGAATATAATCTCTAACCTTAGTCAGAATAAATTTTTGAGTATCAATTAAAGATTCAGGAGTATTACTTAACTCAAAAAGCTGGTATTGTTTTTCAGCAATTATAGCTAAAGAAGGTGCGTAAGCAATAAACACAGAACTAAAAGTATGTAATCTTTGCATATTGTAATGGCTAAACTGACCTACAAATAAAGGGGAGCAAACTTCTGATACTCCGCACTCTTTTTGAGCTATGGAAAGTAAAGCTTCAGATATTTGCTGATTAGGAGCTAAAAACTTTCCTGTTAATGTCCAACAATTTTTGAAATACTCATCATCTCTTTTTACTAATAATACTTTGGCATTACTACAATCATAAGGTCTATCAAAAAGTAACAATTCAATAGTAATCATAGGAAAAAATCTACGTTGCCATATTTTCTGGAGAACAAAATAATCCATGTTTGGAAATGGTTTTAGTTTATCAAGTAGTCTAAGTAACGTCTCTCTTTGCTCATTTTCTAAATCATAAATATAATCAGTGTCATTGTTCATGATTTTCCTCCATAACTTAATGAGTTCTCCTTGTGCTAAATTACAGAATTTCCGTAGTTCAATGATTAAATGATGTCTACGAATCATACAAGTAATTATAGGTAGATGATTATGTATCTTTTTGGTTAGCTGATGAGATTTTGGCAGAAAAACAATTTTATATGGTTTGTTTCCTTTCTTATAAGTTTTTATTGTCCAGACCAGCTTCCCTCTAGCCTAGACTTAAAGAAAAACAAACAGAACAAATCTTTTTGCTGTGGATAGTTTGCTAGTAATAGCTATCTTCCTACCCTGAACCTAACAACATACCAAACAAGATATGTTAGGTTTTAAAAATAACATTTTCTTTAAGAAGTCTCCTTTTCTAATAATTCTTTTGCTTTGATAAGGTTCTGTCGGTGTTCTTCACTCACTTCAGGATAACTTAATTTGAGAGATTTGAGTTTTTCAACAATCACATCAGCAATAACTGTGTGAGTAAACCATTTATTATCAGCAGGAATTATATACCATGGTGCATGTTCAGTACTTGTGTGATTAAAAGTATCCTCAAAAGCATTCATATAATTATCCCAATAGGCTCGTTCTTTAACATCAGCTAAGGAAAACTTCCAATTCTTCTCTGGCGTATCAATGCGTGAAAGTAACCGACGTTTTTGTTCTTCTTTTGAGAGATTAAGAAAGAATTTCAGAACAATAATTCCATTGTTGACAAGATACTTCTCAAAATGATTAATCTGATCAAAGCGATGTTTCCAAATATCTTTTCCCTTGGCTTCCGGTGGTAACTGTTGCAAATTCAGAATCTCTGGGTGAACACGAACGATTAACACTTCTTCATAGTAAGAGCGATTGAAAATACCAATCCTGCCCCGTTCTGGTAAAGCTTTAAAGCTACGCCAGAGAAAATCATGATCAAGTTCTTCTACTGAAGGTGCTTTGAAGGAAAAAATTTGTGTTCCTTGTGGATTGACACCTGACATCACATGCCGGATAGTACCATCTTTACCAGCAGTGTCCATTGCTTGCAAAATTATGAGTAGTGCATAAATGTTCTGAGCATAAAGTACATCTTGGTATTTTGCTAGTAGTTTAATATCCTCTTGCAATTTTGTAACAGCTTCATTTTTATTTTTATAAGGATGTGTAAACCCAGGATCATAATCCTTTAGGCGAATTTTTTTGCTAGGTGAAACAATAAAATGCTCATGATTCATCACTTATATTCCTCTCAACTACTTATCCCTAAAAGGCAATAAGCCTCAACTCTCCAGCTATGTTTTTCTGGGTAATATTTTGTTTTGTAGCTAAAAACTTGGTTTAACTACTCCTAGAATGTTCTCATTTAGACAAGTGCTTACTTTTTCCATCACTTCTTGTTCTGAAAGTTGGTTATTAAGTTGATATTGGTTAGCTTGATGTTTTTTCAGTTTTTGCCAAAATTCATTTCAACACAGGCGTTTTCTATAGTTACAGGCGTATTGCAGAAAAATACCAATCTAGTTCTACTATAGTAGAAACATAATTTATATTCTAATCTTTTTTAGAAATAATGTCTAAATAATTACTTAGTTCAGAAATCAAGACAGAAAGAAGCTTATCGTCCTTAGAAATAGCCGCTTTTTCAATAAATTTGCCTGTATAGCTAATGAAACAAAAACCATATGTTGCACCATGCCCATAAAGCATATCTCCAATATATGCTAGCCTAGAGTAATCCTTCTGATTTAATGCTTTTTCTAATAAAGTAATTGTTTGTTTTTCGCTTTCTACATACCAACTAATTAACTCTTTGTAACTAGCATCATCATCTACCCATTTTTTTATAGATTCACTTATCTTGAACTTACCCATAACAGCTTTCTCCTCTTGCCAATAAAATTCTTGACCTTTTGTGGAGTTATTGTTTTTATTATTTGGATATGGATTATTTAAATATTTTTATCAGTATTTATTATTGGTATTTTTGTGCTAAGGATCTAAGTACTGGACAAAAAATAAAAGAGAAAATAAGGAGGTATTGCCCAAAGAGGTAAACTTATAAAAATAAACAATATATAAATAAGGAAACCTCAAATGGCAGACCATAAAATATTAAAACAAGAACTAGGAGAAAAGCTAGAGTGGAATAAAGCAAGAATAGATTTTTTAGCGAAATTTATAATAGCGCTAATACAAGTGAGAACAGTAAATTTCAGTGAAATAGCCAATGTGCTGATAGGAAAGGCAAAAGAAGAGTCAAACTATAAAAGGATAATAAGATTCTTCAAATATTTTGAAGTAGGATATAAAGAAATAGCAGAGCTAATAGTAAAATTAATAGGAGTAAATAAGCCTTGGGTGATAGCAATGGACAGAACAGAATGGGGGTATGGCAGTGCTTGGATAAATATTAGGGGTATGAATGAGCAGTTTACAAGTTGTTTTCTAATCTAGGGGCCTGTTAGAAATTTTGTGTAAATGCGACGTTGGATGAAATCCATAAGTCGCGCTCCTTTACTAAGTCATTCAAAATCAATAAATTATCTAATAGGTAAAACTTCTAATAACCTCGGTTTTCTTAACAAATACACAAAATTTCTGACACCCTCTAATCTAGGAATTAATTGTCCTAAAACATCAAAAAAATATTGCTTTATCTGGTCTGTTCCTGTTTATTTAACGGGCATGAGGCTTGGGACTGGCGAATTTCTTATCCTTGTTTCTCCTAAATTTGCTTCTGATGCCTGTAGTGATTATCTCTTAAGATGGAATATTGAAACTCTCTTTGGCTGTCTTAAAAGCCGTGGTTTTCCTTTAGAAGACTCTCATCTTACTGATTCTACTAAGCTTAAAAAGCTTATTGCTATTTTATCTATTGCTTTTTCTTGGGCTTTTTTACTTGGCTTTTTTCTTTCTCAACAAAAATCTATTAAGCTTAAAAAACATTCTCGTCCTGAAAAAAGCATTTTCCGCTTGGGTTTTGACAAGCTTCGTAGATTTTTCTCTTACTCTTTATCTTCTTTTGATTCTTTGATTTATAATGTTTTGTCCAGTACTTAGTCTCAAATTAGATGGTTTTATTTATGTTTACATTTTTTTTCATATTCTCCATCTTCTAACCTATCTATAAATAAATAAAATGTTAATGCTGCTGGTGTTTCTCCTTTTTCAAATCCTGCTATTTGTCCTAGTCTAGGATAAGCTTTCATATCTTTTGCAAACTTTGTTATTTTTTATATCGTAGTAGTATTATTAGTAATAATGCTCTTAGTATATACACTTCATCATATGGCTTTTTCCTCTTGGGTCTGGGCTGTAGAGTTTTTCTAGTTCTTTCCTTACTTCCTCTAACTCTATTTGCATCAATATTTAGGTTGCTTCTAACTACTCTCTTTTCAGTTTCCTAGATTTTCTTCTTTGCCATTTTTCTAGCTTTTTTTCTATTTTCTCTTTATACATTTTATTCTCCTTTTAGTTTTTATTTTTTTATTTAATTACTAAAAGGAGATTTTTTACTAATTAACCTCAGCAACATATTGGTTTAATATTTCTTTAATTTCATTAGAAGAAGCAACTCGTCCAGAAAACTTTACTTGACCATCTATTGCTAAGGCTGGAGTAGCCATAACTCTAAATTTCATAATTTCTTTTATATCTTCTATTTTTTCTATTTCAGCAGGTAAGTTTAATGCTGTCACTGCTATACGAACATGGTTCATTAAAGCAAAACACTTTGCACATCCTGGTCCCAAAACTTGAACTTTCATACATCCTCCTTATTTAAAAGCTTAAAATATTAAGTTAAATAGGTACCCAACTATGATGATGCCTACTGTTAAAACACCTACAAAAGTTAAAACCAAAGGCATTTTCAATACATTACGCAAAATAATAAGTTCTGGTAGTGATAATCCTATTACTGACATCATAAAAGCTAATACAGAACCTAGAGATGCACCCTTTTCCAATAATGCTTGAGCAATAGGAATAATTCCAGCAGCATTTGAATACATTGGTACGCCAACCAAAACAGCTAAAAGAACAGACCACCAAGAATTTTTACCTAAAATTCCTGCCATCATTCCTGTAGGAATATAACCATGTATTCCTGCCCCAACAGCTATTCCTAAGACAATATAGAGCCAAACTTTCTTAACTATATCTTGAACTGCATCATGACCTGCTTGTAAGCGTTCTTGCCAACTTATTGAAACATTAATATTGTTTTCTAGAGGTGCTTCTACTTCATTAACCCAATCTTCAAGATATTTTTCCATATGTAGACGGCCAATTATCCAACCAGTAAAAATAGCAATTAATAGCCCTGTAAGAACATAAATAGCAGTTATTTTAATCCCAAACATACCAAATAGTAGAACTACAGCTATCTCATTAATCATTGGTGCTGCAATTAAAAAAGAAAATGTTACTCCTATAGGAACACCGCTTTTTATAAACCCAATAAATAGAGGTACGGCTGAACAAGAACAAAAAGGTGTAACAATACCTAACATTGCTGCTAGTATATTTCCTATAACTTCTTTTTTACCTGCTAGAAAGGTACGTGTACGCTCTGGAGTAAAAAATGTACGTATAACACCAACTCCATAAACAACAACAACAAGCAACATAAGCACTTTTGGTACTTCAAAAATAAAGAACTCTATTGATGATCCAATATGACTATTTAAAGAAAAACCTAGTAAGTCATAAGTAACCCAATTGGCTATTACAGCTAGATTTTTATAAATTATGTACCAAATAATTGCTGTTAATCCTGCTTTAATCCAACTAGGGATAAAAAATGGCTCATTAATAGATTTATAAAAAGAACTTAGTGATAAACGGATTGTTGCCATAACTCACCTACTTACTACTAGCATTAGCTATAAGACTTTTCACTCTTCTGATAAGCAAAATATATGCCCAAACATATTTATTTATATTCCTAGTAAATAAGTGTATTTATTCACATTTATTCTCAATTATTTTTTGACAGTGGGGAAGATTTACCAAAAGATAATCTTAATTTATAGTAGATTAACATAAGTAATAGTTTGTGAGCTATTTAAGCTATTCTGTTATATTTTATCTTATTTTTATTTTTGTTTGTTTATATTTGAATGTTATTTTACAAAAAAAGAGGAACCAACATATTTGCAATCTTTTTTGGATTTTTAATTCCTTGTTGATTTAACCATAAATCAGCATCTCTAATAAATGTACTTCCTTCTATTTGATTACCTAAGGTAGTTAGTAATTCACCTTTTTGACGTTGAGTTACTTTAACATATAACCAAATTTGTTCTGCTTTTAGCTCTCTTTCAGCGCTTTCTAAAAAATTTAAAGCTTGATTATTATCTTTTTGAAAATTTGCAAGACTTGCTTGAAGTAGTTTAGCTAATATGTTTGCCCAAGCATTATTTTCTTGTCGAAGTTTATTTATAGTGCGTTTTACAAAAGAAAGGTTATTTTTTTGAGGACTCAAATGATTTTTTTGCAATGCTACTTTAGCTTGCAAAAAAAGGATTTCAATAAAAAATGTTTGTAGATGTAAAAAAGTATTGATTGGTGTTAGTGTTTGGTCAAGTTCTTTTTCTAGAGTATTAATATCTTCTTGATAAAGCAGTAACTGCATTTTTGCAAGAGATGCAAAAAGATGTTGAATATAAAAACCTTCCTCTTTCCATGATCTTAAAATGTCATTTATTTCTTGATAGGCTTTCTCTGGTTCATCATTGACAATATAAATTATGTATAGTAAAGATACTTTTATATTGATTTCTACATAAAAATCATTTCGTTCTTCACTATCTTTAAGTAATATCTGAAGTATTTTTACTATTTTAGGTATTTCGCCAATATAAAATAAAGTACGCAAAAAAAATAGCTTAATTGTATTTATTTCCCAAACTGCACCTGTACAACGTTCACGAAAAATATCTTCAGCTTTTTCTAGAAGGTTGGATGCTCTATGCCAATCACTAGCAAAATAAGCACTTAGCCCATTAACCATTGCAGCTAAACTTAAAGCATAGGGATTATTAAGTTTTTCTGCAAGTATCAAAGATTTTTGTAGTAATTTTTTAGTTTTTTTAGAGTTACGTGAGCCTAGAAAAGCACTATATAGAGTTTCTCCAATAGTTGCACGGACTATATGATAGGGATCATTTGCTTTAAAAGCTAGAACTAAACCATGTGATTGAAATTTTTGTCCTTGATTTGGATCTATTAGTCCAAAAATAAAACTCATCAACCAACAAACATCAATAGCTAATAGTTTTTCAGGAGATGCTGTTTGATTACTAGTCTTTATAAGTTGTTTACTTTCAAGAAAATCCTTTAATTTATAAAAAGACTTCAAAAAAACAGTTTCTATAAATCTGTTTGGGTTAATACATAATTGTTTCAAAAGAATTGTAATAAATGCTTTTGCTTGTTTGATTTGCCCAGAGCGTAACCATTGTTCTGCAGCATTATATTCTAATTCTAAACGTTCTGTAGCAATTGCTCCTTGAGCTGTATCTAAATACACTTGAGCTGCATCTAGATTTCGGCCTGCATTAACAAGCACTTCAGCTAATTTATTACGCAAAGTTTGTTTTTGAGAAGATTTGTTTACTTTAAGTGAAAGCTGGCCTTCTTTACGAACATCCAAAGCCCATTGATAAAGTCGAGCTGCATGATCAAATGCTAGACTACTAGCAGCTTTTTCTGCAGCTATTACTGCATATTTAGCTGCCTTTTCATAATCTTTAGCTCCTTTGTAGTAAACCACTAAAGCTTCAAAATCTGAACTAGTTAAAGTTTCAAGTGTATTTGCTAACTGTAAATATTTTTCTTTTAGGTTTTCTTCGGAAATTTTAGACAAAATAGTTTCTCTTATTTTGTCATGATAAACTTCAAGTTTTTGTTCTAATACGGTTCCAGATATTTTTATCAAGTGTTCAGCAGATAATTTTACTAGGAGTTCTTGTTCACTGATATTTAAATTAGCCGCCATTTTAACAATTTTAGGTTTTATGGGCTGACCTGCAATGGCTACTAGCATTAAGAATTCTTGTTCTATCAAAGAAAGTTGTTTAATACGATGCCAAAGTACTTCTTCTAGATGAAGACTATAATTTTCAAGATCATTCTTTTGATTTTCTAATAGCAAAGCGTAGTCAGAAGAAGTGGAGCGAACAAGTTCATATATAAAAAAAGGGTTCCCATTAGATTCTTGAGCTATTGATTTAGCTAAGGTTAGAGAATTATTTTGCTGTTCAGCTAATAATTTTGAAGCTAAACACTCAGCTTCAGCTAAGGAAAACTCTTCAACGTTAATAAAATCTAATTCAGAAACAGGCGAAGTTTGAAGATAATGTTGATTTAGAAATGAAAATAATGTGCTTAAAAAAGAATTAGTTTCAGCTTCATCACTACGATAACAACCAATTAATAACATTGCTGGAGGATCAGGAGGAAGTAGTAATTCACTTAAAAGTGCAGCACTATCAATATCACCCCATTGAAGATCATCAATAAACAAAATTAAAGGTTTAGTTTCTGCTAAACGTGCTAATAGTTCTCTTAGTGAAGCAAAAGCTCGACGGCGTAGTTCTTGAGAATTAGGAATTGTTACATTTCTTCTTTTAGCTTTTTCTATTGCTTCCACTTGCTGCATTACTGGAAATAATTTAGCTAGAGCTAAAACATCTCTTGGTAATAATACCTCAGCTTCCATTAAACTAAGTTTTTTGAGATATTTACTAAGCTCATCTATTAGACTATCTAAAGCTTTATAAGGAACAGATTCTCTTTCATAACAACGACCTGTTAGGATAACAGCGTTAAAATATTTTGTTTGCACTTGTTGAAGAAAATGACGGATTAAAGCACTTTTACCTACACCAGATTTTCCTTGAACATAAACACTTACACCTTTACCTGTTTGTGTTGCATAAAAATGTTTCCAGAAAGTATCTATATATTCTTGTCGACCTACAAAATTTGAACTATTTCTATCACTTAGATTGACAGATTTATTAATAACATCCAAGAAATTACCTTTATCTTGCGAAGTTGCCAAATAATATAAAATTTCTTTTCCTGAAGGACGATTTTCAGGTATTTTATCAAGTAATGCTAAACACAATTCTTCTAACTCTTTAGGAATAGTTGGGTTAATTAGACTGGGTTTAGGAGGATCTAAGGTTACCTTTTGGTTCATTATTTGCAGAAAATTACCTGAAAAAGGTAATTGACCTGTTAGAATTTTATATAAAATTACACCTACACTATACCAATCACTTGCGGCTGTAATAGTTTTGTTGCTATCACATTGTTCAGGAGACATATAAGATGGTGTGCCCACAACACCAAGACTTTGTTCTAGAGATAGTTCTAAAACTAAACCAAAATCTAGCACAACTAAACGATGATCTTGAGTGACTATAATGTTAGAAGGTTTAACATCTCGATGTATTTTCCCAGCTTTATGAAGGACAGAAAGTCCTTCGACTAATTGTTTTAATGCAATCTTAAGCCTCTGATATTGCAAGGGATGAGTAATACCAGTTAAAATATTTTCTTGACTATTATTAGAATTTTCTTGGCTATAAAGATCTCCAACCACATAGTCTATAAGATTTATACCTTCTACCATTTCCATAACTAAAATCCAGTAGTTATTGTCAGATAATAACTCATAGAGTTTTACCAAATTAGGATGAAGAAGGTTTGCTAAAGAACGAAATTCTTGTTTAAAACGATAAAGAGATGTAGATTTATTTTCTCGAAGGACTTTAATTGCTACAACAGTATTAAGTTCTAAATCTATTGCTTTGTAAACTACACCAAAACCACCTGAACCTAGTTGATTTTGAATTTTAAAGCGATTAGTACCATTAAAATCTTGTTCTATAAGATTGCAAGAAATAGCACTTATAGATTGGTTTTGCAATAGGTTAAAGGCTATCTCATTAACAGGAGCATCAATAATTAAAGTTCCACTGCTTTCGTGATTGTGTAGTAATGATTCTATTTCTTGTCTTAGCTCAGAGTCTTTTTGACAAGCTTCTGTAAGAAATTTTTGACGCTGTTTGGGCGTCATTTCTATAGCAGTAAAAAATATTTCTTTTATTTGTTGCCATCTTTGAAGACTTTGTTCAGACATTGGCTTCTTTGAGTCTACAACGTAACCAAGCTCTAGCTAAAGTCCATTCCCGCTTAATTGTTGCTGGTGAAAGTTGCATTATTTCTGCGGTTTCTTCTATTGTAAGGCCGCTAAAAAATCTTAGCTCTACAATTTTAGATTGCTTAGGATCTAATTTTTCTAATTCATTAAGTGCTTCATCTAGAATAATTAAATCAAATGATTTGTCTTTGTCATCTTTACATAAGATATTTACTGGTATTTCAGAAATATTACCATTACGTTTAGATGCTAGGCGATGACGCACATTATCAACAAGAATAAAACGCATTATTCGTGCAACAAGACCAAAAAATCTAGCTCTATTATCCCAAACCATTCCATCAGAATCTAATGATTTTAACTTAAGGTAAGCTTCGTGGACTAACACTGTTACATCTAAGGTCTGACCTCTTTTATAATTTCGTAAATGATTTTCAGCAATATGTCGCATTTGCTCATAAACTAGAGGTATTAAATTATTTAGAGCCTCTGAATCTTTCTCACTCCATCTATTTAATAAAAAAGTAACCTGATTTAGAGCTTCTGTCATACATTTTAGTTTTGTTTTATTAATTAAAATTTTTAAGGAGGGGTTTTGGGCTCTATTTTGACATAGGAAAACAAATAGGTCAATAAATTACTATAACTATTACTAATATGAAGTTGGTAATACCATAATACACAGCTTGAACTTCTCACCACTTCAAGATCCTTTGAAGGATTTTTTGAAGTGGTGGTTTTCTTGCGTTAGATTGGTGTACTAGATTGGTGTACTAGATTGGTAAGTTAAAAGAGAACAATACACTTCACCGTTTAGATATATTTTTATTATTTCTCAGCCTTATATTTTTAACACTACCAGCAAATTAAGTATCAATTAGAATGAAAATCTAAAACCTAATTGACATTGTCTAGGTGCAAATGCATTACGATAATCTGATGGTGCTGCAGCAAAACGACTTCCATCTTTTTTAGGTAAATTAAATGTCCCATCTGGATTAGGTGGTGTAATGCGGTTTACTTCACTAATATTAACTCTATTAAGAGCATTAAATACTTCAAAAAATATAGTTAAGTTGCGATGTTCATCAAACTTAACTATACGGGCAATGCGCAAATCTACACTAGCAAAACCAGGAGTTAACCCAGAATTTCTAGCAATAGCTGTTCCACCTATTTGGGGTCTATCTCCTGGTGGATTATCTCCACTTAGGTTCAAATCTACACCTGCTAAAAGATTATATGGACGACCTGATTCTAAAGTTATAAGTCCAGAAACTTTAAAGCCTTGCAAAAGTTTTTTCTTAAAATCTGGTTCCCAATTACCAGAAAAAACAAACCGACTACGCACATCTTGCAATGATAATCCTCGTTCACCACGCAAGTTAAGAGGGTTATTAGATTCTTGTAATTCATTTCTTATATCAATATAGTTATCTATAGCTTTAGAAAAAGTATAACTAGAAACAAATCCAAAGCCTTTAGAAAAACGCCTATTAAACTCAATAGAAAAAGCATTAAAGTAGCTATCAAAAGCTGTTTCAAAAAGGAATAAATCCCCAAATCGGCCATCTGGACGACCTGCAACAGCACTTGTTAATGGATCTCCAGCTATAGGATTAGTAATAGGGTTCACATTTCTTTGAGATAAAATTCTTAATCCTCTAACGTAGTTGTAGCTTAATGATAATACTGTATTGTTATCTATTAAGTAATCAATTCCAAAATTAGCCTGTTGAGTATAACTAGCACGTAATTTTTGACCATTTCCAAACGTCAAGCTAAGTTGAGAAGGTAAGGCTGCAACTAGTGGAGGGACAGTATTAGACATAGAAAAATTACGAGTTGGAGATGAAAAAGGAATAACTGAAAAAGGGAAGGGAACAATAGGGATTTTAGTGATTCCTAAAGTTGAAGCCCTAGGTACAGTAGCAATACCTGAAATAAAATTGGCAAAAAATAATCCATAAGCTCCATGAATATTTAATTTAGGTTTTAGAGAATAGGAAAAAGCAATTCTTGGACTAAAGTTTCCATTGTTTTTAGTAACAAAAGTTAATCGGTTAATATCATAGCGCAAGCCTAGCTTTATCAATAATTTATTAGTAATTTTTAGATCATCTTGGAAAAAGGCTGAAAAAGTTGTTGATTGTGTAGGTGTATCTACAGTACCAAAACCCTGAACAAATGCATTAGGAAAAGAGAGACTAGCAAGAGGTAAATTTTTAGGAAACCCAGCTATTTTACTAGGAAGAATACCAGCTAAGTTAGTTAGGAAAACTTTTTGGTCTGGAGTCCGAAGGCTAGGATCAAATGCTTGCAAACTGCTTAAAGTTGGTGCTCCTGGTATATTAAAAATTGTAGCTAGATTTAGAGGAGTAAATGCAGCAAATCCCCCTTCTGAAAGTGGAACTGTAAATTTATAAGTATCTACATAAATAAAATTTCCACCAAATTTTACTTGATTACGACCACGTAAAAAAGAAGTGTTATTTATTATTTGATAAATTCTTTCATCTCTAGGCTGAGGTAGCAATGTTCCTCGTCCAAAAATAACTAAGCCTTCAGGAGCAACTAACTGTACTTGTGGGCCTGTAGTATCTAAAGGTGTATCTCTTTGTCTGCGTTGTGAAAATAAAAAGCGACTTTCATTAACTAACCCTAGGTTAGGGTTGATAAAAGTATTAATAACAGCAAAAGAGTTATCTCTTAAATTTTGTTTTCCGCTATTAGTATCAGCAATTAAAGCACCAAAAGGTTCAAATGCACCATTAAAAGTAAAACCACCATTATAACGAACATATAAACTATCATTAGTTGATAATTTGGCATCTATTCGCCCTAACACTGTAGTTGTTCCTAAAGAAAAAGGGATTGCTCCATTGCTAAGAGGAAACCCCACTCTCCTAATAGATGCTATTGTATCATTACTAATAGTAACAAATCGGCTTTGCTTAATAGAAAGACGTTCAAAAGATGTAAAGTAAAATATCTTATCTTTTTTTATTGGCCCACCAAAAGTTGTCCCAAATTGATATTGTTTATATTCTGGTTTTGTAGCAGAGAAAACATCTCTAGCACTAGTTGAATCATTACGAAGTAAACCAAATAATGAGCCTGACAAACTATTGCTACCAGTTTTTGTAACAATATTAATTACTCCACCAAAAGCTTGTCCAAATTCAGCAGAGTATCCATCAGAAACTATTTGAAATTCTTGAACAGCTTCTTGGCTAAAAGTTGAGCGTACTGAGCCAGCAGCAGTTTCATTATTGTCTAAGCCATCAATAGAAACATTATTTTGGCGTGCAGATTGTCCATTGAAAGAAAGACCTGAACTAGCAGCAGCTCCTTGACCTGGAACTCTATCGGGTACAACTCTTGGAGCAGTTAAACTAAAATTCAAGAAATTTCTTTGATTAATAGGTAAGTCAGCTATACGTTTAGCATCCATACTGGTACTGCTTTCTGTTCTAGCTTCATTAATAAATCTACTACTAGTTACTTCAATTACATCAGAAACACCACTAGCCAATAAACTGGTTTCATAATAAGTTGTAGTTCCAAGAATTAAGTCTATGGGTGATGTTTTAGTAGAAAATCCATCTGCCATTATAGAAATTTCATAATTTCCAGGAGGTAGTTGAAGTAAACTATAGGAACCATCTTCACCTGCTATGGCTTCTCTTGTAGAGTTGGTTTGCAGATTCTTTATTTGAATCATTGCCCCTGAAATTACTTTTCCGCTAGAATCCAAAACTCTACCTGTAATATTTGAAGTAGTAGCACCTGCTGATTGAGCATAAGCTGTTTGAATAAAGGCAAAGAGTAAAATTAAGTTAATGGCAAAAAGTAAAATTAAAAGTTTTTTTCGCATTCTTCTTTATCCTAGTGAGAAATTACTTTAGTAGTGTACAAGTATTATTTTGAGAGAATCTATTCTTAGGCAAAAACACAAAATTGTTCTAGTAAATAATCTGACTTTACACAGAAGTACTTTCTAAAAGTAAATTTTTATAGCAAACTGAAATTGTCTTGGATCAAAAAGTGATGTAGCTGAAGACTTGAATTTACCTTCTTCAAAACGAATTAACTGAAAATTATTATTGACAGTATTAACATTAACTCGGTTAAATAAATTAAAAGCTTCACTAATAAATTGTATTTTTGTATTTTCTCCAAGCTTTATCTCTTTAGTCAAACGTAAATCTACATTAGCAAATCCAGGTGTAGTACCAGCATTACGCCCAAGAGAACCTATTTCTCCTAAATTAGGTAAAGTTAGCCTACCTATAGAATCAACATTTGGGCGATCAGTATTAGCAGATTGATCTAAATTACTGTCAGTACCTGTTAAAATATTAAATGGTTTTCCTGAAGATAACTCAATAATTGGAGAAAATGTAAAGCTTGATAGGAGTTTTTTTACTCCAGATTCACTTTGTTTATATGGACTATTTAGTACAGCACTTATAATAAATCTATGACGTTGATCAAATAGGGATCTACTTCTTTCTAGTCCAGGATTACGGTTATCTTGAGGTTGTAAAAGTGATTGTAAATCTGTTGAATCATCTATTGTTTTACTAAAGCTATAACTAATTTCTAGTTGTAAATTATTAGTAAGACGTCTGTTTAAGTTAACAGTTAATGCATTAAAGTTTGAACTAGAACTAGATTCTTGAGTACTTACATTACCAAAAGGAACAGGGGAATCTGTTTTTATAAAAACAGGGTTTGGGCCAGAAGGTCTAAAAAAATTATTAATTACAGAATCTATTGAAGATGCTTTTAAAACCCTTTTTCCATCAGGAGCATTACGATTAACTGAATGTGCTAGTCTACGACCACCTGTAAAAACATAGCTAACCTGTAAGGCAGTATTAGGTAATATTTCGCGCTCAATAGAAAAGCTAATTTGGTTTGTATAAGCAAATTTAAAATCTCTTCCAACAGGAAGAGTTGTTGGTAGTAATACTCCATATCCAGGGAATTTAGCCATTGAATCAAAACGAGATTGTGAAGGTAAAAATGTTGCTCCTCTATCAATACCCATTGTTGTTCCACTTGTAACTGTGCCTTGAAAGATTTGTGTAGCATTTATATTTCCATTGGGCAAAGGATTACCTCTACTTACAATGAAAATTGGGGCATCAACTCCATCTAGAAAGGCTGAATTAGTAGCAATAAATAATAAAGGTGAATCAAAAAATATTCCGTAGGCAGCACGAATTATTGTTTTGTGGTCATTTGTTGGTTCCCAAGCAAAAGCTATACGAGGTGATATTCTTTTGTAATCTCTTGGTATCCCTTGAATTACATTAAGTAATCTTTCTGCACTATCTACTTGTTTGGCTGTTAAATTAAGGCGATCCGATTTAATAGGAGAAGTTTTGTAAATAGGTGTAAGTTCAAAATCGTAACGTAAACCATAGTTTATTACAAAATTAGAGCGTAGTTTCCAACTATCTTGGGCAAAAAAACCAAATTGTGAATTTATTGATTTTGCAGTTGGATCACCGAAACTTTGTATAAAGGTTTGAGGTCGTCCTAATCCATAAGCTTGTGCTGTTGTAAATGCTGGTGCTCCAACAAAATTAGGGGAAATTTCTGTCGCTGCTATTGTACCAAAGTTAAAAACTCCCGAAAAATTAAGCTCAGAGCGGAAAGGTAATAATCTGATATATTTAGCATCAATTCCAAATTTAGTAGTGTGTTTGCCAACTAGATAGGAAAAACTATCTTTAAACTCAAAACTCTTTTCCACTCTACGTACTGGAGAAAATGGTTCACGACCAAAAAAACCTACTCCAGGAATATTAATTGCTACATCTGAACTAGAAGTAAAATTATTTGAGCGTCGCCCAAAATTAAAAGCAAACTCATTTAGTTTATTTTTTCCTAAAATACTATTAATTTGGACAACAATCCCTGTATCACGTATTTCTGAACTTGATGTGCGAGAAACATCATTAAGACCAAAAGGTTGATTTTGTCCAGAAGTTTGAATTCCTGTAGTACTTATAGGTGTAAAAGAATATCTTGTTGACAATCGATGGTTTTCGTTAATTTGATAATCTACCTTAGCTGAATAGAAAGTGAATTTATCACTAATAGGGTAAACAGATGGGGCATTATTAATTGGGCGGAAAGCAGAAGTAATTGTACCTAACTTACCATTAGAAGCCATAAAAGTTGGCAAAAATACAGCTAGCCCTGTATAAAGATCTATACCTGTTCTTGCTACTGTTAGCCCAGACAAAGCAAATTTTGCATAAAGTTGTCCTATTGCTCCACTATTAGCAATGTAAGATTGTTGAGATTGAGTAAGACTAAAAACTGATGGATCTCTGCCTATATCAGAAAACCCTGATTCTTGACGGTGAGTCTGATCTAAAGATAAGAAAAAAAACAACTTGTTTTGTTTTATTGGCCCACTAAAAGTAAATCCATATTGTCCACGAGTAAATGGAGGTTTCTTGTTTGCTCCTGGAGGTTGAAAAGCCAGTCCATTGCGAGCTTGAATAGCTCGCTGACGCAAAAATCCAAATAAATTACCATGAAACTGATTTGTACCAGATTTAGAGATTATATTTACAACTCCTCCAGCAGTACGTCCATACTCAGCCTCAAAACTATTGATAATGATTTGAAATTCTTGAACACCTTCTTGAGAAACTGTTGCTTTTGTTGCTCTAGTAGAATTATCAATTGTATCAGCACCATCTACTTGAACTAAGTTAGAACGGGCTCGTTGTCCAGCAAAACTTAATCCACTTGTTGGAGCTGGGCCTATTATGGGGGCAGCATCTCGACCAACTAAAGAATTGAGAAAAGCAAATCCTAAGAAGTTACGCCCGTTGATTGGTAAATTATCTATTCGTGAACTTTCAATTGATTGTGTAATAGAACTTTTGGACGCTTCTATTAATTTAGTATCAGTTACTTCTATTATATTGTTGGGACTAGAAATTCCTAAAATAATATCTAATAAAGCACTAGTACCAAGAATTAAATTTACTTGAATCTTCTTTTCATCAAATCCATCTGCTTTAACAGTTACTTCATAAATGTTAGGTGGTAAGGCCAGAAAAGTATAACTCCCATCTTCATTAGAAAATGTAACACGCTCTAAATTTGTAGCTGGATTTCTAATTGTTACAATTGTTCCTCCTATAACACTATTTGTTTGATCCTTAATAGTTCCAATTAAATCAGTTGTTGTTGCCCTAGTTTGTGCTTGTGTATTGAGAGAAGTAAGCACAAACATTATGATAACTAATGAAAAAAGGAATAGTCTCTTTTTTGTCATAAACTAACTCTTCCGTATTTTATAATATTTATAGCTTCTTGGAACGTTCTGACGTAATCTGTGCTAAGGTTTTTGATTAGGTTATAAAGTAAAAAGAAAGTTACTGAGAATTAGAAGCTAACTTTCAATAACTTTATATAGTATTTTAACAGTATTACTTGAGTAAAAAACTTATTTAGATTTAAAGTCATTTAAAGTAATAGCAGTTGGAGAAATTCCACCGTTAAGCCATCTTTGTATTAAATTAGCTATTTGAGGATCTCCTTTGCTAGTATCAGATGCTTGACCAGGTAAGTAATTTAGATGTTGTTCTAAACCAAAACCTTTAGTTAAAAGACTGCCTAATTCTAAGGGATTTACATTACGACCAAAACTTCCTCTTAAATCCCCAAAATATTGTGGAACTACATCATGCTCATGACTAAGAGAAAGCACTTTTGCATTTTGAAAATCTCTTACATTGGCAGCAGCACCTAAAGTAAGAATATTTAATCTGCTAATATCTTTGTCAGAAACTCCATTATTTTTAAGATATTGTACTGCTTTGGATAAAATTGCTCCACCTTGACTGTAAGCAACAACATTAACAGGTTTAGCAGGATTGGCTTTTAGCTGGCTTAATAAATTATTAGCTAGTGCCTGTGCTGCAGGTGGGTTATGTAATGTGTTATTTTTTGCCCATTCAGCAGCAACATCAGAACCTAAACCAACTCGTTGAATTTCTTGAGTTATTTTTTGGTTAGTGTAAATATCTTTGCCTGTTAAGTGACTTAACCCTCCGCTAGCTTGGTTTGCTGCAACCGCAGCAGTTTCGTAACCTGCTTTTTGAAGTAAATTAAAATTATCATAATCTTTGGAAGCTTGTTGTTTTGCTTCATTAACAAAGTGATCTAATGTTTTTTTAGCTCCAACAGCAGGATCACTATTGTTGTAAACTAAATCCACAGGTTTGCCAGTAATCTTAGAAAGTTGTGCCGCAGAATCTTGAGCAGTTTTAGTGTCAGTATTTATACCATTTACAAAAACTAAAGGCTGACTATTAGGATTTACCCCAGGAGCAGAAACCCGGTAAATCTTACCATTATTTACGCTGTCTTTAGCCAAAGAGCTGTTGGTTGGTGGACTAGAAGGATTTACTTTAGAACCTTGAAATGGTCCTTGAGATTTTATTTCTTGTACTGTAGCCCCAGTAACTCTAACAGAAGCACTAGTTGTAGCATTTATATTGTTATTAGCTATTTTATCATTAGCTTTAATTCCTACTGGAGAATCTTCTGGGGTAACAGATTTTTTTACTGTTAAGCCTGCAAAATTTCCATTAGCTGCATTTTCACTTTTACTGATATTGGAATTTTGAGAGTTATTTATAGAAATAGAGTTTGTTGTTAAGTTATTTGATATAGCCATGTTATACACTCCAAATAAAAAGTTAAAGATACAAAATAAAATAAGATAAAGATGTTTTTATAATTAATTTACTAATTAATCGTAATTTTTAATAAAAGTAGCTCACCATATCTGCAAAAAGATTAATAATCTTTTGCAAAAGCAGGTAAAACATAAAGTCTTAGAATATGGTAATAAGCTTGCTTGGGGTGTGATAAGGTAAGTGTTATATCTACAAGAAAATTATTTAAGTGTAAAGTTAATCATATAAGATTAATTATAATGTTTTCCAAGACATAAGATTAGTTAATTTTATGTCTTGGGTAGATACAAAAAATAATTCAACTCAATGTAAGTTTGCTAGTGGAGAAAATGCACTTATCCAACTAGTACTTTCTTCTTCTTAATGATAGGTTTAAGAGTAAAATTTATGCCTGTAGCTTTATAGTTAACTGGTTCTAAATAACAAGGTGTTTTACCTAACCTAGCTATAATGGCATCAGCAAATTCATTTGTGCCAACTTGTTTTTTACTTAAACCTAATTTGAAAATATTCCCTGGATGAATTCCATCTTCCAAAGTACATAACCATGCATTTTTTATCTTTCATGATTTCAGGGCCGATGCCATCCCCTTTAGCAACAGTAATTCTTTGTTTATTAGACATTTTTCCATCTCTTATATTTTATAGACATTGTTAGGCTAAAATTTTATAAAGCACATATTGATTTCTCAATAGTAAATAGCTTTTTGCAACCTAAGATTTCTTCAGAAATAGAAGTTTGCACCAACTTCAGTATTAGTTTTTACCTTAGTTCTACCCAATGTAAAGTTCCTTCTAAAAAATATTCTCTAAACTAGAAGTATATTGGTTTTTAATTAAAGAATTTAATTTTATTGCTTGTTCCCAAAGCTCTTGAGAGGCTTGTTGAGCAATATTTTTTTCTTTTTCGTCTATTTCTATTTGAGCCTGTAAATTTAAAATTGAAGCTTTAATAGCTATAGCTTCAGAATTGTGTGAATTAATTTTTAAAGATTTATCAATAGCAGATAAACAGTTTTCTAGATCTGCTTTTATTGCATATTTCTTATTTAATTTTTCAATTGCTTGTAATCTTAAAATTTTAGCTAAAGTAATATAGTTATCAATATCTTTATCATTAAGGCTAAGAGCTTTATTTATAGCTAATTGTGCCTTATTTATATTTTCAATTGCAGTTTTATGGTGAGTTAATTCCCATTGTCCTAAAAGTAATTCTTTATTAGCTTGATAGAAATAAAATTTATAATCAGTTTGATTAAGAGTTAGAGCTTTATTAATAGATTTTTGAATGTTTTCTAGAAGATTACTAGGTTCGCGGTTTTCTTTTATATAATATCTAGCCCAAATTGTATAAGCATTACAAATATTTTTATAAGGACTTAGTTGCTTATTATTTATTGAAAGTGATTTTTCATTGTATTCTAGTGCAGTCTCTAAAAATGGTTCGGGGTTTTCTCCTTTTTCTAAAGCATATTCAGCCTTTAAGTTATAAATATCTGCTAAATTGGTATAAGGGTAAGGATAATCAGAGTTCAGTTTAATTGCTTTTTGGTAGCTATCAATAGCAAGCTCTATAGGGTTGCTAGGATCTTGTCCATACATTAACAAGTAATTCCCTTTAAGACCATATACAATACCCAAATTATTATAATTAAAACTATCATCAGGAATAATTTTAATTGCTTGTTGATAGTTGTAAATTGCTGCATCTATAGAAGCATGTGCATCTATATTATGTTCTACTTGATAACTTGCTAAAGAAGTATAGAGTAACCCAATATTGTTATATGCTTTATTATAACTAGGTAAAAGTTCAATTGCTTTTTTGTAGTTTTTAATTGCTTCTTGGTAGCCTATTTGAGGATCAATGCCAAAGTGAGATACTTGATAGTCAGCTTTTTCTGAAATAGCAATACCTAATGTATTGTAAATGTTAGGATAATTAGGGTTTATTTCAATAGCTTTATTAGAATATTTGATAACTTCATTTAGTGATGGTAAAGGATCTTTACCTTGATTTTCTGCAAGCAAAGCTTTTTGAAAATAAATTACTGCAACAGTGTTATAATTATCAAATTCCATTGGGGCTAGTTCACAAGCTTTTAAGGCTGATTTCATAGCAATGTCTAGTGAACTACTAGAATCTTCTGAATGTCCAGACTGATAAGTGCTTAACACAAGATAAATTCCAGCTTTTATATTATAAATAAACTCATCTTCAGGGTCACAAATAATTGCTTGCTCACAAATAGCTAAGACCTTATCTATGTCTGTTTTAGCTAACTCTCCCTTATCTTGTTTTATATTCAGAAACCTGAGTTCTATAAGAGCCAGCCCTCTGTATATAGTAGAATCACTACGAGCTATATTACTAGTCACTTGATAAAAATCTTTTGCTTGTTGCAATTGAATTTCTGCCTCTTTTAAATTACCTTTACGCAGATTCTCATAACTCATAGCTAACCAAATTTCTGCTTGTAATTTTACAGCCTCATATAACCAAGGAGAAGTTTGATAAGCTTGAGCTGCTTTCTGCAAAGCTAGTTCATAGTGTTTTTCATAAAAAGCAATTAAGCTTTCAACATAAAGAGGAGAGTCATTTTTTCCACTACTAGATTTTAGGTATTGTAAAGAGGTGTCTTTGTATGTGGTTTCTGAGTCTTTAATGTATTTTTCTTGTAATTCTTTGTTTGTGATTTTCTGGGCTTCTGTTAACTGTTTTTGGTAAAGGTTTCCTAAAACATAACCTATGGTATAGTTTAAATCTGAAGTTTTATAACCATTATTTAGTGCTTTTTCTAAATAAAATTGAGCTTTTTTATAATCTCCTAATGCTAAATATCCTCTCCCTAAAGCATAATTACCAGGCCCTTGTCCTGCACTCCCTAAATTTTGCATTTGTTGATTAATTAATTCTATTTGCTGACGAACTATTCGTTTTTCTTTATTAGTGTCATGAATAGGAAGCATATGACTATAACGCATTAATATTTCAATCTGTTTGACAGTTTGCTCAAATTCTTCTGCTGCATGCGCTTGAGAAGTTAATGTTAAATAGGTTTGAATATTTGCAATTGCTAAAACAATGATAATTAATGTGGTTATACAACTAATAGCTATAAGTGAAGGGTTTTTTCTGAATTTTTTCACCAACCGATAAGCTAAACTACTTGGTTTAGCCTTTATAGGATCTCCATTTAAGTAACGTTGGATATCCTCAGTAAGTGCCTTAGCTGATTCATAGCGTTTGTTAGGATCTTTTTCTAGACATTTATCTACTATAGTACAAAGGTCTTTAGGAATTTTAGGGGATATTTTTATTAATGGTATAGGATCTTGTTTAATAACTCTTAGCAAAATTTCTGTTGTAGTCCCACGCTCAAAAGGGCATTGTCCAACAAGTAATTCATAAAACGTTATACCTAAACTGTAAATATCTGTTCGGTGATCTATTATGACCTTTTCTCCAAATGCTTGTTCTGCTTGTTCTGGAGACATATATGCAGGTGTGCCTAGAGTAAAACCTGTCATCGTAATTACATCATTAGCACCTTCTCTTGCTACGCCAAAATCTAGTAAATAAGGTTTCCAACTACCATCATCTGTACGTTCTACAATAATATTGCGTGGTTTTATATCTCTATGAACTAAGCCTACTTTATGAGCAGTATGTAAAGCATCAGCAAGTTGAGCAATAATTTGGATTTTCTCCTGAAGAGTTAACTCAGAAATAATTTCCTTTAGTGTACGGCCAGATAAATATTGCATAACAATAAAATAACGACCATCACTTTGACCAACTTCATAAACTTTACAAACATTAGGGTGTTCTATTTTTGCTTGAGTTCTACCTTCACGTAACAGTCTTTCAACCATCTTTGGATCATTATCATAAAGAAACTTTAGCGCCACATGTCTTTTTAGCAATGGATCATAGGCTTTATAAACTCTTCCCATTCCTCCTTCACCTAGCATTGAAATAATTTGGTAGTTTTTGTTAGGCGTATTTATTGAAACCTTTTTTTCTGTAACTAACTCTGGAAATAGTTTTTCAGTTATATTTGTTGGAGTATCAATTTTATCTTCTGAGTTATACGAAATTGTAGAAGTTGGATTAAGCGAACTTTCTTTTTCCAAATCAAATAGAGCAGCTTCTAATGCTTGTTTATCTAAAATTCCTATTTGAATAGCCCACTTAACAATTTTACCTTTTTTAATTATATCCATATAAAACTTAATACTTTTTCTAAGAAAATATAAAGTAACATAAATACCTCATTGAGTATCTATTAACAAAGTAAGCCTAACAAATTTTAGGCTTCCAATTTAGGAGAAATACCTTTTTATTAATTCTATCAAGACTTTTTATTGTTATATTTGTGTTAGTAACTATGGTCTATTGGTTGTCTTTAATCACACCTGTTAAGTTAGCACTATCACTAGCAGATTGAGCTTGAGAATTTATAGTCCCAATAAACATATAAATCAATAAAGTAGCTAAACAAATAACATAAGTTTTCCAACCTTTCAGTTACTTCTCATATTAGTGAATTTTAACTAGATAATTTTAATAGATAAACAAGTTATTAAAACTTATTTACAAAAGGTTAATCGTATTTTGGGGTCTTAGTGGCTCAAGTTTTGGTGAAAATTTTATCATTTTTGCAATGAGTTAGAATCTAATTATATAATTGTGCTACAAATTAGCTCTTAAACTCAAAGTAAAGTTAAGTAAAAAATAAAGTTATTGTTATTGAGTATAGAGTTTTTAAGCTTACACTTTAAAACAAGATAAATTTTTGCAGAAAATTTGAAATGTAATGAGCCACTTTTATTACAACTTACGATTAATTAGATGAAAAAGAAATTAATTTGTTTATCTATAAATTTACCCTACTAAAAAACAGGTTAGCTCAAAAAATACTATAGTCTATTTTATAAGGAGTAATTATGTCAGACATTAAAATAGGAAATATTGATGCTGGTCAATTATTAGAAAATACTATAAAAACAGGACAAGACACTATAAAAAACGCTGAAAAAGGCTTAGGCCAACTATTAGGCATTAATAAAGCTAATGCTCCAAATGAAAGCCCTTTACAACAACTCTCTAATATTGGACAAAACATTGTTAATACTGCCCAAAATCTTGAAAATAATATAGTTAATTTTGGTGCAAGTTTTCTTAAGAGTAATCTTAATATACCCTTCAATAACAATGCAAAATCCAACAATTCTTCTAATCTATCAGATAGTATTTTGCAGAATGGTAGTACTGGGACAGATGTTAAAAACTTACAACAAGCCTTAGCAAATCTAGGTTTTAGCCCTGGAGATATTGATGGTGACTTTGGTTCTCAAACTCAAGCTGCACTAACAGCATTTCAACAGGCTGCCGGTATTAGTGCTGATGGTATCTATGGCCCTGAAACAAAAGCTGCCCTTAATTCATTTAATAATACAGACTCTATAGCAGCTAAACCTAAATCTAACCCTACTAATACAACTACAAATACTCCAAACAATACCCCTGCTACTAATAGTAGTTCTAACAATAACACAACTAAAACAACAACTAGTCAGTTTTCTTCTTTACCTAACACTTCTGAAATCAACCGCCTTCGCCAATTGGCTAATCGTCCTGATGTCGCAGCATTACTTAACACAATTGCTACTACAGAAGGAACTAAAGGTCAAAATGGCATAGATGGTTATAATGTAGTAGTTTATGGAACTGTTAAAGATGCACCTTCTGATCCTGGGCTAGTAGGTAAATCTAATGTTAAAGTTCCAGATTTAAATTACTATCACGATATATTTGTTCATGTTGGCCCAGGATTAGATGCTGATGTATCAGGCCGTTATCAATTTCAAATTGAAACTTACCATAGTCTTGCTAAAGAAATTGGACTACCAGAAGTAAAAACTCCTGCACCTGATTATAAAGGTCGAACAACTTCTCCTGTATTTACACCAGAAGCTCAAGATTTAGCGGCTGTAAGACTATTGGAAAAAACTGGTGCTATTGCTGCATTGAACAGAGGTGATGTTGCAGGAGCAATTGAAGCAGCTGGAACACAATGGGCAAGCTTGCCTACTGCTGGTGGTGGTGGAATAGGAGATTCTACTGGTCAAGGACATTATTCTTTAACTCAAGCTACAAATATTTACCAGCAAGCTTTAGCTAATACCAAAAATAATCCTGGCGCTCCTTATACTAAAGTTTCTGGAGGTACAGTTGATGGGATTACTCAAACTTCAACTAACCCAGCTATTGCAGGTTTAACACCTACTAGTAAAAACGTAAATGTAAGTCTTATATCTCAACAAATTCAACAAGGTAAAGTATTTAAGATTGGGGATAAAGGCGAAGATGTGAAACAGCTTAAACTAATGTTAGGATTTAAAGATCCAAATGGAGAATTTGGTAAAACTACAGAAGAAGCTGTTAAAGCATTTCAGGCCAATAATAATATTCAACAAAACGGTATGGTTGGAAAAGACACTTTTGCTGCACTTAAACAAGCTACAGAAACTAGTAATGTTCCTGCTGGAGTAATTAGTTCTTCTAAAATTAATGGCCCATTAGCTATTTCAGAGTCCGGCCGTAGGGCTTTGAATGATATGTTTAAGGCTGGTCTAGCCAATATTAATGCTCCAACTTTAGGTAATTGCTTAAATCTTGTTGCAGGCGTAGAAAGTTATTCATACATAAACCAAGCTGCTAAAGCTGGTAGCCCGCAATGGGCTAAGGTTTTCAATGATCTTTTTGATCGAGGCCCTGCTAATAGTGATGAGCAATATTACACTAATGGTTTTGCTGTTGGTGTTGGTTATTTAGCTGATAAAAGGCCAGATATCATAGAAGCTAATGGATTTAGAGTTATTAAAGGAGATGGTCAAACTACAGTAGATAGTTTCCTAAAGCAACATCCTGAACTAAAAGGAGCAGTAATGGTTGTTCCTAAAGGTCAACCAGGCACTAGTTCAACTAAAGGTGGAGATTTTTTTGGGCCTAAAGGTTATGGTTACGGTGCTGGAGATATTGCAGTAATAACTAATCCTAGTACCGGCCAAGTTGTTGCTGATGGTGGCAATGGAGGAACTTTTAATCATAATGGTGCTACTAGTTGGTGGATAATTGTTCCTAAATAAGTATAAAACTTAATAATAAAATATGTTACAAGAAACTACCATTGATCCCTGAACAAAGCTCAGGGATCAATGGTGATTTGAAAGCAGTAATTTTCTTTAGTGTATTCTTACATATTCATGTTATCTTCTTGCTGAAAATAGGGTGTTTTCCCTATATCCCTTTTTTATTAAACAGTCTATCCTTAGCCTAAGTACTGGACAAAAAATAAAAGAGAAAATAAGGAGGTATTGCCAAAAGAGGTAAACTTACAAAAATAAACAATATATAAATAAGGAAACCTCAAATGGCAGACCATAAAATATTAAAACAAGAACTAGGAGAAAAGCTAGAGTGGAATAAAGCAAGAATAGATTTTATAGCGAAATTTATAATAGCGCTAATACAAGTGAGAACAGTAAATTTCAGTGAAATAGCCAATGTGCTGATAGGAAAGGCAAAAGAAGAGTCAAACTATAAAAGGATAATAAGATTCTTCAAATATTTTGAAGTAGGATATAAAGAAATAGCAGAGCTAATAGTAAAATTAATAGGAGTAAATAAGCCTTGGGTGATAGCAATGGACAGAACAGAATGGGGGTATGGCAGTGCTTGGATAAATATACTGATGTTGGGGATATGCTATAAAGGAGTATTATTTCCGCTCTACTGGAAAGTACTAGACAAGAAAGGTAATTCCAACACACAGGAAAGAAAAGATTTAGTTCAAGAATTTCTCAATAATTTTGGTGTCCATAGCATCAAGTTTTTGGCAGCAGATAGAGAGTTTATCGGGCAAGTTTGGTTTAACTACTTGATAAAAGAGGGGATAGATTTTCGTATTCGTATTAAGGATAACACTTTAGTGCATAACTATAGGGGTATGAATGTAGCAGTTTACAAGTTGTTTTCTAATCTAGGAATTAATTGTCCTAAAACATCAAAAAAATATTGCTTTATCTGGTCTGTTCCTGTTTATTTAACGGGCATGAGACTTGGGACTGGCGAATTTCTTATCCTTGTTTCTCCTAAATTTGCTTCTGATGCCTGTAGTGATTATCTCTTAAGATGGAATATTGAAACTCTCTTTGGCTGTCTTAAAAGCCGTGGTTTTCCTTTAGAAGACTCTCATCTTACTGATTCTACTAAGCTTAAAAAGCTTATTGCTATTTTATCTATTGCTTTTTCTTGGGCTTTTTTACTTGGCTTTTTTCTTTCTCAACAAAAATCTATTAAGCTTAAAAAACATTCTCGTCCTGAAAAAAGCATTTTCCGCTTGGGTTTTGACAAGCTTCGTAGATTTTTCTCTTACTCTTTATCTTCTTTTGATTCTTTGATTTATAATGTTTTGTCCAGTACTTAGGTTTTTAATATGCTTTTTTATTACATCTTTGATAAATATAAATGCAATGTCAACTTATCAACTAAATGCAAAAGAGCTATTAAACGCCTTGCATAGTAGATTAGACAGCCTACAAGATTACCAATATCAGAATGTTTATATAAGAAATAGAAATGGGACGAAATCTACTGAAGGTTATAACTATTTTTTCAAGAAACCAAATTTGATTCGACTTGAAGTTACTGATGGAAAGGATAAAGGTTCTTTAGCAATTTTGACTAATACAGGTAAAGTTAGAGCGCATGCTGGCGGAGTTTTAGGTCTTATTACCCTTACTTTGGAACCAAATGATAAACGCCTTCAAAATGAAGATGGTTTTACTATTGCAGATAGTGGCTTACAAAAAATAATAAAAGAGATTGAATCTAGACTTACTGGCAATAATAGTATAGTTACGATAATAAATAATGAAAAGAAACTTTATCAATTGCAGATTGATAGAGGCAGTTTTCGTGAAACGATAATAATTGATATGCAAATGAGATTGCCCATAGAATGGCAAACAACTCAAGATGGGCAATTTTATGCTCAGATTTACTGGAACAATTGGCGAGTAAATAGCGGACTTTCTAATTCTCTTTTTGAGCTTTAATTATCATTTAACTAATTGTTATACCCATTGATTAAAAGGAACTTCACAATAAAAAATCAAAAACTTAGCTTGAGAATATGCCTCCAATTCCTTGGAGGCTATTTGCTTTAAGAATAAACAACTCCTAGAGTTTTCACTTGGTATTTATACAGGTGTAGGATATCGATTATTTCCTGGAAATACACCTCCAACAGGAGCATTTGCTATATCAACTATCTTACCTTGTGGAGTTGCCATTGCCCATCCATTATCCTGATCTCCATTCCAACCTGGAATAAAACAATTTGCTGGCTCTGTATATTGTCCTGTGTTTATATTTCTATGAGTATGACCTACTACGCACAATCGCCATATTGTAGCATTTGTATCTTGAAAGTTTATGTAAGTGTATACTTGTTTGGTATTTTGTTGTTGAGCGGAAATATTAACAAAAACAGCTTGTGTAAAATCAGCATTATTCACTATAGTGGCTGCATGAATGTCTGAAAATCCAGCAGGTTCTCCATTTAAGCATTTGTCGTTCCATCCCATATATGTCTCTCCTTATATGATTTTGATTCTATGAAATCATCTTATATTCACGCTTATACTATGTAAGGCGAGAAATAGAGCTTGGAAACGCCATATAAAATTATTCCAATATGACTCCTGTTAAAACTAATATATCAATTGCTAAAATGTTCGCTGTTTTTTACACCACTAACCCTTTCCACTTATTTTTATTAACTGAAGGCAGCTAGGTTACTTTAGCCGAGCAAGCTGGTGCTATCGTTAAAGTCGATTCGATGGTCAAGTATTAACTACATGAGAGTATAATATTCTCTTAATGTTTATTACCAAAAAAATATTCTTAACTATTTCTTGATATTACATTTGTGCCTATTGTACTTAATTACTACTTATAGCTTTATAAACTTAGTTTCCAGTTTTCCGGAAATTTCTCACTTTTTGGTGAGCGGTTTTACCTGAAAAAAATGCATGCCTAAATATAACAAGTAAAACTATCAAAAAACTAATGCATATATTTTAACTATGTATTAGCTATTAATAGTGGTTTACTAGTTAGTTTGAAATAAATATTTTAACTTAAATTAAAGGAGAATATTATGGTAGCAAGTATTATTCCTGGAGCAAATATTATCGGTTATGGATACGATATTTTTGGGCTTTACGCAGATAAACGCAGCTTAAAGACTTTGCTAATTAAAGAGTTTTCTAACTATCAACAACAAAAAGTAGGGGACACAGTTTTTAATGTTCCTATGGATACAAGTGCAATATCTTTATTTAGAAGTACTCTTGACACTGTTTCTGGCAAAACAATTAGCGAGTACCAATCTGCACTTACCTCAAAAGTAGACAGCAATGGGCACTATAAACTATTTTTTGCTTCGCTTGATGCTAGTTTTTCTAAATCAAATCAGATGAAGGAAGAAGAAGACTTTGTTACTAGTGTAAATAATATAAGTGCTTGGACTATTAGTTTAGACACTGACGTGAAAACTTTGTTACGGGATGACGTTCGAAAAGATATTGATTCTTTAGCTCCTAACACATTATTTAGCAAGTATGGTACACACGTTTTAGTTAAAGTCGTTATGGGAGCGACAGCACGATACAGTTATGCAGTTAACAAAAATGCTTTTAAGTCAAATTTGTCAATAGAAGAAGCTGCGAAAGCTTCCTATAGGCATGGCACATATCAACTTACAGTAGAAGAAGAAGCACAATATGAAAAAGATATAAATAGTTTTAATAGTAGCTCTGAGTTATCTATAGACGTTCGTGGAGGAGATCCTAGACTTGGAGCAATGATTGAGACAGAAGGTAAATTTCAAGAGTGGGCAGCAACAGCTTTTGAATACGCTGAACTTATAGATTTTACTACAGACAGCTTGCAACCGATTTGGACACTTGCAAGCAGCCAAAGTAGAGCAACAGAACTTGAAAATGCTTTTAATACTTATGCTGAACAGAGATCTGTTGACCAAATAGAAGTAAAAACCACAAAAGACTTTTTTAAACTTTTTGATAATCAAAGCCTTAAATCGGATAAAGACTTAACTATCTATAAACCTGTTGCAACAGATGATTACTACTTTCTTGGACATTATGCACAAGCCAATTACAGTGCAGCTAATGGACAAGCTCTAATAGTTAGAGATTTATCTGGTGGTGCGTTGGCTCCTCCTACTGGATATGAAGAAGTATGGAGAGATAAGAACTCTAACTCTAAAAATGATAATTACGCATGTTGGAGACCTATTCCACCCACAGGTTACGTTTCACTTGGTTGGATTATGACTAAAAATCCAAAGGATCAAGGCTACCCCACTCCTAGTGGTACATTTGTTGATAGGTTACGTTGTGTTCGTGAGGATTTAGTAACAGAAGCTCGCATTGAAGGTTCTTCTATTTGGAGTGATGCTGGTTCTGATGCTGATGATGACTTGAGTTTATGGAATATTTCTCCCAAAGATAATAATGCCATTGATTCAGGCACATTTTATGGCTGGAAAAATAAAGACGATCAAACTCCATCTCCAAATAATATTTATGTAATTCTACAAAACCCTAACAAAAGCTAACTTTGAGAGTAATTTTTGTTAGGGTTTAACATAGATATACTCATAGCAATACTTAATAGTTGCACCTGTTAAGTATTGTTATGAAATTAAACAATAGTAGTTTAATTTAACGTATTGAGGAGATTATAGTATGCCTGTAACAATTCAAATAATCAATGACACTATGTATTCTTTATATCAAATGGTTTTAGGAACTCCAATTGATAGGTATTTTCCTCCAATTATACTACCTGGTCCTGTTAATGTTGTTGTAAATGTACCCAATGTTGGACTTGTAGACATAGTATTTGGGTATTATGGTCAGAGAGATAATTTGGGGTTTGGGTGTGAGTGTAGGGTTGATGATGGCCAAGTATTTGATATTAGGGTAACTAATCAACCTGGCAATGAGATTGCAGGATATCTTGCTACAGGAGAGGTTGACGGCCCGTATAATGCTACCTGTAGTTTTTATCCTATTCGCTGAGTATTATTTCTTAATCACACAAGTTTATGTTCAAGATTCTATTTGGAGTAATTTGGTTTTACCTCCAAACAATGTCTACGTAATTTTATAAATCAATAACAAAAATTAGTTGACTAGTTTTTGTTATTGATTATCTCTTAATTACTTGTTTTTCATATATTAAGAAAGGTTGAGTATATGCCTATTTATGCTATTGAAATAAGAAATAATACTAATATTCGTCTTTACAAAAACTTTGTGTCATATGCCTTTGATAACTTGTTTCCCCAGAGCATAGAGCCACAACATGTAGAGAGAATTATTGTAACGATTGTTGATGTAGGAAATCAAGATATACTATTGGGGTATCGGTCTGAGGCTCAAAAAGATGTAGGGTTTAACGGTGAGGGTAGGTTTCAGAATGGGATCTTAATTAACTACGGACTTACTAATCTTCCCAAAAATCAAATCTTAGGCATTAGAGGAGAAATTGATGAATTACAAGCTGATCAACAAGTAGTCGGTGGATTGGCCTTTACTCTTGATTATATGTAGTTAAACCTTCCCCACTTAAAATTTCTGAGAAGAAATTTTTCAAGTGGGGCTTTTCTCTTCTCTCTTAGTAAAATCCAATTTGCTATAGAAACACGTATTAGCTATTAGCTATTTTTGCCTTATAGCCTTTAATATCCTAATAAGTTAATAGGTGCTAACGAAATGATTAGAAAATCAACAAAAGCAGGTGAATATTTTAATACTATTAGAGTTAAGAAAGATTCTATCCAACCTATCCAAGAACCTGTAGAGAAAAAGACTGTTGTTATTGTAGCTGAGAATAAAGTAATCGCTTTACATTCCTATGATCCTGTTAATCAATGCTATGAGCATTTGCCTTGGCCTACTCACTGGCCTAAAAATGTTACACCAGATTTTGCTATTGCAGAAGGCTATGAAATAGAAATTGCTTAAATGGAGCGTAGAGTACAACAATCTCGCGGAAATTTCAAAGTTGGCTTAGTCCTTTTAGCAGAGGCTCACCAAATTTATGAGATCTTACTATCTTATTAGTAATGTTGATGATTGTAATATTTTGTCTTTTAGGTATTTATGTAGGGGTAGCAGTAAAAAAGGTTGATCCTTCTAAGATAGCAAAACTAGGAAAATCTTACATTTGTGCTTATTATGTATTATTGGAAACTTTCACGATATTTACTCCAGAAATATTTATAATGGGTTGGCCTACTAAAAACCAACCCACCCTAGATATTCAAATTACTAGATGTGCATTATTAGAAAAAGATACAGCAATAGCTAAGGTATTTGCACTAGTTCCAGTCTTAGAACTTCAAATAGAAATCCATACTAAATATTAATAAATAACATTTTGCTAAGGTTAAAGCTAACAACTACTTTATAATCAATGTAGGTTATCAAAATTATAAGTCATCACATCAACGTCAACATATTTAGCTGTATAAACACCTACAGGGCCATCTGGAACAGTAACAGTAATTTGATACTGTTGACCAACTTTTAACACCCCATCAAAATCATTTGTTGTAATAGTAGCTCTAGTACCATTAGGTACAAAATTAACTGCATGTGGTAGTAAGTTTGCTCCTACTCCACCTATTCGAACCGTGATTGCCATAATTATCTCCTTTATTTCTACTCATTTTTTATTTGTAGTTGTCTTAAACAAAAAACTAAGTGAAATCCTTATAAAGATTCCTAATAGGTAAAGCGAGATAACATCAACAAAAACGACAGCAATTAAGATTTTTATAACCTTCTAAAACTAAGTTCACCAGTGAGCAGCTGTGACGAGCCAAAGCGAGGAGGAAGCGAGTTCGTGTGCAACGTTTATTCGACGTTTCTAAGGAAAAAATAACATGAGGGTAAGCTCTAATCTTAGAATCACAAGTAACCAAACCTGCTTTATAAAGACGAGAAGTGGCAACAATAATTTGATCACTATGAACCCAACATATCTAAATATGTGTATCAAGAATTATCACCTAACACGCTCCACTCATTTTCTGCTATTGATTCAACCGGATTTTTGTAATTTATGGCCATTTCATGCAAAGGGTATTTATTTTCAGGTTTATTTTCCTGTAAACTTACATTAATGATAATTACTATACTTTCCCCGTTTTAAACTGGGAAAATTAGCAAGTAAATTTCTCACTCCAAAAACTACTCTTTCTTTTACCTTAATATTGAAGATTTAGTAGTTGCAGTAGATACGAAAGTAGGCCAAAGTCTTCTAGACATTGCTAATGATATGGTTGAAGCATCACAACCATATCATTATTGAAGTACCACCAAAAAACTTATTTTTCCTTAGCCTTTTTTTCTGCTTCTAATTTAGTAACCTCTTTAACTTGATTAGCATAACCTAGAGCAGAATTCCAAAAACTTGATCCTCCACTTACCAATAAACCCATTCCAAGAATATTTAAGGTATTATACTCAATAGATAAAACTTCTTTTGGGATAATATCTTTTGCTAACCAAACAGTTACACAACCTGAAATTAAACTTACAAAATAAAGTGTGAGTAATCTTTTACGTTCTTTTCTTGGCTCTGTCTGTTTACTACCAAGAATATAGATATTATCCTCTTTAATATCAATCAAAGAAGATGTCAGAATAGATGTAACTGAAGTTTTAACAATTTCTACCAATCTTTCTGAAGCCATACTAAGAGCAATTAATAAACTTATTATTGATGATAATTTAGTAATATCCATTTTGTCTCCTTAACCCTGTCAAAAGTTACTAGTATTATATATGGAGACGTATTCTCTTATGATTTATATACACTTTATTTATACTTATTTTAGACACCACATATATAAAATAGCTCCATTTATGAACAATTATGTTTGCTGAATAACTGCAAAATGTCCCCATCTTTTACTTTGCCAACCCAACATTTACCTTCACTGTTGGATAGCTTCTGCAAAACTCACTATTGTCCCAAATCATAACTTTATTCAAACAACAATCCACATTTTAACAAGCCGCAAGCCTGATAATAGCCCTATAGAGACCAACAACTTTACAGACGATGGAGAGTGCTATGGTATGATCCAAACCTGTCTATATCCTTACAGCATAAAAACAATTTATGCCTAAGAACTACTTCTAGCTATTGTGCTTTTCTTATTATTCTTATAATATATTACTTGAGTAATTACACCTCCAATACTCTTGCTAGTGTAATTGCTAATAAGCATATACTCCTAGTGTATTCTTATTCTTTGATATAGAGAAAAGAACGCCTTCTCTCAATAACTTAAACATCCTTAAATTACAGGAGGTTTATATGAGAAACATTACATTGGATGATTTTGTAGAATTAGCAAAATCTAACGAAGACGTTAACAAAGACTTTCTAGCAAACCCTATATTAGCAATGAAAAAAAGTGGTGTTGACTTTGACGATAAAATGTTAATGCAAAATATTTCGGTTTCTTCTAACGCTTTAGCCTCAGAGCCACAACCACCTACTCCAACATTTGAAGCTTTCTGGTGGGGATATAGAATTGGAGTTCCAGCAGAATTTCTTAAGTGGATTTCAGTTGGTGGAGTCACAGTAGGAGCAATTATTCTAGCTCTTGCTCCTTTATTATTACTTATGGGGCCTATACTAGGAACTATCGCAACTGTTGTAGTTGCAGCCTTAGCAGTTTATTTACTTACTCAATATAGTGTTCTTATAGTCTTAGCTACTCAATCTACCAAAGGCATTGTAAATCTTGATGCTTTGTGGATTACACCTCTAACTTGGGTTGCAAGCCCTGCTTAAACATCATGCTACTCTGAAAATAGTACTACTCAATAATGAGTTAGTGTAATTGCACTAACTCATTATTTTCACTACAAAATATAAGAAATTTCCTGTTAAACGCTTTGGTAATTGGCATTGTGAGCGTTTAACTAATTAAATATTTACTTGTGAATCAGTTTGAGTTTTCGATTGACTAGTTTATAAATAACGTGAGTAAGCCATGAATTGGAGATTCACAACAATGGATGAAAATTGTATTTTCAGAGTAGTTCGAAATAAGAAAAAATGGAAGCCCTTTGTTGAAAAGTAGATAATAAAAAAAGGCTAACTACGAACAACAAAGGAGCTTGTGTTATGGAAATTATAGCAATGTTTAGTGATATAGACGACTTTTGTTTGGAATTTGAACCTCAATACAATAAAAGGCTGTTGAAAGAAGCAGAAAAACAAAGAGATAAGGAAAAAAGGCTAAATATAAGCGAAATAATGACAATAATGGTATGGTTTCATCAATCAGGATATAGAACATTTAAGGATTACTACATAAAAGAAGTGATGAAGCACTTAATGTGGGCATTTCCAAAATTAGTAAGCTACAATAGGTTTGTAGAGTTACAAAAGAGTGCATTATTACCACTGGCTTGCTATTTAGAGACGCGATTGGGAAAATGTATGGGAATATCCTTTGATTCTACTAATATCAAAGTGTGCCATAACCGTAGAATCCATTCTAATAAGGTCTTTGAAGGCAAAGCTAAGAGAGGAAAAACTTCAGTAGATTAGTTTTATGGCTTCAAGCTTCACTTATTACTTAATGACCAAGGTCAATTACTAGGAGTAAGGTTAACTACTGGTAATATTGATGATAGAGAAGTTGTTGAAAAAATGACTAAACCCCTCTGGGGAAAACTTTTTGGTGATAAAGGTTATATTTCTCAACAACTTTTTGATTTACTTTTCAATAATAGCTTACAGCTTATTACTAAGGTAAAAGCCAAGATAAAAAATAAACTTTTGCCTTTACTTGACAAAATTTATTTACGTAAACGTGCTCTGATTGAATCTGTTAACGATCAGCTTAAGAATATTTCCCAGTTTGAGCATTCTCGTCATCGTTCTATTTCTAATTTTTTGTTCAATCTTATTGTTGGTTTGGTTTCTTATACTTTTCGTGACAAACTTCCTTCTGTCAGCAATTCCCGGTTTAGAAGTGAAAATAAGGATATGCTAGTGAAATTACTGTAAAGGCAGCCACAAGGGCTGCCCCTACAATTACCCAAATAACATTACGGATCTATTTCTAAACCGGGAATTGCTGTCCTTCTGTTCGTTTTGACCCTATTTCTTTGAGTTTGTTACCTGTTACTTGTTTTTAGTTATCTCGAACTACTCTGAAAATACAATTTTCATCCATTGTTGTGAATCTCCAATTCATGGCTTACTCACGTTATTTATATTGAGAGTACCGTTTGTTCTTCATCATATCTTCCTTAATTTACTTAAAAATTAATCTTCTTTTAAAAAAGGTATTAAATCCAAACTTCTTAAAGCTAAATAAGATATCAATTAGCTTACTATACTACAATCTTTAAACTTTAATATTTTACAGTGCGATTGCCCTGTTACTTTACTTATTTTTCTCTTTTTGAACAAAATCGATTTAATATCCTATATTTGTGGTAACATAACTTACTTAACAATTTTACTAATTTGCTTAAACTCATCTGTGCCAGCAAAGTCTATTAGCTGGAATAGTATCATCTCTGTTGTAACAATATACCCTCCTACTTGCCTAATCCGTGATAAAGCAACTTCTTTATCTATTACTTTACGCGAAGATACAGCATCAACAACTACATGTACTTCATATCCTCTTGCTAAAGCATCTAATGCTGTTTTTAAAACACAAATGTGAGATTCTACACCTGCAAGTATCAAAGATTTTATATTCATTTCCTTTAGCTTCTCTAAAATCTCCTCAGATAACATACTGCTAAAACACATTTTTTCTATTACCAATTGATCCGATGAGAGTTGCACTTCTTTACAAGTATGTCCTAAACCTCTTGAATATTGTTCTGTAACAATTACTGGAATAGATAATACTTTTGCTCCAGAAATTAGCTTATTTACATTAGAAAACACTTCCTCCTTATTGCTAATAACAGGCATTAGTTTCTCTTGTAAATCAATGATTAAAAATACTGTATCAGCTTTGTTGATTTGCCCAACATTTCTCATATTGAAATGGATCCTTTCCTAAAATCTGATTTCCCAATTATTGCATTGATTAAAAAAGGTTTACCTTGAACATTAACTTCCCTAGCCTGCAAAATGGCTGATTTTAACTCTGAAACCTTGTTTATACTAACGCCCTCTCCACCAAACCCTTTTGCTACAACATGATAATCAGAGTAAGCTAACATAGCAGCTACATCATCTTTCAATATAGTAATTTGGTCACGAGCAATTTGTGACCAACATGCATCATTACCTATCAACCCAATTATAGGAATTTTGTGTCTAACAAAAGTATCATATTCTGCCAAAGAATAAGCACTAGAACCATCTCCCCAAATTATCCAAACTTCAGAATTTGGACGAGCAAGTTTTGCACCTAAAGCAAAACCTCCGCCAACTCCTAAAGTTCCAAATACACCTGGATCCAGCCAAGAAAGAGGAGTTCTAGGACTTAGTGTGTAAGAAGCTGTGGCAACAAAATCACCTCCATCCGCAATTAAAACACTTTCATCTATCAGTTGCTTATCCAGTTCTCGAAAAAGCGCTACAGGATTGATAGCATCTAGCTCTTCTAATGCTTGTTCATCTATTTTCTGTTCTCGTTTATTATCTTGCTCACTAAGTTGCTTAATCCAATTACTATAATCAAGCTGCTTTTCATTCAGCAATTTAGCTAGTGCAATTAAAAAATTTCCTGCTTCAGCATAAACTGCTAACCTAGGTTTCTTATTTAAGTAGAGATCCTTTTTGCTACGATTAACCGAAATATAAACCACATTACTACGAATGTGTCGGCCATAATCTAAACGAAAATCACAAGCAACTCCTGCTAGTAATACTAAATCTGCCTCTTTTAGAGCCTCTCTACGATTGTGACGCATTTGCAAAATACAGTCTTTTCCAAGTAAACCTCGAGCCATGCCTGACAAATAAACAGGCACACCTAGTTTATTTACTGCTGTAGCAATATTTTTGGCTTCTTGAGGTTGAGACATTGCTTGGCTACCTATAACAAACAACGGCCTTTTAGCTTTTTTAAGATAATTTAATGTTTCTAATAGCTGACTTTCAGAGTGGGTAGGAATAAAAATTTTTTCTTGGTTTTGATTTATAGAAATAGAAAATTTTTCATCAAAAATTTTATTTAAGTGTCTATTCAGATACCATTGCAAAATTCTCTCTTGAAAATTGCGAGGGCTTTTTCCATCTTTTAAATACCATTCTCGAACAATGTGCTCAGGGTATAGTAAATCAACAGGACACTCTAAAAAAACTGGTCCAGGAACACCTTCCTGACAGTTAGTAAAAGCTTTTTCAAGCAATGGAACAAAATCTTTGAGTTTCTTAACACTTGCAGCCCATTTAACATGAGGCTTCATTAATGCCATTTGATCAATATCCTGCAATGCACCTCTGCCTTTTAGAACTGTAGCTGTTGCACCACCTAAAACAATAATTGGAGATTGTGCAAGTTGAGCATTTTTAACTGCTGTAATTGTGTTCGTTAATCCTGGCCCTGCTGTAACAACAGCAACTCCAGGAACTCCAGAAATTCTAGCTAACGCATCTGCTGCAAACACAGCATTTACTTCATGACGAACATCTATAATACGAATTCCTGCATGTTTAGCAGCAACAAAAATTGGGGCAATATGTCCACCTGAAAGAGTAAAAAGAAATTTTACTCCATGTTTAACTAATACCTTTGCAATAACTTCCCCACCATCCATAAGCAAATCTCCTGTCTTTTATCAGACTGCAAAATAAGATAGTTGCTGATATTGTGTTATGTTTATTACTGTATTTATTAAAGTGGAGATATTATTTAATACCTGTTTAGCTCTGTTTTAGGTTTATTAGGCCTATCGTCCATTTCTATCTGTGCTGTTGTAATTTCTAGGCCAGACAAAGTACTAGTTTCACCTGCTAGTAGTTCATTATATGAAAGTCTAAATTCATCGGTAATTTCCATATTTACTAACAATCCATCTACCATTTCAGAAATACCTCGAACGTTTGTCATGCTATAAAGCTCATCTTGAATTAATTGTAGAGAATTACGAACTACTTGCAATCGTGCTTCTATTAGCCTTACTAAATCTTCTAATTGTTTAACTCTATTCAGCCTTTGACGAAGTATTTTTAAATTCTGAGAAATTGCATTACGTACTTGCTCAGAACCTTCTTTACATATACTATCCTCAGCTGTTTTAATCTCCCTCTCTACCATAGCTTGTAGTTGTTTATAGTTACGGTTAGCTAGCATTGAATGTGCACGTAACATTTGAACATACTCAAAACGAAAAGTATCCAATTTTTCAACTAACCCATCTACAGCAATCATTGCAGTCTGATCAGACTGCTGTTCAGAAGCACGTTTTTGAATTTCATTACAAAGGTTTTTTAGTGAAAAAAAGTCGCTTTGATAACTAGCAGATAAGCCCATTGCAATAGTGTTTTCCTTACGTTCTTGTGCTAGTTTAGCTTCATGTTCAAACTTAGAATTTAACATTTTTTGAACAAAACCAACTTGACCCACCATTAACAACCCTAACTCCCCTGCCACAAGAAAAAATAACATTGCTGGATGGAAAACTAAGGTAAGAAAAAACATTGCACCAATAAACACTAAATTGGCATTGCTAGTATATAGAGCTTTTAAGTATTTTGTTTGTGGTACTTGCATCAGTTTGCCTTCTAAAACATATTTAAACAAGCTTTCATGACATAATGCGTAGAAGTTTCAGCAATCCTTTTAAAACCAAGTCGTTCATATAAATTTTGTGCAGGATTTACTTTCAAAACATATAAAAACACAGCTTTATTATTTTGGCTAGCTTTATTAATAAGTTTTTGCACTATATAAGTACCTATACCCTGTCTTTGATAGTTAGGTAAGATCTCGATAACTCTTAAGAAAATATCTTCTTGGCCTTCTTCTATCAAAACCATTCCTATATCTTTTGTATCTAAAGTAATAATTTGTATCTTTTCTGGCTCAAAACTTTTTTTAAAGAACTCCTGTTGAGCAAAATCCTCCCAACCCCAAGTTTTATCAATATATTCCTTCATAGTTGCTATATGCATATTATAAAGAAAGTCATAGTCCTGCTCTTTAGCTGGCCTAAAATTTACTTGTTGATTAATAAACATAATTTTTAATTTTCATCTTATTAGAGAAACAAATTCAAGAAAAAAGACAAAATACTTTTAACAACCAAAAAGGCTAATTAAAATTTGTTAGGAAACATTTGTAGTGTGTAAATATACACAGGGGACAGGAAATTTTCCCTAGAGGTATATTATAGTTATGATCTATTTACTATACTACACTAAATATTATCAAGAATACACACTTAATGTAGTATGCTGCAATGGTATTATGCATATAATAAATAACTACTAAAGTTACTTATATTATTTAGGTAGATTAAATTTTTTATTCTGTCTAATTGGATTAGGATGGATATTAGAATTACTATCACTACAATCATCCAAGGTATACAGCACACAAAGCCCAAAAAGGATTGCAATTAGCCATGACATCTTTTTATCCTCCTAATCAAAATATTTGTGTTTATCCTAACAATTCATAGGTATCTACCAAAATCTACTAAATCGGTCTGACAATCCCATACTATCTAAGTAACTGCTAATACAAGAAATAACATCACAGCTTGAATCAAATATATGGTCTGAAGAAAAACAATTTCTAACAGCATCTCTAAAACGTATTAAATAACCTTTGCGATATTCTATTTGTTTATCACCAATAAGCTTTAGTAATTGTTGTTTACTACATGGAAAATTTACATCTGTTAATGTTTTAGCAATGGCATTTTTTCCATATAACTCATTTTCAAATCTGGATATGTTGATGCGAACAATATTGCTATTCTCTAACATATAACTCCTTCAAACAATTGACTATTTCTATTTTGAAACTTTTAACAAATAGCATATAACTACATATAATAGTTATATTTGATAATAACAGATAAAAAATCTAACATTATACTAACTGTTAGGTTTTTAAGATTCCAATTCTAACTTTTCAGTTGTTTTAATTTTCAAATTTGTAGGGAAAATTTAGCTCTTATAGCAATTTTTGATAGGGGTTTAGCAATTATTATGCCAGAAGTACTTAAATTCATTTTTCTAGCAATACATTAAAAACTTTAGAAATAATTTATAAAATAAACTATTCAAAGAAGTTACTAAGACCAAAGTAATTGTGTTATATGGAGCAAAAGACACATCTAGATGCCAAGTATTCTTAGCACCAAATAAAAATATATAAGCAGACTATAGACATGAATAAAGAGACAAGAAAGCTAAAACTAGCCCTCTAAACTAGAAGTTATAATAGATAAACTGAATTTTCAAAAACAAAATACACTTGCGGCTAAGAAAACTAAGACCCTAAATTGAAGTCTCAATTTATTAGCAAATACAAGTATTTATTTTATTTACACAAAGCAAACAAAGAACAAATATAAATTAAACAGGCAATGCCATCCTATCAACCTCAATGCCATAGCTACGCAATTTATTTTCTATTTTTGTTGCTTCAACATCCATTGTACTTGGATCAGGGTATTTATACGTATTATACCGACCATCCAAAAATTTTTCTTGTGAAGAACTTTTTGCAATACAAGTTAAGCCATAACGAACAGAACCATTTACACTAAGACATTTATGTGCATCAACTGAAATAGTATTAATCTGATTTGATACAGCCCATTTAGCTAAATCCTCGAGACTGTTAAAATACTTTTCTATCATTGATGTCCACCCCTGGTTTATAATTTTTACAAAGATCAACCCGCTTGTTTTACTCTTGAGCAAAACGTTAATTATTCGATAGGTTGTGCGGGAAATTTTTGTTTTTTGGTATCTCTCTATCATGCAGTTTTTTTTTATAAAGTCAAATGTTTTTATACAAAATTTAATAATTTTTTAATTATAGTTAATTAGCTAAACAAAAGACTTCTAAGAAGTATCTTTCCTTTGCATAGAATTTTTACTTCACCGATAACCGCTTACGCAATATTACCCTAAAACAAGCTTTCTCCTGTCAATAAAAAATAACAATGAAACCATGTATATTACTACAGTATTATTTAATATTTTATTAAAGGTACTCTTGCTTATGCTTCTTTTGTTTTTCTCAACACTAAGTTAATGTAGAAGTTTTACAGCTACTTTTGGTAATTTTATTATTTTGATTGTAAAAATGAGTCAAAAACACCATAAAATTTTTATTGTTGCAGGAGAAGCATCTGGAGATTTACATGCAGGAAACTTAATTCGTGCTGTAAAAAAGCAGATACCCAATATAGAGTTTTATGGAATGGGTGGAGTAGAAATGCAATCAGCAGGAGCTAGGTTAACTCATGACCTACGCACTGTCAGTGTAATAGGACTTGTAGAAGTACTTTCCCGCCTTCCAACTATTTTACGAACTTTACGTGAGTTAGCTAAAAGTTTAGATAAAGAAAAACCTGATTTAGCTATATTAGTAGACTTTCCTGACTTTAACTTACGATTAGCAGAAAAACTTAAACAAGCTAACATACCAGTACTTTGGTATATTAGCCCTCAAGTTTGGGCTTGGAGAGCCGAACGGTTACCTAAAATTACTCAGCTAGTAGATTATATGTTGGTTATTTTACCTTTTGAGGTAGATTTCTATAAACAACATAACTTAAATGTTCATTTTGTTGGACATCCTTTAGTTGATAAAGTAATTCCTAAGTTTTCTAGAGATGAAACCCGCAAACAAATTGGCTTTAACCTAGAACAACCTATGATTGCACTTTTGCCAGGAAGCCGCAATGTAGAGGTTAAATTGTTACTCCCACACTTAAAAAAAGCAGCAGAAATTCTCTATGCGAAAAATTCAAATTACCAATTTGTCATTCCTGTAGCTAACACCTTAGATCCAGCCAAAATCCAAGATAAATTAATTAATATAAAAGCTCCTATAAAAATAGTAACTGGAAAAACTTATGATGTAGTAGCTGCTGCTGATTGCGCAGTAGTAGCAGCCGGAACAGCTACATTAGAAACAGCTTTACTCAATACTCCTGCAATAATTATTGGTCGAGTTTCTAAGTTAACTTGGTTTTTGTGGTCTCGTTATACACATTTACCTTACTATGGATTACCTAATTATATACTAGGGGAAAAACTTATAACTGAGCTCATTCAGCATCAAGCCAGTGGAGAACAAATTGCAATTGAAGTAGAGAATATACTTAGTTCTAAAAGTGAGCAACTTCGCCTTCAAGAAGGTTATAAAGAAATTCATGTTCGTTTAGGTAAAGGTGGAGCATCAGAAAATGTTGCGAAAGCCTTGATAGAAATTTTATCTGGACAAGATGAAAAATATAAGTTTTCTTAAATGGAAAAGCTTTTCTATATTAGTAATAAAACTATCTCTTTCCATTTAAGACTTGATCTAATCAATAGTTCAACTCATAATAGTGTCATTATATCAAACTATATCAAATACATATAGGATTTAGGGTAAGTAATATTATGGAATGGGTTACTGCAGAAGAAGCCGTCAGTGCAATTAAGTCTTTTGATCGAGTTTTTATTCATGGAGCTGCGGCTACACCGCAAATACTAGTAGATTCAATGGTTGAACGTGCTGCTCATCTAAGAAATGTTGAAATTGTTCATCTACATACTGAAGGAAGCGCACCTTATGTTGCTCCAAAATATGAAAAAAGCTTCCATACCAATGCACTGTTTGTTGGGGGAAATATTCGTTCTGCTGTAGGAACTGGTCAAGCTGACTATATTCCTGTGTTTCTTAGCGAGGTTCCTGGCTTATTTCGCAAAAAAATTCTTCCACTTGATATTGCTCTTGTACAAGTATCTCCACCAGATAGACATGGTTATTGCTCACTTGGTGTATCTGTAGATGTTGCTACTGCTGCTGTACATGCTGCGGTAACAGTAATTGCACAAGTTAACCCTCATATGCCTCGTACACACGGCGATGGGCTTATTCATATAAGTCAAATTCGCTATGCTGTAGAAGCTCATGCAGCTATTCCAGAAACCCCAACTCATGAACTTACTGACGTAGAAACTACTATAGGTAAACATTGTGCTGAACTAATTGATGATGGGGCAACGCTCCAAATGGGTATTGGAGCTATTCCAGATGCTGTACTAGCTGCTTTAAGTAATCATAGAGATCTTGGTATTCATACTGAAATGTTTTCTGATGGTATAATTCCTTTAGTTGAGCGTGGAGTTATTACCAATGCCCGTAAAAAAGTCCATCCTGGCAAAATAATAAGCGGTTTTGTTATGGGAACTCGCCGACTTTATGACTTTATAGATGATAACCCTTTAGTATCATTACTTGACATAGAATATGTTAATGATACATCTGTAATAAGACGTAACCCTAAAGTTTCTGCTATTAATAGCGCAATAGAAGTTGATATAACGGGTCAGATTTGTGCAGATTCCATTGGTACAAGATTGTATTCTGGTGTGGGTGGACAAATGGATTTTATAAGAGGAGCATCTTTATCTGAAGGTGGTAAACCAATTATTGCACTTCCCTCCACAACACAAAAGGGAGAATCTCGCATAGTGCCGTTTCTAAAACAAGGTGCAGGTGTTGTAACCACACGGGCACACGTCCATTATATAGTAACTGAATATGGAGTAGCATATCTTTATGGTAAGAACTTGCGACAACGCGCCCGTGCCCTTATTAACATTGCTCATCCAAAACATCGTGAAGAGTTAGAACGTGAAGCTTTTGAAATATTTAAAGTTTTACCTGAATAATACTTAATTGATATTTTAAACTTAAATTAAAGCTATTAAGTAATATACTTATAGTGTATATATCAGATTTTTCTGTTCTGTTTTTTGTGAACTTATCAGACTAATGTTAGAGGTAAAAAAGAATAATGGCAAAGATTAAATTTTTAGGTGCTACACAAACAGTAACAGGGTCTAAGTATTTACTATCTATAAACAACACCAATATTTTAATTGATTGTGGTTTGTTTCAAGGATTAAAAGAGCTTAGGCTACGTAACTGGGAAGTTCCTCCTATAGATATTTCTAGTTTAAGTGCAATTATTCTTACACATGCACATATTGATCATAGTGGATATTTGCCTAAACTTGTAAATTTAGGCTATAACGGGCCAGTATATGCAAGTAAAGCTACTATGGATTTATGCAAAATCCTCCTACCAGATTCTGCAAGATTACAAGAAGAAGATGCACATTATGCTAATAAACAAGGTTTCTCAAAGCACCGTCCAGCAAAGCCTCTTTATACTGAAGAAGATGCCAAAGAAGCACTAACATTATTTCAACCCTTACACTATGAAGAAGAAATTGAAATTAGCCCTGAATGTAAGTTTAAGCTAATTTCTGCTGGACATATTCTTGGCTCTAGTTTTGTCTACATAACACTTACGGAAAATGATCAAAAAACTACTGTGTTATTTAGTGGAGATTTAGGACGTTACAATGTACCTATTCTTAATGATCCTTCCCCAGTACCTGAAGCTGATTATGTAATAGTAGAATCAACTTATGGAGATCGTCTGCATGCAGGCACACCAGCTAAAGATCAGTTGGCAGAAGTAATTACACGAACAGCTAAACGTAATGGAACCATTGTAATACCTGCATTTGCAGTTGGACGAACTCAAGAAATACTTTATTACATAAGAGAACTTGAAGATGAAGGACGAATTCCTATATTACCTGTAAGATTAGACTCTCCAATGGCTCAAAGCGCTACACAGCAGTATTTGCAATATAAAGATGATCATGATGAAGAAATGCGCGAGCTTATTCATAGACATATTAACCCATTTCAGACCCATTCATTTGGCTTTGGAAGATATCGCGAAACATCTAGACCTCAAAGTCCAACTAAGTCCCACATAATTATTTCTGCTTCAGGAATGGCTACTGGAGGACACGTTCTTTATTATCTTAAAGAGTGTTTGCCTGATCCAAATTCTACTATTATATTTGCAGGCTTTCAGGCAGAAGAAACACGTGGCCGACGTTTAGTAGAAGGTGAAAAAGAAATAAAAATTCATGGTGAAATGGTACCTGTACGAGCAGAAATAGTTTCAATATCAAACCTCTCAGCACATGCAGATTATCAAGAAACACTGCATTGGCTTGGAGAATTTCGTCACCCTCCACAAACTGTATTTGTAACACATGGGGAAACTGCCGCAGCAGAATCGCTTAAATTAAAAATTGAAGAAAAATTTGGCTGGAAAGCTGTTGTCCCTAAATATGCAGACAGTTTTGACTTATAACAAAAATTTTTGCAACTCATTTGTAAAATAGACTTTGTTAAAGCGAGGAGATAAATTTTTGAGTCAAAAGCAAGAATCCGTCGTTTTATGGTTTCGTCGGGATTTACGCTTAGCTGATAATCCTTCATTAATTGCTGCCGTAAATTCTGGCAAGGAAATATACCCGATCTTTATTTATTCACCCGAAGAAGAAGCATTTGCAAATCTTGGTGGAGCTTGTAAATGGTGGTTACATCAATCTTTAATTTCACTAGATAACAGTTTAAAACAACTAGGTTCAAGACTTTTTATTTTCAAAGGAAATTCTCTTAAAACCCTACAAACAATAGTAGCTCAAACACAAGCAACAGCTATTTATTGGAATCGTCGTTATGAGCCCAATATAATTGAGCGAGACAAAAATATAAAAAAAGTTTTTCAAGAGAATGGTTTAGAAGTAAAAACCTTTAACTCTCATCTGCTTTTTGAGCCTTGGGAAGTACAAAACTCATCCAGCAAACCCTTTCAGGTCTTCACAGCCTTTTGGAAAGCTGTTTTAACTAAGCCTTCTCCTAGTTATCCTTTAGCTGCACCTGCCCTAATAAAAAATCCTAGCAAAATAATTCATTCTCTGGAAATTTCCCATCTAGAGCTAGAACCCAAAATTGACTGGGCAAAAGGCTTAAGAGAAACTTGGAATCCTGGAGAAAAAGAGGCTCAAGCTAGGCTAGCTAAATTACTTGCACATAATATAGCAAACTATAAAGAAGCTAGAGATTTTCCTTCACAAGAAGCTACTTCCCGACTTTCTCCTTTCTTAAATTTTGGAGAAATCAGTCCAAGACAAATATGGCATAACATAAAATCCATCCTAGCAATCAAAGAGGAACAACAATTAAAAATCGGAGCAGATTTCTTTCTTAGAGAATTAATATGGAGAGAATTTGCCTACCATCTTCTTTATTACTACCCCGAAACTATAGATCAACCTTTAAGAAAAAATTTTAGTTCCTTTCCCTGGAACAGCAATGAACAAGACTTAACAGCCTGGCAAAAAGGCCAAACAGGATTTCCAATTGTAGACGCAGGGATGAGAGAGCTTTGGCATATTGGGTGGATGCATAACAGGGTTCGTATGATAGTTGCATCATTTCTAACCAAAGATCTTTTAATTGCTTGGCAAGAAGGAGCTAGTTGGTTTTGGGACACATTAGTAGACGCAGATTTAGCCAATAATACCTTCGGCTGGCAATGGACAGCAGGTTGTGGTGCAGATGCTGCACCTTTTTTTAGAGTCTTTAACCCTGTTCTGCAAGGTGAAAAGTTTGATCCCGAAGGAAACTATATTAGGCGTTGGATCCCTGAATTAAGTAAGCTTCCAAACCAATGGATACATAAACCTTGGCAAGCACCTTTAGAAGTACTTAAAGCTGCTAAAGTTAGTTTAGGTACTACTTATCCTAAACCAATAATTGATCACTCTTTTGCCCGCGAACGCGCCTTAGAGGCTTTTGCTATAATTAAAGGACAGTAATACTTTTTACCAAAGTAGCTTTATGACCTTATTATTGTTTCAAAACACTAAAAACATCTAAGGCATAAGCTACTTTGCCAAAAGGCGCACTTACCTGAACCCCTTGAACAAGAGATTTTACTTCTTGAAGCATTTCACGAGCAATCTTTAAGCCTTCTTGGCGTGCAGCATCAGGCCCATCTGCCTTACGCATTCTTTCTAGTACATTTGGAGGAACACTAATACCTGGAACTTCATTGCTTAAAAATTCAGCATTGCGATAAGAAACCAACGGCCAAATACCTATAATAATTGGGATTCGGCAATGTTCTACTCTTTTAAGAAAAGTATAAAACTGCTCAACATCAAAAATAGGTTGAGTTATGGCAAATTGTGCACCAGCATCTACTTTCCATTCAAACCTACGGATTTCTGTATCTAAGTCTATAGCACAAGGATTAACTCCAACCCCAATTAGAAAGGAAGTTGGTTTACCAATTGGATTTCCCCCAATATCTAGACCATAGTTTAGGTTATTAACCATATTGGTCAACCCTATAGAATCCACATCAAAAACTGCTGTAGCTTCTGGATAAGGCCCCATTTTTGGTGGATCTCCAGTAATTATCAGTAGATTATTAATACCTAAAGCCGCAGCCCCCAATAAATCTGACATCATTCCTAACAAATTGCGATCTCTACAACAATAATGTACAACAGGCTCAATTCCACCTACTTGTTGTTGAATCAAAATAGCTGTAGCTAGTGCACCCATACGACTTTGAGCACGAGGCCCATCAGGAATATTAACTGCATCAACACCAGCACTTTTTAATTCTCTTACACTTTCTAACATCTTAACAGCATCACATCCTTTTGCTGGTACTATTTCAACAGAGGTGACAAATTCTCCTTTTGCAATTTTACTTGCAAATCTAGAGCGTTCTGTCATAGGAATAGGCTCTACTTTAGAAACTTTTTCTTCCTGTAATGAAAATGAAATTTTAACATTTTCTGGAGAAGTGGCCTTTACAGCATTAGAAATTAACTTAATGTGTTCTGGAGTAGTTCCACAACAGCCTCCAATAAACTTAACTCCTGACTGAATAAAGCGTTTTGCATATTTCGCCATATATTCAGGCGAACACATATACATCTTTCGACCATCAACCTCACGTGGTAGCCCTGCATTAGGCTGAACAGAAAGCTTTTTATTAGTTACACTAGCCATTATTTGAAGAGCATCCAAGCTATCTTGTGGGCCAACAGTACAATTTATGCCTATTACATCCACACCCCAAGCATCAAGTTGAGTAGTAAAAGTTTCTGGGGCTGTTCCAAAAGCAGTTTTACCAAAGGTCTGAATTGTCATTTGAGCAATAATTGGTAACTCACAAAGCTCTTTTATTGCTTTAATAGCCTGACCAATCTCAGTTAAATCGCTAAATGTCTCTAAAATAAAACAATCTATTGCTCCGTCAGCAGAAAGTAAAGCCGTTACTTGTTCTTTAAAAATATCTTTAGCCTCATCCCTAGAAGTTGGTCCATACGGCTCTATACGTATACCCAATGGTCCAATAGCACCGGCAACACAAATTTTATCACCTGCTGCTTCACGAGCTATTTTTGCTGCTTCACGGTTAATATCTACAAGTTTATCTTCTAGTCCATGTTTACCAAGTTTTATAGCATTAGCACCAAAAGAGTTGGTTTCAATTAGTTCTGCACCTGCTTTGATATACTCTTTGTGAACATCAAAAACTAGTTTTGGATTAGAAATATTTAACTCATCAAAACAGCGATTGATGTAAACTCCTCTTGAATAAAGCATTGTACCCATTGCTCCATCAAAAACATGAATGCGGTCATCTTCAAGCAATTCTCTAAAACGAGACATTAATAACTCCAAATCTAAGTTTCAAAATTAATTTTTAATTTTACGCTTAACTTATCAGTTCAATAAAGCCAACTCAGAAAATCAGCCGCTAGTTTTGTTTAAGTCTTTTATAAAACGGTAGTTTGTTGGTTTAATAATATGGACGTTTTAGCAAATGCTACGCTATATTTTATTAATTCAAGTTAATTTATGTTTTAACATCATCTATAAGATTCATGAAGATTTACTTACGTATCACCACAATATTCTGTTTAGCTCTAATTGTATTAGTTAGTTATTCATTCAACACCAAAGCATATAAATCTAATCATGTCAAAAAGTTAGAAATTTACCATATGAGTGATTATCATAGTCATCCTATACCAAGCTATGCAGAAGGAGACTATAACCGGGGAGGAATTGCCCGTACTATAGCTTTGTTAAAAGCTGCCAAACGCTCTGACAATGTGCTTGTGTTAAGTGGTGGTGACACCATTAACTTAAATAACCCTATTTGGTCAGATGCCTATACTTGTACAGAATGGAGTTGGTTTAATGGAATTTTGGATGCTATGGCACTAGGAAACCATGAGTTTGATTATGGCGCTCAAGTATTTAATAACTGTGTAAATAATACAACTTATCCTGTTATAAGTAGCGGATTAATCTTTAAAGATACTAATAAATCTTACTTGCCAGAATATCAAGTTTTTGAACGAGAAGGGCTAAAAATAGGAGTTTTTGCTGTTGCTGGAGATGATTTCCCTAGAATTGTTAAACCTCAATTGCTTCCTGAAAATACAACTTGGCTCACTGGAACAGAAAAAATTAAAAAAGCCTCAGAAATTGTCAAAACTTTAAGAGAAAAAGAAAAAGTAGATTTAGTAATTTCCTTTGGTCATCAATACTTGGCTGAAGATTATCAAATGGCTAAAGCTGTCCCAGGAATAGATTTAATCCTAGGAACTCATGGACACTTAAAAGCAGAGTTTACCAAAATTGAAGGTACAAACACTTACTTTATATCACCTTATCAATATTTAAATTACTTAAGTCATGTTACACTAGAATTTAATCAAAATAAACTAACCAAAGCTAGTGGAGAATTAATCACAATTACTAAAGGATTGCCTGAAGATATTTTTTTAGCTGAAAAAGTCCAAAAAATGTATGAATCGCTAAAAGTAAAATATCCAGAACGCTTTGAATTGTTAGGAGAAACTAAAACTCTAGTTGATAACACAGCTACAGATACAGGTGAATCTGTAATAGGTAATTTTGTCACTGACCTAGCAAGACAAGCTACTAAAGCACATGCCTTCTTTCATACTAGTAGTAGTTTTCGTGCAGCTATTCCTCCAGGTCAAATCACCAAAGAAACATTTTTAACTGCTTTACCCTACAGTAATATACTAGTTACTGTAAATATGACAGGAGAGCAACTACTTGACTTGCTTCAGTTTAGTGTAAGTCAAAGAGGTTCAGATACTTTTTGTCAAGTTAGTGGCTTAAGATATACCCTAAATACTGCAAACAAAACTGTTAGCGATGTTAAAGTTTTAGCTGATCCTAATAACCCAGAGAAAGGATATATAGCGATAGACCCTAAAGCAACATACATAGTGTCAACAGCTAATTATCTAGCTTTTGTTGCAGGTGGTTATAAAGAAAAATTTGCCGCAGCAAGTAATTTAATAAAGACTGATATAGAGCTTAACAACTTACTAATAAACTATATTCGCAAAAATAGCCCTATTTCACCTAGTCTTGATGGAAGAGTAAAAATTAATTAGCTCTAACCCGGGTTGCACTCGCTAATGCTCGCTAAAACCCCGGGCTAATTTGGGTTGCGCTCTAACCCGGGGTTGCGCTCGTTAATGCTCGCTAAAACCCTGGGCTAATTTGGGTTGCGCTCTAACCCGGGGTTGCGCTCGCTAATGCTCGCTAAAACCCCGGGCTAATTTGGGTTGAACAATTACAAGCTTGGTTTATTTTTATACTCTAAACCATCTCAACCCGTTTTATTTTTCAGGGTTGCGCTCGTTAATGCTCGCTAAAACCCCGGGCTAATTTGGGTTGAGATAATAAAAACAAGATCTATTTTATTATTATATGTTTGAAATAGATTTATTTATTGAAATGGGTCTAATTTATCATAGCCCAACCCATATTAGCCCCAGGTTTTAGCAAGCCGCAGGCTTGCGCAACCTGGGGATCTAAAAAAATTGTGAAAAATCACAAGGAATTAAAACTATTATGTTACGTAAATATATTTTCTTAATATTATTATTGAGTTTTTTGCAAATATTTCTTGCTTGTCAAACAAATCCTGGAACTGGTGGGCAATTAACTAAAGACAATCAGCCAACAGAAAAAATTGCTGGAAATGCTGAAATAACTTCTATGTCAGACCTTGGGTCAATAATAGATTTTTCTCTTACAGATCAAAATAAAAAAACATTAACTTTGGCAGATTTAAAAGGAAAGGTTTGGGTAGCAGATTTTTTCTTTACTAGCTGTCAAGGAGCTTGTCCTATAATGAATTCAAGGATGTCAAAGCTAGAAAAAAGCCTAGCTTCTTCTGGGTTACATTTGCTTTCAATTAGTGTAGATCCTGCTGTTGATACACCTGAAGTACTAGCTAAATACGCTAAAAACTTTAATGCTACAGATCAATGGAAATTTGTTACAGGAGAAAAAGCCAAAATCATAGAGCTTTCAGTCAAAGGATTTCATCTTAGTGCTGATGAAGAGCCTACTAGTCATAGTCAACGCTTAGTATTGATTGACCGAAACTCACATATTAGAGGCTACTATCATGTTGATAGAGAAGATGAAATGAAATTGTTAGAAAAGAATGCTAAAGATCTTTTAAGTGCTACTAAGTAAAATAAAAAACTATCTAACAATTGTCTCCATAGTAAAAAGTTAAATAGCTAACTCATTGATAAACAAGCTAATAGTAGCTATCAGATTAAAGTATAGTTATTTACAGTAATTGTAATAATAGCTTAAAAGGTCAAACCCGGAATTTTAACTAGTCAAAAATAAATTTTGTTGTCTATAATAGCCTCCTCTCGCAGATGTCAGCGAGAGCTTTAACTAAAACAGAAAAAACAATTAACACTTTGTTTATTCTGTATTGTCAGCCTAATCCTTTTGCCACACCAAAAGGAACGGGGGAACCAAGTAACACTAGAAAGTTTTTCTAGTAGGGGCGAATTCAAGCTTTTATCAACTTGATAGAGCACTTCCAAACTCAAGCCCGTCAGCTAACCTCGTAGGCCTAATTGGGAGGACAAGTGTCCACTTTTCTAATATTTGGACTCTTTAACCCTTCCCCGAAAATTTAATCTTAGTTGGTTAGACTTAACCTATAAGAAAGGACTACCAATGTACTTTGGTGAAATTTTGTCTAAGAGTGTAAGAGTCTTTTCTCAGAATGGTGTTTCTGAGAATTCCGCTAGCAATTCTACCAGCAAATATTTTATTTTGTCTCTTGTTGCTATTTTTTCTGTTCTTTTATTGAGTCAAAACGCTCCGGCTCAAGATTATAAATATCTAGCTTTATCTTCTAACCTCGCAACTGAAACCCCAACAGCAAAGGAACAACCTGGCGCAGATAACGAAAAGTCTTCAACAGAAGAAGTTTCAACAGCAACTGAAACCATAACTAGACCAAGATTTGTTAATAGATTCTATTTCCCAATCAAAGGAGTAATTAGCTCTTCTTTTGGTGAAAATCGCCGCACCCATCGTCATAAAGGCATTGATATTGCGGCTTCTCCAGGAACATCTATTTATCCAGCAGCTCCAGGAAAAGTTGTTTTTGCAGGCTGGCAAAATGGTTATGGTAATACAGTTATAATTGAACACTATAATGGTCAATTAACTCGTTATGCCCACGCTTTAAGGCTATTTGTTGAAGTTGGCGAATTTGTAAACTCTTTTGATCGCATTGCTCTAGTTGGTTCAACTGGTCGTTCTACTGGGCCACATTTGCATTTTGAGTTGATGGATGGATACGGTCAACAACTTAACCCATTAAATTTACTATATAAAAGACCTACTCCTGCTTCTGAAACAGAAGAAATTGATACTACTACTGTAAATAACGTTGCAGCTAATTTAGATAGCGAAGGTGACGAATAAATATATTTTTTAGCTTCCAAACACAAAAACAGAGCAAAAATTTGCTCTGTTTTTTTATTTCTAATGCTTCCAATAAAATTTTTGTATAGCTTTCTTATAGATAGTTGTGGATAAAAACTAAATTATCTGTTTTAATTATTTGTTTGAAAACTTCTTAGGGGTAATCAGTTTATGGTTAATGGAATAAATAATTCATCCAGCAATATCGGCTTCCAATTAGAAAATTATTCTCAAAAAGTAAATGAAGCCCCTTTACCATCAACTAATAATCAACAACAACCTGTTACAACTAATACTAGTAACCCTACTATAGTCAAAAGCAACTTACCTTCTCAAAATTTATTACAAACATCTTTACTTAAACAAAACTTAGCAAATAGCTTAAGTAATAATAGAGATTCTTTAACTTCTCCAACTCCAATAAACCTTAAAGTTGGTTCAAAAGGTGCTGCTGTTGTAGATCTTCAAACAAAACTAAAGAACATTGGTTTTAACATTGGCACAGCAGATGGAATTTTTGGCCCAGCTACAGATCGAGCATTAAGAGCTTTCCAACGAGAACATGGCTTAAAAGTAACTGGTGTTTTTGATCAAACTACCTCAACTGCTCTAGATAAAGCTTCAACATTTATTAGTAAAACAGGCAGAGTTAATAGTACTTTTGCAACAGACCGCTCAGCTAGAGAACTCCAAGCTACAGAGATTCTAAGAGCTAACCAAGTTACTCCCAAAGAAGGTCAATTCTACGTAATCCAAATTGATCAAGATAGCCCATCAGCCAATGCCCCTACAGAACAAATTGACCAATGGATTATGAGTTATACAGGTCAAACATCAGTTTTTAAGTGTCAAAATGGAAAACTAGTAGAAGTTAGTGCTCAACCCTATGCATCAGCCTCTCATCCAAGTATGAAAACAGCTGACACTTTAGGCGGAACTGTTGGATATCAAGATGTAAATAAAGATGGCGTAGCAGATATAGGACATATGAGAACGGGTGTTTATCAATATACAAAAACAGGTGAGCGTTATAGCCCTGTTGGAGGAGCAAACCTCGCTGTAGCAAGAGATATAAATCATGATGGCGTAATTGATACTAATGAAGCTAAGCTACAATATACTGCTACCGGACTCCAAATTCATGCTGGTGAAGATGAACATCCTCACAGTGCAGCATGTCAAACTCTTCCACCTTCAGATTATGCCAATCTCCAAAAAGACCTTAGCCAAAATCGCAATTCTAGTTTCACCTACATTTTAGTACGTAGGCCAAATGACATCACTGGAGCAAATCCATTCTAACATTAAGCTACTTATTTTAGTTTAACTTCACAATAATTACATAAAAATATTTGCCGTCTTTTTTATAATCTATTTTTCATAGTCTACCTTAATTTCAAACCTAATAGACATATAAAAACCAATAGTTTTTGATTTGGATTGGAAAGCATTTTCACCATCTTCATATCAAGGTTAAAAATTTTCTTATTTTGACCTTGACAGTATTACAGTATTTATTTAATATGCTGTCAGAGTCACAAAGTCATAAAATATTAACCTAAAGTAAAACTGAAAAAAGCTAACTTTTTCTATTTTTACTTTAGGGGAGGGTAAAAAGATGAGTTGGTTTGCAGATAGTAATTATGTTCCGATAGTTGAAATTCCTAGTGAAAGAATGCGTGGAGTTGGTTGTCTTTATGCAGAGCGACATTCTCAACGAGTAGTTCTGCCTCTAGCAGATGTTAGGATTTCTGCTAGAGTAGCAGAACAAGTAGCATCTGTTTTAATGACACAGACATTTCAAAACCCGTATGCTGAAGATTTAGAAGCGGTTTATATATTTCCTTTACCTGGAGGAGCAGCAGTAAGTGATTTTGAGATGAAAGTAGGTTCTCGTATTATTAGGGGTAAAGTAGAAGAACGAGGTGAAGCTCGTAGACAATACCAACAGGCTATTAATGAAGGCAAACGTGCTGCTTTGATGGAAAAAGAGCGAGATGATGTTTTTACTGTTCAAGTTGGTAATTTACCTCCCGGAGAAGAAATCTCTATTAAAATTACTTACTCTGAACGCTTAGAGTTTTTTGAAGATGGAACTACAGAAATGCGTCTTCCTTTAGTAGTTGCTCCTCGTTACATTCCAGGGCAGTCATTATGGCGAGATCCAGTTGGAGATGGAATAGAACCTGATACTAATCTTGTCCCAGATGCTTCTAGGATTTCTCCTCCAAGACTAGCTAAAAATTTTGATCCTAAAATTTCTTTAGGAATTGAGGTAACAATTCTTTGGGAGGAAGCTGGTGAAGATGGGGACATTAAAAACCTTTGTTGCTCACAACATGCAACACGAACATCAGCAGGTAGAGAAGGTGTTAAAGTAGCTCTAGCCCGCCAAGATGAAGCTTTAGACCGTGATTTTGTGCTTCGTTGGAGTATCACTCAAACCAAAATACGTCCATCTCTCTTAGTTTATCGTAATTCCTATGGAGAAGCTTTTGGAATGCTCTCTTTATCCCCTCCTTATAACGAAAATCACTATACACAAGCACGAGATATAGTTTTTGTTGTGGATCGTTCTGGTTCAATGCAAGGAATAAAAATGGCATCTGCTGCTCGTGCTTGTGCCCTTTTACTTAATACTCTTGGCCCTCATGATCGTTTTGCAATTCAATCCTTTAGTAGCAGTTTTGAATGGTTCAACTCTGGTAATTATTGCTATGGCAAAGATGGATACTTTATGCCTTCTGATTACTATGGAATTGAGCAAGGAGAACGCTACTTACGCAATATTTCAGCAGAAGGAGGAACAGAAATTCATAGAGCACTTGTAGCAGCAATGTCTGCTCTTGAACAACGTCGAGATGCTTATCGTCGAGTTCCTGTAATTGTTCTACTTACTGATGGTGAAGTAGGTAATGAATCTCAAGTATTGAAAGAAGCTCAGCAACGGTTAGGCGCAACCCGGCTATTTACTGTAGGTATTGATACAGCAGTCAATCAAGGATTTCTACAACACTTAGCTAAAATTGGAAATGGAACTGCAACTTTTGTTACTCCAGGAACACAACTTGAGGATGCATTGGTTTCAGTAGGCCGTGAAATAGGTAGTCCGCTAGTTGTAGATATTAGGTTGCAAGATGTTGATAGTGGTTTAGAACTTTCTTCTATTGCTCCTAGCAAAATACCTGATTTATTCCAAGGTCGTGCTACTACTACATTTTTTGCTCTCAGAGGTCTTGGCAAAATAAGGGTTAGAGGCCGTTTTACTACTGGAGGTGAGCTTGATATAGTAGTTAACCCTAGAGAAGTAAACATTTCAGCTATTCCACAACTTTGGGCTAAAACCCGTATTACAGACTTAGAAGACCGTTATCGTGTTGAGCTATCTACTCAAGAACAACTTAAGCGAGAAATTATTAATTTATCAACTCGCTTTAATATTCTGACTAGATTTACTGCATTTGTTGCAGTAGATCATAGTGAAATAGTTAATCAACAAGGCTATCAGCGCCATGTAGTTCAACCAGTAGAAACTCCTGCAAGTTGGCAAGAAGCTAAGCCAATGTCTCCTACTATGTCTATGCCAATTCCATCTCCAGCCTGTGCTCCACCTGAAGCTGAGTATGATAGGCACAATAATATTTCTGGTCCATCAGGTGCAAGTAGGAAAAGAAGTGTACCTCAATCATCAAATATGCCAATGCCTAAAGCTCCTCCAACTGGCGGTTTTGCGGGTGCACCTGTTAGAAGAGATGAATCTTTTTCAAATATGCAAATTCAAAAAGAATCTAGGGTAAATTCTAGTAGTGAGTCAGAAAAACTAGCAAAAAGCAAAGCGGTATATTCACCACCTCCATCAGTTAATGTTCCTGCTGGTAAGAAAATGGATGTTTCAAAACCTGAACCTAACATTGTGGAAAAGGCTGTTGATGCAGTAAAAGGTTTATTTAAAGATAGCCAACCAGCTGATCAAGCTAATAGTTATAGTCCTATAAACTATCCTCCTTATGTTAGACCTAATAGTGATTCTGAACTTATTGAACAGGCAATCTCAGCATTCCAAGATGCTTATAGAGATGTACTAAATGGCTACTGCCCTGCCCCTGATAGATTTGAGCAAATTCGCAAAGATGTAATAGAACTACTGTTAAGAGATTCTAATCTAAGAAACTACTTGCCTAAACTATTTAGGTTCTTTGACATAGAAGCACTTGACTTAATAGGTGGATTGAGGAGAAAGCATCCTAGACCTATTTTTGATCAACATCGCTATTTCTTTGATGATGTAGTTAAAGAGGTTAAAAACTACTTTGCTAGAACGCCTTCTACAAGCCGCAAAGATGGCTCTTTCTGGGATTCTAGTATCTAATAGCTATATAGTAATACTTAATCTATGGATATATTGGAGTTGCTCTTTACGTGGGGAAAGAGCAACTTTTTTTGTTGCTCAAGATTGCTCAAAATTGTTAATAAGTTAAATAGACTAAATTTTTCTATCAAAACTTATCTCAAATCTCTTGACAAAGGTACACTCATATTTTCTAATATAAGTAGAGCAACTTTGAATATTATTTTGTACAAGTGATAAGGGGCTTCTAGAAAGGATACCTAATATGTTTACATTATATGTTGGACAGATTTTTGGTATTCCAATTAAATTAGACTTTTCTTGGTTTTTGGTTTTCTTGCTTGTAACAACATCGATAATTGGTCAATTAGCAGTAGATTTCCCTAACCACTCCTCTATTTTTATTGGAGTAACTGCTGTAGTGACAGCACTTTGCTTATTTGGCTCTGTACTTTTGCATGAATTAGGACACAGCCTAGTAGCAATACAGAAAGGGATAAAAGTTGATTCAATTACGTTATTTATCTTTGGTGGTGTTGCTAGTATTGCAAGTGAGCCTAAACGAGCTAAAGATGAGTTCCAAATTGCTATTGCTGGGCCTATGATGAGTTTTTTCTTATCTTTTAGCTTTACTTTATTACATATTCTTCTATCAATATTTCCACCTAATCCAATTGGTACAGGTATCTATCTATTAGCTGGAATAAACTTTTCTTTAGGTATTTTTAATTTGATTCCTGCTTTTCCATTAGATGGAGGAAGAATTTTTAGGGCTATATTATGGCACTATCAGAAAAACTATGCTAAAGCCACTTTGACAGCAGCCGAAGTAGGTAAAAGTATAGGCTATTTAGGAGTTGCATTTGCTGTATACCTAGCACTTACAGTAAATGTTTTTTCTGGTCTTTGGATAGGTTTTATTAGTTGGTATGTAGTGCAATTAGCTAAACAATCACAAGCTCAAGTCTATGTAGAAGCTTTTAAGCCAAGGTTAAATTTTGAGTGGAAAACATCTCCAACAATAACTTTTCCAAATATTCCAAGAGTTGTAGATAAAACTCCTAGTAATTTTTCTGAACTCTATGATCCAATTATTATTAGGATGCCTTTTTCTCAATTTATAATTATTGAGCAACCTTTGCATAACAAAGATCTGCATCCAAAACATCTCCTTTGACTAGCAAAACATAAGCTATCAAATTGCAACCCTCAGCCCTCAAGCTGAGGGTTTTTATTTAGTTTCCAGTTTTATAAATACTTCCAAATAAGCATTAGAAGAAATCCTATGAGGATCAGAAAAAACACCTCGCCAGCGATTTAATCCTAACACTCCATCTGCATAAGCAATATCTGTTACTTGGCTTTTGTGGCAGTTAATAGCAGCACGTTTAAGAACTACAAAATCACTAATATCTACAGTTAGATCCCAATTAGAAAACAATCCCCAAACTTCATAAGCCCAAACATTTGGGTGCGGTAAAGTTTTATTGGTAATAGCTTTATTAATAACCTCTAAGCTTAGTTGTGCTGCTATTTGGTGAGATTTATGTTTATCTAGAGTTGGATGAGGAATATATATTTCTTGCGGCTGGTAGTTAATAATTAGTTTATAAAGAGATTCTAGGAGAATTTGTTGATTTTCTGAAGAATATAAATCTGTCAACGCTAAACAATGTAACTGCTGAATGCCCAAAATATTAGCAGATTCTTTAACTTCTTGTTGGCGAATGCTAGCCATTTCATCATCGCTACAAGCAAAAGAACGTTGAGAACGTCTTCCATCTGTTAAGACTATAGAAATTACTTCTCTGCCTTCTGTTACGGCTTTTGCTACAGTTCCACTCATAGCAATTTCTAAATCATCAGGATGAGGTGAAATTACTAATAATGTGTTTTTTTGCTTGTTCATACCAACTTACTTTCTACCCTGAGCAATTTTTACAGCATCTGGTAAGGTACGTAAATACAACATAGAGATAGTCCCTAAAATTGGCCCTGGAGCAAGAAGAATAAAAGCATATTGCCAGCCAACTTTGGCGACTAAAATAGGAACAAGCTTAATGGAAACTGTTGTTAGAAGAAAGCCTAAACAGGTTTGTAGAGTAAGAGCCGTGCCAATATACTGAGTCTCCCCTAGTTCTGTAATACAGGTTGAAAATTGGGCTGAATCTGCTACAACACTTGCTCCCCAAATTACTGCTACTATAAGCAACAAAATAGGGTTAGCATTAAAAAGCAGCCCTATAATCAAACAACAAACCCCACTAATAATCATTGCTACTGAAGTTACAATAGTTCTACCAATTTTATCAGCTAACAAACCTCCTAATATACAACCTATTGCACCTGCTCCAATTACTAAAAAAGAACCTATTTCAGCTAAAGTAGCAGTAGCATTTTGTCCCTTAAAACTAGCTCTAAGCATTACAGGAAACCAAGTCCACATTGCATAAAGCTCCCACATATGCCCAAGATATCCACCTGTTGTTAGGCGTATACTAGGATTGCTTATAATTTTCTTTATTTGATGAAAATCAAATTTAGCCGCAGATGCAGCATATGGACCATCTTTTATAAATACATTGACTAACACTCCTCCTAAAGCAGCCATTATGGAAACAAATACCGCATTGTACCGCCAATTTTCCCAACCAACACTATTTACTAAATATGGAAAAGCTTTCCCTAGAGTTAATGCTCCTATTAAAACACCTATAGCTAAGCCTCTTCCCTCACGAAACCAAGAAGCCATTATTTTCATTGCTGGAGGATAAACCCCTGCTAAAAACATCCCTGTTAAAAACCTTAGTGGAATTGCAAAACTAGCATCCCTAGCAAAAACACCTAACACTAAGTTACAACTTGCACCTAATAAAGCACATATAAACAAAAATCTTCTAGTATTAAAAATATCTGATAAATTAAATAATGCGCTAAGGAATGTGCCTAGAACAAAACCTAATTGAACAGCCAAAGTTAACCAAGCAGCATTTGATTCTGTTAAATTCCATTCTTTCTGCAATGAAGGTAACATTGCTGCCGTACTAAACCATAAAGTCATGCCTAAAAGCTCTGAAATTGATAAAATAATTAATACCTTCCATTGAGAATTGTTATAAGGCATTTAGCACTCACTTTCCTAAAAGTTAAGAAAATTTTCTAGAATAAAAGCTGATGGGGAAATTTTCTCAGCCATAAGTTGTGGAAAATTTCCCAAATAAATGTTTTTGGGCATTATACCCCAATTAAATAGCCATTTTAAGGCATGGCACACCTCTTGCCTTAGTAAGAGTTAAGTAGTTCTTATAAGTTCAATAAATAGTCAGTACTAACAAAAACTTTGTTAGGAAAGAGGTTTATATGAAAATCTTAGTTGCTACTGATGGTTCTGATTATAGTGACTATGCTGTCAATTTTGTAGCAAACCAACAATGGCCAGAAGGAAGCGAGATGCGCGTAATTTCAGTCTTAGAACACTCTGCATTAGAATCAGTTACGGCTGGAGAATATGCTTTAAAATTGGATGAAATGAGAGAACATGTAAGAGATATTATTAAGTACATTGCTTCTAGTGCTGCTGATGTTATTGCTAGCAAATCCTACAAAGTTTCTTATATAACTTGTGAAGGTGTAGCGGCTGAAGAAATTATAAATGAAGCTAGAAATTGGCAAGCAGATTTAATTGTGGTCGGCACACATGGTAGACGTGGGATTACTAAATTTTTACTAGGGTCTGTTGCTCAACGTGTAGCAATACATGCACCTTGTTCAGTACAAATTGTCCGTAAACCACAAGAACAAACATGAATTAGTTCTTAGTTCTTAGTTCTTAGTTCTTAGTGTGCAAGTCTAAAACCAACAAAATAAATAAAATAAGAAAGAGTTTAGGGTAACATTATGAAAATATTAATTGGTTATGATGGTTCAGAAAGTTCTGTAGCAATGTTGGACGATTTGAAATTGGCTGGGCTTCCATCTGATACAGAAGTTCTTGTAATGTCTATAGCAGAAATGTGGTTAGTTCCACCTCCTAGTTATGGACTAGCACAAACTGATTTTGTTGATGCCTTTGAGCTAGACGTAAAACTAGCTAAAGAACTAGCTGAAAAAGCTGGCGTACAAATTAAATCTTTATTTCCCACTTGGACAGTTACAGTTGTTTCAACTATTGGAACTCCTGCTAGAGAAATACTTAAAAAAGCTGAAGAGTGGCAACCAGATCTAATTGTAGTCGGTTCGCAAGGACTTTCTGCACTAGGACGCTTTTTCTTAGGCAGTGTATCGCAAAAAGTTGCAACTGAAGCACATACTTCTGTAAGAATTGCTCGTGGTAGAGTTCAAGAAGCAGAAGAACCTACAAGAATAATTGTAGCTGTTGATGGTTCACCAGAATCTTTTGCAGCTATCCGCTCTGTAGCTTTGCGAAATTGGCCTAAAGGTAGCGAGGTAATTCTACTAACTGCAACAGGTAATATTCCTGTAAAAGAATACCAAGAAATGACAGGCTTTGTTACTTCAGTAAATACACCTGAAATCAAAGAACAAAAAGATCAACTAGCAGGTATTAAACATGCTCTAGAAGAAGCTCTTATGGCACAATTGCGAGCTAAAGATTTATATGTTTCTTCAATGATCAAATTAGGTGATCCTCGCAAAGTTATATTAGAAGAAGCAGAAAAATGGGGTGCAGATTGTATCTTTATTGGTTCACGTGGCTTTGGCAAAATAAAACGCCTCTTGCTTGGGAGTGTTTCAACTGCTATTGTTTCACGTGCTCATTGTTCTGTAGAAGTTGTACGCTTACAAGAGGAAGTAAATTATGTTCAATGATTCTAATTTGGAAAGCATTGACTCCCATAGTTTTATCTCTAACTACAATAAAACTTGGGTAATGAAAAATGGGGTTGAAGTTTTTATTCGCCCCATCTTTCCAGAAGATGAAAACCTAATGGCTAAATTCCATGCTAGCTTATCTGATACGAGTGTTTACTTGCGGTATTTTCACAATATTCCACTAAACTATCGTATTAGTCATGAAAGATTAAGTAAAATTTGTACTACTGATCCTAAACAAGAAATGGTCTTAGTGGTAATTGATAAAAACCCTGAAAATAAAGAAGAAAAAATTGTTGGTGTTGGACGTCTAGTTAAATTACCCACAGTAAATGTTGGTGAATTTGCTATTGTTATTAGTGATGATCATCAGAAACTAGGACTTGGAACAAAGTTGTTAGGAGAGTTAGTTGAAATAGGTAAGCTAGCAGATTTAGATCAGATTACAGGAGATATTTTGCCTGAAAACCAAGGAATGCAGAAAGCCTCTAGAAAGATTGGGTTTAGCCTAAAATACTCAATTGAAGACCATGTAGTAAAAGCATTAATTAACCTTAGCTCATCAAAGTCAACTTAGAGAGTTATCATTTTTTTGGATTTGTTTTCTTTATCATTTAGATAAGACATAATAGCTTCTTTATTAAAAAATACTTCACACTTAATACATCTATTAGAATCATACTTAGTTGTTGGTTCATCACAAATAGGACAACTCCCTCCACAAATTTGCAAAATTAATAAAGTTGGCAAAAAACATAGCAAAACAGCAATTTGTTTTAATAATGCAAGCAATGGAATTATAGAGAAAAAGAGTAAAATAGAAAGAATCCTTGTAAAACTCTTGAATTGATAATCATTTAGTATTTCTTCTTTAGATTTTTCTCTTTTAGGATAATAAGCCATATTTCTAAAGTATGCGTCCTGAGCCATTATCACAGGCACTACAACTAACAGCAAAAAAATTACTATTACACTAACACCTAACACAAGGGCTGAAAATAAATAATCTGGATAATAAAATTTTGGGAAAACTCCCAAACTGATCATTGTTACACTTAGTAAAAAAAATAACCCCATTCTAATTTTATGATAAATCAGAGGGTTAAAAACTTTTCTAGTAGATCTTAAAGTAAACTTTTTACATTTGGAGCAATACCCATCATTAGGATTGAAAACAATTGCATTCTTGCAAGTTCCACACTCTGAAGGTAATTTTTCCTTTGTAATAAATAACTTTTGCATAATTTCCCTCAAATAAAGCCTCAAATATTAGCACGTTTTACTAAAGCACTATATTCTTGACGTGCTTTGGCAATTATTTCTTGTTCATCCATTGTAACTAGTTGGCGATTTTGCATTAGAACTTGTCCATCAATAATTACAGTCTCTACATCACTAGAATTAGCAGAATAAACCAAGGTGGAAAGTAAATCTGGTGAGGGGGTGCAATGCAAATTGTTAAGATTAACAATAATAATATCTGCACGTTTCCCAATATCAATTGAACCTATTTTATCTTCTTGTCCTAGTGCTTTTGCTCCAGCTAAAGTGCCTAAGTAGAACGCTGTTTTAGCAGGTAGTGCAGTTGAGCCATAACGCATTTTTTGTAGTAGTGCAGCTAATCTAACTTCTTTAAAAATATCCAAGTTATTATTACAAGGCGCTCCATCTGCTCCAATAGAAACAGACACACCTTTTTCTAGCATTTCTGTAACAGGAGCAATGCCTGAACCAAGCTTTAAGTTTGAAGATGGGCAATGTAAAACATGTGTGCCTGTGTTAGCTAGGATATGCTGTTCTACTTCATTGACATGAATACAATGGGCTAGGGCAATATTTTTTCCAGTTAAACCGACTTTTTGCAAATACTCAATATTGCGATAACCTGTTTCACTTTCTACTACTTCAATTTCACGGCGATTTTCTGAAGCATGAGTATGAATTAAAATATTGTTTTCTTTGGCAATTTTTGAAATATTTTCTAAAAGTTCTTGAGTACAAGAAACAGCAAAACGTGGAGCAAAACAATACTCTACTCTTTGACTTGGACTATGCCAAGATTTCATCAAATCTAAAGAAGCAGCTATAGAATCTTTTGTATTTTCAGATAATCTTTCTGGAACACCCACACCTTTATCCATCATACATTTCCCAATAGTAGCCCTAAAGCCTGTTTTTTCAACAGTTTCTAAAACAACATCTGTATGATGAACCGTCTCCATAGTCAAAGCTGTAGTAGTACCAGATTTGATCATTTCTGCAATTGCAAGTTGAGCAGATGCTTTAAGTGAAGCAGGATTGTGAGAAGCTTCCATAGGCCAAACCCTGAGTTTCAACCAATCCAAAAGCTCTAAATCATCAGCAGAGCCTCTAAATAAAGTTTGGCATAAATGAATATGTGTTTGTATAAAACCTGGACTAACTAACTTATCTGTTGCATCAATAATAGTAATATTAGATTCTTTAAATTCTGTAATATCAATATTTTCTTTTAGTTGTACTATAGTATTATCTTTAACTAATATATCCGTATGGTGAATTTCTGCATCTTTACCAACAATAACGTTACCATTTTTTATCAAAAGATAAGACATAGAAAGACCTTAAAGTTACCTTTCAAAAAATATAATCTTAAATTTTTAGCTAGATAATTAATTTTCTAGTGTAAGAGTTTTTAGTACTCTGCGTAAAAGTTGGGCTAATCGCTCATCGCTGCTAGTTACTACTTTACGTGATGCAACTTTGGCATGTCCAAAAATTGGTAAAATAGGTAGTTGTACCCCTGAACGCGCACGCAAAGCATTACGATAACGAGCTATAGGCTTGATTTCATAAGCAGCACGGAAATGTTCACGTGCTTTATCTAGCAGATTACGTTTTAAGTATATTGCTCCAAGATTATAAAGTGCTGCATCAAAACGAGGATCTAATTCTATTGCTTTAGATAAATGCTTTAGAGCTAGTTCTGCTTGGCCTTTTATCATATAAGCATGTCCTAAAACAAAATACATTTCTGCTGTAGGTTCTAAAAGCAAAGCTTCTTTAAAATGTAGCAAAGCTTCATCTAATTCCCCTTCACTAGCCCAAATGCGCCCTAAAGCATAGTGTGCTAGAAAAGAATCTTTTTTTACCTTCAAAGCTTTATCTAATAAAACTTTTGCTTTATCTATTTCTCCCGTATCACCATAAATTATGCCTAACATTAAAAAGGCTAGATAGTGTTTATTATCATATTTAGTAGTATAGTCTAAGTAGTGTTGTGAGAGAGCTAATTTATCTTTATGAAAAAAGTATTCTCCTAAAAAGAAATTTAACTCTACATTTTCTGGATTAAGTAAAACAGCTTTTTCAAGTAAACGAACTCCACGTCGTGCATCTTCTTCACTATTAGCAATAAGTGCTAATCCTTCTGTAATCAATGAGTGAAACTTCTCATCTGCATTTTTATTGGCAGCAAGGATTTTTTGGCGGCGCTGCTCAGTTTTTTCCCTAATGTTATTTTGCTCAGTTTTTTCTGCTAATCGTAATTGCCAATTAGCAACTAATTTTTCTCTATTTATTAAATTATCTTCACAAAGCAGAGAAACTAATGAATCCAGCATAGCATGATCATAAAAATTGCTAGTAGCTTGGCGATGAAAGAGTTCTAAAACGCGTTCAAAGCGTTCCTGCATTTTATTTAAGTTATATTCTAATGCACTAATACGTTCTAGAAGATGTTCTTCAACAACTCCACCAGGAAACATTTCTTCTTGTGTAGCGCGAGGAGACACGGTTATCATCAATCTGGTGTAGCACTTAGAACAGAGTTCTTGTGTTATAGAGTTTGGGGACTTACAAGCTTGGCAGTAAATCATAACGCCTTATAATTATTGTTAAATTGGTAGTTAACCAAAAGATTAATAGTGATAGAATCCTCTTCCACTCTTGCAACCTAACCAACCAGCATCAACATATTTTTTTAGTAATGGACAAGGGCGGTATTTTGGATCGTTAAAGCCTTCATAGAGAAAATTCATAATAGCTAAACACACATCTAGCCCAATAAAATCAGCTAATTGTAGTGGACCCATTGGATGACGCATTCCTAATTTCATAACCTCATCTATTGCCTCTACAGTAGCAAGTCCTTCATAAAGAGCAAAAATTGCTTCATTAATCATTGGCATTAAAATTCGGTTAGACACAAAACCAGGAGCATCATTAACAGCAATAGCAGTTTTTCCAAAAGCTTCTGCTAATTTTTTTACAGTCTGAAAAGTAGTATCTGAAGTAGAAAGTCCTCTAATTAATTCTACTAGATTCATTATTGGCACAGGATTCATAAAATGCATACCAATAACTCGATCTGGTCTTGCTGTAGCGGCTGCAAGTTTAGTAATAGAAATTGAAGAAGTGTTGCTTGCTAAAATCACATCTGGCTTAAGCATGCTATCTAGATTAGAAAACAATTCCATTTTTTTTGTTAAGTTCTCACTAATAGCTTCTATTGCCAAGTCTATGTCAAGTAATGCTTTCAGGTCAGTTATGGCAGTAATGCGTTTAAGTGTTTTATAGCTTTCTTGTTCTGTAATACGGCCTTTTTCAACATCTATGCGCAAGTTATTTGTAATTACCTGTTTAGCACGTTCAATTAATTCTTCACGTATATCATGAAGAACAACTTTAAAACCGCTACGTGCAGCTACTTGAGCAATACCTGTTCCCATTACACCAGCGCCAATAATGCCAACGGTTTTTATTTGTGCAAATCCATTTTTCATATAACCTTAGATAAGCAAAACTCCTTCAATTTTACCTAACAACTAAATTTAGCGTTCTACTGCCATTGCTACAGCGTTTCCACCACCTAAACAAAGGGTTATAACCCCACGCTTAGCATTACGACGTTTCATTTCATAAAGCAATGTAACCAAACAACGCGCACCACTTGCTCCAATAGGATGGCCAATAGCAACAGCACCACCATTAACATTTACTTTATTTAGATCTAAACCTAACTCTCTACATACAGCTATTGCTTGAACAGAAAATGCTTCATTTACTTCAAAAAGATCCACATCATCTGTTTTCCAGCCAGTTTTTTGTAAGAGTTTTTGCACTGCTACAACAGGAGCCATCATAATTCTTTTTGGTTCAACGCCTCCCACAGCTTGACCAACTACACGAGCTAGAACCTCACGTCCAGCAGCACGTTTTCCACTCATTACAACAACAGCAGCAGCTCCATCATTTACTCCAGGAGCATTTCCAGCTGTAACACTACCAGCAGGATCAAAAGCAGGTTTTAATTTTGCTAAGCCTTCTAAAGAAGCATCTGGACGTACAGATTCATCTAGTTTTAATAGAAGTGAAGCACCCTTTTTTTGTGGAATTTCTATTTGGAGAATTTCTTCATCAAAACGATTTGCTTCTTGAGCAGCTACAGCTTTTTTATGGGAATTTACTGCATATTGATCTTGTTCTTCACGGGAAATATTATATTCTTTTGCAACCCATTCTCCACTCTTTCCCATATGCCAATTTTCAAAAGGACACCAAAGGCCATCTTGAATCATTGCATCTAGAGCTTGACCATGACCCAAACGATAGCCATCACGAAGTTTTGGCAAAAGATATGGAGCATTAGTCATTGATTCCATACCACCAGCAACTATAACTTCCCCATCTCCACATTGAATGGCTTGTGCTGCAAGCATTACAGACTTTAGTCCAGAGCCACAAACTTTATTAATTGTTAGTGCTGAAACAGCAGGTGGAATTCCAGCATGCAAAGCTGATTGGCGAGCAGGGTTTTGCCCTAAACCAGCACTAATTACGTTACCCATAATAACTTCATCTATTTCATTTGCATCCAAACCAGCTCTTTCATAGGCAGCACGAACAGCTTTAGCTCCTAATTCTGTTGCTTTGAAGTCTTTTAGCCCTCCTTGAAATTTGCCAACAGGAGTACGAACGGCACTAACAATTACTACATCACTCATGCTAAAAATCCCTTTCCTGGCTCTGAAGCTAAAACCTCAGGCTAATACATTTTTGTTTTTTAATTGTATAAGAAATTTATACTAACTTCAGATTTTAATCTGAGAGCTTAAAAATTTAACTTACATCTCTTATAAGAGGCTGTCAAGGCGTGCTTTACTAGAGATTACCAGCTAAAACAAACTCTAAAAGTTGTGTTAGGTAAGTAAGAAATTTTTACTAGTTTAAATAGCTGGCAAAGATTGTATATTACTACCTTTATAGTCGCTAACTTGATCTGTTACCTCAAGCTTTAATGGTAAAGAAACTTGAAAACAACTTCCCTTTCCAACAACGCTTTCTACTGTAAGTTTTCCTCCATGCCCTTCAATAATACGTTTTACAAGCGCTAGCCCTAGACCTGTACCTGTTTCTTTAGTAGAAAAATATGGCTCAAAAATTTTTTCTAGATTCTCAGGTTCAATACCTGTACCAGTATCTGCTACTAATACCTCTATCTCACGTTCCTTAAAATTAAAGCTTACATTTAGCTCCCCCCCATTAGGCATAGCCTGTTGAGCATTTAGTATTAAGTTAGAAAAACAACTTCTTAATCGCTCAATATCGGCTTCAATGGTAGGAATTTCCGTATTTTCGTCTAAGATCATCTTTATAGATTGTTGTTCTGCTTGTTCCTTAGTAAGAGTTAAAATACTACTTATTAACTCACGTAAATCAATAGGTTTAGGATTAAGGTTTAGAGGTCTACCATAACTTAAAAAGTTACGAATTAAGCGATCAAGACGTTTTATTTCATCTTTAATTCCATCCATTTTTTCAACAAATCGTTCTCTAGCACTTTCTTCTGTAGGAGCAAATTTACTACGTAAATAATCTATAGTTAAGGAAATATAGTTAAGAGGGTTTTTTACTTCATGTGCAATACCAGAAGCTAGACGACCCACAATAGCAGATTGTTCAGCACGATGAAGCCGCTCTTCCAATTCATGACGTTCACGCAAGCCTTTTACCATTTCATTAAAAACCATTATTAATTGTCCCAATTCATCTTGCCGCTTAACTTCAAGATTGACACTAAAATCCCCTAGTGCTACACGACGAGCAGCATTAACTAGTTCCCCTAATGGTTTAATAAAGCCAACTATCAAAAACAATGAAACTATTAAAGAAACAGCTAAAACACTTCCAGTGCCCAAAAGCCTAGTCATAGAAGTAGCGGCTAATTGTTCACTTAAATCATCTGAAAAAATAATAATGATGTAAGTAACTGAAACTGCGTTATTATCATTGCTTTGTGAAGGTTCTGTATCAATTGGAAAGGTATAAATTTTGTAAGGTAGATTTTGTTTTGTTACTTTTTTTAGATCCGCAGCATCATTAAAAGTCCCATAACCTAATGTATCATAATGTTTTTCTATATCATCTTGGTTAGAACTATCTACAATTGTTCCATTTTCCCTTACTACCAAAATACGTTTGATGTGCGAGCTATGTTTTTGTGGTGTTTTATCTCTTGCTTTTTCTTTTTCCAAAAATTGTTTAACGTAGTCTCGGCTAGTTATTGAACGTTGTGCAACATTGATTGCCATAGCAAACTCGCCACGTTGCTCTTCCACTTCATTAACAATATTATGTTCTGCCCATTGATTTAATAGAAATAGAACTCCTGTAGCAGCAACTAGAGTAAATACAAGAACTAAAGCAATACGGGCACGAAAGGAATAAAGATTTATGATCTCCATCGTTTCCTCCGTAGTTTATAGCAAATAAGGTAGGATGATTTTAATGACAAAAAAAGCAGCCTTTTGGGCTGCTCTTTAGGATTTATTTTTATGGGCGATATAGGACTCGGACCTATGACCCTCGGTTTGTAAGACCGATGCTCTACCAACTGAGCTAATCGCCCTCGCTTGTTTCAAGGAAACCGGAGTTTACTCTGCTTAACTGCAAAATGTCAAGATATTGTTCCCTAATTTTTAATTATTCTGCCAGTATGGCTAACTAGTGATATTAAGATTTCTAGCTAATTTATTCTATTTCTTGATATTAAACTCATCTGTTCAGCTTTAAGTAGTTTGTAAGCTTGATCGGCTTCCTGTTTAATTTCTGCAAAAATAGAGTTTGCATTATTAAATATTCCAGAACTTGCTTGTTTTTCTAATGTAAAAGCTAGCTCTGTTACTCTGAGAATTCCTAAACTAGAAGACTCTCCCTTTAATAAATGGGCTAATGTCGCTATTGCTTTCAATTCTTGATTCTCTACAGCGTTTTGTAGCTGTTCTAAGTGTTTTTGCGACTCTTTTATATATATATCTATTATATTTATAAACTGTTCTATTTCCTCCTGTGCTTCTCCTTGATAAGAGCTTAACAAAGAATAATCAATACGCTCAAGTTTTTCTAAATCTATAGAAAAACTATCATTACTAGTTGTAAAACTAGATCTAGCTTCTTTGAGTGCCTTTAAAAGGTGATCTGGATTAATAGGTTTAGTAATATAATCATCCATGCCTGCTGCTAAGCATTGTTCACGATCTCCTTGCATTGCATTAGCTGTTGTAGCAATTATGTGAGGTCTTTTTTCTTTTGGAAAACGCTGGCAAATTTGGCTAGTAGCTTCTAACCCATCCATTACAGGCATTTGAATATCCATTAAAATTATATCATAGTGCTGACGATTAACTGATTCTATTGCTTCTAAACCATTGCTTGCAATATCAGCCCTATATCCCATGCGCTTAAGCATTTGCAAAACAACTTTTTGATTAACAATATTGTCTTCAACAATAAGAATTCGTAACGGTAATGTGTCTGCTAAATTAATAGTTGTGTTTTGTTGAAAAGATATTTCCTTCTTTTGATCAAGTTTACCAGTGATAATTTCCGAAATTACCCAAAATAATTGTGATTGCTTGATAGGCTTATTCAGAAAATAAATAGAGGTGTCCAAATTAAGGCGTTTTATCTCATTTTGAAGACTTGAATTTGCTGAGAGTACTAATAAATAAATACTTTCCTTTCTAGCAAAAGCTGCTAATGCTGTAATTTGTCTTATGGGTGTGGTTTCAAGTATATCTAGATCTAGAATCGCTATGTTGTATGTTCTGTCTTGTTGCTCTAATACCTTTTCTATAGAAGAAACTGTATCTACATTCATTCCCCAGTTTTCCATAGATGCGCCTAAAAGTTCTCTGTTAGTTGTACTACTACTTATAATAAGTATCTTTTTATCAAAAAACTGTGGTTGAGGACTCAAGCAAATATCTTGTTGACTAAGATCTGCTTTAGCAAGAATTGTAAAATGAAAAGTAGATCCCACATCTTTTTGGCTTTCAACCCACATTTTTCCGCCTAAAAGTTCACTTAAGCGTTTGCTAATGGCTAGCCCTAAACCTGTACCCCCAAATTGTCTAGTGTTTGAGGAATCTACTTGGCTAAAAGATTTAAACAAGCGATCAAGTCTATCTTCCGCAATACCTATTCCTGTATCTCTTACAGCAAAATGTATTTCATATAAGTCTTCTTTAGAATTCACTATAACTGATGAAACTAATACAGTAATTTCCCCGGCATAGGTAAACTTAACCGCATTACTTAATAAATTTACCAAGATTTGGCGTAATCTTGTTATATCCCCAATTATATTATTAGGGACTTGTTTATCTAAAATATAGGCTAAGTTCAATCCTTTAGCTATTGCTTTAGATGATAGTAGATCAAAAGTTTCTTCTATACATTGGTTAAGAGAAAAAGATTGTTGTTCTAAATCTAATTTTCCAGATTCAATTTTTGAAAAATCAAGAATATCATTAATGATTGTTAGTAAAGCTTCTCCGCTTGTACGAATAATTTCAATAAACTCTTTTTGTTGTTCAGAAAGTTTTGTATCAAGCACAAGCCCTGTCATACCAATAACAGCGTTCATTGGAGTACGTATTTCATGACTCATGTTGGCTAAAAATAAGCTTTTAGCCTGGGTAGCAGCTTCAGCAGTTTCTTTTGCCTTTTGTAATTCTTTGGTTCTTTGTTCTACCAAGATGGCTAAAGCTTGTTCTCTATTTTCTAGCTGTTTTAGACGCAGTCTAAATAAGAAAAATCCTGAAAAGCCAACTGTCATTATACAAAGACTATAAAACCAATATGTTTGATAAAAGTAAGGTTTTAAATAAAAGCTAACTCCGGCTCCCAATTCATTCCAAACCCCATCCCCATTACAAGCAATAACATGAAAACAATAGTTACCTGGAGGGATATTAGTATAGTAAGCAGCTTTTCTAGTTCCTGCATCAACCCAATTCTTATCAAAACCTTCCAGCATATATTTGAATTTGACTTTTTCTGGTGCTACAAAGTTAAGCCCTGTATACCAAAATTCAAGTTCTCCAATACCTGGTGGCAACTCAGCATTTGTGCTGAGAGAATTTAAATCAACAATTTCTTTATTAACAACAACTCGTTCGATATAAGTTAAAGGTGGAATTGGGTTAGTCTTTATATTCTTAGGATCTATTACAGCTACTCCTTTATAAGTACCAAACCATAGCTTCCCATTTTTGCCTTTGTAGGCTGAATATTGTTGAACAGCACTAAATTCATGGCTTTTTAAGCCATCCGAAACTGTATAAACAACAGGAGAAATGGTTTTAATTTTTCCATCTAATAAATCATTTAGCTCTTTTTTATTTACACGAGAAACTCCTCTATTACAAGTCAGCCAAAAATAACCATAATCATCTTCAAGGATTGACCAAATGATGTTATCTAACAAACCTTGTTTCATTGTAAAGGTTGAGAATTTTTCATCTTTAAATCTAACTAGACCTGTTTTTGTACCAATCCAAAGAGTTCCTTCTTTATCTCCATATATTGTGAACACAGTATCTGAAGGTAACCCATTATTAACACTATAAGTTATAAATTTTCCCTTCTCAAATTTTACTAACCCTCCATCCAATGCAGCCAACCATAATGCACCTTTTTGATCTTGGTAAATACAAAAGATTGTGTTACTTGATAAACCTTCCTTAGTTGTATAATTAGTAAACTTCCCTTCTTGAAAAAGACTAAGGCCACCTCCTTTAGTCCCTAACCACAAATTTCCTTCTTTATCCTGATAAATAGCTCTTATCTCATCACTTGGTAACCCATCTTTAGTTGTATAGCTGGTAAATTTCCCATCTTTAAATTTATTTAATCCCCCTCCAGAACTACCCGTCCAAATACTACCATCTCTTGTTTCTCCAATTGCACGTATAGTGTTAGTCAAAAGACCTTCTTTAGTTGTGTAGCTAGTAAATTCACCAGCTTTAAGCTTGGTTAACCCCTCTTGAGTACCAAACCAAAATGTACCTGTAGCATCTTCATATACAGTCCAGACTAAATCATTAGCCATTCCCTCTTTACTAGTAAAAACATCAAATTTGCCTTCTTTAAAACAAACTAAACCACTACCATTAGTTCCCACCCAAAAATTTCCATCTTTATCTTCATAGATACAATCAACAATATTGTTAGGTAATCCATCCTTAGTGGTATAGCTAGTGAATTTACCTTCACTAAACCTATTTAACCCTGCTACTGTACCTATCCATAGACAACCTTCCTTATCTCCATAAATACTATTTATAGAGTTATTTGACAGCCCATCTTTAGTAGTATAGCTAGTAAATTTACCTTCACTAAATTTGCTAACTCCAGCCGTTGTACCAATCCATAAAGTTTCCGTTTTATCTATATAAATAGAACCTATTAAGTTACTTGGTAAACCATCATTGACAGTATATATAGTAATTTTACCGCCTCTAATATGATTAAGGCCACCTCCAGTTGTTCCAATCCAAATATCTCCATTTTTACTTTGATTTATTGAAGTTATGAGATCTGAGCCTATCCCATCTTTTGTAGTAATATTTTTTATTTCTCCACCTTTTAAGTAAAACACCCCTTTTGAAGTTCCAACCCAAAGTGCTCCATCAAAAGACTCATAAATACAATTAATTGATTCATTTAAATTTTTGTAAGAGCTAAATTTTCCATCTCTAAATTGAATTAACCCCCCACGAGTACCTATCAGTAAATTACCATCTCTAGTTTGACAAAATGCAGCACTACTATTAACTTTAATTGTATCAGTATTTGTACTATCAAATATTGTAAATTGTATTCCATCAAAACGAGCTATACCTTCTTCAGTTGCTATCCATATATAACCATCAAGTGTCTGTAAAATTGCTTGTATATGGTTATGTGGTAAACCATCTTTAGATTGCCATATTATTTGATTATACTGTGTAATTGGTTTGTTAGGATTAAGTGCTAGTACTATCTTCGTACAACTTAATAAAAGAATTAAAAAAGCTACTAAACCTATTAAGTCTAAAGAGAATTTAATTGCTAAAAAAGCTACTAACTTCTTTATTTTAATAATTTTTTGAGTTTTATATGATTTCATTTGGATTTGCTAGATAAGCTTTACATCAGATAGGCTAAAGCTATAAAAATATGTTTTATCAACTAAATTAGTATACTGCAAAAATTATTTTTACTACAGACAAACTCACATATTTTACTAGTAATAATATATAGTGAAATACACTATATATTATTTTAAGCTCATTACGATATATTGCATTTTTACTTGCATCTCTAATATAGTTTATGATTTTGGTTAATAGATACATATTTTAGTCTAAAAGATAACAATTACTACTTTATACTTATATATGTTCAACACCAACTTCAATTGCTCTAAAAAGGCTAGCTCGATTATTATATGCTCCCAGTCAAATTTCTTTAGATATTTTTTAGTTTAAGATTTGTAGTCTTTTTATAGCTACTTAGCAGTTTTGTAAGGATCAATTACTTATTATGGTTAAGCCAACTAAAACTCCTACTAAAGATGTAACTTTAGAACGTCCATTGCCACATAATTTAGAGTCGGAAAGGGCTGTTTTAGGAGCTATTTTGTTAGATAGCAGTTTATGTAATCAAGCAATAGAAATGTTAAAAGTAGATGATTTCTTCTTTGATTCACATAAACGTATTTATGAGAAAATGCTTTTGCTTTCAGAAACAGCAAGAGCTATTGATTTAATCACATTACAAGAGGAATTAACTAGAACATCAGAAATAGAACAAGTTGGTGGAGTAGCCTATTTAGCTAGCCTTTTAGACGGCGCTATAAGAATGTCTAATATTGATAGCTATGCCAAAATTATTAAAGGCAAAAGTATATTACGCCGTCTTATTACAACCTCAAATCAAATAATTCATACCTGTATGGATCAAGAAAATGACCCATATGAAATTCTAGACGAAGCAGAAAAAATGATCTTTCAAATTGCTGAAGAACGTGTTCGCACAGGTTTTGTTAGCATTTCAGAAATTGCTCATGAGCAATTAGAACTTATTGAAAAGATGTCTCATCGTCCAGAATTAATGACTGGAGTACCTACAGGGTTTATTGAGTTAGACCGTTTAACTAACGGACTTCAGCCTTCTGATCTAGTCATTATTGCTGCTCGTCCTAGCATTGGTAAAACTGCATTTGGCCTAAGTATTGCTCAAAATGCATCAATTGCTGCGGATAAAGTCGTAGGTGTATTTTCTCTAGAAATGACTAAAGAAGCCTTAGTTTCACGTCTTCTTTGTTCAGAATCCCAAGTTGATGCTCATCGTTTACGTGGAGGTTATCTTAATCGTGAAGAATGGGCTAGGCTTGGCGCAGGTCTACAAACACTATCTCAATCCCGAATATTTATTGATGATAGTGCAGGTATTAGCCTCTTGGAAATGCGTGCTAAAGCTCGTCGCTTAAAAGCAGAACATGGGTTAGACCTCTTAATTGTAGACTACTTACAACTAATACGTGGACGTGGAAAAATAGAAAATCGTCAACAAGAAGTTTCTCAAATTTCTCGTGACTTAAAAGCCCTAGCTAAAGAGCTAAATGTACCACTAATTGCACTAAGTCAGCTTTCACGTGCTCCTGAAGCTAGAACTGACCACCGTCCTCATTTAGCAGACTTGCGTGAATCAGGCTGTCTAAGTGGTGAAACTCCTGTTTATTTACCAGATTTTGGCTATTGCCAACCTATTAAGGAGTTAGTAGGCAAAACAGGTTTTAATGTCCTAGCTCTAAACACAGAGTCTAACAAACTTGAACCACGCAAAGTCATAAATTCTTTTGCTACTGGTTATAAGCCAGTTTATAAACTCACAACTAAACTAGGCCGTTCAATTCGTGCTACAGCAAACCATAAATTTTTAAGCACAAATGGCTGGCAACGCTTAGATAAATTATCCAGCACAACCAAAATTGCTTTACCTATAAAAGAAATTACACTAGATATATTACCCCTACAAAATAATATTTATTGGGATAAAGTTGTTTCCATTGAGCCTGATGGTCAAGAAGAAGTTTATGATTTAACAGTTGAAGGGTTACATAACTTTGTTGCATCAAACATAGTTGTTCACAACAGCATTGAGCAAGATGCTGATGTGGTTATGTTTATTTACCGTGAAGAAATCTATAACCCTACAGAAGAAAATCAAGGCGTAGCAGAAATCATTATAGGCAAACAACGCAATGGCCCAATTGATACAGTAAAACTAGCCTTTATTAAACAATTCACTCGTTTTGAAAACCTCTATCAGTAAACTAGAAACTCCATAGCTAGAACGGCAGGGTTTACCCTGCCAGACTTACATAATAAGAAGCCTGCTGAATTTATTTTGCTTTTTCTACAAATGTACTTTTTACCTAAGCTAAAACTCACCAATATTTCTTTGCAATATAATTTTTTCATGTTAAATAATACGGTAACTCTACATCTCTAACTACCTTTAGTACAAAATTCTTTAATAAACATAGCATGTATTAATCTGGACGGAAAAATAGCAAAGAAAAATTTTGCTATGACACTCTTTGTCTGATCAGTTTAGTTATTATGGTTAAAGAAGGGGAAACCATTATGTTCTACAAAGCCCCACCTTACAAAATTTATGAAAGAGTGCTTTGGGCAGAAAAACAGCTAAAAGAAAACCGTTATCCAAATACTAAAAAAATGGCAGAAGAATTTGAAGTTACTACTAAAACAGCCCAACGAACTTTTGATTTTATGAGGGATGAACTTAAGCGTCCTATTGAATATTCTCCCAAACATCGTGGTTGGCACTATTTTGAGCCAGTTTATACAGTAAAACAAATTACCTTAACACAAGCTGATCTTGTAGCTTTGTTGTTAGCAGAAAAGCTAGCTCAACAATATAGAGGAATGGCTATTGAGCCACAATTAACACTAGCTTTTAGAAAAGTTTTACAAGCGGCTGGAGATACTATTTCTGTTGATTTAGAGTCACTTTCTGAAGCTTACTCATTTGAAGCTGCTTTATCACCAAAACTCAACTACGAAACCTTAAGCCTTTTATCTCAAGCTATTTTGGAACATAGACTAATACACATGGTTTATTTTACTGCTTCAACTGGCAAAACTAGTTCTCGTACAGCAGAACCTTATAACTTAAGAAACTTTCAAGGTGAATGGTACTTAATAGCGCTTGATTGCGATAAAAAAGAAATACGTGTTTTTCATACAAGCCGAATTCGTGAATTAACCCTTTTAGAAGAAAAATTTACTTTCCCTAACACATTTGACCTCAACAAATACACTGAAGAAGGTTTCTCTATGATTCGTGGAAGCCAAAAATTTAATGTTGAATTAATTTTTGATGAATACCAATCTCGCTGGATTCGTGAGCGTCCACAACTTCACCCAACAGAACAACGTAGCACTCTACCTGATGGCAGCCTAAAAATCATTATGACCGTTACAGCTCTTGATGGAGTAAAGCGTTTTGTTATGCAATATGGTTCACATGTTCAAGTAATCAAGCCTCTAGAGCTTAGACAAGAAATATTAAGCGAAATTAATAAGATGCAAGATTTTTATAAATAAACTACTAACTTTATCAAACAAGTTAAAACAATAGGAGCCATACTAAAATGAGCGAAATTAATATCCAAAATATTCTTCGTTTTTGGGCAAAGCTTCCTCATAGCGACCAAGAAAATACTATTAGCACAAAATTCCACCCCTTAATCTGTCATATGATTGATGTTGCAGTAGTCACCCGTGAAATGTGGAAACAAGTTTTATCAACTGCTGCCCGTCAACATATTGCACAAGCCCTAACAATTACTATTGAACAAGCTGAAATATTTATTACTTTTTTAGCTGCACTCCATGACTTAGGCAAAGCCTCACCTGCTTTCCAATTACGCGATGCAGCCAAAAATCTACTATTTCTCTATTCAGATATGGGTAAACCTCCTTTAGTCAAACCTAGTGATATTCCACATGGTCGAGTTACAGCTAAAGAACTAACTCAAATATTAGAAAAAACTTATGGTGTAAATAGAAAACTAGCAAGGCAAGTTTCAAAAGTCATTGGAGGCCATCATGGTAGCTTTCCAACAGATGAAGAATTTTTAACTAAATATCCTCCTAGCGGTGCAGGACAAAATATAAAGTCTTGGGACAAATTACGCTCAGAGCTTGTTATAGTTTTACTGGAAAATTTTAATGCTCTAGAAGTAATAAAAAATTTTTCAATCAAAACCGTTCCTCATGCTGTTTCAATGATTATTGCTGGCCTAGTTTCTGTAGCTGATTGGGTTGGCTCAAACAGCGATTTTTTCCCTTATGAAGTTGAAGACTTCAATAACTTACCTAAATTTGACATTCAAGATTATTTACAAAGAGCAACCAAACAAGCTCAACGTGCCTTAAAATCATTGGGCTGGCTAACAGCCTCTCAACCAAAACAGTCTAGTACTTTTACAGAACTTTTTCCTAATCTTCAAATTCTCAGACCATTACAAAAAGCTGCAACAGAACTCGCTGAAAGAATAGGCTCTCCAGCCATAGCCATTGTTGAAGCTCCAATGGGCGAAGGCAAAACAGAAACAGCAATGTATCTAGCCGATCATTGGGCAGCAAATAACGCTGCTGGCTTTTACATAGCACTTCCAACACAGGCTACCAGCAACCAAATGTTCAGCCGTGCAAAAGCTTTTCTTAATTCCCGCTATAGTGCTGAAAATGAAAAAGTTAATTTGCAGCTACTGCACGGCCATGCGGCTTTGTCTGCTGAATTTCAGCTACTTCAAAAAGAAGGTAGTAAGGTTTTTAAGATAGACGGGGTTTATGCTGATGGAGATTGTTGTGCTACTGAAACCAATGTCCTAACGGCTGAATGGTTTACTCATCGCAAACGTGGCCTTTTAGCGCCCTTTGGCGTAGGCACGGTTGATCAAGCAATGTTGGCAGTGCTGCAAACTCGCCATGTTTTTGTTCGTCTATTTGGCCTTGCTCATAAAGTTGTAATTATTGATGAGGTTCATGCTTATGATGCATATATGTCCAAAATTCTGGAAAGGCTTTTAGAATGGCTAGCCGCGCTAGGTTCTCCAGTAATTTTACTTTCAGCTACCTTGCCTAAATCTCGACGTAATGCACTACTTGCAGCTTATTATCGTGGGTTAAACAATTCAAATAAATCACCTAACTTAGATCATTTACAACAAGCTTATCCTTGTATTAGTTGGGCAAATAATCAAGAAATAGCAGCTACTACAATCTCTGTTTCTCCAGAAATTACTCGAACTCTGAAAATTGAGTGGGTTAATGGCCATATTCCTGACCCACCAAATCAATATTTTGAATTAGCAGAAAAGTTAATTATTGCGTTATCAGATGGAGGTTGTGCTGCAATTATTTGCAACACAGTAAACCGAGCGCAACAAGTTTATCAAGCCCTTAAAACCTATTTTGAATTTAAAAATATAGAGTTGGATTTAGACTTGTTTCATGCCCGTTATCTTTTCAAAGATCGTGCTGAACGTGAAAAACGTGTATTAAGTAAATTTGGCAAACCAAAAGATCTGAAAGATTCCAATGATTCAAGCGTTAAACGTCCTTTCCGAGCTATACTTGTAGCAACTCAAGTTATTGAGCAAAGCCTAGATTTAGACTTTGACTTGATGGTAACAGATATTGCTCCAATAGACTTAATTTTACAGCGTTCAGGCCGATTGCATCGGCATCAACGCCCACGATTACCAAAGCTTTCTCAACCAACTTTATGGGTTTGTAAACCAGAAATATCTGTTGATTGCCCTAAGTTTGATGGTTTAGATACCTTAATTTATGATGAGCATATTTTACTACGCTCATTCTTAGCTTTGGCTAATCGCTCAGAAATTGAAATACCTGAATCTGTAGAACCCCTTGTAGAAGCTTGTTATAACGATTCGGCTCTTTGCCCCATGAATGCAAGCACTGAGCTACAAGCACAATGGCAAAAAACTAAAGCAGAGCTAGCTAACAATCTGCAAAAGCTAGAAATGCTCCCTAGCCAAGTAGTAGTTCCACCTCCCTATTATCCAGATAACAATCTCTTGGATTTGTGCAACAGGAGTTTAGAAGAGGATCGCCCAGACCTACACACTGATTTGCAAGCACGTACTAGGCTAACAGAGCCTAGTGTATCTGTCATCTGTCTTTTACCTAATCAGTATGATAAATTTGACTGGGCAAAACCTCCTAATCTATCTGAAATCAAAGAATTACTAACTTATTCTGCAACTTTACAAAACAAAAAGGTTGTTTTTAGTTTATTAGGCAATTTTGATGAATCAGTTTGTCCGCCTAATTGGCGAACCTCCGCACTATTGCGCAACCATCGATTGCTAAAGCTAACTACAACAGGCATTTGGCCAGATCCAAATAAGCAGTATGAAATTCACCTAGATAAAGACTTAGGCATTATTATCAATTAATTTAATAGGAGCTAACACAATGTATTCATTTAACTTAGTTCACAAGCCTTGGATTCCTTGTATTATGAGCGATGGTAGCCAGCAAGATTTAGGCTTACAAGAAACTCTGATGCAAGCGCATAAAATTCAAGAAGTGTTTGCTGAGTCACCAATTGTAACAGTGTCTTTGTACAGGTTACTTTTAGCGATTACTCAGCGTCTTTTTGCACCTACTAGCCTATCTGATTGGGAAGAAAGGCTTTGGAATGAAAAAGCTTTTTCTTCTGAAGTTCTAACAAGCTATTTTTCAGAATGGCAAGACCGTTTTGACTTATTCCATCCTGAATGGCCGTTTTATCAACAATATAACGCCAGTATCAAAAATCCATCCTCTATTAAACGTTTAGGTTGGGGAACAACAGCAGGAAATGCTGCTAGTTGGTTTGATCATATTTGGGAAGACAAAGAAGAACCTGTTTCTCCCAAGATTGCAACTCACTGGCTATTGAGTGTTCAAAACTTTGCGGCGGCTGCGGCTAAAAGTGAAACCATTTACACTAAAGATTCACCTTGGACAAGAGGTGTAATAGTTATGATGCAAGGCAAAAACCTTTTTGAAACCTTAACACTTAACTTACTAAACTTTTATGCAGATGAAACTCTTAAATCAACTCTAGAAGATAAACCAATCTGGGAAGATGTAACTAAATGGCAACCAGAACATAATGCTGTCCCAACAGGAATTTTGCAGTATCTCACTTGGCCAAGTCGTTGTATTCGCTTAGTCCCAAATGAGTTGCCAAAAGAGTGCTATTTTGCTCAAGGCCGTGCATTAATAGACGGTTGGAAGCAAGAACCTCTTTACGTCTACTCCCGTACTGAAAAAGATGGTTTACTAGTTTGGCAACTCCAGGAAAATAAAGCGATTTGGCGAGACAGTCATACATTATTTAGGCTTTCATCTAAGTCACCTCATAAAATACCTCTAGCTCTAAAACATGTGGCTACATTAATTGAAGATGGAGTTTTAGAAAGAAAACATCTTTATCAAATTCAAGTACTTGGACAATGCTTAGAAACGGGCAGACCCATAATGAAATTCTGGAAGCAGGAGCGCTTATCAGTTCCAGGAAAATATTTCAATGAACACAATGAAACACTATTAGAGCCATTAAAAAAGGCGGTGGATTTGGCCGAATTAGTGGAAAAGCGAGTTTGGGCTACCAATAAGTATTCTTGGTCTGTAGTTAAAGATCTTGCCAAATTATTGCTTTATCCTCAATCTGACCAAGAAACTGCTCAAAACCTCAGTAAAAAAGCTATTGAACAAATTGAATTATTAGCCAAAAACTTTGATGCTGCTACAAAATATTGGTCACAGCTAGAAATACCTTTCAAAGGGCTATTAATCAACTTACCAAATGATATAGAAACAAATGCAGATCAAACCATTACTTATGGAAAAAATGAACTAACAAAATGGGCTGTTTTATTACGTAATATTGCAGCATCTATATTTGAATCTATCACTAAAAGCCTTGACACTTCTAGCCGTACACTTAAAGCCGTTGCAGCCGTAGAAGGCAAATTCCATGCGGCAATTACGGCTTCATTAAAAGATTATTTACCTCAAAGCAAAACCACAACCTCGCTTTAAGAAAGGACATTTAAGGAAAATTTATGACTGAAATAAATAAAACTTCTTTAGCTGAAAAATTTATCCACTCTCTAGAACAACTAGTTGAGAAAGAAAATCGTGCTGCACTAGCCGCGTTACGTCGTGGTTTAGGCAAAACCCCTGGTGAAGTAAGCCAAATGTTTCCTTATGTTGCTTCTTACACCAGCCACTTAAGCGATAAACAAGCGGACAATTACTATTTAGTTGCTTCCCTTTTTGCTCTACATCAAAAAATTTGGGCAATTGATAATCTTCCAGAATGGCAAACTAATTTTGGGGCTTCTTTTGCCAAACTTAAAGACAACCCTAATGCTAGTGAAAGCATTGAGAAACGTTTTACAGCCTTACTAAATTGCCGTTTAGAAGATTTATCCTCTCACTTGCGCCATGCAGTTAGCTTGCTAAAATCTCATGAAATTGCAATAAACTGGCTACAATTACTTAAAGATCTTCAACAGTGGGAAAATGACAACCGTATAGTTCAACGCCGTTGGGCAAAAGCTTTTTGGGGTGCTAGCACCAGCACACAGCAACAAGATTCTGAAAATACAAATAACCAAATTCAACCACAAATAAGTTAAACTTAAGGAGAAAATACTATGTTCTTAGAATTACATCTTATACAAAACTTTGCACCATCAAACTTAAATCGAGATGATACCAATGCCCCTAAAGATTGCGACTTTGGCGGATTTCGTCGCGCTCGTGTCTCTAGCCAATGTATTAAACGCTCCATCAGAGAAAACTTTAAGAGTTCAGGTTTATTAGAACCTCAATTTCTTGCTTCACGAACTAAACTACTTTCTAACACAATAGTTGAACGTTTAGTAAAAGAAGGTAAAGCAGAAAATGAAGCTCGTACTGTAGTAGAAACTCTACTTAGTGGAGCTAAGCTTAAGATTGATAAAGATAACAAAACTCAGTACTTATTGTTTTTAGGACAAAAAGAGATAGACGATTTCACCAACTTATGTTTAGAGCATTGGGAACAACTTAGCCAAATAACAATTTCAAGTAATACAGAAGGCAAAAAACCCGCTAAAGATGCTAAAAAGTCTAGCCAAGATGCATTACCAAATGAAATCAAAAATTTAGTTCTAAAAGCAATGGATGGAGGTAAAGCCGTTGATTTAGCAATGTTTGGTCGTATGCTAGCTGATTTACCAGATAAAAATATTGATGCTGCTTGTCAGGTTGCTCATGCTATTTCCACCAACAAAGTTAACATTGAGTTTGACTTTTTTACCGCAGTTGATGACTTAGCCAAAGCTCAAGACACTGGTGCAGGAATGTTAGGCACAGTGGAATTTAATTCCGCTTGCTTTTATCGTTATGCAAATGTAGACATTAAACAACTCCAACATAACTTAGGCCAAGATCAAGAACTAACACTTAAAGCTATTTCAGCCTTTATTCAAGCTTCTGTAAATGCAATTCCTACAGGTAAGCAAAATAGTATGGCAGCACAAAATCCACCTTCTTTTGTTCTAGCAGTGTTACGTAAAACTAATTTTTGGTCACTGGCAAATGCTTTTGTTAAACCTGTTCAACCCAGCCCTCAAAATGATTATGACTTAGTCAAAGGCTCTATTAAAAATTTGGCTAATTACTGGGAACAACTCCTTAAAGTCTATGGTGATAAAGATATATTAGGTAAATGGTTTATTTGCTTGGACTCTGATGCAAAACCTAATTCTTCTTTATCTGACGCTGACACAGGAAGCTTAGACAATTTAGTAGAAAAAGTTTCCCAACAGCTTACAACACCTAAAGGGGGAAATTGATATGGCAACGTTGCTCATTAGACTAGCTGGGCCAATGCAGTCTTGGGGAACACAAAGCCGCTTCTCTATTCGTGACACTGGTTTAGAACCTTCTAAAAGCGGGGTTATTGGTTTGTTAGGTGCAGCTTTAGGTAAACCTCGCTATGAAGTTGATGGAGATGGATTTCCAACCTTAAACCAACTAACAGAACTAAAAATGGGAGTTCGTGTAGAGCTTCCCGGTTTAGTAAAGCGAGATTTTCACACTGCAGGAGGTTCTCACCGTCAAACTGATGATTATGGAGTAATTAAAGCTGATGCAAAAAGTCGAGGAACTGTTGTTTCTGAAAGGTTTTATCTAAATGATGCAGACTTTTTAGTTGGGTTAGAAAGCAATAACTCTGCACTACTCGAGCAACTTCATTTTGCATTAGCTAACCCTCATTGGCAACTTTGCCTTGGGCGAAAAGCTTTTATTCCATCACTTCCAGTTTATGTTCCTGACGGTTTACAAGACCAAAACCTAATGACTGTTTTAAGCAATCATCCTTGGAAGCCTTTTATTGAAAAAAAAGAAACACCTGAAAAATTGCGTCTTGTTGTTGATGCTAACACAATAGATACAACAGCAGAGCATATTGTCGAAGTTCGTCAAGATGTTCCTATTTCCTTTGCTGAAAGGCGTTTCACCATTCGTAGAGTTGTGACAATGGAAATAAATACCCCTAAAGGAGGCAAATAAGATGTACTTATCCCGCTTACTTTTAAACCCTCGAAATAGAGCGGTGCAAAATGATTTAGTAGATTGCCAACATTTGCATCGCACTATTCTTAGAGCATTTCCTCAAGTTAATAACACTAATAGTGTGCGAACTCAGCTTGGCATTCTTTATCGCCTAGAACAATCTCAACAAAACACAGGACTTACACTATTAGTGCAATCTCAAACTCTACCAAGCTGGGAAAATCTCCCACAAAACTACTTACTCGAAACTAGTAACTTACCTAATCCCGCTTGTAAATCTGTAGAAGAAGCTTATCAGAACCTAAAACTAGGAATGCGTCTAATCTTCAGGCTACGAGCTAACCCTACACGTAAAATTGCAAGTCCTTCTATTGATGGTAAAAAAAGCAATGGCAAACGTGTAGAGTTTCAAAAAGAAGAAGATCAAATCTTGTGGTTAAAACGAAAAGCTGCTTTAGGTGGTTTTAAGTTACTTTCGCTTAAGTTAAATACAGATATTTCTAGTCTACAAACTCAAGCTGTAAGCAAAGTTTATGGGTTCAAAAAAGATCATAAACTTTCCTTTGGAGCAGTTCTATTTCAAGGTGAACTAGAAATCACTGATTTAGAAGTATTTAAGCAGACGTTACTTAATGGGATTGGTTCAGGTAAGAGTTATGGATTTGGACTACTCTCTATTGCTAATCCAAATACTTATTAACTTTAAGGCTTAACTGCTTATCAGCAAGGAGTTTTAGCTACTTTCCTAACTTTTAGTAGTCAAGCTCTTTGACAACTAAATACATTTTTGTCCCCACTAGTGTGGGGGTGATTTACTTATCCCTACACTAGGAGGACATTTTATGAAAGATCTTCATCTATTGCCTAAACTACGAGATAGTCTTAGTTTTCTTTATGTTGAGCATCAACGCATAGATCAGGAAGCACTTTCTATTGCTTTTCATGATGCTGAAGGAAAAACCTCTGTACCTTGTGCTTCATTAAACACACTACTGTTAGGGCCAGGAACTAGCATTTCACATGCAGCAATCAAAGCTTTAGCTGACAATGGCTGTTTAGTCTTGTGGGTTGGTGAAGGCAGTGTGCGGTTTTATGCTGAAGGGATGGGAGAAACTCGCTCTTCTCAATCTCTGTTGCATCAAGCTAAACTCTGTTCTGATCCTGGTCTACGTTTGCAAGTAGTTAGAAAGCTTTATGAAATGCGGTTTCCAGATCCATTACCAGCAAATTTAACACTGCAACAAATTCGAGGGAAAGAAGGAATCAGAGTCCGTGAAGCCTATGCCAAAGCTAGTAGACAAAGCAAAATAACTTGGGCTGGTCGTTCCTATAAAACTGATAGTTGGGAAGATGCTGACCCAATTAATCGCGCTTTGTCTGCCGCAAACAGTTGTCTATATGGAATTTGTCATAGTGCAATTATTTCAACAGGCTATAGTCCGGCACTAGGGTTTATTCATACAGGTAAAATGCTATCATTTGTTTATGATATAGCTGACCTATACAAAGCTGATGTAACGATTCCTATTGCCTTTCAAGCTGTTTCTGAAGGGTTAGATAATTTAGAAAGACGAGTTCGCCATAAATGTCGAGATTATTTCTATAGCCAAAAATTGTTACAGCGTATTTTACCAGACATAGACAAAGCCTTACTTATTAGCCGTCAAGAAAATAGTATTTTTGACCTACCAAACCAACCACCAAGTAATCTTTGGGATTCATCACCTGGCGGTATTAACTGGGCAGATGAACCTGATACACCTGAAGATGAATTAAGTTAACTTATGGAGGTTTACAATGGTAGTAATAGTACTAGAAAAAGTACCTATCAGTTTACGAGGAGAACTGACTCGTTGGCTATTAGAAGTACATACTGGAGTATTTGTAGGCAATATTTCAGCAATGGTAAGAGAATTGTTATGGAAGAACATAGTAGCTAAATTACGAGAAGGAGGAGGAATAATGATACACAACGCAGCCAATGAGCAAGGATTTTCCTTACGTATGTGTGGGAACACATCACGCAAGATAGTAGACTTTGATGGTTTACAATTAATCTACACTCCAAACAAATAGGAGACAGAAGAAAATATTTTATTGACTTAGAAGCAATTTATGTCTATAAGTCTTTTGTTTCGCAGTATTGTCCCCACACCCGTGGGGGTGAACCGGTTAGTAGGGCATTTTTGTCAATTAAAGATCTTATTGTCCCCACACCCGTGGGGGTGAACCGTTAGAGGTACTAGCGAAAGCCTTTGGATTGCCATTGTCCCCACACCCGTGGGGGTGAACCGTACAAAGCAAAGTTATTGCCTTGACCGATTTTAATTGTCCCCACACGAGGCTATTCAGTTAAAAAAGCTGAATAGTTGAGGAATAAAAAGATAGGGGTAGACAAGAATAAATAATAACATAAATACGTAAGGCAAAAAGTAAAAAGCAAGAATTTAAGTAAGGAAAAAGCAAAAAGGCAAAAAGACAAAGCAAGAAAATAAAAAAGTCAGGAATAAAAAGGCAAAGCAGCAGCCAAGTAGCCAAAAAGCTACCAAAAAGCCAAGCTAAAAAAATAGGCAAAAAATTAAGCAGCTAAAAGATGAAGCTGAACTAAATTTTGCCAGTCATCACCAAAAAGTTTCTTATCCTCAAAGAGCCAAGATTTAGCATGTTCAATAATAGAAATAAGATAAAG
>JBDIBI010000021.1:0-119565 GCA_039812885.1 Blastocatellia bacterium
CTTTGATGTTTTTGGTCGATTCTTCAATCAATTGTTCTTCATTCGTCGCTTTCATTACTTTTTAGCTCTATTAAAGCTTTTTTACAGTCTTTTGCCCCTCCCTAGAGATGCTTTTAGCTTGCCTCATTTATTTGTGTCTTTATATCCCTAATTTTTCACCTAAGATTTGCAATGCTTTTAATGCTTTAAAGCTTAAACTCTTGAAGCTTTTTCCTCTATAGCTTTTCCTTAAACACTAACCCAGATTCCCCAACACAAAGCTTTTTGCTTTTGCTTTTAGCTTTATAGCTTTTGCTTGCTTCGCTTCACTTCTTGAATTGAGTTCTTGAATTGAGTTCTTGAATTGGGCTTTCCTAACTTTGCTTTCTTGCCCTTTCTTACTTTGAGCTTTTGCCCTACTTCCCTTTGGTGAATTGCCCTTTGGTGGCTTATATTTTTTGTGATTGTTGGGATCATTAAGTTGCACTTGTCGGAGCTGTTGAGCTAGCTTTCTTACCTCCATTCCTTGCTCTTCTTATGTTGCCTTTTTTCTCATTTTTTCAAACTCTAACCTTACTTCTTTCATACGATGAATTGTCATTCACCTACAGACTTTTTGCCGCTTCTAATCCTAGCTTTTTCTACCTATGAATCCCCATTCACTGACAGTCTTTTTGCACTTTCTATTACCTGTTTTTCTTGCTCCTTAACTCTCCTTTGACAACTCTCTTTTGGCAGTTTCTAATCGTAGCTTTTTCTAGCTATCAATATCCATTCTCTACCATTAGTTTTTCCACTTTCTACTACAGCTTTTTTCCAGCTTCTATTACCACTTTTTTGCAGCTATGAATGCTCATTCACTGACCGACTTTTGACCCTTCTGATTATAACTTCTTCTTCCTACTGATGGGCTTTTCTCTCACTTACTTTTACCTCCTCTTTTACTGGTTTTTCTGCCTGCGGTGAATTATTTTTTCTATTTTCCACTTCTAGCTCCCTTTTAAATCTTAAGATTAAAGGTGCAAGTCCTGAGAAAAAAACTCCAAGTTTATGTACGTCATCTTTTTCTCTGTCGGCCTGATAGCAAAGATCAACTACCTTGTTAATATAAGCATTTACACTAATATTTATATCGTTTTTTATTTCTTCTTCGATCTTTAATTTTATAGGTTCAGGAATAGATTCAGTTATATTATCTTTTGTTAGTTTATTTGCCCATGAATTACTCCATTCTATTATTTCACTTTGAAGCCTATCTCTAAGCACATCTTTTGGACGGAAAACTATCAAACACATTTGGAATAATTCTGTACTATATTCGGTAAGCATATCTGACCGTTCTTTCATAAATCTTGGATCTCCAGCAGATTCTAATAAGCTTTCCCATTTATCTTGCACAAATAATCCATAAGCAGTTAAATAACTCTGCATTGAAGCATGAACAAATTTTACTTCCGTATAAATATTACTACCATTTAAATTTAATAAATTATTAACAGGAATAACGACACCATTTTTTCTTAGGTCTTCAATAAGGATTTCCTTGCCTGCTGAGGCTATGGTTCGACAACCTTTTTCCCAATATGTGGCAACACATAAACCAGCCACCTCCTTAAGTACTGTTTCTATCTGATCGTCTCGATATAGGTATTGAAAAGTACCTCGATAAATACTCTCTAAACTAATATTATCCGTGAGATTACGGGAAATTTTGTTTTTATCATGCACTTTTGTCGTAAGCTCACTATTATCCCTATTATTAATATGCATTTGATTTGCATAAGCCATTATTGTAAACCGAACAAGAATAGGAAGATATGTATTATCTGGTCCCTTACAAACTGTTTTAATTATATCCATTAATTGTGCTATATCTATATCTGTATCTTTGGTATACTCTGCTGCAAATATTTCTAATTGTGTTTTTTCATTTCCTGCTCCTTTTGCATCTCCTAATCTTTTTGGTTCTATAATTAGTAGAGGATCAGCAATTTCTAAAGCGCGGTCATATTCTGCTTGTGGCCTAGAAGTAAGAATAATTTTAGTGTTACTATAATTGTTATTTGGATTAACAAAATCTTTAATTATTGAAGAATCCAGGAGTGATTCGCTTAAACCATCAATAGCTAGAAAAAAAAATCCGCTCTCGAGCTGTAATCTAACTAAATCTTTATCTTTTGAGATAGAAAATTTCCCTAAGCAATCTATAATTAAATCTTCTATGCTCTTTAATTCTTCTATTTTTTTATCATTTATATCACAAAATATGGGTATAGGAGCTAAAGGGTTGTTCTCAAACTCGTTAATGGCTTTTAGGAGAACTGCCCTAAAAAAAGCCGTTTTACCTCGTCCCCCAGGAGATTCAATAAGTATATTTACTCTTTTACTAGGCTCTGCATTTGTCAAAAGCTCACATATATTTTGTGATGTTAAAGTAGGCACACTGGGTAATTGAACATTCTTATTCTTATTAATGTCTATTGGAAGTTCAATGTATATTTCTTCTATTTTGCTTTTTTTTGCCTCTTCTATTTGTTTCTTTAGTCTCCCAACATAATCAGAAAATACATGTCGTCTCACCCGACGAAATGATAACGCTGGACCAGCCAAGAAATAAAATGGCTGAATGTCTATCAAAGCCCGAAAGATATCTGGAGAAATTAACCAGAAAAAAGAAAAACCTAATAACGTTATTAGTAATAAATAATTTAGTAAATTACCATCAATAGCATTTGCCATTATATCTGGAAGCTTTCCACTAACACCACTTCCTGACCAAAATAAAAATGGTAGCCATCTTCCATAAGATTTTAAAGACGAAGGGAAGTTTTTTTGAATTAATAAGAGTATTAAAAGAACTACAAATAAAACTAAAAATAGAAAAATTGTTTTAGTTTCTTTCCTTTCAACCCAAGGTAGATCCAATTTTACCCTTGGCCAGATAACCCTTAAATTACTGCCTAAATCATCAGTATAAGCTACAGTTATATTAAATTTGGAATTTCGATTTATATTGCTTACCCAAAATAATGCTAACTCCATTTCTTGTTCTTGTGAGCTTTTATCAACAACTGTTTCTCCATAACCTACTCTTTGATTGCCATCATTGATTTCTACTCTAATTCCACATTTCATAGCCTGAGGTTTTGATATACCTAATAACTTCAAATTAATCTTTAATTTATTGGCCATATCAATTTTTTCTTCGACTTTTGATTTTAAATCTAGTGTTTTACCGCCAAATTTAAGTGTTAAGTTTTCTAGTTCATCAGGTGAATTAAAAATATAGCTACCAGTTTTGCCTATGACCCATGCATATTTTCCATTTTCCGCTGGATAAATATTCTCAAGACAGATTCTACTATCTAGATACTCATTCTCATTAAATGGATTATCAATACTAATCAAATATATACCATTACCATTCCCTGGTATTACCCAACCATGTCTACCATCATTAGCTGGCACTACATCAACAATCAAAATATCCTTTAACCACTTCTTCTCATTTAATATATCGCCATTTACATTAGCAACATATATTCCATATCCAGGACTAGGCTTTACCCATACATGTTTTTTATCTCCCACATTGATAATCCTAAGTTGTTTTTCTTCTCCAAAAAGCACTTTATTATTATTAACTATATCTACTCGTTCTCCATTTATTTTTAATAAATACAACCCATTACTAAGTGGTTTAACAAAAGCACTTTTTCCATCATCTACTGGAAAAATCTCAGAAATTTCCCATTCTTTCAGTATCTTATCTCCGCCATTTAGTACTTTTCCTTCTGTACTCAATAAATATAGTCCTTTATCAAGTTCGCTCTTTTGTTTATCCTTATATAAATTAACCCATAAATGCTTTTTATCACCTGCTTGGCTAATTAGGTTTATTTGTTCATTTTCAAGTAATTTTTTCTTATCATTTAAAACGTTTCCGTTTATATCAATTAAATAAAGCCCAAAGCCATCTTCTGTTTGTACCCAGGCATGTCGTCCATCTTGTGCTGGCTCTATATTCTTAATTATTTCATTTTCCAAGAAGTTATTACTTATTTTAATTGTTTCATCATCTTTTAAAGTTATACTACAAACTCCATGATCTAATTGAACCCAAGCTTGCTTCCCATCACCCCCTGCTGGAAAAACATACAGAGCTTTGGCCTGTAACAACTTTTGGCCGTTATTAAGTAATATACCGTTAGTATTAGCAAGATATAAATCATTATTAGAACTTAGTATCCAAGCATGCTTTTGATCTCCAGCAGGAAATACATTCCTAATTGTTTCATTCTCTAAGATAGGAGAGTAATTTTCCTTATTTATACTAATTAAATAAAGACCATTTTTTCCATTTGGATTTATCCAAGCATGAACACTATCGCCTGCTGGTGTAATATCATCTGCAGAAAATAAAAAATCTTTGCTGAATATAGGCTCAGTATCAATATTACCCAAATTATCTAATACAAATACTTGGTTAGATTGCTTTTCTTTCAAAACCCAAGCGTATTTGCTATTTCCACAAGATACCAAACCACTAATTTGTGAAATTTGTGTTATCAAAAACCCACTCTTATTAAGGTTTTCTCCTTGATTAGAAGATTTCCCACAACCAACCATAATTAAAAGTACAATGGTTATTATACTAAAGAAATTTAAACGTTTAGTCATAATCGGCCTATATCCCCCAAGAATAATGAAATATTCATTCACTTGACTGGAGCAAAAGGTACATTAAAAACCACACTAGTCATTATTACTAATATCATTCTGAAAAATCCATTCATTTTTCTGAAAAATAGGCAAAAGGAGTAAAAAAATCAATAATTTGCACCCTTTGCGCCATAAAGTTATGGCGCTTGTTTTTACAAAAAAATATTCTTGGCAATTTACTTATTTAAAAAACCTTGTATTTACTCTTTAAAAATATGGTATCCTTTAGCTCTAAAAATCTACTTTATTAAAACAGACGTAAACTAAGCAGAAAACCATACATATGCTCGACAAAATCGTTTCTTATTTTAGTCCAAGTTGCTGACCTGTGCGGATGATAAGGATCGCGAACGAAATAACATCAGCAATTAGTTACACTTTAACTATTAACTAGATTATCCTTATCCCCATATTCCTAGTACTTTACGAATATGAATTATTTCTGCTGTGTGATATGCATTATGATCTGCTACTAGTAGTATTTCTCTAAGGTATGTATGTCCTTGACCATGTGGTATTTCACTACTAAGATCTACAACACTATTTTCTATAAGTTTTATTACTTCATCTAGATCTGAGAAGAACTTTGGGCTCATCCGAGCTTTTGCTGTACAAGGAAAACACATAAGTTAAAATAAATTTAATAGTAATATTGCTCTATGGAAATAACGTAGTCAAAAATGTTAGTAACCAGAAAATTAAAAATTAAAACCAATAAAATATCAGCCTCAAATAAATGAGTGTAAAATAGCTCAAATTTAAAAATAATAAGGACGAGCTAAAATATTAAGCAACAAACTAAACAGTTTTTAAGACTCTAGCTTTCAAAAGATCCAAATTAGCCCTACCATACATTTGCCTTTTGAGAGCTTTAAGTCTGTTAACTTGTGCTTCAACTTGGCCATTGCTCCACTCAAATAAAAGAGCATTTCTCACAGCAGCTAAATCTTTGATTAAAGACTGAGCAAAATTTTTTAGCTCTTCTATCCCACTATTTATAGATTTGGACAACCAGCCATCTAAATCTTGTTCTTTGCGCTCTCTGATAATTTCAATAAATTCTTTTCCTAAATCTTTGGCTAAATTAATTTCTGCTGAAACTTTGCATAGCCTATTAATAAAGTTTTCTTGTTCTAATTTCTTTGTCTGGTCTTTCTCTTTGATTAAATCCAATATAGCAAATGACAGTTTTCTCGTTGATGGCACAAGAGCAACCTTTTTTTCTACTTCTGTTGAGCCTCTACGCCACCCTCTTATTGCTCTACGTAATATTTCCACTGAACCTGTAAAACCTAGTTTCTTTATTTCTGCCAGCAAAAATACTGCATTAGTGAAACCTTGATGAAATCGCTGTCTTAAGTACTCAACATATGGCTCTATCTTACTTACACGTTTAGTTTTAGCTACTTCTGGTAACTCTTTCACCAAAACATATTTTCTTACTGTGTTCCTACTTATACCTGTCAGATGCGATATTTTTCTTAACGGCAAAGATTGGTTGGCTAAGTTTATTACCTCTTGATATCTGCTTAATCTTATTTCTCTTCTAGCTTGCGACAAGAGTTCTACTTTTGTTTGTGGTTTTCTTTCTTGGCCTATATTTTCTTGGCTAGTTTGGCTAAGTTGTTGATTTTGTTCTAAAAATAATTCTTTTGCTGTTGTCTTTAATGCTTTATAGTTACTTAAGAGTACTCTCTCCATTGCTTGAGTCATATTTTGTAGTAAGTGAAATCTATCTGCTATCTCTATTGCTTGTGGCGCACCTAGTTTTGCCCCTTGTGCATAAGATTGTCCTCTATCCCTACTTATTACCTCTATTTCTGGATGTTCTTTTAGCCAATTTGCAAAGGTTTGTGCTTCTCTATCTTCCAACAATTCTATTACTTGCCTTTTTTCCATATCTACTAAAATAGTTCCATAGCTTTGGCCTTTTCTTTTTGCCCAATCATCAACTCCTAAAACTCGCACTTTTGCTGCCTTGATAGATGCATTTTTTCGTAGTTGATTAAGTAATGTAGCTGCACTTACTTTTATTCCCATTTCTTTGGCTGTTCTTGCTCCGCTTTCTCCTCCTTCTGCATATGCTATTACCTTCAGTATTTTTTCTAGCCTAAAGGTTTTTCTTCCATATGCCCTTACTAATTCTGGTAGTCTTTGGTTGAAGATTTTTCTAATGCACTTACCATTATCGCAATAAAACCTTCTTACTTGTAGGCTGAACTCTACAGCAACTCCACTCCAAGGTAATTCTGCCACTGTTCTTAAATATTGGCTTTGGATTCGCCTACTTTCCTGTTGGCACAATGGGCATTTGGATTTGCTTGCTACATTTATCAGTATTGCTTTTATATTTCCTTGCTCTATTCTTAAACTTTCTATTTCAAATTCTCTTGGCATTATTGCTTGATTTACCATTGTTTACCCCATCCTTTATTTCTTGGTTGAGGTATTTTAACTTATGTGTTTTCCTTGTACAGCAAAAGTTAGGATGAGCCACTTCTACATGCTTGTTGACAGCCCTCCTCTTATTAACTCTTTCAGGCTTTTTCTAAAAGCTATTTCACTCATATCTTTTTTTCTTCCTTGCTTTATGACTAAATCAAATTTTTCAATTATTGCCTCCCATTGAGTCATAAATTTATTTCCTATTAGCAATATTTTCCAAAATTTGGATAGTTAGTAATCGGCGAAAAGGCTCAACACTTGTAGCAAGTGCAATATTTGCTTCATCAAATGGTTGAAGATGTTTTCCCATAAAACTATCAATTGCTCGGTTTATAAGTCCTATTTGGATAAAATTTGGATCTAGTTTCATAGTCTCAGATATCTCTTGCAAAATGCTTTTCTGTTTTGTGCGAAACCCTCTTTCAGAAAGATCTTCTAGCTCTGCTATATTGAAATAGATTTTTTGTAACATATTTTTTGTTCCTAGCTTACCAAACTTAGGAAAATAAAAATCGTTTAGCCAAGCTATTATTATTTTACCCATCAATAAAGGATCTACCCGCATAAACAAAAATATAAATTTCTGTAAAGCTTCAACCAAGAAAGAACTTTCTGTATTACTTTCATCATAGTTTGAGAAAGCTTCGACTATTTCCTTACCGTCATTCTTTCTTGGCATGTAGCTTTGAAAAAGTATACGAACTGCTGCTAGCCAACTATCATCTAGATCTGGAACAGAAAGAAACGCAGGTAACCCTGTGTTATGTAACCAAGCAAGTAATATTGATTTAGGATAGGATTTTGCCAAGCTTTGAATAGCAGGTATAGCGAGTTTACTTAATATTGGTAAATGAAACCAGCGTATTAATGCGGCAACTAACTTGGAGTTTTCTTCACTAATTTCAAGAATAAGGCATGTCCAATCGGGTTCAATTGACCACCAACTACCTAATCGTACACCATTATAAGCTATTGCAATAGCTATAGGTTTAGAGAAATCTTGCTCAAAATTTAATACCCAAGAAGTTTTTTCCTCAACAAATATTTTTTCACTGGGTAAATTATGTATTGCTCCACTCATGTCCCACCAAACAATGTGATGATTAGGATCTAGTTCAATAGAGTGAAAAAGTTTTAGCTTTAAAAGTTTTTCTTCATAGCTTTTAACAGATGGTAGTATTTCTATTTCCGATATTAATCCTGGATCAATAACACTTTCGGATATTGTAATAGCGTCACCTAAAGAATTATACGGTCCAGACCTTAAGGTTAGCGGATTTCCAATCCCTGCAAGACTAAAAATAGGAGCAGGATGGGTTTGCAGCCTTCCTAACCAAATATCTCCTTCCATTAGTGCCCACTCTTTTAAGTCTACTTTCTTTTTATCCCATCGTTTAGGAGGACAAATCTTGAATTGAGTAGATTTTGCTTGTTCAACTGTTAATTTAGTTTCCCTTTCAAAAATCTCCCACCCATTTGAAGTTAGTTGAGTAACACCAAAAAAGTCTAAACCAACGGTAGTTTTTATTATACTAGTAATATCTACTCCATTAGTTAAACCTAATCTAAGAGAAATTTGGCGGCCTATTGTTGAAGATAATGATATTGGTTCTAGTAAAGTATTATTATCATCTACTTTCTTAAAATTAATAGGTAAACCGTTATATCTAACAAAAGTGATTTCTATATCTGTTGGGTGCGTTATGTTTAATACAATTGGCTTATTACTAAATAATTCCAACGTAATAGAGCGTATCCATGGATATTGTTGGTCATTACTAATATTTGATAAACAAGGTTGCCAAAAAATATTATCACCCAATAAAACATTAGTTGATGGCCAATTGTTTGATAAAAAGTATAGTCTTAACTGGTTTCTACCAAGAATTTGCCAGTAGTTAGGTTCTGGATAAATCTTTAGATCTGAGGCTAATAGTAGGGCATATGCTGAAGATTGTTTCATTTGTTCTTGCCAAGGATCTTTTAATCGTTGTCCAGAAGGTAGGTTATATATAGTTATATCTTCATTTGAATCCCAACAATCTATAGGCATACTATGTATAGTTTGACCGTTACAATTAGTTATTTGGGCTAAAGGTGTTGGGCATGTTATTGGAAATTCAATATCTATAGATGGGAACACATGATAAGTGTTATCACTTTGACGTATCAATCTTGCGTAAGCTTGTCCATCTATGGTGAGATCATAAGTAGCCTCTGAAAGATCAAGACTAGCAATATTACTAATTTGCGTAGAAAAATTTGGCGTATTAGGAGGATCCCAAACAAATATAGGTTGACTCAAGAATGAAATATCTGTTGTCTCAGACTCTAAAGGTTTTTTTAGCTCTGCTAATTCAGGGCGTTGTTTTGATATGCTAACTAAATCCTCTACCCATTCAGGTAACACCCAAGGATTATCTATCAGTATTTGATATAAAGATGATTGCCCAATATTGTTACGCCGATAATTTCTCAAAGCTTCCCACAATGCTTTGAAACTTCTACTACCCTTATCAGAACTTAGTAAGTGATCTATAGCTTGGGTTCGACCATATCCTGCAAGCCATTCAGGTAACCGTCTATGAAAACCGCGACAAGTAAAACCAAACTGTAAATAAATGCTATCAAACCAATTTTGAAGTCCTTTTACTCCAAATACATGTCTCAACTTTAACCATCTAGCAGCTTTTTCTAGGGCATCTTTATGTAGTTGAGTAGGTTGATTATTAGAGGAAAATAAAAAGTTTTTCGTAGCAGAAGAGAATCTATTACAGCAAAATGCCCATAAGTGGCCTTCATCAGCTTCTCGCCTAGCAACTTCAGAATTAAGAAACATAAGTAAGGAACCTATTGCTATCTGGCTAGGTAAATGTGATTTGTCAAAACTAAAACTTTCCCCAGGAGATAGCCAAGTAGATGCTGTATATGCCCCTAAATTTTTTGCCCATAAGTATAACCATTGAAAATCTTCATTATCAGGCAAAAGTTCACTTAATGAGCATGGAAGTATTAACCCTTTCCTTTTTTTCTGTTCTAAAACAGTAACAATAGCTACAAAAGCGTTTTTTATTGTCGTGTCACCATCGTCTAGCGGAATATTACTAAAAATCTTCATAACATCCTCATGTTTTTCAAGAAAAGTAGTATGTTTATTTTAATTCCGCTACTTTGCTAGGTTATATGTGCAATACAAACTCGGTTTCGCCCAGAATTTTTAGCAAGATAAACTCCTTCATCTGCTCTTTTAATTATGTCTTCACCATCTAGAGTGTCCCCTACATATTCTGCTACTCCAATACTAATAGTGACGCTATGGCGACATGCGACATGTTCAAAATTATGATTTTCTACAGCAACCCTAACTCGTTCTGCTATTACGAGAGCACTTTCTAAATTAGTTTCTGGCAATAACATAACGAATTCTTCACCACCAAAACGAGCAGTAACATCATTGGTACGTGCGTATTCAATTAAGATTTTCGCTACCTCTTTTAAAACCTGATCGCCAACATCATGACCATAGTCATCATTAATTTTCTTAAAGAAATCTATATCAAGTATTATTATTGATAGTTCTCGACTGTAGCGTAATGATAAAGAGATAAATCTCCTTAACTGATTATGAAAGTAGTGACGATTTGACAATCCGGTAAGAGGATCACGGGTTGCTTGTTGATAGAGTTTATCATGATAAGAAATATCTAATTGATCTTTTATCTCAAATTTTAATATTGTGTCACCAAGTTTAATTTTATCACCACTTCTTAATTCTTGTTCATAAGCTCTAACACCATTAACAAAAATACCATTTTTGCTATTAAGATCAGCCACTTTAACACGTGCTTCGCCTTTATGGGTTTTTATCAATGAGAAACGCAAGTGTTTACGAGAAACTCTTTCATCGTCTATTTGAATATCTGCTTCTTCATTGCGCCCTAATACTATTTCGGGGCTTTCTAGCAAAAAAACACGGCCAAAATCAACACCTTCAATTACTGTAAAACAAACTCTGTCTGATTCTGTAAGAATAAACTTCTCAGAAGTAATTCCAGAAGTAGAAAAAACTCTTAATTTTGGATCACTAAAATCGGTTGTTCCAAATCTAAGCTTAGGATCTAAATCGCCTACTTCATCTGTCTTTTCATGGTCAATATTCTCGTTACTACTACTTTTAACTGGTGCATATGAACCAGTTAAAGCAAAACTTTTAGATTGTGGAAGATGTCTATTGGCTATGTTTTCTGCTTTTCTGAAATACTCTTCTGATTTTTCAATATAGCCCCTACTCTTTGCTATGTTACCAGCTTTTTTATAAATAACGATTAAAGCATTAACACTGCTACTTTCAGCAGATGTTATATTGTACAGCTCTTCTTGAAGTTTTATATTCTTGTCAATAATTTCCAAAGAAGCTTCTAAATCTCCTTGGTCAAATAAAAGATTACTAATTCTTGTATATGAACTGGATAAATCTTCTACAAGTAATTTATTACCAGGAAAACTACTATAAAGTTTTTTTCGTATTTCTAAGCATTGATCGAACTTTCCCATCGCTTCATCAAAATTTCTATTATCTTTAGCGACATCACCTAATTTGTTATACAGCATGGAAAGTTTACGAGCAACTTCAATATTATTAGGAAATTGCTGATATAACTGTAGTCTCAATTTTAGCGATTGTTCATAGTGAAACACAGCATCTAAATAAGCTTTTTTAACTCGTGCAGTCTCGCCTAAACCATCATACGAATTTGACAGTTCAGTAATAAGCACTATGTTTTGCGATTTGTTCTTAGCAACCTCATTAAGGATTTTGGAAGAAAGTAAATAGTATTCATATGCATTTGCAACATCATTTTTTAAATATGCTTTACCTAATCTATTATATACAGCAGCTAAGTCACATAAATAATTAATATCATTAGGATTTAAATCAGACAATTCTTCTGTTAACTTAAGTGCTTGCTCATACTGTTCAATTGCTTCTTTCGGTTTCCCATTCCTTATAGCAATTTCCCCAAAATTATTATAAAAAGCTGCTAGATCTTGTTTGAACACAATATTGTGTGGAGCAGCCTGATAAAGATACTTAATGATTTCCATGCCTTCAGAAAAATACTTTTGTGCAGATTGGAGATTACCTCTCTCTTTCATTACTTGCCCAAGCCGAGAATAAGAAAGAGACCTATTACGATCTAACTTAGTATTGTTTGGAAATTTCTGGTATAACTTTTCTGCTAAGCCCAACCCTTTTTCAAAATAAGAGTTAGCTTCTTCTAAGTTACCTAATAGGCAAGCCATGTCTCCTAGTCGTATATAGGATATATAAAGACTATGAGCAAACTCTGCATCTTCATCACCTGATTGATGCAATTGAACCAACTTTTCAGCAACAGTAGATAGGATATCAGCTATAGTTGCACAATGAGTTACTTCAATTAAAGAATCGAAAAGATCGACATTTATACGATTGTATAATACTCTAATATTCTCATGTTCTATACCTGGCGTTATAACTATAGACTTAGTAAAATTCAGTCCTAATGTTCCAAAATCTTCTTCATTACTCAAAATAGAATCACGTAATGCATTTGTTATATGTTGTTTTGATTCTACAGACAATTTGCTACTATAAAGTAAAGCAGCATCACTTACTCTATTTTCCTTTATATAAAACTTCATTAACCAATAAAAGATGCTATTATATTCTGGTAACTGAGAGTATTTATTAGTATTTAAGTCCCACTCTAATGCATTTTCAGCAGTCATTTTCTGATAACTGTGTTTGAAAGCTTGAAACAATAAAAACTCCCGAACTGTTTGAAATACAATGCGGTAGCCACCTTCACCTACTCGCTTTTGTACTATACCTTCCATTTCAGCTATTTCCATTGGACTAAAACGAAAATTTATCTCTCGTTCTGTTAATACATTAGTGTTTTGCCATTCTTGCCTCATTTCTAAGGCATCTGAATCTGTAAAATCTGGCCTAGCAGTTTTTAACATTCTCTCTGATAATTGTTGTAATGATTGTTTTAGAAATGTGTTTCTTTTGCATTTTTCATTTATAAATGCTTCAAACAAACTTATAGGTTCTCCAGAAATATCTTCTGCGTTCTTATTTTGAAATACTTCATGAAATAAATGTAAATAAAGAGGCGTTAGTAATAGTTGTTTAGTTACTAATGGTAACTCATCCCAACTAGTAAAACAAGCTTGCCCTCTTGTTTGGTATAATTTATATATTTCTGCAGCTTCATTTTGCTCAAGAGTAGTGCATATATAGGCTGGAATATCATTTTCGTTTTCATGGTTCTTTATTGGCAGTAATAAAGGCTTCACTGAATCTAATAAATCAGATTGATTCTCTAATCGTTTTCGTCTTAGTACAGCAAAAGCTTCACTGCGAATACTAAAAACAACACGTATAAAAGGATAGTTCTTAGCAGTTTTTAATAAATCAATTGTTTCTTCTATTACTTGATGTGCAAAAGGAGCTTCGTTAAGGGCATCAAGGACTAATATAAAACGTTGAGGGGTATTAGGCTTTTCGTTTTGATTTTTTATAGAGTCTTTTAATCGGTTGAATAGCTCTGTGAAATTAGAAAAATCTTTTGCTTTGAGTCCGATTTTATGAATAATATTTTGGAAAAGAATATCACCTTTTTCATAAGGATAAATACTATCACCTCGCAAAAAGAAAACTATATGGTGTTTTTGTGATAATAGTTTATAAACTGTTTGTGTAAATAGTGCTGTTTTACCACTTCCTGCATTGCCCAACCAAAACATTCCCCGATAGCTGTAGTTTTTATCTATAGGAGTTTCTAACAAAAAATCATATAAAGGCTTTGATAAATCCTCACGTTCTAAATAGCATTCTGGTAAATACTTTTTGCCAATTTGATCTTCAACAGTACGAGAAGAAAATTCATTTGCACAATCAGCCAAAGTAAAAGGTGTTAGATCTTCCTTACTTAACTCCCATCGTACTTTACGTCTTTGTAATAGCTCACGAAGCTTTTCGCCTGGTTTTATAAGATTATCTGGTAAGTTATCTATTTTTTGATCATTTATAGGATATCGTTTATCATTGCCAAGATAATAAATAACTCTTATAGGGGATTTTACATCATCACGTAAATTATGACCATCATAGGAACAAATTTTTTCTCCTTCTATTTGATCAAAAATAAAAGGGTATAATGGTAGAGTATCAAGAGAATTACCTACAGGAAACTCTATTATAATAGGAGATACCTTAAAAGATTTGTACTGATTGTCTGAAAGTACTATTTCTTCTTGTTGTGGTAATTGCGCACCACATAAACGAGTTATCTTTGTTCTTTCATCAAACAAATTTCCATTAAGTTGTAAGAATCTACAATTACCTATCCAATAAAATTTCTTTAGTAATTCATCAAGAAGTGGACGATAAAATTGTATATCTTCATGACAAACTTCATCTAAAGTACGTCCAGCATGCGCAGTAGCGTTACGTAAGCCTAAAAAAGCTTCTAAAAGATTTATTTCTGTTCTTCTCCCATATTCTAAAGCATATTCTGTTGATACTTTAACTTTAGCATCTCTAATATTATCCATTAGTTGTTTGAAATTTGTAGCCCCACAAATTTCTTTACAATTGTTGATAGCTTCATCAAATATTGATATTCCAAAATCCGATTGGCACCCAGCTATTTTAAATAACACAGCAATCCAATCAGAAAAATAAGGGCTTCGTAACTTTACAAGAGTACTGTTGAAGCTATCTATTGCTTTTTCTGATAAAGTTTCAGGTAATGTCTCTTTATAAAGATAAGCACTTATGAATGGTAATGAAATACATCTCATTAATTGATAAACAGTAAAATAGAGAGCATGACGTTTATCTTTTAATGAAGCTTTTTTATCTTCTAAGGCAAAATAAATACTCGCAATTGGGTAAGGAAAAGTATTAACGATTTTTTTGACAAACTCTGGGCAAGTAAAGTTTCTATCACTTAGAGGAATTTTTAATTCACATTCTTCACAAATATAAGAGTTTTTAGTTTTTAAGAAATTGCTTCCTGTATGAGGGCAACTTAATATCGTTAAATTTTCTTGGCTGTTCATAAGTTTTCAAATGGCTCTTTAAGAAACTACTTTATCTCTAAGTATTATAGCTATAATTTATCTACTTTATCAAATAATGTAATTTCTCTTGTTTATATTAGTAAAATTTCACAGTGTAACTATCTATAAATATAGAGTTTATAGACTACTTCCATCTTCTTCTACCATATCAAATAAAGGTAAACCATCATCCTGTTGTGTTTTTTTAGATTTTTTCTTATTTATGGTTTCAGGAATATGGTTACTTTCACTTTTTCTTTCAGGAAACTCCCACCACAAAGGTTTTGATCTAGCTAATTCCTTCCAATTAGAAACGCTTTTCTTATTCCAAGACATTACAGCTAAAGGGATAACCATTTCTTGAGGTGTAACTCCTCCATGATAGCCACATTTTTTTATTGTGTAGCGTATAGATTCGCTCCAAGGAAAAATTAAGGTGTGATTGGCTACGGTTAAGACTCGTGAACCTGAGATTCTTATTTCATCTGCCATAAGTGTATTGTCATCAGTACGATAGCGTTCTCCTTGTTCGCCTTTCCTATAAATCATATCTCTTTCAAGAATATGTCCATGATCGCTAGTTAAAATAACTACACGCCCAGTATCTCTTGCAATTTCAAGGAGTTGTGCTAATAGAGGGATAGAAGATAAATTCCACTTAACTGCAATCTGCTCTCCTTTAGCTAAATAATCGTCAATTACATTAAGGACTACTCCTATAATTTTTCTTTCCTGTTTAACAATTTCTTTTCTAACTTCTTTAGCAAGCTCTTTACCATTTCCATCTTCTGTTAGGGTGCCTTTATGAAATAAGAGTGGAAGGTGGTTTGCTTTAGACACCTTTACTAGGTCTGAGCTAGTCTTAAAACCTTTTACCTCATCTGTGCTTATTCCAGTAAGCAGTTGACCACAAAGAAGGCTGGTTCTAGAACTTTCTGTAATTGATGGTAATGTAGATATAACGGCTCTAGGCCAATTGGACTCTTGTTGGTTTTTAGAAGGTTCTGGACATAATAAACCCCAGCCCCATTTATCATCCAAAATATCTTCTAAAAGCTCATGAAAAACAGCATAACTCATTCCATCAAGCACTATTAGTAAAACACTTGATGATTGAGCAACTGGTGCTACAACTTGTTTTAATATTTCTTCAACTTTAAGTAGTTTATTTGCGGATGAGCTAAATTCAGTCCAATTTGCCAGAAGTTCGGCAAATCTACGGTTAAAAGCTTCTCGTTTTTCTTTAACTATTTTTAATAATTGATTATAGACAGTAGAAAGACTTTCTTGTTTGTCTCCTTGATATAAGCTTTGTCTGGCAAAATCTACAAAACTCAATTCAGATAAGTATTTGTCTGCTACTTCTTGGAAATTGGAATATTCTTGCGTTTCATTGGCATTAGCTAACCAATTTACTAGCCTTAATGACATTTCGACCCTTAAAACTCTATCTTTATCTTCTTTATTTAGCTCATTTTGCCAATGTTCTTTAATAGAAAGAAACTTTTCTAATATTTTTTCTGTAAAACTCACAGAAGAAGATTTTAATAACCCTTGTAAAGTATGAGCATACTGTTCAAACCTTATTTCAAAACCTTTTGGCGAGTAGTTACTAAGATAAGCAAGATTTGATATGCCTAGTTCTTCTAGTATTTCATCAGACCTTCTTAGAATCTTTATTACTAAACTAGTTTTCTCATTTTTTTGTAATTTTCTAAGCAGACTTCCAGCAAAATTTGCCCATTGATTAGCTAAGCTTTCATCAAACTTACTACCAATAAATCTTTCTAATCTAATGGCTGCATCTCTTAAATCTTGGTTATTGCTTTGACCTAATACTACTTGTAGCACTAAACCTATAGCCATTACATCTTTGCTATAACCAGCCTCTACAGTGCTTAAAATTAGTTCTCCAAGTCTACCTGCTGATTGTTTTAACCAATTATAAATGCCTTCTTTCATCTCAGAATTTAGCGCAAGGAATTTTTCAGCAGTATTTTCTTGTAATGTCCATTCCAATAAATCTCTAGCATCAGGGCGTGCTTGTTCAATATCTAAATATAGATTAAGTACTATTCTCCAAACAGTATCTTCATCAACCATTCCACTAGCAACAGGAGGAAAATTTTGTGGCGCAAGTCTTTCTAATAAACCTTCTGCAAGCCATTTTTTATTTTGTAGGCTTGGAGCAACATCTTTTGCTTGAAATAAATCAGCAATTATAGGCCAAGGTTTTATTGACCAAAGTCTTCTTTTGGCAAAACGTGCTAATAAATCATTACCAAGCTCTGATTCTGGTAAACTAGTTAATATAACTAATGGCAAGTCCTCCTCTACTGTTAAAAGTAGTTCTCTTATTTGCAGTACAGAATTAGCCGAAACTACCCGAAACACTGTTCCATTAACAGAAACCTTATCATCTCCTTGCCAAATTCTAGTTGTTTTAATGCCAATGACTTTTGCATTAGGGAAATGGCCATGTATTGATGCTACGGCAGCTTGTCCTATTCTTGGAGATATTGTGTTCAATTATTAAACACCTCCCAAACAATCTTAATAGATGCTTTTGGATCGTTTTCTAGCATGTTCTTCATCTGTCTAAAAATATCCTGAAGCCTATCTTTTTCTGAACCATTAACTTCAATAACTCCTGAAGCAACACTCTTCTTTTGAACCACCAAAGGAGTAGTTTCTGTGCTTGGAGCTATTTTTGTTTCTACGTTTTCTGTTATTGGAGATTTAATCATAGGTTCAACAACAGAAACACTTTTTCCAACAGGCATTTGTAGAGGCTGTGGTGGTTGAGGTTGTAGATGTTGTAAAGGCTGTTGTGGCTGTTGTGGTAGTGGTTGAGTAACCACTTTTGGCTTTGCTGTTGCAGCTTCAGTAAGTAGTTTAACTGCATTTCTTTCTATTTCTCTTAGTTGGTGAACAAGAGCTACAGCATACTCATCCCTTAACAGAGCATCTTTGAAAGAACTAATTAGCCTAGAACCTGCTTCTTGCCAATCGTCATTAAGTTTTCCCACACCTTCTATTACATTCCACTTAAAACGAGAAAGTTCATTTTCTACATCTTTAGCATTATTGATACTGCTATGCATTGCTGTTTCAGTGGTTGGAATATTTGCTTGGGCTATAACTTCAATAACTTTATTATCAGAGGTTAACTTAATATCGTCGATTAGCTGTCTTACGGCTATTGCTGTCTTTAAGCGAGATGAAGATTCTTCAGCTTCTCCTGCTGATTTTAATGCGTTTTTCAAGGTACTAATTAATTTTCTACAAGGTTCTTCTATCTCAACAATTCTTTTCTTAATATCATCAACCATTTTGGCTAAATTGTCAGCATTGAGCAAATCGGAGCATTTTAGCTCAAAAATCTCTCTACTTCTTAGTACTGCCTTTTCCCATAACTCTTTGCTTGGTAATAGTTGTTCTCGTAGTTCAATATCATCTGCTAGTTTTTCTAGTAAGTTTTCTACTGTTAGAAATACAGGAGAGTTGTGCATGTAAAAAGAATGTCCTGTTTGTAGAGCAAAAATACTAATAATTAAATTTTGCAAATTTTTGGGTAGTCCCATTGCTTGTGGCTCATCTATCCATTGCCGTAAATTACCAACAGTCATCTTACTTGCATATTCAGCTTGTTTCTTAAAGAAATGTTTTTTCCAATGTTCTCCAAGGACAAAGTGAGTTTCTGCCATTTGGCCGATTTTTAATGGGTTCGCTATTGCTCTTAAATCTTTGCGTCTTTCTTTATCAACAGCTATCCGTCCGTCTTCGCTTTGAATAGCTCTTTTTATTTCTTCATAAATCTTACTTAAAATTACTGAAGAAAACTTTATCTCACTATCAAACTCAGGATGAGCAGGGAATTGATAAGCAAGTGCTTGTGAAAAAATATCTTGAAGTCCTTGTTTTAGATTTGGCGCAGTAGGTGGTTTTAGTGTTAATCCATCATCCAAGCTTTGAAATTGGTCACCTAGAGAAAATTCAAAAGACTTATCAATTGCATCTTTATCTGCACTAGTTATTCCATAAGCTGCTTCTAAATATTTAATCATTCGTTGATAAAGTTGGCTACGTTGGTTTTGTAACAATGTTTTAGCCGCTTCCCGGTCTACAAGTGAAAGATGAGTAACATATCCTGAAAACCTTTCTCCTGTTAGAATGTGGTCTAACTTTACCAAAGTTGCAAGGTCTTTCTTGGCTTGGAAGCTAAGAAACATTGGTAGCCAGATTATAGTTTTGCTAGGTTGTTTAGATGCCTGCCTAAAAGCTTCTATTCGTGCTAAATCATCCTTAGGGCTACGATTTTCTGGGTCAAAAGGATAGTCAATTATTATCCGCCAATCGTTTTCTATATTCTTAAAAGTGTCATCTGGCAATTGCCAAACATTAGCAAAGATAATGTCACAAAACCTTTTTGTTGCTCTCCAATTGTACTCATAGGTTATTTGTAGGCTATCTTGTTGGACTATTCCAAATTGATTAAGTAATATTTCTTTGACTTTTCTTATTCGATTCCCTGTATTATCTTCTGATTGCGCTTTTTGAATAATTGCATCTGTATCAATGCCTGTAAGTTGTATTGTTATAGTAGGATTAGCTGAATCATCTCCTATCTTAATTTGCCCTACTTCTGCTGCCCACTTACGACATTTGTTTAATACTAGTTGAGCTTCTTTACCTGGTATTAATGATTTGATTGTCCCATGATTAAGTGCAGTTAGTCGGCTTGCTGTTAAACCTCTTAAAGATTCTACATTAGGGGCTAATGCTGAAAGGAGTAAGGTTTTTACTAGTCTATCATCATTACGTAAGGCTCTTGCCGTTGCATCATCATAAGAACGGTGTTTCATTTCTTCAAATGTAAGTTTATTTTCTTGTTCAATTAGTGGTCTAAGTTTTTGTTGATAAAGCTTCTTAGCATTATCAAAATCAACTTTCATTACATCACTAAAAGCCTCATCACCTTCTGAAATTAAATCAAAAAGATCTCCTACTGGAACAATATCTCCAAGTTTTAGAGTATCTCTTTGCTCAACAAGTAGTTGGAGCATTACTTTTAATGCAGTTCGCTCACGTTGAAGTAGAAAAGAAACTGCCACTAATGTTTCAACCAGTGCAGGGCTAAATGGATAAACTTTACGGAAAAGCTCTCTATTTGCATTACTTGTGAGCAAGACATTCATTACATCTTCTCTAATTTTTGCTGTCTTATTAAATTCATCATCCATTATTTGTCGGGCAGCTTCATTCTTTGGCCTAAGCACACGTTTTTCGGCAATTGCTGGTAAGTTACGATCTTCTAAATTGATTTTAGAAAACCTTCCTTCCCACCACTTTAGAGTATCACTAAAACTAAGTAATTCTGCGCCTGTGATATGGTCGCCAATTAATTCCTTCAAGTCTCTTTGACGAGCAACAAAACTAATAATTGGAATAGGTCTATCAGCCGTCTGTGACTCAACTAATTTTGCTAGTTTTGGCCCCTCATCGCTTACAAAAGCAGGATCGGCTGCATGGCTAGCTAGCCAAAGTATTAATTCATCTAAAAAGAGTATTAATCCATCATAGCCAAGTGATTTAGCATGTCTACTAATGATTGATAGCCCTTCATCAATATTGACAAACTCAGCAATTCCTTTTGCAGCACTAAAAAACTGCTCAACTAAATCGCTTACTAGGTTTACTCGCTCAACAGCCGTTGGATGAGCTTCTGTTGCTATCTCAAAACTATCTGAATCCCAACCAGATTCAATAGCTCCCCAACCGCTTTTAGCCTCTGTTTTACCTTTATTTAGCTGTTTAAAAAATTCCTCATCGCCTAATCTTTCTCTTAAGTTTTGAGCATCTTTGAAGATTTTATCGGCTAGATAAACTCCTGGAATAGGTGCATTTGGATGTAAGCGAGTAACATAATTAACATAACCACCTAAGATTGCTGATGTAAGGTCTTTTGCGCCTATCATATGGTAAGGCACTAATAAACAACGTTTTTGTTGCGTCCACTGATTATGCTTAGCAACTACTGGAGCAAGTTCAGGAATCGACCTAGCGTGTGAATTGCCTTGTAATAACAAGTGCAAAACAGCCATAAAATGGCTTTTACCACTTCCAAAACTCCCATGTAGATAGGTTGCTTTGCTGCTACGTGCATCAATAGCAGAACGAATAATCCCCAAAGCTTCATCAAAACATTTCACTAGTTGCTCAGTTACAACATAATCAGCAACAGTTTCTTCAGCCTTCTCTAGCCCTTCAGAGAGTTTAAGAACAAAATCCCCGCGTAACACTTGATCAGGGAGTTCAATTAGGTCTTTTATATATGTCATAAATTTTACTCAATATATTTAAAATCTTTTACAATCTCATTGAAATCTGCCAAAAAAAGATGCGCATTTCCTGAAAATGCCTTTATCTAACTGGTTTCCAATCTTTTACCTCGGTTAGTGTCTTACCTATTGCTCTAACTTCTTCTTCAATATAGCTTTGGAATGATTCTGCTATATTTGTTGCTGAATCTGGGTCAATTTCGTTATGCCATTGCTCTAACCAAGGTTGTAATTCCAGCATTCCCGCTAACAATGGGACAATGCGCTCATTTGACCAACCTTCTTGTTTAGCAATATTTTCAATATACCCTGATATAGCTTTTGCTTGCTGGAGATGATCCCATCCTGCCCAAGCTATTACCAAGCTTTGGTCGGCTTCACGTTGGCAATGAGGGTAGCTAATAAACCGTTCTTTTGGTACGTCTAATTTGCCACGCAATCGCCAGAAATTTGAGTCTAGAAAATCTGTTGATTTGTATTTTGGAGGTACTGCAATTGTGCCAACTTCCTTTTGTTTAGTGGCATTTGCTTGTTCTTCAGTGAGATAGGCTGGATCGCTTTCTGCTAGCTTAGTTCGAGCATCAATCTTATCTTCTGCTCGTTGTTTTTCCCAAGTTTCTTCCCAAATCTTGCGATTACGCAAGCCTGTTTCTTTATAGCGTAGCACAGGCAAAAACGGCACGGATTCAGCCTTAACTAGGTCTGCTACAAGATTTGCTACATCAAAGTCTGGTCGGCCTCGATAAAATTCTGCCACCTGCATAAATTCGCTATCTTGGCGCACTTTGTCAGCAAGCTTGTTACAGCTTGTTAAAGCAACTTCATCCCAATAGCGAGAGTCTTCTAGTCGGTTGAGCATCCATTCCTGTAAAGCTTTTTCCTGTTGTGATTCCCAAGATTCCATGTTCCATCGGCGTTTATACTCTGGGCGTTCTATAAGGTTAATATTTGAATCTGACTCAATGACCTCAATTCGTCGTGCTACTAACTTTTGGTAATTTTCTGGCCAATGCGCAGGGATTTCTGTAATAGGTGTAGAGTTGTGACGCTCAAACCAAGTAGCATCTAACTCACCTTCTGCCATTTTACGAGCCATTATAATCTCAAATGCCCGTTCACCAAGCTTAATTTCAGGGGCTTTATCTATTGGATAGTTAAGGTTTTCTTCCAACAATCCATAATACCTATAACACTCCCAATCAAGTTCTTCTTGGAGTGCTATCATTTTGTAAAGAAGGTGTTCTGCTTCTTGCTCATGTTTTTCCCATTCATTTTTATTTGGCACAGAGTTTTCAATCAAAGCCGAAGGAATTTTGTTTGATAGTTTTTGTGCTAGTTGATCAATCAGTTGGGCAAGTAAAAGAGGTTTCTTTTCTGGTATTGGAAATTTTAATAGGTTAGTTCCATTCCATATTAAAAATTCTCCCCATCTTCCTACTGCATCCCCTCTTTTAGAAAATAAGGTTTGTCGTCCCCAAAAACAAGCTATTGAGCTATTGAGCAACCCAAGTACTGCTAGATAATTATCTTCTGTTGCTTCTTTTGAAAGTTTAATAGTGGGAGAAGTTTGACTAAACACTTTACCTCCTCGATCCAAAATAAAGTGATTATGTGTTGCAATTTCAGCAAATGTTATAGTTAGAGGCGTTTGTATTCTATCTAAACATACTTGATGCCACTCCCACCAAGATCTATTTTCAGTAAAATAAGTATTTTTTGAAAATGTAGCTCTGTTCCCAAGAAAAGTACGAAACCGCCAAAGCCATTTGGCAACACCTTTTTTTAGGGCTATATCAATAAGTGTTTCTTCTATGTAAGGGAAAAACACTTGCTCTCCTAAGTATATTAAATAATTTCTTACTTGTTCCCCTACTACTAATGGTTTTATGGTATCCAATTCAACTTTTTTTCTGATAAAGCACTCTTTAGGTGTAACCATGATTTCATCAGCATGAGTCATCCCTAAAAAACCTATTGAGTTTGCTAAACTGCCAAGTTTGTTAGGTGCTTTTTCCTCTATTAATTCCTTTAACTCTGCTGCACCACCACCACCAATACTCCAAGGATGCTTGTGAAAATTATTTCTTGGAGTATTAGCTACACTAACAAAATCATCTTGTGACTCAACTTGATCAATTAAACTAATAATTGATTGCCAAACTAAACCATCTGCTGCATTCTCTGGCGTGCTAGGCTCACCTTTAATTCCCATTACTGTCCTTATAGTATTGCTAGTTGGCCGTTGATGACGAGCAAAAATAATAACAGTTGGCGTACCATGACCTGGAATATAAGCACCCGATGTATCAATAACATGTGTTAAATCCCAAAGAGGAATAAAGCTTTCTATTAGTTTTTTGCCAAACTCACGTTTCATAAATGAGTTGGCCGTAATCATTCCCACATAACCAGCTTTTTCATTTTCAATAGCTAAATCAAAGAATCTTTCCATAAATGGAACTGCAAGAGAATATTGCCTATGGCAAGAGCCATATTTATCTCTGTAAGTTTGGCTTGCGGCAGGATCTTTGGGTGTAATGTAAGGAGGATTGCCAACTACAGCATGGTATTGTTGATTAAGAATACGCTCTAGCTCCTCTTTGTCTTCTACTTCGTAATAGTGCTCAAGCCGATCTTCAAACATGTTTTTCTGAGTGCCGCGAGTGTCTTTTGGTCGTGTGCCGTGTAGTAGGGAATCACCTGTTGCTATATTGAGCTTAAAATTAGGAGCATCAGAAAGTTGATGAATATCGCTAGCTTTTAGGGCTGCAAGCAACAAACGAAACTTTGCAATTGCTGTAGCAAATGGATTTATGTCTATGCCGTAGATGTTATTAAGTACGTTTTGTGCTGCTGTTCTAGCATTTAACCCTGGCTCATTATGTTGATATAAGTTAAATAATCGGTCAAAAGCGCCTAACAAAAAGTGACCTGAACCACAAGTAGGATCAATTAGCCTAACATTCTGATAGCCAAACTCATCTATAGCAGGTGTTAATGTGCGGTCAAGAATAAACTCTTCTACAAAAATAGGAGTTTGTTTAAGCGCATACTTCTTTTGTGCCGATTCAGAAAGGTCTTGATAGAGATCTCCTAAAAATCTGGTATTCCATTCATCATCAGTAAAGTCACGTTTTAAATTGCCTATTGTAGGGTCAATTTCTTGCCAAAAGTTAAGTAATTCTGTTGCACCATCACCGCTTGGCCCCAGCACCCAAAGAGGGTTATGTCTTTCATCAAAAATGGCATCAAGTCCAGGAAGTTTTGCTACTTCGTGAAAAACTGACTCTAAATATTCGCGGTCACTATTGGTAGGATATTGACGAAAATAGAGTGTGTGATTATCGCTAGCTAGTTTTAGCCGTTCTTTTGCCCCTGCAAGCTTTGGAGTATTAACTAGATTATTATCCTCTAAAAACCTAACAAATACACAACCCAAAATCCAAGCTACTACTGACTGAGTGATTAAGTCATCTCGCCAAATTTCATAGGCTTGTGCTGTACGTTTGGCTTCTTTTGCTGCTTCATATTGAGCGCGAATTTTTGCATCAATGCTAGGAGTTTCTTTGCACCGACGGCGCATATCATCTTCTAGCTTCTTTACTAGCTTTTGCAATTCAGCAAGCAATTTTTTAGCATCAATCATAGCTGTAGTCTAACCCTCTCTTGGTATATTTCCATTAGTTGTTTGTGCGTTACTAAGCCAAGCTGTTGGTATTCTTGCCCATTGAGCAGTACTAATGACTGGAATGGCTTTTCCATCTAGCACAGGAAGTTGTGATTGTTCATCTCCTGCCATTAGCAACCATAACCCATAAAGCTCTCCTCCAGTAATTGCTACTTTTTCACGTAATCGCGCTAATAAGTCAATGCGGTCATAACGAGCAAGTAAGCCTGGATAGCTCAACAAGATAGTTTTGTCAGATTTGCCAAGTTGCTCCTCAACTGGTTTCATTGCATAACTAACTAAAGTTTGTAAGTTTTTCCAGTCTTTGCTATCGCGGGGAGCAACATCTGCATTAATAACTACTTTCCAATCTACATTTAGCTCTGCGGCTTTTTTATGCATCGCTGTAATAAGTAGTTCATCTAGGTTTTTATACGCTAAGTCAAAACGCTGCTTTAACTCTGCTTCAGCTTTGAGCAAATCACGAGGCGGCACCATTAACACTAAAAATGCCCCTTCTCTATAAGCTCTACGAAGTTTAGTGTCAAAAATTCGAGCATCAGCTATTTCTGGTGGTAGTTCAAAGGTTGAAGTTTCTGAGCTAAGCGGTGTAGCTTGGCGTTTATGGCTAGTAAGATTAGAAAGGTTGCTAACTATTGGAGCATCTTTATATTTATAACAACCTGTTCCTACATTAGATTGCCATTCAAGCTCTAGTCCAGCTTCTATTAACAGCCTATCAAGTGCTGGGCGTGTAGGAAGTGGTTCTGCTTCAGGATAGCGGCCAAGTACCCGTTCAGTAATATCTTTGATGGTTAGTTCATTTGCGCCAAATAAAGCCCCTTGAGCTAGTTTTATTGCTCTAAGGCAGTGCATAGCTTTAGGATATATTTCCATTCGGCTAGATAGTGCTGCATTTTTAGAACATGCTACAGCTAATTTAACTAGCCTCACATCTGTAATTAGTTCTGCTTCATCAGGATAAGGCACATCTCGTAGAGTTTCAATTACTCGGTCAGGTGTAGCAAGTGGGTCAAGTTCTGCTAATTCATCAGCCGCTTTACCAAGCCTATCAGTATAGCTAGACATTAATTTATTAATAGTAATAACTATTGTATTTTTGCCACTATAGCTTATAAACCTAGTAGTATCAGCAGATTTTTCTGTTTCTATACAAGCATTAATTACTGTTTCAGCAAGTTCTTTACGTTTATCTTCGCTCTCTATTGAACCACGAGCAGCAAGCACAGCATTAATAAGCTCTAGCTGAGACATTGCCCCACCATGTGCTTGTATTATCTCGGCTATGGTGTTTCTTAGAGAAATTATAGAAGGATTATTACTAAGAGCCTTTTGTTGATTCTTACTAGCCTTTTTCCCTGCAATTTGTTGAGCAATAAGGTCAATAGAAGCATATTCTGGTTCTGAATCATTAGTTGTTGAGCTAGATTCAATTAAAGTAATGGTTGGTTGTCTTTCAGGAAAACGCACTCTTAGGGCATTTGCAAGTTCTACAAGCTCTTTGCGTGTTTTATTTCCTACACCACGTAGTTGATAGATTTTGATTGGCGGAATGCCTAGTAAGTCTTGTACTGTAATTACATTAAGCCTATCAACAACACTAATTGCACGAGTACTAAGCCCTAATTCAGCAAGTCGGGTTGAAAGTGTAGAGGTAAGAAGTAATGCAGTTTTATCAACGCTACTTTCTTGAACAACAGAAACTTTTGGGCTATCAACGGCTTTGAAGATACTTTTCCAATCCTCAAGCATTTCCTCAGCATTGTCATGCCGCTTTTTGTAGTCTCTAGACAAAGCTTTCTTAAAAAAGTCTGTAGTTGAGTTACGTAAGCTAGTATCAAAAAGCTCGCTATTAATAGTCACTTCACAATTAAGTAAATCTGGGCTACTTTGACCATCTCCCCACTTAGGTAATACTCCAGCAGCCATTTCATAGAGCGTCATAGCTACAGCAAAACGTTCAGCATAAAGATCCCATCTAGGAGGTTTTCTTAGTGAAAGAAAAGGCTCAAGATAGGGTGGTGTTCCGGCTCTAATGCTTTCTAATGGAGCTTTTGATAAAGAAAAATCAAAAAGTACTAACCCAAGCCTATCATCACGCCCTATAGCAGTAATGCCTATATTTTCTGATTTGATATCACGGTGATGAATGCCTACTTGCTCTAGATGTTTTACTGCTTCTAGCAAATCTTGGCCAAATCTATCAAGCTGATCAATAGAAAGGCGACCTTCAGAGCGTATTCGATGCCCAAGAGTAGTGCCCTCAATTTTTGGAATAGTAAAACCAACAAACCCTTTTATTTTAACAATTTCATAGGCTTCAATAATATTTGGGTGACGAAGTTTTTTTAATGTCTCATACTCTTCTTGAAGTCGATTATTATAATCTGTATTTGAGGCTAACTTAAGTACAACTTCTTTACCACCTCTTTCAACTAGCATAACTATTGCTGATGAGCCAGAACCAAGCCTATTTTTTACAGTAAAACCACCTTCTAAACGGTCATTAACTTTTGCCTCTAAAGGGTTAGAAATAGTGTCATCAACAGGTCTAGTAAGTTCTTCTTCAACAGCATCAAGTTGTTCTAAAAATTCACTAACAGCCGAAAACCTTAAGGTTATATCTGGATGTGTACTTAATTGTATTAGCTCTTGAATCTCTTTACCTGCCCCATCAAGCACTGCTGATATTTGTAAGCCATTGCCTATACGAAGTTTATCTGTAAGGTCAAGATAGCTAAGTGCTGGTGTTTTACCAGAGAAAATATGATAAGCAATTGCCCCTAAGGAAAACACATCTAAGTGTTGGCCAAGTGTTTCTGGGTCGGCGGTTTTAGCTTCTGGTGCTATATAGAGTGTTGAAATATCTTCTACAAGTTCTTCAATATGAAAAGTTGGCAAAAATGATGAGTTTCCTGATGAAGAAGAATTACGATAGCTAACTTGCCAGTTAAATATTCTGATTTGTGGTGAACGGGTTTCATGGTCTAAGACTAAAATGCTTTGTGGGCTAAGCGCACGATGGACTACTTTCTTTTCATGTGCATACTTAATAGCTTCAGCTATTTTACGTATTAGTTCTAATCTCACATCTACACTCAATCGGCTAGAATACTTTGTTAAATAGTGATCAAGCCGCATTGAATTAGGCCAATACTTAAAGATTAGGGCTGGCCCCAGTTCATGTTCTGTAAAAGTTTCTACTGGTAATATGCTAGGGTGAGTAAGATTTTCTATAATTTGATATTCTCGTCTTGCTGCTCGTTCTATTCGCTGGCGTTCTTCTTGTGGCAAGTTTCTAGCAATATTATAAATTCTGATACGCCGTTTTGTTGTTGAAAGATTAGGGTCATTATGCTTAGCTTCCCAATCTTGATAAGCTCTAGAGGGGTTTTCAAAAAGTAATTTTTCTAATATATAATCGCCTACTTTTTTAGATTTCTGCGATTTTTTAATACCAGCTTGCTCCATTGCTAAAGAAATAGCTCTAGCAAAATTTGGGTCTATTATTGGAGGTTTATGTATTGTGCTAACACCATCATAATTTCTATCTTTAATTGCAGAAATTATTCCTTTAGGAGTTGGTGAAGATGCTGTAGATTTATCTCTAAGACAAACTCTATACTTATTTATACCCTGTAAATTACATTGTAGTGTTGGATGTGAGCAGAAAATTAAAGTTTCAATATAGGGAAAAGGAAATTTACTACAAGCAGGCTGTTTTTTTAGTAAAGCAGCTAGTTTCTTAGTTTTACGGTTGGCTAGAATTAAGGGATTATCATCAACAAACTCTTTACCCTCATTTTTCCAAGTCCAAGTGCTAGCATCACCAGACAATATTCCTGGACGGCTTTTAATCTCAATTAAAAATAGCCCTTGAGGGGATAACACAAATAAATCTACTTCGTTTATATCTCCATAATCAGAGCGAAATTCAAAATTAGACCAAGCTCGATAAGGCTCTTGGTCTGGTAGTCCTTGCCGTATATAGTCTAGTGCATCCTTTTCCCAAGGAAATTGTGAAGGAGTTATTTCTTTCCAACGATACCCTGATATTGCCATAAAAGCAGTTAGCTTTCCTATTTTAATGAGTTAAATGTATCTTTATCTTTTAATTATTTATATTTATTCACTAATACTACCAACTTTAAAAAGTTTTTCAGGTTGAAAAGCTGTATTTTTATCTTTATCAAGAAAAGAAACCACTACTTTTTTTATTTGATTTTCAAGAACAATGTACAAAGAAGAATCTAATAAACTAGTAGCAATTACTATATCTCCTGGAGCTAAAGGCTTAGTATTAGATAAATAAGTATTTTTCACATTTAGGTTTGTTTGTATCTTTTCTGCCCAAACTTGACATTTTCTTATCCATTCTTCGTTTTGCTTTAATTTACTACTATCCATTTCTAAACAATTAACTAAATTTAAAGTCTTACTGTAAACTTCCCTGTTATTTATACTCTCTAAGGCAATACAAGCTAAACTTTTCCACCCAAGTAGATTTTTATTCCCATTAGATATCTTAAAGTCTTTTTTATTTATTGGAAATGCTATGCTTAAGCCACTAATCCAAGCAAGCCAAAGTAAAAAACTGCGAATAGAAATAAGTTCTTCAAAATTACCTTGGTAAATATTTAGTTTTGCAAAAGAAATTAAACCATTATTTTTATCATAAAGAAAAGGGGTTATATCCGACAAAAACTCTAAGAGTAGGCTCTTCTCAAGAAAAGTTCTTCCTCTAGGTATCCACGGAGCATTGTTTTCATTAAGAAAATATAAGTGATTTAACAACGCCAAAATAGCACAAATTTGAGGAATAACTTTTGAACATCTTGCCTTATCTTCAAATGCCGCTTTTGTATGTTTTAATACTCTGTCTAGTAAAGTTTTTACCTTTCTTTGATATCTATCAATGTCAACTTGTTTATCAGCATCTCTTTTTTGATAATCTGTCTCTTCTTCAGAACCTATCAATTCTTCTTCGCTTTCTAAGTAAAGCTCTTGTTCGTTTGTGTAATCTTTATCCAAATTTTTACTTAAGTGGTGCAACAGGATATCTAGTATCACAGACATTTCTTTAGATGCAATTCTTATAGGATGATTTTTCTGTTTTATTTTTTCATTTAAGTCGCTAACAAAAGATGTTTGTATTACGTCTATTTTACTAGCTAATTCTTTATGGTTAGGTTTACTTATATTTGATTGAATGTTTTCTATTGGTTCATCAATAACTTTCAGTATTGTGCTTACTAGATCTTCAAATAAGGGAGTATCTGAGTTAAGAGAATCAAGAGCACGTTCTATAATTTTTTGCTTACTAGTTTTTGCTAGGGTTTGTAACTCATTTTTGTGATGGATTGTGCCATACACTTGTTTTTCATTAGTAAAATAGATAATAAAAAAACACCATTTTGATGTTACATTAACATCGAGTATCAATTGAGTTTGATGAAGAGCTTGGATAGGAAAATCAATTTTATAAACCTCTTTGTCTTTATTATCAAAGAATACTATGCTTTTAATATTTTCTTTAGCTTGACCTTGCAAATCTATTTCAAGCCCTTTTTCTGTTACTACGGCAATAATTGGAACAGATAAAGAAATTGCAGATTGGTAAGGATATTGAGGGTTATTTTTGATAATTTTCCAGTCTTCATTAGATATTTTAGGCTTATTTATTAAATCTCTTAAATTATCTTCCAACTCACCTAAACTACCTTTTATATCAATTCTAAGTACTATAGCTTCAATATTTCTTTCTTCTTTAGTTCCAAACCAAGCCGCTTTTGTTGGGTTAGCACTACCAGTAATTAAAAAAACTTCATTCTCCTCTGATTCAATTAATATAGCTTTGGCATGTAAGTAGCCACTCACAGAATTGGTTTCTTTTAAAGATAAACTACTAGCATTTACAAAAGTTACATCTGAGAAAAGCTCTTTTGCTTCTTTTCCTATAGATACTGTTTCTGGGTCTATTCCAACAACTAATTGTGTAGGAGAAAAATGTTCCTTTAAGAGTTGAAGAAAATAAAGCTTTTGGTCAAAAAATGGTCCCATTAAAAATATGCTTTGACTTTTTTTAGGTAGATTAGGTTTTAGCTGTTCCCATAAAGATAATCCTTCTGGCGGAGTACCAAAAAACATATTTCTGCTAGGCAAAATAGGGTCTATTGGCTCTTGTAGCCAATCTGCTATATGCTCTATTTCTTTGAAATTATCAGTAATTTGTTCTGGTAAACTTTCTAAACATTTCTTTATAAATCGCCAAACTGATTGAAAAATAATATCTATATCTTTATTTTTATTATTTTTTACTCTTTCAAATCTGTTGGTGATTTCTTTATTACTGCTATATCCAGCAATGGTAACATTATGGCTACCAACTAATAGCAGGCTTTTTTCTTTTCCAATAAGAAGAACTATTTTAGGATGAAAAACATTCTTTACAAAAACAGGTAATAAACTATACCTTTTTCCTGCAAGACGAGGACGCAAAGTAGGGCTTTCTAAATTTATCTGACATTCTTTTGCATCTACTAACAGTAAGTTATACCGGCAACCTATTGTTTCTAAATGTCTTAAAATTATCTGTTCATAGAAAGGAAAATATATATTAAAGGTTGTTATTACTGAAGCTTCATATTTACCGTTGCAAATTTCATCTATTAACGAAATTCTTTCACCCACAACACTCCTCCATAAGTTGTTTACCTTCAGTAGTAATTTTTATGCTTCCTTCCTCATTAAATATTAGCTCTAGATCATAAAGTATATTTTTAGCTTGAGTAATTCTTGGGCTACTGCGAGCAGGAAAAGGAACTTCAACTACTTTTAATCCTTGATCTGTAGGTTTTATACGGAAGGTATCTTTATTTTCATAGCGAAGTTTTCTTAAAGCAACCTCAAAATGCCATTCTATTCCCCAATCCATGGCTAACCAACCTAAAAATTCGGCCATAGTTAGGGTCTTCCAAGTGTTATGACAATGAAACCAAAATTTATGTAAATTGACTGGGTATTCTCTTAAGTATCTATCAGAAAGGATATTAATGTTATAAAGAAGCGCATTTTCCTGATAACGTGCTGCCAAAACTAGCAAAATATTTAAGGCTTTACTTATAACTTCTTTTTCTTCCCCTATAGATAAGTTTAGTAAATCATTATAAAGTTTCATTTCATGATTCTTATCTGAGAAATTTTCTAACAAAGGAAGTTCAATTTGGGCTTCTAGTAATCTCTCTTCAAAAAGTTGCTCTTGGCTTGAATTAAGAGCATCAGAACTAAGAATATCTTTAGCAAATGTTAATAAAAACCATTCTTTATACTCTTGGCTTTCTCTTAGTGGAAATTGCTCTAGTTGTAATTTGCTTAGTCCTGCCCAAAATATTGATTGAACTGCAATAGAAAAAATCTCATTGCATTGGTAAAGTTGCCACCCTTTGCGAATAGATTCTAGACCAATAGGAACATTCCAACTTACTCCACTAGGAAGTGTAGATGTATAGACACAAGAACGGAAAATCTCTACAAAATCTTTCTGAAGTTTGTTTTCTTTTTTCTTTTCTAACTCAAAAATAAGATTAAGTATTAAACCAAGCGTCTTCCTACGATTGTTACCTTCCTCTTTATAAAAAGCTCCAGGTTGATTAAAAAACAAATCTATAAGAATCTTTCGTTCTAATCCATTATAATTGGTACGTAAAAAACAAGGACAAAACTCTTTTAGTTCTTCTAAGGACTTAATGCTTACATAATCTTCTTCTAAAACCTCAAAAAATTTTTGTCGATTTACCTCTTTATCAAAAGCCTTAGCAATAATTTCGCCTCTTTCGCGTGTATACTTTAGCCCTGTACGTGTACTACCATCTAAAATTCCAAGTTCTAACAGTGTTCCAAGATAATATTGCCCAAGTCCTCCCCATTTATTTTTGAAATAACGTTGTGAAGATTCCTCAAGTGTTGAATAAGTAGAAAGTTGTATAACTTCACCATTTCCTACAGCATTTAAAGCAGGAATTAATTTTTCCCGACCTATCATTGCTGCTCCATGAAGAAACTTCTCTTCTTGTTTGTTTTCTCTTGTATGCCACTCTCCAATAAGAGTAAATAAGCATTCTGCTTTGCGAATAGTCTCTTGCAAGGATTTGTTCTTCAATGCACCAGTATGTGCTTCAAAAGCCCAAATGAGCCAAGGGTAAAAAGAATAGTAACGAGCGCGATCTGTTACATTAGTAATTCCTGAAATAAGAGATGTGTACAACTTTTCGCAAACAGCGCGACTAGCAAGGTGATCCTGGCCTTTTATATGATTAATTGGTTTTATCCAAGTAGTTAATACACTCATAAATATTTTGTAAAAATAAAACTTACGTATAATTTTTGAGATCTTGAATTGTATGAAATATAGTATTTATCATACACTAATAATACTAACATTAATTGTGATTCTTTATAGCAATATCACTTAATAGGATAATACATATTACTTCATCTCTTTGTTAAAACAGAAATCGCAGATTGTACTCAAAAACTACTATTTCTTAGGCTTCTGTTTAGCTAAACGTTCTTGTGCGCGACGTAATCGCTCATCATTACTTGGTTTTGCTTGTTGAACAGGCTCTCCAAAAAGATTGAAATTTGCATCTTTTAATGATTCGCTCAAACTATCCGCATTATCAACAGTACCATTAATACCATTACTGTCAGAAATAATAGGTAATTGTTCTCCGTGTAGTATTGCATGAAGAACATCATAAGCAATTTTTCGTTTTAATAATCCTTTATCAACAGCTTCTTGGCCATCAAAAGTTAGCAAACAGTCTAAACAAGCGGTTTTACAATACTCATTATGTTTTTCATTAACCCATAATGTTTTTTCTGTTTCTAATAACCACTCTCGGCCAAAAGATAAAAGCTCACGAACATGACCTGCGCCTCCGGGTACATTGTCATAAAGAACAGCACCTAAACTACGCCCAAATTGCCCACTAGGAGCGCATAAGACCCCTATTTCCCTGCTATCTAGTTCTAACAATTTTGCTCCTGCAATTTGTAGAGCATAGGCTAAAGTCCAGATTAGCGGCTCATAAGAAGCATAAGAAGGTAAGCATCCAAAAAAGTCTATTAATAGTATATCTGTGCGTTCTTTTGCTGCTAGAGTACGATTAGTTATTACAGGTTGCTCATTATCTTTCCAACATTTTTTATATGGGTTAGTCTCCATTAATGCACTATGACGCTGAAAACTAAGAGAAGGAACTCCTGATCCATCTGCTTCACTATCGGTATAACCACATTTTAAGCAAATAGCAAAACCATAATCAAAATCACCCCGATTGTATACTAGTAACTCTCCACTCTCTTGATAAAGTGCTGTTAAACCAGTCACATCGCCAAAGTCATAATACTTTTCAGTAAGTACTTTGCTATCACTTTTGGCAAAGCTAATGGTAGCTCTTTCAGTTTTACCTACTCTTTCAATATCAGTACTGTTTTTTGGTGGATCCCAAGCAGCAGTACTAAAACCATGTTTAGGTAGTAGTAAATCTCTAGCAGATTCTCTAGCAACTTCTCCACAGATAGGACAATTTTTTAACTGATGAGAGATTTCATAGTAGAAATGGTTATTAACGCAATAAGTATATTTTCCTTGTAGCCCTATGTAGTTATCAAGGTTTGCGCCAGTCCAGTGTTTTAATAAACCATGAGAAGTAATCAGCTTTCCACCTACTAAGAGTTGAGAGCCTGGAATATATTCCCTTAGTGCTAATAAACCTCCTCGTTCTAACCGATATTGTTCTTCCTCTCTAATTTGTCCAGATCTGTCTTCATCAGGAATAATTACACGTAGTTTATGAACGCTTATTGGAAAACCATAGCGTGGTAAAAACTGTTTATCTGCTAAGGCTTCAATAACTGTAGTTTCATAAAGTGCTAGCAATTGGTAGTGGATAGCATTAGCTTGAGATCTAGCTCTTAAATGGCTACTACTTACACTGTTCCAAGATAAAAGTAGGTTACGATATTCTTCATGCCATTCTTTAATGCTAGTTGAAAAACTTTCTATTACATCATTTAGAAAGTCTGACCAGTTGGTTAATACTTCAGATAAACTAGTATCTTGGAGTAATTGCTCAAAATTAGACTTAAATTTTTCTTGGTCAAAATCACGTATCCAAAGCAAATAATTTATAAAGTGTTCTTCTAGTGAAGAATTACTACTTTCTGGATTATACCAATTAGGAACTATCTCTGGTTGCCAGACAACGGTTTTCTCTGGTAAGGGAGGTTTTTCACTCCCACTAGTCCATTTGTAAGGTAATGGTAAACCACAAAACTCTCCCATTATGCCAAAAGCTCTCATTGCTCCTACTTTAGTCTTTGGAGGAAGAATCTCACGGAAAAACTCTCCTAATAAATAAGCTTGAGCATGCCTACGAGCTATTCTAACGCGGTCAAGTATAACTCTAGGCCGTCTTAGTGGCCGGTCAAGATAATCTCCAAAACGCAGAAAAACCTCTCTATCAAATGGTCTTAAGCGACAAAATGTTACTACTACAGAAGAACCATCTGCACGACGACCAGCACGGCCAGCACGTTGTAGATAATTAGCTTTTCCTGGAGGCACATTACTCATTAAGACAGCATTTAAGCCACCTATATCAATACCAAGCTCTAATGTTGTAGTTGAACTTAATATATTACGTACACCTGATTTAAACAGGTCTTGTAGTCGCCTATTTTCCTTTGGAGCAAGCTGTGCGCTATGTTCTTCTGCCCAAAGCCCTGTTCTAAAGACTTTAGAGGTTTGAAACTCTCTACGCTGTCTACCAACGCGAGGATCGCTATCTAAATTATCATGGCTAACCTGTTCTAACTCAGTACAGCCAACCTCTGGAGCGCAACCTAAAACACTACGTGGCCAAATATGCCCTGTTTTATGACAACGATATAAATTAATTGGACGGCGTAAGCCTAATTTTGAAAACACTATACGTAAAGCAGGTATTGGCATAGCTTCTGATTGTCTTTGTCTTGACTCTAACCAGCTTAATACCCGATTCTCATTGCTAGAATTGGCTTGTAGTTGACGATATGCTATTTGTAATATTTCTACAGCATATGAAGATGCTTCTTCATCGTTTAACCCGCATTTTAGTAGAATAGCTTCAATAAATCGCCTACGTATATGTCTTTTAGTTGCTCCAACAAATCTTAGTAACCAATTCCCATAACTTGTTTCTTCTGATACCCAATGACCTATAAAAGCATTCCCAAATTGATAAGTCCTATCTTCTTCTATTGACCCAAGAGTTATAACACCATCTCTTCTAAGAGAATCACATAGTGCAGCTAATAGGGATGTCCAGTTTTCACTTATTTTCTTACGAGCATCTATTGTTGGTAATAGACCTAATTGATCAGGTGGGTTAAGGTTTTCTAATCCTGGATAGGTTATTTCTGCTAAACCAATAGATTCTAAAGAAGTTGCTTGTCTAACTGGCCTTACTAGCTCACGACCAACTAAACCTACTAATCTAGACTTCACTGCCTCAAAGTTTAAATCCCAAGAATGTTGATTCCATTTGCCAAATTCATGCTTTAAAGCTGATTCAGCATCTATAATTTCTTGTAGAAATGTTTCTTCTGCAAGCTGTGCAATCCAATGGTCTAAAGAACCTCCCACATTTATATTTACTAGTTCTTGACGAGTATTTGCAAGGTTTTGCTTTAGTCTACGAGTTTGTGCTTCAGTAAGATTTGGTCTAAGTAAATCTGTTTCTACTCGTAATATTTCATCTTTTAAGTCTTGTATTACACCTTCATCAGCAATGTTTTTTCTTAAACACTCCACTAAGGCGGCACGGATTAGTTGAACTTCATGTTGTCTAGTAAGATGGGGGCCTAAACGAGCAGCTTCTTGCCTATTATCGCTAAAAACTAATAAACGTCGTCCACGAGCAGGAAGCCAAAGGTTATGGGAAGTAGAATATTCTGGTAATTCAGCTAGTGCTGTTTCTGTTAAAATTGATAGTGTAAGAGGGCTTTGTGATATAAACGGCCTCCAAGCTTCTTCTCCACTCATACCACAACGAGGACAATTTTCTACTAAATAAAGCTTTATTCCTTTTTCTCCAGCACCTTGTATTTGTCCTTTAGCATTAACTATTAGTTCTGTTGCTCCATCAACTGGTTGTTGACTTAAGTAATCTATTGGTAATGATGTTTTAATTCCTGCTATAGGATTAATTTGTTTGCCATCATAACTACTTGCTAGTATCCATTCTCCACAGTTAGTACAACGATGGATAGAAACCGTCGCACTTTTACAATAAACACAATTATCATAAACCCCTGCGGATATAGCACCAAAAGGAGATATTTTTAATGTTGCTTCTCCACTACAATCAGAATTAAGACAAATTACTAATCCATCAGCAGATCTAGTAAGTAAGTGTATTCTATGTGGAATTAAAGGATATGCCCCAAATTCTTCACGAGCAGAGGCTCCCATCTTTAAAAGTTCTGTTGTAGCCCAAACAGCTTCATCATTATCTGTTTCCCAAAGATGCTTGGATAGCTCTCTTAAAGGTAATCGCTTACGTTCCCATAAAATATTAGCTAATTGATGGATAATTGGGGATTCTGCTAGTGTTTTATAAAGCAGTTGAGCCAAACAACCAGCAGATTCAGATAAGCTTGATTTTACTATATCCTCTGATACCAATAAGGGAAGACTACTAGCTAGTTTATCACAAGCATCTAAGTTAGTAGCTAATACTGATGTAATACCATCTTTATCTATAGTTATAGTTGGACTAGTAAGCCATTCTTTAACAATAACTTCTTCTAAATTTACTGGTGCTTTAGGAGGCGATAGTTTATCTAAAGTTAATGGCATTTGTTTACCTTGAACTATTTTTACCAAAGATGGATCTTTAGTAAATAAAGTAGCAGCAAATAGCTCTAACTCCTTAAGATCACTAGTTCCAATAGTTGCTGAAGTAGCAATATGAAGAATATCTTCAGGAGAACGCTGGCATCTAACTAACACTCTTCTAAGTAGCAAAGTTATTTCTGCTGCTAATGTGCCTGTATATAAATGGGCTTCATCAAGAACTATTGTCCTAAGAGCATTGCCAAAGAAAACAGCATCTTGTGGACGGCATAGCATATATTCAAGCATAGAATAATTTGTGATTAGAATATCAGGGGCTTGTACAGGAAAATCTATTTGTTTACCCTCAAGATTTTCTATACCTCGTGCTTGTTGACGAGTTCTCATTCTACAAACTTCCCAAATAGGAACATTGTCTCTATCAGCTTGCTTTTTATTTTCTGGAGTTTCACTAGTGAAATGAAAAAGTGTTACCTTTTTTTGTCCTTTGAGCCAAGTATATAAGCGGTCTACTTGATCATTAACTAATGCATTCATAGGATAGAGAATAATACACTTAACTCCATTACCACTATTATTAGAATGTTGGTAAAGATCATTTAGTATAGGCAGTAAAAAGCTTTCTGTTTTGCCTGCGCCTGTCCCTGCTGTTACAACTAAACTAGGTTTTGCCTGATTTGGATAGGTATCTTGAGCTTTAAGGATAGTTTCTTGTTGATGAGAGTAAAGAAGCCGGTTTTTTGGTACTGCATTTACGTTATCAAGATAATTACAGAGTTCTAGGTTATATTTGCCAGCTTCTACCAAATCTAACAATGTGTTATTTGATGTCATTGCTGGAAAAGCACCTTCAACCCATAAATCACTAACTAACCCACCATCTTTAGGATTACCTGCCCAAATATTACGACATATTTGAATTAGCTTTGTATCTCTAACAAAGTTGTTATCTAAGGAAAAATCCACTAACCTTTTTTTTAATGCATCAGAAAAATTAATTGCATCAAGCTGAGACATAGTTATTTCCTATTAGCAATAGTTTTTAGAATCTCTAACGCTAGTAATCTACGAAATGGTTCAACACTAATGGCTAATGCTATATTACCTTCATCAAAAGGTTTAATAGCTTTTCCATTAAAACTTTCTATAGCACGATTAATCAGACCTAGTTGAACAAAATTTTGATCTAGTTGCATAGTTTCAGCAATTTCAGCTAAAAGAGCTTTTTGTTTTTTCTGTAAAGCTTTTTCTGAATTATCTTCTACTTCTGCTATATTATAGCAAATATCCTGAAGCATATTTTTTGCTGCTATATTACCAAACTTAGATAAATAGAAATCATTTAACCAACCTACTACTATTTTACCCATCAATAAAGGATCAACACGCATAAGCAAAGAGATAGATTTTTCTAGTGCTTTTATTGGATTTGTTATATTTTCCTCATCAAAATTTGATAAAGCACTTACTATCTTATTTCCATCATTTTTTTTAGCAAAATACTTTCTAAAAACTACTCGAATAGCTGCCAGCCAACTATCATTTATTTCTGTAGGAGAAAGAAACGCTGGTAATCCTACATCTTGTATCCAAGCAATAAGAGTGGACTTAGGATGAAGCATTGCAAGAGTACAAATAGTAGGTAATTCTCTACTATTTAATACTGGTAGATGAAACCAACGTATTAATGCTGCAACTAACTTATGGTCATCTTGGCCACAAACAGAAATTAAATATGACCAATGTGGACTATTTGACCACCAACTACCTAGATGTCTCCCATTATATGCAATAGCGATTGCAATAGGCTTAGAAATTTCTGGATCAAGATTAATTGCCCATAGAGTCTTATCTTCAACTGATATTTTGTCTAAATTATAAACTAAGCCATTAATATCCCACCAAATAATATGATGATTATTATCTAGCTCTGTAAAACGAGATAATTTCAACTTAAGTATTTTTTCTTCATCATTAACAGATAGAAATCTGTCAGATATTAACCCTTTAGTAATAACACTTTTAGCAATTGTAACAGCATTACCTCCAAAAGAATTATAAGTTCCTTGTCTAACAGTTAGTGAAGCACCAAAACCAGCTAAACCATTTATTGTATGAGGTTTATTCCAGAGTCTACCAAGCCATACTTCTCCTTCCATTAATGCCCATTCTTTAAATTCTACTTTTTCTTTATTCCAAAGCTCTGGAGCGAAAATCTTAAACTGACTAGTTTTTGCTTCTTCTACACTTAGTTCTTCTTTATTACTAATATTTTCCCATCCATTTTGGGTTAATTGAAGAACACCAGAAAAACCTAAAGTAAGGAATTGGACTATGCTAGTACGTTCTAATCCATTAGTTAAACCAACCCTAATAGTAGGTTTCTGGTTTGGGATTGCCATTGATAATACTATTGATTCTGATGAAGTATGTTTACTATCTACTTTGTTGAAGTTAATTGGCAAACCATCATATCTAACAAAAGTAACTTCTATATCTGGTGTATGTTCTATAACTAATGAAAAAGCTTCTCCTAGTTGAATTACTTTGTTATTAGCTAAATATATTTTGATATTCTTTGCCCAATTAGGTATTTGGCGACTGGTAGCAGATAAACAAGGCTGCCAAAATAAGTTATCTTCTAACAATACCTTAGTTGTTATAGACCAATTATTAGATAAAAGATAAAGTTTAGCCTGATTTTTTCCCAATACTTGCCAATACTTTGGTTCTGGAGAAACTATTAAATCTGAGGCTAAAAGTAAAACATAAGCTAAAGAAGTCTTCATTTGTTCTTGCCAAGGATCTTTTAACCTCTGACCTGAAGATAAGCGATATATTGTTAAATCTTCACTTGCCTCCCAAAGCTCTAAAGACATGCTATAGATAATTTGATTATCTGATGTAACGATTTTGGCAAATAATGTTGGGGTAGTTATTGGTAAATCAATAGTTATAGAAGGTAAAATTTGATAAGTACTATCTTCTTGGCGAATTAACTGAGCGTATAAATGCTCATCTATTATAAGCTCATAACTGCTTTCGGATAGTTCAAGACTAGCAAGATTAGTAACCTGACAAGAGAATTTGGGTAAATTAGGAGCATCCCAAGTTAATACAGGTTGGCTTAAAAATGAAATTTCTGTTTCTACAGGATTTACAGACTTTATTACTTCTACTAATTCTGGTCTTTGTTTGGCTTTTGTTACTAAATCATTTGCCCATTCAGGTAATACCCAAGGATTTTCTGTTATTACTTGGCGTAACCGAGTTTCAGTGATGTTATTTTGGCGATAGTTTCTCAGTGAATCCCAAAGGGTTCTAAAACTTTTGCTACCATTTGTTGGATCTAACAACCGTTGTATAGATTGAGTAGAGTTTTGCCCTACAAGCCATTCAGGTAGCCTTTTATTAAAACCACTATAAGTAAAACCAAACTGTAAATATATAGTATCAAACCAGTTTTGAAGCCCTTCTACTCCAAAAACATGTCTTAACTTCAACCACCTTGAGGCTTTTTCTAATACATCTTTATGTAATTGAGTGGGTTGATTGTTGTAGTTAAAAAGTAAAGCTTTTGTACCACCAGAAAAATTATTACAACATGATGCCCAAATATATCCTTCTTGGGCATTTCGCCTAGCAGTTTCTGCCTCAAGAAACATTATTAATGTCCCTATAGCTATTTGACAGGAAAGTCTTGTATTACCAAATTTAAAACTTACCCCTTCAGAAAGCCAAGTAGTAGCAGTATCTTCTGCTAGGTTTTTTGCCCAAATATATAACCACTGAAAATCTTCATTGTCTGGTAATAATTCAGCTAATGACCAAGGAAGTAACAATCCTTCTCTTTTTCTTTGTTCTAAAGCAAGAATAACAGCAACAAATGCATTTTTTATTATTGAGTCACCGTCTTTTGGAACAATATTAGAGAAAATTTTCATGATTCTTTTATTATCAAATTTAGTTTGATAGCTGCTCTATGAAGGCTTAATAGGTCATTAAGGCATTTTCATAGAAACACTATACCTTCTTTTAGTTTCTTTTTAGTAAAGACGCTTTCTTTAACTTAACATAATAGCTTAGGGAAAAATCTTCTAATAGATCTAAATCAAGGCTCAGATTCCTCTCCATAATCATCATGCGATGGATGAGAACCAAATCGACCGTCCTCTTTGTAGTAAGTATAGTAACTAGTAGTGTAATCTAGTTTTTTTTCTATTTTCTGTTCAGTATAACTATTTGAGCAAGTATTAGTATCAAGTCTAACTATCCTTAAATCATTAATATTTATAGAATTATCAATACTAGTACTGATTGTACTACTAGTATTATGAAACTTACTAATAGGATTGTAGTTATTACCTTTGCCTGAACTTTGATTGGCCTGCTTAAAAGAAGAACTTGTTTTTGGTAAGGGATTACCTTTTATCTGTTTATTTTCAGAAGACAGGTTTTTATGAATTTTTTTCTTATGCTTATCTAGATTACTTTTTTTTACGTTACAATCACAGTATTCACACCTAACAAAATAGTTATTGTGTTTAGGTTCTATTCCTGTTTTTGCTTTATTTACAGAGTTATGGCCTAAGATATTTTTATCCGTGAGTTCTCTCTTTTTATCTACAATTTCTATTTTAATGTTTTCTTGGTGTTGTTCTTTAATATGTTGTTCTATAGTATTATCTTCTCTTAAAAAATAGGTAGTACAATGTGGACACTTAACACTATGCATTATCTCAATATGTCTTGCAAATACACTTTTTGTCATTAATTGTCCACAATAAGGACATTCTTCTATATTTATGGGTTTACCTCCTTTTTCGTAGCAATTTTTGCAGTATTGATTTTTATCTATTAAGCAAGGAGTTTGCTCTTTTGATAACACTACACTACACCTTGCACATCTAGCCTTACCAAAACCAAGAGTTCCAACTCCATCTCTAAATTCTTTCTTTTCTTTTAGAGCATTATTTATATTATTTTTCGTTACCTGAGATTTGATTTTAATTTCTATTATCCCACTGCCATAACAATGCATACAGTCTCTATTGGAACCACGACACAAACAGTCTTTTTGTTGCACTTCATTAACCATACCCAACTCCAGTTTATGAAAAAGTTAATTACCCTAGTTAGTTAATTTCTCTAAAACTGCATTTACTGTCAAAGAACTTCCCAAATCAATTTTGATAGTTCTTTTCCATTCACTAAATCCAGGCCGCAATATTCGTATTGTATGTTCTCCGGGAACTAGTACTGCTTTCGACGGAGTACTACCTATAAAAATATCATCAATATAAATCTCGCATCCTGTAGGCTCTGAAGTAATTGGAATAGCAATTTTTTCACTAGAATTATCTTTCTTTGCTGTTTCATTACTTTGAATAAGGTTTTGGCCTTCATTTGCATAATTAGGGACATAACTTAATCTTTCTTTAAGCATCTGTAAAATTTCACTAGAAAAAATTGCGAAGTTTATTCCTGTTGCATTGTTATAGGTTAGTTTTAGTGTATTTATTCCAACAACCTCAGCTTTATTATTTAATAAGGGACCACCACTATTTCCATGATTAATGGCTACATCTGTTTGAACAAGGACTCCATCATCAACTGTATTTCTAAATGCACTGACTATACCTTTTGTTACAGTTCCAGCAAGAACAGCACCATTACCAATTCCAGGAGAGCCAATAGCAACAACATCAGCCCCTATATTAACTGAAGAAGGATTAGCTAATCTTAAAAATGGAAATGAACTCCCGCTTATTTTTACTAAAGCTAAATCCCTTAATGGGTGAATGTAAATAGCTTCACTTCTAAAGGTTTCTCCTTTACTGTTTATCACAACAACTGAAGTATTAGCTCCAATAACATGTTTATTGGTAACAATAATTCCTGAATCAGTAATAAAAAAACCTGTTCCTGATGCATTTTCTGTACGAATAGTTACTACTGATTGTGTAGCACGAGAAACAATTTCTTCTGTTGTTAATTTTACTCCATCGCTTGGGATTAACGTTGAACTTGAAAGGGTGTCAGGTTTAATAGAAGTGTTATTATTACCTGAAGAATCAGAGTTGATAAAAGGGTTTGTTGAAGTAAATTCAACTTTTTTCTCTAATTTAAAATCAAAACTAGTGGTAGCAAATACATAAAAAGTATGAAAAACTGTTCTATTATGATTAGACCATTGGAATGGCCCCTGAGTAAGTTCTACTGATTTTGGAACGTATCCTTCCTTTGAAATAGTTACAAATACCCGTTCAGCAAGATATTTCGAGAATACAAATGTGCCATGTCCTTTAACCGCCCAATCTTCTATTTCTGTTTCAAACGGTGTTGTTCCAACTGTTTTACCATTAATTTCAACTTTGGCTCCAATAGGATCTGAAGTAATTTTTAGTGGAATTTTTTTCGCAAGTACATTGGTAGGTAAAACAATGAATAAGAAAACAAGAAGAAAATATGCTACTGGTTTGGGTTGGGACATAAACCACTCCTATATAAAGTCTTATCTTAAATATGGCTTTTCAATAGGTAGATTAGAGTTAACTAAAGTATGAACTGCTCATTCTTTAGGGGCAAGTAGTTCAAGATTGGCACACAAAAAACGTTCAAAATCCTTTTGCTCAGTAAAACCTACCCTAAATTATGTAACTCTTAATATTGAAATTTAGAAAATGGCACACCACCCTCAATATAAGAAGACACTTTTCGTATTCAAATTAATACAAAGACCGGAAAAATTTTCCGGGAAAAAATATTTTTACGTTAAGAATATTTTCAGCAGAATGTACCTATAAACCGCGTAAAGGTCAATAATTTATTTTACTTACGTTGTATCAAGTAGCCTTTTAATAAACTACAGCTTTATCTAATACCAGAAGGTTGATTAAATTGCCCAACTGATAAGCCAGGTGTACCTACTACTATGGCATTTCCACCATTAGCAGGTTTGGATTGAATGCGATTATTTCCTGTATCAGCAATAAAAACGTTTCCTGATAAATCTAGAACAACTCCTTCAGGTCTATTTACTGCCCCCACTGCGGTTCCTGGACTCATAAATACTGACCAAACCCCATTCATATTTACTTGGATTCGGTTATTTAAGGTATCTGCTATCCAAATTGCTCCATTGTTATCTACATAAATTCCTTTAGGTGTAAGGACTTGACCAATAGATGACCCTGCTGTTGCTAAAACAGTCCAACCTGTGCTTAGGCCATTACTATTTACTTGAATACGGTTGTTAGCTGTGTCCGCTACATAAACTTTTCCTGTTGAATCTATTGCCATCGATTGAGGTTGATTTACTTTACCGATAGTTGTTCCAGAAGTTGCGCCTGCAAATAATGCAAAATTTGGAGATGTAGTAGGGTTAGTTACAACCAAGATTCTGTTGTTAGCTGTATCAGCAATATAGAGTTTATTATTAATTTCATCATAACTTACTCCACTAGGTTGATTTACTTGATTAATAGCTGTCCCTCCTGTTGCAATAAGACTCCAAACCCCATTAATAGAGCGTTGAATACGGTTATTGGCTGTATCAGCAACAAAGATAATAGTATCTGTAGAATCTGCTGTTACAGCTTTAGGAGCATTAAACTGTCCTAAACCAATACCTGCTCCATTTCCTACAATTTGCCAAGACACCCCATTATTGATAGAGCGTTGAATACGGTTGTTTAGCGTATCTGCTACATAAATTGTATTGTGGTAAGAGCTTTTAGCAACACATGTATTTAGTAGTACTGATATTGTGCTGGAAGAAGCATTAGCAACGGCCAAATCGAGCTTACCATCACTGTCCAAATCACCTATTGCTACAGAAAATGGTGCATTACCGGTAGAGAAAATTTGTTGAGAGGCTAACGAAATGGAGCCTTTACTTGCTGTGTTTCTTAATATTGATACAGTGTTGCTACCGCCATTAGTGATGACTAAATCAAGTTTGCCATCATTGTCTAAATCTCCTATTGCAAGTGACGTTGAGAATGAAGTCAAAGAGCTACCAGCAATAAAATTTACTTGGGGAGCAAATGAACTACTGTTTATTATTCCAGGAGTACTTGTATTTTTTAATGTTGATACCATAAGGTTACCAAGAACAATCAAATCAGCCTTACCATCTCCATCTAAATCCCTTATTGCTACTGAACGAGGGACATTGCCAACAGAGAAATCTACATGTGCAACAAATGAATTTGTATCTATTGTTCCCTTAGTGCTGGAGTTTCTGAATACTGATACTGTACTGGAATTAAAATTGGTAACAGCTAAATCAGGTTTACCATCGCCATCTATATCTCCTATTGTTACTGAAAAAGGTGCATTACCAGTAGGAAAATCTACTTTTGCTGCAAATGAACTATTATCAATTGTTCCAGAGGTACTTGTATTCCTGAATAATGATACTGTGTTGTTACTATTATTGGTAACAGCTAAATCAGGCTTACCATCGCCATCTATATCTCCTATTGCTACTGATAGAGGAACATTACCAGTAGCGAAGTCTATTTTTGTTGCAAATGAGCTATTATTAATTATTCCAGGAGTACTTGTATTTTTTAGTATTGATATTGTGTTGTCATTTTGATTAGTTACAACTAAATCAAGCTTACCATCGCCATCTAAGTCTGCTACTGCCAATGAAAAAGGTGCATTACCAGCAGAAAAATCTACCTTATTAGCAAAAAGTGTATTTCCATTAGTACTAATGTTTCTTAATACTGATATGGTTTTGTTTCCATTAGCTGCGACTAGATCGGGTTTACCATCACCATCTAAGTCTGCCATTGCCGTTGAAAGAGGGACTAGATCAGTAGCGAAGGCTAGTTGAGTAGCAAATGATATAAAGCCATCAATACTAGTATTTCTTAATACTGACACTGTGTTATTACCAAAACTGGCAACAGCTAAATCAGGTTTACTATCGCCGTCCAAGTCTCCTATTGCTACCGAAAAAGGTTGATTGCCAGTAGATAAATCTGGATTAGCCGCAAATGATATAGAGCCATTGGCGCTAGTGTTTTTTAGTATAGTTACTGTAGCACTACCATTATTAACAGCTAAATCCAATTTACCATCGCCGTCTAAGTCTCCTATTGCTACTGAGACAGGCGCAGTGCCTGTAGTAAAATCTACTTTAGGAGCAAAAGAACTACTATCAATTGTTCCTTTAGTACTCTGGTTTTTTAATACTGATACTGTGGTGCCATTGCCCAAAAAACCAAGATTAGCAACAACTAAATCAAGTTTGCCATCGCCATCTATATCTCCTATTGCCAAGGATTTAGGAAAATCATTGGTTATGAAATCTACCTTAGCGGCAAATGAGGCGCTATTAATTATTCCTGTAGTATTTACGCTTCTTAGTATAGATACTGTACTAGAATTACTATTAACAACAGCTAAATCAGGTTTACCATCGCCATCTAAGTCTGCTATGGCTATCGAGGAAGGCCCAATACCAACAGAAAAATCTACTTTAGGAGCAAAAGAATTATTATCGATTGTTCCCTTAGTGCTTGTATTTTTTAGTACTGATACTGTGTTGCTACCATGATTAGCAATAGCTAAATCAAGTTTACCATCACCATCTATGTCTTTTATTGCTACTGAGGAAGGCTCATTACCAGTAGGAAAAGCTACTCCAATAGCAAAAGAGCTATTATTAATTATTCCAGGAACAGTAGTATTTTTGAACACCGATATTATGTTCAAACCGATAATACTAACAGTGGCAACTAAGTCAAGTTTACCATCACCGTCTATATCTCCTAGGGCTACTGAGGTAGGGGAATTGGCAGGGATGATTACTTGAGGAGCAAATGAACCAATGGTAAGGGTTCCCCTGGTGCTGATATTTCTGAGTATTGATATTGAGTTGTCACCATTGGCAACAACCAAATCAGGTTTACCATCACCATCTATATCTCCTATTGCTACTGAGTGGGGTTGGTATCCCACAATAAAATCTGGGCCAGGAAAATTAATATCAGAGCAAGGAGTTAAAGTTAAAGGGCTAATGGGGCTTTTAGTGTCCAGCTGAATTTTAGGCAAAATATTAGAAGCGGTATAAGATGGAGCAAAAATTAGCAATGAAGCCACTAAAAATATGACACTTTTTACAAACTTGTTTTTATAATTTTGTAAAAATTTTATTTTAAATAACATCTTATCTATTTCTGAGATAATACTCATTATAGAATCTCCCCATCTATTCAAGCTTAAGTTGCTCTAATCTCTCAGCATATTCATAGGCGCTTTGTTTAACAACACGCGGACTGCTGCCATCTGGCGGTCCCACATAACCTTCTCGCTCCATCATCTCAATAATTGCAGCAGCGCGACCATAACCTATGCGTAAGCGCCGTTGTAAGACTGAAGTAGAAGCCTTGCCAATTTGACAAATAACTTTAATTGCTTCATCAAATAGCTCGTCTCTTCCATAAAATTCATTATTGCCATCTTCGTCTTCATCAGAAGCTTGAATGCTGTTGTCATATTCTGGTTGTCTTTGGCTACGAATATGCTCAACAATTGATTGGATTTCTCTTTCGCCAACATAAGCACCATGTACACGAACTAAACGAGAGTTTCCAGGAGGTAAAAATAACATATTTCCTTGTCCTAACAGGGTTTCTGCTCCATCAGTACCTAAAATGGTTCTTGAATCTACTTTTGATAACACTCGAAAAGAAATACGAGATGGAAAATTAGCTTTAATTAAGCCAGTAATTATATCTGCTGATGGACGTTGAGTAGCAATAACTAAGTGAATTCCTATTACACGAGCCATTTGAGTAAGTCTTGTAATAGAAGTTTCTACATCTTTAGAATCTGCTCTCATCAAATCAGCCAACTCATCAATAATGATTACAATATAAGGTAACGGCTTACGTAAACGATCAGGGTGTAAAGCAGGAGTAATTTCATACTCTTGGCAAACTTGTTGATTATATTGGTCTATGTTACGAACGCTATAGCTTGCTAGTAGTTTATAGCGGCGTTCCATTTCTCCAACTGCCCATTTTAAGGCATTAGAAGCGCGTTTAGGATCAAGTACTATTGGGGTAAGTAGGTGTGGAATTCCTTCATAAAGTCCTAGCTCTAAGCGTTTGGTGTCAACCATAATCATTTTTACATTATCAGGAGAAGCTTTATAAAGAATTGAAACAATTAAGGAATGTAAAAAAACAGATTTACCTGTTCCAGTAGCACCAGCAATTAATAGATGTGGCATCTGAGCAATATCACTAACACAAATATTACCACTGTTCATTACACCTAATGCAATGATAAGTGGTGAAGTCGATAAATAATAGTCATTTGATTCCAATATTTTGTGCAGGTAAACAGTTTCTTGATCAGTAGTATTATATTTTAGCTCAACTGATGATTGATTAAGTAGTTCTAGTGAAGGTAGTTGATAATCTCCTATAGGTAGCAGTTTAGGTTTATAATAAGAGGGATTTGCTTCTGTACTAGTATTACTTCTTGTGTGTAACTCGCTAATTTTATTACTTCTACTAGAATTTATTTTTTCTTCTGTTTTATTATGATACTCGTATCTATAAGTAAGATTAATTGCTTCTTGCCAAACATTGAAATCTTCTACAGTTAATTGGTTATTAAGGACATAAAAATCTAATAAATCATCAATAACCTTCATTGCTTCTTGAAGAGTTACAAGTTGAGTATTTTTATTGTCTTCACTTTTGTCCATAAGCGTAGTAAATCTCTTTATTTATTAAGTCTCTAAGCTAAATTTTCATTTAGATAAAAATTTTAATAATGGCATACCACCCCTTAATATAAGAAAGCCACTTTTTGTATTCAAATCAACAGCTTTAACATAATAAGTTTATCTTAGAATAAGTTATAAACTTAAATTGCTGTTTTTGGATTACTATAGCAAACTGACTTTTGTAACTTAAGCAAAAGAAAATACACAAACCTCCCGCTTACTACGCAAACATTTATTACTATTTCTTTATTTTAAAAAGACACTTTTTCTATATTCAATTAATACAAAGGCCGGAAAAATTTTTCCGGGAAAACAACAAGCTTCTAATAAATCTTCCTCGTTATTGACAAGCCCTGTCTCTTTGGCAAATCCTGCCAAGTTACCAATACGGCTTTGTTGCATAAATATTTGCTAAACCTTTTATTTGCAGATAGATAACAAATCCGACATATTTTGGCTAAGCTATGTGTTCTCAATTATTTAACCTAATTATGCAACAACGTCCTTCGTTGTTTAAAAACTTAAAAATCAATAATTCTTAACAGGATTTGTATCATTTCTTTCTTAATTTGAAGATATATACGTAAAATAAACAGACTTTAGCATTTTTAAATAAGAATTAATGATTTTGTGATAAAATTTCAATTATTTTCTATGGGGAGAAAGATATGGGGAACGTTGATGAAGGTTTTTCTTTAGTTTCTGATCCAAGAACACTGTATCTTACAAATGCACTGAGAGATACTACTAAGCGAGTGGATTACACAATTCAACGTAGGCAAGGACTAACATACATACTTGGGGATGTTGGATTAGGTAAGACCTCTATTTTAAGAATGTTACATTGGAAGTATGAAGATGATAAAAAGAACTACCTTACTACTTTAATACCTACACCACATTTCCAATCAGATTTTGCAATGCTTAAGCAAATATGTGGTGACTTTGGCCTTAGCCCTAAGCGCTCGCTATTTGAACAGCAAAAAGCCTTTGAATCATGGCTTCTTAAAGAATACCAAGAAGGTCGTAATGTTGTATTGTTTATTGATGAAGCTCAAAAGCTCAAAAACAAAGAACTAGAACTTATTAGGGTATTACTTAATATTGAATCCTATGATCATAAGCTTATCCAAGTTATCTTAGTTGGCCAACTTGAGCTTAAAACCAGACTTTCAGAAAGCAAAAACAAAGCCATTAAAAGTCGTGTGTTTGCTCCTTCTATCCTAACTCCTCTTACTTTGGAAGAAACTCAGAAGATGATTGATTTCCGATGCAAAATTATGGAGTGTGACAACCCATTTACAGATGAAGCAATAGAATCTATCTATCAAATAACAAATGGTATACCTCGTAACATTGTTAAACTTTGTTTGTATTCCATAGAAGAAAGCCAAGGTGCAAAGATAACGAGTCAAATCATCAAAGCAGTGGCTGAGAAATTCAAGGAGGATTTCGATGAAGAAGACACAACAGGAACAACTAGAACACATATCGTTCAGCCAAATCCTCAAAGCAAAACTAGGAAGCAGCAAAAAGCACGATCAGCAAGACGAGCAACCAAGTAATAGCCTTGATCTCAAACCTGATCTAAGGGCGGATCTCAATGAAATCAAATATGTACAAAAACCTGAAGAAAACATACATCAAACTCAAATAATTCAACAAGATCCAGACGATCAAGCTAAAGATCAGGAAAAACTTAAAAATGAAGAAAATAGCATGGCAAATTCTGCTAGGCCAGCAAATTCTGTAGAGTTAGGGTGGCAAATTGCTAGCCTAGCAAATTCTGCTAGGCTAGCAGATAATGCCATCCCAGTTATTGCTAAACCTTTAGAAAGCCAAGCAATTCTTGCCACCCTAACTCCTACACAGGGATTTCTAAAACTCCCTAACTGGATACTTGATTCTCTCCCCACTCTTGTAGATAGTAATGAACAACTTATGTATATTCATCTATATAGGCTTTCTCATGGGTTTGGTAAAGATCAGTGTTTAGTAAGCTTAGATAAACTTGCTGAAAGAACAGGTTTTTCTAAACGCACAGTACAAACAGTTTTACAAAACCTTGAAAATAAAGGTTTGATAACTAAGCTTGGGCATAGTTTTGGCAAAGGAGTAATACAAGGTACAATCTTTAGAATAGCAGATATTGCTAGCCTAGCAGATATTGCTAGCCCAGTAGAAAATGCTAGCCTAGCAAAGTTTACCACCATTAAAGATCATCATGATGATCATCTAAAAGAAATAGATCATCATCAAAAAGAGGTGATGATGATTTATCAAAAAATCACAGGAAACCCTTGGACAAAAGCAGATACCGATAACTATATAAAAATCAAAGATACTTCTATAGAGAAAATAGAAGTAGCAATCAGATTAGCAACTCAAAGAGCAACTAATCGTCCTAATTCCCTAGCTTACTTTGTTAAAGAAATATTATCCGTCGCAAATCCTTCAAAACAAAATCGCTCTCAACGTAAAAAAGCTATGGAAAAGATTGTTGATAGAGTTCGTAACTCGTTCGTTGGTAGCAGTTACTCTATGTCTGACTTTACTTATAAGGTTAAAGATTTATGCTTGAAAGAGGATATTAACTTCGACAATGATTTATATGATGAGATTTTAGGTAAGAAAAAATAAGTATTAACCCTAGTAGATTGTTAGTTACTCGTTGATCTTACTTGATCTAATATCAAATAAGAAATGGTCAAGCCAAGGCATAGTTTTTATTTCCAAAAGCTTAAAGCTTTATTAAAAGGCAAAAATATTATTAACAAGATGTATAGATTTAATAAGTTTTTTCGTCTTCCTTAATGTAAAGGCTCTATGTAAAGTTTTTTATATTAATCAGGGAAAACCCCCTAAATATTAGGAGGTAAAAATGGCATTTGAAATGGTAGCATTAGGCGATTCGATAATGTGGGGGCAAGGTTTAGATCCTGCAAACAAATTTTCTACACTAGTAAAGAATTGGCTGCAAAACAAAGTCGGAGATACTGTTAATCTTCATCCTTTCGCTCATTCTGGGGCAATAATTTCTCCTCATCCAGATGATCATTTAGGACAAGCTTTAGGTCGGGAAGTTCCTAATAAGGCTCCTTCAATAACCTGGCAAGTAGATAAAGTTACAAATACTCAAAATATAAATTTGGTACTTGTTGATGGAGGGATTAACGATCTTAGCCTCGAAGTATTACTTAATTCACTAACTGGGGAAGCTGCTATAGGAAATTGGGTCGAGAACCGTCTGCGAAACTTAATGAAAGACTTGTTGGAGAAAGTGGTAGCAACTTTTCCAAACGCTAAAATTATTGTTACTGGATATTATCCGATAGTTTCTCCAGCTACAAATTTGAATCCTTTAGCAGGTCTTTTAACCCTATTTGGCCATCAACACAATGCTTTAAATTTTTTAGTCTCAGAAGGCTTGCAGCCAGTTTTTCATTTTAGCTTATTTCATCCTATCCTCACTAGGCTGAGTAATCAGTGCAAAGTTTTCTATGATCAATCCAATATAGTTTTTACTAATTTGGTTAATGGTATTAATGCTATAACTCCCAATAGGGCAACTTTTGCGCAAATACCATTTAATAATAATAATAGTTATGGCGCTTCTAACACCCTTTTGTGGTTAATAGGAGAATTAGATCAGGTTTCTTTAGAGCGAGCTACCCAATGTTCATTAGCTACTATACCGCCTAAATTGACTTGTTTAGATGCTGCTACTGGTCATCCCAATGTAGATGGAGCAAGGTTATATGCCGACACTATAACTAATTTGCTTCCAGCATTAGGATTCTGAACTACCACTAGGTAAATTTTGCGTATTCGGATTACTAATTTTTGTTAGCTCTATAACTATAAGGAACTTAAGCTATTAATCCGAATAGTTGCCAAAAATCTAAAGCTTATCTAAACTTATAGATATAGCTGTCAGCTATTTTGTTCTCGTCGGATTCAACAGTTAGAATCAAAGAATTAAAAACCACTTCTAGGCTAGGCTCGAAACCATGCTTGCTCCTAAAAACTTCTTGGTACTTCCTGCATGTAGGTAAAATACAAGCTGATATATCTGCATTAGAAATGTGGTTTCTTTGCTTTTTAGTTGCTTCTTCATTTATTTTACCAATAAGATTTTCTATTTTCTCAACTACCTTTTCTTCGTTAAAATTTTCTTCGTTAAAATCAGTTATATCAATCATAACATTTGCAATAATGTCTGGATCTATCTCAAACTGATATAGTCCTTTCTCGCAGATCTTACTGGCTATATTTTGGCATAAAGATAATACTTCAGTAGTTAACTGTACATAAATATCTTCAATAATAGGTTTGTGAAAGTCTTTTTGGGTAAATATTTTTTCTACCATAATTTTCTCCTTACATAATTTTTATATCTGGTTTGAATAGGAGATTTGGCTTCTTGTATTTGTCAGCAACTAAAGCCACTATCACCTAATTTTTACTAATTTCCGAGTTGAGCTATTGGCATCAATTTGACTAGTAGTAGCTTTAGCCCTAAATTCCAAAACATTAGTTTCTTTCTCAGGAAACATCCTCTGAATAATTTTGAATATTCTTTTAGTAGCTCCAAGTAACCGTTTTGTATCTAATTCCCCTTTTGCTAATTCACTAATAGTTGCATCTACTACACTAGCAGTTAACTTCTCAACTTTGCACATCTCCAAAGTCCGCGCCCACATAATCACTTCTGAGAGTGCAAGAGGTTTGTCCATTTTCGTTAATTTCTTTGCCCAGTAACCAAAAGCTACTACATCTCTTGCGACTTCTTGTGATAGCTTGGGTGCAGCTTGGCGTAAAATACAAAACTGTCTTCCTGGGTCTGCTTCTGGTAAATAAATATAACGCCCTCTTCTTAACACTGGATGGGACAACGACTCTCTTAATCCTCCTCGGCCTGCGTTGCTCGTAATTATTATATGAGGTCGTTTTCCAGATCTTGGTCTAATTTTAATGTTTAGCTCTGGGACACTTATTACTCCTTTTTCTAGAAATTCTAGTAATATTGCTTCAAAAGCTTCTTCTGAAGGAATTTTATCTAGTTCATCCATAAGCATGATTACTTCCCTAGATTCATCTATATATTCATATTCACTATCGTAGCCTTCTTCATCCAATAAGCTTTGAGCTAGTATCCCTGGCACCATTGCATCTCTATTATAAATAACTTTGTTAGTAGCTTTTCCTAGAAGCCTATTGTTTTCAGAAATAATAGGGTTAGATTCTTGTAATAATTTAGCTTCTTCTACCAGTATTGCTTGTACGTTCCTATCCCAATCATAAAGTGCTTCTCTTTTTCCAAGAGATTTAAAACATGGCAAGACATAAAAGCCTGCTCCTAAAGCTTGAGCGATTTTTTCTCCCAAGGTTGTTTTGCCTCCACCTGGTGGCCCCTCTAGGATTAATGGCCCGTTATTGTCATCCCACCAGTTGGCTATAGTGAGCGCAGTTTTTGGCTCAACAAAGTGATCCACCATTTCTAAAATGTTCATCCACCAAATTACATCATCTCGGCGCAACATATCTTTTGGAACGTTCTTCATAACACACCTCTAAATACAGTTTACATAATTACTTAGCAACGCTAGCACTTTCAGAAACACCTACAGCTTTAGCATTTTTTACTTTAATAAGAGTAGGTAAGATCACGACTCCACTATCATCAAATAAATCATCAGAAACGGCTTCAACACGGTATTTTAAGCCTAGCCTAGCTGTCCAAGCTTCTACTTCTGCTAATGGAGCATTAGTAATAGCAATGATATTATCTAAGTTAGCTTTTTGATTAAGCTCTTGAGCAAGCTTGTCACAATCACCACATCTGATAGATACACAAGCTAATAGATACTCACCTTTTTCAAGCTTAAGCTCGTTAAATAGCTTTGCTCGTCTTTTATCAGTACTAGCTAAAAGCTTCTCTATTGGCTGCCATTCTGCTTTTATTTGCTCATTAGCTAAGTTTGTAGCTTCAGCGTTATCTTGACCTTGAACTTTGGTTTTATTGTTAAGGCTAAAAGTAGGAACTTTGGGCTTTAAGTCTGAAAAAATATCTCCAATTGTTTCCACTCTAATAGAGCTATATAACAAGACTACTACTAGAATAACTACCACACTAGAAAACAATACGTTAATTTGTTTACTTCTCTTACTAAAACCTTTAGCTAACTTCTCAGTAGGTAAATCACCATTAGCATCACCATTTGAGAAGGTTTTAACTGTTCCTACTAAGGGTTTCGCTAAGATAATTTTCTTATTGTTCACTATTACGCTAGTCCCCGTTTTTTGCATTAGTAAACAATCTACATTAGTAAGGTTACTTCCATCATTTTTAGTATCATTTTCTAGCATGGTAAAACTCCAATTATTTTAATTTTCAATAGCTTAAAACTTAAATAGCAATTCTACTTTTTAAGCTTGTTAGCTTCTTTTAGTTTTTGATGTCTTTCTTTATCAAGGTCTATTTCTCTAAATAAAACATCTTTGGTGTAGGCTTCTTCTGAGGCGAAATCATTATAAAAAGTAGCTGCTTGTACCTTCTGAAATTCCTTTTCAGATATTGTTAAAACAAGTGTTACTTGGTCATAATCAAAAGTCTTTTCCCCTGAGACTCTGGTTTGATCAGAGGTTTCTATCATTTGTGCGTCCATATAACTTTCTCCTTTAAGTAAAATAATGTAAATAAATAAACTTTCTTAAACATTCATCTAATAAATTAAAAAGTGTTCTTTGTTCTTCTGAAAATAGTCCCATTGCTACTAGCAGCAAGTATTTGAGTGTTGGTTATGGCTAAACTAACTATTCTACTAGTGTCCTTTGGTAAGAGGTCATATTGCCAAGTTTGCCCATCAAGACTACTGATAATAAAGCCATTTGCTCCACTAAGCTTTGAGCCTCCCGCTAACAATACTTTTGGAGCCACCAATAAACTACTAACCATTAAATCTTTATCAAGCCCTTTAATCTCTAGCCAATTACTACTATTGCTAGTAAGGTTACTATCATTACAAAAGAACAAATTACCATTAACACCGCCTAATAAAAGGCTATTTCCTGTTTCTGAAGTAGCAATAGAATAAAAAGGTAAATTTGTGTTTATTGGGCTGTTTAGGTGTATCCAACTCCTACCTTCATCTTCAGACATAGCAAGCAAGGCGTTTTCTCCTGTTAACAAAATCTTTTTTCCTTTTTTGCTTACTCCATAAAGAGAAACCTCACCCCAATCTGGTAAATAGTTGAATTGCCATTTGTTTAGCTGATTATCAAAGTTACTAACTAACCCACCTCCACCAACCATCAATCCCCCATTGTTGCTACTTGCTAATATGCCTCCACAGTCCTTACAAGCAAGTCTTTGCCATTTACCATCACTACTTTGCTGATAAATAGCTGTATAGGAACTCTCATCTACAGAAGTACCTACTTTTACTAGTCCTTTATAATCTACGCCTAGAGCATTAATTATTTCTCCTGGCTCAACGGGAACATAATCAGCATCTATCCAGCTTTCACCACCATTAAGAGTTTTAATAAGTTTTCCTTCTAAGCTAATAGCTGCTCCTACTTGTCCACCATCATCAAATGTCATAACAACAATATCTGGCATTACTAATCCGCTTACTCTTACCCAAGCACTATCCCCTACTCTATTTAATACTTTTCCTGCTTTTGGTTTTAGAGGTTGTTTTTCTCCTGATGGAAACAAGGTTTTTACCACTAGCACTGATAAAATAATCAGTACCATTGCGATTAGTCTCTTTTTTACCCCTTCAGACATTGATAACATATATTAAACCCTTTTATTTCTATGAGTTATTAACTACTACTATTTATGACTACTCAAATTTAATTAAAAAATAATTATTACTATTCATCATTAATACTACTGCCCGCATTCTGGCCCCCGACAACCCTCTTTTGGATAACCTTGTTTAAAGCTTTCTTGTATCTTTTGAATCCATGCGTAATGGCTAGGCTCTCCTACTGTGTAACCAAGAACTTCAAAATGTGGTGGGTCTTTTTCAGCAAGCCAAATCCAACCATGTCTGTAAAATGTTGCTACTATGTCTTTAAGGTCTTTGCGAGTTCTAACATTTCCATCAAGAGCGCGTCCTGCCTCATGTGGTGAGGTTCCAGGCTTGGCTTTTGGGTTACGACCACTTTTATTTCCAGGGTTAGGTGAAGGTACTATTTGTACTTGTTGGCAATTGCTACGGAAAGCCCAATTAAATGTAACGGTAGGTATTCCTTGTAAATCTAAATCTCTTTTTACAGCTAAGTATTTTTCTGCTACTCGTCTATCTAATGCCGGTGTCCGAGGAAAATGTATTCCTGGCAAATTAACACACACTAAATAACCAGTAGACAAATCTTGAGTACTATCTTCTTTGGTTGCTAAGTTATTCGTATCTTTACCACCTGGCAGATTATTAGTATTGGCTTGTCCTGGGAGATTATTAGTATCACCTTTAGCTATTTGTCCTCCACTTGTAGCATCGCCTTTGCCCTTTTTCTTTGCTTTAGGCATAGTTACCATTACACATAACATTGCTAATCCTACTACTATAATAATTGTCGCTATTAGCATTACTATTAAGCTAGAAACCCCTTCTCCTGCTTGGTTATTCAATTTTTTTAGTATTCTTGCTCTTTTCATAAGAATCCTTTTTAATAATTAATTGCAGTAAATAAGATAAGTACATAACCATTAGTTATTTATACTAAATTAATTAGGAATAGGTTAATTAGCTATGAAGTTAAATTTTGTTCCTGGCAGTATTTCAACAATGCGTCCAGTAGTAGTGAACTCAGTATTACTATCTACAGATTCATTAATGGTGTCTTCTATGCCACGACCAGTAAAACCACCTGTAAGTACACCAACTGTTCTTGCACCACCACGAGCTAAGGTTTTTCCAAAACGACCAAATACATTTCCTTTAGAAAGCTTCTTTACGCTGCCCTTAATACCGGCAAAACCATCTGCTCCTTTTACAATTCCCTTAACTGCTAACTTTTTGCCATTAGGTAAAATTATTAAAACTGGTTGATCAGCAGCATTCATCACCCTTCCACCTATCTCAAATCTTTCAAATGGCATCTTTACTATGCTGTTTGCACGAACAAGAACTTCTCCTTTAGGGTTAATTACATCACTTAGTACTTGGGCTTTAACTATAGTAGAAATCCCAGATCTAAATGGCTCTAACAAGATCATAGGGATAGTTAAGCCATCTAAAGCTGTTTCTTGACCTTTCTCTTCATTTTCTTTAGTAGGAGTGAGAGTTTTTAAAGCGGCTGCGGTTCCTGCACGTAGTTCAATACCAAATTCTTTACTTTCTTCTTTAACAGGCTTTTCAGTACCAACAGGTGCTTGACCCTTTGTTGGTTGTTCTAATGGAGTTGGTGGAACTGGTGGAATAGTTACTGTAGGTAATGGAGTTGGTTCACTAGGTTTATCAACTGTTGGAAAATATTTAGTAGCAACTGGCTCTAACTCATTATTCTCCCCACTATTTTCAACTACTTTAACTTGTTCTGGGGCTGGTAAATTAGATTTATCTTTCTTGGACTTATCATCTGGTTTAGAAGTGCTAATACTGAACATAATAGCAAATATAAAACCACCTACTAATATCAGTCCTATTATTGGTCTAGCGTTATAGTGTCCATTGTGCTTTAGAAATCCAAATAATCCTTTAGATTGAGAGTTATTGCTTGTATTAGCTTGACCATTACTTTGAGCATTAGCTTGAGTTTGTTGTTGGTCAGTTACCTCTAACTCATCTTCTTCTATTTCTTCATCCTCTAGATTTTCTTCTTTTTCATCAGCAATTTTTTGATTACTACCTTGATAAGAAGAACCTTTCCATTGATTTTCAGGATCTTCATCTATTTTCTCATTGTTGCTATCCTCATCTTCTTCATCTTCATCTTCATCTTCATCTTCAATAACATCAACAATATCAACTTGTTTATTATTTTTCTTAGTTACTTTTGTCTTAGTAGAAATATTAGCTTCATTTTGTTTAGATAAATTAAATTCTCTAGTTAAGCTATCTAATTGATTATTAGAAGGTTCTTCTATTTCTAGTATTTCTTCATCGCTATCATCATCGTTTATATAAACATCATTTATATCAGCATCATCATTATTGTTTTGTATATTTTGCTGATAAGTATCATTACTTGAAGAAATAATCTCATCATCTTGCTCATCTTCATCATCAGTTATAATAATTTGATGATCATCATTACTATTATTAGACACACCTATACTATCTTGAGACATATTGCACCTCTCTAGTTTAAACTTAAAAGTTTATAAAATTATGATATTTTGAGCTTTACTGGAATTTGGTTAATAATTATGGTTATTTCAGTTAGAGCGTTATTTCCTTCAGTAGTAGTAGCAGTGCTTGAGCTATTTTGGCCATCTTCTATCAAAAGACTATAATTAATCTCGGATTTAGGACTAATTTTGCGATTGTTAGTTATCCCGCTTGTCACCAAATTACCTGTTTGGGAACTGACATCATCTATTGAGATATAATCTTTACCTATGTTTTCTATAGCAAGATTTACTAATATTCCTTGGCTTGTGCGTTGCATTCTACCTATCTGGTGAAGCTTTGCTTTACCTCCAAGTATGCTAACACTATTTCTTTTATCTCTAATTTGCAGTGATGTTTCGACAAGCCTAAGTAAGTCTTTTTTCCCTTCTTGACATGCAGTAATAGTTTTTTCTTTTAATTGTCCAGAAAGCTTTTCAGTCTCGGCCTTTAAGGTAGCGTTCTCTTGCTTAGATTTTTCTAGTTCTGCTCTAGCTTGTATTAAAGCATCTTTATAAGCAGAATTTTTTATCATCACTTCAGAAGTAAACTGGCCAACTTTTGCTCCCCCTTTTATTTCTACTGTTTTGAAATAAAGTATTACGGGACCACTTGCCATCTCTACAACAACATTAGTATTAATCTGAGCTAATCTTGGACGTAAATAAATCTCTGTGCGACCTGGTTTAGTTTCAGATACATCGACACCCTCATTATTACCGAAAAGAATCTGTAGAGCTTCCTCTGGGCAATGAATAATGGTCACTTGGTCAACAGCTAATGTAATGATTAAACCCTTTTTAGTACTTTCTTCTGTAACTTCAAGGCTATAAGGTATATTGCTAGCGGCTGTTACTACTTCATTAGCACTTGCCTTAGTAGACCTACGTTTTGCTTTTGTTTGAGCAAAAACATTACTAAAACTCACTAACAATACCACTGAAAGAAGCAATGTCATTAATTTTCCTGATTTAGTAAAGTGAGTAAAGTTGATCATTTACCTTCCTCCTTAGTAGTATTTTGACTTAAAGTTTCTTCTGCCTTTTTATTTGGTAATCTAGTTTCAATTGGGATCATGCTATCTACTAATAGACCTGTGGCGTTTTCCATAGTAGGTTTGGACAAAGGAATCAAATGCATCCAGTAGGTGTAGTCTTTAGTACCAACTACTTCTTTAGTTCCTTCTCTAAAAGCAGTTATAGTAGCTTTTACTAGCACATCATAGCGAGTTGCTTTAAAGCCCGCTTTTTGAGCATCTAGAGGTAATTCATCTGTTCTAATTTGGCGTACTAGAGTATTCTCAATACTAAAGTAGATATTAAGGGTTTGAAGCTCTACACGTCTTTTTTCTAAGTCTCTAAAAAGATCATCTTGCATCTTTTGAGTCATAAACTTAAGTGCTTGCTTATAGTAGCTATCTACAGTATTAGTACCAGCACCTCTAATCCAAACAAACATATCCCAAGCCATTTTCTTGATTTGAACGTCACTAGCACCCGTTTGAAATCTAACCGCATCCATAGCCTCTGTATCACCACATCTATCATGAAATACTACCCATTGCTTTTGTGATAATTCATCAGCAAATGCTCTCCAGTTATAATCTGACCAAAATGCATGAGCTATTAATGCTATGATTACTGCTTGTTGTAGCAAATTACTCTGTCTTAGCTTTGCTAATCCTGAATATGCTCTACCTGAACCATCTTCTATACTTGAGCTAGAAGACTTATTGTTAGTAGTATTAGCACTACTATTATTAGGTATATTATTATTAGAGTTATCTTTGTTATTTTTACCGAAAAACCCTATTTTCATCTCTTTTTACCTCTAAGCTATTATCTTTAGCGAACTAAGAACTACTCTTGATTAGTGTTAAAAATTCGTTTCTATTCTGTTAGTCTCAGCTTGACGGCCAAGACGACCTATTAGCCTCTGGTTAAACTTCTTTGCAGCGCGTTTATATCTAATGCTTCTACGTAACTCTTTATTGGTTTTAGTACTCTTACTAGCTACTTCTTTATTCCCTTTAGATACTTTGTGATAAGTATTTTTCTTATTACTTTTGCTATCAGATACTTCTAATTTCTTTAGAGAAGTACCTAAATCAATACCTCTTGTATTGTGATTACTCTTACTACCTTTGCCTAAAAACATTAACTTTTTACTCATTTGATTTTTCCTTCTATTTTTGACATTAAAATTTCAATTAACTTCTAATTAACCTATGTAACTCTCATTAAATCTATGTGCTAATATCTTATTGCTCCACCTGCTTTATTAGCTTTAGCTAATTCTCTGGTTTGCTCACTCCTTGATGGTCAGGTCTTTTATAGTTTATTTCGTTTGGGTTCGGAGGCCGAGTTGGAGTTATTCTTGGTTTATTCTTAATAAAGTTTGCTCTATTTCCATTACTACCTTCTTTAGACGAACCACTACTATCTCTTACACTTCTACCCCTCTCGGCAGAATCTGAAGTACTGTTTTTTCCTCTAGAGGAATTTGTTTTAGTAGCAGCATTACTATCAGCACTACCAGAACTAACAAAACCACCCCCAGACCTGTTATCAACTCCTACAGGGCTACTATCACTACCTCCAGAACTACCAAAACTACCTCCAGAACCGTTATCAACTCCTACAGAGCTACCACCTCCAGGATTGCCTCCTGAGCGCCCTACAGCCCTTGCATATCTAGCTCCTCGTCTACTTTGAACACCATCACTATCTGACCTGCTAAAACCTCTACCTCTAACAATCGCACCAGCATCACTTGTACCTTTATCAACACCTGGTTTTCCACCTCCATTAATAGATGGTTTTGCTCCTGCGCCACTACTAGCACTACCTGTCCCACCATCTCTAGAAAATAGTTTTCCTAGTATTCCTGCACCAGCTAAACCAGCTTTAGCACCAGCACTAGCAACTGTTCCTGCTGCTCCAACTGCTGCTTGAATTGGAAATCCACCAAAGCGTAATGCTCCAGCTAAACCAGCACTAAAAGCTGATATTGGTAGTAGGATATTTACTATGATAGGTGTTCCAATAAATAGGATTGTAAATACTAGGGCAAATACTACTGATTCAATATGATTAGCAGTTCTTGCTTTGCTGTCTAAAACAGTGATAGTAAGGATTTTATCGCTTGTTTGGACAAAATAGGCACAAATCGCAAACCAAACTTGCCAAAATGCTACTTGAAATGTTGCACCAAACCATCCTGTTAAGATTCTTAGGCCAAATCCAGGTGCTAAAGCAAATACTATAAGGATTGGCCCCGATACATACAAAATGATCGTCGCTATCCTCCATAGCATATGCATAAGGGTAGCCGAGATGAAAAAGATAAAGGCAATTATTGCTGATACTATACCTGTGGCAATATCAGCATTAACTTGGTTTATCATATCAAAGATCTTACCAATTATGGTTGTACTCTTGTCATCTGCAACCCCTTTGGATTCTTGCTCTTGAGTGGCTATTTTCTCAAACTGTTGGTTTAATTCAGATACATTATCCTCAGAAAATATGTGTACTGACAAAGCATAAGTAGTGATAAAAATTCCACCAAATATAAATTTGAATCCAACAAGTAAAAGGGCTACACTAGCAATGCGTTTTAGGCTTTGTTTGATGTTCCAATGTTCTCCTAAGCCTATTACAGAAAAAATTAAGCTTATAACTGTTAGTAAGCTAAAAATAATCCAAGCATCACCATAAATTTTCTCAAAGAGTAGTGCGGCTGCGGCTGCTCCTTCTTCAGGTATGTAGTCTTTCTGTATCCCTGGAATGGTATTATTTAAGCCTGGAATAAGGTCTAATAAAAAGTAATACATAATCGCTTCCTTTAACTCTTTGAGAATTTGAGAATAATGGTTTTGACACTATGACAATTGCAAATATGAGAAATCCACACTATGACAATTGCAAAACAAACTAAAAGTAACCTACATAAATAGACTGAAGGCTATTCAACACCAGCAACGTCCTCATTTTGTTTTCTAAGTTTTGGAGAGAATTGAATAACCTTTCCTGCTTGAAATCGCTCATAACGATCTTCTAGACGATCATTTACAGCTTTAGTAGCTTGAGCAGCTTGTAAACCAGTTTGGGCTACTTGTTGGCGTAACACTTGATTATTTGCTTGAGCCTGCCAAGTTTGAATCTGTAGTTGATATGAAGAAATTAAAACTCTATAGCGTTCTAAGTCACCTGGCTTAAGTTCACCACTTTCAATAGTTTTTTGAAGTTTGTCGATATTAGTTTGAGCCTGTTCAATGGACTTCTGAGACTGATTTATAAAACCAGTAGCGGCAGCCATTTCTCTTAATGCATGCTCAGACTTTGCACCATCACTAGTAACTGGTGCTGGCCGATAAATCTGTTCCATGTCTTTTTGCAAATTGCCTAGACTTGAGCTTTTAGCTTTACCTTCAATGATTTTATTCAAATCATCTAAAGCATCAGCCGAAAGCTGTGTGGCTTTCTCTTTTGAGAAACGTCCTAAACCACTCCAACCAAGTTTATCTATAGGAATGCCTTTAGAAGCTGCTACCATTTCCAGTTTATCGATGATTTCCAGCTTTGACATCCATTTGCCGTTCATGTCAACAATATAGTTATGGTGCAAAACGTGTTGCGCCAATTCCTTAGCGAATTGGATTAAGTTTGATTGCATATGAATTGCGTCATGTACTGGAAGATCTGCAAAACATAATGTACTAAATGAAAGTATTAGAGCTAATGATAAGAAAGCTTTTCTCTTTCCACTAAATAAGCTCTTTTTAACATTATTGTCACTAACTACATCATTACTAATATTGCTAGTGCTGTTGTTACTTAGACTTAGATTTTCTTGGACATTATTGTCATTAGTTTGGGCAGTATCAGCAGTTTTAGCAGTTTTAGTACTTTTACTGCTTTTTACATTGCTACTTACCTTACTACTATTACTTACTTTATCTTGAGCATTAATGTCGTTCTTTTTTAATGTATCTGACATATTACCTCCTAATTAAATTAAGGGTTTGTTGGGTTTTGTTTATGAATTCTAAATTTCTATATTTCAGCATCTCGTATTCTGTTCTTTCCTACATCTACACCTAATGGATCAGCCAATAGTGCTTCATATAAGCACTCTGCAATTTCTTCATCTTCTATATCTGCTAGAGCTTCTTCTAATGTCGCCTTTTCTTGACCTGCCCCTAACATAAGTCGTCTATCTAAAACACTTAGATCTAGTCTTAGAGAGTTACAACCACGTCTAATTCCAGGTGCAGGGTATAAAAGCAAACATTCCTTGTAGTCTGTTCCACCTACTTGAAGTCTGGTAAACTCACGCTTCTCCCCTTCAGATAAATCTAAGCTTTGAGCTACATAGTTTGGAGAAGATCCTGGAAAGATAAAAAATACTTCTGATTGTTCTTTAATTCGTTTTGCGTACTGATTTGTATCAAAATCCCCTGGGGATTGGCTTGCTGCTGATAAAATAGCATTTGATTTACGACCTGTTGTAAACATCAAGTCTATAATTTGCAGTATTGGCTCATATCTGCTGATGACCCTAAATTCATCAACATCTATAGCTTTTTCTACGCTTCTAAACTTAGAGTTTACTCGTAAAAACCTATTGGTAAAATTATTTACACACATTGTTGCTACTAACATTAGACGTTCATCATCAATAGCACCTCTGAAATCAAACACAGTACAAGGGTTATCAATAGCAATTGGCTCACTTTGGTCATTTAGAAAACGGCTTAAGGAACTGCTTTTGTTATAGATTGAGAGTCTTGCAGCTAATTCTTTGGCTATTACTCTATCTTCAGAATGAGCATTTTCTAGAGTAGTGATAAAGTCATCAATTACAGGTATTTCATCTACTAAATTGGCATAGGTTTCCTTGATAGCCCGTCTTAGTACAGCAACTTTTACAGCATCTAAACCTTCCTCTTTAGGCTTTAGGCAAAGCACTTCCATCATTTTTTCTAATGCTGCAAGTTTATCCAGTGGCAAGCCATCTTCAGTTAGCTCATTTGCTTCATATTCTTCATCTGGGAGAGGTCTAATGTTAAATAAACCTAAACCTTTAACTTTGTTCGGGTCGGTAATATCAATATAATTACCTCCCACACTTAGACAAAACCTTGTAGCACTGCCACCAAAGTCTAGTATTACTATTCGTCTACCATTTAAATGATTAATGCTCCTTAATAGGTTATAAAGAGATGATTTACCTGAACCTGGGGGGCCAACTACAATACTCATTCCTGAGTTAAAGTAGCTAGAACGTGGATTCCAATAGCATTTTCTGCCATCGGTGGTTTCAAACACATGCAAAGCTTCTCTTAGAGGTACACCACTACCTGAGCCTGTCATTGGAGTTAGTGCTACTGCATCCCTACTTAAACAGGGTTTTAACATATCATCATTTTGAACATTACAAGGTAGCCCAGATAGATAAAGCTCAAATGGTACATGAGGCTCTGCTGAACCTTCTAAACCTTCCAAACGTTTTAGAAGTGTTATTAGAGTGTCTTTTCTGTACTTTAATTCTGCTTTGGTATCGGCTTCAAAAGAGATTTGTAAACCTAAAAGACCGATTTTTTCCTCACCTTTACGAAGTTGTTCTCTTACAGAATCTATTTCTATTGCTTCTAGTTCTTCATCCTTGTTAGGGTTTTCTTGATGAATTTGTAGCTGTCTTCTGCGCCAGGATAGTTTTCTTTCTAATTGCTCATCCCATTCTTGGTAAATGCCAACCTGAAATGAACTGCTTATCTTAATAGGAAAATCTATTTCTGGTGCTTGAGTAAGCCAACGCATAAGGCCAGCAAAAGTTCGAGTTGGTAATTTGTAAAGAGAAATATTTCCTACAAAAATGTCGCCAAATTTCAGATACCAATCAATTATTTCTGCTGAAGTAAAACAAAGTGTATCTCTAGGATTATCAGCAAAAAGCCCTTCTCTTAAACTACTAAGCTTAATCCCTTCTCTAAGTACTGATTTACTACGTTTACGGCTATACTCTGGTGCAGAAAGGATTCTAGCCCTTTCAGGATTAAGATCTTTATAGGCTAATTCAAATGCTACTCTAGCTTTTGCTGCTCTAGCTTCTCCACCAGCAGCATTATAAGTATTTATAAAAGTCTTTCTTGCTCTTAATAGCTCTTGTTGAAGTTCTTCAAACTCTCTACGCTCAATTTCTTGAAAATAAGTGGAAGAGAATAAACTTCTTAGTGGGGCAGAAATTAGCTTTTGTTGTCTCTTTAAGCCAATAAAAACATAAGTTTTAGTTGATTGAAAATAGCCAGCTAAAGCTTTTTTAGCTAAATCTTTATGCCTAGATCTAACTAATGGTAAAAGAGGAGAATTATTCTTTTTAGCCTTATCTGCTAATCTTTCATAAACAGATAATTCTTCAGAAACATCATTATTAATGATATGGACTGTTTGAACCCAACAACCTTCAGGCATAGAAGTAAAAACACGGTTAAGCCTATCGCCTAATAGCTTCCAGTCATTACCATTATAACCACCAGTTGCAACAGGTCTTGTTTCTACTACAGTCCACAGATAACCATCTTGAGTTAGTACAAAATCATCATAAAAGTCCCAAAATGGGAGCTTTTCTACTAAAGAGCTTATTGCCCCCTCTGGAGAAGTAAGCCAAGCTTTAGTTTCAGAAACTAAATTGCTGGATTTATTAACAAATAACTCTCCTATACCAGTTTTCCAACTAATAATTCCTAAACCTACTAAGCTTCCAACAGCAAAAAGGTCTAAAGTTTTTAAATCAAGTAGTTCTGTGAGCATGGCAATTCCTACTTCTTCTATAAGAAGACTTGTTAAGCATTTGAATTTGGTTATATTTAAGTTATCTTTTAAGTTTATGAGTTATCTACTCTCTAAGTATTTTTTTTTGTTAACTTAGCAGTAGTAGTTTTCCAATACCTATCACCTTTTTTAGTACGTCCATGAAGCTTTTTACTAAAAAGGCCACGAATAACAAGAACAATAGAATCATGAGGTCTAAGTTTATTACCAAGACTTAATAAAAATACTGTTAGGAGCGTTACACTTACCCAAGCAGCAGGATCATATCTAAGCCCAAGAAACATTTCTTTTTGCCCTATTCCCGTTCTATCTAAAAATCCCCAAACTACTACAACTGGTATAAGAGTAAGGCCAATATCTGCATCAGTAAGCCGAATAAAAAAGAATTTTATTCTATAAACTTTCGTTCCTAATGATCTGTATGTGGTATAAAAAGGTACATCATTTTCATCAGACATAGTTGCACCTATTATTGAGGATTAGTTGTACCTGTTTTATCAGCAATAAACTTCAAGATACCTGGTGCAAATGCAAAAAATGCAGCTCCTAGAATTACAAAAACTGCTTGTTTGCGAGTGTCAGGGTTTTTAGAGAAGATTAGGCCAAAGCCACCAAAGGCAAAGCCTATTACACAAATAGCAAAGCGTACATCGTTATAAAGAAAGTCTTTAAAGCCAGTAATAACATCTTTAAGGTCTTTGGCTTGAAAACCAAAGGTAGTCATACTAGAAACTAATATCACTACTGCTACCATAAATAGGTTACGAGCTTGTGGAGTAGCAAGAAGGTTTTGAGTACTAGTTATGAGCTTAGTAGCTTTAGTTTCCAATTGGGCTTTTAGCTCACCTGAAATAACATTTGCTATTAGCTGCCCCGTTTGTTTTCTAAAAATAGATTTTCTATGTGATCCATCCATAGTGATTTCCTCTGAATAATTATTTTGTTTTGGGTTGAGTTTTATTTATTAATTGTTTTAGATAAATAGCAAAGCTTGTGCCAAGGCTTAAGAAAAAGACTATTACTTGATCTAAATTTAGAATAACTGGACTTTTAAGCTCACTTTTGAGCGTTTATTATGGAAACTAACTAGTTTTTAGGGAAATTAATTTTTTCTAGCCTTAAAAAACCGAGATTTTTTCTAAAATTTTTCCGTAAAAAATAAATATTTAAACTTTTATTGATGATTTTCCGGGCTAATTCGAGAAAAAACTGAAAATTTAGGCTATTTGAATATTCTACCCGGACAAAATTGTCCGGGTAGATAATCACAAAAAACACTTATAGGAAATTTAGAACTTTTTATTTACTTGTAATCTATTGATAATATAAGAGATATGTGAAATTTATTATACATAAAACTTCTTGTAAGTAGGGCGGCCAATTTTTGCCGGGTGGCGGCCAATTTTTGCCGGGTAGTGTATTTACTGACGTAAGAAAATTGATTTTTACTATTGATTACTTAGAATTGTAGCAAAAATCACTTCTAAAATACTAGCCAAATTTTTTCTAATAAAAAAGCTAATATTAGTATTTTAGGTGAGCGAAAGCTTTAGAGCTAAAATTGATAAACTTGCTTCTTATTAAATTATGACTATAAAGAGTTTAAGCTTTAAAGCTTTAAAAAGCTTTCTTCTATCTGGCTTAGTTTATAGCAACAACTAATCTAAATAGCTAAAAATAAAAAGCTTAAGCTAGTTGAAGCTTAAGCTACCCTGGAGGCTTATAGATTATAATGAGGGCTAAGAAGCTACTTTCCAAAAACAATAAAGCAGAGAGTTAAAACATTTGTTAAAGCTAAGAAAATTGTTATTACAACTAGTAACTTGAACAAAATAAAAGGACTTATTTTCTTTTTAGCAATCTCAATAGTAAAACTTTTAATGAATTTTTCCTCATTAGATTTAATAGTACTTTTTATCTCTTTAGAATGACTGGTAGTACTTGATTCTAAAAAAGTTATTCCCTCAACTAACTTAGTTCCTAAAACATTAAGAGTTTTAATTATTTGACTGATATTACTGCTAATAGTACCAATAGGTTTTAGGTCTTCTTCTATTTTAGAAGTCCTATTTTCTAGATTATTAATTTTATCACTGATTCCATTAAACCTAATTAATGCAGAGTTTAAGTGATCAACACTATTTCTAATTTTGGTTATTTGCGCCTCTATATTATTAATTTTATCATCAGAAGTAGCGGCTTTATTTATTTCTGCTAAAACTGGATTACTCATTTTCTGTTCTCCTAATAAAACAGTTATGTTGATAGCTATATTTTTAACTATCAACATAATTTCTACCTATAACTATCCTGTTTTCTACTACATAGTAGGCTCAGGATAATTGGCTTTTACTTGTGGCTTTCTATTCATATTGCAAATAGCTACTACTACTTCCTGTGGGGTAAAGTCACCAGTACAAAGAAGTGCATTTGTTGTTGTATGAATGTCTGGTGCAAAGAATAATTCACTACCTAAAGTCCTTCTAAATCCACTACATATCTGAAATGCTTCAGGTAAAAGCTTTAATCTTAGTATTTGCCTTTCATCTAAAGTTGTTCTAGCTGGTCGGCTAAATGCTTCACAAATATGCTCTTTTACTTCTTCAATATTAAACTTTCCAGACATTATCATCATATTTAGAACTGTTGAAAAATCTGGTACATATAGAAAAGACTTCTTTACCTGCAAAATTAAATCCCTATTAATAGCTAAAGTATTTGGAATAACACGAATTTTATCTAATCTAGGTCTTGGCTTATCTGAAAACCTGTTTTCAGCTACTTGGGCAGCATCATAAGTATTGCTATCCAATTGGTTAGCGACTATAGCCCCTTGTTGCTCACTCTGAGATAGTAGTTCGCTTGTCATATTGTTTTGTTCTCCTAAAAATATTTGTTTATCTGTTGTTTTTCTTAAACTGCAATTGATATGCCAATTATTTTTTACAGTTTATAAAATTAAAACCTAAAAGTGTTTTGGTACAAATCTTGCAATAGAGAAAAACATCTTTTTTCCTTTGTGTTTTTGTTCGCTCGCGCATAAGAACAAAACAAACTGATTCACGGTAGCGGAGTAACGTGATTTGGGCAAACCAAGTAACTTTGGTTTGTTGTCTTGATGTATCACTCGCACAGAAGATTATCAAGAAATGAAATATTGGGAGTGGAGTTACCAATATCTAAGCTTATTGTGAAATAAGTTGTTTTAGTTGTCACTCGCGCATAAGACAACTATTAAAGTGTTTATTGAAAGCGGAGTATCAATAAATGCGCTCATTGTGAAGTGAGTTTTTTCTGTTGTTTGATAATTGAATACCGGACGAGAAAACGTCCCTCAACCAAATCCATCCAAGGTATTCTCACTGAAACCTAGAGATTTTACATTTTTTGTATTTTCTTGATGGCGTAGCTGTAGAATCCAAAAAATTTGTTTCGTGTATTTTCTAAATCTATAGAAAGGATATAGTATTTTTGTTGGTGGAAGCATCAACAAACAACTAAAGCTTAATTTTAAACATTGCTTGTTAAAATAAGCTTTCAACCTTATAGACACCATCCAAGGATTAGTGTCTCTACTTAAATTAACCATAGACGCAATCCAAGGATTAGTGTCTTTAATCAACCGTAATCGGTAATAACCTACTAAATCAATAAACTCTATTATAAAGATGCAATTTAACCATTAGTGTCTTTATAGAAACAACATTCCCAAAACAAAACCATAGACACCATCTAACGATCAGTGTCTTTACTTAAACTAATTAATCAATTAATCCCGTAAAACAAAATCATAGACACCATCTTAAGGATTAGTGTCTTTACTTAACTAGAAAATCAATAAATAAAACCTTACACACCACCACCTTAAGGATTAGTGTGTCTTGAAATAGGTTTTATTCCTGCTAAGGCAGAAAAACCACATATAAAACCACATCAATATCTAAAGTTATATTCTTTTAATAGAGTATTTAACTTATAGATATTACCCCTATTACTAAACCCAATCAATCCAAATCAATCCAATTCAATCCCAATCAATCCAAATCAATTCAATCCCAATAAATCCAAAAATCCAAAAAAGTTAGTTAAAAGTTGAAGGAGCTTATTATGTCAATTGAACTTTTGCGACGTGAAAGAGAAGTTGTGTCTAAATCTTTCTTAAAGAATTTAGTCATTGCTCAAACATTTGACCGCATGGGTCATATAGATATGGCTTCAGACCATTTTTCTAAAGCTTATATCTTTGCCCAAAGAATCTGGCAAATAGACTCTCAAATCAAGCAAAGACAGTCTATTGGCTAAGGCTTTTAACATACATAAACCATAAACCCATTAAACCCACAAAATCCAAGGAGAAAATTTATGAATAAACATATGAATCAAGATTTAGCAGCAACTTTGCTAAATGAGCAACAACGCCTCTTAGAAAAAGAGAAGATGTCTCTTGTATGTGGTAACTACTACCGTAAGCATGCAAAACAGGAAAGAGCTAGCTATTTCTTTAAACAAGCAAACAATGCCTTTAAGAAAAGGCAAGAGATTCAAGACCAAATAAACATCATTTTTTCTGCAATTGGAATAAATATTCCTAATGCAGAACAATTTGTAAAACCAATCAGTCTTTAATCTTTAAGCTCAACACAAAATACAAAATCCCAATACAAAATAAATATACAGCCTATCAATAGAATTTTCTATTAGGTAGAGGTGTGTCTTTATTTTTACCAAACCAAATAAACCACAACCAAATAAACCCATAAACCCATAAGGAGAAATTCCATGCAAAACCCAAATAATCAAAATAATGCTCATGGCAAAAAGTGCAGTTCTAAAAGAGTTGTTGTTAGTAGAAGTTTTGTGGATGCTTTAGTTAGCAACAATAGATCATCTGCTAATAATTCTACTAGTGCTAAAAACCAAGATAACTACACATTTGTAGTTATTGCTAATAAAGATAAAGAAGTAGAAGTAGCTCAACCAACAGAAATTAAACCTTCTGTGTTTGGGGCTATTAAAACTTTAGTGATAACTATTTGTAGCAAAGTAATTAAACCTCTCTGTATTTTTATTTACAGTAAAATAGTAAGCTTTCTTATTGCTGCTATCACTATGCTTACTGCTTTTATAAATAGAAGAACAAATAAAGAGGTTACTAGTGAAACTACTAACAATGCTACATCTAATGTTACTAGCAAAACTACTATTAATGATACTGCTAACCATGAGAATGTTCTGACATTTAGAAGTAAAAGAAGTTAAGCTCATAATTTACGCAAGTAATTAGCTTAACTACTATTGTCACTTCTTAATTAAACCCAACCAAAATTAAACCAATAAGGTAACTTAAGGAAAGGATAAACAAAAATCTTAATTGATTTTTCTTATTCTTTCCTTGAAAAACAAACCCAAAATAGCAAATTATGCTATTATTATTTTCAATGGAGGAAATAATCATGTCGGCAAATTTACCTACTAACCCTAGTAACGAAATATTGCAACAAATATTGACTTTAGTTAAAGATGTAAGCCAAAGACTTATAAATGTAGAAAATCTAGCTGTAGAAAATAAGCAAGAGGTCAATGCCGTAAAACAAGAAGTCAATGCTGTAAAACAAGAAGTTAATGGTGTAAAACAAATGGTCAATAACTTAGAAGCTTCTGTCAATATAGTTATTGATAAAGTTGAAGGAGTTGAGGCCAAAGTTGATGCTGTTGATACTAGATTACAAATAACTGAGGCTAAAGTAGATGTTGCAAACACTAAAGTTGATAATGTTGATAAAAAGTTTGAAGCTAAAATTGAAGTGATTGAAGCTAAAGTTGATGCTGTTGATACTAGACTACAAACTGTTGAATCTAAAGTTGATAATATTGACAATAGGGTACAACTTGTTGAAATCAAAGTGGATACTGTTAATAACAGATTGCAAACTGTTGAATCCAAAGTGGATGTTGTAGGACAAGATGTAAAAGGAATTAAACAAGATATCCATTATCGCAACAAGCAAATGGATATGATAGAACTTAAGGTTAGTCAGTTAAGAGTAGATGTAAATAGTCTTCAGGAAAAAGTTAGTGCTGAAAGTTAAAACTTAATGCTAAGAAGTTTACGCTACTATTTTCAGCTAAATTATTTCTAACAGAACCCATCCAATTTAAATCCATTAATTAAAATAAAGATACTGTTTATTTAGTAGATTAGCTTATCTAGCTTATTCTATTAGGTATAGTTATGTCTTTATTTTTACTAAAACCAAACCAATTAACCCAATTAAACCCAACCCATTTACTAATAAGGAGTAAAACTATGTCTACATTGGTATTAGAAGAACCAAAAGCTATTTTGATTGCTGACGTTGGTAGTCGCAAAATTACTAGAGAGGAATTAACTTTAGTTGAAACACCTGCTCCTACTGTAAGCCACAAACCCATTCCACATATTCAAGTAATAAACGCTCTAGTGGAAACATTAAGCTTTCGCCACATTGATGTGGTGAGAGATGAATATGCTATTTCTATCAATGGAATGAAAATGTTTGGTGCGCTTGACTTATCACAGGAAATGGACGGAGCCAGATTTTCTATTGGCATACGTAATTCCAATGATAAGACTTTGAGATTGGCTTTAACTGTAGGCTATCGAGTCGTTGTATGCAGTAATCTCGCCTTCCAAGGCGACTTCATGCCGCTCCTAGCCAAACACAGTGCTAATTTTGAACTTTTAGATGGACTAGCAATAGCAGTTGATAGAATACAACGTAGTTTTCTTGGCATTCAAAATCAAGTAAGGACTTGGAAAGGTCTTCCACTATCTGATATAGAGGCGAAAGCTCTTATATATGAGGCATTTATTGAAGAACGGTTAGATGTACCTAAAGCTCTTGTTAAGTCAGTACATGAACATTACTTTAATCCAATTTATCCTGAATTTGAGGGTAGAAATCTTTGGTCACTAAGTAATGCCTTTACAAGTGCATTCAAAGAGTTATCTCCAACTGGATATTTCCAAGCTAGTGCAAAGCTAGGTAATTTCCTTGCTAGATTTAAATAAATAACTTACTACATATTACAATACTAGGATAACTACGAATAATGGTTATCCTAATATTAGTAATGCTAAATAACCCAACCCACTAATATCAAAATCCAAATAACCCAAAATAGGAGAAAACCCAATGAGTAATGAGATTTATAGTCGTATTACTGAACAAATAATTGCAGCAATTGAAAAAGGCACTGGTAAGTATGAAATGCCTTGGCACACTATCAATACTGCTCCAACCAATGCTGTAACAGGAAAAGCTTATAAAGGAGTTAACATACTGTCTTTGTGGGCTTCTGCTGATTGTAGAGGTTATAGCACTGGTCTTTGGGGAACTTATAAGCAATGGCAACAAGTAGGAGCGCAAGTTAAGAAAGGAGAGAAAGCAAGCTTTATTGTTTTCTATAAGCTGTTCAACACAAATCAAGAACAGGAAGTAGAAGACTCTCCAACTACAAAGCGTTCAAGCTCAATGCTTGCCACTTCTTCATTTGTCTTCAATGCAGACCAAGTAGAAGGTTATAAACCACCTTCACCACCTATTATTAATCCAGAAGATAGGATTGATAGTGCAGAAATGTTTTTTAATTCTCTGGGTGCCACAATAAAACATGGTGGTAATAAGGCATACTATGAAGGTTCTAGCGATAGTATACAAATGCCACAGTTTGAAGTATTTAATAGTGCCAACAGTTATTATGCAAATCTTGCCCATGAAGTAATTCATTGGACAGGACACAGTAGCAGATGTAACCGTAACCTTACTGGTAGATTTGCAACTGAGTCTTATGCGGCAGAAGAGTTAATAGCTGAACTTGGTGCAGCTTTTATTTGTTCTTTGTTAAAACTAAACAACGAGCCTAGAGAAGATCATGCTTCTTATATGGCTAGTTGGTTAAAACTGCTTAAACACGATAACCGCGCTGTTTTTACAGCAGCTTCAAAAGCTCAACAAGCAGTTGATTGGTTAGAACAAAAACAAACCCAAAACCCTATTAAATCTTGTTAATTAACCCTAACTGAACCCCAAATCACCTAAATTAATCAATCATAAAGACAAAAACATTCAGCAACAGGTTTATACCTATGTATCTCAGAGTGTATTAAGCCTTTTACTGGAATTTTTGTCTTTATTTAGGAGAAAACAAATGTATATAAGACCAGTTAAATCTAACATTGAGAAAAGCATCCTTATTTATAATAGATGGTTTGTCGTAGTATGTTACCCTTGCTATGAAGAAAGTAAGTATATTTTACTACGATGTGAAATATTTAAGCTTAAAAATAAAAATATACCTTTAAGCTTAATTTCTAGAGAAGCATACTTGAAGTTTTATCCTACTAATAAAACTATTTATATTAGGTATGAAGATGGTTCTAGTTCATTAGATTTTTAACTTGCTTTAACCCCAATAAACAATCCAACCCAATATCCATTAAAGGAAAAAGATATGTTAATTGTATCCAGAACAGAAGTTGGTAGTTTTATGGCCAAAGTCTCAGAGTTTCAAAAAGGTTATTATGCTGTAGTAACAGATCTTTCTGATGAAGTACTGTGGACACAAGAAGTTAGCTCTATTGAAATGGGAAAACAAATGGCTGTGCAAATGGCTAAAAACTTTGAAATTACAAGGAAATACTTATTATTATCAGAAGCTTATAAAGATAAAAGTACAGATTGTTCTTGTAATAATTATTCAAAGAAAGCTTCTTTCTGTAGAGAAAGAGCGATACTTCGTGGCTATTTTGGCTTTTGGTTTGAATATATCTCTAAGTTTTAGCTACAAGTTTTAACTTATACTATAACTTAATATATATTCAAAGTGTGACTTTGCCTAACTTGTAACTCTTCCTTTTCCAATCCAAATAAAATAAACCAATAACTTAAAACCCAATTAATCAATACCCAATAAACCAATAACTAGACAGCTATTTTCTGCTTATGTGGGAAAAGTCTGTCTAGAAAAGGAGAACCCAATTATGACACCACAACAAAAAATAGTAGATGAGAAAATGGCTAGTGCTAAAGAGTATGCTGAAAATATGCTTTTAAAAGCAAACAATCAAAGCGAAAAGTTTCTAAACCATCAGCCTATGTGTAGGCTTTGCTTAGGCACTGGCAACAGAATTATCTACGAATATGGTAGACGATTCGCTAAGAGATGTGAAGGAGCTATTTGGGATCCGGCAAAAAAACGCCTTATTTGTAGTGGTATCTCCAACTGGAAAGACCTCGAACAAAAAAATAAATATGATTTAGCCAGCCAAATCTGGAAAATCGTTAGTAAACAAAGGCTTAAAATACCTTTTATGATTTTTTTGAGAGAAGATTACCAAACACAGATACTAAGGAATTTGCTTACGCAACAACTAGATACTATTCTTTCTATGTTGCACAGTGGCAGATTAATAACTTATTTAACTGCTATTGAAATCAGCATACCCAAAACCAAAGCTGCATAAATATACAACTTCACTTAAAACCCTAACCCAATTAAACCCATTAAGGAGGCATTATGGCTAAATTATCTTACTTTGAGCAAATTACTGCTTGTTTGAATAAACATGATTTACTTCGTTCGTTAGAAAAACAACGTAATGAACTTATCAAAGGTATAAATGTTATTGCTAAAAAAATGAATAGACTTGAAGATGAATGTTTTGAAAGAAAACATCAAATTGAAAATCAACTACAAGATCTTGATTTACCTGTAGAAATACTAGATGAAGTTATAGTTTCTCAGGAACAAATTAACTTTCTATCAAAACTAAGTCAGAACGACGATTATCTTTCTGAGCTTTATTCAGAGTATGAAAACGAGCTAATTGCAGTAGAGGAAGAAATTATTGAGTTAAAAAACAAAACTCTATCAATAGCCGCTTAAATACTGCCTTACTAAACTTAATCCAAATCCATTAATAACCCAATAGAACACAAATCCAATCAATAGAATAACCTTATTTATAGCTGTATTTAACAGTTATTAGGTGCTTTTATTCGATAGGATTTGTGTTTATAACCCATAAAAGGAGACTTATGAGCCAACAACCTAATCCTGATAGTCCTAAGCAATTTGAAGGACGAGATATTTGTATTTTTCTTGGTGGTGCTGTAGCCCACAGTGCCGTAGTTGTAAGATGTTTGCATGGTCATTGTGATATTGAAACTGAAAAAGCTATCAAGCTACAGCTTAATAAAGGATACGTATGGATACCTAAAAAAGCTTTAGTCCCGGCTAAGTCCATCTACCAAGATCCTGACTCTTACAAGCTAGCCAAATGGTTTAACTTCTCCAAACAACAATTCCTTATTGTTGAAAAGAATCAATCCATTTCTGGCGTTAGTAATGCTTAATTTGCCTCCAATCAAAAATCCACTTTTAGAACCCATAAACTTAATTAATCCAATTAATCCAATTAATCCAATTAAACCCAAAAGGAGAATCCCTATGTCAACTACATATAGTAGTCTTACTGTCTCTAATTCTGATGTATTAAGTAGTTTTAAGACTATAAAACCTACTAAGGAACAAAAAGTAATTAACTTAAGTTCATTAGAAAAGGCTGCTCGAACCTTAGAGGATAAGGCCGAATCAGTACTCTCGAAGGACAGGCTAATTAACACTGCTAGACGTGCAAGAATGGCAGACAGCGTTGAAGGCCAAGCAAGAAAAGACATTCAATTAGCCAACACCATTCTGCGCCTTATAGAAGGCATTAAAGCAGGACAAACTACTTATTTATCTAAAATTAGAGCTAAAACGCAAGTAGAAATCTTACAATATAATATCAACTACGCTAAGAATAGGAGAGCAAGCAAACTTCGGCTTCCTGAATGGGAAAGGCAAAACAAACCTGTTCAAGAAGAAGATGCCGAATATGCATCTTATCCTTACCCTTGGCTTGATATTTATAGTTGTGACAAATTATTTGCTTTAGAACAAACTTTAGTAGGTTTGGTTGACCCTCTATCAAAACTTAAGGCTATTAGTGGTTATGACTCTTCAAAGGCCATAACTTTTGATACTCCTGAAAAACTTGCGCTTCTAGAAATAATCATTAAAGAGCTTAAAGCTAGTAGTAAATCTGAGGCTAGTCGTTTAATTGAACATATAAATAACTCTATGGTCGATTACCAAAGGCTATGCCAGATTGATATTCCTGATTTGCCTACTTTGATAGAAGCTCTTAAAGAGTATTGCTACTACTGTAGTGATATTGTTAAGGAAGACCCTATAAAAAAATTAGAGCGAGACTTAGTTGGTTGTAAAATTCCGGGATATTTCCCAACCCCAAAAATTGTAGTACAAAGAATGTTGCAACTAAGTAATATCGACGGTTCTATGACAGTACTTGAGCCTTCAGCAGGTAAAGGTAACATCATAGATGTCATTAAAGAAACTTACCCTAACTGTAACTTATCAGTACTAGAAGTAAATTATACCTTGCGCGAAATTCTAAAGGCAAAGGGTTATAACCTAGTAGGAAATGACTTTTTAGAGCATAAAGCTTGCTACGATAGAATTATTATGAATCCTCCATTTTCTGGGTTTCAAGATCTCCAGCATATCCAATATGCCTACAGATGTCTTAATCCTAGAGGACGATTAGTTTCTATAGTCAGTGAAAGTTGTTTTTTTAGCTCCACCAAACAAGCTGTTGAATTTCGTAAGTGGCTAGAAGAAGTTAATGCCTATGTTGAAAAACTTCCTGATGGTAGTTTTCTAGAAAGTGAACGCTCAACAGGTGTTTCTACTAGAATCATAGTTATTGATAAGCCCATTATTAGTATGGATTACATTGACCTTATAGCTACTGATGTTGAAAAAGTTCAAGAAAGCTTATCTCAAGCTTTATCAGAAATTTCTAATGAAATAGCTGAAATGCAAGAAAGCTTTCTAGAAGTGGCAGAACAAACACAAATAGCAGAAGTGACAGCAGAAACAGTAGAAATACAACACATAGACCCTAGTGCTGAAGTTGACAAAGGGAAAAGCTTTGATGCAACTCTACATATCCATGATTATGAAACCATTAAAGATAAATTTCTTGAGCATCAAGAAAGCTACAACACAATAATCATCAACCCCCAGGTGCATAGCTCGCAAGATATAGAACATATATATCATGCCTACTATCTCCTTAATCCTGGTGGTTCTTTAGCTGTAACATTACCAAACACAGTACTTGCAACCAATAATAAATTGTACTCACAATTTAACAAATGGTTACAAAGGCTTAAGCCTACAACTGAAACATTAAGTGATGGCAAATCTTTGGTTATGCTCAAAAAAACTACTTTGTTTTAATTACTTTTATCAAACCCAACAAAAGCAATCAAACCCAACAAAAACCAATCTAAACCCAAAACACTCAATAATTAAAGGAGAAACAATTATGTCTAAAATGATAGTTTCTAATGTTCCAGAAATAGTAGGAAACTTGTTTTTTAGCTCTACAAATCAATTAAATTTTAGCTTTATAAAAGTTAAAAGGCCGATAGATACAAGCCAAAAGCTGGTAAGAAAGCTAAAGAAAAAAGCTTATCAAACTTATCTTGCTCAAATAGAGGCTCATAAACTCTTTGATAAGCTATTTCAAGGAAGTGAGCCGTTGATGAGTAGAGCAGAAGCTTATGGTTATCTACAATATTTAACTGGATTACCTGAAGAACAAGCTCATATAAGTAAGTTTTCTATTGAGCAATGTAAAGATCTAATTGATTTACTTGACTTTAAGGAGTAACAACAATGCAAGAACAAGAAACCAAAATAATCTATTTCAATACCAAAGAAGGTTTTGGAATAGACTTAAATCTAATACTACCTGGATGGGAAGTGGTAAATGCGCCTCGTCCTATTCCTGGTTCTCTAGTATGGCAAGGAAAATTCTGTCATGGAATTTACTATGCGGCTGGTAATAGAAAAGAATTTGGTAGACTCTGGCATTATCTTGATGCTTATCCTTGTCGTCTAATCTCTAATGAGGAAATCACAGAAAAAGTTAAACTGTTCTGTCAAAAGTACAACAAAACTCTGGAAAGCTGTGGTGTTCCAATTCATGATATTGCCAAAATGATGAAACTTCCATTTGTTGTTGATTAAGGTTAATTATCAAGACTCTCTTATCAACTCATAAATCCAACTAAACCCATTAAAACCCATTAAACAAAGCCTATCAAACTAATAAATCATTCTATACTATTATTACTATTACTAAGTAATAATGATTAAGATATTTATTGATAGGCTTTGTTTTACCAACACCCAAAAGGAGAATTAAGCTATGTGCATAGAATTACTTCATCTGAGAAAATACTTAGCTGGTTATATTACCCTACCAGAAAATTGCTTTTATATTGGTGGTGGAGTTCTGAATCTAGCTAAAAGCTCATTTTATATGGATTTAAGCTGTAATGACTATAAACAATGGCTTTGGACTCAAATTAAAGCTAAAACTATTGTTTATCAAGAACTTTGCAAAATGAAAAGCTCTATCATAATGGGCAACAACATAATTTTGGCTTGTTCTTGTAGTGATCCTCAAGCTTGTAATGGCCAAATCATAAAGAAAGCTGTGGCTTATCTTTTAGACCAAGAAAAGCTTTTAGCTCAAAAAGTTCAAGCTAGCTTTTGGAGCGACTATTTAACAGCTTTTCCTATTGCTGAAAATAAACTCCACGAGTTTTCTTACTGGCTAATAGCTAATAGCTACTCCCAAGAAAAACTTAACTTCTATGAACTTTGGATTACCTTTATTTGTCAAAGAGAATTAGCTTAATCTTAATAACATTATCAAACCCACATTACAACCCAATTAAACTGTTATTAGTAACTTATAGAGATAAATTATAAGGTAGATTATATCTATTAAGATATAAAGCTGCAAATATTATACTAATTACTGTTTAATTTTAAAGTTAATAACCTTGCCCTAAGATACTAAATCCTAACTGCCTACTATAGATTTTATAGGCTTAACAAAGTTTTGCTGAAATGAAAAATACCAACCAAAAATGATTGACAGTTAAAAAAATGATTTCTATTATTCACTACATGAAAGAAACTTCTACAACACCTATTCAACTTAACATACCTGCCACCAACTGGTGCCTTAGCATTTGTACCTGTATGTGTATTAATTGTTGTCAAACCGCACAGGAGCGGCATAGGTGTATGGTGTAATTAAACTTTTCTTTTTCACATCAACACAAAAGCCGCTCAAGTTTGAGCGGCTTTTAGTTTTTTGGGAGAAACATGACTAAAAATACTAATCAGATAGGTATTCTTTACGAGCATCCAACTTGGTTTACGCCTTTATTTAACGAACTAGAAAAACGCAAATTAAGTTATTTTCCTATCAACGCTAGCAATCACCATTTTGATCCTGCTAAATCAGAAGACTCTTTTTCATTGGTATTTAATAGAATGAGTGCTTCTGCTTATCTACGTGGACATGGCAACACCATCTTCTATACTCACTACTACTTAGCACACCTGCAACACAAAGCAATACGTGTAATAAATGGCTCAAAAGCCTTTACAATTGAAACATCAAAAGCACTTCAGTTAAGCCTGCTTAATTCTCTTGGGCTAGCTTATCCCACCACACGCATAGTCAATTCACCAGAAGAAATCATCCTTGCAGCACAGAGCCTGTCTTTTCCAGTAATAATTAAACCAAATATTGGTGGTAGAGGGGCTGGAATCGTTCGTTACGATTCACTTAAAACACTTGAACAAGCTGTTAATGAGGGAAAATTTGATCTTGGAATTGATAGTACATCCCTAGTGCAAGAATTTATTCCAGCGCGTGATGGCCATATTATTCGTGTAGAAACTCTAAATGGTAAATATCTTTATGCTATCAAAGTTTACCCTAACGAAAGTAACTACAACTTGTGTCCTGCTGAAATATGTCAGGCAGAAAACTCTCAACCTCAAACCAAAATAGGAGAAGTTTGCTTAGCCGAAGCTCCAAAACAAGGTATTCGAGTCGAAGTTTACCACCCACCATTAGAAATAATTCAAGAGGTTGAAAAGATTGTTTCTTCAGCATCTATTGATGTTGGTGGAGTTGAATATCTAGTTGACGATCGTAATGGCAGCAGGTTGTTTTACGACATAAATGCACTATCCAATTTTGTTGCTGATGCAAAAAATTTACTTGGGTTTGATCCTTATATTAATTTAGTCAATTATTTAGAGGAGGAGGCACAAAAATGCGCTACGGCTATTGGTTACCAGTCTTTGGCGGTTGGTTAAGAAACATTGAAGACGAGAAAATGGAAGCTGATTGGCAATATATAAGCCAGTTAGCTTGTCGTAGTGAAGAACTTGGCTACGATCTAACATTAATTGCTGAATTAAACCTTAACGATATTAAAGGTGTTGAAGCTCCTTCATTGGATGCATGGTCTACGGCTGCGGCATTAGCTGCTATTACAAAGCGTTTAGAACTAATGGTTGCTGTACGCCCAACTTTTCATAATCCTGCTTTGTTAGCTAAACAAGCTACTAATATTGACCATATTAGCAATGGCAGAATTTCACTTAATGTTGTTTCTTCATGGTGGGCTGAAGAGGCCAAAAAATATGGCGTTAAATTTGAACAACATGATGATCGTTATGCTCGAACTAACGAATGGCTAGAAGTTGTTGATACAATGTGGAAACAAGATCATTTTTCTTTTCAAGGAAAGTATTATCAAGTTGAAGATGTAGTAATGCAGCCTAAGCCTATCTCTAAGCCTCGCCCAATAATTTATGCTGGTGGAGAATCAGAAGCAGCAAAAGAGCTAATTGCCAAACAATGTGATGGATATGTTATGCATGGAGATCCTCCATCAACAATTCGTAAAAAAATAAATAATATGCAAGTTCGCAGAGAAAGACTAGGGCTTTCTCCGATGAAATTTGGAGTTGCAGCATTTGTCATTGTTCGTGATAACGAAAAAGAAGTACAAGCAGAATTACAAAGAATTACAAATGTAAAACAATATGCGGCAGGATATGAAAACTACCAACAATGGCTAACAGGAACAAAGTTAGAGCAGCAAGTTTCCTTAGAAGATTATTCTGTATCTAATAGGGGATTGCGTTCTAGTCTTGTTGGCACACCTGCACAAATACAGGATCGTATTGCAGAATTTGAAGCGGCGGGAGTTGAGTTATTGTTATTGCAATGTAGCCCTCAGTTAGAAGAAATGGAGCGTTTTGCTGCCGCTGTAATTCATTAACCTTTGTTCTACAGCATCACGTATCTTCAAAACACCTAGTCCACCAGTGTTACTGAAGTTTTGTGGATTCGTGATCATCTGTTGGTACCAAATAACGTAGCCATTTACGGCTATACTGCTAGTATTACTACTAGAAGATTAATAGAACTTATTTATGCTACAGAAGTTGACAAAGCTAAAGGATAAGTTTTGTTCTTCCACTATTAAGCTTAATTTGTTGTAATGTTTAACTATGAAACCAGAATCTTTACTTCGTGTTATTAAGATCGCTCATACTATTATTTGGGCTTTTTTTGCTACTTGTATAGTAATGATTCCGATATTAGCTTTTTTTAGGCACTACAACGTAGCTTTATTACTTATTAGTGTGGTGCTTATTGAGATATTAGTTCTTATCATCAATCAATGGCAGTGCCCATTAACTAGATGCGCAGCCCCTTACACTACTGAACATAGCGATAATTTTGATATCTATCTTCCTAATTGGCTCGCTAAACATAACAAGCTAATCTTTGGCTCATTATTCTTTGCTGGAATATTGTTTACCTTGATCAGATGGGCTGGATTAATTGGTTGATAAATAAGCAAGGTTTAATTTTAGCATACTGCATCCAAAACCACATTCACCAGCAAATTTGCGATAACCAAAGGCCAGAAAGAAACAAGTCTAGTTAAATTAAAGCTATGTGGCAATAACCGAATAAACAAGCTGAAGAATTCCATTGGGTAATGAACTGTTGCTTAAGAGGCGTAAGAAATGTTTCCTGCCATCAGGCACTAATCGAATGCCACCACCAAGCAAGATAGGATCACCGACACTTCAACACGATCAACCAACCCTTGATCCAGAAGGTAACGAAATAAATTGGCACCACCAAACAACCAAATATCTTTTTCAGAATTAGCTTTTCGGGCCCGGATTCGCTCAGGAATAGATTCATGCACAACTTCAACGCCTAAGATTTCAGATTGAGGCAAGGTATTTAGTAACAAATAATATTAACTCAAGTTGCTAGCTATGAAGGTAAGCCATATTGATAATAAACAACTTAGCCGTTAATGGCTATTTTGATCAAATAAAGGCTCTACATATTTTCAATAGTTTACAGTTGCACTATTATAAGTAGCAACTTGGGTTAATATTAATAAACCCAAATAGGAGCGATAATGGGAAAAATAAAAGAAGCATTAGAAAAATTTTATACAAAACGTTGGGATAAAGACAAAAATAGTGTAGTACCACTTCTTTATTATGAAGATACACCAGAACTTGAATCTGTTTGTTATATTGGAAAGCCAATTTCTGAGAGTATTTGTTGGAAGCCAGTAGAAATGCAGACCCTCCCTAATTTTACTGAAGTAGAGTCATTGTTGGGAATTAATTTACATCTAGATATAAAAGAGTTCTATGGAAGTTATTGGGCTGGTTCAATTGAAAGTTCTCATTCTGATGAAGTTGTGTCACTAAATGGAATGTTGAATCAAGGCGAACTTGATAGAGTTTTGGCAAGCATAATTCAACATGTCAAATCTAGACGAGAAGAATTAGGTCAACAAATTGATGATTCTGTGTTTATTGCAGGTACAGACTCTGATTGGTATTTTAGTGTAAATAATAAAACGGGTGAAGTTCTGCTTGAAGAGCCTGGTTATCCTCCTATTCGCATTGTTGCTTCATCTTTGGAACAATTTATAAATCAATTAGAGTAACATTACGTATCTTTAATATTAAAACTTAGAAGATGATAAACTATCTCCAACCTCTATTAGGTAAACTACTTCATTCTGTATAGAAAGAGTGCGTCCTATAGTTCAACAATGGCTAGATAGTGGTTAATCAGTATTTTTATCATTTTTTATAGAACTATTTTATGATGAAAAGGAGATACATTTTTGCCAAAAGACTTTCCTATTGGTAGCTATTTTTTTCAGGTCTTAGACAAAGCCATCTTTAATGAACGGGATTTAATTGAAGATCCTTATTGGGAAGAAGAAAAGACAAAATTTCGTAATGAAAATGTTTTGAGTGAGATAAGGGATGAAATAAAAGGACAGATAAGCTTAAATAATGCTCCTTTTGCTTCTTGGTTGTTGGCTAGGTTATGGTATTTAACTGATGGAGAAATAAAAAACGGCTTAAATGTTGATGAACAAGGCAATGGTGGACAAGATGGAGGTTGGTATTATTGTCAGTGTTTAATAAAAGACTCTAACAACAAAGCTTTAGCCCTTCTTTATATAGAAGGAACTCACTATTATGAACAAGTTTTCCTCCAAGAATGCTCAGAAACTATTGATCCTTATGAACTTATTCAAGTAATAGCAGAAACATTGAAATGTGATCCTAATAAAATAATGGTATGCCATATTGTAATTGAGGACTACGAGGAAAACTTAAAGCCTTATACTTATGGTTGGAATGGTAAAGAATTTCTAGGCCAACAAAGTATTTTCTAACACTATGGATTAACAGCATTCATTTACTAGAATTTCAAGAGATGTGCTAAAAATGTAATGCTGAGGTTTTGAAAATATACCTGATAACAGCTTCATAAATCAATAGGTTATATTAATTTTTATCTGTTTTGCAGCATTACATTTTTAGCACCACCAAAATTCCTTTAATCAACAAGATCGAGCAGTTGAATGTTGTTGGCTGTGCAGTACTGATGATAGATTTCCTTCAGGCTGTCTGCCGTTACACATCTTATTACACTGTTGTCTGCTCCAATAAATTCAACTGCACCCATTACGACGACAAATATAACCAAAGGAACTTCGCCAATGGCTTTCCATGTGTCTGTATTGCCTGTTGGCTCATAAACATAGTCTCCTGGCTTGATTATCTCACCAGTACCTAATTGGCGTGACCCTTCTAGGTTAAATGCATGAACTTCTCCTGTATGTCGATGTAATGGAACTACAATTCCTGGCTCAAGACGCAATAATTCTACAAAGCCTCGATTACCACTTAGGAATCGTATTGGCTTAAAGCTTTTTCCTTCTGAAAGTGGAACCCAAGGAACCGATTCAAGGGCTAAATTACGTGCAGGAAATAAAGTTGATAAATGGTTCTCATAGGCTTGTGATGCAATACTAGTCATACTAATCTCCTTCATAAGTTAATTTGAAAAGCTATAAACTCTAGCCTTATTTTTAAGTGGCTAAAGCGTGTTATTAATCACTTTTCAATGTTCATTGTTAGACCAGTTTACTTCTAAAGTAGTATACAAAAAACATCCAGTTTAGATAAATTTTAGTACTCCACTTTGTTATACTTTGTATATGGATCTACAACTTTCAGTTTCAGATAAAGGTAATTTCATACGTCAAATCTATCGTCAATTGCGCGAGCGGATTCTTGATGGATCGCTTAAGTCTGGTGATAAACTGCCATCAAGCCGCGAACTTGCAGAAGAATTAGGTGTTGCGCGAAAAACTATAACCAATGTTTATGACCTTCTTATCAGTGAAGGCTTTCTTGACACTCGCAGAGGATCAGGGACTTTTGTTGCACAAGGGATATTAGGCCAAAGAATATCAGTTTCTAGACCAGCCAGCCTTGTTACTGTTTCAGAGGAATGGGATCGTTTGTCTACTTTACTTACACCAAAACGTCGCACATTACCTTTTGACTTTAATGTTGGTGTACCAGACATCTCACGATTTCCTTTCCCACTCTGGCGAAGTATTATTGGCAGTTGTGCTCGGCTACTTTCTCCTAGTGCTAATACTTATGCTGAGCCACAAGGATATAAGCCGCTTCGTGAAGCGATAGTTAAGTACACCAGTTTCACTCGCGCTGTAGTTTGCACTCCACAAGATGTGGTTGTGACCAATGGGGCACAACAAGCATTTGCCCTCATATCTTATGCACTAGTTCGTCCCGGATCAGTTGTCGTTATGGAGAAACCTGGATACGAAATGGCACGCTGGCTATTTGAAACTCATGGCGCACATGTTATAGATGTTCCGGTCGATGAGGATGGCCTAATTGTTGAACAACTGCCACATCAAGCAAAAGTTGTTTATGTTACTCCATCACACCAATTTCCTTTAGGTGTTTGTATGTCATTACCTCGCCGGTTGGCACTACTTCAATGGGCAGCAAAACATGGAGCAGTAATCATTGAAGACGACTATGATAGTGAGTTCCGGTTTGCATCACGGCCACTTGATTCCTTACAAAGTCTTGATAAACACGGTATTGTCTTATACGTTGGAACATTTTCCAAAGTCCTTTTTCCTGGGGTGCGGACTGGTTTTGTAATAGCACCAGAACCAGTTCGTAGGTCACTAGTTGCTGCTCGCCAACTCTCGGACTGGCATGGATCTATATTGATGCAAGCTACACTAGAAAGATTCATCCGTGAAGGCCATCTAGCTCGCCACATTAGAAAAATGCGTGGTATTTATGCTCATCGGCGAAAAGTATTACTTAGTTGCCTTGAAGCTGAGCCATCTCAATTGCTTAAACTTTGGTCAAGCAAAGCTGGTTTACATATAGCAATATCTTTGAAGAAAGACCTTTCTGCAAATGCAGTAGCAGAGTCAGCAAAACTTCTTGGTGTTGGTGTAATGTCTATTGACGATCATAGCCTTGCTCTAGGTTATGGAGCTATCGAAAGTGCTCTAATCAGCGAAGGTATTGAGCGTCTAAAGCAAAGTTTGTTGCCACACCTTTAGAGGGCATTAAATTGTTCAAACTAGAAACTATTTGTATTAAAGTTATAATCCAAAACACTTTGTGCAATGACATCCAAAGCAAAAAGTCGCGCAAAGCTGATGACTAAGCACGACTAACTGTTTATTATTTCAAATCTCTAATAAATATTCTCATAAACCCTTATAAATCAATATCTACATCATATCCAATTTTTCTTAGAGTAGTTTTAGGAGTTTGATTACCCTCTAAGATATCATAGCGTTCCACTTCTTCTGGCTTAGTGGCAGCAGCTTTAGCAACATCTAAGTCTATTTCACCTTTACTGAGTAGCTTACAAATATATTGGTCAAAATTGAACATTTTACTTGGTAAATTTGCTAGTAAATGCTTTCCCTCTGATTCAATGGTTTTTGCTATATCTGGTATTTTCTCATGTACTTTTAGGCACTCACTAATACTAGGAGAGGCTACCATTAGTTCACAAGCTGGTATTAAAAACAATGATGGTACTTTTCCTTCATTGTTTGGTACTTTTCTTTTAAGCAGTCTCAGAGACAATATAGCCGATAGATTTTCAGCTAAACGACTTCTCACACCTTCTCTTTCTGATTCTGGATAAAATTTAAGTATTCTATGTATTGTTGTTGCTACATTAGTTGTATGTATAGTTGAAAATACAAGATGTCCTGTCTCTGCTGCTGTTAATGCTGCTTCAAAGGTTTCTGCGTCACGAATTTCCCCTACAAATATTACATTGGGGTGTTGGCGTAGCCCATGATGCAGAGCTTGTTTATAATTATCACAATCCTCTCCTATTTCTCTTTGTGCTATTAGAGCCTGTTTTCTCTCATAAATAAACTCTATAGGATCTTCTACTGTTAGAATAAAGCATTTTCTAGTTTCATTAATTTGCTGAATGATTGCGGAAACAGTAGTAGTTTTGCCTTGCCCTGTTGCACCTGTTACTAACACTAAACCACGTTCTAAGCTAGCTAAATTAAGAATTTGGTCTGGTAAGTTTAAGTCCTTAAATGTGCGTTCTTGCTTAGGAATAGGTCTAATTACAATAACTTTCTCACCACGAGATTGACAAATACTTGCTCTAAAACGAGCTAATCCTTTAGCTTCATAAGAAACTTCTGTTTGGATAAAATTACCCCAATCTACATCACGCTTTTGTAATATATGTTGAGCAATCCAGCTTGTATCCTCTGCTGTTATTTCAGGACAGGTAAACTCTATAAAATTTTCTGATGCTCTTAAAACTGGCTTTTGTCCTGGAACAAAAATAATATCGCTAGTATTTGTTTTTATTGCTGATATTAATATCGTAGTGAATGTTCTTTCGTCCATAAATGCTCCTATACTTATGTTTTATTAAATTATGTTAATTTTCTCTAATATTATAAACTTGCATATATCTACGCATAGTCCGTTCATTTAACTGCAAATATTCCCTAGCTCTTTTAGGACTACGCCCAAACTTATTTAAAACTCGGTCAATCAGAACTTTTGTAAATTCACCAACAATATTATTAAATCCTATATCAGATATTTCTAATGTAATTGTGTCGTCATTACCATTATTACTGTTAGTAGTTCCATCAGAAATATTAGAAAAACGATCATAGAAATTATCCATAATCATATAATCTCTTATGTATTGAGTTCGTTCGCCATTAGCCTTATTGATTGCATTCCTAATGTTATTTTCTAATGTGCGAATATTGCCGCTATATTGTTTAGTTAATAATATTTGTTCTGCATCTTTAGTTAGCAAATATTGCTTACCTTCTCCATAACGTTTTAAAAACTCATTAGCTAAAACTAGAATCTCATCTCTACGCTCATCTAGTCCACCTAAGAACAATTGACATGGAAATCTATAGAATAGGTCTTCTCTAAGATAGGTAAATATTGAATCTAACGGTTTATTGGTTGCAGCAATAAATAACACATCTATTGTTCTAAGTTTACTAGATCCAACAGAATAGAAGCTTTTATTTTCAATCGTTAATAATAGCTTTTTCTGAAATTCTTGAGAGCTTTCGGCTAACTCATCCAAAAACAATGTTCCACCATTAGCACGCTCTAGCATTCCTATTTTATTTTGTAATGCACCAGTAAAAGCCCCTTTTTCATATCCAAACAACTCACTCTCTATTAGGTTTTCTGACACAGCAGAGCAGTTAATTTGAAGGAATTCCCCTTTTCTACCAGAAAGTTCATGAATGGCTTTTGCAATACCACTTTTCCCTGAACCACTGGGACCTAGAATAATTGCAGGAGTAGGAGTTTTTGATGACAACATATCAGCAATTTGCCCTCTGATTTTCCTCATTTGAGAGGACAAAAATAAATAATTCTCTGTGCGATAAAAATCTTTTTCAATGCCTGTTTCAATCATTTGCTCTAATTCCAACTTACTTAATGAGACATAAAGCTTTGTGCCTAAATATTTAAAAATGCTAATTGCTTGATTTAAATATTCCATAGCCATTGGTGGATTATGAGTCAGAACAACACTTTTTTGCATTAAGCATAATCCTGTTATAAATGAATATTTTTCCTCTTTTGATTCTTCAAATAACTCATCAATTAAAGATATAAAACCATCTGCGTCACTATCACTACTCTGTTTAGTACAAGCTAGTAAATACTTGGCCTTAAACTCAATTAAACTGTTTTTGATTAAACTGTTTTTAATTATGGGATTAAGTATTTCAAGCGCCGCACTATATAAATTTTGGATTAAGTATTTTTTTGCTATCACTAAATCTAGGTACTGTTTTGTTAGCAAGCCTACTTCTTTTGAAACAAATATACCATTTACCGCACGACTAATTGCTATATCTGCACTACTCACATCATTAATATCACAGTAATAATCTGCAAGTACAATATATGCCCACACTATGTTAGATGTACCTAACTTCTCCAATAAATTAAGGGATTTATCGATATTAGATTGTTTCCAAAGTGATGCTATGCAAAAAACTAGTTCGTTGTTCATATCAAAATCAGCATTAATGCCATTTTGATAAAGTGAGGTAATCGTACTTATAGCAATAGTTTCTTCATTAAGATGTGCGTTAGTCTTTGTTTGCATTATCTTATTCTCCAAAAGTTTAAAATCTTATTGGCAAATCCCGTTCCAAGGATTATTTTTTCCAGCTATAAAAAAATCTTTATATATATACCGTCAGAGAATGGCTAATTGGTTTCATAAATTAGAAATATTTTGAAATATTTTTTCGGTTTTAAGTAAAAGCACGTATATAAAGCCTAAAATAAGCCTTTTCTAATTTTCCCTCTATATACATAGAGGCGAAAATTACATAAAACACTTACTTAAAACTTAACTTTTTCCGAAAAACTTCCGAGGCTAGATTTTAGCTTCCAAGTCACAAATAATAAATCTATTAGTACTATTGCTATAAATCAATCTCTTTTCCTTATAAAAATTGTTTAAGAAAAGCTTACCCGGCCAATTTTTGCCGGGTACAAATTATGCTCATTTATATTTTGAATAATTGCCATTTTGACTAACTATTGATTTTAGAATAAGTTAATAAAATTCATATTTTCTAAAAAGAAGAAATATTATTACTGTTTTAATGACCCGGCCAATTTTGGCCGGGTGGCGGCCAATTTTGGCCGGGCACACATTTCTATTTCTGATTTTTTAGGCAATTTCTGATTTTTGGAGAAAGGATTTATAAAAAAGACTGCTTTAATTCTACCAAAAAAATAAAATATTACAAAAATAATATCAGGTTAAGAAAAGAAATTATTACTACTTCTTTAATAGCTATATCTTTAATCCGTTTATCTTGAACAAATTAGAATACAACTTTAGATAAAGCTCAAAAAATAATAAGCAAAGCTTAACTGTGCTATGGCATTAGTTTTGCACTATAGCCTTGAAACAACTACAAGCCCAATTTTTATTATTCAAGGAGAATAAGTAATTATATGCATATACTCAAAGCTATAATTTTACCTGCAAGTTTGCTCTGTTTATCTATACCTGTGCTTGCCCAAACACAGCAAGATTCTAAAGCTCTAAAGCTTGCAAAAGCTTCTAATCAAACTACTGAAGTTAGTCAAACTAGCCTAAGCATCACCAGTGCAACTATAAAACAAGATGGCTCTAACCCTTTATTGGAACTAATAGGAAAAGGATTTGGCAAAGATCCTGCTAATGTCAAAGTAGTTCTAAATGATAATGGAGTTTTATTAACCCCTTTACTAGTAAAGAACAAAAAACTACAAGTACAGATACCTAATGGTGACTTATGTACTGGCAATGTAACAGTAAGAGTATTAGTTGGTACTAGCACATCTAATACAGTCAATTTTGATTATCAAAAGCTAGCCCCTGTTATTTATTCTATTATACCAACACATGCCCAACCTGGAAGCGCAATAGAGATAAAGGCTGATAATCTGGCCTGTCAAATGAACAATAATCTAGTAACCATAAATGACTCTCCTGTTTCTGTGCTCGGAGTAACAACAAATGGAGTTACAGTTAGACTCCCTGAAACTCTAACTGCTGGTAAAGTTAATGTTAGAGTAACTGTAGGTTCTCAGTCTAGTACAGCTACAGGATTTGTTATTGATGAAAAACAATCTTCTGATAGTACAAATACTACTACTTCAGATACCAAGCTTAGTTTTATTTCTACATCCCCACCTGGTGCTAGCTTTGCCCCTATGTTTGCAATTAGAGATACAGTAAAAAACCAAAATAGTGATAGTGGACTCTCACCTCTTTGGGATATGAATTTCTATGGTACTCATCAAACTATTATTGATTTGCCTTGGAAAGTAGATGGCTTTAATCAAAAAGCATTACTTACTCTCAATTGCAGAGAAGTAAATAATATCTATGGGAATTTTACAGGTCAAAAACAACGCTTTGTTTATGTACTTGTCCAATTCCCAAGAAATCCAGAAAAATCTTATCACCCTACAGATAACCCTTTTTACTGGGGAGCATGTTCTGTAGTAACAGAAGGCTCTCCTAGTGGCGGGATTGTCTATAACTCAATAGCTCGTTCTGGTGGTGGTATTGATAGCTTTGAATTAAGCAAAGATGGTTCTACTAGTGGAAAAGCTTCCATGACATTTCAGGTTGTTGCACCTGACCTTGGCTATTATGAAGATTATGGAATTAACTATGCTAAAGCAGGCAATGGAGTGGTTCATTTACCTAAAGCCATGATTATAACTGTAGAAATGTCTCAGATAGATCCCAATTTACCCGCTTCTAATTTTAGGTTAGGAAAAGTGACTTTTAACGACCGTAATAATAGCCCAATGGTCACTCAACAAGCCACTTTTGCTAATACCTTTAGCGTTACTGATGTGCCGGATTTTGGTCTGGGTTCTTTTAGATAAGTAGTTGATTTATAAATTAGTTAGATTGTTAATTAGATAGATTGATTAGGGTTGTTCAAAGAACTCCCATTACTCCCACTTTCAAAATAAATATTTGTTAGTGGGAGCATTTTTTATCAAAGTGAGAATAAAATGCCTAGAATTAGTAAGTTACGTAAAAATAAACTAGTTGAAAAGAAAACAAGTACTCTACCAACAGATTCTATAGCAGATATAGCAGATGCACCTTTAGCAAATGCTCCAAAGCTTACTGAAAAAGCGTTTATGTACCATTTTCCGCGACTAATAATAGCTCCACTTCCTAAGTCATCTGGTAAATCATCGTTTTTAATAAATAGCCTTCTCAGAAATAACTCAAAAGCTACAAAGTACCATAGGAATCATATATGCAAGTAAATAATAGTATTAAAAGCAGAAGTATATTTAACATTATAGTGGTATTTGCTAGCGTGTTATTTTGTACTCAAATACTATTTACTGCAATAAGTTTTGCTCAAAGCCAACAAAAAGTAACTAAATCATCTACATCTAGTAAGCAATCCCCTTCCCTATCAACTTCAAATAAAGCTTTAGCCACAAGCACTACTACAACTCCAACAGCATCTTCAGTAGCTAAAAGCAAAAAAGACGCTGTAGAAGATGAAGGTGAAAGACAAGCTAAAATGCTGGAAGATGCTATAGATTTTACCAGAAAGAATTTTGCTTTAATGGTAATTATTGGTTCGTCTATAGTCATTTTTGGCTATGTAGTAGTTCCTAGACTTATTCCAAAGAAAGTACAAACCTCTCACGGTAGCGCACACTTTGCCACTAGAAGCGAGCTTAAACACCTTCTTAGACCAATGGGAGATAAAATAGCTAGTGGTGAACTTAGAATAGGAAAATATAATGAGACTTGGCGACCTACTCATAAATACATCCATTTAGAGAAAAAACTAGCTCTAAGACATAATATAGTACTAGCTCCAACTGGTGTTGGAAAAAGCTATTCTATCTTTTTGCCTAACTGTTATTTCAACCAAGATTCTTTTATTTGTACTGATCCAAAAAGCGAGTTATGGCAAAAGACTTCTGGTGTACAACCAAATCCAATAAGGTTTGCTCCAACAGATCCAGATAATAGTATGGCTTTTAACTTCATACCAATCTGTAAAAGCATCAAAGTTGCTAAACGTCTTACCAGTGCAATAGTTTATGCTGAAGGTGTTGATAATGGTGATAAATTCTGGACTAATGGCGAAAGGCAACTACTTACGGCTTTACTCCATTACACAGCTTTTACAGAAGTTCCAACTCCTACTCATGCTTATGAGTTACTTTGTATGGGAGCAGAAAACCTAATCCCTCAACTAGCCCAGTCTAATATTAATAGTGTAAGAAGACTCTCAACTAGCTTTGTTAAACTAACAGAAAAAGCTCTTACTGGTATTGTTCAAGGATTAACAGGAAAACTCAACTGGTTAGAAGAACCTGCTGTAAGACGTTTTACTAGCTCTACAAAAGAAAGCTTTGATTTTTCACAACTTAAACAGAAACCAACCCAAGTATATTTCTGCTTAAATGAAGATGATGTAAGCGAGTTACCACAATTAATAGCCGTTTTCTTTAACATGGCAATGGTATCTCTAAAGACTTGTGAAGGAGATATACCCGTAAAATTCTTGCTAGATGAATTTGGTAATATAGGTAGATTACTTGGTTTTGAGAAAGATATAACTCTAATAAGAAGTAAAAACATATCTGTAACTGCTGGCTTGCAAGCCATAGCTCAAATAGAAAAGCTCTATGGTAAAAGTGAAGCTGATATCATATTAGGTAACTTTACAAATAAAATAATTCTAAATAGCTTAGAACCAAAGACGGCTGACTTTGTTTCTAAAATGGTTGGTGATCTTACTCATACAGAGAAAAAAATTACTAAAGTAAACAATGGAGGGATGTTGGGAGGTGGTACAACAACAGAATCAGAAATTTCCCATGCTAGGCCACTGCTTACTTCTGATGAGATTACCAGACTAAAAGATAATGAGCTTTTATTAGTATCTGGCAATCTAGCTCCCTTGATGCTAGAAACAATTCAGTATCGTGAGCCTTCCAGTGTTGCCCCTTGCCAGCATTGTGATGAGGAAATTCCTATTAGTAGATAAGCTTAGACAATTAGCTAAAAATACATCTTGTAAAATGAACAAACTAGAGGAATAATCAAAATTACTCACATCTAGCTTTATTTCTTACAAAAAATAGCTATAATTTTTAGATCTGCTTTAGTAAAACTGTATTTATCAGTAATTTGTAATACATATTATTTCTATATCAGATTTGGAAGGATATTCATGAAAGTTATTGCTATCGCTAACCAAAAAGGTGGTGTTGGAAAAACTACCACAGCAGTTAATTTAGCTGCTAGTTTAGCTAGCCAAAATCAAAAGGTACTATTAGTAGATTTAGATGCTCAAGCAAATGCAACTAGATGGTTAACAGGTGTTTATGGCGAAGATGGAACAGTAATTTATGATGTTATGCTTCGCAAATGTAGTATAAAAGAAGCCACAATTAAAACACCTTTTAAGGTAGATCTTATTCCTTCTAATTTATCCCTAGCCACTTTGGATGTAGATCTACTGAGTGAGTATAACCGTGAACATAGACTGGCAGTAGCAATACAGGACATCCAAGAACCCTATGATTATATATTGATCGACTGTCCTCCAAATTTGGCAATGACTACTATAAATGCATTTTCAGCAGCAACAATGATATTAATCCCCATTGAATGTAAACTAGAGTCTTATGAGGCTGTTCCTAGATTAATGAATACATTGAAAAAAGCTATGAAGGAGTTCAAAAAAGCGGTAAAGATTTATGCCTTACCTACATTTTTAGAAAGAACTAATTTAGCTAAAGATATCCATCAAGCAATTCAAGAAAAATTTGAAACTCTCTGTTTGCCACCTGTGCATAAAAACACTAAATTAGCAGAAGCATTTGCAGCAAGACAACCTATTATAGAATACGATATCACAGCTATTGGGGCTGTAGACTATCTACGTATAGCAAAGGAATTTATTGATGTCGGACAAGAAGAGAAAGTACGGGGACGCTTGGAAGAACGTGACCGCAGATAAAACTGAAGTTGAGCAAATGAATGCGATTTTCGATCGTTTTGTTTCCCCACTAGACTTTATCCCTAAAGAAAAAGAAGAAAACCAAGAAGTAGATATTTTAGTTTCTTCTGATAACACTGTGGCTTCTTTTGATGAGCTTCATGAAGTTATTGAACCTATTGAGCCTCACATTGATCACCTCAACAATCAAATTGATAGCTATGAGCCAATTACTCAGGTCTGTGAGAACTTAGTTCCAATAGAACTTAGTTCCCAGAACCAAGTTCTATTAGAACCTAGTTCAATTAACATAGAGTCAATAGAACTTAGTCCTAATAGAACTAAGATATCCGAAAACCAACCAGCTAAATTTTATACTATTCAAAATTCTTTAGCAGATGAACTTTTACCAACACTTCCACCTTATGAACAGTTAGTATTTTTAAGGCTGTATAGATTATCTTTTGGATTTAATAGAAAAAAAACTGATCCTGTAAGTTATAGTAAATTAGCTGCTAAATGTAATTTAAGCGTATCTACAGTTAAAAGATCCTTACAAGGACTTGAAGCAAAAAAGTTAATCAAAGTTACAGGTGATACTAAGCATAATCCCTTATCAGGTAATCAATATGAATTATTGATCAACTTAGCTCCAATAGAACCTAGCTCTAATAGAACTATGCCTACTGAAGTAGGCTCTAATAGAACTAAGTTCTCACAGACCTCCATAAAAGATCATGATGATCTTTTAAAAGAACATGATCATCATCAAAGCGAGCATGAAAAAGCAGTGATGATGATTTATCAAAAAATTACTAATAATTCTTGGACAAAAGCAGATATAACAAGTTACCAAAAGATTAAAAACATACCGCTAGAATCGATAGAAATGGCCATTAAGCTAGCAACCCAACGTGCGGCTACCCGTCCTAACTCCCTGGCTTATTTTGTCAAGGAAATCATCAATACAGCCAACCCACCTAAGCAAAATCGTAACTTGCGCAAAAAGATTATGGAAAAAATTGTCGATAGAGTTCGTAACTCTTTTGTTGGTAGCAGTTACACTATGTCTGATTTTACTTATAAAGTTAAAGACTTATGTATTAAAGAGGATATTTACTTTGACAACGATATCTTTGATGAAATACTGGCTAAGAAAAAATAGGTATTAATTCTAGTAATTTGTCTGTTGATCGTTGATCTTGATCGTCGATCTAAGTTGATCTCAGATCAAGTGAGATCAATTGATCGTTTTTTCTACTTCTATAAGCTTCTAGCGTCTTCTTTTGTTTCTGTTATCATATTGCTGACCATATTGAGATTGATGCTGAGGTGGGTTGTAAGGATAACCGCATTTTTCTTCTAAGAAAGCTAATCTTTTTTCTAACCTGATGTTACGGTTAAATAGTTCTTTTATATCAGAGTCAGTATTATTTGCATTTGTATTTGTATTTTTATTTTCAGTACTATTTTTAGAAATAGTTAAAGCAATCTCCTTTACCAATTTTTGCTGGTGGTTATTTAGCTCTGTTACTAGTTCTTTTACTAAAAGCCTTGATTGTTCCTGTTGCTCTATATCAGAAGTTTTATCTATCTCTACTTGCTCAAGGAAAACTTCAGGATAAGCTTCTCTAAGCTTGTAGAGCCTACTAAGACTTTCACCACTAATCTCTGATTCTCCAGCTTCCCATCTTCTACAAGTGCGTTCTTTTGACCCTAAGATAATTGCTAGTTCTTGCACAGATAATCCTAGCTTCATTCTGGTTTCCTTTAACAATCCTACTAGGTCATCACTTTCAACCATTTCAACTTTAATATATTTATCATGATTTGGTATTTGTTTTTCTTTAGGTTTTTCTTTCATCTATCTTTAAATAAACATATTATCAACATATTATTAGTATTATATCTTCAGCATATTACTGTTAATGCTAATTTTAACTAAGCCACAGAACTTCTATTTTCTTCTATCCTCTCGCTTAGTTCATGCTCCAGACTAAAAGCTAGAAAGCTTATCTCGTCTTTTATGTTCTTAAGCTCATAATCAGCAATAGGTTTAATGGAAAAACACTTTAATTCAACTAAAGGCTGTTCTGGTGTTTCCCCTTTTGTATGATAAACAACCTTAACATCCAAAGCCCAATACTTAGCTGTAATTTTATCTTTAAGTTGTTCTATAAACAAATAAGGGTTGAGTGCGCCTAAACTCCTAGTAGTCAAGCTTATCTGATAGATTATTTTATTATCTGACAGAGGTTTTTCATTCATATTACTAGTAATACACTATAACAGCATATTATCCATACAAATAGCTAGTTCTACTATTTAAGCATCCTCTAGGCCGCCATAGGTGGCTCTGGCTCTGCTTCTTCAAGTTCTTTAAGCTTTTTAGCCTTAGCTTTTCTTGCCGATTCATTGATAGAGCGAATAAGCAAAGCTAGCTCATCTGTTGCTTCAGCTATAGGCTGTTTAACATCAGATGCTATTAGTCTTAGTTGTGGCTTTTTCGCTTTTTTTGCTGACATTCGCTAAGATTAGTACTCATCTTTACTCTAGTCAATAATTTTGGCGGTTTTATTTAATCTTTTAAGTTTAAGTTTTAAGTTTTAAGTTTTTATTTAATCTTATCTAAAGTTTTTTTGAGTTTGTTAGGTGTATTTTGTTCTTTAGATGAAGGCATAGGAGGTAAATGCTTAAGCTTTTGTGATAGTGACCCTAACATAGCTAAGGTTTGCTCTCTTTGTTGCTCATCTTCTTGATGGTTGTCCTTATAGTCTATAGTAAGCTCTTTAATCTCTTTATCTTTTTGCATAAAAGCCTCGTAAGCTAACAACTTTATTGCTGCTTTATATTCTATTTTAGAGAAAAAATCATTAAACTATCGCTCTTATTTTGATAAATACTTGACTTATGCTATATGTACTAAATATATATAATTTATGTATTTATATAGACTAAAAGAGTTAAAAAGCTTATAACAAAAAATGAAATGATCATTCTAACCTTACCTTTGGAAGAGAAATGTCCTGACAATTGGCAAGCTTTTCGTCTTGGGCTAAGCTCTGTTGGCTTATCCTTAACTAAAATCCCTAGCGATGGTAGTGGTCGTATTAAAGCCCAAATTAATGCCGAATCTCAAGAACAACAACAAGCCGTTTTAGATTTACTCCAACTTTGTTTTAGTAAATGTTATGTAGTTTAAATAATTATCCACATACGATAAATTTTGTATTATTTTTGCTTAGTTGCCTTAGCTGGTTTAGTTGCTTTACCTGTTTTAGCTGGTTCAGCAGTAGGTAAAGATGCTAGCACTTTAGTAGTAGAAGCCTTATTTGTTTCTGTGGGTCTAAGTAAAATTTCTTTTAATTCTTTACCTAGTTTAAAGTACACTACGGTTTTAGCTGCCACTTCTACTTTAGCACCAGTCTTGGGATTACGCCCCATTCTAGCTCGGCGACTACGTAATCTAAATGCACCAAACCCTCTAATTTCAATCTTGTTTCCTTCTTTGAGTCCGTCAATCATAGAGTGGATAATCTCAGAAACGATGGCTTCTGATTCTTGCCCAGTTATTTCCATATGTTGCGAAACTGCTTTAGCTACTTCTGCTGCTAATTCAAGCCTTGTGACTGTCACTGGCTTAGGTAGTTTTTCTTTCTTAGGTTTCGCAGTTGTAGTTTTGGCTTGGACTTGTTTGCTTTCAGGAGCTTTAGCTTGAGCAACTTTTGTTGTAGGAGCAGCCGCTTTAGCTTTGGTAGCAACTTCTTTAACAGGTGTTTTACTCTTAGAAGCTTTTGTTGTTGGAGTTGAAACAACTCTTGTTTCTTCATCTACTTCTATTATTTGAGGTTTTGCTTTTGAATTAGTGGAATTAACGGGAGTATTTTCTACAGTGTCAGTAGCTTTTTTCTTTGCTGGCATTGTTCTTTCCTTAAGCAGAGTAGCTATAATTGTTTTATTTGCTAGAGATTACAACATTAATTTGATTATTTCTAGTATTTACTTTAAGTATAGTAATAATAATTAATTAAATTCAATAAATAGTTCTGGAGAAACATGAAAAAACTCACCAAATTTTTGGGCTAATTCTAGAGAAATCCTTCTTTTACCATTAAAGATTTCTGATATTCTGCTTCTAGGTGCAATTGTATATAAATCTTTAGTTTTCTTGTCCTGTTGCTCCATTAAAAACCTTAACATGCTTACAGGATCGCGCTTAATCTTAACCAAATTCTCTTTTTCATACTTTTCCAATAGTGTAGCAAGTAAGTCAAAAATGGCTTCTTCTTCTATTGTTAACTCATCTTTCATAGATTTGTTAAACAATATATCAAACTCTGCTAAAAGCCTTTCATACTCAACCTCAGACTTAATTACCATAGGCTTTATACTATTTAGCCTCATTAGCAGTTACAAGCTGACCAACCTTTTCTTCTGTAGTATTAGCTTGTGGTAGTCTTTCTTGTAAAGGTTTTGGTAATGGTAGGTTATGAGTATTTGTTCCTACAGATACTAAATATTCTGCTCCTAAAGCTTTAGCTACTAGCTCAGGAGTTACTTTGGGCTGAGTTTGGCTAATGTTTATAATTCTAGCTTCGGTCTTTCCAATATTTTTTATTTTCATAAACTTACCTCAGTGTCATATTGTACAATGCGGAAAAACTGTTCGTCATATTCAATAGCAATTTCTCCTTGATCAGTTTCTCTACCTAAACGATGCAAAAACTCTCGTAACCGTGGTAGATTATCTAAAAAACTTTTAGGTTTTACATATGTATATACTACCACAGGATTCTCCCAGATGGCTATGCCTTGCTCATCTAACCAAATTCCCTCTACTGGTGGCATTATTGTACAACCACCACCTATTTCTGATAGCAAACTAGCAGCTTCTAAAACCCATTTTCTTTGTGTTCCAAATTCTTTGCTATGTCTATCTTTGTTTGGGATATACAAACGCAAAACTTGAGTTGATATATTACTTGCAATCGCTCCTATTGCTGCACCTATGTCTATTGCTACATCTTCATCTTCCACTAAACACACTCCTTTAACTCATTTTCTAATAGCATTGTTTTAACATCTTTATAATCAATATTTCATTATTCCAGAATTACATATATAAATAATAACAGAATTATTGTTTTTAATAAATATGTTATTATATTTACTTTTCTTTATTGAAAAACAGAAAAACTAGAAAATTTTTTTACATAATATAATTATTACATATATAAATAATTCCATTGTTTTTGATTTCAATATATTCATTGATATGTTAGTATGTTTTTACAGTGATTCTTACCAATGGAAATGAATAAATGAATAAAAACACAAAAGCAGTAAAACAAAAATCTGGAAAAACAAATTGTAAAGTTTTAGCATTAGCACAACAAAAAGGCGGGGTTGGAAAAACAACTACTGTTATTAATTTAGGAGCCGCTTTAGCAGAATCAGGATATAAAGTTTTAGTAGTAGATTTTGATCCACAAGGAGCTTTATCGGCTGGAGTAGGAGTAGATTCTTATTCTCTTAAACAAACAATTTATGATGCAATGGTAGATAGTGATTTAGAGCTTGAAAGAATAATACTACCTACACAAATTAGATGTGATTTATTACCAGGTAATATTGATTTATCAGCAGCAGAAGTACAATTAGCTAATGAGCCTGGGCGTGATCAAATTCTCAAAGAAAAGTTTGTTCCTTTACTAAACAAATATAATTACATCTTAATAGATTGTCCGCCATCTTTAGGATTACTTACTCTAAATGCACTGGCAGCAGCTACAGATGTAATTATTCCTGTTCAAACCCAATATTTTGCATTAAGGGGTATGGCCTTACTTCTTAAGACTATTAAAAAAGTTCAAACTCGTATTAATCAAAACTTGAAAGTTTTTGGTATTTTACCTACTCTTTATGATAGTAGAACTACACATGCTAAAGAAATATTAGAAGATTTAGCTAGTAGCTATCCTGAGTTGTTACTGAAAACAATTATCCCACATACAGTAAAGCTTCCTGATAGTGCTATTGCTGGTGAATCTGTGTTAAGTTTTTCAAGTAATTCTAATGCTGCTATTGCTTATAAAAATCTTGCTCAAGAGGTGATAAACCGTGGCTAAACGTACTTCTTTAAAAGAAAGAAAAGGTGTTGATGTTCTTTTTCAGCCTACTTCTAAGGTACAAACAGATACAGAAAATACGATTGAATCACAATCTCAATCTAAAAATTTACCGACTAAAGATTACAATGTATCTAAAGACCCTAACCTAGTCAAAATGACTATTTTTATCAGGAATGACCAAATGATTGAGCTTGAGCAAATTCAAGTTGATGAACGTAGACGTACTGGAATAAAGCCTGATAAATACCTGCTTGCTCAAGAAGCCTATGATCTGTTAATACAGAAATACAAAAAAAAATAATTTTGTAAGTACATTAATATGTTTTTCTGGAATAATGTAATTAAGTAATAACATAATAATGTATTAAAGAAAATCAGGAAAAATGTTTTTATGTAAAAAGTAAGTGTTTATTTTTCATTAAGTTTCATAGATAATTCAGAGATAAGATTATAATATTTTGGTTGTGAAGGCAATTATAGGTGAGACAATGGCAGTAAACAAAACTCAGCCTAACATATCAGAGTCAAATGTAGCATTAAGCTATCAAGCTGATAATATTGCCTTAAATCCACAACTAGCATTAAGACCTTATCAATCAGAAAGCCTAAGCCAAATTGAAAAAGCCTATAAAAGAGGAAATAATCGCTTACTAGTATCATTACCTACTGGAACAGGCAAAACAGTTGTATTTGCTCATTTAGTAGCTAGAAGCCAAGGCCGTAGTTTAATCATTGCTCATAGAGAAGAATTACTAGAGCAAGCTGCTGATAAAGTACGAATGGTTATACCTACTGCTGATGTTGGTATTGTTAAGGCACATCGTAATGAAACTAGCTCTAAAATAGTAGTTGCTAGTGTGCAAACTCTAGCCAGAGGATCGCGGCTTGAACAATTAGGAAAGGACTTTTCTACTATTATCATTGATGAAGCTCACCATGCCGCCGCAGATTCCTACATCAAGGTTCTTACATCTTTAGGTTGTTTTGATAAAAAGAACGCTCCTCTAACCCTTGGTGTTACTGCTACTCCTGAGCGTGGTGATAAAGTTGGCTTAGATAATGTGTTCCAAGAGATTGTTTATCATCGCAATCTTCTTGATATGATTAGTGAGCAATATTTATCTGATCTTACTTGGCAAAGTGTCGATCTAGACGTTAATTTAGATAATATTGGCACAAGGGCAGGGGACTTTATTGAATCTGACCTTATTAAAGCTCTTACTAACAGTGATACACCTAAGCAAATATTATTAGCATTTCAAGAATATGCTCCCAGTAGAAAAACTATTATTTTTGTTCCTGGCGTAGAGCTAGCTCGCCAAACTGCAAAGCTTTTTCAACAACATAAGATTTCTTGCGAGTCAATTGATGGAAAGCTTTCTTACTTAGAGAGAAAATCTATCCTTTCTCGCTTAAAGACTGGTCAAACTCAAGTTGTTATTAACTGCTTAATTTTGACAGAAGGATTTGATGAAAGCAGCATAGAGTGTATTATCTTTGCTCGTCCTACTAAAAGCAAAGGCTTTTATTTACAGATGCTAGGGCGGGGAACTAGACTTCACCCTGGCAAAAGCGAATGCCTCATTATTGATTTAGTTGGAGTTAGTAAAAAACATAAGCTTATTACACTACCAAATCTATTTGGCCTATCTCCTGATAAGCTTAAGCAAAAGTCTGTTTTAACTGCCCACAATGAAGAAATTGCTCATCAAGCTAAACTTAAAGCTTTAGCCCAAGAAGAATCAGAACTTCAAGATAAGGCTGATGAGGCTTTAGACACTACAACTCCACAAGCCCCATCTCTAGAAGCTACTGAAGCTCAAGAAGACCAAAGAGTAGAACCAAGAGTAATAAACTTCAATTGGTTGAAGCTTTCAGAGACAAGATATGCGCTATCGATAGGTAAAGGGATTCTATTTCTGGTCAAACAACCAAATACTCAAGATATGTGGGCTTCTGTTTGTAATAAGATGGATAAAACCAATCTACTAATAGCAAAAGATTTGCCTCTTGATTATGCCCAAGGTGTTGCTGAAGATTATGTAAGGGGATTAGGAACTTTAGCTTTAATTGACAGCAATGCAAGTTGGAGAAATCATCCTATTACTGATAAACAAATGGCTTTATTAGACAAGCTACATATAGATTATTCTTCTGACATTAATAAAGGCCAAGCCAGCGATTTAATCACTATTTATATTGCTAGCCAGTATGTAGATGTCGATAAACTCTTATTTGAATTAACTCAAGCTCAAGAAACTGAAGCAATTGACACTGAGCCTTGTGTTGAACAGCACTCTAGCCAATTTTCTAGCTTTAATATTAATTTTAATGCTAGTAATATTACAGAAATAAATAATATTAATCATATTCCTAAAGAACCCACTGAAGTAGAAGCAAAGAAAACATCTAACCATTTGCCAATTTTTGCCAACTACTGTTTTGCTAAAAGTACAGAACAGTTAAAACTTTATGATAGCTACACCTTAAATAACTATGCTGATAAAGGACAGATTGGCCAGCAGCCTAATAGGTCTCAGATAGAAGCATTTCTTAGTATTACAAACTATATAGAAGATTTCCTTAATCAAGAAATAGGATTAATCATTGCAGGGAAAGCGGCTGTTGGCAAAACCCATTTGGCTGTAGGCATGTTAAAGAAATTAAAACTAAACTATGGGCTTTCTACATTCTTTTGTGATTGTGAAGCTGCAATCAAAAGAGCTAACAAAAAAGGTTATAACCAAGTACTGTCTGAAATACTTCATATGGCACAAAAATCAAACGTAATCCTACTAGATAACCTTACTTTAAGAAGTATTGATTTCAACCAAATATCAGTTTTCTCTGAGATAATAGACTATTGCTCCAAAGATGAAAGAAAACTAATTATAACTACTAAACATTTATCTTATTCATCCTCATCTAGTTATGATGAAGATCCTGCTAGCCAATTAAGCTTAGGTGATGTGTTTGGAATTGGTTATTGCTCAAAGCTTTATGAAAAATCTGTCTATTTAGAAATTGTTACCAACAGACCCAAAAAGCCCATTCCTAATAGCAACTCAGAGGATTTTTCTTCTATTTCCAGTGTTTTAAGCTCTATTACTGGGTGCGCCGGTCAGAGACATCGCATGCATTAGCTACGGATAAAAAATAGAGACAGACCGCAATATATAGGAAAAGTATGGAAAAAGTTAGTAATTGAAAACAAAGGAGATATTGAATATAGGAAGGAAGAAGTCTATATTTTAGAGCGACTTAAAAAGAAAGGGAGTCGCTTTATGGCAGAGCAATTGAAATTACCATTCTATGAAGTAGAAATAAGCTGTCCAGTACAAGAAAAATATCAGGCAATAGCTCCAATACTAGCAGGACAAAAAACCCCACAACAGCAGGCAGAAACTCTCAACTTAGGATATTCAACAATAATGAAGTGGCTAAAAGAGTTTAGAGAAAAAGGAATGGAAGGTCTTTTTGACAAAAGCAGAAAACCAAACACTCCAGAAAGGATAATAGTAACTCTACTATACTTAAAATGTATAGCTCCAAAAGCTTCAGATTTTGAGATAGCAAAAGTTTGCACTAATACAACAGGACACAAAATTCACAATGAAACAGTAAAGGTATTATTAGAAAGATATTTTTTCTGGAGATATGAAGATTTTCGTAGGCTTATACAATATCCAATACCAGAACAAGCACAGAAAAAGCGTTTGGAAATCTTTAAGCTAAGTAATCAAGGTTGGAGTGAAAAGACCATAGCCTATTTATTGAAATGCTCTCGTGCTGCAGTAAGTAAATGGATACACAGAGGGAAATTTCAAATCAAAGAAAACCTTAACCAAGAACCTTCTTTATTTGAGCTTTCTAGAAGACCAAAGAATCCAGAACGTAAAGTCTACTTTGGAACAATTAACACAATACTTCAGCTACAACGCAAATATGGGCCTTCTTGTGGGTCATTTCGTATTCAAGGCTACTTAAAAATAGACTATGGAATAAACTTAGGTCAAACAACAATTAAGAAAATAATGTCACTAAATCGTCGTCTTCACCTTGCTCCCCAGAGAGAAGTAAAAATATTAGAGAAAGAAATCCGTGAAGGGCCACTAAAATCACAGCGGCCATTTGAGCATACATTTATAGACATAAGATATTTAGATGCCAAGCCAGAAGGGGTACAACTTTATTCCTGTCTTTTATTAGAAGGACTCTCAAGAACAATTTTGGCTGGGTCTTTAACTCGTAAACAAGACCTAGGTGTAGTACTGAGACTTTACTATTTAGCAGCCTTAGAATGGGGACTTTGGAATGTAGTAGTATCTGATCATGGAAGCCAATTTACCAGCCATCTATTTACTAGAGTCAATAAAAGGCTAGGAATTTACCATCACCTCTATGATAAAGGACATCCTTGGCAGTCCCTTATAGAAAGCAACTTCGGAATCCAAGCTAGAATGGGAGAATATATTTGGCAACAATGTAGTAGAGTTGACCAAGCTATTGAGGTTCACCGCGAGTTAATAAGGGATCACAATCGCCTTCCACATTTTGCCCATTGTAAAAGAGAGGATCAAAAACTCTCCCCTCTGCAAGTTCTTTCTTCTGCTCGTGGGCGTGAAACTGATTCTGCTACTCTGCATCGTGCTTTTAGTCGTAGGTTCTGGAATCGCAAAACAGATAATCAAGGTTTCGTTCGTGTAAATCGCTGGAAAATCTATATTGAGGAAGGTTTACCTAAAACTCCAGTCCAAGTAACTTACTGGGATGGCAAATTACGGGCTGAGTACCAAAATCACTTATTAGCTGAGTATAACTGCAAGTGGAATTCTAACTTCAATCGCCCTAAATCTATTGCTAACCCTACTTTTTTTGATACTCCTTTTCAATCTACTCAATTAGAACTTTTTGATATTGGCATTAACCATAATCCTGTTGAACTTATTCCTTTTCATCTCACTTCTAAAAAAGTTGCTGTTGGGGCTGAGCAGTTAAAGCTTTATTTTGGCCCCGAACTCCTTAAGTAATTTTTATTTCAGACCACATTTAGTTGTGGTCTGTCTCTATTTTTTATCCGTAGCTAATGCATGCGATGTCTCTGACTGGCGCATACTGGGAAAATAACAAAAAGATTTTAGTTATGAGAAAGTTCATAATAAACAAATAATGAGACTTTATTTCTAGCAAGGAATAGCTATTTATCTTAAACTAGAGTATACTTAAGTAGCATAGTTTAAGATATAATAAAAACTGTTGTATTAAACCTACACTCGGAAATTTAAGTAACAAAAATTCCGAAGACTGTATTAATTTTTGTGCGAAACGAGTCTTAATATATATAAGCAATTGTGCCTTTGATTTAATACTACAAATATGAACTTATTTAAAAGAAAGGCTTGGCTCTCAATCTAAGAAATTCTTTTCTATAAAAGGCACAATTGCTAAACTACAAAAAGCATCTCGGAGCAAATATTTACAAATAATTGTTTATGGCAGTAGATTGGGACTTACCAGAAGATAGTTGCGGAAAATTAAGTATTAAAAAATTTTTCTTGTATGCTAAGGGACAGCTTAGTAGAGCAGAGGAAAGACAAATAGATGCCCACTGTGGTCGATGTGATGATTGCAGAGGTAATTTGGCTTATGTCTTCGAGATAGTTAATGGAACAGAAAAACTTTCTGCTGTTGATCAAACCCTACTTTTAAAATATCTCCATGATCCCATTTACAAACACACAATAGAAAAACTCAAAGATAGTATTAGAGAAGAGTTATTAGCCGAAGTTAGAATTTTAATGGCTGATAATACTAGTTTTGAATATAATGACATTAAGAAAATTAACAGCGAAATTATTACAGATAATAATACCTTAATTAATAATGATAAAGTTGAAAATAAGTCTTTTTCATTTTTTAATGCAGTAAATAAGATACCTGATAAAATTATTAGTTCTAACCTTTCTTACTTTACTTTTGCATTACTAGTTGTTGTATTTATTAGCTTATCTATCTTTAGTTATTTAGCATTAAGCTCAAGGTTTAATCAACAACCAGCGATTTCTAAATTTTCTGGCTCAGAGTCTAGCCCTATCATTACAGCTATTACCCAACAAAAGAAACAAGTAAACAATACTCTTTATAAAAAGCTAGACTCTCTTATTGATCAATATTTGGAGTCAAAAAACATTGATTATTTAAATCAAGCTGAGCTTGTAGCTAAAACCATCGATAGTAGATATGGTGATAAATATGGTATTAGTCTAGTAAGTTATTATATTGCTGCTCCTTCATCAGCATTACCAATGCTAGAACTACATCGTAAGCAAATGTTTTCACTACTAAATCAAGCAAATGGAGACAATTACAAACAACGGTTAGATGATAGTTTGGCTTTACAAAAGAAATTATATGAACTAGGTAATTTACCTGAAACATACAGAGTTAAGTTTTTAATAGCAAAACTTTACGCAAAAACTTACAAATACCAAGAATGCAATACTGTTATTGCTGAAGGCATTTCATTTAGTGAAAAGAATCAATACTTAATGTTGCAAGCGTATTTTCTATTATGGAAAGGGAAAAACACAAGTTTAACAGCTAATTTTCTCGAAACAGAGCAAACATTTAGGACTGTCATAAACATAGGTCAAAAATTAGAAATTAATGAATTAGTAGTGAATCCTGCTATGACTTTAACAGGACTCTACCAGATGCGTGATGAGGATCAAAAAGCGTTAGAAATGGCTCAACACATTTTTAATACTGCAAACTACCCTGATACTAACCCTGAATTAATAATCGGTTTAAAACAAATGGCTGGACTAGCTGCATTTAAATTAGGGTTTTCTGATCTAGCTAGCAGCTATTTACATGATGCTATCGAGTTATCAGAAAAAAGCAAAACTCCTTATCTAATAGCTAGTTCTTATACATTTATGGGATTAATTCTAGCCGAGGGGAAAAATTTTTCCGAGTCCCAAGAAGCTTATTTAAAAGCACAGGAAATTCTTTCACAAATACAAGAAGAAGCTACTAGACTTGATGCTTTATCAATAGTTTTAGGCTACCAAGCAAAAGCTAAACTCTCAGAAGGTAAGTTCCAAGAAGCTGCTAATTTATATCGTCAAACTTTAGATATCAATAATCGATTGGGTGACAAAAATAATATAGAAAACTCCCAGCTAAATGAAGGGCTAGCAATTGCATTAGAAAAAACGCAATCAAATAAAGAATCTCAAGAATATTTTGCACTTGCTAGCCATTATAAAGCATTAGCATTGTCTAAACATGAACAATCAAATTGCTTATTATCCTACTTGCCTTCAGCCTGCTATTTGGGCAAAGAGTAATAATTATTCTATAGTTGATTTACCAAAAACACTTGCTCCACACAATAATGGCTTAGGAACAAAAGTTGCTTTTTTAACAGGAACAGGCATAAATTTTCTTACATCCGACTTTATTACATCGTAATAGAAAGCAAAATGGTCAATGTTAGCCATACTTTGGGGAGGTAAGTTAGTAATACTGACTCTATAGGAAATACCCATAGCATAAGGTAGATTTACCTGTTTATCTAAACCATTTATAACCAGGCTATCACCTTCTGTTAAAGTTAATCTAGCCCCAGGTTCACCAATTTGGCGATTGAAAGGCAATATTGATGTATCAGAAACAAATTGATATTTGTCATCTGTGATATGGTCAGCAATAAACTCGCCTGCTAGAAAATGAATTTTACAGAAAAACTTATCGTTTTTAAGATACAGTTGCTTTTGGAAAAGGTCACTTTCTATGTCTAAACACCACTTAAAATCACTGCTATCTTTGGTCATATCTGCTGAGAAATAGCGTGTGGGACTAATAGTTTTGCTAGGAACACTAATATTTATCACACGATTCTTTAGCTCTTCAGACTTGATTGTATAAAGTAGTGCCTCTTTCCCATTCTCGACTTTTTTTATATCAATGTTGGGCGTATGATGGGCAACATTTAATATTCCATCGCTAACCTTTGCCGAATTGCCAAAAGCTAGTGCTTGTAACCCATCAAAATCAAACTTAACCACACAATTAGCAGTATTTCCGATTACATTCATACTAGAAATAGAATAGAAGCTTATTACCACAAACATAATCATTACAAATACTTTACTCATTTTTTTCATAGTTTTTCTCCTCAAGAAATTCAATTTTAAGCTATACATATCGACTAATAGCGATCTGATAAATTACAAACTACTATTAGTTGATATAATTATTATTCCATAAAACAAAAATATACCTATAACTGATTGAAAAACCAGCTATTATATAAATTGTATTCAGTTAATAATTACTATATATTGTAGGATAACAATCTAGTGATTTCTAACTTTTAATAGATTGCAGCATAGTATTTTTCTTTAATAGTTTAAGATCAGTAAGTTAGAGATGTAAAAATTTAAATGGAAAAGCCTGTTTTAGAGATCACTGAAGGCTTATGAGTGTATAGACGACAAAATAAGATAGATTCGGTCAAGAAAACTGATAATTTTTTGCCCACATTATTTTTGTAGCTTAAAACTAAAAATTGATAAATATTTCTTAACATTAAAACTTCATTATTCGCTTCTATTTTCAGATAATATTTACTAATTAAATTTTATGTGTTATATTAACTTTAATAAATTTTACACACTATTATCTTGCTAGGAAAATATATTATGGGAACAACTAAAACTGCTCCAACTTTAACGAGTAGAGAAAAAGAAGTGCTTGTTTTATTGACGGATGGATATACGAATGATGAAGTTTCCCAAATGTTGGGTCTTTCTCAACGTACCGTAGAATCGCACCGCGCCCGTATTATGTTAAAACTCAATGTGCATAATTTGGCTGGTTTGGTTAAATATTGCCTTAAAAATAGCTTAACTACTCTTGATAAACATCGTTCTGATCCAAGGCTTGCATAATCAACTTACACTGTATTAAATTGTTAGGTCATTAACTTAAATCTTCCGTAAAAATTCATTAAACAGGGAATTTGGCTTCAACAACTAACTTCTCTGTTTATTTTCTTATAAGAAAGATAGTCATAATTACTACCAGCATTTAGCTTAAAGAAACAAATTGGCATAGATCCATTAGCTTAGAAAATGTGGTGGAAGGCAAACCATTTTGAATCTGCTCTAGACTTAACCTAGTAGCTAAAATTATCGGTAAACTATGGTTGTAGCGATGAGCTACAAGATGAGAAAAAATATTTCCTTCCATCTCTGAAATATGCTTAAAACTAAAATTATCTAAAACTACTAACTCTTTTTGTAAGAAATTCTCATAGAAAAATTTATCTCTTTTTTTATTCATGTCGGGAGGTAACTCATATGGCCAAGGCTCGTTTTCCTTATATGATTCAAACCTTTCTAAATTAACCTGTTCCAGATCTGATATAAAGCTAAACACCGTATCAAAAAAATCACCATAATCAACAGATATTTTACCTGCCAATATTAATTCCCTAAGTATTCCTACAGATAAATGCGTTTTCCCTGTTTGGTTATAGCCGTAAAATATAATACTTTGGGCATTTTTATGCCCTAATGTTAAAAAGTTATCCACAAACTTTTCTGCTATCTCTTTAGCTTTTTGTTGTTTAGAGTTCTTTGGTCGGTAATTAAAAAAGCTACAATGTTTATGTGTATTATTAACCCCTATTTTGGTAATTCTCTGTAGCGAATGGTCTAATGAATTGCAGCGTACTACACCAGACCTGTTATTAATAATGATTCTTTTCCATCCTGTTCCAAAACAATCTTGGCAAGTTGCTATTTCTTGTTGTTGGTTCGGAGAATCTAGTTGTTCTGCTACTGCTGGTGTATTTATGACTAAGCTAAAAGTTTGTCTATCTTGTACGTTAGCACTCATCCTCACCACCTCAGAGAAATTTTCTCTTTTTGATCTTATGTATCTAATATTATACAAAAGACTTAGCAATAAGAAAAGTACTTAGGTTAATTTATTTTTAGGTTTTTAATTAGTTCTAGTTTTAGAATAGGCTGAAAAAATATTGGGATTAGTTCTGATATCTTAATTTACAATGATTGCAAGATTTTAACGAGAAAACACCTCGCAAATGCCATAAAACAAAAGCCTCCTAGCTGTAACCAGCCTAGGACGTTTTTACTTTTATCTCCAGCAAAACATAAAAATCCACAATTAACTAACCCAAATATAAAGATTAGACCAAAAATTAGATCAAAAATGTTATTAAATCGTTGATTTTGAAAGATATTGATTGGTGGACTAGCCAACAATAGATAAACCGTCACCAAACTTACTACTGCATAGCAAATTATTTGCGGCACTAATCCTATTTCGCCAAAATCTAATTGTTTTTTCGTGCTATTTACTGTTGCTAAAGGAACGCTGATATCTTTGCACCTCTGGCAAGTATTGGATAAAGCATCAAAGCAATCTTCTTGGTGGCAAATTTCGCAGCGACTGGCAGTATATTCTTTATTAACCACAATATTTCTCATAATTTACCCTTATAAAACAACAATTTAATAGAAAAACAAGTAGTTTATCAGATTGGTATTATCACTGATTAGATAAAGCCGTATATATTCTGTCTATCATGTCTTGTTCGGCAGGTTTGCCGCCTTCAAACCAGAAAATAAGTCGCGTTCTACCAACTTGGCCATTATCTAAAGCTTTCATCAAAGCGATAATGGCCTTAAGAGCTTCTATGCTTTGTGGCAAGCAATCCTCTATGCTCTGATATGCCAGAAGGACTTCTTCTAATTCTTCTGCTGTAAGCCAAGAAAATGTGTGAAGATCATAGTTTAAAATCTCGCCCAATTTCTTATTAAGATATTTTGATTGGCCTTGATTTATAAGCTCTTCAGCTTGGCTTCGCTTAACGTATTTCGGGTAAGAAGATTCTTCATGGCCTAAAGTCCATTTAGCATCATCTACAGCTATTACAGTGTAAGCGGCCTGCACCCGCCAACTAGAAATTGTTGGAATACCTTTCGGCACAAATAAAGCTTCGCCATCGCCACCAACACCTGCTAACAACCCAAATAATTTTGTGTCCCTATGGATAAATATTTCTCCAAAACAATGAATGCTGCAAGCTTCAATAAGCTCCGAATCACTTTCTAATTCAGGGTCTAATGAAGGCCACACATCGATAAAACCTCTAATCTCTATTCCCATCTGTTAACCCCTCCAGAAGTAACAATTAACAAAAGCATATTTGGCCCAGTGTTAAATACTGTATGTAGTATATAAAAAATGATATGCCAGCATATATAGTGTATTTTAATTCTTTAATTAGGTTTCTGCGCCCTTGATATGGCTACATTATTTTATGCCTATTTTGTTTTATCAACTTCTTTTTCTACAACAGCAACTTTTTCTACAACAGGTTGGTTTACTTTAAGCATTTCCTGTTGTTTAGGCAAAAGGTCTGATAGTTTTTGCTCTACCATAAATGCTTTCGCACCAGGTCTACGAGCAATGCGACTAATTTCTTGCAAATCTGATTTTTTCATTTTTTTCCTTTCAAATAAACATACATAACTAACCATTAACTTAATTGTTTCTATAGTTATGGGCTAACTCAGAAACCGGCTGTATATGATAAACTGAAGCTCCTCCGCTTAAGATAACAGCACGTACAACACCCTTCGGAATTTTCCCATAAAGACCGTCTTTAATGTCTGGCACGATTTTAACAAGGAGTTCACGTAGCTCAATAGATACACTGCCTCTTGCAATAGGTTTTTCTCCTCGATCACGAACCTGTTGCCAATTAGTACCTGGCATTAAGTAATCTGCTAAGTCTCTAAACATACGGTTATCGTCAATATCAATGCAAACAATGAGAAAATCCTTTGGGCTTAAACCTTTTATAAAAATAGCTCTGTGAGCGAGTTCTTTTAATCTGTTTTTATTAGCCTGAAAAAGTTCCTCACGTTTTTCTGATGACATATGCAAACTCCCTGTTTTTAATGAAAAGTCGTCTTTGTTTACTTTACCATGTGCAGTTTTTTTTAATGTATCATGTCCTAAAAGTATGCAGTGCCTTAGGACTAGTCTATTAGTTTGCTTTCTATTAGTACTATAAAATCTTTCTAATCTAACATATGCATGTCACTGTCTTTTGTTAGAAGCTATATTTTTCTAAGCTAATACTAGTATCCTTACTACGGTCAATATCAAAATATTCCAAGAATGTCTTATGAATAGAGTTTTTTTCTTGTGTGATAAGAGAGTTTTCTGGCAATACATCTTTAGACTTTGCCAAGTCAATTATACTTATCCAACTGCTCGCACCAAGCCTATAAATAATGTTATTGGCAGAATAAGCTCCCAATAAATCATACTTTAAATCGTCAGGATAGTAACCTAATTCTTTTGCTACAAGGTTAATATCTTCTAACATTTCCTCATTTTTAATAAATCGCTTAGTTTGGCTTATTGATGCTATTACATCATTATCAATAGCTATTCCAGCTAATACTAGTAACTCTGTCCAACTCTTATTTAGCCTTTTTGTAAGTAAATCTACTTTAATGCCATATTTAATGGCTTCTGGCATTGTAGGGATTCTTTTTAGTTTGTCAGAGACAGTTTTTAGTCTGCTAACTTGTTCTTGGTAATAAGGATGGTGAGTATTTAAGACTACCTCTAATATATTCTTTGGCATTCTAAAGACTTTTTCCAATACTTCCATCCATGTTGTTGAGTTTGATATAGTTACTACGATATTTACATCTATTTTTGCCTTTTGCTGATATTCTTGTACTGTAGGTAACTTACGTAGACTTTTTGCTACTTTCTCTAGTTCTTGTGCTACTTCTTGATAGGAATAGGCTTTTTTTGCCACTTTATAACCTAGTTGGGCTAAAATAGCGTCCCAATCCTTGCCAAAAGCTTTCTTTAAATCACTACGTGTATATTTGCTATGCTTAAGGTATTCAGCCAAAGTAGGCTGTTTGTTTAACTCTTTAACGACTCGTCGGATATCACTTGTTAAAACAGTCGTAGATATTTTTGGCTCTTTGGGACTACAATTAGCACAAGTTTTACCTTCATAATAATACCTACTAGGTGTCTGCTGAACTCTTTTGCATGCGGCACACCTATAATAAACATTCTTTGAGCTAGTTTCCCTTAATTCTTTTAAAGAATAATTGTAAGTACTTGATTTTTTACTTGGTTGCATAGCAACATCTCCTACTAATGATCTTTTTCTTAAGCTATGAGAAAAAAACTAATCTAATCAATGGAATACCTATAACACGAAAATCCATAAGAAACCTCCAGGCAATAACTACTAGTATCGAAATATCTATTTCATTGTCGTTATAAACGTACCAAAGGCTTAAAAACCCGTTGTTGTTACGAAAGAACCACACAAAAACACAACAAAAACAACCTATAGCTAAAAGCCAAAATGCTATTGGATTTTGTGGTAAACAATGCTCTAGTCCACCGCAATAACAAACTAATATGCTTAGTAGTAATACAGTATAAACTATAATGCTTATATACTTATTCTTGGAAAATTGTATTTCCATAAAAATACCTATTACTGAACAAGATGAAAGATGCTTGTAGCTATTGCTAAAGCAGCTAATAGAAACACAATTGCACCTATTGACTGAGCAAGTCTTAGGTTTCTGGGCTTCTTAATTACACCATAATTGCCGCATTTTTCTAGACTACGCCTTCTTTGCTTTTTCTTTGGTGGATTTTGCAATATTTTAGCCGTAGCTACACAGAATCCAATAAAATTGGGCTTTACTGCTTTTTTCTTTTTAGTAGTAGTTCTTGGTGTTGCTTTTTGTGCAAGATCTCTGGAAATTTCCCTTATCAAAAGTCTTGTTTTTTGCTCTCTCTCTAAAACACTACTTGAGATTTTTCTAGGCTTAACTTGTGGATTAATAACACCTTGACATCTAAGGCAAAAATTTCTAATAGCGTCAAAGCAATCTTCTTGATGACATATTTCGCATCTTTCTGCTAAGCCTTCTCTATGGATAATAATCTCGCTCATAGCTGTTTCTCCAAATAAATAAGTCTTTTGCTTTAAGTAGTAGTTTACTTGGTTCCTTGTCATTTGTCTATATTTTGCTGGTATCTTCCTTTAAGCAGTTAAAAGACTTTCTTGAGCTTTTTCTTTTGCTAATTGTTGCTCATAACCAAAATCAACAAGCAAAGGATTTGCCTTTAATCCTTCATTAGCAAGGAAGTCGGAATGCTCTTGCTCTGGGTGGCCATTATGCCCTTTTACCCACCTAAAAGAAGTGGCATGTTGTTTGCAGAGCTTGAGAAGCTGCTTCCACAAATCTACATTTTTGATGTTGTGCCAATTTCTAGCTTGCCATTTGTCTAACCATCCCAAATTAAAGGCATTTGTGATATATTGAGAGTCAGTATGTAAGTTTACCCTGCAAGATTGCTTAAGTGTTTCTATTGCGCGAATACAGGCCATTAATTCCATTCTATTGTTAGTAGTTTTTTGAAATCCACCATAGATTTCTTTTCTATATTCTTTGGTATTATTACGATAAATTAATAACGCTCCCCAACCACCAACTCCGGGGTTAAATTGACAAGCACCATCACAAAATATAGAAACTTCTTTTAAGTTATCTTGTTTATTCTCCATAAAATACTCCTATCCTACCTAAATACTACCTAACAATTCACTTCTTGATGGACTTCTATTGATTCAGTAGATTGATTAGTATTAGTACTTTGAGTGTTTGAACTTGAAGAACCGCCAATAGATGATTCTGCTCGTTGTTGTAGCCAGGTTTTCATCTCTTGTTCCTTATTGCCAAGATAATAGCCAGCACAGGCAAATCTTACTGGGCAAATAGTGTTTGGCTCTCTTTTTCCATACAAAAGCCAGTCTAAAAACTTAAATTCTGATTTTCTGGCTTGATCATACTTATTAGGAATAATACAGTACTGTTTATCTTGAGTGAGTTCGATTAATAAATCTTTGTGGCCTTTGCTGTTTACTCGTTGTCCTACTGTTGAGTTTAGGTACTCTATCAAGCTCAACATTTTTTCATCCAACAATACTTTTTCTTGCTCATAGTTCTTTATCTCTTGGCAATTACTAGGCTTATGAGAATTAGTATTTGCCTTTGCATTTGTTGTTGGTTTATTTTCTTTGCCTTTAGTTGCGGTTGCAACTCCCCTTTTAAGTTCTTTTGAGCTTACTTGTGATTGTACTTTTTGTTGTTGTTGTTGTGCTTTAGCTTGATTTTTAGCTTGTTGAGTAGACTGTTTTGATTCTACAGAATTAGGTTTAATTTGTTGATTAAAAATGGCTTTAGCTTTAAGCTTTTCATCTATTTCAGAAATTAATTGTTGTTGGATAGCTAATTGGCTATCTGTAACCTTAGGTATGCCTACTATAACTATGTTTCCAAACACAAATTCAAGCATATCACAGAGTTTTGCACACTGGCAGGGAATGAAATTTTGATCCGTAAAAGTTTCTTGTTTTTCACCTTTATTTGTTCTAATTACTGCACTTATAGTCTTATATAGTTTTCCTTCTCCAAGACAATAAACACAGTTTTCATCACCACGAGTTATTATTTCAACTTCGGATGGTCTATGACCAAAAGTTGCTTCTAGGTCAGATAATAGTTTTTCTTTCCGTGTAGCTACGTAGCTACTAGTACTATTGGTTCCACTACTAGGCTCCAAAGCTAAGCTTAAGCTTTTCTTTTCTTTTTCTTTTAGATCATGATCTAGATCTAAGAAAGAAGAAAGCTTTAAAGCTTTAAAAGGAGTAGTGGTAGGTATAGGAGCAGGAGTAGTAGTTG
>JBDIBI010000022.1:0-110005 GCA_039812885.1 Blastocatellia bacterium
TGCCCTTTCTTCTAGCTTTACTTTGTTTCATTTGTTTGAGTTTATCTTTTTTCTCTACTTTTTGCTCACTTTTATTTATGTTATTCTTTTCTTCTTTTCTTCTTTTCTTCTTTTCTTCTTTTCTTCTTTTCTTCTTTCACCTCTATCTTATTGCACCTATTTATGTTAAAGCAATCGAACGCCAAGTTCACCGGCGAATTTTCCGACGAGCCTTAGCTGACATTTGTTAAATTTTAATGAGAGCTTGAAAAGTACGGTAAAAAGACTTACGATAAAGCCTAGAAAAAAAGAGAATAATGGAAAAAAGAAGCAAACAAATGTGGAAATGACGTAAGTAAGATCTAAGACTGTGAAAATGGCAACGAGACAAAGCTAAAAAACTCTTAACATTCTTGAAAAAGACATTATCAATCCTAGAACGTTTAAGATATAAGCGCAGAGCTGTAGAAAAATCCATATCTAAATCATTAGAACAATAAAAATGAATTTTCTTGGAAGAAGAAAAAATAAAGACTTTAACTTTGTGGTTTAAGCCTCTAAAATTAGCAATAAATGAAAATATTTTATGGCGATGGCTAGTTTTAGCTAAAGAATACTCTGAACAAACTTCTACACTAGTAGTAAAGTCTAAGGCCGTCACGAAGCTCAATAGATTCTTACAGTTACTAGAGTCAAAGTTTAGGCTTAGATGGCTAATATTAGCCACCCTCCTTTTTGGGTCAAGGGAGAAAAAGTATTTCATTTGTCCTTGCTCTAACTTATCCATAAACCAATTAGCTGCATAGATTTTATCACCAACAACATACCTAATCTTTATATGGTAAGCTTTTTCACATGCTACAGCATTTTGTACTAAGCTTTCTGCTAATTGGATTTTAGAACGAATTTGTGGGTCTTTTTCTTTGGCTGGAAATTGTGCTGCTGACAAATATGGCTTAAAATCAAATGGTATTACTAGTTGCTCTGTTTGCAATGTTGCATACACTGTTGTATTTGCTAAATCTACTTTTCCCATATTACCTATGTAACTTTTAGGACTAAAATATTTCTCTACGTATTTTCTGCTTGCTGTATCATCTAATACTAAATCATATTGTTTTTCTTCACTTTTTCTAAATGTCCATTCTAATCTTGCCCAATGTATTTCCCTATCATCAAATCTTGCTTCACTTATGAAATATTACATCTTTTCATAATTTAGTCCTAAATTATCACTTGCTCTTAACATTGTAAAATTTCGTGCTTCCTTCATTATCCCCAAGCCATAGATTTTTATACTTTCTTTGCTTCTCTTATCTATTGCTATTTTCATTTCTTCTATCGCTTGATTGATTTCTTTCATTTTATTCTCCTGATTAGCTTTATCCTTATTTTATCTTTATTTTATCTTTATTTTTCTCCTTTTTTGATTGTCATTTATCTTATGCTTTATATCTTATTGTTTTTTACTCTATATAAAATTTAACAAATGCCAGTTAAGGAACGACGATGATAGTTAGTAGTTTTCTTCCATTTCTTACGACCTATTTTACGAATACAACGAATGTTTTCATCCCTAGCCAGTGGAGCAAGCAAACTATTTCCATGTTGATGAATTACTGCATTTTTACGAGGTGGAATTGCCGCAAATGCTTGATATTGCTCAATTGCCTTATATGCTTTATCTTTATCATAAGCTCCATCTGCTGATACTTGATAGATTTGTCCTTCTACTTGCTCTAATAATATTGGTAGTATTTCTGCGTCATCTACACTGTTTTTAGTTACTGCTGCTACTAATATTTCTTTACTTGCTTCATCCACTGCTATATGCAGTTTTCTCCATGTTCTTCTTTTAGCCCATCCATATTGACGTACTTTCCATTCTCCTTCTCCATATATCTTTACTCCTGTTGAGTCTACTACTATATGTCTAGCTATCGCTATATGTCTTTGATGCCCCAGCCGCTTTTTTCTTTTTCTTGCCATTGTTGGGTTATTTCTTCTTCCACCCATATTGTTAAACTTCCTCTTTTTACTAGCTCTGCGTTATACTCTTTCCAATTGCGGATTCGGTTTGTATTTTTCTTTGTTTTTTTCATATACCAAAGTTTACCACACTATCGTTTCCGCTCTATTTATGCAACAACGTCGAATGAAACTATAACAACGAGCTAATGTTATTTCGTCACCTGGTTTAAACTGGCATCTTTGTATTTTTTGACCATTAACCCTTGTACTATTTTTAGATGCAGTGTCAGCTTTTAGTGTTTTTAATGCGTCTACGGTTAGAAGTAAATCATCAATAGAAACCTATCAGGGATGTAGGTAATTAATAAATCACAATCTTCTGCTAAGGCTTTTAAATCTTCTCCACATATCTACTTAATTATAAATTGCTAATCTAGAAATAAAAGAGTTGTTTTATTCTATATCCACCTTTTCTGTGTATTCTTCAACAGTTTTTTCTGGGTTTACTTTAATTTCTGAGGATAGAAAATCCATGGAAATACCATACAGCGATACTGTGTAGATCGGCTCTTTATCTATTGTTGTATAGTAAACGATACCAATTACTTTTCCTTGGTTATTGATGATAGGGCTACCTTTGAAGTTTTGATTCAGTCTACTAATACTTTCTTGTGTAGTTAAACGTATCATGTGAACAGGGGTTGGTTGATGGTTGCAAAGAGATTCAGTAGTTGAAAATTGTGCAATACCTAATTCTTTTCCGTAGCTACTAATAATGATTACTTTGTCTTCTGGTATAGGCAGCTTTATAGCAATTGGGAGAATGGGTGTATCTAAAATAGTGTCTTCTGTTCTAAGACGAGTTATTCCACAATTAGTATATGCTGTAACACTTTTAACTTGGTAAGTTTTGCCTGTAATAGTGGTTATAGTAACATTACCTGCATTATATAAACTTGCAGTGAGGGCAAAGACCTCTTTGTTGTTTGCTAGAAATCCGTTGCTTTGTTGAAGTTGGGCACCATTACTATCAAAAGCTTGCACCTTAACTACAGAAGATGAAAAGGTGTTGCCAAAGGAAAGTAGGGATTGAATATTTTCCTCAGGATCTTTTAATAGCTTGAACGAGTTAAGAAACTTGTTAATAACAGTTGAATAAAGGTTGTTCTTTTTGGCTTGGACTATAATTGTGTACTGCATATCGCCAACAAAATAGACTCTTTCTCGTACAGCAATATCGTCGTCTTGTGAAAGTAGGAAAAACTCTTTGCCGTAATATTGGCCTAAAGTGATGTTTTTCTCGGATTTCACCTTATAATTACTTTCAGGAAATGAAGAAACCGGGGAAAACCCTTCTAATGCTCTATTAGGAAAGTGAGGACAAAATTCGTATGTGATTACAGAATAGTAGCCAAACTTTTTGTTTGTTCTAAAAACTTGCCCTTTAATTTTCTGCGGTTCTTTTGCAGGTGAAATTAGCTCAAAACCTTCTGATTCTGTATCTAGAATTGAGAAATTGCCATTTTTGCAAACGAACTCTTCCCATTTGGTATCCTGCGGATAACCAAAAGTTAAGTAAGTAACAATCAAAAGTAGTATAGAAAGTTTCATAGGATTTAAATTTATCAGTAAAAATGTATAGAAATAGGATAACTGCAAATATTTATTTTTTCTATTTTATTTTCATATTAAGTTAATAAAATTTTAGCAGGAACATTAGGTATGATTTTCTCTTGGTTCAAAAATCGACGACGAAAAGCACTCTTGGCACATCCGTTTCCTACTGAATGGCTTTCCTACCTTGAAACAAATGTTGGCCACTATCGGTTTCTCTGTGATGAAGAACAAGCAGAGATTCGGGATATGCTCCGTGTCTTTATCGCAGAGAAGAATTGGGAAGGATGTGGTGGGCTTGTTATTACAGATGAAATACGAGTCACTATAGCTGCGCAAGCCTGCATATTGATTCTTGGGCTGGATCATGATTGTCTTTCCGCCGTCACAACCATACTAGTGTACCCACAGGGGTTTATAGTTCCAACAACTGTTCGGAAAGGTTTTTTAGTCACAGAGACAGATGTGCCCATGCTGGGTCAAGCTTTTCTAAGGGGACCTGTGATTCTTGCGTGGGACGATGTGTTGAGGTCAGGTAGAGATCCAAGTGATGGAGAAAATCTAGTCTACCATGAGTTTGCGCATCAGTTGGACTTCATAGACGGAATCATCGATGGAACACCACCTCTGTCTAGTCCAGAAGAGTACCAAGCATGGCGAGTTGGAATGGGTCAAGCATATGAACAACTGCTTCGAGACACACAAGCAGGTCAGTATACATTACTAGGAAGTTATGCAGCAAAGAATGCTGGGGAGTTTTTCGCTGTTGCCACAGAGCGGTTTTTTGATAAACCTGATGAACTTGAGTACTATCATCCAACACTTTATGGATTGCTCAGAGCCTATTATCATCAAGATCCCGGTCGCAGACAGCGGGAATGGCGTGAGAAAATACACCTTAAAGCAAAGGATACTGATTAAGAGTGACTGTGTTTTGCTTCAAGTGAAAATGGACTAAAGGGAAGCTGACATGATTTGCTCGACGTTTTTTTACTTGTGCTCAGTTCTGGATGGATGGAGTCGTTACATTGTCCATTGGGAGCTTAAAGAACAAATAACTGAACTTGAATTAGAAATAATCATACAAAAAGCCAAGGAATTTTTTCCAAATACCCAACCCAGAATTATTTCTGACAATGAGCCTCAATTTATTTTATACCCTCAGAGGCGGCCATTTGTCACAGCACCTTATGCAGGAAGTAGTTGGCAGCCAGAAGCTAAGGTATTGAGACAAAAGAATGGGTTTTTCAAAAATGCATGGGTGAAGGTGTTAACACTTTTCCACCCAAACAGTGGCAAAGTAGTGACAAAGGCAGTAACAACCACAACAAATGAAGTGTTGCACAATTGGCTTAAATTAGAGTTAACAAAGATTTTGTCAACAACGCAACAACAAACAGCAAAACCAAGTTCAGCTAATTTTCCAGATTGGAAAATATGGCAAGAAGAATTAAAGATAAAAATAACATTGCCAAAAGAATTACCACCATTAAGAATGCTATTAATAATGGACAATTTGGCAGGACATAAAACACCAGAATTTGTCTTATGGATGTTTGCACAAGGAATAATGCCTCTTTATACACCATTGAGTGGTTCTTGGCTAAATATGGCTGAATCAATTCAACGTATTCTAAAGCGTAGAGCATTAGAGGGACATCATCCCGAAAGTCCTGAACAAATTATGGATTGGTTTGACTCTGTTACAAGGGGCTGGAATCAAAACCCCACTCCTTTTGTTTGGGGTGGCAAGCGGGCTTCTCGCAGATCTAGGGCTAGAGCCAGACTTCACCAACTTGGTGGTTCTGGCGCTCTTTCTCATCGCTCTGTTAATCTTTAGGTTACTTGTTATGGCTATACTCATTGCAAGTGACCCAATTACTCTATTAGGTTTAGAACTAAGAGTGTGGTCAAGTTGAGCATCGCTCTTTGCAAGCTTGAAAGTAAGCTCTACCTGCCAACGAATTTTGTAAACTATTGGAATAGTTGAGTTTGGTAAAATCGTGGGGTCAACATTAGTAACAAATAGATTCCAGTCCAGGCGATTTAGAGTTTTTTGAGAAGGAGTTTTTCCTTTCTTTTGATAATCCTCTTTAAGTTTTCTTCTCCTTTCATCAGCGGCTTGCTTGGGGACTGGAAGAATAATTAAACGAACAGGCAATTTTTCTTCTACTCCCAGGTAAACTTGAAACTCAAAAAATCTATCCCTTGGGGCTTTAGCTAAAAACTTATCTAAATCAAACTTTACTAACTTTTTTTCTTTTATGTACACATTGGTTTGGCCATGTAAACGACTAATGAAGTAACTTCCTATGCGTTTTATTGCTGAAAACAATGCTAGATTCCAGAATCCTAAGTCCATTAACCACAATGAGTTGGTTTTCTTTCCTCTAGCAATGGGATCTTACCCAACTTGAGCATTCTCGTCATCGCTCTGTTGCTAATTTCTTAGTCAATATCCTTGTTTGCCTTATTTCCTATTCTTTTCGTGATAAACTTCCTTCTCTTAATATTTTTCCTTTATTTACTCTTTAACTTTACATCGAACTGACGTTAAATTCCTCAGTCACATTTCCAGTAGTCCTAACAAAATACCCTATAGCCCAGAGATCTGCTTCAGTATTACTGCTCTAGCATGACGGCGTTGACACCTGCATATGTATATTATCTTTACCTACTCTACGCTTCCTCTAATTATTTCAACTCCATTATCTTGCCTTAGTACATCTCTTACTCTTGTTGCTATATCTCCTATTACACTGGATATCTATACTTTCTTACCCATACCATTTGGTATGTACATTCCCATACTGTGTGGCTTGTTTCCTTGTATTGTTTCATATCCAAACATACTACTATGTTGAAACGATGGACTTCAACTCCAAAGTTTTTCTCTCAAATTGAGACAATAAAGTTTGAACGCACTCAAAAACTGATTTGGTAGAATTTTTGGCTTTGTTGATCTTAAAAGCTAAAATCTCAAAGTTCTATTACAGAACTGTCAACATTACTATAACCAAGAGCGTTCTCATAGTTCTCCATAGGCAAAACGCATTGGGATAAGAGGTAATTTCTGATTTTTACATAACAAAAGAACAGATCCAAGAACAAACTTTCTCTTTATATTTGGTTATCAAAAAATTGAAAGGATGTGTGTGAATCATACATTTTAAAACTTCATCTAATTGTTGTAGTGTAGGGGTTTTTATTGAAGGAAATATAAATGTTCTTACTTCTATTGAGAAAATGATTACCTATCTAATTTTCTAGTTAATACCCTTGCTTCTATTATTCTTATTTCTTTTCCTATATTTACTTTTGAACTTTTATATCTAACTGGCATTATTTTATAGATTGCTAGTAAAACTACTGGTATTACTTATCCCAAACCACTTCATAAACTTCTTGAGGCTCACTTTTTCCTTTGACCTCTATGGGAGCTAATCGTCTAGTAGGAATTTTGTCCTTGATTTTCTCATAAGTACCAGCACTTATAAGAATATGAGTAGTAGAATTTTTAGAGTTAGATTCCAACCTCGCAGCTAAATTAACTGGATCACCTATTCCAGTATATTCCATTCGGCGATTTGAACCAATAAAACCTACAGTGATAACCCCTGTATTGATACCTATTCCAATATTAATTTCATGCCCAAATTGCTCATAAAATTTCTTCCTTAAATCTACCATTCGACGTTGCATATCTATAGCAGCTTGAGCTGCATTTATAGCAGCATTTTCCTTAGCCTCTTTATCATCATAACCAACACCAAATAATGCCATTAACCCATCTCCCATATATTTGTCTAACATTCCTTGGTGTGAAAAAATTATGTCTGTCATGTTAGTAAAATACTCATTTAGTAATTCTACGATTTCTTGAGGCTGTAGTTTTTCTGACAGTGGGGTAAAACCTCGAACATCTGCAAATAGAATTGTAGCTTCTATATTTGTGCCTCCTAATTTAAGAGATTCTGGAGACTCTAAAATTTTGTTAACAATATTGTCAGGTAAAAATCGTCCATATGCTTCACGTGCCAAAGCTTCTTTCATCAACCGATCATGTGCTGTCAGATTATCAAGTGCCATAGAAGTTTGTGAAGCTATTGCACTTAACAAATCCAAATCATCTGAACTAAACACCTTAGGAATTTCAAAACCAGTAGTATTCTTACGGTTGTCTACATAAAGAACTCCTACAGGATTTCCCCCTACTATTAATGGTGCACATATTACAGATTGAACTCCTTGTATAATTGCAGTTGCTCCTCCTTTGTTTGCATCTTGTGCGTCAAGAAGCAACAAAGCAGCTTGTTCTTGCATAACTTGTTGAACAATTGCTCTAGGAGGAGTTATATGCTGTCCTTGGTTATCTTTCTCTGAACGAAATTTAACAGCTTTAACTATTAATTCACCTGTATTAGTGTCTTTAAGTTGTACCACACAACGTTCAGCAGGGGTAACCCGAAATAACATTTCAGCCATTCTGGCAAAAATATCTTCTAAAGAAAACACTGAATTGAACATGCTTCCAAGTTCATAAAGATACGTTAGAACGTCAGATTTCTTACGAAGTTGCTCTAGCTCTTTTTTAAGATCATCTGCTGTACTGTTATCATCACTTGCCTTACCAGAATCTACTTTAGGAATTAGTAGCGAAGCATTTACTGGAGCTCTCAACAAAACTGTATGAGAGCTTGAAACTTGAGGAGCTATTTTTGTGACTTGAGGAGCAACTATCTCTTTCTCACATTGAAGCTTTAATAAATACTTACCTATTTGCAAAGTGTCACTTTCTGTAAATTGTTGTTCTCCAGAAACACGTTCGCCATTTATAAAACAACCATTAGCACTTTGCAAATCTTGTAAAAAGAAACGATCTCCCCTGCAATTAATGATGGCATGTTCCCTAGAAATTTGCACATCTATAAGAACAACATCATTATTTTGTGGAGAACGACCTATTTTTGTTTCTGCTTTAACTATTTCATAGTTAAATGATTCACTGCCAACGGTAGAGCTTATTTGTAGTTTTGCCTTCATAAGTTGCCTCTAACTCAAGCTAAGAAAAGCTTCTGTTAGTACTCTAATTTATTTATAAGCTAAAATTTGATTAAGGTCTTAGATTAATCTTTTCACCTAATGTAAGTTCATGCCCTATTTGTTTGGAGCCATTCTTACCATCATTATGACAAGGTAAACAAGCATCTTTTATAGAAGAAGCTACAACATCTTGCATACGCTTGGACTTAGCAGCTTCTTTGTGACAAAACCTACAATCTAGATTTGGGTAAACTAATTTTTCTTTTCCATCTACAACAACTTTCACATCTTTCTTCTTTAACTGATCTTGTTCATGTGAAGAGTAGGAGTGAGTAAAAGGAATTGAATCTGGTTTGTAAGGTTTATCTGGATTAATTCTGTCTACATTAAATGGTTTTACAACACCTGTTTGAACAACTATATCTGACACAACAGGTCTTGGGGACATAAATGGCTTGTGACACCCTAAACAATCACTCATATAGGGCTTTTCATTTTTTATTTTGAAATTAGGATCGTCTTTTGCTGCTGGATCTGTGGGTGTTTCACTATGACAACGAGCACATTCTGGATGATAAGGAATAGAAAAGTTTTCTTCATTTTTATCTTTACCATCTTTTACGTGACATTCATTGCAACCTGAAGAAATAGCTACAGCTTGTAATTTCTTTTCTTCATCTGTTAACTCTGCAATTTTAGGACCAACATTATAGCTTTTAGACTTAATTCCCTGATGAATATCATGTGGAAACTTCATTCCAAATTGGTCTTCACGTTGTTTAGGAAATTGTGCTAAAACAGTCTGACTATCAGCTTCATGACAGATTTGACAAAAGTATTTTGCTCCAATAGTAGGTTTTGCTCCAACTTTTGCTGCCAAAGTAAACTGAAAAATTAAATGACATTCTTCACAAGCAGCATGTGGAGGAAACTGGGTTACTCTATCATCATAAGTAAAAGGAGTCTTGGCTGATTCTGGTTGTTTAACTTTACCACTAAATTCTTTCCCAAGCCCAGTTTTTGGGGTTCTATTAGGAATATGACAACTTAAACAATCTGGACTATGAGAAGCATGATCAAACTTAGAGTAATCTACCCCCTCACGAACAGGTAAAGGGTTCAACTTAGGCCCTTTTTGATTCGCAACTGCTGGTCCAGATTGTGTTCCTCTTTTTGTTTGAGCATCAGAAATAGAAAAATCTATGTTAAGCACTACAACACCTAATAACACCAAAAGAAAGACTACCCTTTTTAACCTTAGCATTGGTGATCTCCATATAGTAGTTTATATTATGCGCCACAGACCTTACCAAATTAAGCAAGAAATACTTAAGAAATTGTTGTTGACTTAATAACTTATTTCTGTGATAGCAGCTAAATATTAATAGAAAATGCCCCTAAAGATCAAGTTATGTAATTTCTAAACATAAAATATCTGTTATCTAATTGTTATTATTAATAGTTAGTTTAGAGATAAATAACATATTGCTTGCTTTACATAACCTTTGTTAACTAACAACCATAAATAAGAACTAGTTATTGGTTTAGTCACAAAGTTAATTTGGTCTGTTAAAAGTTTATTTTTTAATTCGAATTTCACCATTTACAATTAATACTATACCTATATGTAATATGTGCACTAAATAGTATATACGTAATTTATTATACACAATGATTATTACTTTATTTCATACAAGGTAAAGTTTGCTTGAAGGAAAATGTAAAATCAAGCAAGATATTATAATATGTTAGATAAACTTCATGAAGAATGTGGTATTTTTGGTATCTGGAATCATTCAGATGCTTCTCATTTAACTTATTTGGGCCTTTATGCCTTACAACACCGAGGACAAGAGTCTGCTGGAATAGTAGCTTCAGATGGGCAGATGCTTCGTGCAGAAAAAGGCATGGGATATGTCAATGAAGTATTTAAAGAAGCCCAAATGTCACACCTATCAGGCCAAGCAAGTATTGGTCATGTGCGTTATTCTACGGCTGGAGAAATCTCAATCCGTGAAGCACAACCTTTACTTATCAACTATCATCAAGGCCAATTAGCAGTTTGTCACAATGGTAATTTACCTTTTGCTAACCAAATAAGGGAAGATTTAGAAGCACAAGGAGCAATTTTCTCTTCCACTAGTGATACAGAAGTAATTTTACATAAGATTGCACGCTCATGTACTACCAACCTTTTCGAAGCAATTGTTAACACCTTATCATCTATTGAAGGTGCGTATTCCATGCTATTTCTTACCACAAAAAGTCTAATTGCTGTTAGAGACCCTAGGGGTTTTAGACCTTTATCTTTGGGAAGATTAGATCAAGCTTATGTAATTGCTTCAGAAACCTGTGCTTTTGACCTAATTGGTGCAGAATATATTAGGGATATTGCACCAGGTGAAATTCTAATAATAAGTGAAACTGGATTAGAATCCCTCTTTCCTTTTCCTAAATACCAATCAGCAATGTGTGTATTTGAGCATGTTTATTTCTCTAGGCCAGATAGCATAGTATTTGGTCAAAGTGTAAACAAAAGTCGTCATAAAATGGGAAGACAATTAGCCATAGAACATCCTATTTCAGCAGATATTGTAGTACCAATACCTGATTCTGGAACAGCTGCTGCAATTGGGTTTGCAGCCCAATCTGGCATCTCATTTCGATTTGGCTTAGTACGCAACCATTATATAGGCCGTACCTTTATACAACCTCACCAATCAATTAGAAATTTTGGAGTTCGTGTAAAGCTAAACCCTGTAAAAGATCTAATTGAAGGACGTCGAGTAGTTTTAATAGATGATTCTATCGTAAGAGGTACTACTAGCCAAAAAATAGTAGCAATGATTCGCCAAGCAGGGGCCAAAGAAGTTCATATGCGAATTAGTTGTCCACCTACTATTGCTCCTTGTTATTATGGAGTTGATACTCCTAGCCGAGAGGAACTAATAGCTTCTCATCAAAGTATAGAAGAAATACGTAAATTTATAGGGGCTGACAGTCTTGGTTATCTTAGCATAGAAGGTCTGTTAACTGCTTGTGGTGAAGAAGTTTCCACACCTAAGTTCTGTACTGCTTGCTATACTAATAAGTATCCAACAGAAATTTCCTCTTCTAGTAAACAACTTTGCTCTGTTGCAGGTACAAATAATAAAACACCTTTTAGTAAATAAGACATAATTAATACTTAGTTAATATAAGGTAGAAAATATTTTATGAATATAAAAAGAGACATTTTATCTCGCACTGTTATTTTCATTTTTTCTTTATTGCTAATAATAACAACTCAATTTGCAGTTTCTTGTAAGCTAGATGAACCTTCCCATAATAAAACCAAGAAAGATAAAACAGATAAGACAGACAAGACAGACAACAAAAAAGATGATGACACTGGCAAACCTCTTGGTTCTAAACAACTTCAAGTACATATGCTTGATATCGGTCAGGGAGATAGTTTACTTATTATTACTCCAGAAAAAAAGATAGTACTTATTGATGCAGGTCTTGCTAAAGCAGGAGCAAAAGTTGTAGAAAAATTAAAAGAATATAACATAAATACTATTGATTTAGCAGTTGCCACCCACCCACATGCTGATCATATTGGTGGAATGCCAAAAGTCTTAGAAGCTGTCACAGTAAAAAAATTCCTCGATAGTGGACAATCTCATCCTACTGCTACTTATGCAAAACTTTTAGAAACTGTCAAAGAAAAAATAGGTGGTTTAACAGTTGCTCGCTTAGGGCAAGAATTTGAACTAGATTCAGGTATTGAGCTAAAAGTTTTAGGGCCTTCTGAACCTTTGTTAGATAGAGTTAGTGGTAGTGTTGAAAATGCCAACTCTGTAATAATAATGCTAACTTATGGCAACTTTAAGATGCTTTTTACTGGTGATAGTGAAGATGAAACAGAAACAAGATTATTAGAAAAAGCTGTAGCCCTAAAAGCTCAAGTACTTAAAGTAGCTCATCACGGTTCACAATATGCTACTACAGATGAATTCCTTAAAAAAGTTTCCCCAGAAACAGCTATTATTTCTTGTGGAGAAGATAATAATTATGGTCATCCTGCTCCTCCAACTTTAGACAAACTTAAAAAAGCTAATATAAAAACTTATAGAACTGATTTACAAGGAGAAATAACTATTATTTCTGATGGGAAAAACTATCAAGTTAAAACCGAGCATGCAGCAACAGGAGATATTTGGACAGGTCGTACTTCTAGCAAAAAAAGTAAGTCTTAAAAGTAAATCTTAAAAGTTATAGGATTTACTTTTGATGCAAACTGATATGTAACAATAGTTAAGATTGTTTTATATTAAAAAACAAAAAACCTACTATGGTTATTAGTATTATTATCGCTACTACTATTATTATAAGTAAAGTGCTTTGATTACTCTTAGATTTAGGCTCATTTTTATTCTCTATTGTATTTGTAGAGGGCGAAGGTTGATAATTACTAGTATTTATTTTCACTTTACCAGATGAAGATAAAGAAGGTTTTTGCTCAACAAAAGAAGGTTTAGCTATTTTAAGGCTATCTCGTTTATTTGCAGCATTTGGTAAAACTTTGTTTTCTACCTTAGCTTCAGGGCTGCTTTCTACTTTTATTTCTACTTTATTTGATTTTCTATTTGAAGAATTATTTAAATTTCCCACAACTTCAGAAACAGCTATTAATAATTCTCCTGCGGTCTGATAGCGTTCGCTAGGAGCACGAGATAATACTTTCCCTATTATTGGATCAAAAAGAGGAGAAACAAAAGGGTGTTTTTTAGAAATTGGCTCAATATTTTGACTAACTTTCATTACCAAAAGTTGCTGTGCTTTTGGATGTTCTAAAGGTAATTTTCCACTTAGCATTTGATATAGCATCACCCCTACACTATAAACATCTGTAGTTGGTGTTAATTTTTGAGCTAAAACTTGTTCTGGAGACATATAATGAGGAGTACCAAAAATCTCACCTTCAACTGTCAACATTTGATCCTTGGTTTTACTTAAGTCTGTACGTTTAGCAATGCCAAAATCTGCTAATTTTAAAATCTCTTCTCCTTCTGAATTTCTAGCAACTAAAATATTTTCGGGTTTTAAATCTCTGTGTAAAACTTTGTGTTGATGAGCGAAATCTAAAGCATTACAAAGTTGAGTCAAAAATTGTAAGCACCGATCTGGGGCTAAAGCTCCTGTGTTAGCAAGATAACTTTTTAACGTTTCTCCAGCAATAAATTCCATTGCTATAAAAAATAGATCTCCAGCTTTACCAAATTCTTCCACACGAACTATATTAGGATGATTAAGTAATTTACCTAGCTCACCTTCACGCTCAAATCGTTTAATAAATTTCTCATCAGCAGCTAATTCAGGAGAAATTACTTTTATAGCTTGCAGTTGGGTAGTTTTTATATTTATAGCCTTAAAAACAGCTCCCATTGCCCCAACGCCTAATTTAGATTCTAAGCGATAAGACTCATTAATTTCTTTACCTATCAAAGAATCAAAGTATTTGTCTTTCTGAGCCACTTGGCTCATAAATCTTTCTCCCTAATACTAAAAATTAAATTACTTTTTAATATACTACTTTAGTTTACTTAAAATTCTCTAGTAAAAACATTATAGCTACTCCGGCTTTTTCTTGTTTTAATGACTTGATAATATAACACACTATATTTTTTTGAAAATTTCTTTAGTATTTTATAGTAAGAACTATGATTTTTGCTAATAAGTTTAGCTTTTTTCTTAAGCAAATATATTTTATTTTGATGACAGAAAATAAGTATTTATTGAAAAACATAAACTCATTTCTGTCTCATACTTCTTTATGTTTGAAAAGCAACTAAATTTCTATTTTAACAACCCAATAGTGTTTAAAGCTCAATCTTTAGGAGGTGATTTGTGAAAAATACACCAAAAAACATTTTGTCAATAATACTAGTAATACTACTCTTTTCGTCATCCATCTTAGCACAAACTAAAATTATTGCGCCTAAAAACCCTTATAAAGTTACTGATGACATTAAATTAGGCCAACAAGCTGCGGGTGAAGCAGAAAAAAAATTACCCATCATAAAAGATAGACAATTAGATAGTTATTTAAACTCTGTTGGGCAGCGTTTGGTAGAAGCTATTCCCAGCGAATATCAACATAATGAATTTCACTATTCTTTTAAACTTGTTGATGCTAAAGAAATAAATGCTTTTGCTTTACCAGGTGGTTTTATGTATGTTAATCGCGGTTTAATTGATGTAGCTAAAAATGAAGGTGAATTAGCTGGAGTAATGGCACATGAACTTAGTCATGTTGCCTTACGTCATGGTACTGCACAAGCAGCAAAAGCTCAAAAATATGCTATTGGAGCAGCAGCAGGTCAAATATTAGGAGCTATTGTTGGCGGTGGATTAGGAAATGTTATTGCAGGTGGAAGCCGTTTAGGAATAGGAGCGTATTTCTTGAAATTTAGCCGTGAATATGAAACTCAAGCTGATCTGCTTGGGGCTCAAATTATGGCACAAGCTGGTTATGATCCACGTGATTTAGGCAATATGTTTAAAACTATAGAAAACCAATCTGGTGGAAAAAATGGCCCAGAATGGTTAAGTGACCATCCTAACCCAGGCAATCGCTATGAAGCAATTAATCGCGAAGCTCAATATTTAGAAGTACGTAACCCTATCCAAAATACCCGTGAATTTGGACGTATACAAGCTCGTTTACGCGAATTACCAGGTGCTAGTCCAAGAGATAATAATGCTAGAGATGAAAATGCAAGAAATGATAACTCAAGAGATACAAGAAACACAGATTCCTCAAACAGTCGTTCTGCAACAAACTCAAATAGCCGTCCTATAACTTCAGGAAAACTTAGTAACCGTGTAGCATTGCCTTCAATAAGATACAAAACTTATGATGAAAAAGCTTTCCAAATTGATATCCCAGAAAATTGGAGAGAATTAAAAGATCAAAATAGTATAACTTTTGCTCCTCAAGGTGCTTATGGTGAAGTATCCAATCGTTTTGTTTTTACTCATGGAGCCCTTGTTGGGATAACTCAAATAAATCCAGATTTTAATTTACGTCAAGCTACTGACGAATTTATTAAAAGCTTACAAGAAGGAAACCCAAATTTACGCCAACAAGGTGACTATCAACGTACAACTATATCTGGTCGTAAAGCCTTTGTTATTTCCTTCAGTAATATTTCTGATGTTAGTGGTCAAACAGAAAATGTAACAATATTTACAGCTAGACTCAATAATGGAGATCTGTTCTACTTAATACCTGTTGTTCCACAAAGTGAATATCGTAATTATCAAAGAGCTATTCAAAAAATTGTATCTTCTATTGAGTTTTATCAATAAAATACACTTACGTCAATTAACGCAAGAAATATTAATTAAGAGGAAAATAAGTTAGAGGCTATGGATAAAGACCAACAAAGCAAAAAGAAATCAAAAAAAGCTAGTAAAACATCAAAACCTAAAGAATACACAATAGAAAGTTTTTTAGGCAAATTTGTAACTATACCAGCAGGTGAATTTTTGATGGGAGAAGATGATAACTATATAGATGAAAAACCTGTACATAAAGTAATAATTAGCAAAAGTTTTGAAATGTGTACCACAGAAGTAACTCAAGGCCAATGGGAAATGCTAATGGGCAATAATCCTAGTTCATTTAAGGGCGTTAATCAGCCAGCAAACAACATTTCTTGGGAAGAGGCACAAGAGTTTATTGAAAAAATTAACATCCTTAGTAAAGCTTATACCTATAGATTGCCAACAGAAGCAGAATGGGAATATGCTTGCCGTGCTGGTTCTACAGAAACTCATGCTGGAGATTTAGACCAGATGGCTTGGTATGAAGCTAATTCTGGTGGAAAAACCCATCCGGTAGGCAAGAAAAAACCAAATGCCTGGGGACTCTATGATATGCATGGAAATGTACAAGAATGGTGCCAAGATTGGTATGGGGAATATCCTAGTGAAACTGTAACAGATCCTCAAGGTCCTAAAAATGGAACAGATAAAGTACTTAGAGGAGGAGGTTGGCATAATCATCCTAAATCTTGTCGTTCTGCTAGCCGTGTTATTGGTATGCCAAGTAATCATTATTTCTATGTTGGTTTTAGGTTAGTCAGAATCCCTAAAGAACTTAAAGAAGCTAAAGAACCTACTAAAGAATAAGGATTTATCTTTGTCAGAATCACGTGAATATATAACTATTGCAAATAGTGCTGAAAGTTCAGTAAATATTAAAGGCTCTGAATTTATCTCTCGTTGTGCGCGTGTTACAAATGCTTCTGAAGCTATGACTTATATTCAGTCAGTACGCGCACAACATTCAGATGCAACTCATAATTGTTGGGCTTACCGTATTTCTCCTAGTGAATATCGCTTTAATGATGATGGAGAGCCTAGTGGTACAGCTGGACAACCAATTTTCCAAGCTATTCTAGGCTTAGATCTAGAACAAACTTGTGTTGTAGTAACTCGTTATTATGGTGGTGTAAAGCTTGGAACTGGTGGTTTAGCGCGCGCTTATGGTGGTGGAGCAGCAGCAGTATTAAAACTTGCTCAAACACTAATAGTAAAACCTAAGATTACTTTATTAATAGAAGTGCCATTTAGTGAACAAAATACACTTTATCATTTTCTTAAATCTCACCCAGAAATTACTATTCTATCAACTGACTATACATCTTCAGGATTACAACTTAAATTAGAACTATATCTATTTGAACACAATAAACTTATTGAGTTATTAAATAATACTTTAAGAGGTCTTGTTGAAATAATAATTATCTAACTTATCATTGTCTACTGCTTATTACCATCAATGATACTAACTAATTCCCTTAAAGTAATTGGATAAAGTATTTCTTTTGAGCGATAATCCGCTACAGTTTTAAAATGTTCTGTCAAAAGCTCAAATCTATGCTCTGTTTCTTTGGCAATCTGTTGAGGTGTAAGCCCTTTTTCATACTCACGAGGATCATAATAATCATTTAAGTGATCTACACTAACTATCACAGGAATCTCATCATCTATTGTTGAAATACTTGCAATTATTTTCTCTAAATCCTTCTTAGTACGAGGGTTAAAAAAACCACCTTCTCCTGTATTAGGAGATAATTCTAAGATTTGCCCTTTATCAAGGTTAATGGTAACAAGATTTTGTCTAGGAACTGCACCAACTTTCCAATTTGCGGTTCTATAGGTTCCACTAGCCAAACCAGAACTAGCTCGCAAGCCAGCTTTTTGAAGTGCACCAAAATAAATTAGCGTTTCATCTTGATTTTCTCCATGATCCCAACCTCCGGGACGAAAAGCTAATACTTTTTGACCATTGCTATAGAAAGTCTTTTCTAAAAGCTCCTTTCCATAAAGGAAATTTTCTACTAAATCTTTATAAGCAGGCTCTAAAGCTGTTCTAAAAAAGAAATTTTTGCTCTGCCTATATGGCAATATTGTTTTTAGTTCATCAAGATCAATGTTTATCGGATGCTCAGCTTTCAATGTTTGTAACATCTCTTCATCCATCGGACGATGTAAGTGTTCCTCTATATCATCCCCTGAATTTACCATTTCAGAAAGCATTGCTACTGCTTTTTTAGTTTGTTCAGTAACTTCACTATCAGTAGTAACAACTAACCCTTTTAACTTATTAACATCTAAAAAATGTGTCCAATGTATACCATACTGTTTACTTAGTGATGATGCTATAGCTAAACCTTTTAAGCAATTTTCTGCCTGTTCTTTATGATGCAAACCAAATTCTAAATCTTCAGTAATTAAGTAAAAAGCTTTATATTTACTATAAGGTTTGTCTTTAACTCGCTTAATATGAAACGTCTTAACATATGGATATTTATAAGGATCACACTCCTCTTGGTTTGCAACTTTCCTTTGATTTAAGCAAGATAACATAAGTAAACATATTAATACCACAAGCAGAGTTTTATTTTTTGACATAGTTATGGTTTGAGAAACATCTAATAAATTCAGTGAAAATTTATACACTTTTGTTAACCTTCTACTAAGCCATAGAGTTCATTTTAAGTGAAAATTTTTCAAAATCTTTTCCAGCTATAGATCAACATTAAGTAAAAATCAGTGTTTTAGTTACTGTAGATGCTTACACTAGTTTTATAAGCAGAGAGTGAGAAGTAACTATTTTTACATATAGCTTCAAGAAACCGTTAGGGTGTAAAAACTAAAGCACCTATTTAAGATAAAGAAAATATAACTTCTACTGACATTATCTAATTGTTAGGAATGGTCAGCAAAAATAAAGCTAATAAGATTAATAAAGATAAAAATCTTTTAGCTTGGCTCATAAGCCAACATTATCAAAGCTTTTTGTATTTGTCAAACTTTAACAATTAAATTTTCCTAACAAATAAATATAGGTTAATAAAATATAACTTAACTAATTAATTACAGTATTTTATTTATACTTATCTGTTTTTAGAGGTGTTTCTTTACTAAGAAAATTTCTGCCATTGCCAGACCTAAAACAAGCCAAAGAACCATTATTACTTCTCCATCTCCAAAATTAAAATGAACAAATGAACTAACATTAAAACCTACAAGACCCCCAAAAACACCTAAGACTAGAGCACGTTGTTGCCAGTCAATTTCATCAGATTTTAGCTTAATAAATTGAACTAACATATATAAAGCTTTTGCCATAAAAGAAAGATAAATTAGCAAGGCTGGTATACCCCACCAAACAGCTATCTGCATTGGTGTTGAATGAAAATGTCCAGGAGGAAGTTTACCATTTTGAAAGAGTCCCCATTCAGCCCAATGATCTCTTTCGCTTCCTTTACCAATACCAAAAATTGGGTGTTTGGCTATTAACTTGATCCCTTCTTGCCACATTTCTAGCCGCCAAGTAGTACTTCCATCTTTCATATCAAAGAAACCTACGCCTCTCCACTTAGAAGTAAGATAAATACCTACTGGTAAGGCTACTATAATTAGACCTATTAGAATTATTTTTCTAAACTTTCTTTGATCTTGTAATACTAGTATCATTGCTAATACTGAAAAAGCCAATGCTGCCAATGGGCCTCTTGTAGCAGTAAAAATTAGTGCCGATGTAAATAATATACCTAAAGTTGTAAAACCTAATATATATTTCCAATTACGAGGGCTAACAAGCAAGAACCCAAATATAAGTGAGGTAATCAGCTGAAGCACTTCTGCATAAGTAGTATAATGGTTATAGAAGCCTTGAGCCCTAAAATCGCGAGCAGGTGAAACTTCAATACCAAAGCGTGCAGTCCCTACTAAATCAGTAGCCTTTTGTATTCTTCTGCGGTCTACAAAGGTAGTTAAAAGTAATTCACCATGACGGAAATTTACTTTTACTGTACTTCTTGGTGGGCCATTGTCTATAGCATCAGAAAATTGTTGTAAAGATTTTAGGGGTTTATCATCAACAGAGAGTAAAACATCTCCTTGAACAAAAATGATTATTCCTGCACTAGCACGATTTAGTTTACTATCTTCAGAAATCTTATCAATTCTTAAACCTTGACCTGCTATTTTCTGAAAAAAAGTGTAGCCAACATTAATCAAACAAGAAAAAATTAAAATTAAAGCTAAACGCTTAGCATGTCGGCCTTCATAAGCGCGAGTGGAAGCAAAATAAAATAGACCCAAAAAAGCTAATTGTTTTAAACCATTAAAACTTTGTGCTCTTTCATATGAAAAACAGGCAGATAATACAGCCCAACCAAATAATCCTAACAAAGGGAGATCTAGTGGAGTAGGTAGGACTTTAAATTTTCTTCTTAAAATACAAGCAATTAACCAGAAGAGAACAGCAGCTAGAAAGCTACCTTGTGAACCAGCAATTGAGTGTGGTGCAGCTAAAGCACATCCATAAAGCATAACCAAAGAAGCTTTATCTAATTTATCTGCTATATTTACTAGACGACCTGAATCTACTGACGGCTCTGTCAAATGTTGTTTTCCTTATTTTGTAGTATTTTTATTTTTAGCTATTTATTTATTTAACAATCCAATTGTCAGGTTGGCCTAATAAACGAATGCCTATTCGGTAAGTTTTGTCCACATTATTATAATTTATGTGTTTAACTTCTCCTTGAGCATGAAACTTTCCTTGAAATCCCACAATTTCTACAATGGAATTTGCTTCTAGCTCATGTTTGCAAAGCATAAAACACAAACCATGTTTACTAACATCTTCTGTTTGAATAACTTCTACAAAATATTGTCCATTTTTATCTAATCCACGAATACTTAAGCTTAGCCGTAATTTTGCTCTAGGTTCTCCACGATCATTATTAACAGCACTTTGAGCAATAGTTGGGTGTTTCATGCTAACAGAAATTTCTCTTCTAACAGGTTCAACAACAGGAGGTTTTAACGAAGGTAAATTAGAAGCTGAGCTAACTTTAGAAAAAGAAGCTGAAATAGGTCTTAGAGGTTGTTGACTATTTAACCCAGAAGAAACATTTGGTTTTGGAGTTTGTGGTATTTGTGGCAATTGATTACCTAATCCACTAGAAGAAGAAATATTTGTTTTGAGTGGAGATTGATTGCCTAATCCACCAGAAGAAACCGAAGGAGAGTTTAACTTAGCATCTATGTTTGGTTTAGGATTGCTAGGATTGCTAGGATTGCTAGGTATTTTTGATAGTCCCTGAGGACCAAGAGGACGAGTAGCAAATGTCATAGAATCAGGAATCTCAGCATTTTCCTTTGTATCTAAGACAGGCTGATTAATTTCTACATCTGGAGCATCTTTTGAAATAAATGCAACCCCTACACTAACATAGCCATCTGTTCTTCTTTTTACTCGTCTAACTTGAGCATAAATTTGATAGCTTTGTGATTCCCGATCATAAAGACGTAATTGGGGTGGCATTGGTAATACTACTCGCAGTATATCATCAACATCTACACGATTTTGTAAACGAAAAGAAGCCCCTAGTGGGCTAACATTAGTGGTTTCTGTTAGCTCATAAAAGCGACCATGCTCACAAGCATAACTATAAATTTCTATTGGCAATACTAAAGATGTTCGATAATATTTTCTACGTTCATTACTCACTGGAGTTACCTGGGATAAATTTTCTTTTGAAAACTGAAGTATAACTTACTTTTTTCACAAGTGCATCGATTTTTAAGTAGCACTTTGCTACAAGAAAGTTTATCATCGCTTTTTATTCCTAAGCCTAAAATAAATGGATGAAAAAAATCCAAATTATAAAAACCACAAAAGAGCTTAATAAAGCAATTAACCTACTAAGCCAAAAAGAATGTATTGGGGTAGATACAGAAACAACTGGCTTAGATCCCTATACTTCTGAGTTAAGGCTTATTCAACTAGCTACTACAGATAGAGCCTTTATCATTGATGTTTTTAAAACTCCCAAACTAGCTAATGAGTTAAAAACACTCTTTTTAGCCGAAAAACCAGTAAAAGTATTCCACAACGCTAAATTTGATCTAAAAATGTTGAAACATCATCTTGGACTAAGAGTTCATTCTATTTTTGATACAATGCTAGCTAGTAAACTAATTTGTGGTGGTCGTGAAGGTCAGTCCCATAACTTAGCTAAAACAGTCGATCGTTTTTTAAATATTGAATTAGACAAAACTGAACAAACAAGTAATTGGTCTGCTACCCTAACGGAAAGTCAAATCCAATATGCTGCTTATGATGCAATTGTTGTATGTCAACTTTATCAACCTCAATTACTAAAATTATGTGAATTGGATCTTTTAGACACAGCAGAATTAGAATTTGATTGTGTGGCAGCAATTGCTGATATGGAATTAACAGGAATGTTGCTAGATGAAAAACATTGGCGAGCCATAGTAGAAGATACTGAAAAAAAAAGCTTGTCTATAGCAACAACTCTACGCCAAGCTTTAGATCCTGTTGATGTTCAAATGAGCCTTTTTGGAGAATCTACAATTAACCTAGATAGCCCCTCTCAAGTACAAGAAGCCTTAAGAAAACTAGGTATCCCTGTATCTGACACACGTAGTTCCCATTTACAACACTTAGCAAAAGAATTTCCAATACTATATCAATTACTAGAGTATCGTAGCCTACAGAAAGCACTTTCAGCATATGGATTAGGAATACTTAAGTTTATTCACCCAATTACAGGACGAATTCATGCAAATTTTTTGCAAATAGGAACACCAACAGGACGGCTTTCTTGTCATGAGCCGAATTTACAACAAATTCCTGCTTCTAAAGAATATAGAAACTGTTTTATAGCATCTCCAGGCAATCGTCTAATAATTGCAGATTATTCACAAATTGAGTTAAGAGTTTTAGCTGATTGGTCAAAAGACACTGTTTTAACCAAAGCATTTCATAGTGGAGCAGATTTACATTGTATTACAGCTAGTCAAATGTTTGGAGCGTCTTTAAGTGAAGTCACAACAGAACAAAGATCAGCTGCCAAACAACTTAATTATGGAATAATTTATGGTATGGGAGCTCAAGGTTTAGCTAATAGAATAGATCGTCCTATTTCTGAAGCTGAAAAATTGATTGAGCGTTATTTTAGAACTTATAGTGGTGTAGCTTGTTGGCTTAATCAAGCTGGTAAAGAAGCATTAGTAAACAAACAAACACGAAGCCGATTAGGAAGATTAATGTACATAGATTTTGATCTCACAGATTCAGCTTCTCTGTCAGCAGCAGTTAGGTTAGGTAAAAATATGCCAATACAAGCAACCTCTGCTGATATTAGTAAACGTGCTATGACTATATTACATCATTCATTAACTAATACTTCAGCTAAACTAATTAATAATGTTCATGATGAGCTAGTTTTGGAAGTATCTTCTAGTGAAGCAGAAGAAATAGCTAAACAAGTAGAAAAAGAAATGATGACAGCAGGACAAGAATTCATTCATAATGTTCCCGTAGTTGTAGATGTAAAAGTTGCAGATGCTTGGGTAAAATAGTGCAAAAATGGGTGGTAGGTAAAATATGAAAAAGTGTGCCGCTTGCCAACGAGATTATGATCTAGATACCATTTTCTGTCCTTATGATGGCAGCCGGTTAACTATTTTGGAAGAAAGTGAACCTTATGTTAATACCATCTTAGATAATAAATATCGTATAGATTGGAAATTAGCTGAAGGTGGAATGGGTAATGTTTATCGCTCTACGCACCTACACTTAGGCATTCCTGTTGCGGTAAAAATCATGCATCAAGAGTTGGTTTCTGATGTTACTGCAATAGAAAGGTTTCGTCGTGAAGCACAAGCTACAATGCAAATTCGTCATACTAATGCTATTGCAGTTCTAGATTTTGGTGTAACTAATGATAGCACCGTTTATTTAGTTATGGAGTTTTTAGAGGGGTGTACTTTAAGACGACGATTAAGAGAAGTAGCAAGATTTTCTGTAGTAGACACTAATTGGATCATTCAACAAGTTTGTGCTGGAGTTAATGCAGCACATAAACGTAATATAATTCATCGTGACTTAAAACCAGATAACATCTTTCTACAAACAGAAAACCAAGAAGAAATAGTTAAAGTACTAGACTTTGGTATTGCTAAATTGAAGAATCAAATTGATGATCAAGATAGACACCTAACACGTCAAGGAATGGTGGTAGGAACTCCTCATTATATGTCCCCTGAACAATGCTATGGTAAAGAAGTAGATGTAAGATCTGATATTTATAGCTTAGGTGTTATCATCTACGAATTATTGGCAGGTATTCCTCCATTTGATGCAGATTCACCTATTGCTTTAGCAATGAAACAAGCAACAGAAGCACCTCGTCCACTTTATGAAATTAACCCTGATGTACCTATTGATGTAAATAACATAATAATGCATGCTTTAGAAAAAAACCCTGATCATAGACCTCAAACTGTTATGTCTCTAGCACAAGAATTAGATAAAGCTAGTAGTAGGGTTTATGTTTATATGGGAAAAACTCTAGATAGCAAACAAATAGACTTAGAGTTGTTGGAAATAGATACTCCTGTTGTTAATGATATGATAAGGGAAGAATCTTATCCAACTCCTATATCTTTACCAATACAAATTTTACCACCTGAAGATACTCACGAAAAAGCTCAGGCTAGTCCTATCACCAACTCAAAAACTCCTCCTCCTCCTAGCAATAAACCTGCAAAAGCTACTACTCCAATGCCTGATATTTTTAAAACAATGATGGAAGATCTATCTGAAGGTAATACTAAAAATAATCCTGAATCTAAACCTAAAAAACCATCAAATAAAACTTATCCTGTGAATTGTGAGTTGTGTGGTCAAGAAGTTGGGCGTAGCCTTGTAGCTAACTCTACTATTATTTGTCCTGATTGTCGTAAAAATAGTAGAAAAATGAAAAAGCCACAATTTGATTAAGTAATACTTACTTTATATTATAAATCACTAACAATCACTAACTTATTTAGGGCTATTATCTTTTGTTTTTTGATCTTTAGCCCAAGCCAAATTATTTTTTGCCAACTGAAAATCTGGTTTTAGTTGTACTGCTTTTTCACAAGCCTCAATAGCTTTATCCCATTGCTTTAAGCCATTATAAGCTGTACCAATGTTGTTATAAGCTTCTGCAAAATCTGGCTTTAGCTTTAGCGCTTCATTAGCTGATTCTATACATTTTTCATAATTACCTAATTGATAATACTTCAGGCTTAATTCTAAAAACCCTTCTGGGGTTTTATTATTGTAGGCAGCATCTACAGCTGATTGTAAAGGTGTTTTCTTGTTTTTAGCAGCATCCAAATAAAACTTAGCTTCTGTATTATCTGGAGTTTGTTTTAAGATTTGTTGAGCTAGAGTTTCTAACTTTGCAAAATCTCCTTGCTCTTGGTATATAGTCATTAGTAACCTTTGTGTACCAACATGATTAGGTGCTAAGGCTAGTCCTTTAGTCAAGTTATCTATTGCTTCTGGAACACGGTTTTGCTCTTTGAGAAAGGCTCCATAGAAGTAAAAGACTGTTGGATGATCTGCGCCATATTCTACAGCTTTTTTGAAATAATTATCTGCTTCAGCTGGAAATCCTGTTTTTTGTTTTAGAACTCCTAAGTTTACATAGAGATAAGAATAATAAGGAACAAATTTCATAGCTTCTAGAAATTGTTTCTCTGCATTTTCATAATCTCCTCTGTTCATCAGAGTTAGCCCATAACTCATCCATGCACGGCCATTCTTAGGACTTTTGATAGTAGCATCTTTCCAAATAGCCTCATCTGTTGCCCATAACTTATTTCTTTGATGAGTTCCTATTCCGTAGAAAAGTATAACGGCTGATACTACAAGCACTACTTGTGTTTTTAATGGTTTATCCAAAAAAACAACCTCATATTTCTGCAAGAGCAAAAATACTGCCCAACAAACAGCTAATATAAGCCCTATATATGGAAAGAAAGGACGGTGATAATTAAGTACTTCTGCTAGAGGAATTAATGATGTAGGAAGTAATGCCAACAAAAACCAAGATAGTCCAAAACAAATAGGTCTTAGTTTCTGTTTTTGAGAAGTAAGAAAGATTAAATAAACTAAAAAAACAATAAAAGATACACCTACTAATACTCTTATATCAAAAACTGTATCTAAAGGACCCCAATCAGCATCTATTGAAAGCCAAAATGGAAAAAACAGTGAGGCTACATAATGTAATATTACATAAGGTTGTATAAGAACATAACTAAATAAAGAGTATCCTCCAGGAGTAAAACTTTTTGGCCTCATAACATTTAGAAACCCTATTAATGCAACACAACACAAAATAGCTGGTAAGCAGCTTAAAATAAGTGGCTTAAGTTTATCTAATTCTTTTTTATTTCCTTCTAGTAACTTTTTAAGATCCATTTGCTGTTCAAAACATAACTGATACATAAATAGTATTGAAGCAAACATTATTACTGGCTCTTTAGCTAAACCACCTATTAACACAGGAATAAGGTAAAGATGCCATTTCTTGCAAAAAGGAGAATACAGATACAAACTAAAAGCTAGAACAAAAAAGAAGGTCGAATAGCTATCAGTACGGGAAATAATGTAGTTTATAGTTTCCCCATTAACAGGATGCAACATATACCAAGCGGTTGTAATAGCAGCAATAGAGAAGTTTAACTTGCTTGGAACCGCTAAGTCTGCAATCTTCCAATAAATAAATATCAGCATTAAACCCTGAAGAATAAAAATGCTAAACATTGAAAGGTGAAAGTAAAAAGGATTAGGGCCTTTACCTAGCCAATAGTCAAAAGCTATGCTTGCAGTAATTAAGGGTCTATAGGATCTATTACTAGGTAAAGAGCTAAACGTAGAACCATCAGTAAAAAATAGTGGAAAGTTTCTTATATCTTTAATATAGCTATTTTCTAAAATTGTATGAGCATCATCAAAATGAAAAGTGTTGTTAAAGTGATTAGAATAAATAATTACTGTCACTAAAGCAATTAAGCCAAATATTGCTAATAGTTTAATAGGATCAAACAAATTTGAAGACTGTAAAGGCTGTACTGGTAGTTCTGTGGATTTCTGAGTCTTGATGTTTTGGTTATCTTGAGTTACTTTTACTGACTCTTGCTGTTGTTTCTTCTTAAGTGATTTTTTCATAACGTTAGGTTAAAAATTTTAACTAAGGTAAATTGCCTTAACTAAATTTCACTATTCTAGTTTAAGGTTTGCAATTTTGCTTTAGCATCAGCAATTTCTGGACGATTAAAATCTGCTTTTTCCCAATGAGCTAAGAATTCTTGATAACGACGACGGGCTTCATCTTTTTTTCCTTGAGTTTCTGCAATGCGCCCTAAGTAATAATAAGCTAATATAACATCATATTCTGGGTTTTGATAAGACCAGTAAACCCCTCTACGCTCTGGATCAAAGCCATCTCGACCAATTAGTTTTTGAAATTGCTCTAGGGCTTCGTTATACTTCTTTGCTTGAAACTGTGCAATAGCTGTGCGCCAATAAAGTCTAATATTATATTTTAGTGGTGTAATAAAAAGCTTTTCACTATAAGCATAATCCCCGGCTTTATAAGCAATAATACCATCAATAATACGGCGTAAGTCTCCGGCTGTTTTTTGACTTGCTGTAGGGAGTTTCTTTATATAATCATTTACAGTTTCTAATGCTTTATCGGTTTCACCCTGTTCTAAATAAACAATAGCAAGTTGTTGACAAGCTTCACGACCACCAACATCAAAACCTGCTATAGCAACGGCTTCTTGCGCTGATTTAATTGCCTCAGCATTACGTCCTAAAAATAAATAGAAGTCTGATTTATAGCAAAGTACTTGTGTTTGAACAGAAATATTTTTGGATTTTTCTGCTGCATCTAAAGCATCATTTAAATGTTTTTCAGCCTCTTTTGCTTGACCATTAGAAATTGCTATTCTGTAAAAAGCTAAATAAGCCCAAGCTTTACCAGCTAGATCAGTTGTTTGTTCCACATATTTATTTAATATTTCTTGGCCTTTTTCTAAATCACCTTTTACCCAATAAGCTTGTGCTATATCCAAATATGCTCGATAGCTACGATATTCTTTCTTTATTTCTATCATTGCTTCATATTCTTTTATTGCATCATCATACTTACCCATACGAAAGTAAATATTACCTAGTAAATTACGACCTTCTGGCTGCCCTGGATGTAAAGCTATGGTTTTGCGCATCATAGCACTAGCTTCTATGTAGTTTTCATCATCAGCATAAGCTTGAGCTAAAGAAACATACATCACATTAAAATCTGGATCTAACTCTAGAATTTTGTTATAGCTAGCGATTGCTTTTTTATAATCTCCATTGCGCCATAGACATAACCCTTTCCATAAATAAACTTCCTTATCTCTTGGATAATTTGCTTCCATTTGTTCAAAAATAGTTAGAGCAGTGTTATAGTCACCATTATCATAAGCTTTGTAATAGGCATTTACACCCTTAATTAACATTTGCTCACGATAACCAACCCTATCATTATATTGTAGTGCTTTCTTAAAAGCTTCTCCCGCACCTGAAGTATCGTTACGCACAAATTTAGCATTTCCAATTTGAAGATAAGCTAAAGCAAATTGGTTATCTATTTCTACTGCACGTTCTAAATCATCTAATCCTTCATCAAAATTTGTGAGCCAACAACGTTCTAATCCTCTAGTATAAAGGCGAAAAGCCTCTACAGAAGTTGTTGTTACTTTGCCTAACATTGGACTTTCATCTACATTTATTGATGGATTATAATAACGATTAATCCTAGCAGTAATAGTATCTACTAAGGTAAAAATCTCATCAACATTATTACCTTCAACATTATCTGAAAAAACTATTTTTCCTGTGTTAATTTCCTCTAAGGTAACATTAAGCCTAAGTTTAGTATTGATTTTTATAACTGAGCCTGAAAGTACAGCAGAAGCACCCACTTTGCGTGCTACTTCAGAAGAAGTGGATCGATCAATAGATTGAGTATTTTTCTTACCTAACATTTGTAGAGTGTCAAAAAGTCGCTGTTTACTTACTACTTCAATAGTTCTAACTTGTGCTAGATCAGTAGTAATCATTTCTGTTAAGCCACTTCCTAACCATTCTAAACTAGGATCATTAGTAAAATTATCAAAATACATTACTGCAATTAATGGGCGTGTGTTTACTGCTACAGTAGTTGTTGAGTGACTTTTAAAGTACCAAACAGTAAAAGTTGAGCCTAAAGTCAATATTAATAAAACAATAGCAATCTTTAGCATCATTGCTTTGTTAATTTTATGAGGCGGCTCTTGAATAGCAGTTTTTGTACCTTTTTTTTCTTCTACAGTAACATCATCTTTTGTGAAAAGAGTTTTTCTTGCACTATCTACAGGAGTAGGAGGAACAGAAGAGCGCTGATTAGGTATATCACTTCGAAAATCTTCTGCTCCAGAATATTCAAAGTAGTGGTCAGCAAATAACTTTACAGCTAAAGAACGCATATCATTAGCTAGTTCTTTAGCTGTTTGATATCTATCAATTGGAGCCTTGTTTAAGGCTTTCATTATAATAGCAACTAGTTCTTCTGGAGCATCTTTTACAAGAGAGTTTATTGGAGGAGGATCTTCTGTCGTAATAGCAACTACTAATTGTTGGTTATTACTAACCTTAAAAGGATGTTGCCCAACAATCATTTCATATAGTAAAATACCTAAAGCAAAAATATCTGCACGTTGATCTACATCTTTGCCTAAAATTTGCTCAGGAGACATATAACGAGGAGTTCCGACCAGAACCCCTTCACGAGTTAAATCATCTTCTAATTTATTTGTTACAACATTTTCTTCTGTGCTAATAAACTTAGCTAATCCAAAATCCAGTACTTTTACTTGTTGTCTACGATTTATTAAAATATTACCTGGTTTAACATCACGATGTAATACACCTTGTGAATGAGCTTCAGCTAAAGCATCAGCTATTTGCATCCCATATTTTAGTACATTTTTGATTGAAATTCTTTCCCTACGTAAAATTCTGGATAGTGGTTCACCATCAATATATTCCATCAAAATAAAATGACGGCCTTCATAAGTTTCAACATTGTACAAAGTAGCAATATTTGGATGGGAAAGGCGAGCAGTAGCTTGGGCTTCACGTAAAAAGCGTTTCACAACCTTTTCGCGAGTTTCTAATTCACGAGGGAGAAATTTAAGGGCAACAGTACGGTTAAGTATTGTATCTATGGCTAGATACACCTCACCCATTCCGCCAGCACCAAGCAACTTTTCAATTTTATACTTGCCTATGGTCTGCCCAATCATTTTACTAGAAAGTTTTTCTTAACCTCAAATATAAGCTTGATTTAATAGTTTTTAAAGCCTGCTTCCAAGAAAACAAAGCAATATTAGTCTAAAATTTTTTAGGAAGTTAGTAATTGTAGCAAGATATTCTATACATTAAGGTTAGCCAAATGTTATTTAGCCAATGCTGCCTTTACTTCTTCTTCTGTGGGTGATCGACCATCCCAAATTTTTAAAACTTTACCTTCCTTTAATAAGAAAACTCTTGGAGTGTCGCCTTTTTCTAAAAGTTTGAAAAAGTCTGTGTCAGAAATACGACCAATAGGAAATTTAGCATCAAATTTTTTCTGAAAATATTTTATTTCATCAGGTTTGTTAGAACAAATAGCATTTAAAGGTGCTAAAGTGCTAGATTTATCAAAAAGTTGATTAAACTGAGGAACATTTGCTTGGCAATGATCACATCCTGTATCCATTACAACTATTAATTGCAAGCCTTTTTCTACTTCTATACTCAAGTCAGAAATTTGAACATTCTTAAAGGGGTTTGGACTAGTAACTTGCAATCTTACAACTGGATCAGAAGATTGCTTAGGACTAAAACTAGCATAGGTAGCAACACCTAAACCTGCCACTATTGTGACAACTATAATTGCTAGCTTCCAGGTTTTATTACATTCTTTGATTTTTTGCCAACTAAGAAACTGTGTAACGGCTAATGGAATTACTAATATAGTGTCAAAAATAAATGCCTCCTTAGGGCTATGCTGCCATTTTGAACCAAAACAACCACAATTTGCTGTAGCGCCTGTTGCCCAAGACCATCCAACAAATCCAAGAAATATCAGAAATAATAAAAAAGTGGCAGGAACTACATAACGACGCAAATAACCTAAAACTAAAGCTGAACCTAATGCACATTCAACTACTACTAGTTGCCATACTAATGCAGTTACTAAAGTTGGATTGGTAACTATATTATAAGCAAGTATTTGCCTAACAGAATCCAACATTTCATAAGCTTTAATTAGCCCTGCAATAATCAATATAAAACCTATTATAACCTCAACAACCCGCGTACTTATAAAGCGCCAATCGTTATTTAACATAAATCCTTCTATATTTTTATTTTTATAATAGTTTAAGCACGTCTATCAAAAATCTTTAATTTTAGTCCTGGGCGAATAACTTTTGTTTCTATTTCTTCAGCTAAAGTACTAATATCCCAACATCCAACTCCCCAGTCCCTAGCAAATGGATACTTCCATCGTCGTCTCCAATAATTACGCCAAGCTACTAATTTATAAGAATAACATTCACAAAATAAAATACCGCGTCTAGAGTAAGTAAAGAAGTAGACTTCATCCGAAGGCCAACCCATAGGTTGATTCATATTTATAGCATTGATTGCTGAAGAAGCTAACTCTTTCATTGCTCGATCACAACGATCAAATATTCTATGTAATGGAGTTACAGCCCGATAATTGCCAACTTGGCCTAAAGCATAAACGGCTTCCACTACTACATTAACGTCTTCATCTTCTAGCAAGTTACAAAACACAGTCCAAAGTTCTTTATTATTTTGCCGACCTAAACCTCGTGCTGCGGCTGCACGGACTTCTGCACTTTCATCTTTTAGCAATAAAAACAATGCTTCGCTTGTTTGCACATCATTTCCCAAACGACCTAAAGCAATAGCTCCTCTTGCCCGCACTAAAGCAGAGGTTTCTTTTGCTATAGCTTCACAAATTTGGGGGCTACTTTCTTTTAAACCAATTCGACCTAAAGCATCATAAGCTAAACAACGAACTTCTAGATCTTGATTGCTAATAGCAGAAATTAGTTTAGATATATTTTTTTTTCTTTCCCAAAGTTTTATTTTTGGCTCAAAAAAATCATACCAACTGATCATGACTCAAGATTGTTTACAACTTTATTTCTTAGTTTAGTTCTTTAATTAGAATGCCAGAATTTTATAAGCATAACGCAGTTACTCCGCTTGAGCAACTGTCCAATCAAAAACACAAGCTAGTTCTGCTTTTTTATTTTTACTCAACTTTAAAAAAAGCTAGAATAGCTATGACATCCTTTAATCTTCTCTTTATTTTATCAAAAGGTTATGATAATACATTTTCTTAATCATGCTTCTATAATTGTTGAAGTTAATAATATTAAACTCCTAATGGATCCTTGGTTTTCAGGAAGTGCGTTTGAAGGAGGTTGGGGACTTCGATTTAATAACCCCAATGCCTTGGCTCTTGCTCAAACTTGTACTCATTTATGGATTTCTCACTTTCATGAAGACCACTTTCATCTTCCTACATTAAAAAAATTAGCCGAGTTAAACCCTAATATAATTGTACTAGGCAACAACTCTTACAATTTTCAACTAGATGAAGCAGTAAAAAGAGCTGGCTTTAAAAATGTTGTCTCTTTATTTGAAAGAGAACCTTTTAAACTTTCAGAAGATTTTGTTATCAAAAGATACCCTACAACAGGTATTGATAATATGTTATTAATAAATACATCTGAAGGCACAATACTTAATTACAATGATTGCAGCTTGCCTCCTTTATCACAAAAAATTTTGAAAAAACAAATTGGTGAGATAGACATTTTACTTACTAATTTTAACCATGCAGGTAAACTTTTATTATACCCTTATCCTAACAATGAAGTAGTCAGAAAAAAGCTTATTGAGTGTTTTTCAACTAATTATAAAATATTCAATCCAAAATATGTTTTACCGTTTGCTTCTTATCATTATTATCAAGCAAAAGAAAGTTTCCATCAAAATGGTTCTATGATTTCAGGACAAGATTTAACACCTTTGGATCCTAAAATTATTCCTTGGAAAATAGGAGAAAGAATTGAATTCAATCCTAAAGATAAATCTATAAAGCAAGTATTAGATAATGAAGTAGAATTAAACACACAAACTACCTTTGAACACAAGACTTCTTACACTTTGGAGCAATTAAAAGAAGCAGGCAATAAATTTATAGAAAAACTAAAGAAGCACTACGGGCCACCAACAAGATTGTTACCTGACTTAATAATTAAAATATCTGATCTAGATAGAGTTATTAGTTTAAGTGTAAAAAAAGCTACGATCAACGAGTCAACTTTACCCCCACATATAGTGGCGCATAGTGAATCCTTATACAAATGGTTTTCAAAGATTTATGGAACTGATAGCTTTGTGGTTGGAGCACACTTTGATATAGCAGAAAAAAATCGTATACCACTAAAATGGCAAATAGTGTTAGGTATGTTATTGGATAATAAGCTAGATCTACGTTCTCTGATAACTATGGCTTTTACAAGAAAAGGAATTAAATTTTTATTTCATCGTAAAGAAGAAATCTTTGGTATACTTACTACATTTAGAATCGCAGCAGAGTATCACAATGACTAGTTTTATCTTTAATTTGTAAAAAAAGGCAGATAAAAATTAAAACAATCTATACAACTACTTGTGAGTTGTGAAATAATTAGCTTTTCACAATCTAATTTCAAAATTCCATCAACCAACTACTCAAATAAATACGGAGGACTCTGTTAATGAACTCGTCTGTTCTTAAGAAAAACTCTGGTAAACCCAAAACACGTTATACCAAATTTATTGGTGTGTTAGGATTTATCGCTTTGTTAATATCTATTTTTACTTATCAAACTAGTTTGCATGCGGCTGGCCAAGCTCCTCAAGAAGGAAAAGCTCCTGTAAAAAGTGACTTGGATGCTGAGATGGTTCCTTACGATATAAATTATGTGCATGAACTATTATCTTCCAATAGAGAACTTTTCAAACAAATGCTCGAATCTAGAAAAAAAGCTAGATTTAACAGCCCATCTCCAGCAGCTATTCCTGCTGGTACTCCTTTAAACCGTGTAAGTTTTGTTGCTGATATCACTAGTACTGATATCACTGCATTTGCTGACACTGATAACGATTTTAAGCCTGATGCAACAGAAAAACTTACAACAGATCCAGACGCAGCTAATGACTTTTTCAGTGCTTTTGCAGCTAGTCCTAAGAGCGGTAAGTTCTATGCAGCAGCTTCTGCAGGTGATGGTGATAACAAAGGAAAAACCACTGTTTTAATTGTTAACAATGATGCAGCAGGAACTTACAAAGGTACTATTAGTGGAATGTTTCCTCCTGTTCCTGGTACAATTACTAATTTAGCAGTTATTAATTCTCCTAAAGGTGATATTGTACTTGCATTAAATTTATTCTTTTCAAAAGGCTTTTTGGATGCTACTGATGCAGACAAAATTTCTTTAACTGCTTATTTGCCAAATGCACAAGGTTTTGCTGATGGCTCACAAATGATGAACATTCCTCTACCACAAATGACTACTGGTGGAAATCCAATCAATATTACATTTGGTGGTTTAACCGTAGATAACAAAGGCACTGCTTATGTAAGCGTTGGTTCAGCTGCTAATAATGCTTTAGGTGGATTTATTCTTACAATCAAAGACACCAATGGAGACTTTGTTCCTGATGCGGTAACACAATTTGTAGGCAGCGGTGCAGGAGACACTAATCCTGTTACAGCTACAAGTTTAGCTGTTAGACCTAACCCAGGCAGTACTGGAATTCAACTATTTACCTACAGTATTAACTCTATATTCCGTGGTGGTATGACTCAAATCGCTATGTACACTGATGCTGATGGCGATGGTAAAGCTGATGGCCCTGTAAAAACTTTCTTCATTCCTCCAGCTCAATTCCGTGACATACTCAATGACCAAGGTGATGGAACATCTAGCTTGTTCTCAACTCACATGGACTTTGGAGATGATCAAGCTTTCTTTACATATATCACAGTAACAGGTAATTCAATTACTGGCGCTGGTTTAGCTTCTAGTAAAGAAACTAGCCCTGGCAGTGGTATGGGTGGTGCAGCTACTACATTAATGACAGCTCCTAAAACAAGTAACAACAATCAATCTTTCTACTCTTTTATTGTTGGTGTACCTAACACTAAACCTGCTGGAGATGCAAATCCTCCAACAGTTACTGTTACCTCACCAAACGGTGGTGAAACCGTTATGGGTGGTACTCAATTAGCTATTGCTTACACCTCTAAAGATGATGTTGGTGTAGTTTCACATGATATTAATTTATCTACAGATAGTGGAAAAACCTTCCCAATCGTAGTAGCTAGCGGACTTGCTGGCAATGTTCAATCATTTAACTTCCCTGTTCCACCATCTCTTAGCACTACAAATGCTCGTATTCAAGTTGTTGCAAAAGATGCTGGTGGCAATGCTGGAATGGATGCTAGTGATGCAGACTTTACTATCGTAAAAGCTACCACTGGTGATGTTAATCCTCCAATGGTTACTATTACTTCACCTAAATCAGGCGACACATTAAATGGTGGTTCAATGGCTACAATCAGCTTCTCATCCAAAGATGATGTTGCTGTAACTGCTCAAAATATTTTATTTGCTGCTGATGGCAATAACTTCTCAACCACTTTGATTAGCGGATTACCTGGCTCAGCAACTTCATTTAGCTTTAGAGTACCTACTATCAACTCATCTACTGCTGCTATCCGCATTGATGCTCTTGATGCTGCTGGTAATAGAGGTTCTGCAACCGTTAGCCAACTAAAAGTTGTTACCGATACAACTCCTCCAACCGTTACTGTTACTTCTCCAGGAAGCAAAGATAAAAAACTTACTGGCGGAAAACCATTTAACGTAACCTTCACTGCTATGGATAATGTTGGTGTAGCTTCTATTGATGTTCAAATTGCATTAGATGGTACCAACTTTATGACTTTAGCTAGTGGCTTACCAGGAACTAGCACTTCTGCTATGGTAAATATTCCTAACATGAAAACTAAAGCTGTTAGCGTTATTCGCGTAGTTGCTAAAGACGCTGCTGGCAATATGGGTTCTGGAAACTCTACAGCATTTAAGATTAAACCAAGTAAGTAACCTTAAGTTATTTATCAGGTAAACTTAACTAAAATTAAAGAGCGCCAATTTTTCTAGTTGGCGCTCTTTATATTTTTGAAATAAAAAAATAAAATTAAATTTACAAACTACCAAATCGGCTAAATATAATTAATTTTTGTAAAAATACTAGAAAATAGGAATTTATATGCTTAATCTTTCAAAAAAATTAACAAATAATAAAAAATATATTGCTAGCTTCTTTGATATTAAATACTTTTTTTTATTACTAATTTTAATATTATGTTATCAGTCTCAAGTCTTTGCAAACCCTAGTAAACATAGAACTAAAATTACAACCAAATCTCCACTCCCTACTTTTGTGCTTGATCCAGCTCGAGCAATAAAAACTTCTCCTAATAAAAAACTACTAAACCAAATAAATCCAGCAGCAATTCCTGCTGGAACACCTCTAAGTAATGTCTCTTTTTTCGGTATTGATACTAGTAGCAGTGTTATAGTCTCAGCTGATATTAATAGCGATCGTGTACCAGATGTTAGTGATACCTTTATTAGTTCTGATGATCCAACTAATGAAGTTACTACAGCAATGGCAATTAGTAAAAAAAGCGGTAACATATATATTGGTGTAGTAGCAGCAGATGGTCCTAATAAGCAAATGGGTCAAATACTTATTACAGATAATTCTAAACAAGATTTTCGTGGAGTTAAACAAAGTAGCTTTTCCATTGGCAAAGGTACTCCTATAGGTATTACAACTATTAATTCCCCTAAGGGAGATATAGTGGTTGTAGCTTCATTATTTTTTGCTCAAGATTTATTTGATGTAACAGACCAAGACAGTTATACAATTACCGCATATTTACCTAATGATAATGGAATAGTTGATGGAAAAAATAAAATAACCATCCTAGCAGCAAACTCACAACTAAATAACAGACCGATTAACTTTGGATTTGGAGCTTTAGCCACAGATAGCAAAGGAAATCTCTATGCTAATGTTGCTTCTAAATTTCTTTTTGGTAATGTGTTACAACTTACAGGAGCAATAATGGTTTTTACTGATAGTAATAATGATTTAATTCCTGATAAACCTAGTATTTTTGCTCTACCAACTCAAACAGATTCAAATCCAACTACAGCCAGCTCTATTGTTCCTATTGTCAATGCAAAAGGAGATAAGCAATTTTTTGTCTATGGCATTAACGATGTGCTAAATAAGCCTGCTCAAATAGTTGTTTATTCAGATTTAGACAATGATCTTAAAGCTGATAGTACAACAAGTCTTTTTTATACAGCTTCTCCACAATTCCAAGGAATAGTAGGCTCTTTTGGTACAGGCACTTCAGCAATTACAACTAGCCGCTTAGATTATGCTGATGGAGAAGCCTTATTTTCATTTGCTAGTCTTGATAGCACTGGCAATAAAGTGACTGATGCAGGTGTAGCCATTTTAAGGGACAATGGAACAGGCACAATAGGCGCTCCTACAAAGTTTTTTTCTGCTCCTAAAACAGATCAAGTTGTTAGTAATATTACCTTTGTTGTAGGAGTACCAGGTAGCAATGATAAAACAGCTCCAACAGTTAAAATACTTTCTCCAACTACGGGTGATAAACTCCCTAGCAATTCATCTTTTACAATTACTTTTAGCTCAAGTGATGATACAGGTGTAGTTTCCCACAATATTCTACTATCAGTTGATGGCACTACATTTAACCCTCTAGCAACAGGTTTAGCTGGAAACGTGACTTCCTTTAAGTTTACTGTTCCTAATATGGCTTCTACCAGTGCAGCAATTCGAGTACAAGCCCTTGATGCAGCAGGAAATATTGGTTCTGCGACTGTAGATAAATTAATTATAGAAACTGACACCATAGCCCCAACTGTTATAGTAACTTCTCCTAAAGATGGAGATAAATTAAAAGGAAACACAATGTTTACTATAACTTATAAATCCTCTGATGATCGTGGTGTAGTCTCTCATGAGTTTCTATTTTCTCCTGACAATGGAAAGAATTTTGTTTCATTTGCACAAGGTATTCCAGGTAATGTTCAATCTATAACTATCCCTGTACCTAATATGAAGATTAAACAAGGTTTAATCAAAATAATTGCTAGAGATGCGGCTGGAAATCAAGGAGAAGGATTTTCTGGAGTGTTTAAAATAAAACCTAGTAAGTAAAAGGCAAATAAAATATATTACCTAAAGATAGTTGCTTAGTGTTAAGCAACTATCTTATTTAGCGATGTTATTTTTCCTTTGGAGTTAAGGATTTAATTGTATCTATAACCTCATCTGCAATACCTTTAAAAAGACCATATCTTCCACCAGGATCGTCAGGCAAAGGATAGTTTATCCATTCACTTAAATCCATTGGTTTCCCAATTACTATGTGTACAGTACGAAAAGCTCGAGGAATAATTCTACCAACCCCTAACACTTCGTCCATTCCTATCATTCTTACAGGAATCACTGTAGGACGTGCCATATAAATCATTTTGCCTACACCAGATTTTCCTTCTGCTATCTGTCCACTGCGTGAGCGTGTACCTTCAGGAAAAACCACTACAATATTATGTTTTAGTAATTCTATCCATTTATCTACCTGCTCCATATCTTTAGCTTTGCGATCTACAGGATAAGCACGCAAATGAGTAAAAAAGTGTTTTCCTAATATTCTCAACACTTTATCTTTAAACTTTCTAGATTCTGGATCGCCAAAGAAATTCTTTCTATCAGCCAAGTTAATAGGTAAATATTCAGGTCGGAAAAACACCTTAGGTAAATAAACCGTTGTTTCAAAAGCAAAATTATCCAACATTGAGTTATGGTTTAAGCAGTAGAGAACATTTTCATGTTCTTTAGGAATATTTTCTAAGCCTTCAACTTTAACTCTGTTCATTAAACGAAAAATCACATAAGAGCTAAACGCAGTTATGCCTAAAGCCAAACCAAACCCTACACCTACTTTGGTAGTCATTGATGCCCCAATAGCAGATTTATCTTCTTTTTTGGCCAGTGCTTTAGTCTCTTCTGGCTTAGCTTCTTCTGTTTTTTCTATCTTAGTTTCTACAGGGTTTTCTATATTTTTTGTATTTGCTAAATCTTTTTCATCTGCCATAAATTTTTCATTCCTATTGTTATTACTAGTCTGAAGATATAGCATTCTCCAATAGATTTTCTAAACTCATTTGCCAAGATTTATGCATTTCTTTTACTGGCTTACGTATAATTTCATGGCCATTTAATCTTACAACAAAATCCTCTCCACTGGTATTCCCAATTTTAGTGCATAAGATATTATCTTCTTTTGCTAAACTCTCTACAGTTTCAAGTTTATCTTGTTTTATAGAAATAATAATTCTTGACTGAGACTCACCAAAAAGGCTTGCAGCTAAAGAAATATTATTTGCAAAAGCAGCAGAGCTTGAATTTAACTCTATATCTGCTCCTAAGATTAGATTATTTTGAGCAGCTAAACAACACTCAGCTAAAGCAATTAATAACCCTCCATCAGAAACATCATGTGCAGAACTAACTAACCCATTCTTAATAAGTTTTAGACAGAATTGTTGAATAGCTTTTTCATTCTCTAAATCTAGTCTAGGAGGCTCACCTATTATTTGTTTATGAATTTCTGCTAGATATTCACTTCCCCCTAAGTCCTCATGTGTTTTTCCTAATAAGAGAATTACCTCATCATTACCCTTAAATCCACAAGTAGCTAGATGTTTCATATCTTCAATTAAACCAACCATCCCTAGCACAGGAGTAGGATAAACACCTTGGCCTTCTGTTTCATTATAAAAACTAACATTTCCACCTGTTATAGGAGTTTCAAAAGCTTGGCAAGCTTCCGTTATTCCATCAATAACTTCACTAAATGCCCACATATTTTCTGGGCGTTCTGGAGAAGCAAAATTTAAACAATTAGTAGCCGCTAATGGTTGTGCTCCTGTTACAACTAGGTTTCTACAACCTTCTGCTACTGCTATTTTTGCACCTTCTTTTGGATTTAAATAACAATAACGTCCATTGCCATCTACAGACATAGCAATAGCTTTTCTAGTTTCTTTAATCCTAATTACAGCAGCATCAGAACCTGGTAACACTATAGTATTTGTCCTTACCATATAATCATATTGCCGATAAACCCACTTACGAGAACAAAGATTAGGGGAAGTTATCATTTTCTCAAAAACACCTTGTACATCGGCCAAAGCTATTTCATATTTTTCAGCTAGTTCTTTTGCTCTAGGTTGTGACTTTTCTACTTTTTGTAATGGTCTATGATAAATAGGCGCTTCATCAGTTAAAGCACTATTAGGAATATCAGCTACTATATTACCATCATGAAACACTCTTAAATGTTTTGTATCTGTCACTTTTCCAACCACTACAGCATCAAGTCCCCAGCGATTAAAGATATCTATTAATTCGCGTTCTCGTCCAGGCTGAGCAACTAAAAGCATTCTTTCTTGGGACTCTGAAAGCATAATTTCATATGAAGTCATGCCTGTTTCACGCAAAGGAACTAGATTTAACTCTAGATCAACTCCTGTTTCTGCACGTGCTCCCATTTCACAACTTGAACAAGTTAACCCAGCAGCTCCCATATCTTGTATTCCAACAACTGCTCCAGAACGCATTGCTTCTAAACAAGCTTCCAACAGTAGTTTCTCAAAAAATGGATCTCCTACTTGAACTGTAGGGCGTTTTTCGCTAGTACTTTCATCAAATTCTGCTGATGCCATAGTTGCGCCATGAATACCATCTCGACCGGTTTTTGCACCTACATAGACAACAGAATTACCAACCCCAGTAGCTTTGCCCAAGAATATTTGCTCACGCTTCATTACTCCCAACGCAAAAGCATTTACTAAAGGATTATTACTATAACAATCATCAAAATATATTTCTCCACCAACAGTTGGGCACCCAAAACTGTTTCCATAATTGGCAATTCCTGCCACAACTCTGTTCATCAAGTAACGATTGTGTGATTTTGAAAGCGAGCCAAAACGAAGGCTATTAAGTATGGCAAGTGGTCTAGCTCCCATAGTAAAAATATCTCTAAGAATGCCACCTACACCAGTTGCAGCACCTTGAAAAGGCTCAATAAAGCTAGGATGATTATGAGATTCAATTTTAAAGGCAATACACCAATCTCCACCAATATCAATAATTCCAGCATTTTCACCTGGGCCTTGAACAACAGCTTTGCCCTTAGTAGGTAACCGTTTTAAGTGTACACGGGAAGATTTATATGAACAGTGTTCAGACCACATTACTGAAAAAATTCCTAGTTCAGTTAACGTAGGCGTTCTACCTAGCAATGCTTCAATTTTTTGATATTCCTCATTACTGAGGCCATGGTCAGAAATAATGGCAGGGGTAATTTGTTCTATCATAAGTCTAATTAGAAAAACATAGTTAGCAAAATCAAGGATAAGAAAAACAGAACATTATGAACGTGCTAGAAACAAAAGACAACCCTTGCTAGCTAGAACAAGGAAAATCTTGGAAGGTGTATAAAGCTGTACTGAACTTAGCTTGTAACTCAAGAGTCCTTAGATTGGGCTTGCCAACGCCGATAGGCTTCACTTTTACTAATTCCTAAACTACGGGCAACAGCTTTTAAGGCTGTCATTTGATCTACATTTTCTTTTGCCATTTTGTCTGCTACTGCTTGATATACTGTAAGTTCTTGTTTTGGAAGTGTTTCTTCTAACGATTCATTGAAGCCTTCAATAAGAAGTACTATTTCACCTTTTAATGGATTTTCTTCTACTAAGCTAGTTAATTCTGGAATTGACCCTCGTAAAAACTCTTCGTGCAATTTAGTTAATTCACGTGCAATAACAGCTTGACGATTTCCCAATATATCTGCTGCATCCATAAGGCTTTGAGCAATTCTATGTGGAGATTCATAACAAACTATTGTAAATGGCAATGTTTTTAGTTCTAATAGTCGTCTTCGTCGTTCTGTACTGCGAGAAGGGAGAAAGCCTATAAATAAAAATTCATGCGATGGAAGTCCAGAAGTTATTAGGGCTGTTAAAATAGCTGATGCTCCAGGAATACTAACTACAGAAATGCCTGAATTTATTGCTTCTTTTACTAAAACAAACCCTGGATCAGAAATTATAGGAGTACCTGCATCACTTACCAAAGCAATAGACTGACCTGATTCCAAACGTTTAATTAAATCTTTTGTTCGTTCTCGTTCGTTGTGCTCATGATAGCTAATGGTTGGGCAAGAAATTTGAAAATGATTTAATAACTTTTGAGTTTGACGAGTATCTTCACAAGCAATCAAAGAAACTTGTTTAAGAGTTTTTAAAGCTCTTAAAGTTATATCTTCTAAGTTACCAATTGGAGTAGCTACTAAATAAAGGGTTCCAGCCATAATAAAAAGAGAAAAAGTGAGCCTTGGCTCACTCTTTATCATTAAAATTAAAACTAAATTAACTTGGGGTGTTTTTATCCACCCCAACACACAATAACAACATTAATTGTTATCACTACTAGAAGAATCGGATGAAGATGAATTGTTAGAATCCCCGCTACCACTACGTTTTAAGGTTGGGCGGCCAGAAGGACTAGAACTTTGATTATCAGACGTTGGAGTTTGTGTAGGATCTGAATCACTACGACGTTTTAAGGTTGGACGACCTTTATTATCATTGCTTGGTTGACTATCATTAACGTCAACTGTGCTATCTGCATCACGACGGCGTTTTAAGGTTGGACGGCTGTCACCACCAGAGTTTGAATCTACACCATTACCACCATGTGCTCGACTAGATCCGCCAGAAATAGCTAATAATCTGGCTTTTACTTTGTTGAAATCTGATGTATTTACAATATATTCATCTTTTTGAGGAAACTGTTCTATAAGCTTACGTACTGCTACAGCTCTATCACCTGTAGCAGGATGATCGCTAAACACAGTAGACACCTTACGTTCTTTTTTGGATAGTTTTTCAAATACAGCAACCATACCCATAGGATCATAGCCACTTGCCCAAGCATATTGAGCACCTAAAGTATCAGCTTCTGATTCAGCACCACGGCTAAATTTTAAGAAACCTAGTGGTATAGCAAAACCTGCTGCTGAACGAGCTATAACACCAACTGGGCCACCAAGAAAGATAAGAGGAATTGAACCAAAATTAATCAATTGTCCTTTAGAAGCTTGCTCCGTACCATGACGAGCAGCTACGTGAGCAATTTCATGAGCCATTACACCAACAATTTCTGATTCATTATCAGCATTTAGAATTAACCCTTTATTAACAAAGAAAAAACCACCAGGCAAAGCAAAAGCATTAATTTCTTCTGAGTCTACAACTTTAATAGTAAAAGGCACTTTAGCATCAGAATGTAGTGCAACATTTTGACCAACACGATTTACATATTCTGTAACAATTGGATCATCAATAAACTTGAGTTGGCGTTCAGCTTCAGCAGCCAAACCTTGTCCAAGCCCTGTTTCTTTTTCTAAAGAGTAGAAATTGATTTGATGTTTATTAATGTCGCGTTTACCTATCTTTTCAGGATCTGAATTAGTGTCTAATTTAGATTTACTGGTAGTAGTAGGTTTTGTTGCAGTAGCTTTGCTTTTATCAGCATCTTTACTTTTATCTTTATCTTTATCTTTATTATCTGCAAAAGTTGTTACAGATAGAAAAAGCGTCATAATCACAACAAGTAGAGAAATCTTGTAATGCTTGCTCATAGAATCTCCTCAGTTAAAACTTGGTTAATTGTTGGTTATTAGGCATTAAAACAAGTGAAACTTGTTAAAAGGCATTCTACACTATTTTAGATTAAAAATAGATTAAAAAGCTTTAAATTCTTGCATTTTTATTAATTAAAAATTTATATCCAGTATACTAACCTATTCCTAACAAAATCTTATAGCTGTTAATCCAAATTTAAACTGTGTGCTCTGCTCTAACTCAAGTTGGTAAAGTGCTTTTGTTATAGCCTGTAGATCACTGTAAAACAAATTATTTATTGATAAACTCGTCTTAGCTTATATCCCGTATTTACTTGGGTTTAAACATAAGAACTTGTCTGCTAAAAGTAACTTCTAGCTTTTCTACAGTAGCAAAACGCTCTTGCTCGTTGTAGCGTAGTCCGCGGTAAGTTGTTACTAGTAAATCTGTTAGCATGTATTTTTCAAGCTCACACTTATATGTTATTTTACTAGCATCTACTAGATCAAATTCTGTAGCAAATGTATCTACTGTTTGTTGTTTACGGTCAACTAACAACCCTTCACCTAGGACTTTTTCTCTAAGCTCTATTAAATCATCAGAAGCAGGAATCACAACTAGTAATAACCCATTAGGCTGCAAAATTCTTTGAAATTCCTTAGAGTTTTTGCGTGCAGTAATAGACATTACAATATCAAACTCTTGGTCAGGGAATGGTAAAAACCGATCTGCATTAGCAATAACCCATTGAGCCTTTTTAAATTGCTTTGCAGCTAAATTTATAGCAGGTGTAGAAATATCTAAACCACAACCTTCAAAGGAACTATTTTCAAGTATTTTTTTTAAATAAGTACCTTCGCCACAACCTACATCTAACAATTTGCTTGTTTGACTAGCTATATGTTTCTTTATAATTTCAACCATTGTTGTTATAAATAGGCTGTCTTGTCCTGCTAACAAAAGCCTACGTCGAGCGGTAACGGCCTCTAAAGAATCTCCTGGTTTTAGAGAACGGCGATCTTGTGGTTGTAATAAGTTTACATAACCACTGCTAGCAACATCAAAACTATGTCTTGAGGGACAAAAAAATCTTTTTTCTGTAAAAATTAAAGGTTTGCTACAATTTCGTACAGTACAAAGCAAATTTATCATTCTACAAATCTTTTCTTTATAATTGCTTAGGAAAAATGCTATAAATAATTAAATCTTTTGTTATTAAGGAAAATAATTAATGATTTATAAATTTTTACTTATTGTCCTTTTTATAATAATAAGCCTAAATAGTGCTTTTAGCCAAACCAAAGCTAATCCAAATATTGAACAAGCAGAACAAATTCTCAATCAAGCACTAGAAGAAAAAAACCCAGAGAAGCGCAAAGAGGCTGTAATTGCTCTTAGTTTAGAAGGAAATCTTGATGAAGTTTTTCCACTACTTGCTAAAGCTTCAACTGATTCTGATGTAAATGTCAGAGTAGCAGCTTGTCTTGGTCTAGCAGAAACTAAAGATAAACGTGCTATAACAGCCTTAGAAACAGCACTTAATGATGAAATTCCAGAAGTTAGCTTTGCAGCAGCTCAAGCACTTTGGCAAATGAACCAAAAAGTAGGAAAAGATGCACTAGTAGCAGTACTTGAAGGAGAACAACCAACTAGTTCAAGTTATTTTTCTAAGCAAAAACGTGACACTATGAGAATGATGAAAAATCCTGCTGGACTTTTTAGATTTGCTTTAAAAACAGGAATTGGCTTTATTCCTGTGCCAGGAATTGAGGCTGGATTTAATTCTATGCAAGCCCTTACCAAAAATGTCAATCTTTCAGGCCGGGCTTTAGCAGCTCTACTTCTAGCTAAAGACTCTTCTCCAGATTCGTTAAAACCCTTAGAAGAAGCCTTAACAGATAGAGATTGGTCTGTTCGTGCTGCTGCTATCCATGCAATTGCCTTACGTAATGATATTGGTGCACGTAATGAGTTAGTAGCTTTGTTTGAAGATAAAAAAGAACAAGTGCGTTACCGTGCTGCGGCTGCCTATTTAAGACTAGAAAAAATGAAGACACCACAACACAAAGTTAAAAAAAGGAAATAATGAAGAATATAAAAAAGAGTTTGATAAGTTTTTTATTTTTAGGGTTAATAAACAGTAAATCCAAATAATATTACTTATTAAATTTTAGCTATAAAAAAACAGTTAAACAAATTATGGCTGAATGGGAAATTAAAAGTGAAAAAGCGGCTAAGCGTTGTGAAATATGTCACAAAAATGATCTTTTTGATGCTAAAGCTAACACTTGCTTACGCTGTAACCAAATACAAATTCAACAAAAAGTAGCAAACACTAAAGTAACCCAAACAGCTCAAACAGCACGGTTCCCCACTTTGCTTGCTGCAAGAGTTCAACAACTGAATTTATTTGATAGTATTATCAAAGAACTTAAAGAACTTCCATCACAACTCTTTAAGCCTAAAGAGGATACTAACAATCTAACCAACAATAACTCTAGTAACATATTTTCTAGAACAACAATAAGTTCAACACCTCACAATCAACCTTGGGGGTTTCTTGCACTTTATATGATTTGTAGTGGAATAAACATTGTTTTTATTTTTTCAGCAATTCTTACATTTTTACTAATCTTAGTTTGTATAGTTGGATTAATCTTGGACTTATTATCTTATCCTAATGATAATCAGCTATTTGACTCAGTTTTTTGGGCTATATTAATTTTTTTTATAATAGTTGAAGCCATTAGTGTTGGAGGGGTTCTTGTATTTAGACGTATAGCTTCTTATAGCTGGAAACGTTGGTTAAATATTGGTTAGACTACTGTTAATTTAACCTTATGTAAACCTGTTGAACCACTAGGAAACCAATCTTGCACTTTTTCAATTTGTCGTTTTCCATCTTCATCAATAACTCTGCAAACTATTGTGTAAACACCAGATTCAGGACGTTTCCAAAGATATTTCCACAAAGTCCAAATCCCTTTTTCTGGTTTAGTTTCTAATTCTGCTAGATGCCAAGTTTTGCCATCATCAACACTAACTTCAACTTTTGCAACAGCAGTTTTTCCACAAAAAGCAATGCCGCCTAACAAAATATCTGAACCTTCTGTTTCAATATTATTTGCATAGTCTAATCGAGTTAAAGCCTTCAGTTGAGCATCATCTGACCAATTTTGCTCCTCCCAATAACCTGTTACTTTTCGGTCAGTAATTTCAATTTTTTTTAACCATTTTGGCTGTTTCATTCCATAACGCCCAGGAATAATTATACGTGCAGGCATTCCATGATTAGCAGGTAAAGCAACCCCATTCATTTCATAAACAATATAACTTTCTTCATCTAAAACTTGTTCCAAAGGTACACTTGAATAATAGCCATCTAGCCCAGTAGCAACCATTCTTATACCTTCTCGCTTGTTTGTTGAAATAGGTTCTAGCAAATCTTTCAATAATACACCTTTCCAAGTAGCATTACTAATATCACTTCCACCTACTTTATTTCCAATACAGCAAAAAGTATGGGTGATTGTTTTGCTAGGCAACTTTTGAATATCTTCTAAACTTACCTGAAGGGCTTTTTTATCCAATCCAATTAATTCTAGTCGCCACTCTTTTAAATCTAGTTTAGGGCTATAAAACATATTAACTGATACACTGTAAAATTCTTCATTAGGAGTAATAAAGCTAACTTGTCTAGGATGATAGGTTTGTGGTCGGCTACTATAATACTTCCAACCAGCTAGACCAGCCACAGCAACTCCAAGAATTACGGCAAACTTTCGCCTACCAAATTTTATTTGCTCATCATCCATTTTTTGAAGCGAGTTAAAAAGTTCGTTGTCTGCCATATTAGTTTCTATATTTCTATAAAGGTTTGTTTATTTAGTTTGCCTTCTTATCACTAGAAGACTTATCTTTTGATGAAGTTAGCTTATAACCTATCACTATAAATAGTAGATTGATCCAAGATGTAAACTCATTAACATAGCCTGAAAGTTTTAGTCTAAAGGCACTTTGACGCTCTTGAGCAGCTTCACGTTTCAGTCTTTTTTGTTCTCTTCGCTTTAAAATCCAATTTTTAAATTTTAGATAAATAGTATTATTTTGATATTTAAGCTGAAATATTTTTTGAAATATTTCTCCTGCTTGGCTATTTTTTCCAAGGGTTTTGTATAAATTAGCTAATTCTGTTAAATACTCAATGTTGTCAGGACAAAGTCTAACAGCCTCTTTATATGCTGATTCTGCACGATGTTGAGAGTTATGCATTTTGTTATAAGTTTTTCCTAGTTGTGCAAAATACAAAGCATTATTTGGATCAAGTGCTAAGGCTTTCTGCAAAAGGCCAATAGCTCTCTCATAATTTAGCGTTTCATAACACTTTAGGCTTAAAGTATAAAGATCATTAGCTACAGGAATCTCTTTCTTAGCATTTTTCAACTCTCCAGGTTTGATCATATACCCAGTAACAGGTTTCCTTTTTACAGCATTTTTATCTACAATTTTTACTGCTGGTTTAGCTTTGATCAAATTTTGAGGGTTTTGTTCAATCAATAAAGTGTTGTTGGTCTCTTCCTCAATAATATTCTCAGAAACTATATAACTAGTATTACTAGTAGTATATAAGCTAGGAGATTGTATTTCAGTGTTATTATCCTTATTATTTATTTGATTAATGACAGAATTGTTATTATCAATTTTGATTACAGGTTTATTAATTTTAGGAGGTAAAGTAATTATAGGTTTTTCTGTTTGTAGTTTGTCTCTTTTTATTAACAGCTCATACTGTTCTGAAAAATTTACTTCTGGAGTGTTATTGTTATTTAGTTCTTTGTTTTTATCAATATTTCCTTTAGTTAATATAACGTTATTATAAATAACTCCATTATTTATTTTATTATCTATAATGATATTTTTATTTAGTTCTTCAAAGATTTCTTTGTCATATTTAGTGCGTAGTGAGCTATTTAACAATGTTTTAGCAGCTTGATTTATAGCTTCTATAACTAATTTTACTTGAGATTCTAAATCATATTTAGGAAGAGAAACATTTTTTATCTTATTTATATTAAACTCTGATAATAAATGTAGATAAGCTGTTTGTATTTCTGATCTTGTAGCCTTATAACCTAATTCTAGAATTTGATAATAATTAACACCTAAATTGATTTCACCTAACTTAGTTTCTACTTTATAACAAAAATGCATCATCTCCAACGGATTTTGTTGTTGAATTTGATCTTGTTGTTTTTCAATACTTTCTAAGTTATTTTTTTCTAATTTATTTTTTTCTAAAACATCCTTTTTTTCTATAATATTTTCTAATGTAATATCATTCTGTATTTGTTTTTGTACTTCAGCTTGGTAAGCTTCTTTTGGAGCAAGTGGTTGTTCTTTGGTTTCAAAGGTGTTTGTACTTATTTGATAGTTCTTATCTTGAACAGTAGTTTCAACAGCATTTTGAACAGGACTTTGAAGGTCTAAAACAGGAATTGGTTCTAAAACTACAGGGCTAGGCTTTTTTAAATTGCTATTTGTTGGGCTATTAGTGTTTGGGTTATGACTTACATCAAATATTGGTATAACTATATTGTGATTAGCTTTGTAATTATGAGCATAATTTATATCAGACGTTTTATTAAGGTTTGTATCTCCAAGGGTTTGTAAGATGGGATTACAATGACAACAATAAGCAACAACTTTGTTACAACACTGACATTTTAAAATCAGAATATCACTATCTGGACAATAGACTGCTTGCATTGCTCCAGATAAGTGTTTAGGCTCAGATTTAGTTTTATATTCATTTTCTATATTTTTTGACAAAGCGCTCTCCACTAAATAAGAGCTAATTAGAAACAAAAACTAAACCAACATTCTAAATATTTATAATAAGCCAAATATAAATCATTTCAAAACTATCTTTTTTGGGTTAATTGATAGCCTGCCAAAAAGTTGGTTCTTTGACGTTTAACGCTTTTTCTACTGCAATTGCAACAAAACCCATTGTATAACGAGCATTAATCTCTAAAAGTGGATGAAGTCCTTTAGAATGTTCTAGAGCATCTATTCCAGCAGGCCCACTATAGCCTTCTTGAAAGAGCCTCTTTCCTACACGCTCAGCAACTTCTTTTAACTCTGCTAAGCGAAAAAGCTCTATTTTACGACCTAATAAATAACCAATCCCTGTACCAGCCCCATTTGTTTGTAGATCGCTTACTCCTAAAAACTCAATTTCTCCATTTACATTAATATAAATTGTAACTCCATATTCCCTAATAACTTCTAACCAAGGTTGAAAAATTAATTGTTCTCCCTTTTCAAACTGTCTCTCAACCCAAATAGTAGCAGCCTGATTTAATTTTGAACCTCGACCTAAAATTCTTTCTCGTGCAGCTACACCCATTGGGCTTTTAATTACCCATTTGTCTGATGCTCCTGGACAACTTTCTCTAATTATTGCTTTTAACTCATTAACATCTTTTGCTATTCCAGAACCTTTTAAAGCAATTCCCCATTCTTGCTCTAGAGAAAAACTAAATACCTTAGAATTAATTTTTTTTATCAGATTCAGTGAAGGAGCATTTACTATCGCACCTAATTTAAGACCAGCCTCAATAGCGCTAGGAGTCCAGCCCCAAGGAGTAAAAAGTTTTTCTTGTTGTTTAATTTTGCAATTTGGAACAATTAGGTCAACTTCTTGTTTTTGAGCAAATTGGAGAGTTGATTCAGACCAAGGTTTTTCTAAGATTAAACTATCGCCTTTGGATGCTAACCAAAGCAAATGAGGAGCTAGCTGTTGGTTAACTTTAGCAACAATAGGGCTACAAAAGTACTTATTGCTAGGTGCTGTTGCCAACTCCATTTCAAAGTCAGCATTCATGTACCAAAGTTTTTTCATAGTATAGCTATTAGACGAAAACCTATTGCATTGCTAGCTTTATCTGGAACACTAGTTTCTCTAAAAGCAGATCTACACATTAAGCTAGAGCTTATCCAAGCTCCACCACGCAAAATCCTGCGTGTTTGATCTCCTCCCTGCTCCCAAGCATTCCCGTTTATTGGAGCACCATTATAGTTTTCATGGTAAACATCTTGACACCATTCCCATACATTTCCATGTATATCATATAACCCAAAATTGTTTGCAAATCCCAGTTCTCCAACATTAGTAGTTTGCTTACGATATATACCCCTATCAGTAGATATAACTGAATAATTACCATTAAAATTAACTATATCTGTTGTAATAACTTCACCAAAAGCAAAAGCAGTAGTAGTACCAGCTCTTGCAGCATATTCCCATTGAGACTCACTAGGTAATCTATAAGCTCTTCCTGTTTTTACAGATAAGCGATGACAAAACTCTACTGCATCATACCAAGAGACTTGTTCTACAGGTAAATTAACATTTGGGAATTGCTGGAAAAATGATGGGTTTGTATTCATTACAGCTTGCCATTGAGCTTGTGTAACTGGGTATTTGCTTATATAAAAGGAAGGTAACGTCACAAGATGATAAGGTTCTTCCCAAGCTAAACTATTTTTATCATTATTTTGGTTTGAACCCATAAAGAAGGTTCCAGCAGGAATTTCCACCATTTCTAATCTTACGTTTTCTGATAGAACCTCTATAAATTGACGTGATTTTTTCTCACTAGCAGAAAATGCAGTACCACTTTTATCTAATGATAATGTCTTAAATTGAAACTCTGATAAATTAGGTAAAGTTCTAAAAGAGCCTGTTTTAACGTTAGAAGAAGAGACTGGGATCCAAGGCACAGGCCGAAGATTTTGTTTTGTGTTTGGTATAGCAGCAATAGAATTTTGAAGCTCAGATTTTATCATTTCCTTTTGAGCTGCTTCTAGTGCGGCTTTCATTTCTATTCCAGAACTATAACGTTCTGTAGGATCTTTTTTTAAGGCACAAATAACTACTTGACGAAGTACTAAAGGAATAGTTTTAGGTAATGGGTCTGGTTCCATTATTGATACAGCATAAATTAGGGCTACTCCATTTTGAGGAAAAGGCAGCTTTCCACAAAGCATTTTATAAAAAAGTACTCCTGCTGACCAAATGTCAGCTTGTTCAGAACGTTTACCATCAAACATTTCTGGAGCCATATAAGCTGGAGTTCCTGCGATGCTACGTGCACTATCAGTTGCTTTTAACTGCCGAGAAACTCCAAAATCTGTTAGTCGTGGTATATCTCCTGTCAACATTATGTTGGCAGGTTTTAAGTCTCGATGAACTATCTTTTTTAAATGCAGATGAGCTAATCCTGAAATAATCCCTAAAGCCATTGATATAGCTGCATCTATAGATGGAGCCATACCACCATGTTTATCTAACCAATCTTCCAATGAACCATCCGGAGCATACTCAGTAACGATTACTGGAAGATCATCATAAATATCTGATTCTATTATAGGTAAGATATTTGGATGTGTACCTATTTGTGCCCAAAGTTGGGATTCTCTAGCAATTTCTTCTTGATCTTGGAGTTCTTCATGAATAATTTTCAAAGCTACTTGTGTAGTAGCAAACCTTCCGCGACGTTCTCCTAACCAAACGTCACTAAATTGACCTCCTCCAAGTCTTTTAATTAAAGTATATGGACCTATTTGCCTTCCAGGGCTTAGCTTTATCATAAGTTCTTTTGCTAATAAAGTTATTGTGATAAATTCAATGTGTAGAATAACACATAGTAAAAGGAAAAAGGACAGCGATTGTTACAAGCTTTTGTTTTGTGCTTGTCTGCTAAAAATTATGAGCGATAACTCTATGGGAAACATTCCCACACGTCTTTTAAGAGCTCCTGTTCCAGAAGCAGGTTTACCAGTGCGTATTACTATAGTTGATGCTGATGATGAAACAAATAGATCCCATACTATTACTGGTAAGGTTGTGGATCTAAGTTTACAAGGAATGCATATCCAAACTACTGCAATTGAAAGTGATTCGCTAAATATTATTAAAGATCAAACTACTGCATTTAAAAATAGACTTGATATTGAAATTGATCTACCTGTTGGAACTGTTTTTATAGAAGGCTTTGCTGTTTGGTATCGTCCATCTGACGATCAAGCCAATTGGGATGTTGGTATTTATATCAAAGAAATGTCTGGAGAAGATTTAGAAATGTATGAAAATTACTTAACTTCTATAGGCGGAATTTAGTGGTAAGTGATCTGCTAAACTAAATAGTTTAACAGATCACTTAATACTTAAAATCTAAAACGTAGTTGTCCCTCAACACGTCTAGCTTCAGAGGCAGAGTTAGCAGTACCAAAAATTGGTGAAGCTAGTGAACCAGAGAAGTTCCCTAGATTAGTGCGATTGAGTAAATTACTAGCTCTAACGGTAAATGTTAAGTTAAAGCGTTTTTCACTAGAACCCGCTTCTCCAAAACCACCTCTAAATCCGCCGCCACCACCGCCACCTGGGCCACCACCACCCGGGCCACCTCTAGCACCAAAACCTCCTGCAACTGCGCCTGGCATTGAAGAAGTTTGAGCATTACCACTATTTTCTTTTTGTTTATTGCCAAACCCAAAAGTTCTGCTAATACCTACTGATAAACTCGCAAAGCCTGGACCATCTCCTAAGTTACGAGGAATTATTTGTTCTCCAGGTTTTGGATTTGGGTTAAAAGTACCAAAACTAGTAGTAATACTGCCAGGTGTTCCAGGTACAGCAAAAGAAGGTCTATCAGCAAAAATAGTATCCCCATTAGAATCTCGGCCTGTTGTAATGTTAAAAGGTCGACCAGAACGAATTATAAAAAATGGGCTTATACGAAAACCATAAGGTGCTGTTATTGATCCCCCTATAAAAACTTGGTGTTTTACTTGAAGAGAACTTCTGCCATATTCGGCTGCTAAATTAAAACTATCAGATGGAAAGTTACCAGCCCCATCAGCATTACTATCAATTTTTGTAAAAGCATAGTTGGAGAAGAAGGTAATATTGCCTACACGACGAGAAAGACCTACACGTAGTTGATGCATCCTAGAAACCCCTGTACCTTCATACAGATAAATGTCTCCTATATCTCCTAAAGGTCTAATACCAGATCCATTAACTCCTGTAAAAGTACCTGGCAATGGAGCATTAATATCTCTTGAGCGCAAAATATGGTTACTACGAGAGAATAAATAATTAACTGTTGCTACTAGTTTAGTAGGCAATTGTTGTTCTACTCCCACAGCAAATTGCATTACATAAGGAGCTTCCAAAGTAGGTTCTATTTGTCGGCGAATAGGACGCAAAGCATTTAGTGAAGATACATCAGGAATGTTAGGGAAAAAGTTAGGGTTAATAGCAATATATTGGGTTATATGATTACCATCCAACCGTCTAGTATCTAATGTAAAATTATTATCAAAGCGATCATAGAAAATGCCAAAACCTGCTCTAATTACAGTTGTTAGCTTGCTTGTACTAGAATTATTGGAATTAGTGCGAGGAGAATAAGCAACTGCAAGACGTGGAGCAAAGTTGTATTTAGCTTGTAAGTTAGTTTGTGCCTCATAACGCATTCCAGCAGAAACAACTAGGTTTTGCTTTACTTTCCACTCATCTTGTAGAAAAACTCCTACATCATATTGGTTAACTGAAACAAAAGGATCTCCTGCATTGATAGAAAACTGAGAAGGCTTATAACCTGGCAAACGTAACAATGTGCGTCTTAGTTGTTCTAAACTAGTAATCGTACCACCAATAGGACTACCTGAAGCATCACGATTAACATCTCCAGCAAAACTATAAGTACCACCAAAATTTCCTGTATCAAGGGTAGTAACTCTTGTACCTCTTAATCTAACACCCATTTTTAGTGTATGTTGAGTTAAGGCATAAGAAATATAATCCTGAAACTCAAATCTATTTTCAGTATTGCTATTTTCACCTACTTGTGAACCACCTCCAAAAAATGAGCCTAGTACATTAAGAGAAGGAGACTCATCATTGGCTTCTGATAAGAAACTTTGTCTTGCTATTTGTAGTCTTGCTTCATTAATTATTTTGGGACTAACAACCGTAGTAAGGGTTAAGTAGAGAGTGTTATTTATTGAACCAGACTCAGAGGCACGAGAAGCAAGAGCAAAATTTCCTACTCCTTGGTTCTCATTTGTTATTTTTGTAAAATTATATCTACCAACCAAAGTATTTTTATCATTTATTTGATAGTCTATCCGTGGAGCAAAAGTAGTTACACGTTGAGGAGTCAATACAATGGCTGAAAATGGAACGGCTACAAGTGAATCATTCAAAATCGTAGCATTAATAGAGGTGTTTTCATCTGTTTCTCTACGCTCAAAATCTACAAAAAATGAAGATTTCTTAGGAATAATTGCTCCAGATAAACTACCTCCAAAACGTCTTACTTGTAGTGGAGCACGAAACGGAGCAAAAGCATTTCGCGCATTTAAGCTTTCATCATTAAAATTAAAAAAGGCTTCTCCATGCAATTGATCTAGTCCTGGCTTAGTTAATATTTCAATACGTCCAAACCCTAGGCGATCATACTCAGCAGAAAAAGGGTTGCTGTTAATGCGGATTTCTCTAATGGAACTCTTTGGAGGAAGTCTTCCACCACTAAATCCATCAATAAAAAGTTGTGCTCCATTAGGGCCTGCTGCTGGGCCAGCAAGTTCTTGCAAAGCACTTGCAAGATCATCAGGATCATCAGGTAAGGCTTCTAAATCCTTTCCTTTTAAAACTATTGCACTAGCATTGTTTTCTGAAGATAAGCTAACAGTAGGTATAGTGGCATCCACTGTTACCTGCTCTGTAACTGATGCAACAGACAAATGTATTTCTAGCGGAGCTAATGGACCTTTTCCAACATTAAAAGGTTCGCTTTGATAAAGAGTAAAACCTGGAGCGTAAACTTTAATAGTGTAATCTCCTATATTAACACTATTAAATTCAAATACTCCTTTTTCTGAAGAAACTGTTTGTAAAGTCTTACCATTATTTTCAGTAAGTGTAACTTCTGCACCAGATAAACTAGCTCCTGATTCGTCTAGAACTTGTCCTTTTACCTTCATGCCTTGTTTAGTTTGAGTATAGGCAGAAGTTGCTAAACAACAACTTAAAGTTGCTGCTCCAATAAACTTAGAGGTTTTAAGAAAATAGCCTAGCAAAAAATTTTTCTTCCATTTATTCATTTTTTTCATTTATTTACCTCGTTATTGTGGCCCACCTTCGCCAAATCCACCTCCACCAGTGCCTAATGCAGGGCCATTTTGTGTGTTAGGAGGAACACGTAATTTCATTAGGAATAATGCTTTAATGGATTTCCCATCTTCTAGTTTTGGGCCATTGGTAATTATAAATTCTCCAACTTTTAATTCATCAAATTTGATTTCTGGAGAATTGCGTAGTCTTTCCATCATAGCTTCTGGATTACCAAACCTGCGAGGGCCACCTTGTCCTTGTCCAGGGCCAAAGCCAGGTCTTTGACCACCTTCTTGACCAGGACGAGGAGGAAACCCTTGTCTAGGTGTAGCATTAGCTTGTCCTGTTGGTGGTTGTCCTGTTGGTGGATTATTCCCAGATTGGTTTTGAGTTTGTTCTTGAGGTTCTTCAGGAGCTTTACGTAATAAGGTATCAGAAACTATTTTAACAACTACTTCACCTTCACGACTTTTAACAGTAACCTCTTGTTTTTCTAAATTAATAGCTGTAATTTGTCCAAATGTTGGACGTGGGACATCTCCTGTAACTAACATTTCTGCTTTAAATGATTTACCATCTTCACTTCGCTCACCACGACTAAAAACAGAATCACCTACTTTAAGTTCATCAGCAGTAATTTGTTTTGAGCCAGTAAACTCAACTGATCCAGGAGGATAGCGGCGAATGTCAGCTTGAGGAGCTAAACTTAAAGCCACAATGTTGCCATCTCTTAATTTTACAGTAAATTCTTTCTTTTCAGTGTCTACAGCAGTAATTTCACCAACAATTCCACGACGTTGCCAGTTTTCTCGATCTCTGCGATTACGTTCGGCAATGGAAGTTGCGCTCATCAAAACTAACTGTTTTGCTTGTATTGAATTTGCTGCCTCAAGATTAGTTGTATTTCTAGCCCAAACTCTATCCCCAGGTAGAATATCTGTAAAAGCAATAGTTTCTGCACCTTCTAAAGTTTTAGCATCTGGAGCAACTCTTTTACAAACAACATTTTTTTCTACTTGAATACGAATATCTCCAGTACTAGTTTTTATAGTCAACCAGTTTTGTTCTTTGTTTATTTCCTTTACATCACCAATAATGCGAGGAGTAGCTGGTGTAGTAGTTGCAGGAGCAGTATTTTGGGCTAAAAGTGTGCCGTTGTAAGCTAAAGCAACAGAAAGCACAAAAAAGAAAATAACTGAACGCATTTTAGTTCCTCCTAAATTTACTTAACACTTAATATTTTAGAGATTGGCGGTTTAATTTTACTCTTTTTAGAAAAAAGTAAAACCCGTGATTGTGCTAATAAAACTAGCTACACAGGTTTTAATATCAAAGTTTCATCACTTATTACTAAATATTTAGCATTAAAATTTTTCTACTTAATCAAATAAATTTTTTTGATGCTAACTCTAATTCGATTGTGCTGTTAGGTGTTAGGCAACAAAGGCTAAAACATATTTTTCAAATTTTGTTATGTAAGCGTTGCCAAACTTTATAACTTATTAAACCTACTACTTTCAATAAGTTATAAAGTTACTTTAGCAATAATTAAACCACTGCTTCAGCTTGTTGACGAAGTTTTTCAGCTTGGTAATAAGTTATCAAAGCTTGTATTAAATCGCCTATTTCTCCATCCATAAACATATCTAATTGATGCGCAGTATAGCCTATACGGTGGTCTGTAACCCGGTTATCTTTAAAGTTATAAGTACGTATTTTTTCACTACGATCACCTGAACCTACTTGTTGCTTTCTTTCAGCAGAAATTGCATCTTGTTGCCTTTGTCGCTCAACTTCTAAAAGTCGCGATTTAAGCACTCTCATTGCTTTTTCTCTATTCTTAATCTGGGATTTTTCATCCTGACAAGATACTACAGTATTAGTAGGTATATGTGTTAACCTTACAGCAGAGTAAGTGGTATTTACAGATTGACCTCCTGGGCCAGAAGAACAGAAAAGATCAATTCTTACATCTTTCATATCTATTTGAATATCAACATCTTCTGCTTCAGGAAGCACAGCCACAGTTATAGCAGAAGTATGAATACGACCAGAGCTTTCTGTTTGAGGAACACGTTGTACACGATGAACTCCAGATTCATGTTTAAGTTTAGAGTAAACCTTATCACCTTCAATCATCGCAACAGCTTCTTTAATTCCACCAATACCAGTTTCAGAAGAGTCTAAAATAGTCATTTTCCAGCCTTGGCGTTCAGCGTAACGAGCATACATTCTTAAGATTTCTGCTGCAAAAAGTGCTGCTTCTTCACCACCTGTTCCAGCTCGAACTTCTAATAAGATGTTTTTATCATCATTAGGATCTTTTGGCAGTAGTAAAAGTTTTAGTTCTTCTTCACTTTGAACAAGTTTTTTTTCTAGGCTAGTAAATTCTTCCTTAGCTAAAGCCAACATATCAGGATCATCAGACTCATTAAGTAACTCTTTGGCTTGTTCTAACTCGTCTTGAAACACTTTATATTGTCGGTATTTAGTAACAACTTCCTCTAGTTCGCGATGTTGTTTAGCGATTTTTGTATAGCGACTTGGATCAGCTAAAATTTCCGGATCGCTCATCTGATTTGTCAAATCTTCATATTTTTGTTCAATAGCGGCTAATTTTTCAAACATATTTTATCCCTTCCCTTAAGATCATATGCTTAAGGTATGTTTAGTCTGCGGCTAAAGCTTCGTTAGTTTGTGTACCTATTTGCAAAGCTTGTTTAAGCGCATAGATTGCTACCTCTAATTGATCATCAGAGGGTTCTTGGGTAGTAATGTTTTGTAACCAGAGACCTGGAGCTGTTAAAACTTTAAATAGCCAAACAGCTAAAACATTGTTAGTTTTTAGTTCCCCATCTTTAGTAGCTAAACATCGGGCAGAAAAACGAATAAATTCATAAGAAACTCCTGCGACTAAAGGAATTAATACAATTCTAGCTAAAAAATTTAGCCAAAAAGAATCAAATTTAATGATTGAAAAAGTAACAATACTTACTAGCATAACAATCATTAAAAATGAGGTTCCACAACGAGGATGCTGACGTGGTTGAGAACGAGCATTTTCTATAGTCAAAGCTTGCCCTGATTCCCAATTATAAACCACCTTGTGCTCAGCTCCATGGTATTGAAAAACTCGTTTTATATCGTTCATTCTAGAAATACCAGCAATAAAACTTACAAACAGAATCATTCTGATAATTCCATCTACCAAGTTAAATAGTAGTGAAGGTCTAACAGGTCTAGCATAAAATTTTACAGCTTCAAATGCTTCTTTAGCCTTGGTTTGCCAAGTCACAGCATTAGCATTATTAGTTAGTGTAACTTCTTTACTAATAACTTGTTGTTGGCGATATTGTTCAAAACTTTCACCTCTTGCCATCAAAAAAATCACATTTGTTAAAAACAATGGGAGAAAGACAAAAATAATTAAGTTAAAAGCAATTGCAGGTAAGATTGCAAAAATAGTTACAGGAGCTTGACTTTTTTGGCTTGGCGCTTTGCCTTCTTTTTCTTCTTCAGCCTCAATTGCAACATTAGCACTATAAGTAAGCGCTTTTACTCCAAGTAACATAGAGTGTATCAACACCACACTACCTCTAATTACTGGAAGTTTCAGAAGAGGAAATTTAACATTGTGTTGAGGTATAGGCTCTTGCATGCTTACAATCTGTCCATCAGGACGACGCACGGCTACTGAATAAGCATTTGGTGCACGCATCATTACCCCTTCAATAACAGCTTGGCCTCCAACAATAATTTCTTCTTCTTTCATGACTCCCCCTAAAAAGTACTAAGTATAAAAACTAAACCACAGCTTGATTTAAATAGACTCCCTGTTGCAGTAGACTATTTAAGCCAAGCTGTGGTTGGTTTTAAGGCTAGTGTCTGTTTTTTAAATTAGCTGGATGAGTGGACATGTCTAGTATTTTCCTTTTAGAAGTTTTAATAGTCCTAAACTCACCTAATAGCATTTATTTTTGTGCACGAGCATACTTCTTGTTGAAGCGATCAACACGACCAGCAGTATCCACCAATTTTTGTTTACCAGTGTAAAATGGGTGGCAAGCTGAGCAGATGTCTAAGCGTAGCTCTTTTTTAGTTGATCGGGTTTGGAATTGTTCCCCACAAGAACAACTAACTGTAACAGTATTGTATTGAGGATGGATTTTCTCTTTCAAAGCTTTATCTCCACTATAAAAATTTAACTAGTTAACTATTTTAACCAAAATTGAAACAACAAAGATAGTGTGTTTTTTTAGTTTCTGTCAAGTCTTTATTCTCACCCCTTGGAAAATAGCCTTTTAGAAACAATATAAAAATACTGTCTTATAAAATGACTGATGCAAAATACTCTAGATCTGGTTTCCCAAACAAACTTATTTAAAGCAAATTTTTTCTCTTGACTCCAAGACAATTTAACTTACTTAACTAATTATCCTGAAAATCAGTACTTTACAAAACTATTAGCCAATCATATTAAAGCACCAAAAATGTTATTGCTTTAACAAACTTTAGACTATAATTTCCAAGAACTCAGTAGTAAAATACTGCGTAAAAATATGGAAAAACTTTGAAAAGGTTTAACCAACCATTTTAAAATAACTTTAGTCTAAAAGAATAATTGCAAGTAATGGATACAACAAATCAGTCATCTAGAAAAGAAGAAAATTTGGATACTTTAGAAAATATGGAACTTAATCAATCACTTTCTAATAATCCTGAAACAACATTTACTTCTCTTTCAAATAATCAAGACCATACAACAAATTCACCTATAATAAAATCTCTACCAGATTTACAAGAACAGATCTGTTTGTCTGATAGACCAGAAATTGTAGACCCATTTCTACAACCCTCAACAGAAGATATTCTTACTCAATCAGTTAACGAAGCTATTGCGCTAGAAACCTCTTCTCATTCTGTTCTTCTAGCAGATAATACTGATGAAGTTATTGGAAACACTCAACAAAATATAAATCTTGAACAAAACAGTGTTAATGAATTAACCAATTTGTCCAAGATAAAACGTCCTCAATTGGCAATGCCACAATTATATGTACGTACAGATAGCCTACCACCTTCCCGAGGATTTTTACCTACAGATGATTTACAAATAGAATTAATAGTGCCTGAAAAAGAGCCATCTAGCGCTAGACTATGGTTTAGCGAGGCACGTTCTTTAGTAAGAGATTTTTTATTTGCAGCAGCAACAGCCTTACTTATAGTTATTTTTGTTGTTCAACCAGTAAAAGTAGAAGGCACAAGTATGTTGCCTAGGCTACATGATGGCGAAAGAATATTTATTAACAAGTTTATTTATCAAGTAGAATCAATTAAGCGAGGTGATATAGTTGTTTTCTGGTATCCTAAAAACCCTAGTCAGTCTTTTATCAAAAGAGTGATTGGTGTTCCAGGAGATGAAATTCGTATTACCAATGGTAAACTTTACATTAATAATCAATATGTCCCTGAGCCATATCTTTCCCCAGAATACACTGCTAACGTAATGCCAAACCGTTATTGGATTGTTGAGGAACATCATTATTTTGTTATGGGTGATAATAGGGATGCTTCAAATGATAGTAGAGCTTGGGGATTAGTTCCAGAAAAATATATTTATGGTAAAGCCATTTTCCGTTATTGGCCGCTAAATACAGTTGGCTCACTGGGTGATTAATTATTTTATCTACGATTGCTACATTTACACAGGTAATACTATTTCAAACCAAGTATTACCTTTATCACTTTCCCAATTAACAGAACCATTGTGAAGTTTTGCAATGCTTTGCACCACATACAAACCCATTCCAGCGTGATAAGAACCCTTCTTTGTAGTAAAAAATGGCTCAAATATTTTTTCCGCTATTTCTTTATCAATGGCCTCTCCAGAATTACGAACTCGAATGCTAATTTTGTCTTCAGATAATTGACTAGTAGCCACACTAATTTTTTTATTTCCAACTCTAGCTTGTTTTGTTGCTTCAATAGCATTATTGACCAAGGCTAAAAGAGCTCTAGCAATTTGACTTTGATCTCCTCTAATTTTCTTTAAGTTTTCTTCTAAACTTAGTTCCAATTCTACACCTGTAATAAGCAGTTGAGCATTTACTAGTTCAACAACATCTTTAACTATTTTATTAACATTAACTCCTACTTCTGAACCTTCACTTTTAGCAATACATAATAGGCTGCTAAGCTTAGTACTAGCTCGCATGCCCATATCTCGAATCATTTCTATATGTTCTAATAATTGCTTGTCTTTTGTTATATTGCGAACCTTGATTAATTCCGCTAAACCTATTACTGCCATTAATGGATTATTAAGTTCATGCATTAAACTTTCAGCTAATTGACCAAACATAGCTAACATATATTGTTCCATAAGCTGTTGATGGGTTTCTTCCATTTGCTTACTAATTCTAAGTTTGTCTTTTAGTTGATCTTGAAGCTGTTTAACTCGTAATGCAGCTCTTACCCGAGCTATTAACTCTTTCTTTTCAATAGGTTTAGAAATATAGTCTTGTGCTCCTATTTCTAAAGCTTCTACCAAATGCTCTACTTCAGTTCTAGAAGTTACAAATATTATTGGTATATCTTTAGTACTTTCATCATTCTTGAGCTCTTTACATACTTCTACACCATCTAGATCAGGCATTACTCTATCTAGCAAAATAACATCCGGAAGTGTTTCTTTTGCAATACTTATACCATCTCGCCCTAAATAAGCTTTTGCTACATCATAATCATAAAGACCTAATAGTCTTGAGATTACTTCTACAATATAATGGTCATCATCAATAACAAGTATCTTACTCATCAAACTTATTCCATTAACAATATACTTAATCTACTCAATTAGTGAATTTTACTGAGTAAATTAACCGCTATATTGTTGGTATTTAACAAAAATTTAATAAAAAAATAAGTATCTAGCGGTGTTAATATATAACAACTTTTTGGAATCAAACAAGTAATTTAAATCAGACAAATAGCTATTTTTGAAGAAGTTATTAACCTAATAGCTAAGCCCTAAAGCTAAACTTTTAGACAAACTAACATAAGCTAAACTTACTTAAAATATGCTATATGTATAAACCCTTATCTATGTTTTATACAAGTGAGAAATATACCTAAGGTAGGTATATTGTCACATGCCCACAGAAACTATACTACTAGTATTTATATGGCTGTATAATTTATACCATAAGTTATCTGCTATAAAACATAACATTTAGTAAACATCTCTTAGATTATTGTTTCTACACAATGTGACTGGAACCATCTAGCTGTTTTTTCAAGACCAGTATGAAAATTTACTTGAGGTACATAATTTAATAGAGTATTTGCTTTTTTTAGATCTGCATAAGAATCTTTCACATCTCCAGAACGAGTTTCTTTATGATTTATTTTTAATGGTAAGCCTAAAATCGCACTTAACTTTTGAGCTAGATCTAAAACAGAATAATTATCATTACAAGCAATGTTAAAAGCTTCACCTGTAGCTTGTTTTGGTGCAGTCATTGCCAGAATATTAGCTGCTACTACATTTTCTATATAAGTAAAATCTCTTGTCTGCTTACCATCACCATAAATTGTTATTGGTTGACCCATAAGTAAAGCAGTGGTAAACCTAGGGATAACAGCCGCATATTGAGAATGTTCATCTTGACGAGGGCCAAAAACATTAAAGTATCGAAGGCTAATTGTTTCTAGTCCATAGATTGAATTAAAAAGTTGGCAATAAATTTCTGCCGAGAGTTTAGAAAGTGCATAAGGAGAACGTGGAGCAGTTGGCATTGTTTCTACTTTAGGTAATATAGGTGTATCCCCATAGACTGAAGAGCTAGAAGCAGAAATTACTCTTTGTACACCAGCATCACGAGCAGCAATCAAAAGTTTTAAAGTTCCAGTAGTATTACATTCATGAGTAGTTAAAGGATCATCTATTGAGCGAGGTACAGACCCTAAAGCAGCTTGGTGCAAGACAAATTTCACACCTTTAACTGCTTGTTGAAGCATTTGCTCATTTCTGAGATCTCCTGTTATTAACTCAATATCTGCAAGTTTACCAGATAAATTTGTCTTTTTACCTGTGCTAAAATTGTCTAATACTTTAACTTGGTAACCTTTATCTAATAAACCATCTACTAAATGGCTACCTATAAAACCTGCTCCACCTGTTACCAAAACTTTTTCTCTTGACATGTAAGTTTTGTCTCCTTGACTTCTTAAACTTTGGATAATAATCTGCTTGTTGAAATGGCACAAGACAAACACGAGCAAACTAAAATAATTGAATTAGGTAAAAGAGTACTTCGTTTAGAAGCACAAGCACTTTATCAAGTTGAATCCAAGTTAAATTCAGACTTTTCTCAAGCCGTTGAGCAATTAGCTAATTGCACTGGCAAAGTAATTACTTGCGGAATGGGAAAAGCTGGCTTGATTGCCCAAAAAGTAGCCTCAACACTAGCTTCTACTGGTATTCCAGCTTTTTTTCTACATCCTGCTGAAGCAATGCATGGTGACTTAGGATTAGCAGCTAGCAACGATGTTGCCCTAATTTTTTCTAACTCTGGCGAAAGCGAAGAAGTAGTGCGACTACTACCTTACTTACGAAATCGTCAAGTATTTCGGATTGCTTTAACCGCTAAACGTAGCTCTTCTCTAGGACGTAACTCAGAAATAGTTCTAGAGCTAGGAATCTTAGAAGAAGCTTGTCCTCTACAATTAGCCCCTTCTAGTTCTACTACAGCACTTCTTGCTCTAGGAGATGCCTTGGCTCTAACAGCTTTAGAACTACGAGGTTTTACCACTGAGGAGTATGCTAAGCTACATCCAGGAGGTAGTATTGGAAGATTAGTAAGCCAAGTAGAAGATCTTATGCGCACAGGCTCACGTTGTCCTGTTGTCTCCCTAGATACAAGCGTAAAAACAACCATAATTGCAATTAGCCGCGCCCGTGCTGGTCTTGCTGTTGTAGCTGATGATACAGGACACAAATTAGGTGTATTTACTGATGGCGATTTCCGTCGCCATTGGGAATTGGATAGTGATATAGGAAATAAACCTGTAGGTAAAGTCATGACGAGTCCTGGTTTATCCATACTGGTTGGAACATTAGTCCGTGATGCAAAAAATTTAATGGCAGAACGACATGTTAATGCTTTACCAGTAGTTGACAAAAATAATATTATAGTAGGCTTACTAGACCTACAGGACATAGTATAATATGTTGTCAGATATAGACTTAGGTGATGGTATTAGTATAAAACTTTGCCGCTCTGATTTGGGATTAGAAGTAGCTTTATACAAAGCTAAGTTTGGACAACAACATTCTTTTGATTTAGAAGAAAATACAGTTAAATTACCAGTTGATATTATTGGATTTAATGCTAAACCTAACAAATGGATTGTTTTGAAATTGATAGAAGCACCTGAGTTTTTAATTGCATCTAAAGGTGATTTATTAGCTGTACGGCGAACTAATAAAGTCCGTAGTGGACAAATTGCAATTATTAAGCATGAAGAGAAATTTCTGATTAAACGACTTTTTCCTATTGGTGAAGGCTTAGCACTAAGAGCCTTAGATGATAAAGCTGATTTGCTGGTGTTACCTTCTGCCTTAGATATTCGTGGTACAATTGAAGGCTTGGCTATAGAAGGTGTTTGGTACAAAATTATTACTAATGAAAAACTTCCTCACCATTAACAAGTAAAAAGATTTATTTATTTATTTACCAAGGAAAATTTAGGATTGCTTTTGCGCCGCCAAATAAAACCATCCAAAATATAGTGAGTTAGTTGAGGTAAAGCAAGTAATGGCACTAATATAATCTTAAACTCATCTATATCCCAGGCTTGACCAAAAAACCAACTTCTTTCATGCCAAACTCCACGATCCCAAAAAAGTTCTTCTACATAAGCTAAAGCCCACAAAATCAACAAAAAATTTATTGGGCCACTAGAAAAGAGTTTGTACACTCCTTTTTGGTGATTTTCATCACAACGCTGTTTACCATACCAATAAACTAAAGCTATATAAGGAACGCCATGAGTAATTACATTAGTAACAGTAAATGCATAATCTGAGTTATAACCAATAATACCTATATACCAACAAAAAGCGGTTGTTACTACTATAATATCTCGACCAGGATTCCAAGAACGTTTTACTAGGCCATAGTAGAGACTACGTACTATATAAACTGCTAATGTAATATAGTAAATAGGTTTAGCTATGCTAAGAGTAATTTGTGGAAGATTAATAAAGTCATTTGTTAGAAACCACCAAAAATGTCTAGGCAAGTGTGTATGCCAATAAATAAGGGGGTAAAGAGTTGCCATATAGATGGCACAAGCATCAATCCACCAAGTTAGCCGACTGATTTCACCACATTTAGTACGATAAAGTGACATCCAACCATATTGTTGCCTAACAAAATGAAACACCGCCACATAGGCTAAAACACGCCAAAAGATTAATTCACCTTGAGCATAAAGCGTTATACCTATTAGTAGAGCAATTGTTGGGACTAAACCATAGAGCCAGGGACGGCGAGTTAATTCTTCTTTATCTAGATAAACCCTAAAACCTGTAGAGTAAACATGAGCAACATCAATAAGCAAAACTGCTGGAATCCAAGCCCAATCAGGAGTTGCACCTTTTAGTACTCCAACTTTTGCTCCTATAAGTAGTGCTAGCATTGCAGCTAAAGCACTTCCTAAAAAAACTCCAACATCTACTTTAGGAGAAAAAAGCCAGTAGTTTTGTTTTATTGCTGTATCCATAAGTTTTAACCAGCTAGCATTGATTTAACTGTTAGGTTGTTAGCAGCAAGCACTTCTTCAGCTGCTCTAATACCTTGGTAGAAGGCTTCTTCAAAAAGTGCTATACCACTTAAATCAGCATGTGCAAAATGGATACCTTGAAAAGCTTGGGCAGCTTCTTTACGTGCTTGTCCCCAAACAAATCCAGGTTTTGGCCTAACCATTGCGTGTCCCCAGCGCATTACATCTAAACGTTCTGTTAAATCTCTAATATCAGGATGAGCACGAGAAATATCTGTTAATGTAACATCTGCCCATTCTTTCCAGCTTGTGCTAAGTAGTTTTTTTCTAGCCTGACGAGTATCATCATCTGTTATTGGGTAGTAATAAGTAAAAATTGTTGGGCCAAAGTCTAAACCTTTTTGATGAGTAGCCACTACATAACCTAGTGAAGGACTTTCATAAAAAACATTATCCCAACAAAGTGGAGATCTAAAATTAGTTTTAGGCCGATCTTTTAAGAATAAATTAGCTACCATCCAAGTTCCATAGTCAAATTCCATAACATGCTTAGGAGTATTTTCACGATAAGGACGTATTACATAATGAGTTAGAAAATGAGGAGCAGCAAAAATCACCTTATTAGCTTGAAAATTAACAACTCTATCATTATGGTTTACTGCCATTACTGTAACTTGGTTTCTTTCTGGTATTGGGATAATATCCATAGCAGCTAACCCTAATTTAACTTTAGTTTGTACTTTACTATACAAATAATTGGCTAAATACCCATTTCCCGCAGGCCAAGTAACTAATGGACGAGATTCTGAACCTGGTTTAGTTTGTCTTGAAGCAAAATAAAAAATTCCAGCCCAAGCGCTTGTATTTTCAAGGCTTGCTCCATAATCATCTCTACAGGAGTAATTTGCCAACCAATAAAGCCTGCTAGAAGTCCAACCTTGTTGTTTTAACCAAGTTGCCATACTGATTTTATCTAAAGCTGTGACCTCTGCATCATCTGAAGCAGTTGCAATAGGAATGGCAAAAGCACGGCGACCTTTAGAATCACGCCATGCTACCCAACGATCTATTTCTTTTTGAAAAGCCTTAAACTCTGCTAAATCTTGCTCACTAGCTCCTGCATAAAGATAAAGCCCTTCATACCAACGGCCACGATAAAAAATTCTTTCTTCAGGTTCACGACATAAATACTGCTCAGCTACTATTGGCTGACCATCGGCATCTGTGCCTTCTAGCAAATCCATCTCAGTAAAAAGCTCTAAAAGTGCTTTGTTTTCCTTCATTGGAGCAGGAACATAATGTGCTCCCCAAGGATAAGAAACTAGCTTTGATTCCCCACTTCTAGCTGTTCCTCCAGGAGATTTTTCTAGCTCTATCAACACAAAATCCTCAAACCCATCTCTTAATAAACGCCAAGCAGCTGAAAGTCCTGCTATACCTCCTCCTACTATTACTAGTTTTGTTGATATTTGATTATCAGATGAAGGTTCAAAATTAAATCTATCTCGGATTTTATGGCCTAGAGTATCTGAAGGGCCTATTATTTCACCAGCAGGAAAAGGGGGAGTTTTATTGTTTTGGCAAGCAGCCAAAGCTAGAGGTGAGCCTAAAAAAGCAGTTAGCAATTCTCGTCGAGTAAACTTCATTCCCAACGCCGCCATTCTGATTCATAGTAATGGACTAAGACTTGATTATCTAAGCGATTAACTTCTACAGGAACAGCTGACATATCAGCAGAAAAACTAAATAATGCTGCCATTGTAGAATCATTGAGAAATTTAAGTTTTATATCCTTAGGAGCTTCTTTAGGAATGTCAAACTCCTTCACTCTAGCTAAAGCAAAGCCCCACATTCCAAAAGCAGGCACAGCTGTTTGATAGGGTCGTACTGAAAAACCCGCGGCTTCAATGGTTTTGATAATGCACCAATATGAAGTGCGAGCAAATAATGGAGATGTACATTGAATGGCAACTGTCCCATTTTCAGTTAAAGATTTTTTTAGCAAACGATAAAATCTAGTAGTATAGAGTTTACCTAAAGTAAATGTATTAGGGTCAGGAAAATCCACAATTGCTATATCAAACTTATTTGTTTGGTCTTCTAACCAAATCATTGCATCTTGATTAATAACTTTTACTTTTGGGTTAGAAAAAGCATTTTGATTTAATTTGGCTAATAATGGAAAGCGGTCTGAAAGTCGTGTCATCTCAGGATCAAGATCTACTAATGTGACTGACTCTACGGAAGGATACTTTAGTAGTTCTCTAAGAGCAAGTCCATCTCCACCGCCTAGGACTAGGATTTTTTTAGGTTGACCAAATAAAGTCACAGCAGGATGAACAAGTGATTCATGATAACGATATTCATCAGCAGAACTAAATTGTAGATTGCCATTTAGAAAGAGTTGAAAGCCTGCACGGTTTTTTGTAATAATAATACGCTGGTATTGAGTAGTACGTGAATAGATTATTTCATCTGCAAACATATTATCTTCTGTTAAAGAAGTAATTTTATTTGCAGCAAATAGACCAGTTAGCAGAAGTAAAATAACAATTCCAGCTTTTATACGTAGTTCTAAAATACCTTGTTTAATTAAGGGTTGTAATGTCCAAGTTCCCCAAAGCCCTACACCTGCATTGAGAAGCCCAAATAGCAATGAAGTACGCACTAAACCCAGACGTGGAACTAAAAAAATTGGAAACAATAGTGAGGCAACTAAAGCTCCAATATAATCAATTGTAAGTACACGAGAAACTAAATCTTTAAAATCTAGGTTATCTTTTAGGATACGCATCAATAATGGCAGTTCTAAACCTACTAACGTACCTATTAGAAAAACAATGGCGTAAAGTATGATATAAAAGTAGCTTAGTTTGGCAAAGCTAAGAAATAATAACGGAGCAGAAGTACCTCCAAGTATTGCTACAGCTATTTCTATTTCAATAAAGCGTTTAGCTAAATTATTTTCAATAAAGCCTGACAACCAAGCCCCTACACCTAAAGCTGAAAGATACATTCCTATGATAAAGGAAAATTGCGTAATAGAATCACCTAGTACATAACTTGCTAAAGTACCAGCTAGCAACTCGTAGATAAGCCCACAAGTAGCAATAATTAGGACATTAAGAAAAATTATTGGAGTACGAATCATGTTTTAACTATGAATTGCAGCAGCTAATATTAAGGCGATCCCAATAATGACAGAACCTATTACAATTCCTAAGGAAGTGTTTTGATCTTCTTCAATTTCTTTGCGAATAGAAAAAGGACAAATCATAACAATAATAAAGAACGCCAACCCAAATAAAACCATTCCTAGCAAAGCAAAGATTAATGCATTAATCATAGGCATTATCATAATTTCATTTGTATTTACAAAAAAAGCTAACATTATTTTCCTCCCTGATAACCAGAATGCCAAAAGTGAAAAGACCTATATCCACCTGGAGATTGACGAACATCTGGTGGCACTACTTCGCGCTTGCTGTCGCCAAATTCCCAACCATTAAAACCCACAAGTGCATATAATATAATTAGTAAACTGCCAAATGCTAAATATATTCGTTTTGCATTCATAACTATTTCTCATTTCATGATCCCAAGTTACAGTTATTTGATTTACTAAAACCTGGGACTAATATAAATAATTGTGTTATTCGCTATCATCATCACTGCTATTGCTAACAGGCTTAAATGGGCTATCTTGCCAGCGTCTGGATTCAAAGCTATTTTTCTTAAACCAAGTAATTAACGGGATTATAGGCAAAATCAACAAAATCAAAAAAGGATGCCAATCACGTGCAACACCTTGGCGAACTTCTAAAGAAAGGTCTGCTGGTTGTTGCCAATTATTCCATTGCGCCTCTATACGCAAAGTGTATTTGCCTGCTGGCAAAGAAGAGAGGAACATTGTAGAAGTTTGACCACCTTCACTCCAAGATCCATCACTGTCATATCCAGAATAATACTCAATAGGCATAGAAAAACTTTGTACTAATCCTGTTTCTTCATTGATAAAGTCTCCTTCAAAATAAAACCAAGAGTTATTTACCTTTGAAGTACCAACAACATATAGATTCTTTCTACCTGCTAGTTCAAACGGTTCAGAGAATATTATTTGAGTAGCAGTGCTATTATTAGCAAGTGGTGGTAATTGATAAGCCTTAGAAAATACTACTCGATTGCTAGATGTAATTACAAAAAATAACCAAAGCACTATTGTTAAACCGCTAAATATAGCCCAATGCTTAGATAGTCCTGTAGTACCTGGATAAGGTTGAGTTGGAGCAATTCCTATTGGTTCTGGTAAAGTGCCTGCGGGCATGCCAAAAGCTTTTTCAACTTCACTTTTAGGTAAATATGCACCTAATGACCAACTAACTTCTGAAGGAGAAATTTCTTCTGATAACATCAATGGTGGAGCAATAAAATCTGTAGCTTGAACAGTTTCACCCACAGTAACTTTCCAATAAAACTCACCCATTACATAATCAACTACAGCATTGCCTTGATCAAAAATCTTAAACTCTTTGTCTCCAAAACTTGCTATCCCAATTAGTTTATCAACTTTAACTGTGCCTGGCGGCAAAGGCTTAACATAAGTCCAATGGTTATTATTAAAAACTAACCACTGAAACCCTGCTTCCACATTGTAAAGAAGAAACTCATCCCAAGGATACTTAATACCACTAACAGTCACACTTCTTTTAACAAAGCCTAACACCTTCATCTTCTTGCCCTCAAAGTCACCTTCTTGACCAAGAGCAATAATAGGTTTTATAGGTTGTAGCCTAGGTAAATTCAAGTACTGCAACTTACCTTGATTAACATCTAAAAATGATCCACAGTTAGGGCAAGTAATACGTTCTGATTTGTCTGGGACTTGTAGAGTCAATGGCCCAGCACATTGAGGGCAAGAAAGTTGTAGGGCTTTTACTTGACGGAGTTCGCGTTCTGGTTTAACTGTACCTGGTGGAAAACCTAATGCGCTTAGTGGGACTTCACGACCCATAAAAAGCAATGGAGGATTTTCGCTATAATCAATAGTACCAAAAACACCTTGTTGTCCTGAAAGGTCTACATATCCATATTGGCTTTTTGGCTCAAATCTATAAGGAATTTCTCCTTTTGCTGAAAGTGAAGTGGCTACACCTTTTTCTGCAACCAACATAGCAGGAGAATTACCTACAGCAAATGTTCCACCTGGATATAATTGTTCAAAATGAGGGATTTGTGTAGGGCTAGAAGAAGGAAAAGTAACATAAAAGCGCCCTTGAGCCTCAGCAATCCATCCCCAACGCCCGTCTTCAAAGGCCGCATACCATTCATCCCAAATTCCGCCAGCTTGATGTCCTAGTTGAGCTCGCCCTGTTATTAGAAAAGGAACGTTTTGGTAAACCCCTTTAAGACCAATATCTAAGGGTGAATCGGTATCTGTTAAATCAGCAACTTTGCCTAAATCCTCTAACTTGCGATCTCCTCGCGCCACAGCAGAGTTGCAATACTCACAAATTGCCACTAAAGAAGTGCTAACATTAAAAGTAACAGGCGCACCACACGCAGGACAAGAAGCTTCAACTGAACTCACATTTGCCTCGCAATAAGGAGAAAATTTTATCGGATGTACTACAAAGTTTAATTATAATTACTTGGCTTTTCTAATCAAGCAGTTCGACGCAGTAGATAAACAAAAATTGGCGCTCCTATCAATGCTGTAATCGCTCCAACAGGCAATTCTCTTGGAGCAATTATTGTGCGTGCTAAAGTATCTGCTAGTAATAACAAACTTGCGCCTAACAATGCAGATCCAGGGACTAATAAACGATGATCACTGGAAAAGGCCATTCTAATAATATGAGGAACTATTAAACCTATATAACCTATTGAACCAACTACAGCAACTGTTGCACCAGTAAGTAAAGATGCTAACAAGTAAATTACTACCTTAACTTTCTCTACTGATACTCCTAGACTAAATGCGCTCTCTTCGCCCACTATTAATAAATTTAGAGATCGTGATAAAAGAAAAATTATTCCAATAGCTAATCCATCAATTAATAAGGTAATAGTTAGTAAACGGTTATTGCTACTGCTTAAATCTCCCATTAACCAAAAAGCTATGCCCTTTAGCTTGGAACTACTGGCAACTGTTAGTAAAAAAATAATAGCTGCCCACAAAAAAGAGGTAGTGATAACTCCTGCTAAAATCAACCGGTCTGTAGAAGTACCTTGTTTACCTTGACCCAATACATACACAATTAAGATTGTTAATGTTGCTCCAAGAAAAGCTCCTAATGGTTGACCTACCGGTAGATTTTCTGCCAGAATAATTGCTAATACAGCACCTAAAGCAGCTCCACTAGAAACACCTAGAACATAAGGTTCTGCCAAAGGGTTACGAAGTAGTGCTTGTAGAGCAGTTCCAGCGACAGAAAGAGATGCTCCAGCGGCCAAAGCTAGAATAGCTCTTGGCAATCTGATGCTAAAAAGAATTATCTCCACTTCACTAGATAAGCCTGTGGGTTTGCCTAACACATAGTTTACCCCAGCAGAAAGTACTTGAGAAGTAGAGATTTTTTCACTACCAAAAAACATTGCAATAGCAAAAGAAATTAGAAGCACTATGCTTAAGAGCGACAATACTACAGAAAATGTTCTAAAAGTAAGATAAGATTGTTTTTTCAATGCTATTGCCTAACACTAAATTTACTTTTTAGAGAAAAATTCTCTTACAACTTGACTATGCAAAGGAAAAGCTAGTTCTTGAGGTTCAGTAATTATTGCTGATTCTGTACTTTCCTCATTGGCAACAAAGCTAGATAGCTCTTTAGCGGAGCGTTGATTGGCTAAACCAAAAATAAGTACTGTTCCATCAGGAGCACTAAGCACGTTAAATAGTGTAACTTCAGAAGCTTCAATTTTTACACCAGATTCTTCATAAAGTTCTCTTGCTGCTGCTGCTTGCCAAGATTCTCCTAAATTAATATAACCTCCAGGCAGTGCTAACATTCCCTTTTTAGGCTCAATATTACGGCGGATAGTATAAAGCCCACCATCAACAGGCAAAAGTATTACAGCCACTGGAGTAGGATTAAGAAATGTTGTATTTTGACAACTATTGCATTTACGGGGCCAAGATTGTTGTGGATCAAAAGCTTGTCCACAGAATGAACAATGTGAATTTCTCTTATACATTTTATATACTCCTGTTTTTATTTTTTATTTCTAAGCTATGTTGACCTAACAGCAAATAAACAGATAAAAAATTGTTTGGCACTTTCATTAAAGCTTGTAAATGGTTATTTATAGTTTGCTCATCTCCACGGGCAAAAGGCCCTGTTAAAGCTAAGTCTGAGCTTTTACTAGCAAAATTTCTTATAGTACTTTGAATTAAAGGAAGTAACATTTCTTTTGCTTGTGATTCAGGTATTTGGCATTCACCTAAAAGCCTTAAACTCAAATCTAGAAGAGCTATTAGATGCCCACAAGACATTACTGCGGCTGCATGATAAAGAGTTTTTTTATCAGCCTCAATAGTCACAACCTTTCCTTTTGCTGTTAGTACTATATCATTAGCTAAATTTACAGCTTTTTCATGACCTTCAATACACCAATAAACCTCTGCCAATTCATCGATAGATTTTATTGGGGTAGAAAAACTTTTTAGTGGATGTAATGAACCAACAAAAGCACCTTGCTCAGCTAATGCAGACAAGGCTTTAGAGCTTAACGCGCCACTACAATGAAAAACTATTTTTTCTTTCCAATTTTTGTAAGAAGTTAAATTTTTTGCAGTAAGCTCAATCAAATCATCGGGAGTAGTAATAAATACTATATCTGGAACATTAAACTGTTTCTTAGTATTGTTATCAAAGACATTTACTGAATGAAGGTTCTGAGTTAGTAAGTTGAGTTCTAGATCTTCTTGGCTAGTATGTTTGATTACAGTATCTAGTTGATAGCCAAGATATTTGAGCAAGGTAATAATAGTTTTACCTAAGCGGCCAGGGCCAATAACTGCAAAGCTATAAGGCTTATTCATCAACAAAATCTCTGCGATTAGAAAATTCTAATGCTACACCTGGTTCTTCTGGTAAGTTTTCTAGCCATCGTTCAAAGCGTTCTCGTAAATCTTGTTTAGTTATTTTGTCACTTAATTTTACAGCTGGAACCAATCCAACAGGAGCTTTTAGACTACCATCTAGTACTTCATTTAGTTTTTTCACTGAATAAAGAGTTAATTTTCTAGATTCCCCATTAAAGAAAGAAGTTAGTAAGGTTTCGATTCTATTAATTTCTTGTGTTTCAAGACTAGTTAAGGTTTTTAGCCTAGTTTTGTATTGGCTTAAGAGTTGTTGATGATATTTTATGCCTTGTTCAATTATATCTTTTAGCACTACTAGGAAAATACGGCTATTAACATTGCGACTAATTCTAAATGAACAATTACAGAAGGGTTGTGTTTGTAGCAATTCTCTTACTGGCAGATGACAAACATTAGTTCTTACTTTGCTAATTAGCTCTTGTGCTAGTAAATAGTAGTGCTGATTAGCTACAGATAGTTGGGAAATTAATTCAAAAGTAGTCCATTTATCGCTATTAAGTAATTCCTCTAGTCCACTTAACTGATTAGGTGACATCAAGTTATCATGCAAAGTAGCATAGAAGTCTGTATAGTGTGCCTGAAAACTTCGATAGACAGTTTCATAGCGTTGGCGTTTTTCTTCATCAAACAGGCGTTGAGATTGTTCTAGAAAAGCTATAAGTTCGGCTCTTTCCATTTCAATTTGGCTATCATTAGTTGGTTCAGTAAATAAAATATAATCTTTAGTTTCTAAGAAGAAAGGTAGCCAAGCTAAGAAATTGACTAATATAGTTAATTCACTAACAGCCCCAAAATAAACTGTGTCTTTTTCTCCAAAGCTATCAATAATTTGACCAATGCCAGTTTCCAAAGTTACACTTTGCTTAAGTATGCTAGTTATAATATCACTGACGGTTTCAAAATATCGTTTGCAAGAAGACCCCATTTGCCAGAGTCTAGTAGTTAAAATTTCTACTGGTAATTTTTCTAGTTGATCTGCAACAGCTAAGTTAGTCCAATTCTCTTGCCAAGCCTGAAGTCCTGCTTTGATTTGTTCTCGACCAGCAGGGCTAATTAAGTCTATTTCCTCTGAAGTAGAAGTTAATAAACGATACCACTCACAAAGAATTTTTGGAGAATGGCTAAAAGATGAAAGACGTTGTATCTTTGTGTATTGGTTGAAATCCTGCTCTAGCCCTAAATTAGTTGCATTTAAGACTTGTCTTCCCTCTTCTGAAGTAAGCTCTATAGTCCAATCCGCTACTAAAGCCAATATAAGTAATTTTTGTGGTAAAGACTTTAATCCAAAAGGTTCTGCTCTAAGTCTTGAGTAAACTTGACTGATTTGTAGTGAGGAATTCTTTGGTGTTTCAGAAACCATTTTTAGAACTTCTTTAATTGCCAAAGACTGATTTTCTTCTTTTAAGTCTAGCTCATAATAGTCCCCCGCTTTGGAAACTAAGCTGAGAGGTACACAATAAGTTTCTGCATAAGCTTGTGTAACAGAAGAAAATGGGTCTGCTTTACCAAATAAATTTCTTACTAACTCCCCTAGTTCTTGCTCATTAAGTTCAATACTAAAATTTGGATGCTCTGGATAACGTAGCAATAAGGACTCTGCCAATAGAAGAGAGAGCATTTCTACTATAGTTGAACCAGCTATAGCAGGTTGATAAATTAAAATAGGTCTGTCTGAACCAGGATTAATAAATTGCCCACCATCAACATAAATACGCTGGAAGATTTCTTGTAGCTGAAGATCTATTTTCTGTTGTTCTGCAATACAATCTATTTTCTGTTGTGCCAACTCTTCAGCTTGTGTTCTAAGCACTAAAGCTTGTTTAAGTGCAGTCATATCTTCTTTAGTTGGTTCAGAAGGAATCCAGTAAATTAACGTAGGAGGATTAAAGAATGGGATATCTATTGGAGGAGAACAATTAATAGGAATTAAGCATATTTGCCAATCCCACTCACATCCTATTTGAGAGAGGGAAAATTCACCTGTTTGACCATATGGATCAAGAAGAGCATCTATTGGGAGTAAATCTTCTTCATCAACTATATCTTGAACTATATCTACTCCTAAAGCTTCACTTCCTGAAGAAGAGGAAGAATTATTAATAGGAGACATCTCTACTTTTGTTCCTAGCTTTAGCACACCAGCCCTAGAAGTATTGCGCCATGAGACTGCTAATTCTGCTCTAATGGAATTATCTAAATTAAGAGGCCAGTCAGAAAAGAACTCTCCTCCAGTTGTAACTAAAATTTCAGTTAATCTAAAATCGCTATCTTCTATTTTTTCAATAGCTTCTTCTAAAACTTCTTTAGAGGATTTACTTGATTTTATTACAAAGCGATAGGTGCGAGAGCGGCCTTCACCAACTATTTCCAAAGCATCTGGAACCGTGTTAGAAAAACATTCTAGAATAGTATTTAACCGGCGATTAGTGGCTCCAAAATCTCGATCATCATAAAGCATCACTGAATCTGCTAATTTATTTAGAGACACTCCCTTATTTGCCAAAGAGAATATAAACAAAGCTTTTAGCGCCAATTTAGCCCACATCTTTTCATCAAAATTAACTAAACGTGGGATACCTTGCTGAACAATTAAGTCATAAGCACTAAAAAGCCCTGCTAATTGCTCATTTTTTCTAAGGTCAAATTCAAAACTATCAAATAGCTCATCTAAAGCTGAGAGGTTCATTCCCCTTCTACTAGCAGCCTTTGACGCAGCAGAACTAACAAAACCTAACAAAGAAAAACTAGGTGAAAAGGTTCGCATTGCTGGAGCAACTTCTAAAATGGCTGGATGGATTGGATATAAAGCAACAAAATCATCCTTTGACCAACTAAATTGTGGCATTAACCTGACAACTTCGTTGTAAAGCGAACCTAAATCTTGGCGTTGATAATCATTTTTCTTTAATATAAACCTATCTGCAACATCTCTAAGATTGACTGTATCTAAGCGCTCCAGCTTAAATTTATTTAGTAATATATCCCCAACATCTGAAAGAATATCTTCATCAAGAGTAACAATTAAGCCCTGAGATTGATCACGAAATTGATCCGCTACCCAACTTAACCAATTAGCTAGCTGGGTCTGAGTCCTTTTGTTAGCACGCATTGGAGTAGATAAACCATCTATAAAAAGCGAAAGTACTACTCCAACAGAAAGCTTTGATTTAATTAATCTAAATACTCGTGAACCAGAAATGGAAGTACTCCATTCTTCATCAGTAAATATGATTGGGTTACTTTCTCTATTAGCTAGTTCATCCCTAATCATACTTAATAAATCAGGAGGTTCATCTCCAGTAATTGAAAGCTCAATAATAAAGAATCTTTCATCTGCGAGTTTACCAGCAGCTGAAACTATTGCAGGATCACGTAGAGCGTTAGATAAGCCAGGGGAGGTTGTTAAGGCACGTATTAATGTAAGCAAATGGCTTTTACCAGCACCTCTTGGGCCAGTAATCAAATATGGGCCACGTTGACCAGCTAAAGCAGCTAGCAAGTTGCCAATATTTTCTCTTAGTCGCCAATTAAGTTGATAGGCTCTTACTACTACTTCACCACTAACCCCTCTAAATTGAGCTAGTTGCGCTAGAGACTGAACATCAACATAGGCTTTTACTTGTTGTATAGCCATTCTTACTGCACTCTTAAATTCTGTTAACAGTTAAAATGTGGATAAGAACTGATTTTTTCCTAGGATTGGCAAAACTCTATCACAAAGTCCGCCTAAGCTGCAATAAACTGACAAACAATAATTGATCAAACAAACTGATCTTTTAAATAAAAATCTATCTGGTGTAATCCAAACATTTTTCTTTAACATTAACACTTAAAATCTACCTTATTTAGAGTATTGGTACTAAATATATTTTTGTAGATTATTATTAGGTAATAGCCAAAGCTTGAGCTAAAGTAAATCTTTCTTCATATAGAGCTTTGCCTATTATACAACTATCAACTCCATCTTTCTCCAAATTTTTTAAGTTGCTAATATCTGCCAAACAGCTAATTCCTCCTGAAGCAGTAATTTTAAGTTTAGTAGCCTGAGCTAGCTTTTGGGTCATTTCAATATTTGGCCCTTTCAACATACCATCTTGAGCAATATCTGTATAAACTACCCTCTCAATACCCATTTCAGCCATTTCTTTAGCCAAGTTAATAGCATCAACTGTAGTAGTATGAGTCCAACCTCGTGTTGCTACTTTTCCATTACGAGCATCTATGCCTACAGCTAAATACTTAGCATAATTTCTTACAAGTGTCTTTAGAAGTTCTGGAGATTCTATTGCAATAGTTCCTAACACAATTCTAGAAACTCCCATTTCCAACAAACTTGCTACTACCTGCTCTTGTCTAACTCCACCACCAAACTGTATAGGAACATTTAGCTCATTACAAATATTTCTAACAACCATTAAGTTTTTAGTTTGCTCACCTACAAAAGCCCCATCAAGATCAACAATGTGGAGCATTTTTGCACCAGCCAAAACAAAACCTTCTGCTACAGCTAATGGATTTGAATTATAAACCTTTACTTTGTCTTTCTCCCCTTGAGACAACCGGACACAAGCTCCATCTTTTAGGTCAATTGCAGGTAAAATTAACATTTTCCCACCATCCTTGTAGCAAAGTTTTTAAGTAGTTTTAGTCCTGCATGTTGGCTTTTCTCTGGATGAAACTGAACTCCTACAATATTATCACGTCCAGCAATAGCACTAAACTCAATGCCATAATCAGATACAGCTATTAAATCACTAGGTAAAGAAGGTTTAACATAAAAGGAATGAACAAAATAAAAGAAATCATTTTCAATAAAATCAAATAAAATTGGGTGTTTTTGACATTGTCGAACTTGGTTCCAACCTATATGTGGAATACGCAAGTCACTTTCTGGAAATCTAACCACCCGGCCAGGTAGTAGAGCTAGACCTTTGTGAAGTCCAAACTCTTCACTTTCCTCAAATAACAACTGATATCCTAAGCAAACTCCTAAAATAGGTTTGCCTGTTTTTGCTGCTGAGATAATCAATTGATCAAGATTAATTGATCTTAAACTATTTATTGCATCTCCAAAGGCTCCAACACCAGGAAGGACAAGAGCTTCAGCAGCTTCTAAGACTTGTTTATTGCCACTTACCTGTGTTGTTACTCCTACAGCAGCAAAAGCTTTTTCTATACTACGTAAGTTTCCTACACCATAATCAATTATTGCAATCATCCATCAATACCTTTACGTTAAAGTACCTTTAGTAGATAAAATCCCTTCAATTCTTGGATTTATTCTAGTTGCAGCAGAAAGAGAACGAGCTGTAGATTTAAATATAGCTTCAAGAATATGATGCTGATTACGGCCATATAATAACTCTATATGAATATTAGCTCTTAGAGAATCAGCAAAAGAGTGCCAAAAGTGCTCGGCAAGTTCTACCGCAAAAGTCCCAATAGTAGGTCTAACAGGTGCAACATGATAGACTAAAAAAGCTCGTCCAGATAAATCAACTACTGTTCTAACCAAAGTTTCATCCATAGGAACATAAGCAGTTCCAAAACGCTCAATTCCAGCTTTATCTCCCAAGGCTTGGGCAAAAGCTCTACCTAAGGTTATAGCCACATCTTCTACTGTATGATGATCATCAATGTGTAAATCTCCCTGACAACTAACCTTTAGATCAAATAGGCCATGTCTAGCAAAAAGCTCTAACATATGGTTAAAAAAACCTATTCCTGTAGTAATTTCTGATTGTCCTTGTCCATCTAAATTTAAGCTGATTTTAATGTCTGTTTCTTTGGTTTTTCTTGTAACTTTAGCTACTCGGAGGCTCTTTTTTTCCATTTGAAAGTATCCTTAGTGTAAGGTTTGTTTTAGGGCTTGAGAATTTTATTAAATAAAGATTTAAATGCTAGTGATTGTAGCATATTAGAAAAAAATTTTTTAATATTGATCTGTGATTTTCATCCTCATAATTTGGCGAAACTAATTTATGCAAAATTTAGAAAAACTCTTGTCAACTGCCTCAGACAAATTAAGAAAAGCTAAAAATGTTGTTGTTCTAACTGGAGCTGGAATTTCAGCAGAAAGCGGTATTCCCACCTTTAGAGATGCTCAAGTAGGTCTTTGGGAAAAATATGATCCGGCTGAATTAGCTTCTCCAGAAGGCTTTCGAGCCAATCCAAAGCTTGTCTGGGATTGGTATGAGTTTCGACGTGATATAGTACGTAAAAATGCTCCAAACCCTGCTCATTATGCTCTAGTAGAACTAGAAAAACATTGCCAAGTTATTATAGTTACACAAAATGTTGATAGTTATCATACATTAGCAGGAAGTAAAAATGTTTTAGAACTTCATGGAAGAATTTTGGAAAATCGTTGTTTTCAAGAAGGCCGTCTACTTACAGAACAAGAACTTAATTATAACACCATCCCTCCTAAATGCCGTTGTGGAGCTTATGCGCGGCCTGGAGTAGTTTGGTTTGGAGAAGCCTTACCAAGCTTAACTTTATCTGAAGCTGTTAACAAAGCAAGAAACTGTGACCTATGTTTAGTAGTTGGAACCGCAGGAGTAGTGCAACCAGCCGCTAGCATTCCTATGTATGCAAAAGATTCTGGAGCATTTTTAATAGAAGTTAATAACCAAAGATCTGCTATTAGTTCTTTTATGGATATTCTATTAGAAGGTAAAGCTGGAGAAATACTACCTATGCTAATAAACTCACTTAAGTGAAGTTTATTAGCGATAAGTATTGAATCACTCTTTACCCATCCTTCTAATAGCATCTTCCAAATTAGCACGATCTGATGGAGTAAGATCTTTTTTAGATATTTGGCCTGTAGTCTTAGAAGTATCACTATAAGGATCTGCTGGTCTTGCAGTTTGCACTTGCCCGTTGGTCATTTCCGATAGAGGAACAATTTCAAAACTTACCCAAGCAGAGCCAAATCTTAAAATATCGCGATGTTCTAGTTTTACACCTTGAGCATAACTAGGAGTTACAACAAACTCTTCGGCATTTACTCCACCACGTTGTATTGCTGTACCATTAGCACTATCATGATCCAAAATATAAAAAGCATTGTTGCGGAAAAATATGGTTGCATGTTGGCGTGAAACACTATTAGAAAGGGCTTCAGGTGACTCTAGATGAGCAAAAACAAAATCATTACGTCTAATTAATTTTCCTGTTTGCTCGTTAATCACACTACGCATTCTACCTATATGTATCACTGGCTTAGTAATCAGGTATTTATTCTGATAAACTACAGCATTATGAGCTGTCAAACGAGCTAATTGAGGAATTTGAGGCAGTGGAGATTGAACGTCAGTAATTTTTTTCTTTGCCATATCAACATTAACTATTACATCTTCTGCTGACATTTCTTTTCCAGGCCAATCTAAAGCAAAACCTGCTCGTCGATACATTACCCGACTATTACCTTTGCTAACAGTCTGCACTTCTATTCTAACAGGATTAAACAAACTTAATTTTTCATTTGCAAGAAAAGCTTCATAACAACGCAAGAACTCTTCGCCGTTAAAAATCATTTCTAAATCTTCAACTTTTTCAGCTTTTGTCTCAGGAATAGAAATGGTAATGATATTAGGTGTACATACTATTCCATTATAATCAAAACGGTTTTGTTTAACCTGATCTATTATTTGGTAAACTATCTCACGAGAATCTAAGTCTTCTTCTGTAACAGTCCAACTTTTATCTCTAGCAGTCGCTAAATATTTTTCTATTTGTGTTAGGTAAGGATCATTAAAATCAGCCATATGTGTACCAAATATTAAAAGCTTATTTTTAAGCTTACGCAATAAGCTTGCAGGATATTTACTATATTGTATTAAAAATTACTATAAAAGAAAAGGCACAAGAAATTTGTAACAAACAAATTTTATTTTACAAGATAAGATTGTGAGAAGCAAAATATTTATCTAAAAATAGTTATTTAGGGCTTGTTTAAGCAAGATCGTAGTCTAGCTTAAATCAAGGATAAAATGTTCTAGCTCTCGGCGAATACAATAATAATCTTCCAAAATACCGTTAAGTCTAACAATAAAAGGTATTTCTAAAGCCGCAGCTGTTTCAGCACGAGTTTCTAGCTCTACAGCTTGTTCACTACCTTCAGGATATTTTTCTAGTTCTTGCATAACCTCATAAACATTTTCACCACGAGGATGTTTATGGTAGCAATAGCTGATAAACGCCAGGGTTAGGCCATCTATACAAAGCTTCAATTTTTCTGGATCATCAAATTCTACACCACCTAGTAGATAAGAATCTGATGGCACCTGCAAGCGAACAGCTAAATCTGTTATTCTTTCTTGTAATTGATCAAACGATAATACACCCATGTATTTGCTCTATAAAAAAATTTAACGTGATAATAATCGGCGTAAAGCCTCTTCACGTTCGCGATGTTCAGCGATTTGAGATACTATACTAGCAGAAACTATTCTCTCAGAACACTCTTCAGTTTCTAATGGACAGCGTTCACAACTTGTCCCAACTTCAACTCTTGGAATACTTCTATCATCTAAAAACTTTATTGTATTTTCAAGTTTTTCGTCAAATTTTAATCCTATTGTAACACTAGAATTAGCATTTTGATTCAAAGTTAATGGTCGTGCCAATCCAAAATATAAAAATTTATTTTGAGGTTCACCTATAAACTTAGAAACCTGTACACCTACTATTGGATGAGAAGTTATTCTTCTTGCACTACGTAACTGTCGTAACAATCTTAAACCCAACCAACGACGACAGTGATGTTCAGTTAATCCTAAACCTCCAGGAACTAGTAGACGAGACATATTAAATTGCTTTACTAGTTTTACTTTACCTTGTTCTTCATTGTAGCGCAAAAAGTGAAGTTTAAAACCAAAAAATCTTGGAATAATTTCACTCAATCTATAAAAAAGTATTTCAGGTGTTACTCCATACTTTTCCAATAAAGATAACAGTACTTTAGGCTTCCATTCTGTCATAGAAAAAAGTTCTGCAATATCTTGTCTAATTGCTTTACTTTTAATCAGTAATGAGCCTGCAAAATAAGAAGCCTTAAAATCATTTAATACCTGTTCAAAAGAATCTACTCTTTCTGGAGCAGAAGTCATAGCACGTACTTTTAATCCTAAAAATTGATAGCCTATTTCTCTTGCTAAAATAAATTTACGCTGAGTCATACTTAAGCGAGGATTTATAAGGAGTTTAGGCTCATCTCTAGCAATTAACAAGGATCTATAAACTGACAACTTAGGCTGTTCTCCTAAAGAAGTATCATCTATATAATAATGATAAAATTCCTGGATAATTCCAAGTAATTGTTCATAAGAGTAGCCATGTAATGAAGGATCTCCATAGTTAGCATCAAATTCTTCAACAGCTTCTTCTATATCTTCAAAGTAGTTATGTTTTCTTTCTTGATAAGCACGCAGTGCAGCTCGAAATAGGTGTTCTACTCCTACCTGATAATGGTTGGCTATATCTACCATTGCCTCAACTAGAGCTGCTGCTTCTGATGGGCTACGAGTCATTAACTCCACCAAATCAGTCATAGAAATACCAAAAAAGTGAAAAGGAAAATCTTTTAATACAGGTGATGAAAGAAAGGTTTCTAGTGGGGCTAACTCTTCGGATAATTTCAATGAGACTAGTTCATCATAACTACGGCCTAATACCTCAGCCATTCTCATAATTTTCTCTGTTTTAGGGTATTTCTTGCCACGTTCAATTTCTGTAACGTAGGAAGCAGACAAGTCACAACGTGTAGCAAAATCTGTTAGTGACATTCCTTGCGCTTCACGAAATTTTTTCAATTTCATCCCGAAAATTACTGGAACATTCAGGCTCATAGAAAATTATTACCTAAACCTAAAATTTTATCGAATTTCAGGAAAAAGTGTTATCCTTTACAATTGGCAAGGTTTTGAAACACTACCCCCAAATTTCCGATACTATCACTTTGATTGTGGGATTGCAATCTATCGACTATTTTCTCTTGGCAAAGATATTTTGCTATAATAGCCCCGAATTAAATAAAGCAAGAAAAAAAGCTTAGATTTCTGTCTTATCTAAATTACACTCAAATATTTACTTCTTAGGAGCAATTTGTGAAAAACTTGACTTGGCTTAACTCTGTTCACCATGATAGTTCCCCTGTTTACATTAAGTTAGATCATCAACAATTAGGAACTAAAGTCACCATTAGATTAAGAGCTGATGTAATTGCTCCTATTCAACAAGTTTACTTGCGAACTTGTCCTGATGGTGAACAATCTTTAAAACCTATGCAGTTAGTAAATCTTGATCTCTTGGATGGAGAATTTTATAGCCGCACAACTCAAGTCTGTCAATGGTGGGAAACAACTGTCACTGTTACAATGCACCGCTTCACTTATAGATTTTTTATTCATACAAACGAAAGTAGTTGGTGGTTTAATGCCTTAGGTATTGAACAATATACACCTACAGATACCAATGATTTTAAACTGTTAGTAGATTTCCATTTCCCTAACTGGATTCGAGATAGTGTTTTTTATCAAATTTTCCCAGATCGATTTGCTGATGGAGAAAAAAAATCTAATGTAAAAAATGGAGAATATCTTTGTTATAACCAACCTGTTATAGCTCGTAAATGGGGTGAAACTCCTCGTCCACATAGTGAAAGTGGAGGAGTAGAGTTTTTTGGAGGAGATATTCCAGGCATTACTCAGCACTTAGATCACTTAACAGAATTAGGAATAAATGCTATTTACCTTAACCCAATTTTTACTGCTCCTAGCAATCATAAATATGATACAGCTGACTTTTTAAATGTAGATCCACACCTAGGAGGCAACAAAGCTTTAGCTAACCTTAGAAAAGCACTTTATGATCGTGAAATGCGTTTAATGTTAGACATAGTGCTAAATCATTGTGGAGAAACGCATCCTTGGTTTACTGCTGCACAAAGTGATCCTAACTCTGAAACGGCTGAATTTTTTACTTTTAATGAGCATCCTCATAATTATGCTTGTTGGTTAGGCATATCTAGCTTACCTAAACTAAATTATCGTAGTGAAGAACTAAGAAACCGTATTTATCAAGCACCTAACGCTATTTTACGTCATTGGCTACGCGAGCCTTTTTCAATAGATGGTTGGCGAATTGATGTTGCCAATATGTTAGCTAAACAAGGTCAGTCTCAACTAGGTCATAAGATTGGACGTGGTATTAGAAGAGCAGTAAAGTCAGAATTTCCAGATGCTTATTTGTTAGGTGAACATTTTCATGATGGAACAGTACATCTACAAGGTGAAGAGTTAGACGCCAGTATGAACTATAGAGGATTTGCTTTTCCTCTGCTTAATTGGCTTGCAGGATATGATATAGATAGGGCTTTTGTAAAAGACCTATCTAACAAGTGCTTGCCTACAGAAGCTTTTGCTAAACAGTTACAAACTTTTATAGCAGCAATTCCCTGGCAAATTGCTGTTCAACAATTTAATCAATTAGGTAGCCATGATACCCCTAGAATTTTAACTATAGTTGGTGGAGATGTTGAAAAGGCTAAACTTGCAGCAACGATTTTACTTACTTATCCAGGCATTCCCTGTCTTTACTATGGAGATGAAATAGGTTTAATGGGTGGGCCAGATCCAGACAATCGCCGTTGTATGATTTGGGATAAAAAACACTGGAACACTGAGTTATATCATCATTATCATGAATTAATTCATTTGCGTAAAAGTTCAACTGCCCTTTGTTGGGGAGGGTTCCAAATACTTTATGCTGCTGATAATACCTTTGCTTTTTTAAGGGAAACAGAACAAGAAAGAGTAATTGTAGTGTTAGGACGTGATAAAGATAATGTTACTAGTTTGCCTGTACGTCATGGGGCAATCGCTGATGGCACTTGTTGGGAAGAGTTATTAACTAAACAGCAAAAATCTGTTCACTATGGACATCTAGCCATAGGAAAGCATTCTAGTGCTAGCATGCAAGTTTGGCGAGAAAAAACTACTAGTTAAACTTAATGGAATTTTCAATATAAAAGTTTTGTTTCTATTTTTGTTTTTCTAGTCTATGTAAACCATCTTTAGCAGTGTCTAGACTTGGGTTAATTTCTAAAGCCTTTTGATAGAATTGTGCTGCTTGAGTTTTATCTTTTTTGGTTTCATAAATAAAACCCAGATTTGAGTAGGCTGAGGCTGTAATAAAAGAGTTTGGAACTAGTTCTAACAAACGACGAACTTCTAACTCTGCTTTTGAAATATCTCCACTATTAAGATATAAGAAACCTAGTGCCTCATGCACAGGTAAAGAATCTGGACAACTTTGCTTAGCCTGCTCAAAACAAATTGTTGCTTGACTATAATTTCCGCTTGTAATAAGCAGTCGGCCTAACTCTTTGTTAGCTATACAAGATGTTGGAAATCGTTCTTGCACACTTGACCAAAGCTGCAATTCATTAGCCCAAACATCATTTTGCCTTATAGTTGTACTAACTAGCAAAACCAAAAATAACACTACAACTACAATCAATGCAGGCTCAAGTAAAGTTTTTTTATTTTCTGATTGGCTTTCACCTACTTGTTTATCTTTTGCTAAGAGTTTATTTAACCAAAGAATAAGCTGTCCTAAAAATATTCCTGCTCCAATTAATGAAAAATACAAATAGCGATCATGAATTAGCTCTTCTGGCCTAAAAGACCTTATATTTAACACTGGTAATAAAGGAACTAAAAACCAAATAAAAGCTAGTCTTGTAACTAAATTTCGATACATAATTACTAAAAGTACTAACCCTATTATTGTCAATATTAACAAAGGTAGATAAAAATTAGTTAATTCTAATTTACTAGTATAATATACCGGGTAAAATAAGCTAAGAGAAAATGGAAGTACAATATTTTTGAGGTAGCTCAATAAAATCATTGGTAAGGTAAAAAGAGAAACAGAGAAAGACACTCCTGTAAAATTTGGAAACTCTATTGTCTTTTCCACTACTACACCAATATATCCTAATATTTTTAGCCTTATGATTAAGTAACTAATAGTAGCTATAAAAAATGGTAATCCACAAATAAAATCTTCTTTTAAGCGCTCAACTATAGGTTTTTCTCGATCAAACAAAAATATTTCATAACTAAATAAAATAACAGGTAATAACAATGCAACTTCTTTAGTAAGAGCAGCTAGAATGTAGAAAAATGTGCTTAGTAAAAGCCATCCAACAAAACTTTTTCCTAGGGTTTTTCTTGCTTTTAAGTAGGCTAATAATGAAGAAAAGATTAATATTGCTAGCAATGCATTAGCATGAGCTGATATCCAGGCAATTGATTCACTTTGCACAGGATGCACAGCAAAAACACTAGCAGCAATTAAAGCAATAAAAGAGTTTTGGAATTCATTTTTATTTTTGTCAAACTCTTCTATTGTAGCTATGACCAAATTATAGACTAAACCTGCGGCAACTGAATGAAGCAATATCCCTGTAATATGCCACTTCCAGCCATCTAAGCCAGCATACCAATAGTTAATTTTCAAAAAAAATACAAGAAATGGTCGGTAATAAGCAGATTTTAAATGTTCATTTTCAGGATAATAATAAGTTATAAAACTCCAAAAATCTGTAGTAAGCATTCGCTTTAGGTTAGCTAAATCCCAACTTCCTAAGGCTGATTTAGCCTTAACTACATGAAAAAGATCATCATAAACATACTCATAACCTAAGGTATTGATAAAACAGCAAATTACTAGTAAAGATGGAATAAGTTTAAATAGCCTTTGATAATCTCTTAGAAAATCTAGGAATCTTTTTATCATTTTTAGAGCAGTTCCTTTATTTAGTATATTAGTTATTTTTTACCTTTAGCTAATATACTTTCTGATTTTTCTATAGATTGATTTGCTATATCCAATGCCCCATTGATGAATTTATCAAATTTTGGTCGGTCATCATCTTTAGCAAATTCCCTCTTTTTAAGAGCGTCCAAAACTAGTTTATAAGCGTCCATTCCTTCTCTTAATCTTTTAAATATCTCTCCAGCAGAGCCAGGTACAGCTTGAACTTTTTCATCTGCTTTTGCTATCAATTTGGCTAATTCTGTGCTGCGAATACCTCCATTAACTTTATCCTGTATTTGTTTTAAAGAATCTAATGCCTCACTTGCTGCAGCTAAATTAGCATTTAAGCCTGATGGCTTTGAATTTGAATTTGAGTCACCATAAGAAAGAATAGAACTTATAGAAGGAGTATTAGAAGTTGTAGGTTTTGAAGAAGCATTTTTAGAAGCAGTTACTTTCCAAAGTTCATTTTTAGAATTGTCCCCTTCTGTCAAACCATTAGCAGCTCGAAAGTCTCGTGGAGGTTGAGGTAAACGATTATCTGTATTCCAAATACCTCGACCTGCTTTTAGAGCTTCGCTTTGGGCCTCTACTAACTCTTGTTTACTTTTATTATCAAGATATCTATTAGGTTGCACTACAGCTAAACCTTCTTTTACTAATTCATAATCTAACCACAAATCCCCTACATAAACTAACCCAATACGTCTGCCATATTCATCTGACTCAAGCCCCATATTTTTTATAGTAAGTTCTTTAGCTATTGTTAGGCGTTCTACAAACTCACGGGCTTGACTTGCCCAGGGTTCTTGTCCAGGTTTATTGTCAACTGATATTACTGGAGCATCTGCTCCCATTAACCTTACTAGATCTCCATTAGTTAATTTTATTAAATCTCCACTAATAACTTGAGCTACTATAGGTGTAGTTGTGGAAGTACTTTCTACTGTTGTTGTAGGGGTTTCAGCTGTAGCTTTTTTATTTCGCTTTTGCCCAAAACTATTTGTAGCTAAAAAACTAGTTAATAATATCAGGGTTAACAACAATACCAATTTACGCATTTATACTCTCCTAGGAAATTTGCTAATAACTAATAATTAAAATTTAGCTTTTCTAAAATGTAAGTTTCGTTCTAAGATTATTAAGATTATAAGTTTCTTCCTGTTTAATTCAAAATCAAAATTAGTCATAAATTTAGGAACTACAAGATGCTAGCAACTTTAACAGAACCAACTATTTCTGGTAATGAAAAAATTACTCCTATTACTGATTTTTTACCTGCTAACAAAATAACTTCAACAGGTGCAAAGTTAGAAGCTGTAAGGCATCTTGCCCAAGATTTTCATAAAAAGTTTCGTTCTGGCCCTACAGCTTTAGCTGTTCGCACATTTGACTTAATCTCTTTTCCTTATCCAACAAGATTTGGCTTTGCTGGAGCTGCTCTTTCTCCTGCTCCTTATGTAATTATGACTAATAGAACTTTATTAGTACAGTTTCAGCAAGGAAGTAAAATTAAAACTCTTTTAATGAATCCTTCAGACTATCAAGCTTCCAAGGCTGCCCCTTTTTTTGATAAACAAATTAAGCGTTATGGTAATTTTTTATCTGAAAAGGTACTAAGCACAACATATGGTACTGTTCCAGAATATCTAAAAAATTTAGGAATTAAACCATCTCAAATAGATTATGTTTCTTTTGATCACTTGCATGTTCAAGATTTAAGAGGATTAATGGGAACAAATGGTTCAAAAGGAGAAACAATCAAAGAACCGCTTTTTCCAAATGCTTACTTTATATTCCACCAAGCTGAAGTAGAGTCTATGAAGCAATTACACCCTGTTCAGAAACCTTGGTATGTGCCAAATGCACTTACAGATGTAAAAACAGAACATCAACTTCTGATCGACTCAGATATAATGTTAGGCGATGGGGTAGCAATACTCCATACTCCAGGCCATACAGCAGGTAATATTTCATTAGCAGTTAATACACCTAATGGTGTTTTTGTAACTAGTGAAAATGGAATTTCAATTGATAGCTATTGCCCTTTAGAGAGTAAAATTCCTGGTATTCGACAATATGCTCGTGAATGGGGACTAGAAGTAATTCTTAATGCAAATACCATAGAATACACAGCAGAACAATATATTTCTATGATAAAAGAAAAAGTTGTTGCAGGTAGTGGAACTTTAGGAACAGATATTCCAAACTTTTTCCCTTCCTCTGAATTGACAGGTTCTTGGCTTGCTCCTTGGCTTAAACCAACATTTTCTAGGCGTGCAGTTGAATTTGGAGAACTTAGAACTGCTGCATCCTAAACTTTATTTTTAGGTAATAGTTTATTTGATAGAAACCTAGTAGCTTTACTTAATAATGAGGTGTTTTTTGTTTTTTAGACTCAAATATGTATTTATACTAAACTAGCAGCTAAATCTTTGTAGTCATAAGAGACTATTTCATAAGGATTCCCATCAGGATCAGAAAAATAAAGTGACCAACAAAGCTGATGGTCTACAGCTTCTATCTTTTTTCCAAAATAGTTTGATAAATGAGTTTGCCATTTTAGAAAATCATCTTTAGAAACTGCAAAAGCAATTGTTGAATGACAAGGTTTTGCAGGTCTTTCAAACAAGGCAAGATGTATTCCTGTGGCGTTTGCAATAGTTAATGGCCCATTGTCTGATGCCCAAAACTCTAGTTCAGCTATACGGCTAAATCCTAACACTTCTTGATACCAACATTCAGCAATAGAACGATTAGAAACATAGATGTGGATATGGTCTATACTATTGATGGTTAGAGGCATTGAGGTTCCTGCTATATAAGAAAATTTACCCTACTGAAACTCTTCTGCCTAACGTTTTTGCGCTAAAAAGTGTTCCATAAACTTAGTAGAAAGATTTCCATTAATAAAGTCCTGACTATCCATAATGCGCTGATGTAAAGGAATAGTAGTTTTAATACCTTCTACAATCATCACATCCAAAGCACGTTTCATACGAGCTATAGCCATCTGTCTTGTACTAGCATGAACAATAAGTTTTCCTACCATTGAGTCATAATTTGGAGGTACGGTATAACCTGGATAAGCAGCTGTATCCACACGAACCCCAGGCCCTCCAGGCAAGTTAAGAGCAGTAATAAGCCCTGGGCTAGGAGTAAATTTTTCTGGATGTTCTGCATTAATACGGCATTCTATAGAATGTCCTGTAAAGCGAATATCTTTTTGAGTTAGATTTAATGGCTCACCGGCTGCTATACGGATTTGGGCTTGAACCAGATCAATTCCTGTAACCATTTCTGTAACAGGATGCTCAACTTGAATACGAGTATTCATTTCCATAAAGTAGAAGTTGCAATCATTATCAAACAACATTTCTACTGTTCCAGCACTTACATAACCTATTGATTTACAAGCAGCTGCTACAAGAGCACCTACTCTTTCGCGAACCTCTGGAGTAAGTAAAACTGATGGGGATTCTTCTATTAGCTTTTGGTGTCGCCTTTGAATAGAACATTCACGTTCTCCTAAATGCAACACATTCCCATAACTATCAGCAAGTATTTGGAATTCTATATGTCGAGGAGTCTCTAAATACTTTTCTATATAAACGCTTGAATCATTAAAAGAAGCGCCTGCTTCATGTCTAGCAGTCTGATAGGCTGAAACTAGTTCTGTAGAATTGCGAACTATTCTCATTCCTCTTCCACCACCACCAGCACTAGCTTTAATTATCACTGGATAGCCTATTTTACTTGCTACTGAAATAGCATCCTCTATATTTTCTACTAAACCATCGCTTCCTGGTAGTAAAGGCAATCCCGCTTCTTTCATAGCTTTTTTAGCTCTTGCCTTATCTCCCATTGTACGAATAGCTTCTGGAGTTGGGCCTATAAACTTAATATTACAAGCCTCACAAACCTCAGCAAAATGTGCATTTTCTGCTAAAAAGCCATATCCTGGATGTATTGCATCTACATTTTTTATTTCTGCTGCACTAATAACAGCAGGTATATGCAAGTAACTCTGAGAACTTGGAGCAGGGCCTATACACACAGCATCATCGGCAAACCTAACATGCAAAGAATTTGCATCTGCCTCAGAATAAATAGCTACAGTTTTAATACCAAGTTCCCGACAAGCCCAAATAATACGACAGGCTATTTCGCCTCGATTAGCAATAAGTATTTTTTTAAACATGAGCCTAATTCACTTTAACTCCAAAAAGACTTTGACCATATTCTACAGGTTGGCCGTTTTCTACATATATTTCAACTATTTCTCCTGCTACATCTGATTCTATTTCATTCATCAGTTTCATAGCTTCAATAATGCACAAAACACTCCCCGGTTTAACCTGACTACCAACTTTTACAAAAGGATCTGCTGTAGGACTAGGTGCACGGTAAAAAGTACCTACAATAGGGGAATTAATTTTGTGTAATGCTTTTTCTACTTTTACTTCTTTTTGTATCGTAACTTTTGGCTCTTGTATGTCTACAACAGCAGGAAGAGCTTCTTGTTTTACTATTTCTACTTGCCGTGTTGTAGAGGCTTTTTGCGGTTGACTACTAGGAGAACATATTTTTAATTTAAAGTCTCTTTTTTCTAACTCAAACTCAGTAAAACCTTTTTCCGAAACTAGATCAATTATCTCTTTAATTTCTTTAAGTTCCACAAATTTACCTCTTTAATATACTTATTTAAACTTACTAGATTTAGTAGAAAGAACAACTAATTAAAAACCCGCCTGCACATTTGCTTTAGCAATAGTGCAAGCGGGTTTAGAATTCATAGACTCAAAGTCAATCTTGTCTTATGGCTACTTTCCTTCTGGTTTTGCAGCCTCAGAAGCAAGTGGCTCTGGTTTGTGATCTACCAACTCAATTATTGCCAATTCAGCACCATCACCTCGGCGATGTCCTAACTTAACAATACGGGTGTAACCACCTGGTCTAGAATCATATCTTTTCGCAACTTCACCAAAAAGCTTACCAACAGCTTTTACACCCGCTTCTGGCTCAGGTGGCTTCATTTTGCGCCCTACTTCACTCATTCTACCTGTATTACCAGCATAAAAGTAAGCAGTAGCTAATCTGCGAGCATGCAAGGTACCTTTTTTGCCTAAAGTGATCGCTTTTTCAACAAAAGGACGCAACTCTTTGGCTTTGGGAACTGTTGTTACTATACGTTCGTGTAAGATAAGTGATGTAGCTAGGTTACGTAATAAAGCTTTACGATGTGATGTCGTACGACCTAACCTTTTATGAGCAACATTGTGTCGCATTTCTTTCTCCTATACTTCCTAGAAAATCTATTCTTCTTTAAGAGGGCTACCACTATCATCAAATCGCATTCCTAAATGCAATCCCATAGCGCCTAAAATTTCTTTTATTTCATTAAGAGACTTTCGTCCAAAATTCTTTGTCTTAAGCATTTCTGCTTCTGTCTTTTGAACTAACTCTCTAATTGTACGAATATCTGCATTCTTTAGACAATTATAAGAACGTACAGATAATTCTAGCTCTTCTACAGATCGATCCAAATTCTCATTAAAAGGAGATGGCTTTATTTCTGGCTCTGGTTCCTGAACTTCTGGTCCCTCTTCAAAATTAATAAAAATAGACATATGCTCTTTTATCAATTTTGCAGCTATGCTGATCGCCACTTCTGGGCGGATAGTACCATTTGTCCACACTTCCAATGTAAGCCGATCATAATCTGTATCTTGGCCTAAACGAGCTGGCTCAACTTGGTAATTAACTTTTCTGACAGGAGAATGTATTGAGTCTAAAGCCAAATATCCAGTTGGCAAAGACTCATCCAAATTGTACTTAGCAGAAACATATCCGTATCCTTGTTGAATACACAATTCAAGGTTAAGTGTTGTATCTGCTTCTAGATGAGCTATATGAATATTAGAATCTAATATATCTATATCTTCGTCCAGAGGTATATGACTAGAAGTAAAATCTCCAGGACCGGTAAAAGAAACCTGCAGAGTTTTAGCCTCATCTATATGTAACTTAAAAGGAATACGCTTTAAGTTTAATATAATGTCAGTAACATCTTCATTTATCCCTGGAATAGAAGAAAACTCATCCAAAACACCTTCTACTTTGAGCGCCGTAATTGCAGGTCCTTCTATTGAAGAAAGCAAAGCCCGCCGCAAAGCATTACCTATGGTCGTACCAAAACCACGCTCAAAAGGTTGAGCGTAAAACCGACCATAAGTCTCTGTTAACGTTTCAAAATCACAAACTAATCGTTTAGGCTTTTGAAAATTTGTCCAAGTTAAAATTTGTTGCTCCATTGTAATTTTGACAGCTAGGCTATTCCAGTAAAATCTTTACCAAAAACCTATTTTATTTTTAACTCAATATTTAAAACAGTTTAAGAAAATTACTTTATTACTTAGAATAAAGCTCTACGATTAGCTGCTCTCTGATGCTAGCATCTATGTCTTCTCGTCTAGGTAAAGAAACCACACGGCCAACCATATTATTTGCGTCGGCTATCTCTAACCAGGCTGGTCTACCACGCCCACCGGCAGTTTGAAAAGCACCTTGAATGAACGTATTACCCTTACTATTCTCTCTTACAGCTATATTATCCCCTACCTTAACTTGAAATGAAGGAATATTAACTTTTCGTCCATTTACTGCAATATGACCGTGAGCTACCAATTGACGAGCCTGTGCATGAGAAGTAGCATACCCTAACCTGTAAACTACATTATCTAATCTTCTTTCTAAAAGAAAGAGGAGATTTTCACCTGTGACGCCTTTTTGACGAACAGCTCGTTCAAAATAACTACGAAATTGCCCTTCTAGCATTCCATAGACTCTTTTTACTTTTTGCTTTTCTCGCAGCTGTTCAGCATAACCTATAAGCTTACCACGACGAGCATTATTACCATGTTCTCCAGGAACTTGATCTTTACCTCGTTTGTCAATGGCACAGGCAGGTTTATAACAACGCTCACCTTTTAAGAATAATTTAAGTCCTTCTCGTCGACAAAGTCGACAAACTGCATTACGATACCTTGCCAAGATATCCTCCTCAATAAAACAAAGTGAATATTAAATGTATAAGCTGACTAAACTCTGCGCCTCTTAGGTGGGCGGCAGCCATTATGAGGTATTGGTGTAACATCTTTTATTACTCGAACATCAATACCTGCGCTTTGTACAGCTCGGATAGCAGATTCACGACCAGATCCAGGTCCTTTGACTCTTACTTCACAAACTTGCATACCAGCATCTTTAGCAAGCCCAGCTGCTTTAGTAGCAGCCTGCTGAGCAGCAAAAGGAGTACCTTTACGAGAACCATTAAACCCTAATGCTCCTGCAGAAGAAGCACTAACCAAGTTTCCCTCTAAATCTGTTATGCTTACTAAAGTGTTATTAAAAGAAGCTTGAATATGAACAATTCCTTGTGGAACGATCTTTTTCTCTTTCTTTTTAAAATTTTTCTTCTTACTAGTTGTTGTTTTTTTTGCCATAATCTTTTACCAGTGCTATAGATAATAAACCAAGTAATTATTTCTTGCCAGGAGCTTTCTTCTTAGCAATAGTAGCTCTGCGAGGCCCTTTGCGAGTTCTAGCATTTGTGTGCGTACGCTGCCCACGAACCGGAAGTCCCCGACGATGACGCAACCCACGATAACAGCCTATTTCTATAAGCCTTTTAATATCTAATTGAATAGCTTTGCGAAGATCGCCTTCTACATCACCTGTTTGTTCTATAGCAAGACGAATACGCGAAAGTTCCTCTTCTGTTAACTCTTTTATTTTCTTTCCAGCCAATTCTCTAGGATCTCGATTTAATACTAGCGCCGCTTCTTTTATGATGCGCATTGCCCGAGGACGGCCAATTCCATAAATGTAAGTTAATCCTATTTCTGCCCTTTTGTTATCTGGCAAATCAACACCGGCGATACGCGCCATATTTCCTCCAAAAACAAAATGTTATAAAAATATATGCAAAGATGGATTATTATCCTTGTCTTTGTTTATGTTTTGGGTTTTCACAGATTATTCTAACAACTCCACGTCGATGAATAATCTTACACTTATCACAAATTTTTTTAACTGATGCTCTTACTTTCATAAGTGTCCTCAAATCTATCACTTATAGCGATAAATTATTCTTCCTCTTGTCAAATCATATGGAGACAACTCAACAATTACTTTATCTCCTGGTAAGATTTTAATAAAATTTTTCCGCATTTTTCCAGAAATATGAGCAAGCACTTGGTGCTTATTTTCTAGCTCAACACGAAACATAGCATTTGGTAGTGTTTCTACTACTGATGCAACTACCTCAATAGCATCTTCTTTTGGCATAATTATTATATAAATTAAATAGAATATTTAAAAGACTGAAACTTTAATTATAGCACATATTTCATTATTTAAAAGCCTGAAATCCGAAATTAATTTGATAACTCTGTAAGTATCCAAGGACCTTCTGAAAGAATTGCTATAGTATGCTCAAAATGAGCAGAAAGCTTCTTATCTACAGTAGTAACTGTCCAACCATCTTTTTCAATTTTGACTTCATGGGAACCAACATTTACCATTGGTTCAACAGCTAAAACCCAACCTTCTCTTAATCTTGGACCTTTTCCAGGTTTACCATAATTAGGGACCTGCGGTTCTTCATGCATAGCAGTACCTATACCATGCCCACAAAAATCTCTCACTACTGTATAACCAAGTGGCTCAACATAAGACTGAACAGCATAAGAAACATCATACAACCTGTTGCCCACAATCATTTTTTCAATAGCCTGGTACAAAGAGCCTTTTGTTACATCTATAAGTTTTTGAGCTTCACTAGAAATCGATCCCACAGGAACAGTTACAGCTGAATCTCCTACGTATCCCCCCAAAGTAGCACCACAATCTATACTTAATATATCACCTTCTTTGAGAACAACACGATTTGAAGGAAATCCATGAACTACTTGCTCATTTACAGAAGTACATATAGAGTAGGGATAGCCTCTATACCCTTTAAATGTAGGTATTGCACCTGCATCTCTTATATACTTCTCAGCATATTGATCTAGTTCTCCGGTTGTCACACCTGGTTTAACCAAGTTACACAAATCTCTAAGAAGTCGTGCTACTAACTGACCAGCAAGGTACATTTTTTCGATTTCAGCCCTTGATTTAGTTATTATCATTTTCAAAAGCTTTTCTGTGTGAGCATTATTTATTAAAAACTTGACAAAGCATTTCAAACACTCGATCAGGAGGCTGGGTACCATCAATGCTTAATAAGCAACCTTTTTCCTTATAAAAAGAAATTAAAGGAGTTGTATTTTTATGGTACTCTTGCAAACGCTTTTCTATGGCTTCAGGTTTATCATCGCTACGATGCACAAGAACTTTATTACATAAATCACAAGTATTTTCATTTTTTGGAGCTTTGTAATATACATTGTAGATTTCTCCACAAGAAGGACAGCTACGTCGGCCTGTTAGTCTTTTCAAAAGTAAATCATCTAAAACATCTACGCTAATAACCAAAACATCTTTATTTTGTTTTTTGGCTATTGTCTCCAATTGTTTTGCTTGGTTAAGAGTTCTAGGATAACCATCTAGAATAAAACCTATATTACAATCTTCTTTACTAGTCCGCTGATTAACTATTTCAGCTAAAATATCATCGCTAACTAATTTTCCAGCTGCTTGAACCTCACGCACTTTTTCGCCTAATGGAGTATTTTCTTTGGCTATACCTCTTAATATATCTCCAGTAGAAATTTGAGGTATATGAAATTTTTCTTCTAACTGCCGTGCTTGTGTTCCTTTACCTGCACCTGGAGCACCTAACATTACTACAATCTTAGCAATAGACACAAAAAACTCCTAAAACAAAACTAACCTCGCCGACCTCTTATCCTACCCTTCCTTAAGAAGCCCTCATAATGACGCATAATTAACTGAGACTCTATTTGGTTGACAGTATCCATAGCAACACCTATTACAATCAAAAGAGAGGTGCCACCAAAATAAAATTGAAACCCAAAACCTTTAACAAGCCAATCTGTTATTGGGTTGGAAGTAAAAACACCATAAAGCCAAGAGCCTATCCCTGGAATTTTGTCAATTTGTATACCGCTAAGTAAAATTTGAGGTATTATAGCTATTATGGTTAAGTAAATTGCACCAACGACTGTTAATCGAGTAAGAATAGTATTTAAATAATCTGCTGTACGTTTTCCAGGCCTAATTCCAGGAATATATCCTCCATGTTTGCGTAAATTTTCAGCCACCTCATCAGTGTTAAAAATTATAGAAACATAGAAAAAAGTGAAAAATATATTGGCAATACTAAAAAGTAAAATATATAAAGGGTGACCACCACCAAAAGTTCCTAAAAAACCTTTTATGGTCTCTGAGCCCGTGAATTGAGCAATCGTTTGAGGAAAAGTTAAGATGGAAGAAGCAAAAATAACTGGGATAACACCTGCCATATTGACTCGCAATGGCATATAAGTAGTTTGTCCTCCCATTAATTTTCGACCTACCATACGCTTAGCATAGTTTATCGAAATTCTTCTATGGCCACGCTCAACAAAAACAATTGCCATAACTATAGCTAACATAGCTATTAGCATTACTAAAACACCTAATGTTGATGTGGGATCCATATCTTTAACACGTTCCCAAACCTGATAACTAGCACGTGGCAAACCTAAAACTATACCTGTAAATATCATCAAACTTATACCATTACCTATGCCTCGTTCTGTTATCTGTTCGCCCAACCACATTATGAAAGCTGTACCTGTTGTCAAAGTCAACATTGTAAGCACAACAAACATAACCTGGCTAATCCCAACCACCAAACCTGGTTGGCTCTTTAACCACATAGAAATGAAAAAGGATTGTAAGAGAGAGAGCAAAACAGTTCCATACCTAGTATACTGATTTATTTTTTGGCGACCTGCTTCACCTTCTTCTTGAATTTTCTTTAATGCAGGAAAAACAACGGTTAATAACTGCAAGATAATAGAGGAGGTTATGTAAGGCGTTATACCTAAAGCAAATATAGAAACTAATCTAAAATTTCCTCCTGTAAACAGATCTACAACCCCAACTAAGGAACCTGCAATAGAACCCCAAAGTTTTTCTAATTGATAAGGATCAATGCCTGGAGTACGTATGTGACTACCAAAACGGTAAACCACTAACATGCTCAGAGTAAACAAAATGCGTTTTCTTAGATCTGGTATAGAAAATATATTGCGAATACTTGTATAAAACTGTTCTAACATATTATGGCACAAACTCCAAAGGTAAGGTACCTACCTTTAATTTGTTTCCTCTTTGGAAGCAAAAACCACAACACTACCTCCAGCAGAAACTATTTTCTCTTTTGCCCCTTTACTAAAGCGATGTGCTTCAAATTTAAGAGCTTTGGTGAGGTTTCCTTTACCAAGAATTGCTACACCATCTTTTGATAGCTTTTTAATAATACCTTTTTCCACCAATGAATTAGGACTTACAGTTTCATCAGCTTGAAATGCCTTATCTATAATACCTAAATTAACTTCGTTCCATTCTTTTTTAAATATATTGGTAAAGCCTCTTTTAGGTAAACGGCGATGCAAAGGCATTTGACCGCCTTCAAAACCACGCATACTACTATAACCAGAACGTGATTTTTGACCCTTGTTACCGCGAGCAGATGTCTTTCCATGCCCTGAACCAGGGCCACGACCTACACGCTTTTTAGCGTGAGTTGCGCCTTTGGGGCTACCAATATTATGTAATCCTAAAGCCATAAATTACTCCAACATTTCAAATAGAGAAAATCCTGATTTATTAATCTTCTAATATTCTCAATAAGTGAGGGACTTTTGCAACCACTCCTCGAGTAGCAGGGTTATCTGAACATACTACCACTTGATTTAACTTACGCAAACCTAAAGTATTTACAATAGTTTTATGAGTTTTAGGGGTGCAAATTATACTTCGATAAAGCTGAATTTTGATCTTTTTGCTATTTTCTGTAGACATTTTTTCTCCTAACTCTCTATAACTCTTCTACCCGTTTGCCTCGTAGTCTTGCAACTTCTTCAGTGCTTTTTAGTCGTTTTAATCCGTCAAACACAGCACGCACAATATTATGTGGGTTATTAGATCCAAGTACTTTTGTGACAACATCTTTGACACCAACAGATTGCATCACTGCCCGCACAGCACCACCAGCAATTACCCCTGTTCCTTCTGGAGCAGGTTTAATTAAAACTTTACCAGCACCATATTCCCCAACAATAGAGTGGGTTAAAGTTCCTTCTCTTAAAGGAACTCTGATAAGATTCTTTTTTGCTGATTCCAAGCCTTTACGAATAGCACTAGGAACTTCTTTGGCTTTACCAGATCCAAAGCCAACTACTCCATGTTCATCGCCAACTACCACTAAAGCGCTAAAGCTCAGGTTTTTACCACCTTTTACTACTTTTGTTACACGGTTGATTGAAACTACAAAATCTTTTAATTCTAAGTCTGTTGTAACAAGGCGCTCCATTAAATTTCTCCTGTATTATTAAAACTTCAATCCTGCTTCACGAGCAGCTTCTGCTAAAGATTTAACGCGTCCATGATATAGGTATCCACCACGATCAAAAACAACCATTTGTATACCTTTTGTTAGGGCTCGTTCTGCTATTAATTTTCCTACATGTTTTGCAGCTTCAACATTTCCACCAGAATTTTCTTTATATTCTTTTTCTGTTGTTGATGCAGCACACAAAGTAGAACCTGTTGTGTCATCTATAACCTGAGCATATATATGATTTAAGCTTCGGAAAACACATAACCGCGGTCTTTGACTTGTACCAGCAACTTTTTTGCGAATGCGGCTATGCACTGCTTTTCTAATTTTTGCTCGTGACTTTGGCGTAATCATTGTTAACTTACTCCTAAACGTTCTTATTTGCCAGTCTTACCAGGCTTGAGTTTTAGCACTTTTTCTGCATAACGAACACCTTTGCCCTTATAGGCATCAGGCTTTCGCAGATTGTGCATGTTGGCTGCAACTTGGCCTAAAAGCTCTCTGTCTATGCCAAACAAAGTAAGAGTGGTTTGATATTGAGGAATCGTTTTTCCTGCAATTTTATCTACTTTAAAATCAATTCCATCTGGAACAGGAAATTCTATCATATGAGAATATCCTAGATCGAATATAACTGTTTTCTTTCCACCTTTTTTGGTAGAAAAAGGTCTTATCGGTTTTTTTGCATCACTAAGCTTACTTTTTTCAGTTTCTACACGATATCCAACACCAACGATATCTAATTGCCTAGAAAAGCCTTTTGTAACACCTGTAATAGAATTAGCAATCAAAGCTCGAGTTAAACCATGAACTGCAGCATAATCATCCTTATCACGTTCAACACTAAGCTTACTGTCATCTAGTTTAAGATGAACACCTTCTGGTATATTGGTTTTTAGAGTACCTTTTGGTCCAGTAACTTCAACTTTGCCTGTTAAAATCTGAACTTTTACATCTTTTGGTACATCTATTACTTTCTTTCCTACCCTTGACATACTTAACTCCTAAGTAATATGCATAGCTATGCATATAAAAGCCTAATTTAATATATGTTACAGAGAAGTTCACCACCTAGGTGAGCTTTGCGAGCCTGTTTGCCTGTCATTAGACCTTTTGATGTACTAACAATGTTTATTCCTAATCCACCTAAAATATTAGGAATTTCATCACTTTTAACGTAAAACCTGCAACCTGGCTTGGAAACGCGCTTTAAGTGATGAAGAACTATTTCCCCTTTTGGACCATAACGCAAGTATACACGAATAGCTTTACGTGCGCCTTCTCCTGTCACTTTATAATTATTTATATAGCCTTCTTCTTTTAAGATACGAGCTATTTCTACTTTTAATCTTGATGAAGGAATATCTACTTTTGTGTGGCGTGCTGCCAAAGCATTACGAACACGAGTTAACATATCAGCAATTGGATCCATAAAAACACTTTCTCTTAAATAATTTAAATAGTTTGATTAGTCAGTCACTTTTAACAAGTTACCAGCTTGCTTTTGTTACTCCTGGAATTTGGCCCTCTAAAGCCAAATTACGAAAACAAATACGACACAAAGAAAATTTACGTAAATAAGCACGTGGACGACCACAACGTTTGCATCTATTGTAAGCTCTTACACTAAACTTGGCTTTTCTGCGTGCTTTAATAATCATCGATTTTTTTGCCATAATTAACTCATCCTCAAAAGGTATAATACTTAGTTAGTCCGAAATGGCATACCAAAATGGCGTAGTAAAGCTCGTGCATGCTCATCAGTTTTAGCTGTTGTTACAATGCAAATATTCATACCCCGGGCTTTATCTACTTTGGCAAAATCTATTTCAGGGAAAATTAATTGATCGCGCAATCCTAAAGTATAATTGCCTCGACCATCAAAAGATTTAGGCGAAACACCTCTAAAGTCACGGACACGAGGAAGAGTCACATTGATCAAACGATCTAAAAATTCATACATTCGATCGTTTCTGAGTGTAACCATTGTTCCAATTGTCATATTTTGACGTAGCTTGAAAGCAGCGATAGATTTTTTAGCACGGGTAATTACTGGTTTTTGTCCGGTAATTACAGCTAACTCATCTGAAGCTATATCAAAAATTTTAGCGTTATTTGAAGAAATAAAATCCCGGCCCAACCCCATATTTATAACTATTTTTTCTAATTTTGGTATAGCCATGGGATTTTCCAACCCAAACTCTTTCATCAAAAGAGAAGCTATTTGTTCTTTGTATTTTTGCTTTAATCTTGGCACCATAACCTAATGTCCAATCCTAGTAAATATTAAAACAGATAAAATCTGTCTCTTAATTTTAGCTATCTTTTACTAGCTTAAGTTTAGAAACATCTATAAATGCTTCTCTTTCTATAATCCCACCTTTTACTCCACGAGTTGGGTTTGGTTTCATGTGATGAATCAACAGTGCAATACCTTCAACTCTGGCTTTTCCTCTGTTGCGATCAACTTCAATAACTCGGCTTTTTTTACCTTTATCTTTACCAGATGTAACCAACACTAAATCATTCTTTTTAATGTGGCCTACTTTTACATTAGCCAGTTTTTTTGCATTAAGTGCTTTTAAACCCATTATTATATTACCTCCGGTGCAAGTGAAACAATTTTCATAAACTTCTTTTCGCGCAATTCACGAGCAACTGGTCCAAATACACGAGTACCTATTGGTTCCCCATCAGCTTTAATCAATACAGCTGCGTTTTGATCAAAACGAATGTACGTACCATCACGACGGCGCACTTCTTTGCGAGTACGAACTACAACAGCTTTAACTACTTGACCTTTTTTAACAGTACCATCTGGGCTAGCTTCTTTTACAGAAGCAGTGATAACATCACCAACAGAAGCCCTTAGACCTGTACTGCCACCAAGAGGCAGGATCATTGCAATTTTTTTGGCTCCTGAGTTATCCGCCACATCTAAAATTGTTCTCATCTGAATCATAGCGTTTCTCCAGAAAAAAAATAGATAACGTGCGATCTTTAGGCTTAAAGAGCAGCTTTCTGTAAAATTTCAGCTACTCTCCAACGCTTGCGAGATGAAAGCGGACGCGTTTCAACAATCCTAACTTTATCACCTATATTACAATCCATAGTAGCATGTGCCATAAACTTAGTACGTCTTCTTATATATCTTTTATATTTATGATGACGAACTAAACGGTCAACTCTAACTACTACTGTTTTCATCATTTTATTGCTTACAACTATACCCACTTTTTCTGCTCGACGGCCTTGCTGGTCGTTATTGCTTGAATCTGTTGTAGCATCTTGCATTTTGGTATTTTCTTCTGACATAAATTAAACCTAAAATTTTAATCTTAAATATCTGAAACTACTTAACGCTCTATCTTTAGAGCGCGCTCTCGTGCTACGGTTTTTATTTGGGCAAGTTCTTTCTTTTGAGTGCGAATGGACTTTACTGCATCAACTTCTCCCAAACTTTTCTTAAAACGTCCCCGGAAAATTTGCTCTATCAATTCATTTTCACGTGCTTTAAGATCTTCATTTGTCATCTCACGAATTTCACTTATTTTCATAAAACCCCACTTTCTAACTCAGCACGGGTAACAAATTTTGTTTTTATAGACAACTTGCTAGCAGCCAATTCCATTGCTTCACGAGCAACTTCTTCACTGAGACCTTCCATTTCAAACAATATGCGCCCAGGCTTAATAACAGCAACCCAACCTTCAGGTGCACCTTTACCCTTACCCATACGAGTTTCAGCAGGTTTTTTAGTAATAGGCTTATCAGGGAAAACTCTTATCCATAATTTACCGCCACGCTTTACAGCACGAGTAATAGCAACACGCGCAGCTTCAATTTGTTTACCTGTAACCCAAGCAACTTCCATTGCTTTAAGACCATATTCACCAAAAGCAACTGTAGCACCTCGAGTAGACTTGCCACTCATTCTTCCGCGCTGTTGCTTACGGTATTTCATTCTTTTTGGGATTTTATATTCTGCCATTTTTTTACTCCAAAAAATTCAAGGCCCTATAAAATATAAATCTATCTTAACTACCTTAGCTTAAATTAGCGTCCACGAGCGCCTACGCGTTCTCCTTGATTTTTACGGGTATCAAGAATTTCACCACGATAAATCCACACTTTAACACCAATAACACCAAAAGTTGTATAAGCTTGAGCAAAACCATAGTCTATATCAGCTCTTAAAGTGTGAAGCGGCAATTGTCCATCTAAATACCACTCTGAACGAGCAATTTCTGCACCACCTAGACGACCTGAAACACGGACTTTAATCCCTAAAGCATTAAAGCGCTTCGCACTATCAACAGATTTTCTCATTGCTCTACGAAAAGCTACCCGTTTTTCTAATTGTCCAGCTATTTGTTCAGCTTGTAGTTGAGCGTTTAGTTCTGGTTTGCCTATTTCTTGAATATTTACTATAACATCTCGACCTGTTCGAGCTTGTATCTCTGATTTCAGTTTATCTATTTCTTGACCTTTACGACCAATAATAATACCAGGACGCGATGTGTGAATAATAATTTTAAGCTTATTTGCAGCTCGTTCAATCTCTATATGAGAAACCCCTGCTCCAGCAAATCGTTTTTTTAGTTCTTTCTTGAGTTCTAGATCTTCTAATAAGAGCTTACCAAAGTCTCTCTTAGCATACCAGATTGAACGCCAAGTACGATTAACTCCTAGCCTAAAGCCGTAAGGATGTACCTTCTGACCCACGATTATCCTCCGTACCTAAAATTCCTAATTTTAGTTCTCTGTTTTAGCGGATTCGCTTGAAACATGCACTGTAATATGACAATAATGACGGCGCTCACGGTAAGCGCGTCCCATAGGAGCCGGACGTACACGGCGGCGCCATTTTGTTATTCCAATATCAACATGACAATTGCTAACAACTAGCTTTTCAACATCAACTGAGATGTTATCTTTATCAGCTTTTTGCATAGCATTAGCAATTGCTGAGCGCAACACTTTTTCAATAGGCTTAGCAGCCCTTTTATTAGTAAACTGTAATACAGAAAGAGCATCACTTACATTGCGCCCTCTTATTGTATCAATAACTAATTTAGCTTTTTGCGCTGAACCTTTTATATATTTTGCAACTGCATGGGCTTCCATTGATTAAACTCCAAATTAAAGCACTACATTAGTAACTTTTCTATTTTTTAACAGCGGGTTTAGCAGATTTCTCTGCTTTATCACCAGAATGTCCTTTAAAAGTGCGGGTAGGTGCAAATTCTCCCAATTTGTGTCCAACCATATTTTCAGTTATATAGACAGGGAGAAACTTCTTGCCATTATGCACAGCTAAAGTATGGCCTATCATATCTGGCACTATAGTTGAGCGGCGAGACCAAGTCTTATGAACTTTTTTCTCATTTGCTCTATTCATTTTTTCAACTACAGTCATCAAATGTTTATCGACAAAAGGTCCTTTTTTAACAGAACGTGCCATGATTTACTCCACCTACTTTACTTCTTACGCTTAACAATAAACTTATCTGTTCTCTTATTGTTTCTTGTTTTATAGCCACGTGTTGGTTGTCCCCAAGGGGTAACTGGATTGCGTCCACCACTAGTTTTTCCTTCACCACCACCGTGAGGGTGATCAACAGGATTCATAGCTACACCACGAACAGTAGGTCTGTGTCCAAGCCAACGTGAACGGCCAGCTTTTCCTAAAGAAACATTTTCATGCTCAATGTTGCCAATTTGACCTACAGTTGCCATACATTCAATTTTAACCCGACGAATTTCACCACTTGGTAATCTAAGTTGTGCCCATTCACCTTCTTTAGATATTAGTTGAGCACGTGCTCCTGCACTGCGAACCATTTGTCCACCTTTGCCAGGGCGCAATTCAACATTGTGAATTTCTGTACCTAAAGGGATATTACGTAAAGGCAAAGCATTTCCAGCAATAATATCAGCGTCTGGACCAGACATTATTGTTTGTCCTGTTTGAAGCCCAACAGGAGCTAAAATATAACGCTTTTCTCCATCAGCATAACTAAGCAAAGCGATACGCGCAGATCGGTTTGGATCATACTCTATAGAAACAACTTTAGCGGGAATACCAAATTTATTACGCTTAAAATCTATTATTCTGTAAAGACGTTTATGACCGCCCCCACGATGACGTACCGTAACATGACCAACATTATTACGGCCAGAACCACGCTGCTTAGAAACTGTTAAAGCCTTATGTGGTTCTACTTTTGTCAATTCTTCGTTTGTCAAATAGGTTTGATATCTTCGAGCTGACGAAGTAGGTTTTAGTTTTTTTATACCCATAACTTATTTTGCTCACTTAAATAAAATCTAGACTATAGAAAGAAGCTCTACATTAAACGATGTCGCCATATTCAATAGCTTTTTCGCCAGCTTTTAAGGTCACATAAGCTTTACGCCAATCAGACTGACGACCTTCAAAACGGCCTTTGCGCTTTACTTTTCCTTGATAGTTGGCTAGCCGAACTGACTCAACTTCTACTTTGAAAATAGCCTTAATAGCATTTTTTACTTCTATCTTGTTAGCAGCTCTATCTACATAAAATGCTAATAATTGCTTGCGATCTTGTGAGCTCTCTTTTAATCTAAGGGCTTTTTCTGTAATGACAGGCCCTTTAATTACATTCCATACTGATTGCATTTCCCTACTCCTTACTACTTAAGTAATAACTCTTGCAGTTGAATAATAGCATTCTTACTGAAGACTAATTTTTCATGATTAAGTAGATCATATATATTAACGCTAGCACTAGAAATGCGCTTAACATCTGGAAGATTACGTGCTGACAAAGTCAAGTTTCGGTTATCTGTTACATCTACTAATAGAGCTTTTCTAGCTAAACCTAAGTTACCAAGGACTTTAACAACATTTTTTGTTTTGCAATCAGGCAAGGAAAAACTTTCTACAACTATCAACCCACCTTCTCGCAACCTTTCAGATAAAACGGAACGTATTGCGCCTCGACGCATTTTCTTGGGAATGTCATAGCCCCAATCACGAGGTCTCGGACCGTGAACATTACCGCCGCCCTTCCAAAGAGGAGTTCTAATAGAAGCAACACGAGCACGGCCAGTACCTTTTTGTTTCCAAAGCTTACGACCTGCACCAGAAACTTCTCCACGAGTTTTAGTTGAAACAGTTCCTTGTCTTTGATTAGCAAGATAGCACTTCACCGCTTCGTAAATTAAAGCTTTATTAAGAGGTGCAGCAAAAACAGTATCATTAAGCTCTAGCTCTTCAATCTCTTGGTTTTCTAAGTTTTTGACTTTTACAACAGCCATTTCTTTACTCCGTTACAGGGTTCTAGAAAAATTACTTTTTCCTAATAAGAACATATCCACCTTTAGGGCCAGGAATGCTGCCTTTTACTAGCAAAAGATTATTTTCTTTATCTACCTGAACTACCTGTAAATTTAATATTGTTTTACGTTCTACGCCCATATGTCCAGCCATTCTTGTTCCTGGAATTACCCTTGAAGGAAAAGCTGATGCGCCAATAGAACCAGGGGCACGGTGAAACATCGAACCGTGACTATCACGACCACCACCAAAACCATGGCGCTTGACAAATCCAGCAAAACCACGACCTTTAGAGGTTCCAATGACATCTATAAGATCATTTATACCAAATTGATCTACTAGAACGCTGTCACCTACTTTGGTGCTATCTTCAGAAGTTTCTAAACGAAATTCTCGTAAAATACGAGTTGGAGGAATTGGTTGTTTACCGCGTGATTTAGCTTTGTCTGTTTGACCAAAGTGCCCTAACAAAGGCTTGCAAACCTTTTTAGGTGCGCGATCCTCTACCAACCCTAACTGGACAGCTTCATAGCCATCCTTTAGAGCAGTCTTGCGTTGGACTACCACACAAGGACCAGCTTTAATTACCGTAACACAAGTTACTGTTCCATCTGGAGCAAATACTTGTGTCATTCCTATTTTTTTCCCAATGATGCCGTTAACCATAAATTAAAACTTAGCCTCACTGCAAGCATTTCTTAATTTGTAAAATTTACTTATGTTCTCTACCAAAAGCCTTGATCTCTACATCTACACCAGCTGGAAGATCTAATTTCATTAATGCATCAACCGTTTGTGGTGTAGGATCTAAAATATCCATTAGCCTTTTATGTGTGCGAATTTCAAACTGTTCACGAGATTTCTTATCAACGTGTGGAGAACGCAAAACAGTATACTTATTTTTTACTGTAGGCAAAGGTATTGGACCAGCAACTCTAGCACCAGTACGTTTTGCAGTATCTACAATCTCAGCAGTTGATTGATCAAGAACTCGATAATCGTAAGCTTTTAATCTAATGCGAATTTTTTCATTTAACATATCTTAACTCTACTCAATAATTTCAGAGATAGTACCAGCACCAACAGTTCTGCCACCTTCACGGATAGCAAAGCGTAAGCCTTTTTCCATAGCAATAGGAGTAATAAGAGTAACCTCAATGGCAATGTTGT
>JBDIBI010000023.1:0-108875 GCA_039812885.1 Blastocatellia bacterium
TCGCAATAACCGTGTAACTGGAGCTTATACATTAAATAAGAATGTGTATTTCCAATTTATTGGTCTATTTAGTCAAAGGTTTAATGTTGCTAAAGGTGTAGATAATCGTACAGCTAAACGTATTCAATTAGATATTAACTATCGTTTCTGATTATAGTCAGTCACTGGTTTATAAGGGCAAGATTTATTCCTGCTCTTATAACCACTAAAATCTTATAGACTTGTTACAAAAATATAAGTAAAAATAGGGCTAGAAAAAATGCTAGTAAGAAACACGATAGCATTAGATGTTTTCTTATTCGCCGCTTGTTCCTGAAGAAAAACGATAGCCTACCCAAGGTTCAGTTAATATATATTGAGGATGATGTGGATCAGGTTCTAGCTTACGTCTTAATTGATTCACAAATACTCTTAGGTATTCTATTTGATCAGAATATTCCCAACCCCAAATAGATTGTAAGAGAGCGCGATGAGTAACAATTTTACCAGCTCTAATTATAAGGTAACGCAGCACTTCAAATTCTTTAGGTGTAAGTTTTATTTCCTTACCTGCCACTGTAACACGTCGGCTTTCAGTGTCTACAACTACATCATTAATTTTAATAACTTGTTCTACTTGGTCTGGTGCAGAAGTACGTCTAAGCACAGCTCTTATCCTAGCTAATAAAACTTCTAGGTTAAAAGGTTTAGTTACGTAATCATCTGCGCCTAGGTCTAGAGCTGTAATTTTATCTTGGTCAGAGCCTTTAGCAGAAAGAACAATAATAGGAACTTTAGAGAAGTCTCTTATCTGGCTACAGACTTCTAGCCCAGACATATCTGGCATTATTAGATCCAAAACCACTAAGTCAGGCATTTCTTTTTTGAGTTCATCTAAACCTTCTTGGCCGTTTTGCGCAGTTCTAATTTCATAACCATTGATTGGCAGACTAGCACGCATTGCACGCAAAATTTGTGGTTCATCATCAATAACTAAAATTACAGGGGTTTTACTCATTTTCTATTTCCTTAGGTATTAAATCGGTTAGATTTTTACATTCAACAGGTATAGAGAAGTAAAAAGTTGCTCCTTTTCCTAGCCCACTTTCTACCCAGATTTTACCTTGATGTATTTCAACTATTCCACGAGCAATAGCTAAGCCCATTCCTAACCCAGCAGGTTGTTCTTTTTCTGTTGCTTTAACACGATAAAACTTATCAAAAATCTTTTGTTGCTCTTCTAATGCGATACCTCGGCCTTGATCTTTGACTCCAATGATTAAATGTTCTTTTTCAAGCTTTGCTGATAAGCTAATGGTGGTTTTTGTAGGAGAATATTTTGCAGCATTTTCTAGTAAACTAACCAGTACTTCTTCTAGCAAAATGCTATCTATTTTAACTAGAGGTAAATCTTCAGGTATTTCTTCTTTAACTTCATAGTCTCTAAGTGTGATTGTACATCGTTGCAAAGCATTACTAAAAAGTTCTGAGACTGTTGTCCAAGTTTTATTTACTTTTAATTCCCCTGCTTCAATTCGTGCCATTTCTAATAAGTTAGTAACAGTTTGGCTTAAACGGTGAGTTTCTTCATTAATTATAGATAAAAACTCATTAACTGTTTCCTTAGGCCAGGCAAAAATATTATTTTGTATAAGGCTATCAATAGAAGTGCGAATTGAAGTCAATGGAGTCCGTAAATTATGGGAAACAGATGCAAGTAATGCAGATTTTAACTTATCGCTTTCACGTAAGCGTTCAGTGTAACTAACCTCTTTTAGGAAACGTGCTCGCTCTAATGCCAAAGCTACTAAACCAGCAATTGCTTCTAAGGTAGTTCCATCTAAATTATTAGTTATTACTACCATTACTCCAATTACTTTTATTCCTATCCTTAAAGGAAGATAAGCTACTCGGTTGTTTTTAACTACATCTGTGGCTGAAGGATAATAATTAGTGTAGCTTTCAGTTAATTGTACTTCTGCACTTTCTGCAACTTGGTTAAGCAGTTCAGGTTTTATTGAAGAACTAATGTCTACAGAATTTGCAGCTAAAACTAATCTTTGTAACTTACTCTCTTTATCAGGAGTGTAAATTGAACAATATTCTAGCTTAAATATATCTACTACTTGTCTAGCAATTGTAGAAATAGCAGTTTCTGAATCTGGTGTAGCAATAATGGTTCTACCCAATTCATAAAGCCGCCAAACGTCTTCACGACGTCTTTCTGCATCTTCAGCACGAATTTTGGCCGATGAAGATAGCTGACTAGTAATAATGGCTGTGATGATAAAAGCTGAAAGTGCTACCCAGTTTTGTGGATCACTAATAGTAAAAGTTCCGACTGGGGGAAGGAAAAAGTAGTTAAAACACAATGTTCCTACAAGTGCTGCAAGAATGCTAGGAGCAATACCTCCAATAGATGCACAAACTTGTACAAATAATAGTAGCAGGAGTGCTACAGTAGTATTATTAACATGGATAATTTTAACAAAGATAACAATTATAATTTGTCCAGCAGTAGCAGTTATGTAAGTTAAGTAATCTTTAACATTTCGTTTTGTATCATCAGTTTTTTTATGTTCAGTTGGTACAACTTGGACAGTAGCGTCTTTAACTTCATCTAAAAATCTATCAATTACAGAGCCTTTAAATATTAGTTCTAAGCGAGATCTTGCAGATTGACCAAAGACTACATGAGTTATACCTTCACGTTGAGCAAAGAGTATTAGCCCATTAGCTACATTTTGTGTTTTTAGTTTAACTACAGTTGCTCCAAGTTGTTCAGCAAGTTCAATATTTTTAGCTAGTTGTCTGGCATCAGTAGGTTTTATATTTTCAGAGTTTTCTTGAGGAGTTTCTACATAAACCGCATACCAATGCGCTCCAATACGGCCTGCAATTCTTGCAGCAGTGCGAATTAATTTAGGAACAGTTTGGTTTGATGAGATACAAACCATAACTTTTTCTGGGATAATAGCTGGCTCTAACCCTTCGCGTTCACGATATTGAGCTGCTTTAACGCTTACTTGCTCAGCTACTGTACGTAGGGCTAATTCTCGTAAAGTTGAAAGATTGTCAATTTTGAAGAAATTGTTTAATGCTTGATTGATTTTCTCTGGTTTATAAACCTTACCCTGTTCCAAACGTTTACGCAGTTCATCTACAGTGATATCAACATTAATAATTTCATCAGCTCTTTCTAAAAAAGCATCAGGAATAGTTTCTCTGACTTTGATACCAGAAGATTTCATTACTGCATCATTAAGAGTTTCCAGATGTTGAATATTTACAGCAGTTAAAACATTAATACCTGAATTTAATAAATCCAAAACATCTTCATAGCGTTTTTTATTTTTTGAGCCAACAACATTGGTATGAGCAAGTTCATCAACAACACAAATCAGAGGTTTACGTTCTAAGATAGCATCTAAGTCCATTTCCTCTAGTGTTACACCACGATATTGAATTTTTTTTCTTGAAATTACTGGTAAGTCACGGATTTGAGCTTGAGTATCAGGTCGATCAAAGGTTTCTACAAAACCAATTACTACATCTTGACCTTGTTTGCGTAAAAGATTAGCGTCTTCTAGCATTTGATAGGTTTTTCCAACTCCAGGTGCAGCACCAATATAAACCCGAAGTCTTGGTCTAGAAAGTTCTTCTAACTTTGAAAGTAGTTTTTCTGGATCAGGTCTGTTATCTTGAAGGGAATTAGTCATAATTAATTTTATGTAATTTTGTAAAACACAATAATTTAGATTATAACATTAGCCCAATCACTATAACATCTTTAATGAAGATGCTCTAAGCGCAAGATATTATTTATTTCTAGCTTCATCAATCAATATACCAAACATTGCTCCTACTAGTGAAATTCCTAAAGCAGTAAAGAAACTATCAACTAAAGAATGTGAAACAGTAAATTTAACTGCAAAACCTAAAAACATACCTAATGTTGCAGCTATAATAGTAAATTTACTAGTAGCAATAGAGCTTGTTTCTTGATTTTGAACATTTACATAAGAATTATCTAAAAGCGTAAGAGTTGATTTGCTATAGTTAGATATATTAGGTAAAGAACTAATGGTTTGAGTAGTAGAATTATTTTTATAAAGCTTAAATTGTGTTTTCATAACACCTCCTTATCTCTTTCTAATAAAACTATAGTCTTGAAGTTATAAAGAAGTACTATGGAATTAATAAATAATTTATAAAGATGCGTATTGGCTTTGATGAAGATGCATTAATTGGTCAGGTTTAAGGAATAAATACTTTGTAAACTAAATAATCTAATATTTTGAGTCGCGATAGCAAGGTTATAAACAGAGCCGAGGGTTTTAACCCTCGGTTAGTAATTGTCCCGGTGTAGAGTCGCGAAGCAACGACAGAGTTTTTGCAATAAATACAAAAGACTATGCCGTCGCTTCGCGACTCTATTAAATTATAATACCTAGTCCGAGGGCTTAAGCCCTCGGCTACATTTATGTCGCCGCTTTGCGGCTTAAGAATCATCAAATTATTTAATAAATGCATCTTTATGAAATCTTTATATATTCTTTATGATGCCCTTATTTTTTTTTGATAATCTCTTTATGAAAGCAAAACTTGCTTAATTTGATTTTAACAAGAAGTAAAAAACTTCTTGTATGCCGAGTCTATTTAGTCAAAATGCTAAATAGAGCGGGGGAACCATTTTGAGAGTTACTTTCTCAGTGGGTGAATCTGGAATCTTTTGATTTTAGTAGGGTTGCACACCAGTACCCGAATCCGTCAGCTAACCTCGTAGGCATTAACTGGAGTACAAAATATGGTTTCTTCTTTGAAAGAGATAGTAATAGGTTCTCCTATTGCGTCTGAAAATGCCCACCATGAAAGGCTTTCCAAAAAAATTGCCTTAGCTGTCTTTTCATCTGATGCTTTATCTTCTGTAGCTTATGCAACTGAGGAAATTCTACTTGTTCTGGCTGTTGCTGCTACTCATTATGGTCAAGCTACTACTTTTAAGTATGTAATACCTATTTCTATTGCTATTGCAGTACTTTTAGTACTTGTTTCTATTAGTTATCGACAAACAATCTATGCATATCCTTCTGGTGGTGGAGCTTACATTGTAGCGAAGGATAACTTAGGTACAACACCAGGTCTTATTGCAGCAGCATCATTACTTATTGATTATGTGTTAACAGTGTCAGTGTCTATTGCTGCTGGAGTTGCAGCTATTACTTCAGCTGTACAAGGCACGCATTATGAGTGGATTGCCGATCATAGGGTATTGATTTGTATAATGTTTATTTTAACAATTATGCTAGCTAATTTACGCGGAGTGCGTGAATCAGGCATGATATTTTCAATTCCCACATATGTGTTTATCTTTAGTTTTTTAGGAATGATTTTATGGGGACTTGGACGCTATTTTATTAGCCCTGTTACAGTTAGCACCCCAATAGATTTAAGCAAAATGGCAATTGCTGAAGGCTACTCACCTGCACCACTTTCACTAATGCTTATACTAGGAGCTTTTTCTAATGGATGTTCAGCTTTAACAGGAGTTGAGGCTATTTCCAATGGAGTTCCTGCATTTAAAAAGCCTGAATCACGAAATGCTGCTACTACTTTGATTTGGATGGCTGTTACACTATTAGTTCTTTTTCTTGGAACTAGTGTTTTAGCTTATCTTTATCATGTTGTACCACTACAAAATGAAACGGCTATATCACAGTTTGCTAGAATGATTTTTTCAGGGCCGTTTAAGATTTTTTATTATGTTGTACAAGCTGCAACGGCTGCAATCTTAGTATTAGCTGCTAATACTAGTTTTGCTGATTTTCCTAGACTCTCTTCACTGCTTGCTCGTGATGGTTTTTTACCTAGACAGTTTGCTAATCAAGGCGATAGATTAGTTTTTTCTAATGGTATTGTTATTTTATCTGTACTCTCAAGTTTGCTTCTTATCTTGTTTGATGGAGATACACACCGACTAATTCCTTTGTACGCAGTCGGTGTGTTTCTTTCTTTTACACTTTCTCAAACAGGAATGGTTGTTCATTGGTGGAAAGAACGTGGCGAAAGTCGTGTTCATAAAGCAGCTAAAGAATCCCGTTTGGATGCTAGCATTAGACCAGAAGCTTCAACAGAAGGCGTTGATGCTGCTCGTAGAATAGGTGCTGTTACTGAAATAGCTGATTGGAAACAATCCATAGTGATTAATGCTTTGGGTGCAGTAGCAACGCTTATTGTTTTAACAGTATTTATTATTACTAAGTTTATTCATGGAGCTTGGATTGTTGTAGTGCTAATTCCAATCATTGTAGTTATGTTTAGATCTGTGAAAAGCCACTATAATCAAGTTGCTGAACAGCTTTTAATTAAGCCTCCATATAAACTTCGCAAATTAGGCCAAACCGTTATAGTTCCTGTTTCTGGTGTACACACAGCCGTTTTAAGTGCACTTGAATATGCTCAAAGTATTTCAAAAGATGTTCGTGCTGTATATGTAAGTGTAGATGAAAAACTAGAAGAAAAAATGAAAGCTGATTGGAAACAATTTGATATAAAGATTCCTTTAATTGTATTAGATTCTCCTTATCGCTCTTTAGTAAGACCTCTTTTGGATTACATAGACAAAACCGACAGAGAAAGCAAAGAAAGTTTAATAACTGTAGTAATGCCAGAATTTGTTGCTGCTAAATGGTGGCACCACTTCCTACACAACCAATCTTCCTTATTTATCAAAGGTGCTTTGATTTTTCGTCCTAGCACAGTTGTAACAACTGTACGTTTTCATCTCAAACGCTAGTTTTTTAGTACTAATTTGTTTTCCAACAAGTTAAGACTATTTTTAGTCAACAAAACCTTAACTTGTTGGAAAAACGATCTTTAATAATTGGGTATATCTTTTTTTCCTTTAATATTTTTATATGCATCTTTAGGACTTCTTTATTTTTTTTGAGTAAACTTATTCTACAAATGTAACTTTATGAATAAATTAACTAAAAATTAAAGAAACTAATTACTAGCATATAAGCTAAAAATCAGTAGACCATAATGGTTCCAGATCAAATAGATAAAGCATTAAAAGATTGGCAAGCAAAGCTCATGTTAATTAGCAGTAATTTACTTGAGCTAGAAACCCTTCCTATTTCTAGGCGCTTAAGAGGTGATGCTCAAATGCCTAAAGTAACTTTTGTAGGGCATACTCAAAGTGCTGTAGAAACAGCATTTAATGCCATAGATAATCTTTGGCACTATCATCAAGCTCTTACAGAAGTGCTTACCCAAGCAACAAAGCTTTATAAAGCTCTTCCAAAACTTTGGGTCTTTGATCATCAACTTGAAGAAATAAAACAATTGCTCTATGGTAAATCTGTTAAATTACCAACCGCTTCTACCCCTATTACACAAAGAAGCTTGCTTTCTGCTATAGAAGACACCACCACAATTACACCAGATGATTTACTTCATCTAATGACTAATCAGTTTGATATAGCTAAAGGAATAATTTTAAGCATTGATCAAGCTTGGAGCCATTTACTACCAGAGCTTGAGAAAGTAGAAAATGAAACTGCATCTTTAAAATACTTAGCCTTATCCTTAGGTAGTAAATCGCTAAATGAATGTGAATTTTTAGAGCAACAACTATCTAACTGCCGAACACAAATTGAATCTAATCCATTAGCAGCAAATGCAGATCTAAGCAATAACATTACTCCTTTGTTAGAAAAGCTACGTTTAAATTTAACAAACTTAAATAGCCAAAGAGAACAATGTCGTAGTGAACTTAAACGAGCACAAACTCTTTATAAAGAACTTGAAGAGCTAAATAACCAATCTAGAAAAGTTTGGACTGAGTGCCAAACCAAAATAGAAACTTCTAAAATACTTCAAACTCCATTATCAACAGATGAAATAGCAGAACTTTATAAATGGCTTCAAACCCTTATAGTAACAGAACAAAACAATTGGAATGCTGCAAAAATTGGCCTGGAACGATGGTTAAAAAATGTAACTGACTATCTAGTTGCAGTAAAAAAATCAATAACTGCTAACCAATCAATTTTAGAAATGAGAGCTGAGCTAAAAGGAAGACTTTCTTCTTTGCAGGCAAAAGCACAAAGTTACAAATTACGTGGAATAATTACAGATTCCTCATTAGACATTCTTGCACAACAAGCTATGCAAGCTCTACACCGCCAACCAACACCATTAGAAACTGCTATTGGTTTAGTTAATGAATATGAAAATAGGTTAAGTAAATGCTTAAAAATTTAAAATATATTTATAGAAAGGATGGCGCTTTGGCAATAAATAGCCAAAACCTCACGCCTAATACTTAGATGGAAACTTGTAAAAGAACAGGTTGTTCTGGACAAATAGTTGATGGTGTTTGTGAAGATTGTGGAAGAGCTCCTGCTGGTAAATCGTTGATTGCAGAAGCCTTAAATCCTGTTAACACTGCTGGATTGGCTAAAGTTGCTTCAGGGCGTTCTTCTATGACTGGTTCAGCGATTTCAGGCCGTACAGGTTCAACTAGAAGTGGCCGTCTAAGTAGCAGAAGTGGTCGTAGTAGTAGTCGCCGCAGTCTAGGAGGAGGCATTGTAAATTTGCCTCCTTTGCCATCTATGGATCCTATGCAAGCTATTATGGCTCAAGCAGTTGTTCCAGATAACAAACGCTATTGTAATAGTTGCCAAAGTAAAGTTTCTCATCAACAAGGTTTTTGTCCAATGTGTGGTCAGGAATATTCATTTATTCCTACACTTAAAGCTGGAGATATTGTTGCTGAGCAATATGAAGTAAAAGGTGCAATTGCTTATGGAGGGTTAGGTTGGGTTTATTTAGGTTGGGATTTAACTTTATCTCGTTGGGTAGTGCTTAAAGGATTGCTTAATTCAAAAGATGAAATTAGTGCTGCTGCTGCTTTAGCTGAACGCCAATTCCTTGCAGCAGTTAAACATCCCAAAATAGTTGGTGTATATAACTTTGTTAACCGAGGTAGTGAAGGTTACATAGTTATGGAATATGTTGGAGGTAAAACACTTAAACAAATCCGACAGGAACGCGGCCCACTTCCTGTTGCAGAAGCAATTGCCTATATTCACGGCATTTTACCTGCTTTTTCTTATCTTGCTCGTAAAGATTTGGTCTATTGTGACTTTAAGCTAGATAACTGTATGATTGAGGAAGATGACGTAAAACTTATAGATATGGGTGGAGTACGTAGAATTGATGATCTAGACTCAGATATCTATGGTACTAAAGGATATTCTGCTCCTGAAGCTAATGAATCTCCTTCTTTTGTCTCAGATCTATATACAGTAGGGCGTACATTAGCTGTTTTGATTATGGATTTTAAATTTCAAAGCACTTATGAATACAAATTGCCTACACCTCAAGAACAACCGCTATTTGCACAATATGATTCTCTCTATCGTTTTTTACTTAAGGCTACTCATAATGATCCTGATCAACGCTTTCAAAATGCTGATGAAATGGCAGAGCAATTGTTAGGCGTTTTACGAGAAGTAGTTGCTACATCTGAGTCTCCACAACCTGCTGAAAGTACAATTTTTGGTGCAGATGTTCTTTTAGATAGCAATGATAGTGATCAAGGTATAGATAGCCCTCATTATTCATTACTCCCTCAACTAAAGATGGATGCTCAAGATGAAGCTGCTAGTTTGTTATTTTCTGTAAGCTCTTTTACTAGCAGAAGTTTTTTTGACAGAATCATTAAGCAATTTCCAAAGTCTGCTGAAGCAAAACTTCGTCTAGCCAGCTATCTTATTGATAAAGGACTGTTTGGGGAAGCAGAAAAACAACTAACTTTACTTAAAACAGAAGATCCTTTTGATTGGCGTGTAAATTGGTATGGTGGACGCTCCTTGCTTATTCAAAATAAAACTAAAGAAGCTCTTAGTTTGTTTGACTCTATTTATGGGGAACTACCAGGTGAATTAGCTCCAAAACTTGCAATAGCATTATCCGCAGAGTTATCCAATGAAATTCAACATGCAACAAAATTTTATGATTTGGTTTCTCGCACAAACCCTAACTTTATCAGCGCTTCCTTTGGTTTAGCGCGTTGTTTTAGAGCAAGTGGAGATCGCAAAAATGCAGTGCTTGCTTACAATAGAGTAGCCCCTTCCTCAAACCTTTATACTGAGGCGCAAATGGGGCTTGCAAGAGTTTTATCACAAGCTAAACCAACATTACCTACTCAAGAAGAACTAGTTCAAGCTGCTCAAACTCTTCAGTTACTGACTGTTGATACCTACGAGTTACATTATCTTTCTGCTCAAGTACTTATAGAAGCTATTAAGCAACTTGAATTAAAACAACTTAAAGCAAATCCAACTATACAAATGCTTGGTCAACCTCTAGAACCAAATTCTTTGCGTTTTGGTGCTGAAAAAGCATTAAGGCTTTGTGCTAGGTACGCAAAAACTAAAGAACAAAGAATTTCTCTTATAGATCGAGCGAATCAAATTAGACCTAGAACTTTGATTTAGTAACTTTGATTAGGTAGGTTAAAGAGATGACATGCCCTAAATGCCAAGCTGGTGCGCCAGATAATAATAGGTTTTGTGAGTTGTGTGGTTGCAAGTTGATTTCAGCTAACAAAATAGAGGCTAATGTTGTTGAAAATCAAACAAATCAAATAAATCAAATAAATCATAATCACTGTCGTTGTGGAGCGCCGCCAGAAGCTTTTGATAGTCAAGGATACTGTTTAGAATGTGGTATTCGTCGCGCTCCTCGTCAAAGAATACATAATAAAGTTGAGCTATTACCAAACTTTGCTGCTGTTACAGACCAAGGTTTACGCCATAGTAGTAATGAAGATGCTGTTGTTATTGATTTAAAAGAAATTAATGGAAAGAAAACATTTTTCTTAGTTGTTTGTGATGGACTTTCCACTGCTCAACGTTCAGCAGAAGCAGCAAAAATAGCAGCAAAAGAAGCTTGTGAATCGTTAAAGAACGGTCTTTGTAATACCTTAGGCCAAAATACTAAGGCTATAATGTTAGATGCTATTAAGAAGGCACATTCTGCAATTTGTAAGTTAGAATACTTAGAAAATGACCCACAAGATCCTCCAGGAACAACAATTGTAGCCGCAGTAGTTCAAAATCTTATGGTGACAATAGGTTGGGTAGGTGATAGCCGTGCTTACTGGGTTGGGCAAGCTAATGCAGGCTTGCTAACTCGTGACCATTCTTGGGTAAACAGAGTGGTTGATTGTGGTGAAATGACAGAAGAAGAAGCTCTAAGATCAGCCCAAGCACATGAAATAACTCAATGCATTGGCCCACTTGAAACTATTATAAGTGGGCAAGAACCTACAGCATCTTTAAACACATTTTTATTGACTCCATCAAGCTTTTTACTTCTTTGCTCTGATGGTGTCTGGAACTACGCTCCAACGGCCAATGAATTTGCCAAAGTAGTGCAACAATCCCCATCTTTTGAAGCTTTAACCATATGTGAGGTTTTAGTAGCAAATGCTATGTCTTTAGGTGGGCGTGATAATGCTACTGTTGCAGTGCTTTGTGTCTAGGCTTTTTACATAAGAAAGTTTTAGAAGGAGAATAATATGGAATTTAAAGTTGAGAGTTTTCTTAACCCCTATTTACCGTTAGGAACAAACCGAATTGATGCAATTATAACAGTTAGCGCTGAGGGAGGTAATTTAAATAGTCTAAGAACAGGAGCTAGAGCTGTAGTAGGCTTAATAATAGATACTTCTGGCTCAATGCAGGGAGAAAGGATGCTAGCAGCTAAACATGCTACTCGCAAAGCTATTGAGCTACTTGATGAATCAACTTGGTTTTTTGTTGTTGAGTTTTCAGATCAAGCTAGTGTGGTGTGTGAACTTGCTCAAGCTACTTCACAAAACAAAGCAGCAGCAGATGAAAGGTTAAGAAGGCTTATTACTGGTGGAAGTACTAGGATGTCACTTGGCTTAAACCTAGCTAGAAATGAGTTTCTTAAAATGCCAGATGCAATTCATTATGCATTGTTTTTAACTGATGGAAAAAATGATCATGATGATGAGTACGATTTAGATGCAATACTAAATTATTGTGATGGTGTTTTCCAATGTGATTGTCGAGGAGTAGGAACAGATTGGCAAACCAAACAGCTACAAAAGATTTCTCTAAAATTACTTGGGAACGCAATGATTATTCCTGAGCCAGCAGGAATTGAAAATGATTTCCGTGATTGTATTCAAAAGGCTTTAAGCCGAGGTGTTGCAGATGTTCAACTACGCTTATGGACACCAAAGAGTGCTCGTATTTTGATTTGTAAGCAAATGAGTCCAGAAATTGTAGTGCTTACAGATCGTGCAACTCAGCTTGATGCTCAAACTTTTGACTATCCAACAGGAGCTTGGGGAAAAGAATCTCGTGACTATTATGTTGCTTTGGAAGTAGCGCCTGGAGAAATAGGGGATGAAGTTCTAGCCTGTCGCCCAAGTGTTGTTTATCAAGAAACTCCACAATCACAAAAAACAAAAGTTACAGGTAATCCAGTAGTTGCAACTTGGACAGAAGACGAACAACTTTCTGCAAGAATAAATGATCAAGTTGCTCATTATACAGGACAAGAGGAACTAGCTAGTGCACTTCAAGAAGGGCTAGAAGCCCGTGCTAGAAATGATATTGAGGTTGCTACACGTTTATTAGGTCGTGCAGCAAAACTTGCTGCTAAATCAGGCAATGATGAAATTACCAAACGCTTAGCAAAAGTTGTAGATATTGTGGACGTTGAACAAGGCACAGTAAGACTAAAACCTAAGGTTGCAAAAGCTGATGAAATGGACTTAGACCTTTCATCAAGAAGAACTGCTCGTGCTGGACGTAAAGCTAAGTAGAAAAGGAGTTACAAAATTATGAGTACATATACTTGCTCAAAAAATAATACTCATCAATCTACTGATAGTGATTACTGTTCTATTTGTGGAGCAAAAATGGCAGGTACTCCTAGCAGTTTAACTACACCTCAAGTTGCTGTTTCATCAACATCACAACTTGCTTTGGAATTAAATCTTGGCTCTCAAACCCAACAATCTAACGCTCAAATTTGTCCTGATTGTGGAACTCCTAGACCTAATGCTACAGCTCGTTTTTGTGAAGTGTGTCGGTATAATTTCTCTGCTAGTGCTACAAATGTAAGTAGTCAAAAACCAATGTCAATACCAGTTTCAATGCCAATTGCACCAGCAATTACACCTCCAGTTATACCAGTACCAGTAATATCTAGTGTTAGTAAAAATGCTTTACTTTCAACAACAGCTTATAGTAAGTGGGAAGTTTTAGTAGTGGTAGATTCATCTCTTTATGAAGAACCTGATCCAGAGTTACCTTGTCCTGTTAATGAGCCTGAGCGTTATTTTCATTTGGATTTTGCTGAAAATTTAATTGGGCGGCCAAGTCGGAAAAAAGAAATTTTTCCAGAAATCCCAATTGATGATCCAGGACTGTCACATCGACACGCTAAACTGCTACGTCAAGATGATGGTAGTTTTATACTCCTTGACTTAGGCTCAACCAATGGAACTCAACTTAATGGTAAAGAAGTGCAAGCAGGTGTCAAAACCCCTATTAAAGAAGGGGATCAAATTACATTAGGTTGTTGGACAAGAATGACATTACGGAGGCTAGCATGAGTATAAATCCCGGCGTAAAGGTTGGAGTACAAACAGTTGAACCTGAATCAATTATCATTGAGCGTATAAAGACAATTCAGGCTCAAAGCTCTACTACACCAGGCTTGTTACAATTAGCTATTGTCCTAGTATTGTTAACTAGCTTTATATTTTGGCTAATGGTGAGTTCTACTATTTCTTATACAAACAGCATTATTAAGACAATAGGTAAAGATTCTGTTCCTAGTATTGTTGCTGCTCAAGAAATTTTTGCCAGTCTTGCCGATATGAATGCAAGTGCAACAAATGAGTTTTTACAAAGTGGAGACAAAGCAAAAGCTGCACATTTACAGTATGAACAAAATCGCCAACTTGTTGCAGATCGTCTAGTTACTGCTGCACAGAATATCACTTATGGAGATGCTGAACGTATACCTATTCGTACCTTAGTTGATAAACTACAGCTTTATAATGGACTAGTTGAAGTTGCTCGCTCTAAAGGCATAGTTGATGGGGTTGCACAAATGCAAGTAGCTTCTAACTTTATGCATAAAGAAATACTTCCAGCCGTTGAAGCGCTTAATCAAGCAAATTTTAATTACCTTAATAAAACCTATGCTCAGACTCGCAGGGACTTCAATTTTATGCAAATTCGTTTATATCTTATTGGAGGGTTTTTTCTTGCACTTCTTGTTGCTATACAATTTTTTCTTGTTTTAAGAATGAAACGACTAGTTAATATTCCATTAGCTATTGCTAGCATTGTTTTAGTAGTTTTTGTTGGATGGATGAGTTCATTGTTAGAAACAGAGTTTCAATATATAAAACTAGCAAAACAAGATGCTTTTGATTCAATAAATGCTCTTTGGAAAGCTCGTGCAACAGCCTATGATGCTAATAGTGATGAGAGCCTCTATTTGCTTGTTCCTACAAGTCGTCAAGAATATGAATTTGCTTTTAAGAAAAAGACAAGCTTACTAGTTGATGTTCCTGTAACAGAACAACTTATAAGTAATGCTTCATATAATAAAGTCCAGTTTAAAGGTTATTTAGGTAATGAATTACGAAACATTACTTTTGCTGGAGAAAAAGAAGTAGCATTAGAAGCATTAAAATATTATGGTAAATATTTGGATATTGACACTAAAATACGAGAGTTTGAGCTTAGTGGACAACACCAAGAAGCTATTAATTTGTGCCTTGGTGTTGCAGAAGGTGAATCTAACTGGGCTTTTGATAAATTTAATGCTGCTTTAGGTAAAACTATAGATATCAACAAAAAAGCCTTTGATGATGCAATTAATAATGCTTTTGAAGCTTTAAATATGCCTACTTACTTAGGAGTATTTATAGCTATTTTTATGGTAGTGATGGCTTGGCTAGGTTTGCAACCGCGTATTAGAGAGTATTACTAAAAATAAAACTTAGGGGCAAAGCATTTAATTATGCAGGTAAAAAGTAAATCAAAGTTTAAACAATGGTTTTTAGAAGGTTTAGCGGAAACAAAAAAAACTGCTCAACATAAGGCTGAAGATGTAACAGCTTGGTGGAAAGTAATGTGCTTAACAGGAGTGGATTACTTTTCTACACTGGGCTTTCAGCCTTATTTAGCTTTTTTAGCTGCTGGAGCACTTTCACCAATTGCAACTGTGTTTTTAGTTGCACTAACACTTTTTGGTGCACTACCTATGTATTCAAGGGTGGCTCAAGAAAGCCCACATGGTCAAGGAAGTGTATCAATGCTTGAACACTTATTGCCAGGTTGGAGTGGCAAGACTTTTGTGCTTTGTTTACTTGGCTTTGCTACTACAGATTTTATTTTGACTATAACTCTTTCTGCTGCTGATGCTACAGCTCACATTATTGAAAATCCTTTTGTTCCACATTGGATGCATCATCCAGTGTTAGTTACTTTTGCACTATTGCTACTTTTAGGATGTGTCTTTCTTAAAGGCTTTAAAGATGCAATTAATATAGCTGTTATTCTAGTAGCTATGTACCTAACATTAAATGCAGTCGTAATGGTTCGTAGTTTTATGGAGATTTTTAGTTCTCCAGATGCTCTTGTTAATTGGAAAATGGCACTTGCTGAAGGGCCTGCAAAAGGCAAGTTTGGGCTTATTATTGGGCTTTCATTATTAGTATTTCCAAAACTAGCTGTAGGTCTTTCTGGATTTGAAACAGGTGTAACTGTAATGCCATTAATTCGTGGAGGAGAAAAAGATAATCCAGAGTTGCCTCTAGGCCGTATAAAGAACGCTCGCAAACTACTAGCAACTTCAGCGCTTATTATGAGTGTTTTACTTATAGGTTGTAGCTTTAGCACTACATTGCTTATTCCACCTGCTGAGTTTGAAACAGGGGGCAAGGCTTGTGGTCGGGCTGTAGCTTATTTAGCTCATCAATTTTTTGGGGATAAATTTGGAACACTCTATGATTTTAGTACTGCTGCTATTCTTTGGTATGCAGGAGCTTCTGCAATGGCTGGTATGCTAAGCCTTATACCTCGTTATTTGCCTCGTTATGGAATGGCTCCTGAATGGGCACGTGCAAACCGTCCACTTGTAGTAGTTATTTCAGCTATATGTTTGTTTGTTACTTGGCTTTATAAGGCAGATGTTGAATCTCAAGGTGGAGCTTATGCTACAGGTCTACTAATGTTAATAAGCTCGGCTGCTGTAGCTGTTGCTATTTCAGCTTGGAGACAAGGTGGAATAAAACGATGGGGTTTTTTACTTATAGCCGTTGTATTTATTTATACTACTGGAGCAAATGTAATTGAACGTCCAGAAGGTATCAAAATTTGTATCTTCTTTATAGCTGGTATTGTTATTGTTTCACTTGTTTCTAGAGCATTTCGATCTACAGAACTACGTACTACTAATGTAATTCTAGATAAAAATGCAAAGCAATTTGTTAAAGAGGCTGTTCACCATAATACTTTACATATAATTGCAAACCGTTTTGAAGATGGCTCTAAAGAGGAATATGACCGTAAAAAACGAGAGCTTAATAAAGTACATCGCCTTTCTGAAGCAGAACCATTTCTTGTGCTAGAAGTGCAACTTAAAGATGCCTCAGAGTTTAAGGATGAATTGGAAGTTTCAGGTGTACAAGTTGGTAGTTACCGAATTCTTCGTTGTCAGGCTAGTAGTATACCTAATGCCATTGCTGCATTTCTGCTACATGTCCAATCTCAAACAGGAGCAGACACACATGCTTATTTTAGTTGGACAGAAGGCCATCCAATAGGCTATGCATTTAAGTTTTTATTCTTAGGGCAAGGCGATACAGCCCCAATTACTCGTGAGATACTTAGACGTGCAAAGCAAAATGTCAAACAGCGTCCACATATTCATGTGGCTTAATTTATTACTAAAATCCTAAAAGTCTACTAAAGAAACTATTACCAACTTTTTTAGTTAAATAAGTAGAATCGGATTTTTTATTAAGATTTAAGTTTATTTTTACTTCTTCTAAGTGTTTGGATATAGTATCTATTATTGAGCTAAGTTTGCCATAGATATCTTTAACAGTAAAAGGTTTAGTAATAAAACAAGTTATACGTGCATCAGTATAGGCTTTTGTTTGTTTGCTTTCTGTATTTTCAGCAGTAATCATCACAATCGGAATATGTTTTGCACTACGCATTGAACGAACATGACGAGCAAATTCTAAACCATTTAATCTGGGCATATTCCAATCTAAGAAAATTATGTCAAATTTTTCTGGATCAAAAATACTCATTGCTTCAGCTGCATCATCTACTTCTGTAAAAGAAAACTCTGCTAATTCGGTTTCATACAATGACTCTTTTATCACTGTACGCATAGAAGCTGAATCATCTATTAATAATGCTTGTAATTTTAATGTAGTTTGTTCCATTGGGGGCTCCTTAGAATGAGATTACGTTGTTTTTGAATAGACTATTTTATTTAGTAACTATTAAGGCAACGCGTGTGCCACTAAAATTAGCTAATAAATTAATTTTTATCTTGTTGTATTTAATGTAATTATGGTGCTGCTACGATGTGAAAATTTTTTTAATTTATCAAAATCTTTTAAATTGCCTTTTTTTGTATGGTAGAAACGCCATATAGGGTAAAAAAAGAGCAATACTTTGCTTATTTAATTGTTGGTTTGGAAGAAATTGGATTTTAGGGAATTAAGAATTAAAAGAAGTTTTTGCAGGCTGAAAATTTATTTTTAAAGTGACCTGGAACATAGTGTTCTAGGCCACTTTAAGCTAATTAATTATATTAATCTCCGCAGCCACAAGAAAGACCAGCATTCTCTGTTCCTAGTGTTTGGGCTAAGAATGTACAAAAATCTTTACGTAAACCTGCGCCAGTAGTAACTTTAAGATCTAAAACTATATTCATATCACTACTATTATTATAAGCAGGCCACTTAGGTAAGCTCTTATCATTTGGATCACCTTGTTTAGCAAAGTTAGTCCAGTAAGCTACCATTTTGTCAGCTAATTTGTTTTCTTTCTTAGTAATAGCAACAGCCTTAACTCCACTAATAGTGTGGAATACAAAGCCTAGTTCTAGGCCATGAAAAGAGCCTAAAAATTGGGCATTAGTTAAAGAGTGGGTAAATTGATAATAGAAAGTTTTTGGTTGATTAGCAGAAGCTAAACGCACTGCTGTACGTGAAGGGCAGAGAAATCCAAAATCTGTTAAAACAGCATTTACTGCTTGAGTTGCACTACCATAAGTGGAAATAGGATATTTTTGAGCAATAGCTGTAGCTTTGTCACCAAATGCAAGTTTTAAAGCTGCTTCATAATCAGCTTGGGTATCTAGTTTTATTCCTAAATCAGGAATAAAGCCAAGAAATTCATCTTTATTTGTTCCAATCATCATAGGTACTTGATTGTAATTTCCGCTTCTAAGAACATCTGTACTTTTAGCTAAAATAATTGACCCATCAACTATTGGGCCATATTGGAAACCTTGAAATCCTAATTCATCTGGAGCTAGAGCTTTTAATAGTTCAGCAGGTGTTTTACTACGTAAACATGCAGCAGGATCGCTACTCATGTCACAGCCTAGAGTTTTAGAGGTTTGAAGACCAACATTTTCGGCTGATAGAGCATTAGGATTACTGCTACGAAGAGGTATATCTACAAATAGAGGAGCACCGCTTTCTACAATAGCTTTTTGGAACAAACCTTTAGCTTTTGGAGAAGTGACTAAAGCAAGAACATTACGACCTCCTGCTGATTCTCCAAAGATGGTTATGTTATTAGGATCGCCACCAAAGTTACGTATATTTTTTTGTACCCATTGGAGAGCAAAAATTTGATCCATTAAACCATAGTTTCCAGATGCGTTGTTTACAGTATCTTCATTGCTAAGTTGTGGATGAGAGAAATAGCCAAGTGGGCCTAAGCGATAGTTTATAGTAACAACTACAACACCGCCATTTTCAGTTAAAGTTGTACCATCATAAAGGCGCACACCAAAAGCTGTTACATCTGATGAACCTGTTATGTTTCCACCTCCATGAATAAAGAACATTACTGGACGTAGAGTAGATTCTTTAGCTTTAGCTGACCAAATATTTAGAGTTAAACAGTCTTCGCTGCCTATAACAGTGTTATTTGATGGTTGTGAACAAGGTGAGCCAAATTGCAATGCATCTAAAGTTGTTGATCTCTTATCGGCTGGCTGTGGGGGTTTCCATCGTAAATTACCTGTTGGAGCAGAGGCATAAGGAATTCCACGAAATGCTATAGATTTATTTTGTACTTCACCACGAACAAGACCTTCTTCAGTCATTACAGGATCGCTAACTGCCAATGGTGCTACTTGATTGGCATCAGCACGTTCTGGTAACTGAGTAGAAGAATTCATCATTGCACTGCTAGCTAATAAAGTGCTTGCTAGCAATAGTGCAAATAAAAACAAGTATTTTCTCATAGATTATTCCTTTGTTTTCCTAGCAGGATTAAATTAATTTTATGAGTAGTTTTGTGACTACTCATTTTATTTATTTCATTTTGGCAACTAGACCAGTTTTAATATCAGCAGAAATTGGAGAAGCACCTAACCAAATTGACCAAATACCTCTAGCCAATACAGGATCTTGGAAAGTAGCTTTGGTTTGTCCATTAGCTATAAACTCAATTTTTCCGCCTTGAGTCCAATGCAAAACAATCTCTTGATTAGTCTTCATATCTACTTGTGCAGCTAAGAAAGCATCAGCATTTTTCTTTGCAGGAGAATTTGCATAATTAGGAATGTTGCTTTGTAAACTTTCACCAAAAGCTTCTCTAATTTTTCCTGCATCAACGTCACGAACAAAATGCATGGTAATTTGCTTTGCTGGGCCATCGGAAAGTAATTGTGTATAAGGATCTGCTGCTTTGTTGATCTTGCTAGCATCCATATAGGAAGCAATTGCATAAACTTTGAAAATAGCTTTCTTTCTGATACCTACGCCAGTGATGGTTGCTTTTGCTCCACCTACACTAACTTCAGCAGGAAAACTAACACCGCTAGATGGTTCAGTAACTTGTGCGTAAGTTGGTGAAAAACAAAATAGTAATGCTAATAGTGCGAAAAAAGAAAAAACGAAATTTCTTCTAGACATCTTTAAACTTTTGCTCCTTAAATTGATTATTTTTGAGATTATATATTTGGATTAGAAGATTTTCCCTCGATTAGCTCAATATAGCAAGTCTTTTTATATAATCTGCTTTCCATTGCTAGGCTATATATTTTAACTATGGATCACTACATTTTATTGATTTATTTATGGGTTATAATACTTTTGGCTTTCTAAGATTAGTAGGAAAGTTTTTATTTTTTATTTTTTATTTCTGATTTTTACTAGTGTAATTTTGTAGGTAAAATTAGAATATTACTTTGGGAACATAAATATTTCTTTTAGAGTCTAATAATAAAAATCTATTTTTGTATAACTAAGGGTGAAACTATATGAGAAAAGCAGGCAAAAATACCTTTGCTATTTTTGTTCTAGTCTCGATTATTGCACTGTTTGCAGGTGTTTGGCTTTATTTTTATCCTCAACAAGTGAAAAAGACAATTACTAAAAATTTTATAGTCTCTACAACTAAAAAAGGTTTGCAGTTTCGCTTGAGTGAAGGTGAAATGGAAGTTCCAACAAATGTCCCTATCGCTAAAGCAACAAAACTCTCAGATAGTGAAGCCGAAAAAGTGTTAAGTAGGCTAGAACCACTAAAAGCTGATGAAGAAGACAAACAAGATTTTGCCTTAAGAGAAAAATCTCTTCCACCTCCTAAGACAGGAGAGGTAATAACAACAAAATTTCCTCCTGACCAAAATATCAAGGCTGAAGAAGTAGCAAAAGGCCCTTTACAGGTGTTGCGCTATTCTCCTAAGGATGATGTACCAATAGCTCCTAATGTAAGCATTACATTTTCACAGCCAATGGTTGCATTAAGTTCTCAGGAAGAAGCAAGCAAAACTGTTCCTGCAAAAATTAGCCCTGAAGTAGCAGGACATTGGCGATGGTTAGGCACAAAAACATTAGTCTTTGAGCCTAAAGATAAACGCTTGCCAATGTCTACTGAATACACTGTAGAAGTTCCAGCAGGGACTAAATCTGTTATAGGTCAAAGTTTAGCTTCTGCTGTAACTTGGAAGTTTAGAACTCCTACTTTGACTCTAAAAAAATATTTTCCAACGGAAAATTCTGTTAATACTAATCCATTGATTTATTTAGAGTTTGACCAAGCTATAGACAAAAATCTTTTATTAAATCATCTTTCCCTAGTAGGAGCTACTAATAAGGAATATAAACTTAGACTTGCTACAGAAAATGAAATTCAAGATGAAGCTGATAAAAATACAAATGTCAGAACTCTAATCAATGCAGCTAAAGACAAATGCTGGTTAGCTGTAAAGGTTGACAACAAACTGTTAGGAGATGTTGTAGACCTTTTGCCCAAAGATACTAATTTTGTGGTAAGTGTTGTAAGAGGAACCCCATCAACTGAAGGCTCGCTTACAACAACTAACAAACAAGATTTTTACTTCAGAACCTATAGTCCACTGAAAATAATTTCACAATCTTGTAAAGATTATGTATGTGATCCAACATCCAATATAGAAGTTAAGCTAAATAATAAAATTAATCCTGATTCTATAGATATTTCTAAAGTAGTAATAAACCCTACATTGCCAGGAATGAAGTTAATAATTTCAGAAAATACAGTCTACATAGAAGGTAAACTAAGAGGAGAGGCAAATTATATTCTCAAGCTTGAAAAAGAGTTTGCCAAAGACGTTTTTGGTCAATATCTTGAGCATTCTGAGGTTTTGAATTTTCCAATATCAAAGGCAAAAAAACAGCTAAATTCTCTGGGTGCGGATTTTTTAATCTTAGATCCTTTTGCCTCAGCTAAATTGCCTGTCTTTAGCACAAATCACAATGAGCTTAAAGTAAGCGTTTATGCTGTTTCACCTGAAGACTGGAAAGATTTTGCTAAGATGCAGGAAAATTTTTCTGCATCTTATGACAAACCCGTTAATTATCAACGTCCTGTAGGAAAATTTCTATATTCAAAAGTGATAACACCTGCAAATCAACCTGATGAGCAGGTGGAAACAGATATAGATCTAAGTGAAGCATTCCAAAATGGAAGAAGCCAAGCTTTTGTTTTTATTGAGCCTACAACTCAGCCCAAAAGTTATTGGGAACGACAATACATAAGAAAATGGGTTCAATATAGCCAAATAGGCTTGGATGCAGCCGTAGACAATGAAGAAATGCTAGTTTGGGCTAATTCTATAAAAACAGGTAAACCGTTGGCTGGGGTAGAAGTTTCCTTAAGAAACTCAACTGCTGTTACTGGTGCAGATGGACTTGCTCATCTCAAGCTTGAAAATGCTAGTTCAAAGGACAAACCTAGTTTTTTAATAGCAAAAAGTAAGAACGATACAGCTATTTTACCTAAAATTAGTTATTATAATACAGCTATTTTATCTAGGACTGAGTACTCTGATGAAACTTGGTCAACCATCACAACACCAGACACACTATCTTGGTATGTAATTGATGACAGAAAGACTTACAAGCCAGGTGAAAAAGTAACAATAAAAGGATGGGTAAGAGTTAGCGAAAATAAAAAAGGTGGAGATATAAAACTTGCAGGTCAAATAAAAACAATCAATTACACACTTAACGATAGTCAAGGTAATAAAATATCCACAGGAACGTTACAAGTTAATCCACTAGGTGGTTTTAATGGAGAACTTGCTTTGCCTAGTACTATGAATTTGGGTAATGCTTATTTAACATTGGAAGCTTTGCCAAAGGCATATGAAAATCAAACATACTCACATACTTTTCAGGTACAAGAATTTAGACGACCTGAATTTGAAGTTTCAACAAAAGCTGATTCAAATGCTTATTTGATAGGTGAGTATGCAAATGTAACCGTATCAGCTAATTACTATGCTGGAGGAACCTTAAACAATGCTGATGTTAATTGGCAAGTTAGTTCTTCTCCAACTACTTACACTCCTCCAAATCGTAGTGAATACATTTTTGGCAAATGGACTCCTTGGTGGGGAAGTTTTGATTATGAAGGTTATAGTCGTAGAGGACGCTATAGTAGTTACACAACAAGCGAAGATAGTGAATATAATTCAGAGCGTTTTGCAGGAAAAACTAGCCCAACAGGAACACATAACCTAAGAATAGATTTTGATGCTGTTAATCCTATAACTCCAAGCAGCATTAATGTTCAAGCTTCAGTAAGTGATGTTAATAGACAAACTTGGACATCAACTTCTACTTTGCTAGTACATCCATCAAGTCTTTATGTAGGGCTAAAGAGTGAAAAAACTTTTGTTGGACAAAATGAACCTTTCATTCTTAAATCAATAGTATGTGATATAGATGGAAAACTTATTCCTAACACTTCCATAAATTTTAAGTTAGTCAGACTTGACTATGAATATGACAGTCAAGGCAGATACAAGAGCAAAGAAGTTGATCCACAAACTCAAACAATAACATCAAAAGATGATGCAGTAGAAGTTAGGTTTGTTCCTAAAGAAGGAGGCTCTTACAAACTTACAGCAACAGTAGTTGACCAAAAAGGACGTAAAAATCAAACAGAGCTAACTCTTTGGGTTACTGGTGGTAAAGTCTTACCAAGCAGAGATTTAACACAAGAAAAGATTCAATTAATTCCTGATAAGAAAGAATATGCTGTTGGTCAAACTGCTCAAATCTTGCTTCAAGCTCCTTTCTATCCAGCAGAAGGACTCTTAACCTTGCACCGCTTAGGCATTGTTAAAACTGAGCGATTTACTGTTGATTCAGCTACTTACATAATCAAAATTCCTATTGAAGAAAGATATTTGCCTAATATTGAACTTCAAGTTGAATTGATAGGAGAATCAAGCAGGAAACAATCGTCTGATAACTCAAATGATCAATTATCAAAGCGACCAGCCTTTGCAGTAGGGCAGTTGAATTTATCAATTCCACCTGCTTCACGTAGTTTAACGGTAGAAGCAACACCTAGAGAAAAAGCCATTGAGCCAGCAGGAGAAACAACTATAGACTTAAAACTTACAGATGCTTCAAAACGAGCCGTTGCAAATGCTGAAGTAGCTTTGTTTGTTGTAGATGAGGCTATTTTAGCTCTTTCTAATTATCAAATGAGTAACCCGTTAGACGTTTTTTATGCTTCTCGACCATCTTCTGTAACAAATAGCCATTCGCGAAGTTATGTTTTTTTAGCTAATCCCAAAGATGTAGAAACACAAGGCGAGTTAGTAATAAATGCCAATACATCAGTTCCGACATCAGAGCCTCGTACAGAGAACACAGGTTCTATTGTGACAAAAGATTTAGGTGGAGTAGCAGATGGAGTAGTCGGTGGAATAGTCGGTGGAGTAGTTGGTGGAGTAGTTGGAAGTAGCTCTGCTTCTGAACCACCACCACCGCCGCCTATGAGCTATAAAGATAGGCCAGCTAATAAAGCTACTTTTTTAATAAGAAGATCTGAAGGTGTAACAAGGTCTCATTTTGCACGTGAACAACTTCAACCATCTATAAAAGTTAGAGAAAACTTTAATGCTTTAGCAGTGTTTGAAGCAGCATTATCAACAGACAACAATGGACATGCAGAGGTAAAAGTAAAACTTCCAGATAGCTTAACCAAATACAGAATAATGGCAATAGCAGTGGCAGGTGAAAACCGCTTTGGTTCAGGAGAATCAAGCATTACAGCGCGTATGCCATTGATGGTTAGACCATCAGCACCACGTTTTCTAAACTTTGGAGATAGATTTGAATTTCCAGTAGTAGTGCAAAATCAGACAGATAAACCAATGAGTGTAGATGTAGCAATGCGTGCTACAAATGCAACTTTGACAGAGGGGTTAGGTCGTCGAGTAGATGTTCCAGCAAATGAACGGGTAGAGGTTCGTTTTCCTGTTTCTGCTGAAATGGCAGGTAAAGCTAGATTCCAAGTAGGAGTAGTGTCAGGCAAATGGAGCGATGCAGCTCAAGTTAGTTTACCTGTTTGGACTCCAGCCACTACAGAAGCTTTTGCTACATATGGGACATTTGAAAGTAATGCCATAATTCAACCAGTTAAAGCTCCTGCTGATACATATAAACAGTTTGGAGGTTTAGAGGTATCTACTTCATCAACACAACTTCAAGAGTTAACAGATGCAGTACTTTACATAGTGTCTTATCCTTATGAGTGTTCTGAGCAAATTTCTTCTAGAATCCTTGCAATTGCAGCATTGAAAGATGTTTTGTCAGCATTTAAGGCAAAAGGTTTACCTAGTGAGGAAGAAATAAATGCAAGAGTTGCAAAAGACCTAGATAAGCTTAAAAACATGCAAGGCTATGACGGAGGGTTTGGTTTCTGGAGGCCAAATGATACAAATCCATTTGTGACAATTCACGTAGCACACGCACTACAACGAGCTAAACTAAAAGGCTATAACATTCCTCAAGATATGTTAGACCGTGTTCATGAATACTTAAGGAACATAGAATCACATATTAATGGCTACTCACCAGAAACCACAATGTCAGTTATTGCCTATTCACTTTACGTAAGAAATTTAATGGGTGATAAAGATGTTGCCAAAGCTAAGAGTATTCTCAATTCAGTTTCACTAGATAAAACACCAATGGAAACAATAGGTTGGTTATGGCCTGTGTTTACAGGGGATTCAAGCTCAACCAAGGAATTAGAAGCTATTAGAAAGTTTGTTAACAATAGAGCCACTGAAACTGCTGCAACTGCTCATTTTGTAACAAATTATGCTGAATCAAACTACTTGTTATTAGCTTCTAATTTTAGAACAGATGCAATACTTCTAGATGCTTTAATAGGGGATCAACCTAATAGCGATTTAATACCTAAGCTAGTTAGAGGGCTTCTAGATCATAGAACAGCAGGAAGATGGGAAAGCACTCAAGAAAATGCTTATGTATTGCTAGCACTTGACCGATATTTTAGAACATATGAGAAAGTAACACCTAACTTTATAGCTAGAGTTTGGTTAGGCGATAATTATGCTGGAGAACATTCATTTGTTGGGCGAACTACTGAAAAGTACCAGGTAAATATCCCAATGAGTTATTTAACAAATAGTGAGCAAAACCTTGTAATAAGCAAAGATGGAGCAGGTAGAATTTATTATCGAGCAGCTATGAATTATGCACCAAAGAGTTTGGATTTACCTGCGGCAGATTATGGTTTTGTTGTTGAAAGGAAATATGAAGCAGTAGACAATCCTTCAGATGTAACAAAGACTTCAGATGGAACATGGCGAATCAAAGCAGGTGCTAGAGTTAGAGTTAAATTAAGTATGGTTGCACAATCAATGCGCTATCATGTTGCACTAGTAGATCCACTAGCAGCAGGACTAGAAGCATTAAATCCAGCACTTGCTAATACAGGTGCAGTGCCTCCAGAGAATAACCTTAGTCAGCAAAATAATGCTTCTAGATATTGGTGGTGGAGTGGATTTTGGTATCAACATGAAAACTTTAGAGATGAACGAATAGAAGCATTTACTACATTACTTTTGGATGGTGTTTACTCTTATAGCTATGTAGCAAGAGCTACTACAATAGGGAGCTTTGTTGTTGCTCCTACAAAGGCTGAAGAGATGTATCATCCTGAAACTTTTGGTAGAAGCAAGACTGATAAGGTTGTTGTTTATGAGGCAAAATAGGCAAGTAAGTTTTATATACAAGGTTTTATTCAGTTAATAATTTTGAAAGCAACAAAATGTTATTTGGGAAAATATGGACTCTGTTACATGGCATGAGCTATTATTGCTTAATCAGTTTCCAGAATGTATTTAAGGTTTCAATTAAGCTGAAAGAAATCGCTCAACTCAGCTTTATTTTTAAGTTTTTGTAAGAAAAATATAGTATGTTAAGGAGTATATGATTGTGAAAGATACCAGAGTAATTTCTCACTATTTTTATAGTCTGTTATTTACTATTGCAATGGTTCTATTTATAAGTTTACCAGCAAAAGCTGATGATCAAATTGTTACTGATCCAGTGCTTAATACTGCTCTAAATCAAATAGAGAAGCTATTTCCTACAATAATTCAGCAAGAGCCTAGCTTAACAATAGGTGCAGTACCAGAGATTGATTTAGCTGGGAGCAAAGGTTCATTGAGCTTTTCTTTTGAGCAAGATAATGGAAGCTTTGCAATTAATTTTGATAGCTTAAAATTTTCTCCTACTAATCCAATTAGTGCTAATAAATTTAACATTACCTTAACTGCTAAAAATATTACATTAGCTGGTTCTGCCACTATTATGGTTATGGCTAATGGTCAGCAATACACATTGCAATGCCAAGATAGTCAGTTTGTTATTGGCCCAATCTCTTTTACCGCAGAGGCTGAAATTACAAAAGAAGACATCAATGTAGATAATCCAAAACTAGATTTTGATCCTGCTAACTTAATGATTGATATGCCTTGTTTAATGCAATCTGTTGCTGGTCGTGATGGTAAAGCCATTCCAATGGATGTTCTTAAAAAGCTCCAAAGTGCAATAAAATCATCTGCTAGTAAACGTAAATCATCTGTATCCAAAGCTACACGTATGAGTTTTATGTTATTAAGTTCAGCAATTACTTTTCGTGGTGCTAATTAACTAAATAATTTCTAAAATTTTTTTCAGGATGGCAGCCTTTTCAATTGGCTGCCATTATCTTTTAGCCACTTTTTAGATCTTAGATTGAAACATTTAATCTAGCGAATTTTACAATAAACTCTTCTTTTTCTAAGGAACATTATTGGCAGTTGTGCGACTATAGGTTAAGCGCTAGAAAACTAGTGCATTTATCTAATTTTAAAAGACTTCCAAAAGTTCTAAAAATAGGTGGAATTTATGAGAAAAGCTGGAAAAAGTACGTTTGCTATTTTTGCTCTAGTCTCGATGGTTGCAAGTATTGCGGGTGTTTGGCTTTATTTTCACCCGGAACAAGTGAAAAGCCTAAAGAAGGCTATTGCAAAAAATTTTACAGTTTCTAAAAGCAAAAAAGGTTTGCAGTTTCGCTTGAGTGAAGGTGAAATGGAAGTTCCAACAAATGTCCCTATCGCTAAAGCAACAAAACTCTCAGATAGTGAAGCCGAAAAAGTGTTAAGTAGGCTAGAACCACTAAAAGCTGATGAAGAAGACAAACAAGATTTTGCCTTAAGAGAAAAATCTCTTCCACCTCCTAAGACAGGAGAGGTAATAACAACAAAATTTCCTCCTGACCAAAATATCAAGGCTGAAGAAGTAGCAAAAGGCCCTTTACAGGTGTTGCGCTATTCTCCTAAGGATGATGTACCAATAGCTCCTAATGTAAGCATTACATTTTCACAGCCAATGGTTGCATTAAGTTCTCAGGAAGAAGCAAGCAAAACTGTTCCTGCAAAAATTAGCCCTGAAGTAGCAGGACATTGGCGATGGTTAGGCACAAAAACATTAGTCTTTGAGCCTAAAGATAAACGCTTGCCAATGTCTACTGAATACACTGTAGAAGTTCCAGCAGGGACTAAATCTGTTATAGGTCAAAGTTTAGCTTCTGCTGTAACTTGGAAGTTTAGAACTCCTACTTTGACTCTAAAAAAATATTTTCCAACGGAAAATTCTGTTAATACTAATCCATTGATTTATTTAGAGTTTGACCAAGCTATAGACAAAAATCTTTTATTAAATAGTCTTTCTTTAATAGGATATAACGAAAATGACAAGAACTATAAGCTTAGGCTTGCAACAGAAAGTGAAATCCAAGAAGAAGTAGATAAAGATATAAATTTTAAAATTCTACTCAATGAAGCTAAAGATAAATATTGGCTAGCTGTAAAAGTTGATAACACTGTGTTAGGTAATATTGAAGAACCTTTACCTAAGGACAGTAACTTTGGTGTAATTGTAAACATTGGTGCTTCAGGGGAAGGAGCACTTAAAACAACTAGTAAACAAGAGTTTTCCTTTAAGACTTATAGTCCACTAAGAGTGACTTGGCAATCTTGCAAGGATTATGAATGCCGACCTGTAGACTATTTGCAATTCAGTCTAAATAATCAACTTAGACCAAATTCTTTGGATATTTCTAAAGCAACAATAGAACCTAAAATACCAGGAATGACTATGATAGTTTCTGGTACTGTTGTAACAATTAGAGGTAAGTTGAAGGGAAGAATAACTTATAAGCTAAAGCTTGAAAAAGAATTTATTAAAGATACTTTCGGTCAATATCTTGAAAAAACTCAAGAAATTAACTTCCCAATATCAGCAGCAAAAAAACAACTCACTTCAATAGGTGGTGAATTAATAGCACTAGATCCATTTGCTCCTGCTAAATTGCCAGTTTTTAGCACAAATCACAATGAACTTAAAGTAACTATTTATTCTATTTCTGCCGAAGAATGGAAAAATTTTAGTAGAATTAAAGAGGAAATTGCTCAAGCCTACAATAACCCAACTGCTTATCAAAGACCTGTGGGAACCCTTTTATATTCAAAAGTGATAACACCTGCAAATAAACCTGATGAGCAAGTGGAAACAGATATAGACCTAAGTGCAGCATTCCAAAATGGAAGAGGCCAAGCTTTTGTTTTTATTGAACCTACAACTCAACCTAAAAATTATTGGGAACGAGAATACATAAGAAAATGGGTTCAATATACTCAAATAGGTTTGGATGCAGCTGTAGACAATGAAGAAATGCTAGTTTGGGCTAACTCTCTAAAAACAGGTAAGCCTTTGGCTGGTGTAGAAGTTTCCTTAAAAAACTCAACTGCTGTTACTGGTGCAGATGGACTTGCTCACCTCAAGCTTGAAAATGCTGCTCCAAAAGATGTGCCTGTTTTGATTGCAAAAAGTGGTAATGATACAGCTATTTTACCTCAGTCATCTTATGGTTATTATAGTACCACTTGGGCAAAAGCTAACACCTCAGATACGTTATCTTGGTATGTAGTTGATGATAGAAAGACTTACAAGCCAGGTGAAAAAGTAACAATAAAAGGATGGGTAAGAGTTAGCGAAAATAAAAAAGGTGGAGATATAAAACTTGCAGGTCAAATAAAAACAGTGAGTTACACACTTAATGATAGTCAAGGCAACAAAATATCCACAGGAACATTACAAGTTAATCCGCTAGGTGGTTTTAATGGAGAACTTGCTTTGCCTGGTACTATGAATTTGGGTAATGCTTATTTAACATTGGAAGCTTTGCCAAAGGCATATGAAAATCAAACATACTCACATACTTTTCAGGTACAAGAATTTAGACGACCTGAATTTGAAGTTTCAACAAAAGCTGATTCAAATGCTTATTTGATAGGTGAGTATGCAAATGTAACCGTATCAGCTAATTACTATGCTGGAGGAACCTTAAACAATGCTGATGTTAATTGGCAAGTTAGTTCTTCTCCAACTACTTACACTCCTCCAAATCGTAGTGAATACATTTTTGGCAAATGGACTCCTTGGTGGGGAAGTTTTGATTATGAAGGTTATAGTCGTAGAGGACGCTATAGTAGTTACACAACAAGCGAAGATAGTGAATATAATTCAGAGCGTTTTGCAGGAAAAACTAGCCCAACAGGAACACATAACCTAAGAATAGATTTTGATGCTGTTAATCCTATAACTCCAAGCAGCATTAATGTTCAAGCTTCAGTAAGTGATGTTAATAGACAAACTTGGACATCAACTTCTACTTTGCTAGTACATCCATCAAGTCTTTATGTAGGGCTAAAGAGTGAAAAAACTTTTGTTGGACAAAATGAACCTTTCATTCTTAAATCAATAGTATGTGATATAGATGGAAAACTTATTCCTAACACTTCCATAAATTTTAAGTTAGTCAGACTTGACTATGAATATGACAGTCAAGGCAGATACAAGAGCAAAGAAGTTGATCCACAAACTCAAACAATAACATCAAAAGATGATGCAGTAGAAGTTAGGTTTGTTCCTAAAGAAGGAGGCTCTTACAAACTTACAGCAACAGTAGTTGACCAAAAAGGACGTAAAAATCAAACAGAGTTAACTCTTTGGGTTACTGGTGGTAAAGTGTTACCAAGCAGAGATTTAACACAAGAAAAAATTCAATTAATTCCTGACAAGAAAGAATATGCTGTTGGTCAAACTGCTCAAATCATGCTTCAAGCTCCTTTCTATCCAGCAGAAGGACTCTTAACCTTGCGCCGCTTAGGCATTGTTAAGACCGAGCGATTTACTGTTGATTCAGCTACTTACACAATCAAAGTTCCTATTGAAGAAAGCTATTTACCTAATGTTGAACTTCATGTTGATTTAGTGGGTGAGTCAGAAAGAAATCCAGATTCTAGTAGCCCAGGTTCTCAACTGTTAAAACGGCCAGCCTTTGCAGTAGGGCAGTTGAATTTATCAATTCCACCAGTTTCACGTAGTTTAACGGTAGAAGCAACACCTAGAGAAAAAGCCATTGAGCCAGCAGGAGAAACAACTATAGACTTAAAGCTTACAGATGCTTCAAAACGAGCTGTTGCAAATGCTGAAGTAGCTTTGTTTGTTGTAGATGAGGCTATTTTAGCTCTTTCTAACTATCAAATGAGTAATCCGTTAAGTGTTTTTTATGCTTCTCGGCCAGCATCAGTATCAGACCATCATTTAAGAAGTTCTGTTGTACTAGCTAATCCTGAAGATATAGAAGCACAAGAGGAACTTGCTAGAAATAAAGAGGCAGGAAAACCTAAACCAATACCTTCAGCTGATAAACTTGCTGAAATGGATGATGTGCTTGGAGGTGTGGAAGGTGGCGTAGCTGGTGGTGCAATGAACCGAGTTGCTGCTGCTCCTGCTGCTGAACCTCCTATGGCACCAATGGAAGCTAAAAAAGCTGAAAGAGCAGATGTAGCTAATGCAGTTCCAGCTAGGTCTTTAAAGGCTTCAAAACCTCCTGCATCCAATTCTCCTATAAAAGTTAGAGAAAACTTTAATGCCTTGGCAGTGTTTGAAGCAGCATTATCAACAGACAGCAATGGACATGCAGAGGTAAAAGTAAAACTTCCAGATAGCTTAACCAAATACAGAATAATGGCAATAGCAGTAGCAGGTGAAAACCGCTTTGGTTCAGGAGAATCAAGCATTACAGCGCGTATGCCATTGATGGTTAGACCATCAGCACCACGTTTTCTAAACTTTGGAGATAAGTTTGAATTTCCAGTAGTAGTGCAAAATCAGACAAATAAACCAATGAGTGTAGATGTAGCAATGCGTGCTACAAATGCAACTTTGACAGAGGGGTTAGGTCGTCGAGTAGATGTTCCAGCAAATGAACGGGTAGAGGTTCGTTTTCCTGTTTCTGCTGAAATGGCAGGTAAAGCTAGATTCCAAGTAGGAGTAGTGTCAGGCAAATGGAGCGATGCAGCTCAAGTTAGTTTACCTGTTTGGACTCCAGCCACTACAGAAGCTTTTGCTACATATGGGACATTTGAAAGTAATGCCATAATTCAACCAGTTAAAGCTCCTGCTGATACATATAAACAGTTTGGAGGTTTAGAGGTATCTACTTCATCAACACAACTTCAAGAGTTAACAGATGCAGTACTTTACATAGTGTCTTATCCTTATGAGTGTTCTGAGCAAATTTCTTCTAGAATCCTTGCAATTGCAGCATTGAAAGATGTTTTGTCAGCATTTAAGGCAAAAGGTTTACCTAGTGAGGAAGAAATAAATGCAAGAGTTGCAAAAGACCTAGATAAGCTTAAAAACATGCAAGGCTATGACGGAGGGTTTGGTTTCTGGAGGCCAAATGATACAAATCCATTTGTGACAATTCACGTAGCACACGCACTACAACGAGCTAAACTAAAAGGCTATAACATTCCTCAAGATATGTTAGACCGTGTTCATGAATACTTAAGGAACATAGAATCACATATTAATGGCTACTCACCAGAAACCACAATGTCAGTTATTGCCTATTCACTTTACGTAAGAAATTTAATGGGTGATAAAGATGTTGCCAAAGCTAAGAGTATTCTCAATTCAGTTTCACTAGATAAAACACCAATGGAAACAATAGGTTGGTTATGGCCTGTGTTTACAGGGGATTCAAGCTCAACCAAGGAATTAGAAGCTATTAGAAAGTTTGTTAACAATAGAGCCACTGAAACTGCTGCAACTGCTCATTTTGTAACAAATTATGCTGAATCAAACTACTTGTTATTAGCTTCTAATTTTAGAACAGATGCAATACTTCTAGATGCTTTAATAGGGGATCAACCTAATAGCGATTTAATACCTAAGCTAGTTAGAGGGCTTCTAGATCATAGAACAGCAGGAAGATGGGAAAGCACTCAAGAAAATGCTTATGTATTGCTAGCACTTGACCGATATTTTAGAACATATGAGAAAGTAACACCTAACTTTATAGCTAGAGTTTGGTTAGGCGATAATTATGCTGGAGAACATTCATTTGTTGGGCGAACTACTGAAAAGTACCAGGTAAATATCCCAATGAGTTATTTAACAAATAGTGAGCAAAACCTTGTAATAAGCAAAGATGGAGCAGGTAGAATTTATTATCGAGCAGCTATGAATTATGCACCAAAGAGTTTGGATTTACCTGCGGCAGATTATGGTTTTGTTGTTGAAAGGAAATATGAAGCAGTAGACAATCCTTCAGATGTAACAAAGACTTCAGATGGAACATGGCGAATCAAAGCAGGTGCTAGAGTTAGAGTTAAATTAAGTATGGTTGCACAATCAATGCGCTATCATGTTGCACTAGTAGATCCACTAGCAGCAGGACTAGAAGCATTAAATCCAGCACTTGCTAATACAGGTGCAGTGCCTCCAGAGAATAACCTTAGTCAGCAAAATAATGCTTCTAGATATTGGTGGTGGAGTGGATTTTGGTATCAACATGAAAACTTTAGAGATGAACGAATAGAAGCATTTACTACATTACTTTTGGATGGTGTTTACTCTTATAGCTATGTAGCAAGAGCTACTACAATAGGGAGCTTTGTTGTTGCTCCTACAAAGGCTGAAGAGATGTATCATCCTGAAACTTTTGGTAGAAGCAAGACTGATAAGGTTGTTGTTTATGAGGCAGGAAAATAAAGGATATTTCCAACAAATAGCTGTGAAGTTTATCTAGGGGGAATTTCACCTTTTGCCTGTGGATAACTGCGCAAATTTTATTCTACAGAAAGGCATTCTTGGCAAGTTAGAATAAAGACAAGTAGATTATTAGAAATAAGTGGAGTGTTGTGTTAGGTTAGATTTTAAATACAGAGTTTTATGATTTTCTATTAGCTTCCTATAACAAGTTATTTAAGAACTAGTTACTAAAAACTCAATTTAGCTGTAACTAGGATAAAAAGATGCAACTATGGAACAAAAGTTGCGAGTTATTTATTGCTATTATGCCCCACTATTTAATTGTTTAGGAGGTTATTATGAAATCTGAAGCAACAGTAAAGGCAAAAGTAGAGAATCTGCTAAAACCAATATTTGTCGAAGCAAAAGAACTTTTTGGTGAGATAAAGAAGCTAGAAGAAGCCATTGCAAAACGTGCTTATGAGTTTTTTGAAAAACGTGGAGGCAAGCATGGAAATGACTTAAATGATTGGTTTTTAGCTGAATCTGAATTACTAAAACCTGTACCAATAGAGATCAAAGATACAGAAGACATTGTAACTGTAATAGCTGAAGTCCCAGGATTTGCAGCAGAAGATATAAAAGTTAGTGTAGAAGATAACGTACTTATGATTAATGGGAAATTCACAAAGACTGAGGAAAAGAAAGAAGAAGGCAAAGTTGTCTTTTCAGAAATTAAATCTACTCAGTTCTTGCGCGAGTTAGTACTTCCAGCAATAGTAGATATGTCAAAGGCCGAAGCAGTTCTAAAAGACGGTGTTTTGACTCTTACTTTACCTAAGCTAGTTATTGCAGAAAAGGAAAAAAAGGAAATAGAGGTAAAGATTGTTTAGTAAAAACCACTGTGTAAGGGTAAATTTAGCAAAAAAATAAGCCGCAAGTGGTAGGGCTACTTGTGGCTTATTTTATTTTGTTAAATGAGCTAGAAATATAAGTTAAGAGAGCTAATTTAGGGTTAAGTAAGTCTTAACCCTAGTATTATGCGTTGTTTAGCGTACACCAGAAGGTTGGTTAAATTGACCAACTTTAAGTCCAGCAGGGCCAACTACAGTTGCAGTACCACCCATAGCAGGTTTCTTTTGAATACGGTTGTTTCCTGTGTCACCAATGAAAACATTGCCTGACAATGCATATACTATACCTTGAGGAGCATTAACTGAACCTGCTGCGGTTCCTGGCCCCATAAAGAGTGAGAAAGTTAAACTAGGAACGGCAGGAGCGATGCCAACATTGTTAGTTGTCACTTGAACACGATTGTTAAGAGTATCAGCAATATAGATATGGTTTGAGCCATCAACATAAATACCTGTTGCACCGTTAACTGAACCTAGAGCTGTACCTGCACTTGCTATAGTAGTCCAGCTAGTAGTAAACATTTGAACACGATTGTTTCCTGTATCTGCTACATAGACATTGCCTGTGCTATCTACAGCAATTCCACGAGGTTGATTAAATTGACCAACTGCTGTTCCTACTGTTGCCATTATTGAGAAACTAGGAGTTGAACTTGCGTTGGTAACTTTCAAGATACGGTTATTTCCTGTATCTGCAATATATAAAATATTGTTTGTTTGATCATAAGCTAAGGCTTGAGGTCTATTTACTTGGCTAGAAGAAGTTCCAGCAGAAGCAATTACTGACCAAGTTGTTCCACCATTTGTAGAGCGTTGAACCCGGTTGTTGTTGGTATCTGCAACAAAGATTAATGTATCAGTAGAATCAGCAGTTACACCTTTAGGAGCATTAAATTGACCTAAACCAACACCAGCACCAAAGCCTACTGTTTGCCAGCTTAGTCCATCATTTGTAGAGCGTTGAATACGATTGTTTAGCGTATCAGCTACATAAATTGTGTTGTGGTCTAAAGTAGCTTGAATTCCACGAGGTGCAGGAGGATAAGTTGCTCCATACAGAACTGTACTATTAGGAACGCTTGTTGTGTTCAAAAATGTTAAAGCACCGGTTGTTTGGTTAATTTGATAAACATCTAAATTAGGAGATCCATCTTCGTTAAAGATGAAAAGCAAGTTACCTTTTTGGTTAATGATTCCATTGTTAGGATCAACTGAACCTCCAAAAAATGGTGAACCAGTAATTTCAGTAAGACTACCACTAGAGTTTATGGTAGCTACAATAATTTGCTCATTGTCTTCGTCAAAAATATAAAGGAATTTATTATCAGCGCTGACTAAAACATTTGCCAGACTATTTCCATTAGTGAAAGTAAAAGGGGCGCCAGATAATTCTGTTAAAGTACCTGTTGGGCTAACGCTATAAGCGTCAACTTGGTTTGTATCTGACAAACCAAGGTATAGAAACTTGCTATCTTGAGTAAAATCTAACCCTACATTGCCATCACTACTGAAACTAACTTCAAAAGGTGAGCCAGTAACTTCGCTGAGACTACCACTTGATGCAATATTTAGCATATGGACAGTGCCCATCCAGCCATCAGAAAAAGCTAAAAATTTTCCATTTGGAGATATTACAAATCCATCTAGTTGAGCAGCAGTAGAGCTAAAATCAAAAGGTGAACCAGTAACTTCAGATAATATTCCATTAGAAGCTATAGAGAAGACTGTGATTTTACGGCTATCAGTACCACCTATAAACAAAAATTTTCCATCAGGAGATACTGCCATAGTTATATCAAAATTGGTTGATATTCCTGTGGAAAAAGGTGAATTAGTGAGGGCAGTCAAAGCTCCAGTTGATGGGTTTATAGAGAAAGCACTAACTGAACCAATACCAGTTCCACCAAAAGAGTTTGATTCAGAATTACCAACATATAGAAAATTTCCTACAGTGATTATACCTTTTACAGGGGTTTCATCAAAAGCCGCAAAACCAGTACCATTGCCGCCTGTAGAAAAAGGTGAGCCTGTAACAGTAGTAAGTGTTCCTGTAGGGCTTACAGAAAAAGCTGATACTGTGTTTGGAACTTGGTTGTCTTGAATGTATATATAGTTATTTTGTGTTTGCGCATATGCAAATAAATTACACAAAAGCATTGCGCAAATAGCAAAGAGTAATTTCTTTACTGAAAAGTGAGGCATAGTTTGTTCTCCTGAGAAATGAAGTACTAATAGTTTTTACTTGCTAAAAGACTTTAAAAGAACTCTGTCATTTTACTCTAGGTTAGTATTAAGCCAAAGAATTATTAGCAATTTTAACAAATATTTAATAATCAAAGAGTTAAACTAATAGTATGTATCTGAGTAATACGTTAGATAAATAAAGCTAGCTGTATTTATTAGGTAGGTTTTTAACAGGATAATAAAGTAAAGCTAAAAATCTGTCAAAATAAAAAACCTTGCAGATAATCTACAAGGTTTTATTTTGAATTTGTTTGTTTAGTGCTACTTACGCCATTCATCAATTAAGGAAGCTATCAAACCTGTCCAACCAGTTTGATGAGCTGCTCCTAAGCCTGCCCCTGTGTCACCGTGGAAATATTCATAGAAATGTAAGTAGTCGCGCCAATGTGGATCTTCTTGGAATTTTTTGATTTTGCCATAGATTTGACGATTACCTTGATCATTGCGAGAAAACATTCTAATCATACGATTTGCAATTTCTTCAGCCATTTTATCCAAAGAATAATCAGAACCATCTGGGCCTTTTACCGTAAAGTCTGTTCCATAAGCTTTTCCAAGCTTGCGTAATGATTCAATTAAAAGGAAAGAAGTTGGGAACCAAATAGGGCCACGCCAGTTAGAGTTTCCACCTTTAATCTTACAATCTGCTTCAGCTGGCTCATAACGCACTTCACTTCGACCAAATACAAATGGGTGTTTCTCATGTACTTTAGAAAGACTACGTATACCCCAGTCTGATAAAAACTCTTCAGGATCAAGTATGCGTTGTAGTAGTCCTCTTAATTGGTCTTCATTAACTATAGCTAGAACGTGAACTTGTTTACCTTCACGTTCAACTGTGTAACAACAACGTTGGACTACGTCTTGACGATTTTCTAAGAACCAGTTTAAGTTAGTGTTAAACTCTTTAAATGGTTGAATCCAATCAACTTCTATACGTTCAATTGCATAAATTGGAATAACTCCAACTAGTGAACGAACGCGGAATTTGTGGAAAGAACCATCAGGGTAGCGCAAGACATCATAGAAGAATCCATCTTTTTCATCCCAAAGTGAATAGTTCTTGCCGCCCATTTTCTTCATTGCTGCACCAACATAAATGTAGTGTTGGAAGAACTTAGTTGCTAGGCTCTCATAAACATGGTTTTCTTTAGCTAGTTCTAGGGCAATGCGCATTAGATTTAAGCAATACATACCCATCCAACCTGTAGCATCAGATTGTTCTAGGACTACGCCACCTGGCAATTTTTCACTACGATCAATAACAGTAATGTTATCTAGACCAAGGAATCCACCTTCAAAAACGTTGTTTCCTTCAGAGTCAACTTTGTTAATCCACCAAGCAAAATTAATTAACAGTTTATGGAAGCATTTTTCTAGAAAAGCTCTATCTCCTACGCCTGTTCTGACACGTTCCATATTGTAAACACGCCAACAAGCCCAAGCTAAAACAGGTGGGTTAAGATCAGAAAACTCCCATTCATAAGCTGGAATTTGACCGTTAGGATGTTGAAATTGCTCAAAGAGCATTAACCAAAGCTGTTCTTTTGCAAATTCTGGATCTACTAACGCTAAAGCAATACAGTGGAAAGCTAAATCCCAAGCAGCAAACCAAGGATATTCCCATTTATCAGGCATAGAAAGAATACGCATTGAATTTAAGTGCATCCAATGTTGATTACGAATCTTCCATCTGGAATCTGGTGGTGGACAGTTAGGATTATCACCTTCTAGCCAACGATGTATATCAAATAGATATATTTGCTTAGTCCAAAGCATACCTGCTAGAGCTTGACGTTGAATTAGTTTTTCATCTTCTGAGGCATTTTTAGGATGGACTACATTGTAAAAATCATCAGCATCAGTTTTACGTTGAGTGACTAACTTGTCAAAATCTTTTAATGGATTATCAAGTTTTTCTGGAGTTAAACGCAGCCGTAAAACAACAGATTTTCCAGCAGGAACATTTAATTCATAATGCAAACAGCTTTTAGTTCCTTTGTTATCAGGTCTAATAGCTGCTTCGTTGCCATAAACAACATACTCATGAAAAGCATCCTTAAAATACTTTCTTTCTGTATGTGAATGTGGGCCATAAACCCGTTTCATATTGGTTTCATTGTCAGTAAAAAGTACTTTAGCTGTTGATTCTGCATAAAGATAACGTGGCCCAAGACGATAAGTAAAAGGTAGGTTCTTAAGCATATCTGCTGAAGTGTCATCAGCTACAATACAAGTAAAATCTTTTCCAGACTGTCCAAGTTGAATAACAGGTTCAGACTTATATTGTTCACCCCAAGCCCAAGTGTTTCTAAACCATAGATGAGGGAGTACATGAAGAGGAGCATCTTCAGTGCCTCTATTAAAAGCTTCTATGCGGATATAAATATCTTCTGGACTAGCTTTGGCATATTCAACAAAAACATCAAAATATTTGTTTTGATCAAAAATTCCTGTATCTAAGAGTTCATATTCTTCACCACGTCCATGGCGGCTTTGATTTTCTTGGATTAACTCCCAATAAGGATAGGTAGCTTGTGGATATTTATAAAGATACTTCATGTAAGAATGTGTAGGTGTACTATCTAGGTAAAAATAATATTCCTTAACATCTTCACCATGGTTACCTTCACTAGGTACAACGCCAAAAGCGCGCTCTTTAAGAATAGGATCATGGCCATTCCAAAGAGCAAGAGCAAAAACTAGAAGTTGATAACGATCACAAATACCTGCTAGACCGTCTTCTCCCCAACGATAAGCTTTGCTACGTGCTTTATCGTGAGGTAAATATTCCCAAGCATTGCCATCAGGACTATAATCTTCTCTTACTGTTCCCCAAGCACGCTCGCTTACATATGGTCCCCAGCGTCGCCAAGACGACTGGCCTTCAGCTTTAGCTTTTAATCTGTTATGTTCAGCAGTGGTTGACATAATGGTTTGCCCTCTTAAGATTTTTAGGAGTTTCCCAAAGTACGGGGGGGAGTGCGATTATACACACAATCGCCTAATATAAGATAGGCCAAAGTTTATGGCAAGTCGCTAAGGCTATGTTCTAAGATAAATTTTGTATTTGTTAATATAACCTAGATAGTCATATTTACGTTATTTATCTTGCTATTTTGTTTACATATTAATAACCCCAGGTTACGCTCGTTTATTAATAACCCCAGGTTGCGCTCGTTTATTAATAACCCTAGGTTACGCTCGTTTATTAATAACCCCAGGTTGCGCTCGTTACACTCGCTAAAACCTGGGGCTAATATGGGTTGAGCGAATTATAATTTGAACTAATTTAATAAATGAGTTTGTTTCCAACAGAGTCATTTATTAGTAACTCCCAGGTTGCGCTCGTTTATTAATAACCCCAGGTTACGCTCGTTTATTAATAACCCCAGGTTGCGCTCGTTTATTAATAACCCCAGGTTGCGCTCGTTACACTCGCTAAAACCTGGGGCTAATATGGGTTGAGCGAATTATAATTTGAACTAATTCAAATAATTAGATTCGTTTCCAACAGAGTCATATATTAGCCCGGGGTTTTAGCGAAGCGCAACCCCGGGTTCAAGGGGTTTTAGCGAAGCGCAACCCCGGGTTCAAGGGGTTTTAGCGAAGCGCAACCCTGGGTTCAAGGGGTTTTAGCAAAGCGCAACCCTGGGAATGGAGTGCAAGGAAAATCAATGAAAATGAGGCATAACTTCTTTTGCAAACATTTCCATATTTTTGTTTACTAAATCTTCTGGCATATCTCCAGCATGTGCGCCACCTATGAGTATTCCAGCTTTCATTTCCTCAGTGTATATACTAAGTTTTTCTATTACTGTAGCAGGGCTTCCAACAATAATATAACCTTGATCAATTAATTCTTGGAAAGTAAGTTTATGGAAAGGTTTAATACCTGAGCCAAGTAATGAGGCTAAGGATTTTTCTGTTACATAACCTGGTGGAAAGTTAAAATGTTGAGGAACATGCAAGCCTTTATGGAAAAGCCACATAACATGGGGTTCAGCTTCTTTTCTTGCAATTTCGTCTGTTTCTGCAACAAAGGTTGGTATAGCAAAAGCTAATTGATTGGGTTGGGCTTGATAGCCAAATTTTTCTTCTGCTATTTGTCTATAAAGCGCATAGGCTTTACGTTGGTAAGTTTGAGGAGAAAAAACCATCATAAATGGATAGCGGTGTTTAGCTGCAAACTCAATAGTTTCAAGACTTCCAGTGCCAGGGAGCCAAATTGGAGGATGAGGTTTTTGCAAAGGTCGAGGCCAAATATTTACATAGCGATAGTTATAATGTTGTCCTTCAAATGCAAAAGGCCCGGCTTTAGTCCAAGCTTGAATTATTAAATCATGTGCTTCATAAAAACGATCACGAGAATGAGCAGGATTAATATTATAAGAAAAATATTCCATTCCTGTTCCACGAACAAAGCCAGAAATGATTCTGCCTCCGCTAATTACATCTAGCATAGCTATTTCTTCTGCTACTCTTAGTGGATCATCATGCAAAGGTAAGGCGTTACCAACAATTGCAATTTTGGCCTTTTGAATTCTATGTACAAGCATTGCTGCAATAATATTAGGTGAAGGCATAGTTCCATATGCAGTTTGATGATGTTCATTAACGCATACTCCATCCCAGCCTAATTCTGCTGCTTTAACTAGCTCGTCTATATAGCGGTTATAAAGCTTATGACCTTTTTCTGGATCATATAAACTATTAGGTAATGTAATCCAAGTTGAATCATATTGTTTATGAAAATCTGGTGGCAAGTAAGGATATGGCATTAAGTGAAAGTAATAAAACTCCATCTTTTTTGTCATTGATTTTCTGCTCCTATTGGTTGAGAAACTCTAAAATCAAGTTAGTAGTTTGTTCGCTTTGTTCCACTATAGGTACATGACCGCATTCATCTATTATAGCTAGTTTAGCATTAGGAATTAAATTGCAGTATTGTTGTGCATGAGCAGTAGAAACTATTTTGTCATTTTTTCCCCAAACTATCAAAGTTGGCATACAAGCACGGCGCAATCTTCTAGCTAATTTAGGATTATACCCTAATTTCCAAGCCAGTTTGGCTGCCATAGTTCGTTCTCGGTAATCTTGTAAGATTAGTTTTTGTATATTTGACATATCACGCTGACTTGCAATTACCATAGCTTTGTTAGGGTCTTCAAAGCAAACCATTGGGAGTAGTTCAGGAGAAAGTGCAAAAATGTCTGTTATAGGCGAACCTGCTACACGTAAACCGCCTGCTGCAATAAGAACAAGCTTATTTATTCTATCAGGAAAAAACGATGCTATTTCTGCTGCAATCCAACCTCCTAGAGAATGACCAACTAAGTTTATAGAGCTAAGATTTAATACGTCTAGGAGTTCCACATAATGGATGATAAAATCTTCCATAGAGTCAAACCAATCTGGATTAGAAGAAAGTCCAAACCCAGGATGATCAGGAGCATAAACTTTATAATGTTCAGCTAAAGCTTGATGAAAAGGTAACCAAAGGTTTGATAGTCCTAGACCATGCAGATAAAGCAATGGGCTACCTTGACCAGCAATTTTTAGGTGAGTCTCTACATTAGATATAGAGATAAATTCCTCTATTACATTGCTCACAAAATTGTTCCTCCTGTGAATTAATCAGATGGTTAATTTAGCATATAAAAAATTTTTTTTAGCATTAAAATAAAACTAAAAAGATCTAGCTAAAAAACTAAAGCTATTTTGTAGGCAAAATTCAGTAAGTCCAGTAAAAGAAACAAAGTAGTAGAAATCTCAGGTAGTTATTTAGAATAATAAATTTTGTTAAATCTAGGTTTATCAAAAAGATAGATGAGAGAAAATTTCTATAGAGTTTTTTGATAGAAAATGCTAGTAAATAAATAGTTAATTTCTTATTTGGGGAAAGTTATCTTTATTGTTGCCAGATAATAAATATTCTCTTACACTTGAGCAGATAATGCTTAGAGGCAAAAGTATGTCCGAAAAATATGAGACTTTAACCAGAATGTCAACTTATCGTAGTCATTTAGAAGATTTTCAACTATTTTCTACGATACATCGGTTTTTTGCTTCTCTTTCTCAGGTTAGCGATCAACTACAAGATGAACTAGATTTTGATGTTAATGGGCTAGAATCTGATATTTTATCCTGCAAAGAGGGTGAAAATCTTAATGAGCAAGAAATAGAGATTGCATCTCGTCTTTCTCTTTGGCGGCAAGCTTTAGAGAAATTTGATAGTGATCTTTCTGCTAGCTCTTTGCGCCAATATTTTGAACAAGTTGCTATCCCAGATGCTGATACTTTAGAAATTATACTTTCTTTTTATCTTAGCAAATCAGTAAAAACTGGCAATGATCGCGATAAAATAGATCTAATTGCTACTTGGTGGGGACAACTTCTATTAAAACAGGATGAAATTGAAATTATTTCTCTTTCACAACTCCCAATTCTAAGGGAAAGACTAGAGAGAATTTACTTAAGCTTTGGCTTAAAACCAATGCCAGTCAATGAAGCAAAAGATGCTATTGAAATATTAGAATTTGAACGTAAACGCCTTCTTACTGTACGTTCTCTAAGAGAATTAATTGAAAAACAAGTATTGTTACGACTGCGTAAGCTAAAAAGCGGTTTAGGAGATTTGTTATTTCAACCAGCAATTTTAACTGAGATAGTAGCTTTAAATATAGATATAAGAACAACTTTTAGATCTTTATTTTTAGCAGAGCAATCCCGCTTAGCAAACTTTTTCCATCCTATGCCTAAGACTTACACTATTGAAGCAGTGGAAAAGACATTAGATGAAATCCCAATAGAGCCTCTAGATAAAGATACAAATGAATACGATGAAGAGAGCTTTGGAGAAATTCCCAGAATAAGCCAGGAAAGAATAAGCAAAATAGGGGCAGAAGTTTTAGCGCAACACTTATCAACTATTTCACAACCCGAAAACAATATAACTTTGGATAAAAGAGAACTTCTAAAAGCTATTCAAAGTATTCGTGCTGCAATACAGATTCTAGATAAAAACCTAGAGCCATTACTAAAAAAACTTAATGAATAAAAATGTAAGTTTACTTTTCACAAAAAATTATTTTCAACAAGCGCTTTTTCATTTGCTCTGTTATAATTATCCTATTTTCAATAACACAAAAATTTTTAAGGTTTAATCCTACCCTATTTTGGGCTGGGAGGCTTTTGATGAAAGAAATTCAGCCAAACTTAGATTTGCAACCCACCAACAAAAAAGTAATAAGCTTTAACCAACTATTTCCTGAAAAAGTGGTAACAATTAAATTAACAGGCCCAGGTTTAATCATAAGCCTTGTCTTTGTTTTACTTACAGGTGTTGGAATAGGGTCGTTAGTTGTTAACCATGCTAGTGCTACTCCACAAACACCTGCTCAAATACGTATGAATGTGGAAAGTAGCTCAGCTTTTTCTCTTTCTGCGGCCTTTGCTAATGCTACAAAAGCTGTAGAAAGCAGTGTGGTGTATATTACTACGGTAGATATTGATGGTGATAGAGATGCATTTTTAAGTCAGAGTAGTGGATCTGGTTTTGTTGTTGACTCTACAGGCTATATTTTAACTAATTATCATGTGGTAAAAGACGCTAGTAAGATCAAAGTAAGATTTATAGATGGTTTAATCTTAACTGGTGTTATGATTGGTTTTGATGAAGAAACCGATTTAGCCGTAGTTAAAGTAAATGCAGGTAAGAGTCTAAAAGCTGCCCATATTGGAGATTCAGAGCATGTAATAGTAGGGGATTGGGTTTTGGCTATTGGAAGCCCATTTGGTTTAGAGCAAACTGTTACAGCAGGAATTATTAGTGCTAAAGAACGTGTTACAGATCAAAGTCGTAATTTTCAGCAATTTTTACAAACTGATGCTGCTATTAATCCAGGAAACTCTGGTGGGCCTTTAATTAATTTATCTGGTGAGGTTATTGGGGTTAACTCTCAAATAGCTACACGTAAAGGAAGTTTTGAAGGTATAGGTTTTGCGGTTCCTTCAGCAATTTTTACTGATGTTTATAATCAACTAATTACTAGTGGAAGGGTTTCAAGAGGTTATCTAGGAGTTTATCCTAGTAAGGTAACAAGTCAATTTGCACAAGTTTATGGCTTAAAAGAGCCTATTGGAGCACTAGTTAATGATCTTACAGAAGTAGATGGGCCTGCTGCTAAAGCTGGGTTAAAGAGTGGAGATGTAATTTTAGAGTTTGATGGCCATTCTGTTAAAGATGATAGAGATTTGGTTCGTTATATTGTTTCTACTAGAATAAATAAACCAACACCAGTAAAATACTTAAGAAATGGCTTAATGCAATCAACTATGGTAACTTTAGTAGAAAGACAAGCTAAGCCAACTCCTAATGTACTTCGCAACATTCAAGAAACTAAGCCTAAACTAGCTAGATCTGAAAAAGATATAGTTACAAAATTAGGTTTATCAATAGCTTCCTTAACAGAAGTTCGAGCTCAACAACTAGGTGCTAAATCGACAAGCGGAGTTGTTGTAAGAACGGTCAATGTAGATAATATTGCTTATGATTCAGGGCTTCGAGATGGAGATATAATCAAAGAAATCAACAAGTTACCTGTAAGTAAGGAAGAAGATTTTACACAAGTAATTAACAAATTAAAAACAGGGGATTCATTAGTACTTTTTGTTGAAAGGACTTCTCGTTTAAGTGCCTCTCATCGTTATATATCGCTTACGATTCCATAAATTATGCAAATTCACAAAATAGTAGTTCCTACACCTTTTTATGTTGGGCCAGTTAATGTTTATTTAGTTCGTCATGATCCATTAACATTAATTGATGTTGGGCCTAACACAGAAGAAGCCTACCAAGCTTTATCCAAAGGAGTTGAAGAGTTTGGAGTAAAGCTAAAAGATATTAAACGCATAATAATTTCACATGCTCATGAAGATCATTATGGTTTAGCTTCAAGAGTACAAGAAGTTTCTGGTGCAGAAATCTTTTTACATTCTTGGGAAGAGAAAAAAGTTCAAAATAATCAAGATTACTCTGAACACAAAAAATTGCTAAATCGTGCTGGAGTTCCTAAAGATATAATTGAGCGGTTTGAGGAAGGGTACTTGCGTTTTGCTCCTTTAGGTGGAGACAGTCTTTCAACTACTCCTCTTGAAGATGAGCAAGAAATAGTTTTTGAAAAAGGTTCTTTAAAAGTCTTACACACTCCTGGACATACTCCTGGAAGCATATGTTTACTTCGTGAAAGTAATAGAGAACTAATAGCTGCCGACACAGTAATTAAACATATCAGTCCTAACCCTATGTTGCATGTTGATCCATTGGATTGTCATAGGCGTTTTCCTTCACTTTCAGAGTATCTTTGTTCAGTAGCTAGAATTAAGGAAATAGCTCCTACTTTTATTCACTCAGGACATGGTCATCCTATATTGGATTATGGGGAACATTTTCACCGTTTAGTAATACGTACTCAAGAACGGCAAATGAAGGTAATTTCTCTATTGCCTAAGAGAGGAACTACAGCTTGGGAAGTTTCTGGGCTTCTTTTTCCAACAGTTCAAGGTGTTCATAGGTATTTAGCTGTATCTGAAGCTCAAGCTCATTTGGATATGGCTGTTGCAGATGGACGATTGATATTAGAAAAACATGATGAAACAGAATATTTTCGAGTCAAGGATTAATAAACTTATGGGGGAAGCAGTTGCAACCCCCATTATGAACTTCTTATGAATTGTTGCTTATCAGCTATTTCCACCCTTTTTGTGCTTTATCCCAAACATACTTTGATACAGCATCAATTTCGGCAGGTTTTAAGCTGTCTTTGAAAGCTGGCATAACACCTGCACCTTCCATAACTCGTTTCTTTACATCATCAGCACTGTTAAACCCAAACTTCTTAAGTGCATCTAGTTTTAGGGTTTTTTCATTTTCTATAGAGTTATCACCTTTAGCATGACAGGCTGTACATTCTCTATCAAAAATGGTTGCACCTATGTTTGCAGTACCCTTAGATTTTCCTTTTGAACGTTTTTTTTGTGTGCCTAAAACAGGGCTAATTAAAGTTAGAGATAGGATAAAAATAAAAGTAAACAGCGCTAGAATTTTAGCTTTTTTCATCCAAAATAGCTCCTTAGTGTAAAATTTTGGCAATTATAACATAGCAATCTATAAATAGAAGTACGCTAAAACGGTAGCAGTTGGATGGTATTAGCTAGGTTAAAAGATGTATTTTTATACAAAACTTTGCCTCCAAAGTTTTAACTTTTCAATTAACTCTGGATAATAGTTTATATTAGGAATAATTCTATTAGATATTGGTAAAGATGGTAAATCAAGAGGTAAATTTTGGACTAATCGGTTACAAGCTAGCTCTAACAAAGGCTTAAGCCCTACAATATCTTCTGCATTATACCTAAGTAAAGTAGGAAGTGCACGAGAATCACCTTGCTTATGTAGTCGCCATAAGAAAACAGCATCATAGCCATCTAATTGACCTAATTCATCTTGCTCACGAGCTAAATTGGTTTGGCGCTCTATATATTTAAGTCCACCTTTTAGATTGACTTGTCTTAGAACAAAACGTAGGTCAATATGAGCTTTAGGAAGTCGTATTTTATAAAATGCTGATTCTATAACTGGAATATCAAAAAGCTTTCCATTAAAAGTTACTAGTAAATCATATTCTTCTATATCATCTGCAAAATCTTTTAGGTTATATCCTTGTATGTATTGTTTTACATTTATACCATCAAAGACACCTATTACAGTAATGCTATCTAGACCAATATTTGAACCATCTGTTTCAATGTCTAGATAAGCAACTCGCAAGTTGCTAGTGTAGGAAAATTGAGGGTAAAGTCTCCAAGTTTCAGAAGTTGGCAGAAGTTTATTAAAAAAGGCAAAGTCACGATTTTCTAGTGCTTTAAATGAATCATCTAAATAAGACTGTAAAAGTAACTCTGGAATCCCAAAGCTTTTATAGCTTGAAATTTCTTGAGCTTCTTCCCAAGTTCTTATTCCAGATTGCCAGATTTTTGATTCTGTAAGTTTCCCTATTCTTGGTATATGTATAAAACTATGTTTTAGCATCAAGCAATAAAAGCATATTTATTAGTAAGTTGTCAAAAGATTTTGGTTATACCAGTGTTAGGTTTTACTTTGTAGACAAGCCAACTTCATGCTAAAATCCTTAACCAAAATAGTAAAAATCTATGGAATTTAATGGGCAGATTTATGCAAAAAATAAAAAATAAACGTTTTTTCTTACTTATTATTACAGTCCTCTTTAGTTTTAATTTAACACCTTCTCAATCTGTTAGAAATATTTTAAGACCTTCTAGTTTATTAACTCAACAATCACCTCAGCAATCAAATACTCAATCAAAACAAGAAACACAAAATTCTCAAAATCCACAACCCTCTCAAAATGAAGAAGAAGATCAATCAGTTGATCCTATCAAAATAGGTGGGGAAATAGTGTTACTTAATGTATTAGTAACAGATATAAAAAACCGCTATGTGGAAAGTATAACAAAGGGAGAATTTGAGCTATTTGAAGATGGAAAAAAACAAGAAATAAGTTTTTTCTCTAGACAAAATGAACCTATAAGTATTTGTATTTTAATAGATGCTTCTACTTCTATGATAGATAACGGAAAATTGATAGAAGCACTTAAAGCTGCTAAAGCATTGATTGCTAATAGCAACCCAAAAGATGAAGTATGTTTAATGAAGTTTGATGATCGTGTTACTTTAATTCAAGATTTTACTACAGATGCAAATTTACTAAATGAGCAAACTCAACGTATTAAGCCTTTTGGCGGTACGGCAATGTATGATGCATTAACAAGAGCAATGACTCATACTAATAAGAACTCTAAAAAACTACGTCAAGCTATTGTTATGATTACTGATGGTATAGACCAACATAGCCGCAAAAAGTTTACAGATGTTATTCCAATTGCCCAATTAACAGGTATTCCATGTTATGTAATAGGTGTTTATACTCCTGAAGAAAAACAAGCTTTTGCTACAGGTCAGCAAAAACTTAAACTTGATAATGGAGAATATGTTGATAACCCAGAGAATATATTACGTAATTTAGCAGAAGAAACAGCAGGAAGAGCTTTCTTTCCAAATAGTGAAAGAGAACTTGTTCCAATAGCTCTACAGATAGCTAGTGAGTTAAGAAGCGGATATGCTGTAGGTTATTACCCACCAAGTAATTCTTTAGATGGAAAATATCACTCAATCTCTGTAGTATCAAAATCCAAGAAATATACTGTTAGAGCACGCCGCGGTTATATTTCCAAACTACCAGAATAAATAGTTAAAAGAACAAATCTATAAACTGTTGCTTTTGCAACAGTTTATAGATTTAGAATTAAAAATAGAAGTTAGTTTCTAGAAGTTAATTCTATTTCCAATCATCTTGGGCTTTTGTCCAAACAAATTCGCTTACTGCCTCTATATCTTCAATTTCTAGACTATCTTTATATGAAGGCATAACACCTTTGCCTCCTTTAACAATTTTCTTTATATGTGTAGAACTTACATAACCATTCTTTTTAAGATCAGCCAATTTTAATGTTTTAGATGGTTCAATAGTGTTATCTCCTCCTTTATGGCAATTTACACATTGACTTTGAAATACTTTATTGCCTTTTTTTAGCTGAGCTTCTTTATCATCAATATGACCACTAGTTTCAGATAAACAGATAAACAGAATTAGAAAAGAAAAAAATATGGCTTTTTGCATCATGCTTTAATTCCCTTTGCATAAAAAATATTTCTAAACCATCTCAAAAGATGGAGTTATAAATTTAGTTCAAACTTAATATCCAACTAGAAAGATCTTCATAATCTTTTTCTTTTAAATCTGTAAATGCAGGCATTACATTGTTTAACCCAAAATCAGAAGGTTTTTTTATTAGATTGATTAGGTCATTATGAGTTCGTTTTGGTTTATTATTTAAGTTATGTAAATTAGGGCCAATTACTCCTTCTCCAGAATTTCCATGACAACCAGCACATTTTTCAATGTAAATAGCTGGAGATTTTGTTGTTTGGGCTATTGTTTGAGCATTTACAGATTGTGCAACAAAAGGTTTATGTAAAAATTCTTTAGCTTCTTCTGATTGTTGAGCAAGGCGTTTGCTAACAAGAGGATCATTTTTATCATCTAACTTGGCAATAACCATTAAGCCTATAATTGCAAGTAGTAAAAGAGATGCTATAACACTGCAAATAGGCCGTTTAAAGGGATTACGCTCTTGCTTTCTATCAAAAAATGGTAAAACACCAAGCACTGTAAAGATAAGACCAGGAATAATCATTGTTGGAAGTAAAACAAGACGACCATTAAAATACTTAAGTAGCTGGAAAAGTGGAAGAAAATACCACTCTGGTCTAGCTATATAGTTAACATCAGCCGGATTTGCTTGTGGTTCAAGCGAAGCAGGCATATACAAACTTATAGATAGTAGTACGATAAATATTAGTGATGAAAAAACTGCATTAAGGAAAAATTGTTTGGGGTAAAAAGTTTCAGTTTTTTCTTCTAAATTCTTTGAAGTATATGCTCCAGCAGGTTTTGCATACCAGAAAAGTAATATATGAACTATTGAAGATATTCCTAAAATTAATGGTAGAACTACTACATGAATAACAAAAAACCTTGAAAGTGTAAGAGTTGAAAGGTTACTTCCCCCTAAAACAATTCTTTCAATAGTTGAGCCTATAATAGGTATAGTTGACATTATGCTAACACCTACTTTAGTTCCGAAATAAGCTTTTTGATCCCAAGGTAGCAAATAGCCAGTAAAAGAAAACCCAAGTACTAATAAAAACAATAGGATACCAACTAACCAAAGTAATTCACGTTTCTTTTTATAAGCTCCCCATAGAAATGTTTGTAAAAAATGCAAGACTACTAAAATCACCATTGCACTTGAGCCATAATGGTGAATACCTCTTATTATTGCACCACAAAGCACTTCTTTTTGAATATAGGCTACACTAGTATGAGCATGATCAGAAGTAGGTACATAATAAAGCAACAATAGAATGCCTGTAAATAACTGTAAAACAAAGACAAACAGTAATGCACTTCCAAAAACATAAGAAAACTTAGCACCGCCTGGAATTTCTTCCTCTTGTACTCTAGGTAAAAGGCTTTTTATTCCTGTCCTATCATCTATCCAATTTCCTGTTGCTACTAAATGACTATGTATAGACATAAAAAATCCATAGACTAAGTTAATGGAACCTTTTGTTCAAGGCCATGGGTGAAGGATTCATACTTGATTTCAAGATTATTGTTATTAACTCGATGGTCTAATGTATCTAGGCTTCTAGGTGTAGGGCCTGATATTTTTGCTCCATCATCTTGCCATTTACTCATATGACAAAGACAAGCAAAGCAATCTCCTTGACGTGTAACTGTACAGCCTTCATGCGGACAAACAGCAGAATAAACATCTATTTGTTGGCCTTTACGAGCAATCCAAACAGCTTGGCAACTGCTAGATTCTTGCCAACCATTTTGCTCAGTAATATTTACTGTAAATTGTGTAAAACCTTCTGGAATTTGCTCTAGTTTACCTATTGTTTGCCAGGATAAATCTTTTTTACTCTTGCCAAAAAAAGCAGGAAATGTTGCATAAATACCAGATACTACTCCCATTACAAGTCCAATAAAACCTAGAAAAATAGCTCCAAGTATACCAAGAAAGCTACGTCTTGAATTTTGTGGTTCTGAGTTTGTTGTTGACATCTCTTCCTTTTTAATAGCTAGTAGTCGCAACTACTAGCTATTATGACATTGTAATCTAGTATAAGATTATAAATTAAGGTTTATCACTAGATGATTCAGCCTCATTATGAATTACAAGAGGTTGAACTTGTTTTTTCATAAAGGCTAAAACAGAACTTGCTTCATTTTTTGTAAGATGGGCACGAACTCTCATATGTAACATAATTGTTTGCCAGCCTGCACTTGAGCGTTGAGTTGGTTCTGGCGCTCTGTGACAACGAACACAAACACTTCCATAGATTTTTGCACCATCAGTTTCTTGTTTTTCTGTTTTACCATTTGCTACTTGCCCAAAAATTAGACTAGCTAGCATGGTAAATAATATAAGAGAAATTTTAAGGTTTTTCTTCATTGTATTATTCCTTATAAGCACTGTATTTTGAATATGTTAGAAAGCATATGCTAGTTGTAAATGGGCTCCATTTGTATAAGGGCCAGCAACAAGCCGTTCACGGGTATATTCCATTTTCCAAACAACTGATGGAGTAAGCCAATAATCTAGACCTATTGAATGTTGACGTTCATGAACTCCAGCTTGCTCTTGTGCGCTAAAGCGATATATTGGCTCTAAATTCTTGAGAAATGGTTTATCAATATTCTTAAAAGCATAGGACATTTCAGCATACCACCCAGATCTTCTATCTAAACCAAAAGGAGTTTCTCGTTGTAAATTGATATATTCTCCACGAAAATCTAAGGATTTCTTTTGATACTCAAAATCTACTCCAGTAGCTCTTAAATTATGTGTGCCGGTCTTGTCCCATTTACCTTTTAGTACTGAGGCTCCAATTCTTAATTGACCAATTTTGGAATCATAGGAAAAAGGTCTAATACCAACTCTTGTTATAAGAGTTTTGTTTCCATTGATATCTGGGAAATTATCTGCTGTGCCAGCTCCAATTTCATCAGATTCATAAGACTGTCCATTTGAAATAGCTATAGAGTAATCAAGCACTTGTCCTCGATCACCAAAAGGAATAGCGCTTCTTACCTGTAATCCAACATCGGAGAAATTAAGTAAGCCTCCTTCATCTCCTTCACGTAGCGGTAAAGGATTGCTTACAAGCTTGTTAATCCAAGGCATATGACGATGCTCAACAAAATCTCCAAATGGAGTTAAATACTTGCCAAAAATTACAGTAGCATATTTATGAGCAATCCAATCAATTTGAGCTGTTTCAAGGTTAGTTTCTACAGTACTTTGACCAGTTACATCATCGCGTGAGAGTTTAATTTCTAATTCACCCTCAAAAAGAAGATTAGGACGTATTCCAAAGAGGAATATAGGGTTAAATGAAGCTAAAAAGCTGTTGCCTTGAGGACTTGCGTCATAACGACCTGTACCATAACCGCCAAATATAAAATTATGAGTTCCATGTGGTAATTCAGATTGAAGAGCTGTTTCAATGTTTTTAGTTCGTTCAGCTAGACTATCAATTTCTCGTCTAGTTTCTTCTCTTTCTGAAGATTTGTTAGGTGCTATAGTAGTAGTGACTACAGTGTTATTAGCAGCATTTTCAACAGGTTGTGATGCTTTAACTTCTGTTGGTTGTGCTGTTAAAGCAGTTTTTTCAGTAAGTAGTTTTTCCATCTGCTTTACTTTTTCATCTAGGTATTTTAGCTTGTTAACTTGATCTTCTAACTCAGACACTCTTTTTTTAAGAATTTCAACTGTTTCTGCATCACTGTTTTTAGCAGGTTTATCTGATGTTGTTGGGTCAGAATAAGCTACTTTTTCTACAATTTTTTTATTAACAATAGGAGTCAGATTTTGACCGTAAGTCGTTTTTATTGTTAGTACAAAAAATAAAACTATACTAACAAATATGATGAATTTGTTTTTAGACATTGTTCCTCCTAAAAATATATAAGCCCAATTTTATGAATAAGTTTAGTATTAGTTACTAACTGTTTGATAGCTATTCGCTTACGTATATCTAGCTGTTAAAGCGCTTTTCTATTTTTAGCCAAAACTTTGAAAGGGGGGAGTTTTAGCTTTTAGTCGTTAGCAAATTTGTATTCTTATTAAACTATATTTTTTTGTCCTGTAACGTAGTGAGATGGTTAATAAACTGTAAAGAATTGTTATTTACTGTTAATAAACTGGTAAAGTTATTGAAAAATACCTATAAAAAAGTAACTAATAAAATAAGTAATAAATAAAAAGAACTTCTTAGATAAAACTAGTAAGTCCAAATTCTACAATTAATAACCTTGCTAAAAAGCTTTCAATCCCTAACAATTTAATTTTAACCAATGGTAGATGAATAGAAGATTAACGCGGTTTAGTTTTGACGGGTTATAAGGTTATAAGGGTAAGGACACTATAAATTTACTTCCTTTATTGAGAAGACTTTCAACTTCTATAGAACCTTGATGTGCTTCTACAATGCATTTTGCTATTGCTAGACCTAATCCGCTTCCACCCTCAGAGCGAGAACGGGCTTTGTCTACTCTATAAAAGCGCTCAAAGATTTTTTTTAGTGAATCTTCTGCAATTCCAACACCATTATCTGAAACAACTATTTTCACTTTTTTAGCTTCGTTAATTAGCTCTAATGTTACAGTTCCTTCATTAAGAGTATATTTAATTGCATTATCTAGAAGGTTTAGTATTAACCTTTTAAGCATTTCTTCATCACCCTTAAAAGGAGTTTCAGATAATGGGCTAAGTATTAAATTAATATGTTTACGACTAGCCAATACTTTAGAGGTTTTATAGCAACTTTCTATAAGATCATTAAGGTAGAACAGTTCTACTTTAGGTTTATATTGACCAGCATCAGCCGAAGCTAAGGCCAGTAAATCATTTACCATTTTAGATAAACGAACTGTTTCATCATTGATTATTGATAAGGTTTCTTGGTACTCAACAGGCTCTCTAGCTTGGAGTAGAGCTACATCAATTTCTCCTTTTATTATTGTTAGTGGAGTGCGCAACTCATGAGAGGCATCTGCTATAAATCGTTTCATATTTTCAAATGAATTGTTAAGTCTTAAGAGAAGTTCATTAAATGTTTCTGCTAGTTGGCCAAGTTCATCATTACGGTTTTTGACTGTAAGTCTTTCATAAAGATTATTTGCACTAATATGTTTGACTTGGTTTGACATAGCAACAACAGGCGATAAGCTTTTTTTAGCTAAAAGAAATCCTCCTAGTGCAGCTATTATTAAGGTAGAAGGTAGGGTAATGGCAAAGATTTCTTTTATAGGTTGAATTTGTTCTCTAGCACTTTCAAGAGGTTCTGCCAAAATAACAAAAAATTCTTTTCCTTCTGCTTCAACTAACAATGAAGCAATTCTTACTTCTTCTTTGCCAGCATATCTAGTAGACAAAACTACTTGCCCATTTGATTTTTTTGCAGAATCAGTAATTTCTTTAACTAATACATCATCAAGGTTTTCTGTAAAATTTGAAGCTAAGAGATTTGTACCTGAAAATATTCCTATGGGTGAGTTTAAAGACATTTCACTTAAAGCCTCTAGAGCCGCTGCTCGATTATTTCCAGGATTTTCTTTAAGCTCACTTAACATTGTTGCAATAGCATGATGAGAGTCTTTAACTAGATAGTTATCAAGTCGATCATGTATATCTTTTTTTATAAGAAAGTAGGTAAAAGCACAAAATCCTGCTAATAAAATTCCAAAAAAGAATAAATACCACAAAGTTAAACGGAAACGAACACTACTAAACAAGCTCATTATTTGCACCAATGGTTAAAATATAACCTTCACCCCGGCGTGTATGGATTAGATTTTTATTAAACTCGTCATCAATTTTCTTTCTCAAGCGCCTAATATAAACATCTACAATATTTGAAAATGGGTCAAAATGTTCATCCCAAACATGTTCTGCTATTTCTTCACGACTTACAACTTTATCTTTTCTTAATAAAAGAAATTCAAGCAGTGCATATTCTTTAGCCGTTAATATAATACTTTGACCTGCACGAGAAACTTCATGGCTTACAGTATTAAGACTTAAATCTGCTATTGTTAGAATTTCTGGCCGGATTTCTGCTTGTCTCCTAAAAAGTGCACGCAGATGAGCAAGTAACTCCTTAAATTCAAATGGCTTAGATAAATAATCATCTGCCCCTGAATCTAACCCTGTAATACGATCATCAACTGTATTGCGTGCAGAAAGCATCATAATTGGAATTTTGAAACCACGACCACGTAGTTCTTTGCAAGTAAGAAACCCATCTTTTTTAGGAATCATAATATCTAAAATAATTAGATCATAACTATTTATACTGGCTTTATATAAAGCATCATCTCCATCTGATGATATGTCTACTGCATAACTTTGCTCACGTAACCCTCTAGCAATAAAACTTGCAACTCGTGGTTCATCTTCAACTAATAAAATTCTCATGCTTATAAATACCAATTTTTCTGTGTAGAAATAAAAATTATCTTAACATTCTGCTTGGCTTAAAGATAACTTGAACTTACCCTCATTTTCTATATTTTGAAGCTTTTACCTGCCTCCTGAATTGACTTAGGTAACTTCCTTTTGCTATGCTCTTTTATCCTCCACACAAATAAAAATTTTCAAGGTATATTTATGGGCAAAAACTTACGTAACACTCCTAGTAGAGTTGTTGTTATTGGTGGTGGACTTGCTGGAATGACTGCTGCAAAAAGGCTTTTAGATGCTGGTTATGAAGTTAAACTTTATGAAGGTAGACGGCTACTTGGAGGTAAAGTTTCTGCTTGGCAAGACCAGGATGGGGATTGGATAGAAAGTGGATTACATGTATTTTTTGGAGCTTATGAAGAAATTTATGAGCTAATGAAAGAACTTAACCTTTATGATCAAATCATTTGGAAAGAACATGTTCTAACTTACACTTTAGATCAAGGTGAACGTTTTGAGTTTCGCACAATAAATCTACCTAGTCCTTTTCATTTGCTGCCTGCTGTTTTTCAAAACCAATTTTTTAACTGGTCTGAAAAACTTTCTTTGGCTAAAGCGCTTTATCCAATGCTATTTGGCACACCTGAATATTTTTCTAGTCAAGATATAAAAAGCTATAGTGAATGGCATAGAGAATTTGGCATTAGTGATAGAATGCTAAAAAAAATGTTCCTACCTATGTCCCTAGCACTTAAATTCCTCCCACCAGAAGAACTTTCTGCTAAAATTGTTTTAGATGTATCAGGTACTTTCTTGCGTACTCCTACGGCTTCAAAAATGGGATTTCTAAATGGCTCACCAGCTGAAAAGCTTACAAAACCATTAGCTGACTATATAACCAAAAAAGGTGGGCAAATTTTTTTAAATTCTCCTGTAGAACGCTTAGAGTTTGAATCAAACCATATCAAAGCTGCTATATTAAAAACAGGTGAAAAAATTGAGGCTGATTATTATCTATTAGCTTTGCCTATTCATAAGCTTCAACAGATTCTGCCTAAAGAACTTAGGAAAGATAAATTCTTTGATAATTTATATGAATTTGAAGGTGTTCCTGTAATTACTGTACAACTTTGGTTTGACCGACAAGTTACTGAAGTAGATAACATTTTATTTTCTCCTGATGGAATAATTCCTGTGTATGCTGACTTAGGCAATACTACGAAAGATTATTCTTGTAATGGTAAATCTAGAATTGAAGCAGTAGTTGCACCAGCCCGTAAAATATGGGATTGGGATGATAAAAAAATTGTGGATGAAGTAGTTGCTAATATTAAAAGCTATTTTCCTAAACTTTCAGTTAATGCTAAGATGGTAAAATCTACTATAGTTAGAATCCCTAGGTCTGTTTATTGGCCAAAACCTGGAACTGATAAGTTCAGGCCAACACAAACAACACCTATTGGAAATCTATTTTTAGCAGGAGGTTACACCCAACAGCGGTTTTATGACAGTATGGAAGGGGCTGTAAGTAGTGGTAACAAAGCAGCAAAAGCTATTTTAGCAGCTAAATAATTTTGATTTACAGAATAACAAAATGAGCCAAGATCTCTTTAACAAGGCTAAAGAAGCTTTTAATCATTGTGAGAAAATCGTTTCTCATCACGCAAAAAGTTTTTATTTTTGTAGTCATTTTTTGCCATTTCAGAAGCGTATTGCAATGTTTGCTATTTATGCTTTATGTAGAACTTTAGATGATATTGTAGATGAATGTCCTAAAGAAAATAAGTCTTTAGCTAAAGAAGCTTTAGTTAAATGGCAGGAAAAGATAGAACTTTTATATAGCGGAAAGCACCCTAAAGAACCTATTTTAGAGGCAATGAACGCAGTCATTAGTGTTTATCCAGTAGATAAAAAGCCTTTTTTGGATTTGATTGCTGGTGTTGAAATGGATTTAGAAGAATGCTCATATAAGACATTTTCTGATTTAAGGCTTTATTGTTATAGAGTAGCTGCTACAGTTGGATTAATGGGTTCAGAAGTCTTTGGATATAGCAGTAAAGACGCTTTACCCTATGCTGAAAGCCTAGGTATAGCCATGCAACTTACTAATATCTTACGAGATGTTGGTGAGGATTTATATTTAGGACGTATTTACTTGCCAACAGAAGACTTAGAAAAATTTAACTATAGCCAAACTGACTTAAGAGCAAAAAGGATAAATGAAAATTTTATTGAGTTAATGAAATTTGAAATTGCTCGTGCTAGAAGCTTTTATAAACAAGCAGATGAAGGAATAAAAATGCTTAGTCCTGACAGCCGACTTACAGTTTTAGCTGCTAGCCGACTTTATGGAGCAATACTAGACCAAATAGAACGCAATTGCTACGATGTTTTTTCACGTCGGGCAAGTCTGAGTTTAAGTGCTAAATTAATGTATTTACCTAAGATTTGGTTTATTCGCCAAATGCAATTTGCTTAAGTTTTTATTCTTGAGAGGATTAAATGTTTAGTATTTCAAATAGCAACGCTTTTCAATTGTTGGCTCAAAGATGGAGTCCGGTTATTGAGAAAAAATTGCAAGACGAACTACCTAGCTTTGAATACTCTGTTGATCCAATTTGGCAAAAAGCTGTAACTGCTGCTGTTTTTGATGGTGGTAAAAGAACTAGGCCGTTTTTGACTATTTTGGGCTGGCAAACCTTTGTAAATGAGCCAATTAACCCTCAACATACTCTGGAAATTGAAGCTGTCTTAAATATAGCGGTTGCTGTAGAGCTAATTCACTCTAGCTCATTGATTTTTGATGATTTACCTTGTATGGATAATGCTACTTTAAGACGTGGCAATCAAGCCTTGCATTTAGAAATTGGCGAAGACAAAGCTATTTTAGTTGCTTTAGCACTGCTAATGAAAGGAATTCAGTTAGTAATACTGGCTACTAATACCCTTTCTTCAAAACTCATCAGAGATAAAATTTCAATCCAATTACTTGATTGTATTGGTACTAAAGGCTTAATTTGTGGTCAATGGTTTGACTTATCTAGTAAACAAAGTGTTAGGGATAATCATAATGATAGTAACCTATTAGCCTTACGTAATTTAAAGACTATGCCGCTAATTAGATTTGCTTTGCTTAGTGGAGCAATTTTAGCTAATGCAACAGAAAATCAACAAAACATATTAGCTAATTTTGCTGAACAAATAGGAGAAGCTTACCAACAACTTGATGACTTATTAGATTTGACTACAGATTCTAACTTGTTAGGAAAAGACTTAGCTTTAGATAAAAAAAATGACCGTATAAATGATGCTTATGTAAGTTTAGATAGTGCAATTATGGAAATTGAAAGAAAATTTACTAAAGCACATAGCTTAATAGAAGAAAACTTCCCAAATAATACTAATATAAAACCATTAATAGGCTTTGTAGACAGTCTTTATGCTCGCTTTAAAGAAGTGCTAGAAAGCTTTTCTAATACAAAAGTAGACTGAATTTTAGAAAATACTTATCATTTCTCTAGGTTATAAATTATGGAAGATATAAAAACACTACTTTTAGATAAAGACAAAAATAATAATTTAATTGCACTTAAAATCTTAAGAAAACAAGTAATTAAAGGAACTACATTAGTTGACTATGTGCAAGAAATACTTTCTTTATTTGCTACCTCAAATGACTTAGAAATAAAAAACCTAATTTTAAAGGTACTAGAAAACTACTTAAATTATAATTCTTACTCAAATAAAGCTTGTAAGGTAAAACAACACCAAAACTTATTTGTCTCTATATGTTTGTTAGGAGTTTGTGATAAAACCGCTAGCATTCGCAAAAGTGCTATATATTTGATGGAGAAAGTGTGTAATTTTTTTGGTGGCTCGGAGCCCTCAGTAGTGCTTGACAAGGCTGCTTTGAAGACAATCGCTCCTTTAGTTGCTGATACTGGTTCTAACTTGAGTGATTTAGGGGAGCCGCTAGAAACTAGAGGAACTTTAACTATTGCAGAAAAAGCTTATAGAATAATTAGTGAATTTCCTAGCAAAACAGATTTCACAGATGTTTTTCATGTTTTAATACCTGCTTTAGAAAAAATGCACTACTACATATCAAATGGTATTATCGATAATGCTTATGGACAAAAAGTTATTGAAAAAATAATAAATGTTTTTGAATTATTGCTAGCATTTAGACGTGTTGAGCTTCCTGTTTCTAAATTCCCTGAAATTTATCCAAACTATCTAGTAGAGTTAATTTGTTTTATCAATGATCCTAAATTTCATACTATTTCTGACACTTCTATGAATCGATTACGTAGACAGTTAATTGTTTCTAAAAATTACTTTAAAGATATGATTAAAGTATTGGAACTTGATGATTATACAGAAGTTAAAATTTCAGTGCTTTATCTTATTGCTAGAGCTGTTGAAAGAGGGCATTCCATCAATTACTTTATTCCTCAAATTAAACAGGCCATCTTAGATGGAAAGATAGAACAAAATTCAATTCCTGATTTGTTATTACCACTAATTGCTTAAATATTGTTGTTCTATCTGCGGGCTTTTCTATTAGGTTTATTTATTATCGTCTTTATTACTGCCATAATATTATTTCTGTGGTTAATATTCGCTTAGTATTGTACTTTATTATATTAACAGATTTTATTTTACTGATATTTTGGGTTAAAGCCTAAGAGAAACCTGCCTGTACACTCGTTAAAATGCGGTAGCTTGCGGCAGGTTTAAGATTTGTTAGTTTGGAATAAAAGTTTCTTCTAGTGATATAACTCGAGTAATATAACTAGGAAATTATCTTTTCTTAGATAACCTTTCTTTTAGTACAGATTCAACAAATAACATACTTTCTTTATCATCCATATTTCCAATTAAACGAATACGTTTTCCGCTCTTTAGAATGAGATTTAAGCGATCTTCATTGCCAATTCTTTCATATGCAAAGTCGCTTATATCATCAATGTTTATAACCTTTTTGGGTATGATGTTAATAGGTTTGCTTATTTTACAAATTTGATTATCAGAAATAGTTATATAAGTTTTGTTTAGTATTACTGATAAAATAAGTAAAAAGTAAATTGGAAATATAAAAAGAAATATCCAATTTGAAAAACTTCCATTAAATCCTGATCTAGTAAAAGCTGTAATAAAAGAAGGGAAAGCTGTAGACATTAGCAAAAATATAAAACCTAATCTTTTGGTTGAAAACCATTTATAAACAATTGTAAATGAATGACCTAACTCTTCAAGGCTTACAGCACTGGGGATTACTATTTGTCTATTAGGAGAATTAATAGCTGCTAACACATTGCTTAGTTTAGTATTTGTTTTTAAGGCAGGAAGATTTTTAACATCACCACATCTTGAACATGAATTTGTTTTTGGATCAAAATAGTCAGATTGGTGACAAATTTCACATCTATAAGGTGTTGATTCTTTTAGAATAGTTAGTTTACTCATATATGTTTAGTAGAAACTCGCAAGGTATCCACTTTAAGCAAATATTAACAAGGTAAAGTGGAAATAAATATATCAGCTTTTTTATTTTACGATTTATTTTATCTAAAGTTTTTAATTTTCCTCGATCAAAGGCAAGAAAAACAACATAAACCTGATTTTTAGTTAGTCTATAAACTTTCTTATGGATTATTGTAATTGCTAAGATTTATATCAAGACTAACTAATTTCTAGTATGCTAAAATACCTTTGTGAAAAGCTTTATAAAAATAGATAATAGTATTATAAGCAGTGAAAGTCTACTATACATAAACTAACTATGGAGACAAAGAAATAGTATGGATTTCAAAGGTAAAAGTATCATTATTACAGGAGCTTCTCTTGGTATAGGAAAAGTTTTAGCTATTGAACTAGCTAAAAAAGGGGCTAATTTGACTCTAGCTGCTCGTGACAGAAAAAATTTAGGAGAGACTGTTGAGCAATGTCTTAAAGTAGGTGGGAAAGCGATTGCTGTTATTACAGATGTAGCAGAAATCAAAGATTGTCAAAATCTAATTGAACAAGCCGTTAAAGCTTATGGTCAAATTGATGTATTAGTTAATAATGCAGGTATTTCTATGTGGGCTAGATTTGAAGATATTAAAGATCTATCTATGTTTGAAAAGATGATAAAAATCAATTATTTAGGAGCTGTTTATTGTACATATTATGCCTTACCATACATTAAAAAAACAAAGGGTTTAATTGTTGGGGTTTCTTCTGTAACTGGTAAAACAGGTGTTCCAACACGTTCTGGTTATGCTGCTAGTAAACATGCTATGCATGGTTTTTTTGATTCACTAAGAATAGAATTACGTGGTACGGGTGTTGGTATTTCATTGATTTGTCCAGGGTTTGTTGCTACTGGTATCAGAGATAGAGCTTTAGGTGTAGAAGGTCGCTCTATTGGTCAAAGCCCTCGTGATGAAAACCAAAATAATATGAGTGTGGAAGAATGTGTCCAACTAATGATAGATGCTATGGAAAAAAGAAAAAGAGAGTTAATTATGACAACTAAAGCTAGATTAGGCCAATGGATAAAGCTACTTGCCCCAGAAATTGTTGACACTATTGCAGAAAAAGCTGTTAAAGAAAAGGGTTCATAAAAACTCTTAAAAATTTTAGTTGCTAAAACCTTAAACATAATCTCAGTGATCCAACCTATATTTGCTTACCAAAAAAGCTACTCAAACACCATAACCTACTATAAGGAAATTTATGTAGGGAATGTGTAGATAATAATCTGCAAAAATTTTTCCAGTATTCTGTATGTATTTTTCTTTCAAGTACGTCTTAAAAACTAACACTCAATAAAAATAATCAAATTAAATTTTGTGAGGAAGTCGTATGAGAAACCATCGCCACAATCTAGAAAACACCTTAGCAGATTGTCTTACAGAGACAGACATTATTGCTGGCGGAACAGTTGTATTAGGAAAATATGAAGTCATTGGTTTGTTAGGGCAAGGTGGAATGGGACAAGTATACTTAGCTCAAGATTTACAACTTAAGCGTCTAGTAGCAGTAAAGACCATTTCATTAACAAATAGCTACAATGAAGAGCACTGTGCTCGTTTCTTACGCGAAGCTCAAATGGCATCTTCAATCAACCATCCTAATGTGTTAACTGTTTACGAAATTGGCTCACAAGATAATAGACCTTTTTTAGTAATGGAATATGTAGAAGGAAATACTCTTAGAGATTTACTAAAAAATAATCAAATGGATTTACCATTAGCTATAAATTTAGCTATCCAATTAGCTCAAGGTTTACAAGCAATACACCAATTAGGCATCATTCATCGTGACCTTAAATTGGATAACTTTATTCTACGTAAAGATGGATATTTAAAAATATTAGATTTTGGTTTAGCTAAAAATACTAGTGAAGTACAAAACAACAACAAGTTTGAAACAAGAGTAGGTATGGTTTTAGGCACTCCTCGTTATATGTCTCCAGAACAAGCTAGAGGCCGTGAATTAGATGCTCGTTCAGATATTTTCTCTTTTGGAACAGTGCTTTATGAACTTTTAACACATCACCTAGCTTTTGATGATGAAGATGATATGCAAGCTGTTTACCAAGTAGTCTTTCATCAACCAGAACCAATGTCTGAAGAAATTCCAGAAAGATTACGTAAATTAGTAGAAAGAATAATGCAAAAATCCTTAAAAGCTCGCCCAGAATCTATGCAAGAAGTTTTAGATGAACTCTTAGCTATTCGCGAAGAACTTTCACTAGTAACTAATAAAGTTAAAGTTGATTATTTATTTGCTAGCACTTTTATTGTTCCTGTAAATAGAAAAAGTGAAACAAAACAAGAAGTAGTTTTTGAAAAAAAAGTTGAAGTGACAATTAGTACTAATGAAAAACTACTGCTCGATTTAGCAAATGGGAATTTATCACAAGATTCATTGCAATCATGGTCAATGGATTCTCTCATCGCTCCTGTTGGAGTTAGAAATTTTTCTAGCTCCAACAATTTTTCTAGCTCAAAAGGTAATGTTTTAAGTATGGTTTTTCAAGAACCTTTTAAAAAGTTACAAACTCATTCACTAGTTAATATTAATAACATTGGACAAAATGTTTATCAAAAGAAAAGAAATGTTCCTAAGTTTGCTACTATAAGAGGGTATAGCTAGGAGCAATAGTAAGCAAAACTCCTAGCTAGAGATTAGAGGAGAAGTTATTTTTCGGTTAGTCTTGTGTAAGTACGATCGATTGCCGATTCTGAAGAGCGCTCAAATCCATTAAATTTCTTTGAATATTTTTCTGATAAAGCAGCTTTAACTAATTTTTTAGTTTCTTCTTTACTTTTACCAGCAGCGATTTGTTCTTTTACCCCAGCTACCATATCAAGCATAAAATCTTTGAGTAAAGTTAATCGTTCTTTACTTTCTTGTACTGCTCCATGTCCAGGAATAATACGAGAAATATTTAGCTTTTCTATTCCAGCTAGAGTTTGCCCCCAATCTTGAGGATAAGCATCTCTCATAAAAGGAATACCTCCAGTAAGCAAGTCGCCAGTAACTAAAATGCCTTCTTTAGGCAAAAAAACTACAACATCACCAGCCGTATGACCTCGGCCAAAATAAAGTACTTGAACTTCACGATCTCCAGCTTGCAAAAAGAGACTGCGGTCAAAAGTAAGGTTAGGCAAAGTTATTTGTAAGTTTTCTAAATCAGTTTGTAATACCTTGGTTTCTTTAAGGTCTTTTTCTAGTTCTTGACGCTTTTCTGCTGTTAAGTCTTTCCCATCCTCAGCTTTTCCAGAAGTTAATTGTTTTTCTATATTTTTTATATCTTCTTCAAACTCTTTTTTTATGTCTTTTAAACTAGGGATTTCCTTGTCTATAATGTCTTGTCTTGTGTTGACATGAGCAATTATGTCTAAGGCTTCAGGGAAATTAGATGAATAAGTGCTATTGCCTTGTACATGATCTGGATGCCAATGAGTATTAATTAAATAGTGAATTGGCTTATTTCCTACAGTAGCTTTGATTAAGCGTGTTGCCTCACGTGCCGCAGCAGGGGTAAAGTGGGAATCTACAATAGCAACCCTATCTCCTACTATAAAAAAAGCAGAATTAGAGACTGCTTGAATTGGAGAGTTAGGCTTAACTATCAGTGCCCAAACTTGTGGAGCTACTTCTTGGACTGTAAAAACATTTGACTCAACTCCTTTGTCTTGAGCTTGTGCTACTTGAACTAAAGCTATTAACATAATTATCAAAATTAAAAATTTACGCATTCTCAATCCTTTCGCAACCTGGGGTTGCGCTCGCTAACGCTCGCTAAAACCCCAGGCTAATATATATATCCTAAAATTTGAGTTTGGCTAAATCCCGAAAACTTAATATTTTATTAGCTAAACTCTTGAATTTAATATGCTTATAATAAGTCCAACTCATATTAGCCCAGACTAAAAAACCTCTTGAGTTAGAAATGCTCTTATTTGTTGAAATAAATCTAATTTAATTAGCTCAACTCATATTAGCCCAGACTAAAAAACCTCTTGAGTTAGAAACGCTCTTATTTGTTGAAATAAATCTAATTTAATTAGTTCAACCCATATTAGCCCAGACTAAAAACCTCTTGAGTTAGAAACGCTCTTATTTGTTGAAATAAATCTAATTTAATTAGCTCAACTCATATTAGCCCAGACTAAAAAACCTCTTGAGTTAGAAACGCTCTTATTTGTTGAAATGAATCTAATTTAATTAGTTCAACCCATATTAGCCCCAGGTTTTAGCGAGTGAAACGAGCGCAACCTGGGGATTACAAAAAACGAGCGCAACCTGGGGATTACAAAAAACGAGCGCAACCTGGGGATTACAAAAAACGAGCGCAACCTGGGTCAAATTATTTTTTTCCTTCTAATTCATCTGCTAGTGCTCCGGCATTATATACCTTACGTAGAGCTTCTAGTATGCCAGCACTATGTACAGCCATTGCTCGTCCTTTGTCCTCTGTATAAATGTAACGAGAAACAAAACGATGAACATTACTATCAAAGTTTACGCCTACGATTTCTCCCTTACGGTTAATTACAGGGCTACCAGAATTACCTCCAATTGTGTCTGCTGTGTAGACAAAATCCATTGCTACATTTTGATCAACGGCTGATTTATTAGCTGCTAGTTTTGGAGCTAAGTCAAAAGGAGGTTTGTTATCAAAGCTAGCTGCACGATCATAAAGACCTGCAAAAGTTGTTTTATAAGGTACTAAAGTTGTTCCTAGTTCATACCCTTTTACTACTCCATAACTAAAACGTAAGGTAAAATTAGCATCAGGAGCTATACTGCGACCATAGACGGCAAAACGAGCTTTAGCTACTTTTTCTCCTGCTGCGGCTCTTTGTCCATCAAAGTTTTCTTTAACAAATTTATCTATTTCTCTAATTATAGGATCTATTTTAAGTGAAGCTTCAATTAAAGGATCTCCAGACTTTTCTAATGTAGCTAAATCGCCTTCTAATAAAGCTTTTCTATAGTTTACGTCAGACAATTTAGTTTTTGAAATCCATTCTTTAGCAACTTCTGCTGGGTTACGGCCGTTTAGAGTGGCTTTAACAAAAGGATCCGCCTTTCCAAGTTCTTCTTGAATTTCTTGTAACCGGTCAGCTAACAAAACTTCTTCCATATCTGAATAAATTGGGGCAGGGGAAAGAAGTTGGTATTTTAATGACTCTAAATTTGAATCCCGAAAAGCTGGCAAGCGTTCTGAATTAGGCTTTTTAACTTCCACTACATATTGAGCAATAGTAAAAGCTATTCTAGCAAGTTGTGAAGAATTTAAGTTTGAGTAAACTAAGCGTTTATACATTGGACGTAAGTTTTGGTAAGCTTTAGCCATTTCATCCCAAGCTGAGCCATAAGCTTTTTGTAATTCTGGATTTTCTGCTACACGTTGACGAAGCTCTTTTTCTTCATTAACTTTTTGTTGCATTAATTTTTCTGTGAGTAAGCCTTCTTGCTGCCCAGTTAAACGCTTTAACCCATTATTTATTCCAGAAATTGTATCTGATGCACGACGTTCTGATTCAGTACTTTGCCCAGAGTATTTTACTAGCAAATCTCTTTGACGAGTAGAGCTTTTTAGTTGAATTGCATTAGATACATCTCTTTGAAACTCAATTTGTGCAAGGGTTCTTAGCCTATCAGTTGATCCAGGATTACCAATAACAAAAATTAATTCATTATCTTCTGGGCCATGACTACTCCAACGAAAATAATGTTCAAGCTTAGCAGGCTTACCATTTTCATAGACTCTAACAAATGCAAAATCTAGAGCATAACGAGGATAGGTGAAATTATCATAATCTCCACCAAATTCAGCTGCTTGTGCTTCAGGAGCAAATACCATACGTACGTCAGTATATTTTTTGTATTGATAAAGCCAATACTCTCCACCTTCATAAAGTGAAATTACTGTAGATTTAAAACCTGTTTTTTCTAAAGATTCTTTTTCAATTTTAGCAACTTCAGCTCGTCTTTTTTCTTCAGCTAGTTTTAAGTCATTTGCTGTTTGAGTTACAGCACGAATTTGTTCAGTAACATTTTCCATTCCAACAAGCACATTTAGTTCTAAATCTGGACACTTTAGCTCATCAGCATAAGTAGGAGCATAAAAACCTGTTTTTAACAAATTACGCTCAGATGTAGAGAGTTTTGCTAGAGTAGAACGTACAATATGGTGATTAGTCAAAGCTAGCCCATCAGCAGATACAAATGAGCCTGAACCATTGTTAAATCGGACTGCTGAAAGCCTTGCATGATCTAACCATTGTTGATCAGGAGAGAAATTATATTTTTCCTTAAGCTGTTTTAGTGGAGGATTCCCAAAAATCCACATACCTTCATCTGCTTTTACCGCTTTTAATGAAGTAGCAAGAAAACAAAAAAGTAAAACTAAAACAAAAGCTCGGCTTAAAGTTTTGGTTGTATGCATAAAGACACCTACGCTATGTAAATTAAGTATTAGAAATTTTAATTTGTAAACGACAATACTAACATTCTTTTGATGCTTTTGGGAGGCAGATGGAAAGGTTCCAGCTCTATTTTAAGCTGGTTAAGATAAACTATAATAGTAAGTAGTTATAAGTATTTTTGTTATATACTAATCAAAGCTATAAGATCTATCCAAAAAATTTTTCCTAGAAAAGTTTTTGGTAATTTATTTTGACATTTCACTTCTATCATCAATAAATAGCAAAGTTGAACTCATGTCAAAATCTAGGAGAGCTTGTCCAACCAGTTCATAGTTAAAAGGTGCAACACATACATGCTGACCAGCAGTGCGTATATCTCTTAAACAACGCTCAAGTGGATTACCTGTATAAAGTGCTGAAGCTCCTCCAGCATTAAACATAAGATCAACAGCTTGTGTAGCCATTGTTGTAGCTTGTGTAGCTGCAAGCCACAATATTGAGCGTTGTTTAACTGAAAGTGTATTTCCTTTACTAACTTCTTGCCAGGCATCAGTGAGACTTTCATATAGGAATGCTCGTGCTGATCTTAGAAGCGCTTCAGCTCGTGCTATATCTATTTGTACTGTAGCATGATGACGTAATGTATATTTTGTACGAGTTGGAGTTTTAACGTCTGTTAATTTAATAAGGGTATTAATAGCGTTTCTGGCAATTCCTAATGGAACAGCCGCAATACATAGACCAAAAAGTGCAATGGTGGGAAAAGAATATAACGATCCTGAATTGATAGGAGATTCTCTAAAGGATAACGACCAAGTTTTAGGAATAAATAATTCTGATACAGTAAAATCATTGCTTCCTGTTCCACGTAAGCCGGTTGAATGCCAGGTATCTATAATCTTACAGGAACTAGCAGGGAAAAACATAATACGTGTAACAGGATTACCACTATTTAAAGATTGCTCTTGACCATCAAAAATACGGCAGCCTCCTACAAGCCAAGTGCAATGCTGACAACCACTAGCAAAAGGCCAGCGACCAGTAACATAGTATCCTTCATCTGTAGCTACTGCTTGACCAGTTGGACGAAATGATCCGCCTGTTATAACATTTGGATCGCTACCATATATTTCACCAGCTATTTTTATAGGTAAAAGCCCTGCAAATAAACCATAAGCTCCTCCTATCATTAAACACCAACCTGTAGCGCTATCTATGGTAGAAATCTCTTCTACAACACGAACAAAAGTTATTGGGTCAGATTCTAGTCCACCTAAATCTTTAGGGATAAATAGTTGAAAAAGTCTTTCTTTTAAAAGGATTTTAATTAATTGTATAGGGAGTTGTCTTGTAAGTTCTATTTCTTCGGTATAAGTTTGTATAATTGGGGCAAGCGATTGCGCTATCTCAAGAAAGTGTTTTGAAAAAGCTGTGGTCATAACTTGTTCTCGAAACATTGATTTATAAAATACTTTCGCCATGAAAAGTGTTTAACTTATCTCTTCTAAAGTAACTCTGCATTTGTTTTAAATTTGCAATAGATTTAAGGTCATGACGTGGATAAATATAAAGACGTATTTTTTTTGCAAAAATATACAACTTATAAAAATTTTTAGATTAATTTTTTCTGAATATTTAGTAAAAAACAAAGATAAGGCAAAAATTTTCTATAAACTTTTTAGGAAATACCTATCAAAAATTAAGCAAAGTTATAGAAACTACTAAAGAAGAGTAGAAGGTTATTTAGATAAATTGATAGCTATCTTTGATAAAGAAGTTAGCATTGGTGAGACAGCTTTTTATTATGGTATCATTCAAAAAAACAAGTATCATTATGGTCAAATTGCTTTGCTAAAAGGGCATTGTAGTTGTTGAAACTTTTAAAATTTAAGTGATAGAAAACAGAAAATAGTAATATTGGGAGTATTAAGATGGCAGAACTAAGTAACTATAAATATAGAGGGGCACGTGCTCTTATACTTTTACATGAATCACACATGAAAATTTGGTTTGAAACTTGGAAAAAGGCAAAAGAATTAGGAGTTTCTTTACCCATAACAGAAGATCCCAATTACCAATCACTTGATACGTTGCTTTATCACACATTAAGAGCTGCAAGAGGTTATATGCAATGGATGTGTGAGAAATTAGAGTTACCTGATCCTAAAATTGAAAATCCTCCTGCATTAGAAGAAATAGAAAAAACCGCTAATGATTATCTTGAACATTTGCTTAAACAGTGGCGATTACCACTACAAGATATAGAAGAAGAACGTTTTTATAATCCTTCTTATAAATCACGTTGGGGTGTAGATTATTGTATTGATGCAATGCTTGAACATGCTGTAATGCATCCTATTAGGCATTATTTCCAGCTTCAGGAATTAATAGAGAATAAAAAGTAATGATTTTTGAAGCAATAAAGTGAATTTTTAGGTCAAAATATATAAGTCATCTACATTTAACTGGGGTTTTTGTGAGCCATTCCATTCATTGATTTCTATTTTGCCTAGTAGGGCAATATTAGTCCCTACTTTTAGTTGGTCATAAAAATCTGAATGGTGCCACCAAATAGCTTCTAGTGAAGGGCCACGGCCTGCAAGTCTCAATCGCAAATGCTTGTTGGCAATTATTCTTACTTCAATTAAGCGGCCTCTAACAATAAAAGATGGACGAGGATTGTCTATTCCATGAGGCTCAAGTAATGCAAGTGTTTTGATTAAGTCTACAGTAACTTCTGTGGGTATTAATTCTCCCTCATAAGTTCTAGTATGAATTAAATCTTCAGAAGTTAAATTTTTCTGTGCATAAGCATTAATACGACGGCGTAATTCTCCTATACGACTGGCTTCTAATGAAAATCCTGCTGCTGCTGTGTGACCACCAAATTTATTTAGTAGCCCATCTGAAATAGCTTCTAAGGCTTGGACAATATTAAACTGTTTGATGCTTCGTGCTGAGCCATGAGCTATGCCATTACGAATTGAACAAACTAAAGCTGGACGACCATAACGCTCAACTATTTTAGCAGCTGCAATTCCAACTACACCTTGATGCCAACCTTCTTCATGCTCGCCACCAAAAACATAAACTAAATCTTGACAACCTTCCTGTTCAATTTTTTTAAGTATTTGTTCAATTAACCATTGTTGAACAGCTTGACGTTGGCGGTTAAGTTCATCAATTTGTGTAGCAATAGACCAAGCATCTTCTTTATTTGTAGAATCTAGCAGGCTAATTACTTGTAGTGTAGTTCCATCCATACGACCTGCTGCATTAATTCTTGGGCCTAACTTAAAGCCTAGATCATAGCTGGTAATTTTATGATTATGCAGCCCAGAAATGCCTAACAATGCATCTAACCCTTTGTTAGGAGAACCACTATTAAGACCACGTAATCCAGCTTGAACAATAGCCCGATTGGAATAGCTACTTAGCGGTACCATATCAGAAATAGTGCCTATAGCAACTAACTTACATAAAGATTGTAAAATAGCATCTCGATTTTTGTGCTCATTAAGTAAAACTCTGGAGAGTTGTAAAGAAATTCCACAAGCAGCTAAGTCTTTTTCAGGATACTGACAACCTGCTTGTTTAGGGCAAAGTACTATGGCATCTTCTGGAGCACGGCTACCTAAAACTGTATGATGGTCAATACAAATTCCTGTAAGCCCTTTTTCTTTGGCCATTGTCCATTCTGAGTGCGCTGTAATGCCAATGTCTACAGAAATTAAAATCTTGACCCCATCAGAAGCGGCTTTCTCTATAATTCCTGGATTCAGCCCATATCCATCTTTTTCACGATCTGGAACATGATAGGAAATATTTTTTGTAGCAGCAGGATTTATTAAGCGAAACGCCTGTAGTAATGTAATTAGCCCTGTTGTTCCATCACAATCATAATCTCCAACTATGCGAATAGGCGTGCCTTTTTGAAGTGCATCAATCAAAATGCTTTGGGCTTTATCCATATTTAGCATTTTTTGTGGGTCAGGGATATTACTTAAGGATGCTGAGATAAAGCTTTGAGCCTTAGTAAAATCATTTAATCCACGCCAAGTAAGGGCTCTGGCAACGATTGGGTGAATATGAAGCTTATTGCTTAATTCCTGGGTTTTCTCTGGATCAACTTCTGCAGCAACCCAACGACAATTAGTAATAGAAAGCCCGGAAAATTCTGCTGTATTTTGCATACTAGCCATTCTAGCGGAAAAATCTTATTAAAGATAGCATCAGAGGTAATTAAGAACCAGATTTTAACTTTTGTGTCTGCTCTAGCCTTTAACTGTGGTTTGCCACAATGTTAGAAACTAATAAAAAAACTAGAATGGCTTAAAGTTAAAATGAACTAAATTTTTGTAGAATCCATAAGGAGCAAGAAATGGTTAAAAGAATTATTGCCATAGTGATTATTTATATATTTACTACAATTGCTTGGATGATTTTAGGTGCAACTATATTTTCCCGCACTTATAATCTAGATAACCGATTAGATGACAAAGTTGCTTCTACTTGGGGATCAGAGCAAAATCAATCTCCTCCCAATGCTATTACAGGAAAAACTATCACTAAGGAAACAACTACAGTAGAAGATGGTAAAGTAATAACCCGTAGTGCAAATGAATTTGTTTCAACACCATTACCTCTAGAGAGCAGTGATATTGATGTAAGTTTTGAATTAGAACATCGTCAAAAAGGATTACTTTGGTATAGCACTTATAAAGTTAATTTTAGTGGTACTTATACTTTTGTTAATAATACAGATAGTGAGAAGGCTACATTTACTTTTAACTTTCCTTCCTCAAATGCTATTTATGCAGACTTAATCTTTACAGTAAATGATGCAGTTGTAAATCTAACAAATAAAGAAAATGTAGCAACAGCTAATGCTCAAATACCTATTGGAAAACCAGCTACATTAAAAATAGCTTATCGTTCTCAAGGTTTAAATGAATGGCGTTATAATTTTGGGAATGAAGTAGCTCAAGTTAAAAACTTTTCAATGAGAATGAAAACAAACTTTTCAGACATAGATTTTCCTGAAAACACGCTTTCTCCTAGTGAGAAACGGGAAACAGGTCAAGGATGGGAATTAATTTGGTCTTATAAGAGTTTAGTTTCAGGTTTTAAGATTGGAATGGTAATGCCTGAAAAACTTCAGCCTGGCCCATTAGCAGGAAAAATAAGTTTTTTTGCTCCTGTGTCTTTGTTTTTCTTCTTCTTTATAATGTTTATCATTACTACAATGCGCAATATAGAATTACATCCAATGAATTATTTCTTTATTGCTACAGGGTTTTTTGCTTTCCACTTGTTGATGGCTTACCTAGTAGATCATTTATCAATCCATAGTTCATTTATAATTAGCTCAGCTGTTTCTATCTTCTTGGTTGTGAGTTATTTACGATTAGTGGTAGGAATGCAGTTTGCTGCTCGTGAAGCTATGCTAGCTCAATTTGTTTATTTAGTGTTATTTTCTTATGCATTCTTCTTTAAGGGATTTACTGGTTTAACAATAACCATAGGTTCAATTTTAACATTATTTGTTGTAATGCAGCTTACAGGTCGTATTCGTTGGGAAGAAAAATTTGCCACTAAGATGGTTTACATTCCAAAAGATGATAAAGCTCAAGAAACAAAGGCTCAAGAAGTAAAAGTTGATTCTCAAATGTAGAAGTTCTTATATTTTACTTTTAAGTGTTATTCTAGTTAAGTAGTTTACACCCAAATTATTTAATTATGTAATAACACTTATAATTATTTAATTAGCTTTATGTCGCTTACGTATAATAGCTCTATAATAACATATTGTTGTACATGTATTTATTAGTGGATTTTTAAGTTAGTATTTTCCCTGGATCGAAATGTTTATCCGAGTAGATTAGATTTCTCCAAGTCTATATATTACAATAAATGCTTCTTTTTAAAGCCAAAATTTTAGTTTGTTAGAAGTTTATTAAGGAAGCAATTATGTCTGTTAATTTTAATAAAGAATTAACTTTAAAACGCGCAGAACTTTACTTACAACAAAACCAGATAAATTCTGCTATTGATGAATATAAAAAAATAGTAGAAACGACAAAAGATATAAATCTGATGAACCTTTTAGGAGATTTATATATTCGAATTGGAGACAATGAAAAGGCAATAAATTGTTTTATTCCTGTTGCAGAAGAATACTCTGCAATGGATTTTAACCTTAAAGCCATTGCAATGTATAAAAAAATCTACAAGCTTGATACTAATAACAAAGTAATACTGCTAAAAATAGCAGATCTACATGTAAAAAATAAACATCCAATGGAGGCTATTAATCTTTATAATCAAGTATTAGAGAGTTATAAAAGCATAGAAAATCGCCAAGGAATTATTAAAGTACTTAAGCGAATTGTAAAATTAGAGCCTGAAAATATAAGTAAAAAGCAAGAGTTAGCTTCAAATTATCAACTAGAAGGGCTATTTTCAGAAGCTGAAAATATTTACCTAGAAATAGGTGAAAAACTATTAGGACAACAAAAATTAGAAGAAGCTATAAAAATTTTTGACAAAATTCTTTTTCATAATCCTATTCACAAAACTGCTCTAAAAAATCAAGTAAACGCACTCTTACAAGCTAAACAAGTAGAAAGAAGTTTAGAAATTATCAAAAAAGCCATTGAAAAAAATTTTGAAGATATGGATTTCTTTGTTCTTTTAGGAAAAACTTACTTATCTTTAAATAAACTAGATGAAGCCGAAAAAACATTTATTGACTTAGTTACTAAAGATAGCTCACGTTATGCTTATTTACTAGAAATAGCAAAAGTATTTTTGGTAGAAAAAGAATTTGATAGAACTGTGGGACTTATAGAACTTTTTATTGATGTTATTTTAGAAAAAAAGCAAAAGAGAAAAATTACAAATCTACTAACAGAAATTCTTAAGCAAGATCCTAATCATCTTAAAACTATCAAATGTTTGGCTTATATTTATAGGAAGTTACAAGAAAAAGGTAGTTTAATATCTACTTTAAAAATGTTAGTCAAAACAGCCCTTAGCCATGGTGAAGAAAAAGAAGCAATTGAAGCACTTAATTCTTTAATAGAACTAGAATCTGATAATGAATCTTATAAAAAAGAACTGGAAAATATAAAGAATAGTTCTATAAGTTCAAAAAACTTTACCAATCTATTGCAATCAACTGTAAAGGATTCAAAAAGTCAACTAACAAATAAATTTCTTAAAACAGAATCAGAAATAAATGCTGATCCTACTTCTACACAGGAATTGTTAGAAGGCATGATGGCAGGAAATATCTCTTATTTGGATGCTCAGCAAAATTTGCTGGAAGCTATGGTGGCAGCATATCCAGATTATTTAGAAGCTAGAATTAAACTAAAAAATATTTATCTACAGAAAGATTTAAAGCAAAAAGCAGCACAAGAGTGTTTAGAAATAGCGAAAATTTATAAAGAGTTAAATCAAAAAGAGAAAGCTAAAAAGACATTAAAAGAAGCTTATGAAAATGATCCAACTTTAAGGAAAGATGCAATAGACTCACAAGAAACTTTTGGTGATAGTGATGAAAAGATAGTTTCTAAAGAAACAGAGTTGCTTACTGATCCCAAAATAAGTAATATTACCGCTCAACAAAGTAAATTACCCTCAGAAGTTATAAGCTGTCACAATAAAAATAACACTGAAGTAGATTTAACTAGTATATTTTCAAATCAAGTGGTAACTAATCCACCTATTTCCAACAAAATAGCTGCTCAAAAATTACCTAATGAGAGTCTTTCACCTTTATCTTTTGTAGATATAACCTTTTTACAAGAGAAAAATGCTTTGCTTGATAGAGAATGGCGTAGAGCTGTTCGTAGTAATGAAGAAATCTCACTAGTAGCTGTTAAGATTGATGGTTTTATGGATTATTTATGGAATTTGGGAGAAGCGTTTATAGAAGAGTGTAGAACTAAAATTTTAAAAGCAATTCAAGATACATTATTTCGAGGGGGTGATCAGGTAGTTAATTGCATTAGAAAAGATATACTTATACTTATATTACCTGATACTTCAAGAGAAGGAGCAATATTAATTGTTGAGCGAATTAACTCTTCTATTGCTAAAATAAAACTTGATCAATTAAATTCGTCTTTGACTTTGAGTCAAGTTATTGCTAGCGCAAAGCCAAAACGTAATAATAACCCTTCTATATTATTAGAACAGTTGGTAAATAATTACTCTAAACTAACAACAAACAATCAAATTATTTAAGCTTAAATTTAGAAACATAACAACTATGCAACAGTATGCTAAATTAATTGATGTATCAAAATGTGTAGGATGTAGGGCTTGTGAGGTAGCTTGCAAAGAATGGAATGAAACAGGAATAGACGATCCAGCAGAACATCCCTTTGGCTATCAAAGTCATGAAGATTTAACCCATCGCACTTGGAATGTTGTGAAGTTCTATGAGTTAGGTAACAAGAAAAAAGAGCTAGCAAATGAAAACTTACTAACTAAAGAACCACATCATCAACCACATCATCAAGAAACACACAAAGACAAGGTTTTAGCTCAATATGAAGCATTGTTAGGGCCAGAGCCTGGGGATTTAGTTGTAAATGATTTGCCAGAAGAAGAGCTAAATTATAGTGTTTGGCAAGTCACAGAATTCTTTAAGCAAGATAACAGTGTTACCCATAATGATTTGCCTCGCTGGGCGTTTCGTAAGCATGGTTGTATGCATTGTAGTGATGCTGCTTGTGTAAAGAGTTGTCCTGTAGATGCCTTAGAGAGAAATGATATTTTAGGCTATGTACGCTTAAATGTATCTACTTGTACTGGTTGCGGCTATTGTGTAGATGCTTGTCCTTTTGATGTGCCTAAACTAGCGTCAGGTGCAGTTTTTGGGTTTGGTAAAGTAAGTAAATGCCGTTTATGTTCAGACCGTATTCAGCATGATAAGCAACCAGCTTGTGTTCAATCTTGCCCGCCAAATGCTCTTGAATTTGGAATTAGAGAAGAAATGATTAAACTAGGACAAAATAGAATTGAAGACTTAAAATCACGTGGCTATAAAGATGCTTATCTTTATGGTGAAAGTGAGTTAGGCGGACTAAATGTATTGACAGTTTTACCTAGTAAACCAGAGGATTTTGACTTACCTTCGGATCCAAAAGTTCCTAGCTATCTAACTACATGGAAAGAAGTTGTTAAACCTTTAGGTGCTTTAGCTATTGCAGGAACAGCATTAATGTTAGGATTTAGCTTTATTAACAGCACTTTCTTTAGTTCAAATAAAGGAAAAGGTCATAATGACTCAAGAGACTGATAATACTGCCTTAGCTAAAACTACAGAGCAACGAGTAGAAAGAATTAAGCCGCATGAACGACTAGCCCATGCTGTAAATGCAATAGGTTTTCTTTTGGCTGCTGGCACAGGATTAGTACTTTTCTTTAAGGGACTAAAAAAACTTAGTGGAGGGACTCGCTCACGCCAGTTACACAGAGTTGGAGCAGCTTTAATGATTGCTGCACCATTTTTTGTTTGGGGTAAGGATTGGCAAGGCTGGAAAAAAACTTGGCGCGAAATAGTTTATTTTTCTAAAGAGGATAGAGAATTTCTAAAACGCATTCCGCTCTATATGTTAGGCTTTTCAGTAAAAATGCCTCCTCAAGGTAAGTTTAATGCTGGGCAGAAAATGAATTTTTTAATGGTGACACTTAATGGTGCAGGATTTGTTTTAACTGGTGGGCTTTTAATGGCACGTAGACATTTACCTGAAAAAGTTTTCCCCTATTTAATTATTGCCCATGACATTCAAGCAATTGTTGGGATTTGTGGATTTATGGCACATGCTTACTTAGCACTTCTTCATCCAGACACAAAACCCTCACTTAGTGCAATTATTGATGGCACTGTACCTTTAGAATATGCAATGGGTCATCATGCTTTGTGGTACAAAGAAGAATTTGAAAAAGATATTAAACAACTAAAAGAATAACATTAGTTAGTATAACTATGCTAATACTTATTTATTATGTTGCTTAAGCGAGATAAATCAATGTTTCTCCCTGATACTATTACACCTATGTTACTATACTGATCTAAGTTTACTGTATTAGCTAATAATGCAGCACTAGCGACAGCCCCAGAGCCTTCTACAACAAAATGATCATAATGTAGAAAATTAAAAATTGTTTGTTCAATTTCTTCTTCTGTTACAGTAAAAATATCTTTTACATACTTTTTAACAATAGGGAAGGTACAGGTGTTATCTTCTAAATTTCCTGCTAATCCATCAGCACAAGTTGAAGATTCTTCTACTTTTACAATTTCACCAGCCCGAAAAGAGTTTTGCATAGCTGTTGAATTGGCTGGTTGAACTCCAATAACATCTATTTGGCGAGTGGGGTTAAGTTTTGCAACTAATCCTGTTCCTGAAAGCAAACCTCCGCCACCAACAGGACTAATTAATAAATCTAGATTAGTTTTTTGTAACATTTCTAAGGCTACTGTTGCTTGACCAACTATAATTTCTGGATCGTTATATGGAGAAACAAATTCAATATTTTTTTCATTGGCTAACTGACGAGCTATTAACTCTGCTTCATCATAACTATCACCTTTAGCTAAAAGTTTTGCCCCTAGTTGTTCTATAGCCCTTACTTTTGTAACAGCAGCTGTTTTAGGCACAATTACCGTAGCTTTCATTGAAAGTAACTGTGCTGCATAAGCTATACCTAGGCCATGATTTCCTGCTGAAACAGCTAAAACTTCCTCTACTCCTTGTTCTTTTAGACGAAGCATTTTATAAAGTGCTCCACGCAATTTAAAAGAACCTGTTAATTGCAGATTCTCCCATTTAACCCAAATTTTCTTTGGATTGGTAGGATAATGGTTGTTAACTACATCTGATAACCAATGATTAATTAACATTGGAGTTTGAAATATATAAGGAGTTATAAGTTGAGAAGCTTGCTCAATAGTTTGAAAGTCTATTTCTATCATAAAAGTTCTTTCTTAATTATTTTGTGAATTGCTATTTGGTATGCCTACTACACTAAATGGTATCTAAAAAAACAATAAATTCAGACCATTGTGGACGAAAAGCATTTGTTTAGTGCAAGATAAACTTTTCGTTAAAATTTCATTAACATGGCATAAATTTTGCGGAAGGTGTCTATCAACAAACCCGGTCTAAAATAAAATTTAAAGAGAGCCTTATGATAGACAATTCACCACATATAAAAAATATCAGTGTATTTATAGCATTTATATTATTTTGGATAACTCTAAGTTTTTTAATAAAATAATAGTCACTAATTAAGTCATTTTTTCCCAGCTTTTTCTAGTTCTTTTTTGATTTCTTCTGCTCTAGCAGGTGTGGTATATCCTCTATTACACCATTTACAAGGAACTTTTCTTTCTTTACGTGCGCCTAAATTAGTATTTTGAGGTTGGCTGGTTTGCATTTGGCCATTTTCATCAAGTGTTGCACTAGGACCAGTTTCTATTTTTATACCTGGTAACACTGGATCTGTTGTGATCATTTCTCCAGTTCCATGACAGGCTGGGCATTCTGCTGTAAGTAACATATAACGAGCTATACCATAACTATAGATACCATATACAGCAAGAACTAGTAGAACTACAAAAATAATTTTTTTCATATTGTCTCCTACAAAAGGGGAAATTAGTCTAAATAATAAAATCTTCTAACTTTATTTTCCAAAACCTTTTTCTACAACTAAAATGCTAGCTTTTATTTTAAGAATGTTTGATAGGAATGGTGTTTATGAAATTTGAGTTGCTAAAAACAGATGATAATGCAAGGTTAGGGCAAATTACTACATCACATGGAATAATTGAAACTCCAATTTTTATGCCAGTAGGTACAGTTGGATCTGTTAAAGCTCTTACTCAAGAAATGTTAGAGACTTTAGGGGCTCAAATTATTTTAGGCAATACTTATCATCTTTATTTAAGACCAGGACATGAACTAATTGCTTCTTTAGGAGGACTACATAAATTTATTAGTTGGCCTCATCCAATACTTACAGATAGTGGAGGTTTCCAAGTTTTTAGTCTCTCGGAAATACGTAAGACTTCAGAAGAGGGAGTAATCTTTAGATCTCATCTAGATGGTTCAAAACACTTGCTTAGTCCAGAACGTTCAATGGAAATTCAATTAGCTTTAGGCTCGGATATTATAATGGCTTTTGATGAGTGTACTCCCTATCCTGCTACACTAGAACAAGTTGAAGAGTCTTTAGAGTTAACTGCTCGTTGGGCTCGTCGCTCTTTGGCAGAATTTAATCGTAGAACTGCTTCTAGTAATGGAATGTCAGAAAACTCTGCTTTGTTTGGCATTATTCAAGGTGGAATGTATTTAAAGATGAGACAAAGAAGTCTTGAACAATTACTAGAATTAGAGTTACCAGGTTATGCAATAGGCGGTCTTTCAGTAGGCGAAGAGAAAGGTTACACTTATGATATTACTGAATATACTGCGCCATTGTTACCTACTCATAAGCCTAGATATTTAATGGGGGTAGGAACACCAGAAGATTTGGTTGAGTGTGTTGGGCGTGGAATAGATATGTTTGATTGTGTGATGCCAACAAGAAATGCTCGTAATGGACAATTATTTACTAGTCAAGGGAAAGTTAATATAAAAAATGCTAAATATGCTAAAGATGATCGGCCTTTGGATGAAAATTGTGAATGCCCTACTTGTAAGCGTTATAGCCGGGCTTACTTACGTCATCTTTACCATACAGGAGAAATTTTATCATCAATTCTTTGCACTCAGCACAATATCCACTTCTACCTTGACACTATGAAAAAAATCAGGCAATCTATTCGTCTTGGCCTTTTTAAAGAATTTCGCCAACAATACTTAGCTAGTTTAAGTAGAGTCAGTTAGTTATTCTATGAATAATTAATTGGCAGTTGGAAAGACATATCAAGGCTTAAATTTAATAATACCACGAAGTTAAACAATGGAACCCTTAGTAATATTTTTCCTTCAAGGCTCACAAGGCATTAGCCAAACAATTGTATTTCTAATGCCAATGCTCTTTATTATTCTGCTTTATCAATTTATGATAGCTAAACCTCAAAAAGAGCAAAGGCGTCTTCATGAAGAAATGCTAAAAAACCTTAAGCCAGGAGATAAAATTATTACTACTGGTGGAATTTATGGTTCTATAACAGAAATTAATGAAAAAGACCCAAATGTAGTGCAACTACGTATTGCTGAAGCAGTAAAAATTAATATTGCTCGCAGTGCGATTGCTTCTCTACAAGAAACCAAAACTGCTAAGGAAAGTGAAAAGAAGTAATAATGCGTAAGAATTTAAGATCAAGAGTATTTGTTATTGCTATTACTACTTTAATTAGTTTATTGCTGATTTTTTACCCTCGTACAACTGATGAACAAGGACACAAACGCACTGCTGGAGAAATGATAAAAGACTTTACTTCTTTATCAGCAATCAAAGCTAATGTTACATCTCATATTAAACTAGGTTTGGATCTTAAAGGTGGTTCTCACTTAGTGATGCAAGTAAAAACTGAAGATGTGCTTAGGAAAATTACAGATAATGCTGCTGCTCAGTGTGGAGACTCGTTAAAGAAAGGAAATTTTCCTTTAAAAAGCTCAACTAGCCCAGGCGTAGGCCAAATAATCATTGAACTAAATGATGCTGGTCGTTATGACGAAGTTCGTACGAAGATACAAAATGAGTTAGGACGGGATTGGGAGTTTAGCAAGGGTGGCGCAACGATATTAAATTATACTCTTAATGCAACTGCTGCTGATCAACGTCGTTCACAAGCTTTTCACCAAGCAATGGAAATTATTGAAAATCGCGTTAATGCTTTTGGTGTTGCTGAACCTACTATTCAAAGTCATGGCCCAGAAAAATCTTACCAAATCTTACTCCAACTTCCTGGTGTAGATGATCCAGAGCGTGTTAAAAAACTAATTCAAGCTGAGTCTACTTTAGAATTAAAACCTGTAGCTGGCTCTCCTGTAGTTTCAAATACAAAAGAACAAGCTCTTCAAGCTGGTGGTGGTGGCCCAAATATTGAAGCACTAGAGTTGGTAGCTAAAGAATCAAACACTGGTGGAACACCACCAGAAACAGGCTTTATTGCTGTAGAAAAAAAACCTGTTATTAGTGGTGAAGATTTACGAGATGCTGCTGCTGTTCCCTCTCGTTATGGTGTTAGGGATTATGAAATTCATTTCACTTTAAATAGTGAAGGCGCTAAAAAATTTGAAGCTTGGACTGGAGCAAATATTGGAAAATATTTAGCTATCGTTCTGGATGGTAAGGTCAAATCTTTTCCTAGAATAAATGGTAAAATAAGCGATCGTGGACAAATAGAAGGTGATTTCACTAAAGAAAGTGGAGAAGACTTAGCCTTAGCTCTGCGTTCAGGTGCCTTACCTGCCAAGATTATTTACTTAGAAGAACGTACGGTAGGTCCTTCTTTAGGTGCTGACTCTATTCGTCAAGGTATAGTTGCTTCTTTAGTAGGTTTAGCAATGGTAGTAGTTTTTATGTTATTTTACTATCGACTTTCTGGGCTAAACGCTATTATTGCTTTGATACTAAACCTAGTTTTACTAGTAGCTGGTTTAGCTTTGTTTAAGGCAACTTTAACCTTACCAGGAATTGCAGGATTTATTCTTTTGATAGGTATGGCAGTAGATTCTAACGTGTTGATTTTTGAACGTATCAGAGAAGAATTAAGACATGGAAAAATAGTTCCTTCTGCTGTAGAAAGTGGTTTTAACAAAGCATTTTTAACAATCATTGACACTCACGTTACTACAGTTGTTTCTGCGGTCTTTCTTTTTATTTTTGGTACAGGCCCAATAAGAGGTTTTGCTGTATCACTAATCATAGGACTTATTGCTAACTTGTTTACCTCTGTTTATGTTTCCCGATCAATGTTTATTTATTGGTTAGGTCGTGGAGGGCCTAAAGTAGATAGCATTAGTATTTAGTGTTTATTTCTTAAAATAGATAGCTAGTTTGCTATACACAATAAACAGTTTGGATAATAGACGATGATAGAAATTTTTAAAGATACTAACTACGATTTTATAGGAAAAAAGAATATCCTAATTGCTTTTTCCTTAATTATTTCTCTGTTGGGTTTTATTTCGTTTTTTGTTAAAGGGTTTAACTTAGGTGTTGATTTTTCTGGTGGTACACTTGTTACAGTAAGATTTAAAAAGCCACATGATGATAGCAGATTACGTACCGCTTTATCTAAACAGAATATAGATGCAACCAAGGTAACAATTCAACCAATAGGACAACTTGGAGAATCTGCTAAAAACGATGTTCTAATCCGCTTACCTCAAACCACTACAAATGAAAGTGCTGGGGCAGGTATAGATGCTGATAAAAGAGCTATTATTGAGGCTTTAAACAACCACTATACAGAAGTTCCTCTTGATGTTCGCAATGGAAAACAAGATGTAAACAACACTGGTTCAGAATCACTAAAAACTACTTTAGTTACAAAAGCAGTTTTGGGCGCACAAGCAGGGGCAGAAGACCAATATACAAAACTTGCTTTATCTATTGTTAAGTTTAGAGATACTGCTAAAGGTGGTATTATAGGGGATATTTCTGAAATTCCAGGAGATGGTTTTGATCCAAAACTAATAGCATCTCTAAAAGATAGCTTTTATGCAGGGGACTTTAATATTGTTGATGCTTCTGTTGTTGGCCCGCAGGTAGGTAAAGAATTACGTAATCGTGCTATATATGTAACACTTGCTTCCTTGATAGGAATGCTTATTTATATAGCTTTTCGTTTTGAATTTATCTATGGTGTTGGTGCAATAGTTGCTACTATCCATGATGTGATTGTTACTTTAGCATTTTTCTCTCTTTTTCAATGGGAAATAAGTCTTAACGTAATAGCTGCACTTCTTACCCTCATTGGTTATTCGATGAATGACACGATTGTGATATTTGATCGTATTCGTGAGACATTACGTGTTAAAAGACGTGATGACATTGATAAACTTTCAAATGAAGCTATTAACCAAACCCTTTCAAGAACGATTATTACTTCTGGTTTAACATTTCTTTCAGTATGTGCTTTGGTTGCTTTTGGTGGGCCAGTGTTAAGAGGTTTCTCTTTAACACTATTTATTGGAATTCTAATTGGAACATATTCCTCAATTGCTATAGCTACCCCAATAATGCTTTGGTGGAAACATATTACAATTGATAGAATTGCATTAGCTAAAAAGGTTGCTACCGAAGCTAAAAACACAAAAACTACTGAGAAAAAAGCAAAAGCATAATAGAAACGGGCAGGGTTTAACCCTGCCTCACTTACCTTAATTTTCTTATAAAATAACTCTCCATTAATTAAATAAGAAACATTCCTTATTTTAACTTATTAAAGAACTAAGTTTGTAAAACTTTTTTTCCTTTCTGTTTGAATTTCTGCATATATTATTTCTAATTTTTAGCAAAAATTTGTAAGAACATACGCAAAAAGCTACATACTACACCATATACTACATAGAAACCTCTAACGCATATAAGATCAGTATCAATAACTATTTATTTTGTTGAAAATGAAAAGGTTATAGATTTATTCATGATTTTATTATTTGGCACAGAAACTGCTACGCAAAAGGGCACAAATAAATAAAACCTGTTTTAAGGAGTGTCATTATGAAAAAGAATTTTTTAAGCCAAATAGTTCTTCTTACCTTAAGTACTTTTGTTATTCTGATTAGTTTGTCTAGTTCTACCAACGCCCAAAATTATCCTTACTATAATCAACGCCCAAATCCATACTATAGTAATAATAGTAGTTATAATTATAACTATTCTTACTCTCCTGCCTGGGAAAATGGTTATCGTTTAGGTTTTGGTTCAGGTAGCAATGATCGAGCTTACAACGAGTCTTATAGAGTTGACCGCAATAAGACTTTTAGAGATGCTGATAGTGGATATAGAGGTGCATACGGTAGTAAAGATGACTATAAACGTGCTTTTAGAAGTGCTTATGAAGAAGGTTATCGTGATGGATATAATGGCCGAAGTTCTCGTTTAGATAGAAATATTTATCCAAGAAATGAGCCTAATCGTTCTTGTACACCAAATTATGATTACAGACGAGATAGGAGAGATAGAAGCGACAGAAGAGGTTGGCGTTATTAATCAGTTAGTTGATATTAACTGTAGAGGTCAGAAAATATTTTCTGACCTCTTTTTTTATGTTTGTTCTTTGCTTGGGTCGTGTTTCAATAAAGTTGATTATGCTTTGGACTACTTCAGAAACGTTTTAGTTACTTTACTAAACATGATAATAAAAGCTTTATCAATTCTTTTGTAGCACGACCGAGATTATTTTTGTTGATTTAGTTCATTAATAGCAGCTTTAATTCTTTCTTTAGTATCCAAATCAGCTTCGCCTAATAACATTTTTTCTAAGTGTGGTATGGCAGAATAAGCTTTTAAACTTACTAAAGCTTCAATAGCAGAAGATTTATAGTTGTTGTCTGACAACATATTGATAAGATGAGGAATAGGTTCTTTAGCTATATTTGAAATAGCTGTGATTTCGTTTGTTCTAGGATCTATAGCAAAAGTTTCTGAAGAAAATAAATTAACTGGAAAGTTATCCTCTATTTTATGAGTTAATAGCATTTCACTTTCAACTATTAATTTATTGCCTGACCATTTTTCTATATTTATATAACTAGGATAAGGGTTTATAGAAACAACTGTTTTACACTCATGCTTTGTTACTAAAGTTTGTAAATCTACTATATCTAAACTAGGATGTCCTTCACCTGCTGACATAACTGCTAAAAATTTTCCATCAGGAGAGGCTTTAATTTCAAAAACTTGAATAAAAGAATTAGGTTGACATTCTAAATGAGTAACTTGTTTATTGGCAATAACTAACCAATCACAATCTATTGTAAAATCTTCCGAAGAAGTTTTTTTAGTTAAAATAACTTTTATCTTATATCTTTTTCCATCAATAACTACTTTTTCTGCAAATGTTTCTGAAGATGTGGTAATAGAATTTTCTTGAGAAAAAGCTGTTATATTACCTATATGAAATATATATAGTAGTATAACTAGAGATAAAAAGTTTTTGTATGTTTTAATCATAGATTATGTGTATGTTTTTAGTATTATGGTTTATTACCGTAGAAGTTTTAGACTAAAAGCAAAATATCCCATTAAAAAGGAAAAACTTAATCTTGCCCAAATATCTCCCAAAAAAACATAGACTAATTTCAGAATTATCATGTTTAATAAAACAGAACCCCAGAAGGTTAACCAAGGGAATTTTTGTGCAAAACTGCTATTACCAAGAGAGATTCCTAGTGCCATTCCTAAAAAGGCATTTATGGGAAGTAAGTAAAATTGCAAGGTTTTAATCGGTGGAAGTAGATTGATAAGAAAATTATTGTTAAGTAGCATAGCAAAAACTTTCTAAAAATTAAGCCAAGTATAGAATTAAAAAAACTTCTCTGGCAAGTTGTGAAAGCGAAAATGGGTACATCTTCTATAAACAACCAAGAAAATAAGAAAATAACTTCCCAACTTAGTCTAGTAGTTATTGGCTTAATATTAACTACGTCAGTGATTATCCTTGCTGACAAAAATACTTCACTTGCTTGGATAGTTTGTGGATTAATGGTAATTGCCTTTAGATTAACAAATCCAGAAAAACTATTTTGCTTATGGTTAGCATTTTCACCAATTACAGATTACTTTTTACGTTATCCTGAACAACAAGCAGTGATTACTTCTACACGCTTTGTTGTGATGTTGTTGTCTATAAATGCCGTTGCTCGAGTTCTGATAAATAGAAAAATAAAAATTAATTTTGGATGGTTTGAAATTAGCTGGATACTGTTTGCTGGCTATGCTTTAAGTGATTGTCTTTTGCATGGAAGTTTTTCTTTTTCTTCTCTTAAAGTTGCTATTGATGGATTTATTGTTCCATTCATCTTTTATTTAATTATCAAATATAGTCTTTATTTTCAAGAGATTAAAGAAAAAATACTTATTGCTTTAATATTTTTAGCTTACTTTATATTACCAGTTGGGATATACGAATTGTTTACAGGAATTGATGTATTTGCTTATCCTGGAGGCCAATTATTTTTTGATGGAGTAATTCGTCCTAATGGAGTTTTTATTTCAGATCACTCTTATGCATTAATTGCATTAATGCTAGGTATTACACTAATTTATTTTCCTAGAATAATTAATTTTACCTTCAATAGAAGATACAAGTTAATTTGGCGTGGAGCAATAATCAGTGCTTTTATATCAGCATTAATTCCACAATTTCGAGCTGTTGTTGTAGCAATGGTAATTTGTTTCTTGTTAGCTAGATATTTAATACTTGGCTGGAAATCTTTGATAAAGCCTATTGTCCTTTCAATAATTTTGATATTAGCTGGAATTCCAATATGGTTTCAATTATCTAAAACAGAATTTTACCAAAGTAGAATAGCGGATACATCTAATTTTTCTAGTCGTATTATGACTTATAAGAAAGCATTAGAAGTAGCTAGAAATAATCCTATGGGAGTTGGATTAGGAAATTATGAGAGTTATTTTAATCAACGTTGGGAGATTAAAGAGCAACCAGAGAAAGAAGAACTTGGACAATTAGCACAAAGCACTCCTCACAACAATTTTTTATCTGTACTCGCAGAACTAGGAATACTAGGCTTAATACTATATGTACTGGCTCACATAAGTCTGTTTAAAGTAGCCTGGAATGCAGCAAAGCAAGAGCAGAATAAGAGTTGTGGCGTTGCAGTAATATTGCTATTAATTGCTTATGCTGGCGTTGGATTTACTTTAACAAGTGGATACTATTACGATTTAAATCAAGTCTTCTTTTGTTGTGTGGGGATACTACTAGCGAGTTTACAAAAGGAAACTTAACATACAACTATTTCTTAAACAATGCATCAAAAGCTAATTTTCCAGGGCTTATTTGTTCTTTTACAGTTTTCTTTAATTCTTGAGGTTGTTGTTTTTCCACAGAAACTTTCATAGAAAACTGCATACACATATTTCCATCAGATTTTTTAGCAACACGTGCTTCAATAGGCTTTTGGCATTCAAATCTTGCCCCAGGATCAAAATAACGACAATTTTTACAAGAATGTAAATAAGCGCCACATTTTTTACATTGATCATTAAAGGCAATAGCATCAAGAGTTTCAACAATTGTAGAACAATTAGAACATCTTGTTACCTCTGTATAACGTGTTTCAATTCGCGGCGATGGCCGTGAACCAAAACCTAAATCTTGTTTTGCTTTTGATTCTTTTGGTACTTCTTTACGCTCAGTACTCTCTTCTTGATAGCCTTTTTGACGATACTTTCGTTCCATAGAACACTCTCCCTAACAAATTCTAGGCATGTTGAAAAGTTTTGTAGTTGTAACATGGGGCAGCAAGCGTTTTTTATTGATGGTATTTGTAATAATAATTAATCTTTTTGAGAAAAGTGAATTATAAACGAAAATACCATTTAGTTATATAAGAATTAGCAGCTTTTTACCAGATAAACTTTAATAAAGGGTTTCACCTTAGTTTGATTTGTATTAACTACCAAAACAAATTAAGTATTTTTGCTATTGCATTCTTAAGTCAAAACTCACAAATAGCTAAATTTTAGCGGAAATGACAATCGCTGACATGAAATATAATTGTAAGTTTACCTTTTAAATCTCTTAGATGCAATAAAAAAGATAATGGTTGTGCTAATGATTGTTAATTTTTCTAACACTTAACTACTTCTCATAAAGAGTAAATCCTTATTATTCTTTATTAAAGATAATAAACTTAAAGTAAACTAACAACCCTAATAAAACAACAGCAAGAATTATTAGCCCAATAAAAACAAAATGTAAGTTAATTAAGCTAAAAATCTTTAACATGGAATCTTTAATATATTTATTTATTAGCAGCTATTTTGGCTGCATCTATAAAAACATCAACTTGTTGACCAACATAAACTGGAAAACTAGGTGGTTGAAATTTATAGATTACTTGTAACACTCTTACATCAACACGTTCTGTATTATCTCCAGTAAGACTTTTCTTTGGTAAAATATATGGATCTATGCGGAGAAATTCTAGGGGTATTTTTTTGCTTGAATCTCCTTTTAAGTGTGCAGTAGCTTGATTACCAGAAGAAATTCTTGAAGCATTGACTTCATCAATATCTACTCTTACTTGTAAAAGGTCAGTTTCTCCTAAAAGTATTGCTGGTTGTGGAGGATTAACTGCAAGCATTTCTCCAGGACGAATGTTAAGTTGTAAAATTCGCCCACTTTGTGGTGCAACAACAGTAAGTTTCTTTAGGGTAACTAACAACTCATTGCGCTGAGCTGTTAGCACTTGCAAATTAGCTTCAGCCTCTTTGATACGAACATTTACACTATTAAGCAGTGCAGTAGATTGTTCTACTTGTGCTTTTGCTTGTTGAAGTCTTGCTTTAGCTGCATCTCGGTTTTTAAGACTTGTATTATAAGTAAGATATGGAATAACACCATTTTGATAAAGCTTTTCATTGCTGGATAAAACCTGTTCAGCATCAGCTAATAGCGCTTCTAATTGTTCAACATTGGCAATAGCACTTTGTTGAGCTGCTGTTTGAGTTGCTATATCAGCTTGAGATGTCGCTAGAGTTGCTTGTGCACGGGCAATATTAGCTTCAGCACTTGCAATTTTAGACCGCTGTTCGCTGTCATCTATTTGAAATAGCTTATCTCCTTGATTAACTGAGTCATTTTCTTTAACAAAAATTTGTATTACTTGTCCAGGGATAGATGTGTTTATTTGAGTGTTACGTCCAGCAGCTTCAATTATTCCTGCTCCGGCTATGGTTTTCTCATAACTATTTTGTGCTGGCTCATTAAGCGGGAGTGCAACCGGAACAGGATGAGCTGATATTTTTACCCAATAAATAGCAAAACTTACTCCTATTATTGCTAGTAACAGACTTAAATATTTTCTCATTTATTGCTCCTTAATTAACTCTCTATTATTTTTATGCACATTTACAATTCGACCGTCTAACATTTCTGCAATACGATCCCCATAAGAAAAAATACGGTTGTCATGTGTTACTACAACAATAGCTCTATCTTTATTTAATGCAGTTGTTCTAAACATATCCATTATTAATTTACCTGTATCTCCATCCAAACTTGCTGTAGGTTCATCACATACAATTAATCTTGGTTCAGAAACTAATGCACGAGCTATTGCTACACGTTGTTGTTGTCCCCCAGAAAGTTGCGTAGGGAAAAACTCTGTTCTTTCTCCTAATCCTACCATTGCTAAAATTTCACGAGCTTTTTTAACGGCTTTTGAATAAGGAGTTTTAATAATTAATAGTGGAACAGCAACATTTTCTGCTGCAGTCAGAGTTGGTATTAGGTTAAACTGTTGAAAAATAAAGCCTATATATTGACGGCGAAAGCTAGTTTTTTGTGCTTGGCTAAGTTTATCTACTCTAACACCAAAAATATCTACAATTCCTTGATCACTGTCTAAAATTCCAGCCATAACACTTAGTAACGTAGTTTTCCCACAACCGGAAGGGCCTACTAATAAAAGTAACTCTCCACAATAAACTTTTAATTCTACAGATTTTAGTGCTTTAACAGAGGTATCTGCTAAACCAAAAGTTTTAGACACATCTGTTAAAGAAACTGCAATATCATAATTGGATAATTCTGAATCTTGAATTTTCATATTTCTAGTTTCTAAATACCACTGCTGGTTCTAGTTGTAATACACGCTTGATACTAATTAAGCTAGCTAACATACAAATCACAATTGTAATAGAAAAACTAATTAATAGTAGTTGATAGGGAGTAAAAAACGCTAGTCTATTACCTTGATTCACCCAACCAATTAAGCAACCTGCTCCTGTTCCAATACTATAACCTATTAACCCTACAGTTAAACTTTGTAGTAAGATCATCTTGACTAGTGTAAAACTACTAGTTCCCATTGCTTTAAGTGCCCCAAAGTATCTTTCATTTTGTAAAGCAAAGGCATAAAAAGTTTGACCAGCAATTGCCATCCCTACTACAAATACTAGGGTTAAAGAGATGCCTATATTAATAGGGATACCAGTGTTTTTCATATAGTAACCGATAGTAAGCCAACGCATTTGATCTTCAGTATAGGCTGCAAGCCCAGTAGTCTTTTTTATATTGTCAACAACTTGCTGAATGGGTAAGCCAATTTGAGGTTCAACTAAAATAAAATTAAGTTGTTTGCGTTGTCTTGGAGCATATTGCAAGGCTCTATCATAAGTGGTGTATATATAAGGATTAGAAAGAAAATCTCTAGGTACATCAGCAATTCCAACTACACGTGCAATACGATCATTTAGCTCAAAGGTATCTCCAATTTGTGGGTTTTCTAAACGCTCAGATTCAGCTTTACCAATAATTACAGCATCAGGAGCATTAAGGGAAGCACTATCACCTACAAGCATTTTTCCTGGACGACCTACTAAACTAGCATTATCTAAACCAAATAACCTAACATTTTGAAACTTACCACTTTTTAAGCGGACTTGTACTTGACGTAAAAATAATGGAACTGCCCACTTAACACCATCAACACTGCGAACACGGGTTAAGTCAGTATCTATCAATGGTTTAGAATCATCTATTGATTGTAATGTAGGATCTGCTACCCAAATTTTTGCCCCTACTGATTCTACAGGTCTGCAAGTACGTAACATTAGCCCACAAAAAACTGATCCTTGTTGTATAAACAGTAAAGAAACAAAAGCTAAACCGCTAACTAAAGTAATGTACTTAGAGCGATCACCTATAAGCATTTGTAAAGCTACACGTAACATCTTTTACCTCAACAGTTTTATAAATTAACATTTTTTATTGCTTCTAGAGAAAAATAAGAAATGTGCTTAGCGAGTTTACTTATTAATTCTGGGGACATTTCTTTTTCATTAAGAAGTTTTAGTGTAATAGGCAAAGCAAAATGGTAGTGGAGGCACTGCGAAACAATACTAAGAGTGTAGAAAGATAAACTGGGTGAATTAGCTAAAGCTGGTTGAGCTTGAGCAATTAAATCAGATAAAGCTTTATGTTTAGGTAAAATAAACTCTTGCACTATTACATTTAATGCTGGAGAAGGATCACTCATCTCTCTTGACATTAAACGTGCATGCCGACGAGTTTCATCAGAAGTAAAGAGAATCTTCATAAACAAGTGAATGTACTCAATAATTGCTTGTTGTGCAGCTTCAGGAGTTCTAATTGCTTTGGTTTGTTCAAGCAGTTCATTAAATTTTGGTGAACTACCTGCTGTCTTTTGAAATGTATTACGTAATGTCTCTAGGTAAAGGTTCTCTTTACTTCCAAAATAATAATTTACAGCCGCAATATTAACTCCAGCTTCACGGGCTAGATCTCTTATGCTAGTTGAAGCTAAACCTTTTTCAGCAAAAAATTTTTCTGCTACAGTCAAAAGCTTAGCTTTAGTACTTAGCTCTTCAACTTTATCTGTTTCATCTTTTACTAAAGGCTTTGTTGCACTCATATTTTTAAAACAATTAATTAAAACAAACGTTTGATTTAGCAAAATTAATAAAAATAATAAGAGGTGTCAATGGCATTTAGATAAGATCCAGTTAAATAAAACTAAAATAGATATCTTGCTTGAAAGCGACCACTTTTTAACTCTTCTACAAGTTCTGACATGCTTTGAATTGGCTTGTTAAATTCAGTTATACATTTACCTACTTGGCCAAGGATGTGAGCATCACTTCCACCAATTAGTTTAAGATTAAGTTTTTCTCCCTTTTCCCAAGCTAAAACATTTTCTTCAACATCTGATTTGCCGTTATATCCTTCAATGGCAAAAATTCCTACTAAAGTTTCTAGCTTATCTCCCACACTATTAGATTCAAATCGGAATGGATGAGCAGGAATTGAAACTCCACCACAATCACGAACATAATCAATGATTTCTTGAGCAATAAAAGAAGATTTATTTTCAAATTGTTGCCATTGTGTTTGATTTAGACCATAAACTAATAAGTCTCCTAAATTTGTACTAACTTCAATTCCACGAAATACTCTAAGTGGAGTACCATAAGCAAAATCTTCTACTATTGCTGAAGCTTCAAGAGAGTTATGTTCCATTACACAAATACCATCTAAGCCTACTTTGATTGCTTGCTCAATTAAATCTTCTGGGGCTATGAGTGAGTCTTTTGAATAAATTGTATGAATATGTAAATCTATAATCATTGTTAATTTCTCCAAAACTGATCAATAAATGTATTTTGACAAAATTTATGGAAGTTTAATAACCATTCATCCAATTAATTAACCAATAATTGGCTAACTTAATAAATGTTCTTAAATAACTTGCTGCTAAGTTATGGGGTTTTGTACAATTAGCTTTCCTATAAATTTCTAGATAAGGATTTTAATATGCCAGTTTGTCCTAAATGTCACTCTGAATACAAAGAAGGAATCTCTCGTTGCAGTGATTGTGCTGTAGATCTAGTGAAAGAGCTAATAGTTGAAAAACCAGAACATGATCTTAGTAAGGCAGGATTAGTTGAAGTTCGTACTTTTGCTACAACAACAGAAGGGGAAATGATTCAACAACTTCTAGAACAAAATGATATTCGCTCTCTTCTTCAAGGCGCTAGCACTGGAGGAACTCTTTTTCCTGCTGCAACTAGTGTTGTTTTATTAGTTGATGAACGTGATTTAGAAAAAGCTTCAGAATTAATAGATGCTTATTTGGAATCAGAAATAGCTATAGAAGATAAAGATATTGGACAACCTGAAGAAACAGAACAGGAAGAAATAGAAAGACAATCAGCAGAATACCTAAAAGAAACTCCTGTGCTCGTTGTCTTTATTACAGTGGATAAAAAAGAATTAGCTGATAAAATTGCAGAATCTTTAGTTGAAGAGAATCTAGCTGGTTGTGTAAACATTGTTCCTAAAATAGAATCTGTTTATAGATGGGAAGGAAAAGTTTGTAAAGAACAAGAAATTCTCTTAATTGCTAAGACGGATTTTGTTCACTATAGCTTGCTAGAATCAAAAGTAAAACAATTGCATACTTACACTGTACCAGAAATTATTGCTTTTCCTATTACCCGTGCTTCAGCAAATTATTTAGAATGGTTACGCGGAGCCTTGAAATAGCCTAGAACTTGTTCTGTAAATTATTGATTATCTAGGAGAATATATTTTTATTAGGGTAATATTACTCTAGTGAAATCTAAAAATGTTTAATAACAAATCTAGTTCCTTTGGAGGAAAATCTTCTTCAATAGATATTGAAGGAGTAATTTTGGATGCAGAATTACTCCTTAAGTATCGTTTTGTTGAAAGAGCTGTTTCTACATTAGAAAAAGCCATAGAAGCATACCCTAAAAATATTTCTTTAAGAGACAAGCTTTTAGAAATTTGCCAGGATTATAATTTTCCAGATAAAGGTGCAGAACAAGCCATAGCACTGTCCAAAATCTATGCTGAATCTGGAGATATAGACCGAGCCAATGAAGCCATAATGATGGCAAAGGGCTTTAATCCTAACTTAGCTATTAATTTAATTGGTTCTCAAAATGATCTTTCTAGAAGACCAATGCCAGCACCAATCCCAATGCCAGCACCAATTCCAAATCCTTATGTATCTTTACGATCATTGGTGCGCCCTATTACTAAAGCTATTAGCCCAACTCCAGCTGTTCAACGTGAGCGTCCTGTTAAAATTGTGTCAGGCGATCTAAATGTTATTAGTATTTTTGATGTCATTCAAATGATTGAAAATAGCCGTGTAACAGGTATTCTTTCTGTAAATTCTACTAATGTCCAAGGCCGTATTTATTTTAATTATGGGCAAATTGCAGATGCTCAAGTTGGGGAATTGCGTAGTAATGCTGCTTTTCGTTGTTTTGTTGAACTTGAAGAAGGGCGTTTTGAGATGGAAAAATCTCCAGTAGAATTTAAGCAAAATATTAATGCCCCAAATAATACCAATTTAATATTAGATGTATTGCGTGAAGTTGATGAAGCAAAACGTGATGGACGCTAGAGTTAGAATATTTCTGTAGAAACCTAGAAATAGAGCGCTAAAACGCCAATTTTATAATAAGGTGCTAAAATATGCATCGAGACCGTTTTACAATTCGAGCCCAAGAAGCTATTGATTCCGCTACAAAACTAGCTGAACAAAAACAGCATCAACAAATTGAACCTGAACATGTTTTAATAACTATGTTGGAATCAAATGAAGGGGTAATTAAACCTATACTTGAAAAAATAGGTGTTCGCCCTCAAATGATTTTGACAGAACTAAATGAGGCTATAAAAAAATTTCCTCAAGTTACAGGTACTGCTCAAGAACGCTTTTTCTCTTCACGCCTCTATAGTATTTTTACTGCTGCTCAAAAAGAAGCTGATAAGCTACAAGATGCTTATATAAGCACAGAACATTTGCTTTTAGCTATGGCAGAAGAAAAAAATGGAACGGCTGGCCTTATTTTACGCCAACATGGTGTTGTAACCAAAGAATTACTTAAGGTATTAGAACAGTTTCGCGGCGGTGAAAAAATTACAGATCAAGACCCTGAATCTCGCTACCAATCCTTAACTCGCTATGGTAGAGATCTTACTGAACTAGCTAGATTAGGCAAACTAGATCCAGTAATTGGCCGAGATGATGAAATTCGTCGTGTAGTCCAAGTTCTTTCACGTCGTACCAAAAACAATCCGGTGCTAATTGGTGAACCTGGTGTTGGTAAAACTGCCATTGTTGAAGGTTTAGCTCAAAGAATTATTTCTGGTGATGTTGCAGAATCTTTAAGAAATAAACGCTTAGTCGTTTTAGATCTAGGTGCAATGCTAGCAGGTGCAAAATATAGAGGTGAATTTGAAGATAGACTTAAAGCTATCCTTAAAGAAGTAACACGTCCTGATAGTAATGTAATTATGTTTATTGATGAGCTACATACTCTAGTAGGTGCTGGAGCCGCAGAAGGCGCTATTGATGCTTCAAATATGCTTAAGCCTGCTTTGGCAAGAGGAGAGCTTCGTTGTATAGGTGCTACTACTCTAAATGAGTATAAAAAATATATTGAAAAAGATGCTGCTCTAGAACGACGTTTCCAACAAGTTTATATTGCTGAACCAACCATTGAAGACACTATAGCTATCTTGCGTGGCTTAAAAGAACGGTATGAAGTCCATCATGGTGTACGTATTAAAGATACTGCAATAGTTGCTGCTACTATGTTATCCCAGCGCTATATTGCTGATAGATTTCTACCTGATAAAGCTATTGATTTAATTGATGAAGCAGCTTCACGATTAAGAATAGAGATAGATAGTCTTCCTACAGAAATTGATGAGGTAGAACGCGATAGAATACAACGGGAAATAGAACGTCAAGCCTTACAACGAGAAGATGATCCTGTTTCTAGAGAACGCCTTGCTAAAATTGTTCAGGAAATCTCTGAGCTAAAAGAAAAAAGTGCTGGTATGAAAGCACGTTGGCAATCAGAGAAGGAAATTATTGAACGTATTCGTGCTAGTAAAGAAACTTTAGATGAAATGCGTATTCAAGCAGAACAATTTGAACGAGTTGGAGATTATGGACGAGTAGCAGAAATACGCTATGGTCGAATGGTAGAATTGCAAAAAGTTGTAGATCAAGATCGAGCCAGACTAGCAGAAATACAAGAACGTGGCCGAATGTTAAAGGAAGAAGTTGACGAAGAGGATATTGCTCATGTAGTAGCAAAATGGACTGGAATTCCAGTAGCCAAAATGTTGGAAAGTGAAATTCAAAAGCTTATTACAATGGAAAATCGCTTAGAAGGCCGTGTAGTTGGGCAATCAGAAGCTTTAACAGCAGTAGCTAATGCAGTTCGACGTTCTCGCTCTGGACTTCAAGATCAAGAACGTCCGGTAGGATCTTTTATTTTTCTTGGCCCTACAGGAGTTGGAAAAACAGAAACAGCTCGAGCCTTAGCTGAGTTTCTCTTTGATGATGAAAAATCAATGGTGCGTATAGATATGAGTGAATATATGGAAAAACACTCTGTAGCTCGCTTGATTGGCGCTCCTCCAGGTTATGTTGGTTATGATGAAGGAGGAGTATTAACCGAATCTGTACGCCGTCGCCCTTATTCAGTGTTGTTATTTGATGAAATTGAAAAAGCTCATCCTGATGTTTTTAATATCTTATTGCAAATTCTAGATGATGGAAGACTTACAGATGGAAAAGGTCGCACAGTTAACTTTAAAAATACTGTGGTAATAATGACCTCAAATATTGGAAGCCATCGTATTATGGAATGGGCTGAACATTCAGAATCACGTATGCGTGAAGAAGTAATGGAAGAAGTAAGATCTGTCTTCAAACCAGAATTTCTTAACCGCATTGATGAAATAGTGATATATCATAACTTAGGACTTGAACAAATTAAGAGAATTGTAGATATTCAAGTAAACCGCTTACGTAATTCTCTAAAAGAAAAACAAATTACTATTGAACTTACAGAATCAGCTAAAGAACTTATAGTCCAAGAAGGGTTTAATCCAGCTTATGGAGCTAGACCAATTAAACGAGCAGTTCAGTCTATGGTAAAAGATCCATTGGCAATTAAATTATTGAAAGGTGAAATTTTACCAGGACAAATGGTTCGTCTAGAGGCTGATAAAGCTACAAATCAAATTAAATTTTTACCACTAGAGCAAGGCAAGTAGAAGTATGAGTATGGATAAAATAGAGAACCTAAAAGAATTACTTAAGGTTCAGGAAAAAATGAATAGGCTTTTTAAGGAAGTAACACAACCACTTGCTTTAGATACTAATACTAGTTGGTTACCCTTAGTAGATATTTATGAGACAAAAGAAAGTTTAGTACTTAAAGTAGATTTACCAGATATTGATCAAAATGATATAAAAGTTAATATAGATGGTGAAAAGCTAACAATTTCCGGTCAGCGGTCATTGCCAAAAGGAATTGAGGCTGAGCAATTTCATAGGCAAGAACGCTTTTATGGAGAATTTCTAAGGCATCTTGTTTTACCTTATAACATTGATCAAGATAATGTAGATGCCAACTATAAAAATGGAGTGTTAACAATCACAATGCCAAAAATAACTCCTAAGGTTGCTAGGCAAATTATGGTGAAAGTTGACTAAAATGAAAAAGATTTTAAGGAGTATCTTTATGAAGCACAAAGAACATGGAACACCAGAACCAAAGAAAACTAGTGATATTTCTTCTAATCCAGATGATTCCATTCCTACATCTGAAAATAATCAAGAAACTCAATCAGGAGAAAAAAAAGTTTCTTCACAAGAAACAGCATCTTCTAATCAAGAACCTATGGAAAGTTATCCTGTTGGTTATGTAGCACAATTACAAGCAAAATTAAAACAAGCAGAAGAACAAGCAGAAATGCTACAAGTTCGTTTTAAACAAGCTCAACAGGATGTAAATAGAGAAGCTGATGAACTACGTGCAAGATTGCGTCGTAGTGCTGATGAAAAATTAGAGACGGCTAAAGGCGAAATCTATCAGCGAATGCTAGAATTTTCAGATAATCTAGAGCGAGCAATTAAATCTGCTGAAGCAAATGCTGATTTAATTGCATTGTTAGAAGGGGTTAAAGCTACTCATCAGCTTTTCTTAAAAGAACTAGAGAGTCGTGGACTAGTTCCAATACAAGCCGTAGGAGAAAGCTTTGATCCACAAATACATGAGGCTGTAGATATTCTTATTGTAGAACCGCAGCGAGATGGACAAGTTACAGCAGTCTATAAAGCTGGTTATAAATTAGGCAATAAGTTGCTGCGACCTGCAATAGTACAAGTTGGTCGTAGTAACTAGAAGAGTTTCAGGCAACCTAATTAGAATAAGATTATCTCTTAATTTGGCAATGTTAATGTTGTACAATTGAGCCAAATAAATATAGAAAGTTACTTTCTCATTGGTGGGTAAGTGTTAGGCTAATTTTCACTAGTGAGATTTATGGCTAGTAAAAATAACAAACTGGTGGCTATTGTCACCTTAGCGCGGGTAGGGAAGATGTACGACTTTGGAGACTTTTCAGATAGGTTTAGCGAAAGTGGTCAACGTGTAATGAAACGCGCCATCGAAGAATCAAGGCGACGCGACCATAATTTTATAGCTCCAGAACATATCTTTGCTTCTATTTTAGATGTTGAGCGTAACTTCTTTAATGAAGTAATGCAAAGCTTAAATATAGACCCTCAAGCCGTTGTAAATGAGCTGGATACTAGGTTAGCTGTCCCCAAACAATACACTGGTAAAAGAGTTAAGTTAGCTGATTCAACTAGAGATTTGCTTACAGCAGGTCTTAAACGTGCTAAACAATCTGGTCGTCATACCATTGATGCCATAGATCTTTTTCAGGCACTTTTTGAGGACAAAGCAAGTACTCCAGTTGTGATTCTTCGTAAGTTTGGAGCTGAACCAGAACTAGTTGTGGAAAAAATAACTACTCGTGTTCGAAGTAGAGAGGAAAAAGAAGATAGACTTCGCCGTAAATATGAACTACCTCCCTACTTAAAACACTTTGGAGTTAGCCTTAATAAACTAGCTCGCACAGATAAACTTCCTCCAGTTGTTGGCCGTGAACGGGAAATTAGACAAATGATAGAAGTCCTTTGTCATAAGGATCGGGCTAATTCCCCAATGCTAATTGGAGAAGCTGGAGTTGGTAAAACTGCTGTAGTAGAAGGTTTGGCTCGCTTAATTGAACTAGAACCAGAAAAAGCTCCTCCTAGACTTCGTAACTGCCATCTTGTTAACTTACAAATGTCAGGCATTGTTGCTGGTACAATGCTTCGAGGTATGTTTGAAGAACGCATCCAAGGTATTATCAATGAAGTTAAAGAACGTGAAAATTTAATACTTTTTATTGATGAAGCCCATACCATTATTGGTGCAGGCTCAGCCTTAGGTGCAAGTTCAGATGCAGCTAATATGTTTAAATCTGCATTAGCTCGTGGCGAAATTCGTATCATTGGCGCTACTACCTTAACTGAGTACAAAGAATATATTGCTGAAGATGAAGCTCTAGCTCGCCGATTCCGTTGTATAAAGGTAGAAGAGCCTTCTCTAGAAGATACACGAAAAATCTTAGTAGGTGTGCGCCGTCGTTTAGAGAGTAATTATTCTGTCTCTATTACTGATGAAGCTATAGAAACCGCTCTAGAAATGTCTCCTCGCTATGTTCGTAATCTTCACCTACCTGATAAAGTTATTGGTTGGCTTGATACTGCCTCAGTAAAAGTAGAAATTGATAACCCAGACGTTCCTATTGTTACTGCTGAACATATAATAGATGTTATCTCTCAAGAATCTGCTATTCCTAGAGATATGATCTTTAGAGATACTTGTGATCGCTTTAGATCTATGGAAGAAGCCTTAGCTGAACGTGTTGTTGGGCAACAAGATGCTGTTAAAGCTGTAGCTCAACGCTTGCGCTTAAACAAAGGCCCATTAAAAGAAAATTTCTATAAACCTGATGGAGTTTTACTTTTCTTAGGCCCAACTGGCGTTGGTAAAACAGAACTAGCAAAAGCTGTAGCTGAATTTATGTTTGGCGATGAAAGTAAAATGGTTCGTATTGATATGTCAGAATATCAAGATGGTACTATTGCTATAGAAAAACTTATAGGCATGCCTAGAGGTATTGTTGGTTCTGAGAGAGGTGGAATTTTAACAGAAAAATTACGTGATAATCCTTATACAGTGTTATTACTGGATGAAGTAGAAAAAGCTTCTCCATATTTGTTAAATCTATTTCTTCAAGCTTATGACGAAGGTTGGTTAACAGATGGACGAGGCAAGAAAGTCTATCTATCTGATGCAATAATAATAATGACTTCTAATCTTGGAAGTGATAGTTTCAAAAAATATGTTAAACCATTAGGGTTTGGACGTAAAACTACTACAGAAGTTGAACAGATAAAACGTGAAGTTATTAAAGCCGCAGAAGAAAGATTTTCTCCAGAATTTCGTAATCGTATTGATGAAATAGTAGTTTTTTCTCCTCTGACTAGAGATGAAGTCAAAAGCATTGCTCAAATTTACATTGGTAAAATTATTAAACAGATGGAGAAACAAGGCAAATCCCTCACTGTTTTAGATGAAGCTATAAATATCTTAGTAGAAAAAGGTTTTAGCCCAACTTACGGAGCACGTTTCCTAAAACGTACCATAGATGAAAAGATAAAACTTCCTGTCACCAACCTTTGGAAACTATCAAATCGTTTCCAGATTGAGCCAAATGATGGGGATGTAAAAGTAGTAGGTTGGTATCCTAATGGAACCAAGATAGAAGAAAGCTAAATTTATAATTTGTTGAAAAGAACGGGTAGAGACAAGCCTTACTGCCACATTAACTTACTAGAAAAAAGCTAATGTAGTAATAGTGCTTGTTGCTGCCCGTCTTCCATTATTAACTTAAGGAAAATAGCTATGTTAACAATAGGTACTAGCTTAGGCCAGTATCAAATCCTTGGCACTTTAGGAAGTGGTGGAATGGGTGATGTCTACCGGGCTAGAGATATTCGTCTAGGTCGGGAAGTGGCTATTAAAGTTTTACCAGAAAATTTAGCTAAAGATCCTGAAATGCTTAATAGGTTTGAAAAAGAAGCTCGTGCCTTGGCTGCTATCTCTCACCCTAACATCTTAGCTATCTATGATTTCCAAACAAATACGGCTGTTAAATTTGCTGTTATGGAACTCTTAGAAGGAGAAACCTTAAGAAAACGTATTATTAGAACAACACTTCAAGAAGAAGAAGCTGTAAAATTAGCAGTTGATATTATTGAAGGTTTAGCCGCAGCACATTCTAAGGGAATTATTCATCGAGATCTAAAACCAGAAAATATTTTTATTACTTCTAGCGGTATAGTAAAGCTACTAGACTTTGGGCTAGCTCGTGTTGATAAAACCACAACTCCAGAAGAAGAAGACTTTTTACCTACTCGTTGGGCAACAGAAACTAAGCCTGGAATGATAATGGGTACAATTCCTTATATGTCTCCAGAACAACTAAGAGGGGATAAAATAGACAATCGCACAGATATATTTTCTTTTGGTTGTGTATTATATGAAATGCTTACAGGCCGCAGCCCATTTTATTTTGGAACTATGGCTGAAACTATGGCTGCTATTTTGCGAGACAATCCAGCAGAAGTCACAACTTCTATTAAAAAGAAATTTCCAGAAGTTTATCCAATAGTTGCTCGTTGTTTGGAAAAGGATTTAGATAGACGCTTTCAATCAGCAAAAGATCTTTCTTTAGCCTTAAAGTTAAATTTAACTAGCTCTACAGTTTGGCGCTCAGGTGCAACCCGCTCAACCTCATCACAAAAACCACAAAAAGCCCAAACACGCCGTCGTAGCAAGGCTTTAGACTCTTTAGCTATTATGCCATTCTCAAACGCAAGTGCTAATCCTGATGCTGAATATCTTAGTGATGGTATTACAGAAAGTCTTATTAATCTTCTCTCTCAACTGCCTAAACTAAGAGTTATGGCACGTAGCACGGTGTTTCGTTATAAAAATAAAGAAATTGATCCTCAAGAAATTGGACAACAATTAAATGTGCGTGCTGTACTTACAGGCCGAGTAGTACAACGAGGAGATTTACTTAATATTAGTGCAGAGTTGGTTGATGTTGAGGATGGTTCACAGCTTTGGGGTGAGCGCTACCAACGCAAGTTTGAAGATATATTTGATTTGCAAGATCAACTAGCAGAACAAATTTCTGAAAAACTTAGACCAAAATTATCAGGAGAAGAGAAAAAGCGCTTAGTTAAACACTTTACAGATAATACTGAAGCCTATCAACTTTATCTAAAAGGCCGTCATTTTTGGAATAAAAGAACTACTGATCAAGTCAAAAAAGGAATCACTTATTTTCAGCAAGCAATAGATTTAGATCCAAGATATGCACTTGCTTATACTGGACTTGCTGATTCCTACATTTTGTTAGGTTCTTATGAAATATTATCTCCTAAAGATGCCTTTCTTACTGCAAAAGCAGCAACAACTAAAGCACTAGAAATAGAAAACTCTTTAGCAGAAGCTCATACTTCTCTAGCTTTTGTTAAACACCGTTATGAATGGGATTGGGACGCAGCAGAAAAAGAATTTCGATTAGCTATTTCACTAAATCCTAATTATGCTACTGCTTACCAATGGTATAGTACTTTTTTACTTACTCTAGGCCGTTTTGATGAAGCTTTACAAATGATAAAACGTGCCCAAGAAGTAGATCCATTATCCTTAATTATAAATACTGGTTTAGGAATGGTGCTTTACTATTCTGGTCGTTATGAAGAAGCTATTATTCAGTACAAAAAAGTTATTGAAATGGATGAAAATTTTGCTCCAACTTATTTTGATTTAGCCTGGTTTTATATGCACAAAGGAAAAGAAGAAGAGGCTGTAGCTATGGCAGAAAAAGCATTTTTTCTAAATGGAGAAAAAGACTTAGCCAAGACTTTTAGCCAAGCTTACAAAATGGGTGGAATTACTACTTTGCTAAAAGGTTGGCTACAAACACTTCAAGAAGAAGGTAAACACGGTTATTCATCGCCATATCGCCATACAGTAGTGCATCTAGCCTTAGGTGATAGAGAAATGGCTTTAACAGAATTAGAAAATGCCTATAAAGATCGATCTAATGGAATTGCTTGGATTAAGGTTGATCCTACACTAGATCCATTACGCGAAGAAAAACGCTTTATTGCTCTATTAGAGAAAATGAAGCTAGCGTAAATTGGTTCTAAATATAGACTCACAGTTTCTTTACAATATTTCCAATTTCTATATTTCCAGATTTTAGAACCTTGGCGTTAATTCCTCTTAAATGAAGTTGTTTTCCTACTTCAGAATTAACCCATTTTAGAGCTTCTTTACCAAATCTTTGCATAAACTTATCACAGCCTCTATGAGGTTGATTTGTAACTTCAATTAGAGCAGAACCTAAGGATAATTGCGTTCCAGGAGGCATATTTTCTTCGCTTAAATCTAGGTCAACAAATAACTGGTCTCCTGCAAGTTGCCAGCGGTCTTTGTCCTGGGCTATTAGTGCAATTACACGGGAATTCATAATATTAAGTTGCATATCTGGATGTGGTGAACCGTCAGGAGTTCGTGAACTTTTACGCATTTTCCAAGTATCTCCTAAAAGCCCTTCATTTATATGTAGTTGTCCTACTTCTAATATTTCTCGTTTATCAATATCTGGCCGTCTTACAATCATTTCCAAACGACCTTCATTTTTAGGAGACTTTAAAATTAAATCTAAACCAGCATCAAGTTCTGAGGTAGTTAAATGTTTTTCCATTACCGTTTTTTGATTCCAAAAAAGTTTTTATATTTTATAAACAAAAATTTTATAACAGTTTTTGATAGGAAATAAAGAAGTAACGCTATCAAAAGTTATTTGTTTGTGTTGAACTTTTTTGATTTCCAGTTCAAAATAAATAGTTTTGTTGGTTAATAAATCATTTATTATTAACATGATCTACAACTCAAATTCTATTCAAATAATTGGTTGCTCTAGTCACAAATAGTGCTTTTGTTAGTAAATTATACAAAAATAAAAAACAAACATTTCTGTAACTTGTTTATAGAACTTGTTTTAGCGTTGCACTTATTAACTTATAGCTAATACTATTTATTAGTTTTAAGTAAGTTTATTTATATTGGGGATTTTTATGAGACGAAAAGAATTTATTTTTACAACAAGCTTTTTATTAACTATTATTTTTTTATTAATAAAGTTAAATACAGTTATTGCAAATTCTTATCTACAAACAAATCAAGCACAAGAGCCTATTCCTCTTGCAGTAATTGATGTAGTTAATACAGCTGATAGTGGTACTGGTTCGTTAAGAGCCGCAATCACAGCCGCTAATCAAACAGCAGGAACAACAATTCAATTTAAAATACCTGTTAATGATCGTGGATTTAATGGAAAAGCCTTTGTAATTAAGGTTGCTAGCACATTACCTACAATAAGTAAAGATACTACAATTATTGATGGTACAACTCAAATGACAGTTACTGGAGACACTAACCCTGTTGGGCCAGAAATTGTTATTGATGGGAGTTTAGCTCCATCTACAGCAGATGGCTTAAGAATAAGTGCTAATAGCTGTGTAATTAAGTCTTTAAATATTCGCAACTTTTTTGGTGGCAATGGAATAATGCTTACAGGTGCTAGTAGAAACGATAGTATTACTAATTGCTATATAGGTACAGATGAAACCGGTACAGTAATGGCTGGTAATAAAACAGGTATTCGTCTTCAGTCAGGTTCATCAAATAATACAATAGGAGGCACTACAAGTATAGGCAATGTAATTTCTGGCAATATTAGTGATGGAATTGTAATTACTGGGAATGGTACAGATAGCAATCTTGTTAGTGGTAATTTTATTGGGGTTGATTCAACCTCTACACGTAATCAATTACCAAATCTTAATAATGGTATTACTATAGCAGGGAAAGCTAAGTCTAATTCCATAGGTACTGGTTCAATAAGTGGTGCAAATATAATTGCTGGAAATTTAGGTAATGGAATAAATATTACAGATAGTGGAACTAGTAATAACAAAGTCCTAGGAAATTTTATTGGTATATTAAGTAATAATGCTGATCGTGGTAATGCTCAATCTGGGATAATTTTTGCTAGTAACTCAGATTCTAATATTGTTGGGCCTGGTAATGTAATAGCTTTTAATTCTCGCAATGGTGTTACTGTAGGAACTTCTAAGACTGCTACAGGTGTTGTTAGAAATAAAATTACTCGTAATTCTATTTTTATGAATGTTGGTCTAGGCATAGATTTAGGCAATGATGGAGTAACCACTAATGATAATGGTGATAGAGATAATGGACCTAACACGCTTCTTAATTATCCAGAAATAACATCTGTTACTAATATTGGTACAAGTGTTACTGTTAAAGGTGTAATTAATACAAATAATCCAAACACAGTTTCAATAGAAATTTTTTCCAATGCTTTACCTTTACCTGGAGGAGATAGCTCAGGTTTTGGAGAAGGACAAAATTTTGTAGCTGTAGCTGTTCCTAACAGTTCTGGAGAATTTTCTACTACATTTGGTGGTAGCTCTAATGTAGTAATTACAGCAGTTACTATAGATAGTAATGGTAACACTTCTGAATTTTCAGCTGTTTTTCAACAAGGAGGAGGACCTGATTTAACTGTTACTGGACTTACAGTTTCTCCAACTACTGTAAATTCTGGTGATAAAGTAACGGTGGCTTTTAATATAAGAAATCAAGGTAATGTATCTGCTAGTGCTAGTCGCCAAGATATAGTTCTTTCTATGGATGACACTATAAATTCTCAAGATACTGTTCTTGCTTCAGTAAATAGCTCGGTTCTTGCTCCACAAGCTACTATGAGTTTTAGCCCTAGTGTTACTATTCCTACAGGAATAAATTCTGGCCGTTACTTTATAGGGGTTATAAGTGATGCTGGTAAAGTAATTACAGAATCAAGTGAAACTAATAACACTTCTGCTTTTGCTATCACAGTCAATTCTGTAGCAGATCTAAAAGTTAGTAATTTGAAGATAACTCCTAGAAGTGCTAACCCAGGAGATTCTGTAAAAATAGAATTTACTGTTTCTAATCAAGGTAGTAGCAATGCTCCTGCTCATACTGAAGAAATACGATTATCAAAAGATGCTACACTCGGTAACCAAGATGATGTTGTGCTTAGAACAGACCAAGTTGCTACTTTGGCTCCAGGTGATAGTAGTCGTGCTTCTCTGGATGTGAAAATACCCAATGCTACTACTCCAGGAAGCTATACTTTAGGTGTCTTAGTCGATACTCGTAATGTTGTAACTGAATCTGATAAAACCAATAATGTTGTTAGTAACTCTATTTCCATCAGTGGAAATGTTGATCTTGATTTAACTAATTTAACTCTTACCCCTAATAATGGAGGGGCTGGAACGCAGGTAACTCTTAGCTTCCAGCTTATTAACCGAGGTTCTTTAGCTAGCCCAAATGTTCCACTAGAAGTTCGGTTTTCAAATAATTCAACTGTTCGTAATACTGATCCTTTAATAGCTAGTTTAACAAGTAATTCTTTGAACCCAGGACAAAGTGTTACACTTACAACTACAGCTGTTATTCCACCTAATGTTAATCCTGGCAGAGCTTTTATTGGTGTTATTGCTGATCCACAAGACATAATTGATGAATCTAATGAAAACAATAATACAATCTCAAGTGCTTTTACAGTTGCTGATCAAGCTGCTCCTGTAGTAACTGTGCAAAGTCCAAATGGTGGTGAAGTTGCTATAGCAGGTGGCACTTTTACAATAACTTGGATGGCTACAGATGATGTTGGTGTAGTTGCTCAAGATATTTTACTATCTACTGATGCAGGAGCAAATTTTAATCAAGTAATAGTGACAGGATTAGTTGGTAGTGCAAATTCTTTCCTCTGGAACGTGCCTAGTAACTTAAATACTGGAATGGCTAGAGTTCAAGTTGTGTCTCGTGATGCTGTAGGTAATACTGGAAAAGATGCTTCAGACAATAATTTTTCAATAGGTGTAAGACCTCTTATTTTAGCGCCGTCATTTAAAGAAGGTAAACTAACTTTCTTATCTTCTAACTCTAACATAGCCGGTGGTGCAACTCTGATAGTAATAAATGGTGCTAGCCAGGAAAGTTTTTTAATAGGGGTTAATGCTGATGGTTCAAAATTTGTAGTCACTAAAAAAGCTATTAGTACTCCTAGTGGAATTACCTTAAAACAAGCCATTCCTTTAGGTGTACCAGTAATGCTAGTTGTTACTAACCCCAATGGAATACCCTCCTTACCAATACCTTTTCAAAGATAGTACTGCGACTTACTTTATCTTACTTTCTAGAAATATTGCTTTGCTCAGCTTTTGGATAGCCCTAAGGCTGAGCAAAACAACTCTTGGCTAAATTTCACTGTAATAACTTTGGAATATTTTTGCTTCTAAAGTTTATATGTCTGATAAAAGTATTAATAATTAATTCTTATAAGTATATAGACATTATCAACTAGGAAAATTAGTTTGATTTTTGCCAAAGAGAATTTTTACTCGTCATAATTGTGGAATTTCCCCCAACTTTTTTTCTGCTATGTACAAAGTCAAGCCCCTATGCACCAGATTCTTAAATTTATTAGTGAAAGAGCAAGGTAATAGGAAATAGAGAATCTTTTCTGCAGCTTTTCATCGATAAGTGTAAAGA